>NZ_JBLIED010000004.1:0-192806 GCF_047632955.1 Psychromonas sp. | reverse complement strand
GATTAATTGATATTTCTTGGTTTATGCGCTCGTTAAATGAATTTATCGCGCGTAAAGCCAATGTCGAAGATAATTGCACAGGCCGCTTTTGGGAAGGGCGTTTTAAGTCACAAGCTTTGCTTGATGAGCAAGCCTTGTTAACGTGCATGGCTTATGTTGATTTAAACCCCGTTAGAGCAGAAATGGCAGAGAGTGTTGAAACATCTGAATTTACGTCTATTTTTGAACGTATTCATGGCACATGCAGTCACGATGAAAAAAGTAACTCAACTCTAGAAGATAAACCCTTATTTGGCTTTGTTGCTGGCGAGTGTAACGCACAGCCTCAAGGGATACCTTACGCTTTAATCGATTATTTAGAGCTAGTTGATTGGACTGGCCGTGTGATTCGGGAAGATAAACAAGGCGCTATTTCAAACCAGATACCCAGTTTACTTAGCAAGTTAGGTTTAGAGAGCGATACGTGGTTAGAATTAGCCTGCCATTTTGGCAAAGATTACCACGGTGCAGTTGGGTCACTGGAAGAGTTAGCGCAGTTTGCCGGTCATACTGGCAGGTGTTGGGTATCAGGCCAAAACAAATTACGATGTATGCTCCATTAAGCTCCTTTTCATTTTTAGGTAATCGAACATTAGCAGTTAGCTAAAGAGTGCCGTTGTTTTCAAAATATATTTTAGTTAAATTTAATCGCAATTCTCACCATTTAAGCTGGAAATCGTTTTAAGGCTAATATATTTGTGGTGATGCTTCGTAAAGATGAACAATAGGTGTGTTCTGCATGGCAAGTACACCCTTTGTCTAAAGATATTAAAGATATGGCTGTCCTCAATAAAATACTCAATAAAATAAAGGTGAAACAGTTTTTAGAAAGGGCTGATAATGGCTAATTATTACAAAACTGATAAAGATAAGATTAAAACCATTTCAGTAAGATTGTGGTGAAATTTCAACTTTAACACTGCAATCCCATATCCTTATTCCTTTTTATAATGTAAAACGGATTGGACACTATTTGCTCAGCGAAATTATTTTAGGATTTTTTTAGACAGGCTTAAACGCAAAAATCAACCAGAAGAGGTTGATTTTGAGATTCTTATTACTAAGAATAATTGGAGCGGGCAGTGGGAATCGAACCCACATTATCAGCTTGGAAGGCTTACACCATACCTAATGAAGTTATTGATGATATATATACTTCCTTATATATCAATAAGTAAAGGAACTTTATACGATTGACATTAAAACCATTTTACCCCATATTAGAACGACACTTAATATAATGGTCACGACAAAAGGTATACTTTGGGTACTCTTTTTGTTTGAGAGAGGTTGCTTTTGGCTAAGTTTTTGTCTGTCCGTAAAAAGAAAAACTTATCAATAGAACTCCATCCCCGCGCATCTGATGCGTATCATTTTTTTCATTCCCAACCATTCATTTTTGACAAAGCCAATCTAGGAATAGATGCATTAGAAGCTATCCAGCATGGTCAAATTTTTTCAGTAATACATCCATCAACAGAAAAATGCTTCCTCTTCTCTGGGTTTGAAATACTAGGCTTTTCCATCAGCCAGTTTGATATTAAACAACACATTATAATTGTCCATGAAAATCTGACGGATACGGAAATTGAGTTTACAGCATGGGCAGGAGTGATCAGGACTATATTATCTTCAATACAAGAAAGTCAGCTGGAATCATTTCGAAAATCATTCAACGAATCTGCACCCGATTTCATCATTGAAAAACTCTTTTCTTCTAAAAAAGTAACTCAAAAGCATTTAGCAGAATGCACTTCATTAAGTATCTCAGGTCTGAAAAAACAGAAAAAAGCAGACGTCCCAGAGCTACCAGAGTTCGTGCAAAATAATGTCCAGTCAGACATATTCGAGAAATTGATTAATGAAAAAAACAGAAACTAAAGCTACAGCTACAGCTAGCAGAGAAGAAAACAAAAATAAATTTTTCCAAAGCCTTTTTTGTTTGTCTAAACCTGAAAACAGCGCAATCGCAAATGAAGTAATCCGTTTATGCTCAATGATACTGCCTCAATATATACTTCACTTTAGTGAAATAGGTTCTTTGATTGAAGAAGCTAGGAGACATAGAAGGAAGGAGTCAACTGAGTTGTCAGTTGTTTATGAGAACATAAAAGCTAATCATCTATTGCTCATTGATTACATAACCGCATTTATCTCCGTACCAGTGAAACATGCACACTATTGCCAGAAACAGTATGACCAATATAAAGCACTAACACTATTGGTTATGGTGCAGTTAAGTTGCCAAGGTAACCATGAGCATGATGCATTATGTAACGAACTACGTCAGTGCGCACTCGGAAAGAGAAAAGATTTAACAAGCTATTTGCCAAATGTACTAATAACTGATTTTTCGTCATTAATTGATGATCTTAAAAAATTACAACATGTAGAAGTACTAAGTACCTCCTCAATACCAAGCCAATTAAGTAAAATAAAAACCTCATATCGAAATTTTTATTATCACAAAGAGAGAATTAAACGTGATGTGAGTCCAAGAGAGTTTAAAAAAGAAGGGAGACTGCAATCATCAAAAAAACAGTACTTGGATGATGATAAAGACACCTCTGTAACCGAAATAAAGGAATTAAAATTTGGAGAAAACCACAATGGTGATTCTCCTTGGGTTGAAGAAGAGGAACTGTCAACAACATCGAGAACGCTAACTGTAATTTCCTCTCCGGTGCATATAAAGAAAGACTACGCTGTACAAGCGATACAAGCTAGAGCAATTAATGAATGTATCCGCAAAAAAAGTATGAAGCTAACCTGCGACATATACAGAGTAACGCCTTACGAATTACACACCCTTGTTTCAGCTTGCATAACCTCTCTGAGGCATGATGATCAACATAAACACTCGACTCGGGCTCTGCTACTAATGTTATTAACAGGCAATTCCTTTGAAGAAACAACCCATTGGAAAGCTTTTAGAAAAAACACTGGCAGCATTATTGGAATAAAACGAAATTTTAGGCTTCCAAGCCACAATTTAAATAAGCGAGTGCAGCCATTATTGAAAAAAGTTACTGAAGATTACCCATTACTTTTACCTCTTAATTTAGTCAGCAGCCTAAAAAACTTTGAATTTAGAGGCGTGAAAGAAAATGACCTGAAACAATTTTTATCCTCTCTAAATAAAAATTGTGGCGTTAAACTATCTTTAAGTAAAGTATCATCTTATTTACCACAGATTTTAAAAACGAACGGCATAGATTGCACAATAATTGACTTAATCACTGGTTATGATGTTAGAAATCAACCTGCTCGTTTTTATACTCATATTCCCTATAAAATACTGCATTCTATTTTTGATAGGTACCTTACTCATATAGGTAATGCAGGTGATACAAATTACTTAGATGATAGGGAAAACATTGATGCGACACTTACGGAGAAAAACTTAGGCTCTCCACTCTTTGTTGATGACTCGACCTTACAGTCTCTTTTTTCACAAATGTATTTTGAACTCCAAAACATACCTACAAACCACACGGCTTATTTCTCAGAAAAGTCGCATAACAGAAGACTGCTTTATCTACAGTTAATGTTGAGTATTGTTAGCGGCTACCGCCCTGTTAACGGATGGTTTGGCAGCCTCGATGATATTCATTTTGCATCAGGAGAATACCGCATAGCAGAAAAAGAGCGAGCTCTCGGATACACTGGTAGAACCGTGCTGCTACCTAAAATTGTCCTTATTCATATCCAGCAATATATCAACTATTGTGAGCAAGCCGTTATCTATTTTTCTCACTCAGATGCTGATCTAACACTTAGATACAAGCAATCTATTCAAGGAGATATGCCTTTTTCCTTTTATCGACACCAAGAGACAATACAAGAAACTAAGCCATCCACTTATATGCAGCACATAAAGCAAATTTTTCCTTTTCCAGAAAACTGGGCTCGCCATTATCTACGCTCTTTTTTATTTAGCCAGGATATTTCAGATGAATTGATTGGCGCTTGGATGGGACACATCCATTCAAACCAATTACCATTTGCCCAATTCAGCCAATTAAGCAGAAAAGAGCTACAAAGTATTCGCAATTTACTAGAAGTACATATCACAAATCTGTTATCAGGAGAGCTTAAATGAATGTTCATAAAGTAGGAGAAGAGGCTAGGCACCAAAAGCATATAAAACATATTGAAGCTGTAAAAATTAAATCTACCGAACTCTTAGAAATAAGCTTTCCGAATCCCGCTATTCCACCTTCAGAGTCCATTTTCCTCTCAGGCTGGGATAAATTTAGCCAAAGTCTGATGGACACTTTTGGACAGCAAAAAGACTATCGTTTAGCTTTTAATCATGCCGTCAACCTGATAAAAAAATATCAGCAAGAGCATAACTGGGAGTATTCGCCACCATCCCACCTCATCACAAATAAACCCTCCGCTCAACTTAGAACCGCACGTTGGTTAAAGGGGGCTTGGGCACTCCATGACAGTTATCAACAATGGGAAGACGCTTATATTAGAGATGAATGCCGAGATGTTAACTTTCGCTACCAATCACTTCTACTTTCTTTGCTGATGGATTCAGGACATTGCCATATTGATATAATAAAGTCTTTCAACCTGCTATTACAATCTACAAAAACATTGCTATTACAAGGGTTTTCTGGTCATACTTTTGTATCATTAGAGCTAAGTAGCGACCATCTTAATAGTAATGACCACCAAGATGGGAATCCAATAACCACTTACCAGTGTTACCTTTCATTAAAAACGCAGGGGCAACTTAAGCTATGGCAGAAACTAGATAAATCAGACTGGCAATACCCTTCGAATGCTAAAGAACTTTTTGCCGTCATGGTAAATAATTTCCCATCACACAAGAATATTCCAATTGCTATTCAAGCTTTTTGCTCCTGCGCCGCATTTTGGTACGAAAGACACTGTAACCCCAATATTAGCGAAGCCTTACTGGAGTATCGAGTTGGCCGCACTCATTCATACTCACTACCGACATCGAATCTAAAACGACTGATAACCGCGGCAGTACACCCAGTTCAGTCTACATCATTTTATTATTTTTCTACAAATGTTACGGTTTCTCATAAATATAAAAACACATTTAAACTCAGCGGACTGTCGCTAAAAGAAAACCAATATATCAGTAAGTTAAAAAAAGCCTGCTCTCCCAATGAAAACGGTAAAAAAGTATCCTCTGAAACCGTCAATATAAGGTTACAAACATTACTCTCCCTATACAATCTTGAACCATGGCAGCAAGTATTTATTCAATGGTTAATACATAAAACCCACGGCTGCTCTGCTAAAACAGTTAATCAATACATGCTTAATCAGATTAAATACTGGTGCCTAATGAACACCAAATACTCTCTTTTACAGCTTTCTACCGTAGATCTGGAGGAAATTTACCAAGAACAAATCAATCATCACTCTACAACCAAATCGCAAAAATATTATGCAGGAAGATTAAAAGAGTTACATGCTTTTGCTTTACCTTTCTTAGAGCTACCGGCTTTAAGTGACAATTTTTTCTATATAGATGGAGGCAAAAGTCATACTCGGGCGGGAATTGTTGACGAATACCTTTTTAAGGCGTTATTGAAACACATCGAACAATTGAGCGATCTTAATAATATAGATCGATTGGCAATACAAACAATCTGCATTATCGGATACCGTTGTGCTCTTCGTATGGCTGAACTTTATAAATTAAAGATCAACAACTTAGAAGACTCCGCAACAGGCTGGATTGAAATTAGACCAAATAACTTTGGAGATAATAAAACGGCTAGCGGCCTTCGCAAGCTGCCTTTATTTCCTCTCCTTTTAGAAGATGAACATAAAATAGTGTCAGAATATCTTGGTTACAAAAAAAGCCTAAATTTAACAAAAGCCTCCCCATTACTAACAATGGGGGAAGATATCCACTGCCCTTTTAACATGTTTACTCTCTCCAATTATGTAGGAAAAGTACTAAGGGCCCTTTCCGGTGAAAAGCATCTAGTATTTTATCATCTAAGGCATAGCTGTATCAGTCGCCTTCAATTAATTTTAGAGCATAACGATCCAAAATCACTACTCCCCAATTTTTCCCCATACTCACAAGAGCAAACTAATATAATAAAACGTTTATTGTTTAAGGCAGGCCTTAGTTACGGTTATTGGGAAATAGCAGCATTTGCTGGTCATGAAAGCCCTAATACTACTTTCGAACACTATTTTCATTTAAGTGATCTACTTGCAGATCCAGCCTATCTAGAGCAAAAAACATCAATTTCATTAAAAGAAGCCCAATCACAAGGGCTTTGTTCAAGAAGACAATTTCAAGCACTATTCAAAGAAAAGAAAAAAGTAACACAGGAAGACTGTGCAACACTTTTAAAAAAATCTCTCGGCATAAAAGATATCGCAAAAGAAGTTAAACAAGTGGTCATAGATGGTATCTCTTTAGCTTCTCAGTCAGGAGAAACAATTAATTTAAATATCTGCTATCTGGTGCTAGAAGCTATTTCTGGTGGTAAGCGTATAGACACATTAGCTTATCGCTTCCGTTTAAAGCAAAGTACTATCGACAAGT
Organism: Psychromonas sp.; assembly: GCF_047632955.1. Taxonomy (GTDB): domain Bacteria; phylum Pseudomonadota; class Gammaproteobacteria; order Enterobacterales; family Psychromonadaceae; genus Psychromonas. The sequence goes on along the minus strand of NZ_JBLIED010000004.1, from coordinate 186,208 downwards.
GGCTGACTAATGCCAACTACTTAAAGTCTCTATCTATTAATTCAAGTGATAAACGTAATAATGAAAGCCCGTTAAATCAAAACAAAGACGACATAAACAATTTTTCCCGTCATTTTTCAAAACAACGAAAGAATGCCCTTATTCCCGGTAAACTCAAGACAAAAGACGAGATAAAATATGCGGACCGATTCATAAAATCTCTACGGGACAACTATAAAGAAAATGCTGCCGATATTAATGAAATGATGATCTATTGCTTATCACACACCTCTGTCAATAAATCCGGAATAACCTTTAACTCCCCACTCCAACTGGCAACTTTTATTGAAACGTTTCAGTTTGCCATACCAAAATCCCATTGGCGTGCAGTTAAACTGTACATAAATACCAGCACTATTAAACCGGAGTGGCAAAATATCTTGAAAGGCATGACAACCACAGAAGAAAAACAGGGAACACAAAGTGGCCGAAGTGGTAAAGGTTCAATTAGGCTAGAGCTAATCAGTCCGAGCGAAAAACAATACATAAACAGCGGTAAGATAGAAAAATATTCTTCACATCTACTTATTTACCTGATGTATATGTCGTTTGTGATCTTAAGAAAAACGGGTGTATAAGCTCCGATGCATTTAATACTCCTACATAGAGTAATTTCAGTGAGCTATTTTCATTAGGAAAGCATCTTTTGTTTTGCGGATATTAAAAGGCTACCAAGCGGAATACTCAAGCCAAAGTTAACCATTTAAATTTTCTCTTCATTATAATTACCTCTAACTAAAAATTAGAGGCGACAACTATCCTGACACAGGGGGTTTCTTATCCATAACTGAAGTTACTTCGCAAATATTGATAATAAACATCTTGATGAATTTGTGAATTTTATTTACGCTCTGGAAAAAACTAAAACTAATTCATGACGAACTATAGTTTTAATTTGAGTTTTCTCTTACACACTATTGCCTTTTCTTTGTGACAACCTCTTTCGAATAAATGGCAAAAGTAAAGATATTATTATTAATATAAAGAATACCCAGCAAATACCTGTAGAAAGAAAAGTGCCAAAGTCACCCCTAGCCATTAATAATGCTCTTCTAAAATTACTTTCAGCCATAGGGCCAAGAATCAACCCTAATATTGCAGGTGATGCTGACATCTCAATTTTTTGAAAGAAATAACCAACTATTCCAAAGAACAACATAATGATCACATCAAATATGTTGTTCGCCAAAGCGTATGAACCAACAAAACATAAAAGAAATATTGTAGGTACAAGTATTGATTTTGGAACAGACAATACTTTTGTAAATAATCTAACACTATTTAAACCCAGTACAAGCATGCAAACATTTGCAATCAGTAAGCCTATAAAAATCGCATACACAATTGGCGCATCATTTTGAAATAATAAAGGTCCCGGTTGTAAACCTTGTACAGTTAATGCCCCTATCATTATAGCTGCAACAGCATCACCAGGAACACCGAGTGTTAACATTGGTATAAGCGCTCCTCCTGTTACACCGTTATTAGCAGCTTCTGGAGCTGAGATTGCTTCAGGTATCCCAGTTCCAAATTTTTCTGGATGTTTGGATACACTTTTTGCTTGACCATAAGCTATAAAAGAAGCTATATCAGCACCAACGCCTGGAATACAACCTATAAATGCTCCTAAAGATCCAAAAGGTATACTATTTTTAAATATTAACCCCCAATCTGAACGTTTAGGAAAAACATGTGTGATTTTTCCAGTAGATGCAGTCTTCTTCATAATATCTTCGACGCCAACAAAAGCTTGGCTCATTGCAAATAGGCCAATCATTACTGGAATAAAATTTATGCCACTAAAAAGATTCATATTGTCAAAAGTAAAACGCATTGTGCCGGTAATATCATCGATTCCTATTGTCGCAATAAGGATTCCCAAAGTACCGCTCAGTAAACCAATCACCATTGACTTACCAGATATAGTTGAAATAATACAAAGGCCAAATAGTGCTAACATAAAGAATTCAGGGGCACTAAATCTAAGCGCAAATTTAGCTAATACAGGGGAAATTAAAATGAGGTAAATACAGCTTATAACTCCACCTATAAATGAACTCGTTGTAGCTATCCCTAAAGCCCGGCCGGCTTCTCCTTTGCATGCCATTTTATAACCATCTAAGGCTGTAGCTGCCGAAGCAGGGGTTCCTGGAGTATTAAGCAGAATCGCTGATACAGAACCACCATATACAGCACCGACATATACCCCAATTAATAATAAAATACTCGGTGTTGCGTCCATTCCAAAAGTTAATGGTAAAACTAAAGCAACCCCCATCGTAGTTGTCAGACCAGGGAGGCAGCCGATACACATACCACCTGTCACTCCTAGTACGATATATAAAAGTACAGATGGTTGTAAAACCAAGTTTAATGCTTCAGCTAACATCACTACTCCTAAAAAAGTATACCAAATCTAAATGGCACTTTTAAAACATATTGAAAAACACAATAGACAACTGCTGTGATGACAAAAGCAGAGATGACTCTAAAATACCATTTATAACTACCAAACCATGTTATGAAACCATATAGCATCACAAATGTGGATACTACAAATCCAATGAAATTCATCCCTGCTAAATAAATAACCAATGAAATCATGGCGATATAAACTCTAACTTGATCATTTCCCACTATGTCTAATGGTGTTTCCCCATTCTCATTAAAAGCTTTAATACCAACCGTGATTGCAGAAAAAAGCATGATAATAGATATTAAGATAGGCCAAGTCCCAGGCCCTGGAACTCCATTCTTTGAAGGGGGTAACTGAAGTGAAAATGTAATAATGAATAATGATAAAGCGATAAAAACAGCTGCTAATATCAGTTTTGCTTTTCTCATATAATTCTCTCTTAAATCCTTTATCAAGACCTATAGCACATTAAAAAATCAGTGTGCTATAGGTCTATTTATTACTTACTAAGACCTAAACTTGAAATTAATTTTTTATAAAAATCATCTTCTCTTTTTAGTTTTTTAGCAAAACCTTCAGAATCAATAATTTCAATATCATTATTAGTATTTTTCATAAATTTAATAAAAGTATCTGTTTTAACTGCTTTTAAAATAGCGTTTGTTAAATAATCTACTGTCGTTTGCGGGGTGCCTACAGGTACTGTGTAACCTCTCCATGTACCAATCACCACGTCGTAACCAAGTTCTGTTGCAGTTGGAACATCGGGACTATCAGCTAGTCTATTTGGCGCTAATACAGCTAATGTTCTTAGCGCTCCTGCTTCCACTTGTGATGCAACTTCTGCATAAGAAACAGAGACTGCATCTAAGTGATGACCAAGAAGTGATGTAATAGCAGCTGAAGACCCCTTAAATGGTACATGAGTAAACTCAACACCAGCTGCTTGTTCCATTCCAGCTCCTGCTAAATGCCAGATAGAGCCAATACCAGAATTACCAAAAAGTAAATTATTAGATTTAGCATCTTTTAATAGATCAGCTAATGTCAGATATGGAGAATCAGAAGGTACAGTAATTGCTGCGTAACCCGAGTTAACAATAGCTAAAGGTATAAATTTTTTATAATCAATATCACCACCATTTCCAGTATGAGGAAGCATGACTAACTCGGGTGCAACCATTGTTAAAATATCTCCATTTGCTTTTGAGTGCATACCATATGACATGCCAACAGAGCCAGCTCCACCCGTTCTGTTTTCTACCGCTATTCCATCAGGAAAATCAGATTTTATAGCTTCAGCTAATGCTCTACTGACACTATCTGAACCTCCTCCCGCTGAATATGGAACAATAATTTTCACAGGTCCATCCGGATAAGTACCCGCGCTAACGGCCGTAGACAAGCCAACTGTAACCATTGATGATAACAATAATATCGCAAATGATTTTTTCAATGTCGAAAATGATTTTTTCATGTTCATTCCTTTATATTAATATCTTTTACATTTGTTAAAAATCATAAAAACATTTTATGATTAAGCGTAAGTGACTGTATTTATTTGGTTTTATTTTTTTTGTACCAATACTGACCTATTCACGTTAAATACTCCAACTTATAGATTCGAGGCAAACGATTTCATCTCCTGTTGCCTCTGGTTTCTCTCACTCCACAGCGATGTTTACATTTCAGCTAACAATAGAGCGACCATATCAGTTGCGAAAATTGAAGCAGTCGTTACACCTAAAGGTATAACTAACACTGACTTTATTATTACAACTAATTAACATCTGCTTAACTGAACGATGAATATACAATCATTTCGAACGAAAAACGCATTTTCCCAGAATATGGAACCAAAGTCCCTACATTTAGAACGTCCGTCACGTTTTTATGAGATATTATATTTTCTCAGGTTTAAAATACCTTTAGGAAACCTTCGATATATGCTGGTTGTTCTTTAGTTTGAGGTTTATAAATTGCACACTGGCTATTGGAATTGAATATGCATTGTCAATTTATCGAGCTAGATTGATTAAATCCAGTCAAAGACTTTTTAGGCTTATTTTGTTAGGCGAGTAGCACTGCTGGCGATTAATATAAGGTGCTTAAAAGTTAGATTAATGATTCAGAGCGATAGAAGCGATCAATATACTTGTAGGAGATTTAGTCGATTTTAGCAGTCATTCCCATGAGCAGAGTTGGCGCTTATTGAAATAAAATTAATATATAACTACTTCCATCGAAGCTTTCTAATAACGAAGATGCTTATAATGGCTTGCACTATAAGTTGCGAGCTCTCAAAAGTTAAAAATATTAGACCTTGTATGGGTGTACGAGCTAGTGACAGGATAAAAAATCTGATTGGCAACGGGTATAAACCGATGGGCTTCGATAAAGGGCGGATCTAGTTGAGCACTGATTCTCTGGGTTAGCGCATTGCCGAATCTCATATTAAATCTTCAATATCTTCTGCATAGCGTTTTAATACGCTGACGAGTTTATTCATACGATCTATGGGCATATATTCTTTAACGCTAGTAATTGATATTGAGGCTATAATTTTTTCATTATGGCTTCGAATCGGTACTGCAACACAATAGACAAGGTCGTCATTATCTTCTAAATCAAAACAGTATCCTTTTGCCACATAGGATTTCATTCGCTGTATAATCTCATCTGGATTTTTTTTAATTTGTGATTTAATTAAGCGATGAATTTCTCTTATAGGCATGTCAAGCATCAGCGCTTTACCTACTCCAGTCGAAGCCAATGGTAATCTATCTCCTATTTTTGATCTAAGTTGAATAGAACGATTACCAGGTACTTTATCTAAATAAAAAACTTCATCTTCATCTTTAATCCCAAGGTGCACTGTCTCATTTGTTTCTTCTGATAAAAGACGTAAAAAAGGGTGAGCAATTTCTTTTATTGGCATATCATTTTGTGCAATATTACCCAGTTGTATTATGCGAGTACCAAGGACTAGCCCTATTCCTGGCATATCCCGAATATATCGTGCATCAATTAAGCCTTGCAATATTCGATGTACTGTCGATTTAGGAAACGCTACGGATGCACATACATCCTTTAGATTTCGGTTGCCTGCAGCTATTGCATTAATAACTTCAATGGCCTTGAATAGCGCTAAATTAGTCGTCATAAGTTCCGCCTATGATAATGTGATAAATAAACTAATAAGAAATATAAGAGTGGAAATTTAAATAATAAACCATTAACCAGATTTCTCATACTTGCTAAACATTGACAATAATAGGGCATAACTTATTGAAGGTAAAGGCTATAGATACTAATTCATTGGTCAACCAACTTAACCTGATAACTGACGATTTATTAGTGATGACACCAACTTAAAGAGAGGTTGTTCACCGCTAAATTCAGGCAACGCAGGCAGAAATTACTGTTAATGAGTTGTTTCAGCCTATATTTGATAATTTATCCCAGTGACCTCACTGCCATTCCTCGCATTATAATAAATGGGAGAGACGGTGATTATTGTAAAAACTGCCACAAAAGCTTTAGTAGTAAGACAAATACCTTTCGCTAAACTGCATAATTGTCATATTTGGGAAGAATATACACGTTGCATGGAATTGAAACTAACGTTACGAGAAGCCACATCCATTTACAATATTAATCTTAAGACGGCATTTCTATGGCGACATCGTTTTCTTATTGCTTCGTCAGGTAAATATACAGATAAGCTCTGTAGCATTATTGAGGTTGATATCTGCTTTCAAGATGAAGCCCGGTTTGGTCAACAAAATACGACAACTCGCCTTTGGGCAGAAAAAGGCACTCGTCCACGCCCGGTTAAACATCAGCAATTTGAATACGCTTATCTATTTGGAGCGATATGTCCGGCGGCGGGTGCCACAGATACATTAATTGCACCGTATATAGTTAATAAATGCAGGCAAGTGTGGAATAGCGTCATCAGTGATGTAGAGACTTTGGAAACGCTCTGATTAAGAGGCGAGATAGAAGTGGGGAATTAATTAATGGAATTGGTATAATATAAGCTCACACATCTGATTTTCTTGATGCAGGCTAGTCTGATACAACAATCTTCAATGACTTAGATTTCAACTTTTTTAACTACTTTTTAAAAACCTCAGGTAAATTTTTTATTCTTGCGTTTTAAGTTAAGGCATCGACATCATAAATTACCCAACCGTATTATACGACTTAGTCATTTATGACCTCTGGACTACAACTGGATAGTATTCGTCTTCATTACAAAATTAACGAATAATGGCATCAATTTGTGCAATCTCATCAGTTATGAAATTTAGATGATTCAAAGCGAGTAGTGAATCTTCAATTTGTGCTGGGCTGCTGGCACCAATCAAACACGTTGTGACCGCTTTGTTATGTAATGTCCATGCAATAGCCATTTGTGCGAGTGATTGCCCACGAGTCAGTGCGATAGCATTTAATGCCTGCACTTTTTGTAATTTTTCCTGTGTAATGTCTTTACTGCCAAGGTGTCTTTGTTCATTGCGTGCTGCACGCGAATTTTCCGGAATCCCCTTGAGATACTTATTGCTAAGCACGCCTTGTGCTAACGGTGAAAAAACAATTGATCCCACCCCTTCCTGCAACAATAAATCAGTTAAACCATCTTCAATCCAACGATCAAGCATATTATAACGGGGCTGATGAATCAGCAACGGAGTCCCTAACTCTTTAAGTATCGCAATCGCTTGTTTTGTCTGCGATGGCTGATAATTAGAAATTCCCACATACAGTGCCCGGCCTGAGCGAACAATATAGTCTAATGCCATCATGGTTTCTTCAAGTGGCGTTTCTAAGTCCATGCAATGTGAATAAAAAACATCGAAATAATCTACCCCTGTACGCTGTAAACTTTGGTCACAGCTTGAAACGAGATATTTTCTTGATCCACCCTGACCATAGGGCCCTGGCCACATGTCATAACCCGCTTTGCTACTAATAAAAAGTTCATCGCGATAAGACTTGAAATCTTGCTTAAAAAGAGAACCAAAGGTACTTTCAGCAGAACCATAATTTGGACCGTAGTTATTTGCCAAATCAAAATGGGTTATACCTAAATCAAAGGCTTTACGTAACATATTGCGTGCATTATCAAGGCGATCAACCGCACCAAAATTTTGCCATAAGCCTAAGGCTAGTTTTGGAAGTAGCACCCCGCTGCGCCCACAACGTTGATATTGCATCGATTTGTAGCGATCAACGTTCGCGACATATATTGGATTAGTTTCATGTTCGATCATGTTATTCTCTCTCAATTTGTCAATGTAAATTACAATCAAACTATTAAATTAAAGGCTTGCGGGCTAATTGCAGTAGTTGGTTTACCGATCATAATTTTACCTGTTCATGTACGTCTATTTATTGGAACTTAAATCAGCATACACCACATACACATGCCTCCCTCATACTACCCTCCTCTTTTACTTCAATTAAGTACATGCAAATGAAGAAGCAGAGTACGATTTCCCAATTACGCTTATTTAAAGGTATTTAAAAAATAATTGAAGGTATGATTTTTATCTGCTTGTAATTATTGAAGAGGCCTTACATTAAAGAACACCCTATGATTGTGTGTTTGCTCAAATTATCCAGCAGTGAAATTTTCCCCCGTTATGTGGTTATTTGGTTCACATAACCTGTTCACTTATCGTACTTCTCTGGTCATGTTCAAGTAATACACATACTTCTGTTGCAGAACACCGGCATTTTGAGCAATGAATTTATTCAAGTGGAATGGCCAAATTTTAAATACATCGCAACCGTCATTTATGTTTATTTTTCAACTTATTAATTATTATAAAGATACAACCTATAGAGCGATATTAAATTAAAAAATTACGCAATGCCTCTTGTAATCTCATTTCCCTTTAACTATCCCACGCTGTGGGATAGTTACTCCTAGAACATCAAATGTCGTTTTGATCACGAAAAATATCGCTTATCATGTTCATACTCATTACCAAATTCAATACAAAAAACTTTTTAAATAAATAGTTATATCCATTAACTGACTTAATCAAATAAAAAGTATCTTTACTTTTTATTTGATTAGGGCTCTGAAATATAGCTTCTGCACTAAGCATTTTGCTAAAAAAATATTCAATAAATAAACGGTTATAAACATTTGTAAAATAATATGAGAGCACGATATGAAAATCATTGATGTTATTCCTCACGCTATATCAGTACCACTTGATAAACCTTTTTACTTCTCCCAAGGCTGGGTGCACGAACGCAGCTCCTTGATTATCGAAATAGTGACCGATGAAGGTATCATTGGCTGGGGAGAGTCATTATGCCATGGCCTGCAATCGCCACATATTTCCGCATCGATTGTTGAGCATGTTTTCAAACCCTTATTACTCAATCGTGACCCGTTTGATGTAGAAGTCATTTGGGAAACACTCTACAACCATACACGCCCTTACGGGCAAGCCGGAGCTGCGGTAAATGCCATTAGTGGTGTCGATATTGCGCTCTGGGATGTGATAGGAAAAACGGTTGGAAAACCGATTCATGCGTTAATTGGTGGTGCGTTCAGAAAAGAGATCACTCCTTATGCAACTGGCTTTTATCGCGTGAAAGATGGCAACTATCCCCAAGACTCAATTACTGAAGCATTAGGATATATCGAGAATGGATTCACTGCATTTAAATTGAAAATTGGATTTGGTCTCCAAGAAGACATTAATTTAATCAAAGCCGTGCGCGAAGCAGTGGGCAATGATGTCCGAATTATGGCAGATGCTAATGGCGCTTATAACTTAGCGACTGCACGAAAATTAATTAAAGAGGTAGACAAATACAGCCTCTATTTCTTAGAAGAGTTATTAGCACCTGAAGACTTAGTCGGTTACACACAGATAAAAAATCTCTCGGGCACATATATTGCTGCTGGTGAGCAAGTATTTGGGAAAATGGGCTTTAATCCTTGGTTAAACGCAAGAGCCTTAGATGTTATTCAACCTGATTTATGCTCTGCAGGTGGATTTACCGAATGTAAGAAGATAGCGGCACTCGCCCAAGCAAACCATACCATGATGATCCCACACGTTTGGGGATCCGGCATTGGTATCGCTGCATCGCTACAATTTATTGCATCTATTCCTGCAACGCCATTGTCATTAAATCCGACAGAACCGATGTTAGAGTTCGACCAATCATCACACCCTTTTAGAACAGATCTGATTTTTGATGGCATTCAATTCATTGACGGCAGAGTTAAAGTCCCAACCCTTCCTGGCATTGGGGTTGAAGTCAATCGAGATATTATTAAAAATTACAAGGTCAATTAATCTAGGGCATTGGATTAATTCTGATAAATAAAAGTGCAAGGATTCAACAAGTGGAAAATTTAATGTCGGATATTAGTTGGTTAGTTATCGATTGGGGAACAACAAATTTTCGCGCATTTGCTATGAATGATAACGGCGAACCGGTGGATGAAATAAAGAGAGAATTAGGCTTATTGCAGATTCAAGAGGGCCAATTTGACGCACAATTAAAAGAGTTACTTACCGAGTGGTTAGATGATTACCAAGATCTTCCCATCTATATGGGTGGAATGGTGGGCTCCATGTGCGGATGGATCGATGCAGGCTACATTGCAACACCAGCATCTTTACCTTATTTAACAAAAAACTGTCATCAATTCACCTCCTCATGGGGAGCACCTGTCTCAATTATACCTGGTGTTAGCCACCAATATGAAAACGATAAACATGATGTGATGCGTGGTGAAGAGGTTCAGTTGATGGGGCTAATGGCACACACTGAGCTAGCAAATTGTCTAGTAATATTACCTGGCACTCACAGCAAACATGTGAAAATCATTGATGGAAAACTACTAAGTTTTTCTACTTATATGACCGGAGAGCTTTATTCTATTCTATCAAAATTCAGCATCCTTGGCCGTGGTATTACGACGACAACAACAAAAATTATTAGCGATGAATTTTATCGCGGCGTTAGAGAAGGCCAAACCGAGTATTTTACTAGTACGTTATTTTTAGCCCGAACACATCGCTTGTTTAATACTATTAGTGAAAATGATGTCTTGGATTATTTATCGGGTCTATTAATCGGCAATGAACTCTACGCATTACTACCTTTAATCCGTCATGAATTAATTAACCCGCCTCTGCCCATCTTCATCGTTGGAGGAGGAAATATAGCTCAACGCTACACCTTAGCATGCAATGAATTAGGTATTGATAATCACTTTGTTGATGGTGATGAATGCTTTATTTCAGGAATGAATCAGATAAAAAAGGAAATGAACAATGTCAAAACTATTTAAGTTAGAACAGCAACTTCCACTTATAGCTATTCTTCGCGGCGTAGCGCCAAAAGATGTGATTCGAATTACCGAAATATTAATAGAAGCGGGTTTCACCATGATCGAAATCCCGTTAAATAGCCCTGACGCATTAATCAGTATTAAGCGTTTAGTTGAAAGATTTGGTAAAGATTATTTTATCGGTGCAGGTACTGTCACCACCTTAAAACAGGCTGAAGAAGTTATTGCAACAGGTGCCAACCTTATCGTAACACCAAACTTCAACGAGCAAGTCGTACAAGCGGGAGCACAAGCTGGATGCGCAACATTCCCCGGAATAGTAACACCAACAGAAGCGTTCTCTGCACTCGCAGCGGGTGCAACGGGTATAAAAATATTCCCTATATCCGCCTTGGGAATGAGTGGTTTTAAAGCGTTAATGTCAGTATTACCGCCAAACACTCTCTGCTTTCCAGTAGGAGGTATTAATCCCACCATCGAAAGCCTCAAGCCATTGATGGAATTGGGAGCGAAGGGGTTTGGCTTAGGTGCCTCTTTATATAGTCCAAACATGTCCGATGAAACCATAAAAGAGAATGCACAACTATTTGTTCAAGCTTATCAAGGTAGTTTGGCAGTGTAATTTTATAGATAGTCTCAGTGATGTTAAAAAATCAGTGCCATTTCAATAAAAGTAAAAAATACAAATGGCACACCACCAGCTTATTATTTTTAAAACACAAATTGATGGGTAACCAATATGAATCATAAACAAAATCAAAAAATGTATATTTTCGGGAAGTTAACTGAAAACAAATGTAAAGCAAATGTTTTTAATCCAGCGACCGATGAAATAATTACAGAGATATCAGTTGCAAATATAGAAGTGGCTCAACAAGCATTGGAAGGCGCACAAAAAGCAACCCAAACATGGGGTAAAACCACGGTATTAGAGCGTATTACATGGATGCATAAACTACGTGATGAATGTGTTAAAAACCAAGAGACATTACGTGAATTAGTCCACCAAGAAACGGGCAAAACTTGGGCGCATACAGAAGATGACTACACATTACTTATCGATAGTTTAACTTTTTATGCGGAAGAGATTAGTCGTTTTCAGCCATCACAATTAATTGATAGCGATGAAGGTTTTCAGCATACATTAAAATACAAACCTGTTGGTGTAGTGGTTGCTTACCTAGCGTGGAACTTTCCATTACTTAACTTAGCTTACAAACTCGGGCCAGCCATGGCAACGGGTTGCCCTATTATTATAAAACCGTCAATTCAATCACCACTTTCAGCCTATTTTGTGGGTGCTCTATGTGAAAAAATTGGCCTTCCTGCCGGGGCGGTCACTATCCTGGCGGGTGAAGATCGTACTGTCAGTAATTATCTTTCAAGCTCAACAATTCCTAGCATGCTTACCCTGATAGGCTCTATCCAAACCGGCGTTAAAATCATGCAGGCGGGCTCTACGTCGATTAAACGCTATTCAATGGAGCTCGGTGGCAATACCCCTTATATCATTAATGCCGATGCAGACTTAGATCTCGCGGTTAATATTTTGACCTCACTAAAATCAGCCAATGCAGGCCAGATTTGTGTCTCTCCTAATCGCATATTTGTTCACAAATCAATTAAACAAGCATTCATCGATAAAGTTTTAACCGTTCAGTCTGGTTTAAAACTTGGTTTTGGTAAAAATACAGATGCCAATATGGGACCACTTATTGATAAAGGCTCCCGCGACCGTATTCACGGCCTAGTCACCGATGCAATCAGTAAAGGTGCAAATCTTCTTTGTGGCGGTGAATTTAATGATCAGGAAAAAGGCGCTTTTTATCCACTGACCATGATTGATGATGTCACCACTGCAATGGATATTTACAATCATGAGATTTTTGGACCTGTTATCAGTGTCGTTTATTTTGATGAAAGTGATGATGTTATTGCACTCGCTAATGATACAGATACCGGCCTTGCATCCTATGTCTTTAGCCAAAATGCTGGACTTGCTCAACAGCAAGCTGATGCTTTGGATTTTGGTGAAGTGCAAGTTAACGGCGTGAAATACGGTATTCACTTACCTCACCTTGGAATTAAGCAGTCCGGCATTGGTTGTGATTGCTCAAAATATGCGCTTAATGATTACTTATCGCTCATTAGAAAGTCAGTGAAAAAATAAATAGCAAAACAAATTTTATATTGAATTTACGAGATGCAACAAGGAAAACTAATGTTTACAAATATTAAAACGGGTGATGCCAAATTAACCTCGGGATTTTGGGCACAACGTGTCGAAAACTATATGGATATTATATACAACCTAGAAAGTGCGCTCTTACATGAAGACAACGCCGCACGATTATTAAATTTTGGTATTGCAGCCGGTAAAGTGGAAGGAAAATTTCACCTTAACCCATGGTCAGACGGGGACTGCTACAAGTTTTTAGAAGGCTGTATGAATCAATATGCAGTAACTAAAGATGAACGAATTCTGGAACTTGTTAATAAATATATTCCTTGGATCGAAGCTTCGCAAGAAGAAGATGGCTATATTGGTACTCAAACGTTGCTTACCGATGAAGCGCGTTGGTCTGATACAGAGAATCATGAGCTTTATAACATGGGACATCTGTTTACCACGGCTTGCATCCATTATGAAGTGACCGGCGACAAACGTTTATTTGACGTTGCGATCAAGTGTGCAGAGTACTTATGGGAAACGTTCTCTTCTCGTCCATTTGACTTGGCACACTTTGGTTTTAACCCAAGTCAAATCATGGGATTAGTCGAGCTGTACCGAATGACAAATGAAAACCGCTACCTTGAACTTGCGGATATATTTATCACCATGCGTGGCGTAAATCCAGACATTGGCGGCGATTGTAACCAAAATAAAATACCACTACGCGACGATACGCAAGCAGTCGGTCATGCGGTAACCGGCGCTTATTTATATGCAGGGGCTGCAGATGTTTATGCTCATAATGGTGATAAAACATTAATGACCGCTATTGAGCGTATCTGGGCTGATTTTGTTCGTCGTCGCGTTTATATAACAGGTGCAGTAGGTCCTCAATATGTAGGTGTATCAGATCGTGGAGACCCTATTTACGAATCATTTTCAGCAGAATATGATCTGCCTAATCGTGTTGCTTACAATGAAACCTGTGCCAATATTGCCGTTGCAATGTGGGCTAAACGCATGTTCCAATTAACTAATGATGCATCATACGGCGATTGGATGGAAACCATTCTATTTAATGCGGGAATTTCAGGCTCCAATTTAGATATGACTCGCTACTTCTACGCAAATCCACTCGCACATCGGGCATGTCACCATATAGAGCCTAGCTTTGGACAATATTCACATGTTCCAAATGAGCGTTTCTTTACGTTCGATTGCTGGTGCTGCCCACCACAATTATTACGTACCTTTACCAGCATTCCTAAGTTTGCTTATTCGCTCTCCAAAACAGGTGTGGTTGTTAACCTGTTTGTTGGCAGTGAATTAAACACCACACTTGAAAATGGCAGCCCGGTACACCTTGATATAAAAACTAATTATCCTTGGGATAAAAATGTTTCAATTTCGGTTGTTGATGCGCCCGTCGATGGAATGGATCTTACTTTCCGTATTCCATCGTGGTGTAAGAGTGCAACATTCGATGGTCAAGCAATTGCACCCGGAATGCACAAAGTCACAGTGACTAAAGGCCAAACCCTAAGCATTGTTCTACCAATGAAAGCAGAGCTATATGCTGCTGATCCATTACTAGAGCAAACTAATGGTATGACTGCGGTTAAACGTGGCCCTGTTGTTTATTGCCTAGAAGGTACAGATATAGAAGCCGGCTACAAGATCGATGATCTAGCATTATCAATTGATACACAGTTTGAAGAAGTTGAAATTGAAGATCTCCCATATCAAATGACCGGTCTAAAAGCAGATCTCAATGTTCGTCCTCATGGTGAGCAATTGTATTTTAAAATAGCGCCAGATGCAGACAAAAAAGTTGCCGTTCGTTTTATCCCTTACTTTGCCTGGGCAAACCGTGAAGAGCAAGATATGAGCATATGGCTACCGAGAGCCTAAATAACGCATCAAATAGGTGATCAGCCTCGCTGATTAAAATTAAAAGGGCAGGCTGATATCAGCCTGCCCTTTTTTAATATGGAAAAATTTATGAATAATAAAATTTCTACAAGTGTCTTTAAAGGCATTCAATCTCTTATCCTAGAGAATCATTTATTACGACTCGAATGGCTTCCCGGTTACGGAGGCAAGCTTTGCTCGTTACAATACAAGCATTCCAACGGCAATATTGAGCTTCTTTTTCAATACCAAGGTGATACCTTAGCTATCCCGAAACACGGCGATACATTTTCTGATTACGATTCAAGTGGTTTTGATGAATGCTTTCCAACCATTCTTCCGTGTGAAGTCATGCTTGATAAGCAACAGAGTATTACCATGCCAGATCATGGTGATGTATGGGCAATGCCATGGCAAGTAATCGAGGCTGATGCCCTAAATGGTATTAAGCTCAGTGTCAGCAACACGCTATTAGGGTACACCTTAACCAAAGTAATAAAGCTGACAGATAACTTAATAGATAGTCATTACAGCGTCTCTTTAACCGGTAATATCCAGCGTTTACCTTTTATATGGACACCTCACGCACTATTTAATATTCGCCCTGATCTGCAATTAATAATGCCTAAACAGATGGACACTATTATCAATGTTATGGAAGGTTGCGCTCGCCTCGGCAAAGCTAATACAATCCATCCTTACCCATTACTGGCTGAAAACGGCAGCGACATGGGCCGGATTCCAATGGGAAATAACGGCACCTGCGAGAAATATTATTTTGTGGAAACACTTAGAGCGGGTGACCAGTTTGGTTTTCAAGATGAAATCCTAAGTGTATTAATGCAAGTTACTAGCGATAAGATACCCTATCTAGGCATTTGGAAAAATCAAGGAGCCTGCAAAGATAGCTGTAATTTTGCTATCGAACCCTGCAGTGGTATATACGATTCAACGCAAGATGCACAACAACGTCAGCGTTGTAGTTATGTGGAGAATGACCAACCTTTTGAATGGGATTTTTTAATTGAAGTTAACTCCTCACAATAACCAATATAACGAGAACGATTAATGTTCAGTAAGCGTAAATTAATAGTAAAGGCATTAATTAAGTGAACAAGTTTGTCACTGGAAAAATCAGCACTAACAAGCCCTCCTTATCACATTGCAAATGAAACCACAGACTAATCTATGCACCACAACAGCGTTTATATTTTTTGCCACTTTCACACGGGCAAAGAGCATTTCGGCTGAGCTGTCCTTGGGAGGCTTGGGATTGAACCTGTAACTTTTGCTGTTGTAAATACGCAATGATCTCTGACGCCGGGCGG
Source organism: Psychromonas sp. (assembly GCF_047632955.1). Taxonomy (GTDB): domain Bacteria; phylum Pseudomonadota; class Gammaproteobacteria; order Enterobacterales; family Psychromonadaceae; genus Psychromonas. The sequence goes on along the minus strand of NZ_JBLIED010000004.1, from coordinate 170,003 downwards.
CGATGCTTTAATAATGTTGCCATCACTTTCATGTTCTTTTCTGAATGCGCAAAAAAAGACTTATAACCTTGGCAGAAATAGTTATGCTGAGGTTTCCCTGTTGGAGAGAGGTTAAACCGATGTTTTGGACACCCGCCATGACAAGCGAATCGATACTCACAGCGTTGACAATCAGCATTCAATGCTGACTTTTTAGCAGTGCCAAAGATTATTGCCTGATCGCTATTATTCATGGTTTTTATGGTCATTTCGTAAATATTACCCAGCTTATGCTCGGGATAAACATAATGGTCACAATTGTATAAATCCCCATTAGCCTCCAGTGCAAAAGCATGGCCACATGTTTCTGAAAAAATGCACACGCCCGCAGGCTCCCCCAACCAAGAGGCGAGCGTAGTATCGAAGGTTTGTACGAAGACTTTCCCTACATCTTGCTTCACCCAGAGATCAAACACCGTATTAAGAAAATGACCATAAGCATCCGCCGGGACTGACCAAGGCGTTACTTTTGCATTATTCTCTTCCGGACCAACCAGTATCAGCGCATCGCCTTTTTTTACTTGGTTAGATTCACGCTCTACCAAGGGGATAAACTGTAAATATTCAGAACCGATACGTTTCAAAAATTCATAGACTCTTTTGGGATGCTTGGAATTATTCGCATTGACTACCGTTAACGTATTAAAAGGTATTTGATGTGCTTTAAAGTGTTCAATCCCTTTCATAACTTGGTTGTGCGTGCCTTTACCAGAACGCGTAACACGGTAGTGATCATGCAAATCTTTTGGACCGTCAATAGAGACACCCACCAAAAAGTGATGTTGTTTGAAAAATTGACACCAGGCGTCATTGATCAAAATCGCATTAGTTTGAAATGCATGATTAATCTGCTTGCCCGTATTGTATTTGCCACAAAGCGCCACGACTTTTTCATAAAACTCAATGCCCAATAAGGTAGGCTCACCACCCTGCCAGGCAAATTCGACATTAGGACCGGCTTGAGCCTCAATATGTTGTTTGATAAACAGTTCAAGCGTCGCATCATTCATCCGCCAGTTCTGATTTCGCTCCGGATAAAGTTTTTCTTTTTCAAGATAAAAGCAGTATTTGCAATCGAGGTTACAAATAGAACCAGAAGGTTTTGCCATAACATGGCAAGCATTGATGACTTTAGTCATTTAACATCCTGCATTATGAAGATATAGAAACATAGAGATTAGTTGCACAGGAGAGTGCGATCAGTAGTGCGGATAAACAAACCATAAAAGCGATATAACGCTTTGCGAAGATAGCATTTTTTGTTGTCAACTCAGTATCAAAAGCAAATTTTTTCATTCGAGTAAAAGAGAGAATATAAATAGAAATCGTGAAAAAAACCAATCCGACGCCAGTAAAAAAAACAAAGTCATTGTCATTACTATACCCCACTCTGGCCACAAGCAGCGCATTAATTAACACCACAAAGACAGTTCTAAGCCATGATAATGTTGTCCTTTCCGGCTGTAAGCCTATATCCCTTTCTCGTATATTGATGGTCATAGAAAGAGTAATAAATAAATAATCAAGAAAGAAATAGTGATCATAATAAGACTGATAACACCCAAAATACGAGTGTAGGATAATTCAGCATCTCCACGCATTGCTTGTTCATTTTTAGACCAACGACGGTAAGCGAAATAAGCCAAGCTCGCAGAGAACAGACTCAACAAAAGCGCAATGACCTCCCGGTACATCTCCGGGGCCAAATTAGGAGCAAGCTGATCAATACCAATTGCCGCAGCTAAAAAAGCAAGAGAGGTGCGTATCCAAGCTAAAAAAGTTCGCTCATTCGCCAATGTAAAACGGTAATCAGGGGATTTACCCAATTTTTTCCAAGCCATACCTATCCCTTTTTAATTTCATTAATAACGATTGATGATGTATAAAACGAACAGTATGGAGTCGCTCTGTTTTTTGTCAGAAATTGCAAATACTTCATTTTTACTTAATCAGGTGAATAACGACTTTCAGATTCCCGCTGAAAAGTATTCAAACTGCCGATTAATAATTTTTTAATGCATTTCGAATCTCAATACAGACATTTTCATCTATAAAATCCATGCTTAATGTGATCTTAATCGCCGTTTTAAAGGATGGGGCGATAATCCCACTATGTGAGAAAAATCTGCACAAATTGAGTTGTAATCAACTAAGTATCGACTTTAAATTTTCGATGTATCAATTCCAAGAAGAGTAGTCATTGCTCTCAGTTTCATTATGTGGAAGTTGAAACTACTTCAATACGGATTCAGAGCTTTGTCTAGACGCTAGAGCAAAGCGACAAACGATAATTTTCATTGTTAAAAGGTTTCTATTTTGAATTATCTAGATCATTATTTATCGACTTGCTGATTCCTGCATTTTGAAGCAGTTTGGACATAAATTTAAAAGAGAGATGTCCGATAATGGCAGAAAACACAAAATTTCATCAATAAAATTATGATTTAACGATGCAACTAATTTTCTTTTTTGCTTAGGGCGTATCACAAATCCTGACATTTAAATAAAAATAACCTCTTCAAAAAAAATAAACCACATCATGGGATAACATTTCACGGCCAGATTAAGTTGATCAACTTCACACTTTAATTACATCTTAAAGTGTAAAGTTGCGCAAATAATTAACCAGGATACGAAAGTTTCCATAACCACAAGAGAGTAAATTCGTGAATAATAGAACGTTTAATGCATTGAAATATATGTTTATTATTGTAATTGGTGGGTTTGTCTTCGGCGTTGATGCCGGAATAATTTCAGGTACAGTCAAGTTTATTAGAGCAGAGTTTATGCTCTCTGATTTAGAGGTTGGTACAGTAGTCAGCGCTCCTGCGTTGGGAGCCGTTATTGCTTTGTTATTTAGCAGCAAATTAGTTGATTATCTAGGCCGAAAGAAAATGATGATTCTAATCGCTCTCTTTTATTTAGTGTCAGCAATCTCCTCTACCTTTGCGCCAAACTACGCCACCTTAGTATTAGCAAGAATGTTAGGTGGTATGGCATTTTGTTCACTTAGCATAACCTCTATGTATGTGGGTGAAACCGCCCCATCAAAATTAAGAGGGAAATTAGTGTCAATGAATCAGGTCATGATTGGCGTAGGATTCTTTATCGCCTATTTGATTAATTACATCTTAATATTACAAGTGTCAGACAACTCTTTCTTTTTCTCACAAGAAAACGTATGGCGTACTATGTTAGGTTCAGAAATTCCTGCTGTTTTAGTGTGGATTGGTTTATTAACATTAATTCCTGAATCTCCACGCTGGTTGATGATCAAAGGTAAAAACAGAGAAGCACAAAAAGTAATTGAACTGATGAATCCAGCGGATGAAGTCGAATCAGTGATAAGCGAAATCCAAGAAAACATTACTAAAACAGATTGTAATACGCCCCTCAAGCAACAGTTTAAAACATTGTTTAGTAGAAAAATGAAGTTAGTACTGATCATTGGTGTTGGTTTAGCGGTAGTTCAATCATTTAGTGGTATGGGGGCAATTTCCTACTATGCGCCAACCATTTTTGAACAGGTTGGTTTAGGTGAAAAGAATGCTTTTTTACAAACGGCATTACTTGGTTTTATCAGTATTATATTTTCATTAATCGCTGTTGGTTTGGTTGATAGATTAGGCCGTAAATTTATTCTTGTAATCGGCCTATTGGTGATTTCTGCCTGTCATTTAACTATTTCCTATGGCTTTAACAATGCCACATACAGTATCACCGAAGAAAATATTGCTAAAATTGAAAAAGTGGTTGATACAACTCCTCTACAAGCGAGTCTAGGTACAGTTTTTCATAGTGACATTGAATTTAAACAGCAATTAAGAGAATACTACTCTGAACGCGATGTTCATCTTTATGAAGGCGCTATGATCAAAGCGTTTGTTACAATAAATCCTATTATGATAATCATTGCTATTTTTGCATTTAAAGCCGCTTTCTTTTTCTCAATAGGTCCTGTGATGTGGGTGGTCTTCTCAGAAATAACCCCAAATGCCATTCGCTCAGTAGCAATTCCTGCTTTTGCTCTGATAGCAAGTTTGATGGCATTTTTTGTGCAACGATTTTTCCCATGGCAACTTGCCACATTTGGCGCTTCAGACACCTTTTTACTCTACGCAATATCTAGCGGCTTAGGCGTACTATTAGTCATCTTTATACTGCCTGAGACAAAAAACAAATCTTTAGAACAGATAGAAGCCATCTTAGTTGGAGAAGACTTAATTCCCCAAGTGAGTGACCTTGATTTGGGAGAGATGAGTAAAGGATCTGTAAAATGAAAAAAAACATTGTTATTTTACACACAGATCAGCAACGATTTGACAGTCTAGGGTGTAACGGCAACCCAGATGCGCGTACTCCAAATATCGATGCTTTGGCAAAAGATGGGTGCAACTTTAGCAGACACATATCAACAAACCCTGCTTGTATGCCTTCTCGTGCAAGTTTAATGACGGGTTTATACGTGCCCGGACATGGCGTTTCATCGAATGGTATTCCGTTATGGAGAAGGGATAATGGTTGTCTAGACAGTAATAATGCAATAAGCAAACGACTATTTGGTGTTAGTGTTTACGATAAAATACCTACCATGGCTGATATTTTTTCTGATAATGGTTACAGCACGGCATTGTTTGGCAAGATCCATTTGGAGCCCCATTTAGCAGATCCTTCATACCATTTTTATGAGTCTTATAGTTCATGGAAAGAGGAGGAAATTATCAACGATGATGCCCCTTACTATGGATTCCAAACAAGAAAAATTATTCTTGGTCATGGCGAGCAACCTTGCGGTTTTAATCGCGGTCATTATGGTCGTTGGTTAAAAGATAATCATCCAGATATATTAGAAAAAGTTTATCCTGGAGAAGATATTAATACCAAAGAAGGCTCTATCAAGAATGATATTTATTTATCTAAATTGCCTTCTGAACTCCATAACAGCATGTGGTTAGCAGAGGAAGCCTGCCAATATTTTGACGAGAAAAAAGACGCCAATGAGCCTATTTTTATGTTTGTTGGTTATCCTGATCCTCATCATCCATTTACTCCGCCAGAGGATATTGGCGTTGATTTTTTAGAATCACCACTTCCTGAATTCGCTAAAAAAAGCGATCTGGTTGGCAGTAAGCCGCAAGCGGTAAATGAAACTATTAATAATTTTTCTGCAAGTAAAGAAGATATAGGACAAGCTTATCGTCACACGGCAGCTTCAAATCATTTGATTGACAAGTCTGTTGGTAAAATCATTGAAAAGCTCAAAGCATTAGGTATTTATGATGACACCACCATCATTTTTACCTCTGATCACGGTGATTTTTTGGGTGATCTGGATATGATTTGCAAATATGACATGGCCTTTAATAACTTATTACAACTGCCCTTTATATTAAAGCCCGCATCAAGTATTACCGATCTACCCTGTCAATACAGTAAACCAATGAGCAATGCAGATGTACTTCCAACATTATTGGCAATGAACCAAATTGATATTCCTTCCTATATGCAAGGTGTTGATATTTTCGGTACAGATGCTGTCAATAACACACCAATGGTTACTTGTTATACAGCAAGAGAAGCGAATAGAAATTTATCTTTATATACAGATATTTACCGATACACCTATTACATCGATACCGGTGAGGAGGAATTGTATGACCACGTTAATGACATAAAAGAACTGCATAACTTAGCAGACAAACCATCTATCGAAGCAATGGCTACCTGTAAAAATTTAAAAGATCAATTATTCAAAAAGCATATAACTTGCGACTTGGGCATTTTTAATCATTATGGACTTTGGTAAAAAGGAAAAATTAATGAACACTCTTTACATAATTAGAGGACCTTTTGGTTCTGGAAAAACAAGTTTTGCTCATTCTATCTCTGAACATGTTGTTTCTTGTTGGGATTATTATGCAGAATATGGAGAAAACAAATGGAACATACAACTAAAGCCTCATGCGGATAAATACTGTAGAAACCGCACTATTGATCTTATGAATCAAGGAATGGAAAAAGTAGCAGTAACGAACTCATTTTCTTTATCTTCAGATTTAGATATATACATCGACACGGCAAAAAAATTGAATTATCGAGTGTTTATCGTCTCTATGACTCCCAATTCAGAGTATCAAAGAGATGTTCCCGAATCTGTCATAAAAGATCAAATCACTCGTTCACATGGTGACTTTGTGAATGGAATTAGTGGTGCATTTTAACCATTGAGCTAAAAAACAGGGTAGTGATTGCTAACTATCCTATTTATCCTTTTGATTTTATTGCAATGGAAGAGATCGTAAAGGGTATTTGATCAACTTCATCGCTGTCAAAATTGCTCGTAACCGCAGAATTACTCCCCAATGTTGGACAATCATCTTGCTTTTGGGGAGATTTTTTATTATTTCTATCGGTATAGTATGCGAATGAAATATAGAAACTGTTTGATATTACTTATCTAGAATCGAATGAATTTTATTTTTTCCCTTAAACAATGCTCTTGCCTTAAGAGTATTTTTTCCCTGAATAAAGGAATAAGTCCCCAAATCATTGGTACCATTGTCAATCTCCATTTTTATTTTCACATCCAGCCCTTTTTCCCAATGAGTTAGCTTCTCAAGGTAGACGTTTTTGATATTTTGATATCTTAGATCATTAAATAAATTGACTCGTTCATCAGGATCTACCGATAAATCATATAGCTCTCCTAATACATCTTCAACATCAAAAAACTTACTACCTCTTAATGGATGGTCTTCAAATAATTTATCTTCCAGTGAGTTACCATCAGGATAACTGGTTAATTTCCATTTATTATCTCTTATCATTAATGCCGGTTTGTCCTGTAAAGAGCCACAGAAATACTGTGCATAGACTTCATCTTTATGCTTATCAGTTTGCCCTTCTATGTAAGGTAATAAGCTAATACCCTGAATATTTTCGTTTTTATGTATATCGAGAAGTTCAAGAACAGTGGGCAATATGTCGATAGATTCAACGAAACTCTGTAGTTTTTTGCCTTTATGTTTACTCTCGGGAAACTTAATCATGAGAGGTGTTTTCATCACCTGATCATATAAATGTCCCCATTTTTCAACAAAACCATGCTCACCTAACATGGTCCCATGATCTGAGGTGAAAATAATTAAGCTATCATCATATAAGTCCAATTCTTTTAGTTTCTGAAATACTTTCCCTATACGTTCGTCTACATGAGAAACCGCACCATAATAAGCGGCTTTAGTTTTTCTGTAGTCGGTTTCTTGTAAACGGTCAAAACCTCTCACTTTATGGAAATATCTTTGTAAAGCAGGCTTAGATACTAAGCTGTCATTTAACGACGCAGGTAATTCGAGACGGCTAGGATCGTACATTGAAGCGTAAGGTTCAGCTGGTATGTAAGGCGTATGCGGATCCATAATCGATAACCTTGCAAAAATAGGTTTTGATTTATCAATATCTTCTATATATTTTAAATAGGAATCGGTAACCACACTATCTAACGTTTGATCTTTATGGGAAGGTCTTTTGCCTGAGATAATGAGTGATATATCGCCATCATTTTTCTTAAATTCAGTTTTTGCGCGGGTTGCTTTATCACTAATGCCAAAACACGATATATATTTTTCTGGGGCTTGAGTATCTTGCAAGCCAGAATAATCGTAATCCATACCAAATAAATTTGGTGCAATATTCACATGCCATTTTCCATGGTTTGAGGTTTGGTAATTATTCTCTTTTAACATGCTATATAAGGATTTTTCATCTTCAAAGGGAGTGAGTATATTGTCAATTGCCCCATGGCTTAATGCATGACGCCCCGTCACAATAGATAATCTTGAAGGAACACACATGGGAGTATTGCAGTAAGATTGATTAAACAAAACACTGTCTTTTGTAAAAGCATCAATATTGGGTGTTTTCACTACCTCATTTTCCAAAGCATCTGCGCGAAGTTCATCGCATATAATCATAAATATATTCATGCATATCCTAATTAAAAATTAAATTATTTCACTTATTTTAACTTTATAGGTAAATAAAAATGTGAAATTTATCCCTATATAGTTATTTTTCCACAGTGTGGGAATTAGCTGACTAACAGTAAAAAGAAGCAATAAATATCGGCACTGATTTGATGAAACAGCGAGTACGTGATGATTAAATTATTCAGTTCTGATTAAACTAGACATTTATATTTCAGAACCAACAAGGCTTCCCAGATTGTAATTTTTAAATACTATAAAAAGCTTAATTACCGCATACGAATCACTCATGATTCATAACCTTAAGTTCGTCGTACCCCATTAACCAATATGGACTCTTTTTCCGCCAACCTCTTAATATCTCGACAATATCTTTTGGATAAAATAGCTTGCATTGTGCACTGCCGATCTGTTTTTTTTGCACTAATCCTTGTTGTTCAGCTTGTTGCCCAGCGTTAATGAAATGAACTTCAAACGTATCCCTATAACCAATATAGAGCTCCTTTGAATATTGTTGGCGAATACTATCAGGCAGCGTGAGGTGGTTTTTTAAAGGGTTGGGTAAAGCAATATCTTCACTTTGATGCAGGCTTGAACATTTGTCATAATTTACACCCAGTAGCAGCGTTTTGGTGTTAGTACTTACCACTTCAGCAAAGCCGTTATCTATATAATCTTGAGCATCCCTCCCCCAAGCAGCGAGACGAAATACCCCCGTACTGGTGACGACATCATCACGCGTTAAGAACTCATCAACAATCACCCCCATGCCACTTCGCTCTTCACTGCGATCATTTAAAATATTGAGTTTTAAATTTATTTCATTTTTATGATCTTCTGCAATTAATGGCAAAGCTTTTGATAAATAAAAGGCCGACATTAACAACAGACCATTTGCACCGACGGCGGCCATTAAAGCATTTACTACGCTTACAGCTCCGCCCTCAATATAACCGAAGCTGCTTAACGAACTATGAACTTCAAGGCAGTCTCCTTTGTTAATACCAAATTCTACAAAGGATTGAATTAAATTTTCTTGATTAATGTTCGATTGGAAAATATTTATTGTCATTGATTAATAATCGAGCACGAGAAAAACAAAAGAAAAAATCATTTAAACACCAAGGTTTTAATGTTGAATGTTAAGAAATCAAACAAAGTACGCGCCACATGGTTTGCAATTTAACCGTTTAAATAACAATAAAAATCGCATAGTACGGACTCTCGCGGGAAGCATCTTTTCTGTAAGCCATAAATAGTAAGCAGCTTACATAAGAAGATTTTATGGTACGTAATAAATAGAGATAAGAATGTGAATAATATCAATGAGTGCCGCCATAACCAATAATCCCACCTTGTGGGATTGTTTTCCCTTAAAATGCAAATGTCGTATTGGTCTCAAAAAACATCACTTACTCTGTGCATACTTATTGCCAATTCCAAGACTATAAATATTTAAAACGCGACAAATTATTGCTAACGATTGCTCACAATCATTTTGAGCATAAACCATAACTAATGGATGGGTACCTAAATGAAAAAACTGAAATTAATAAGTGTGGCTGCAAGTTTAATGCTGGCATCGTCATATTCTTTTTCCCAAAGTGTGACTCTTGATATAACCGCTTGGAAAGGTAATGCAGCAGAGCCTGCAGGTTTTCCTGAGCTAGTGAAAAAATTCGAAGCTGAAAATCCGGATATTAAAGTTAAGTTAAGCTACATCAGTCGAGGTGATACCGATGTTGTCATCCCACCTAGATTGCAAGGAGGTACGGCGCCTGATGTGATGATGGTAGACATGCCTTTAGTCAAATTATGGGGAGGCTCTGGCTTTTTAGATAACCTTGGTCTTGACAGTGCTTGGTATTCAACGGTCGCACCTGCCATTAAAGATATCATCGTTACCAATGGTAAGTTGTATGTTCAGCCTATCGAACTTGTTGGTCTGGGAAATTTCGTCAATACAGATTTAATGAAACAAGTCGGCATTAACCATCCACCTCTATCGGTTGATCAATTATTGGACGCCTGTAAAAAACTTGATGCAGCGGGAATAGCGCCAATGCTATTTGCACCAGGATTTACTGGCACCTTATTTACCGTCGCTAATGGTCTTAAGCGCTCAACCGCTAAACCGGAAGCTTTAGGAACTGGTGAAGCCACATTTGTTGATGATAAAGGTTTCAATGACTCCTTTGATATTGTTCGCGATCTGATTGATGCCAAATGTTTTGACCCTAAGATTCAAGCAGGACTTGATACATGGGGAACGTCTTTGACTGAATTCCGTTCTGGTCGTGTTGCCATGTTAATGCAGGGTGCTTGGAATATTAAATCATTCTCTGAAACTGAAGGGCTTAATTACACATTTTCTCCTATCCCAGGACCAGATGGAAATGGCATCGGAGTCGATACTTTCGGAATGGGCTGGGCTATTAGCTCAACATCAAAACATAAAGCAGCAGCACGTAAATTCCTTGATTTCTTTAGTATGGATGAAAACTTATCTGTCGTACTTAAAGATGAATCTGCTTATAGCCCGTTTATTGGCGGAACTAATGGTGTACCAGCATTAGCAGCTACTAACAATAAAGCGAGAAATGCCGGAAATATAGTGATGTGGCCTGTTTTTGTTAACCATTGGCCTGCGGAGCTACTACCTGAAACGATTGATGGTCTTGCGCGTTTATTGCTAGATCCAAAAAAACCAAATGAAGAGATATTCGAGATGTGGGATCAAGTCGTAGAAGACAGCCTCTAATACCGGCCACCTTGTTACGAATCTAATCATTAATACGAGCCTTTAATAAAATAGTTCGTTGCGACTCAATTGAGAAAACTCTGTTCAGTTACAGCGAGCTATTAAAGTCAACCTTAAAGATGAAACTATCTTTCTATATTGATTGAATATCGTACTTTAGTACGGAGATTTTATGTTTAATAATAAAATGAAAATTTATATTTTAACTATTCCAGCATTGATAGTGCTGTGTATATTTTTTATATACCCTATTGCCCTGTCCGTTAAAATGAGTTTTACCGATTTTACGGGTGTTGGTATTGCCAATAACATTGGTTTTGATAACTATGAGCGCATATTTTCCCGACAACGCTATTTTGATGCAATCCTAACGACATTAAAATTTTCAATGATCGTGGTTGTTGTGCAGAACTTACTGGGTTTATTTTTTGCCTCGATGTTACATCGATTACCTGCAATTCGTAATTTTAGCCGTGCAGCCTTGTTCACACCAGCCATGATGTCGTTTGTGATAGTGGGTTATGTTTGGCAGTTTATTTACTCTCCCTATAATGGAGGGCTTAATGCACTGTTAGGCTCAATTGGCTTAGAATCTTTTCAACGCGCCTGGTTAGGCGACCCATCTACTGCATTATTTGCAATTACCGCGGCTCATATTTGGATGTTTGCTGGATACTCTTGTGCTATTTATCTTGCGGGATATGCCAACATTCCGGATGATATTCAAGAAGCTGCTCGATTAGACGGAGCCAAATCCTGGGACCGTTTTAGATATATGGAATTGCCTCTACTGGCTCCCACTATCACTATCAATGTCATTTTAGCAACCATCGGAACATTAAAAACCTTCGAATTACCATTCATCATGACTCAAGGCGGACCTGCTGGTGCCACTCGCACATTAAGCTTAGAAATCATGAACAACTTATTTGGCAGCTACAAATTCGGTTTCGCTAGTTCACTATCTATTGTAATGCTGATCGTAATGATAATGGTTGTATTCTTTATGAATCGATTCTTACGTAAACGGGAGGAACAAGCATGAGCGCCTCAATTAATAGTTCGCAGCGGTTAAATACAGCAGGAAAAAAAGTGAGTAAACGAGCGAAGAAAAGATTCACCGCAATTTTTATAAATGGGCTCATATTATTAATGGTCATCGGAATGCTAATTCCTGTTGCTTATATGGTCATGATGTCTTTTAAAACAGGCACACAGATTGCAAATGATCCTTTGGGGTTGCCAACCAGTTTTTACTTCGGAAATTACATTAATGCACTGGAAAATATGAACTATTTCCGCAGTGTATTGAACTCGGTAGGGATCACTCTGTCAGTCGTTGTGATTGTCTCCCTTATTGGTTCAATGGCAGCATATCCATTAGCAAGAGTCGGTGGTATTTTTACCAAATCAATTATATTGATTGTATCGCTAGGCATGGCGATGCCAACTTTCGTTAACATAACGCCAATATATGTGATTTTTAGAGACTTGGGGCTATTAGATTCCTATTTTGGCATCATCCTTGTGTTTACTGCTTTAAATCTACCGTTGGCGATTTTCTTCTTTACTGGGTTTATTGGTGCTATTCCAAAAGAGCTGGAAGAAGCGGCTAAATTGGACCGATGTACTTATTGGCAAACCTATTGGTATGTGATCCGACCTTTACTTGGCTCTGCAACCGCAACCTTGTCGCTATTTGTTATGTTGATGGTCTGGAATGATTTTCTTTACCCTCTGTTGCTCTTGACTGATGACAACAAATTTACCGTAATGGTTTCTGTATATCGATTTATTGGCAACCGCAACATTGAACCCGATATGTTATTTCCTGCGGCAGTATTGGGGTCATTACCTTTATTGGTATTATTTATGTTCTTCCAACGACGTATTCTTTCTGGTGTAACTGCAGGGGCGGTGAAGTAAAAAAACATTGTAAATTGAATTCATGAGCGATTGAATATTCAATTGCTTTATTTAAAAACAGAATAAAAAGAGTGAGAATATGGCCATTATAAAATTAGATAAAGTAACCAAATCATTTGCTGACACCGAAATCATTCACGGTGTTGACTTAGATATTGGACATGGTGAGTTTGTGGTATTTGTTGGCCCATCTGGCTGCGGTAAGTCTACATTATTACGTTTAATTGCGGGGTTAGAGGAGATCACTGACGGTGAGCTTCTTATTGATGGTGAGGTTATGAACGAGGTTGATGCAGCACAACGAGGCGTCGCAATGGTGTTTCAAAGCTATGCGCTTTATCCTCATATGACTGTGGAAGAAAATATGGGCTTTGGACTGAAAATGGCACGCCTATCAAAAGAAGCTGTAAAAAAGCAGGTTTTAGTTGCAGCGAAGTCCCTGCAATTAGATCCGTTATTATCTAGAAAGCCTAAAGAATTATCGGGTGGTCAACGACAACGTGTCGCGATAGGTCGTGCTATCGTTCGTGATCCTAAAGTGTTTCTATTTGATGAGCCGTTATCGAACCTTGATGCAGAGCTGCGAGTTGATATGCGTTTGCAGATTGCCAAGCTTCATCAAGAGTTAAAGAATACAATGGTCTATGTGACGCATGACCAAGTTGAAGCGATGACATTGGCCACTAAAATAGTCGTACTACGAGCTGGACGAATAGAGCAAGTAGGCTCTCCTTTGGAACTTTATCACACGCCTGCAAATCAGTTTGTTGCTGGTTTTATTGGATCCCCTAAAATGAACTTTATTCCTTGTGAGGTTTTAGAGGTGAGCAAGATATCCATGACACTACAGACAAAAGATAAGCAGAAAATTAAGCTGCCGGCAATGTTAAACAATATGTCAAAATCTGCAGAGTTGGGAGCAACCGTCACACTTGGTATTCGCCCTGAACATTTGGATATCAGTACCGATTTTCCGCTGAACTTAACCTTCCAAAGCGAAGTGGTTGAGCGGCTCGGCAATAGTACCTATTTATATGGACAAAGCGGAGGTATTGATGGGTTTAAAGTGCATTTGCCTGGGGATAAAAAGGTTGAGACTTATCAGAATTTAATGCTAAGTTTTAAAGAGGAAGACTGTCATTTGTTTGATGCAAATGGGTTATGTTTAACAAGTTAGCTTGTGTTTAAGTTGGAAGCACAAGTTTATATCCACTCACTTCTTACATATTGAGATCGATTGAGTATAAACTGAATGATAGAGTAAAAGGGAACCCACTCCTTTTTTAATGAGTGATAAACTATAAGTACTTATCTAAAAAATATCAATCAACCACCGATCGTTGTTAGATTTTAATTTGATTGAACTAAAAATATGGCTCAGATCCATTAAGTTGCTGTCTTTGATACGCAACCTGCAATATTTACTAATAATTTAACTTTAAGTAAATTTTTCTGAGCCAAGCTAGGTAATACGATAAACACATAAGAATGATGTTGAAGCACAATAAAGAGGATTTATAATGGCTAGCAATCAAGGTAATCAATCACTTAACAAGGCTATTGACATTATTGATGCCATTGCTGATGGGCATCAGCAATTAAAAGGAATTTGCGATTATTTGAATTTACCAAATTCGACCGTCCACCGTATTATCCATGGATTAATCGCAGCAAGGTATGTACGAGATGTAAAAGGCATTGGCTTGGTATTGGGCACAAAAATGATTCAACTCGGTAATCGCGCTCAAAAAGATATGCCACTGAAAGAGATTTCTCATCCCTACTTATGTGAATTGGCAGAGCTGACTAATGATACTGTTCATCTTGGAATTAAAGATGAAGATGAGGTGTTTTATCTCGATAAAATATTGGGAAACCGCTCTATTCAACTACGCTCCCAAGTGGGGGATCGCCTCCCTCTTGCTGGCACAGGGATAGGAAAATCACTTATGATTGATATGCCAACAACAGAAATGAAACGTTTAATCAACAAGCAACCTAACCTCGATGTTGATTCTTTACTATCGAGAATGAAGGAATACGCTAAGCATGATTACAGCTTTGATTTAGAAGACAGCGAAGAATTAGTACGTTGTGTTGCGGTGCCAATCCGTAATAAGCACAACAACATCATCGCGGCTATATCTGTTACTAGCATCACCCCTTATATGTCAGACTCTCGCATGGTCGAATTGATTGAAGTTATCCGAGGATTTAGTAAGCGCATATCAGAAAAAATTAATTAACCTAAAACTTTTTTCAAATTGATTAGGATCTGTTAATAATTTCGATATCAATGCATTAAGTTCGCATTAATAAAGATACTGGCCGGGATCGAAAGAAACTGTTTGTGCCGCGCATTGATGGGGAGTATTAAATAAGCCGTTTTGGTAAGGCAAGGGATAAGCACGCCAATTGGATTTTTGCCACAAGCTGTCCCCACTGCACGTACTGCTTTTGGGTTCTCTAGTTGCTTTGTAACTTCACCATAGCTCATTGCATCCCTCTTTAATACTCAGTAATAATTGTCATACCTTAATCTGGAATGCAGTTCCCCTAATATCGAGAGAAACATCGGGCCTAGGTGCGCCTTGACTGAGATGCTTGTCTAAGGCTTTCATCCTGTTATCCAGCCCGGAAGCATTCTGCGCCTCAGAAAGGATAAGTTTGGCTTTAGGAAACTCTTTAGCCAACAGGGAAATAGAGTACCTTCAATATCACCAAACAGCACAGTGCAGATCCCCTTATTTGTTGCTGCCATTATCATCTGTCTGAGCGCAGTCATAGTAAACACCTGCACGATAAGCTTCAGGCGTCACTCTTTCATGAAACCAATAATCGTATTGCTTTTGAAACGTTAGAAATATTATGTCGTTATTTAGGATGTACTGTAGGAGAGCTTCTTGAAGTTTCTGATGACTAAACTATTTGCAGTAAACTAAGGGTAATAATGTGGTCTACAAATGGGTGACTTTTGGTCCTTTTTATTTTTCAGGAAATATTTCTAGGGAAGCTAAAACGCAAAAATCAACCATAAGAGGTAAATATCACTCCTAAAATAGAACTCCCATCCTTGAAGTTATCTGCAACATTAACGGCAAAGGAAGTACAAAGGGTATCTTCTGAGTATTTACACCTATCTTTTAAAAAACTAGAAAAATGTAACATGCCAATATTATTATTGTTAGATGAAGTTCAGCATTTGGCTACCGATAATAAATTTAAACCTTTTACGTCTGCACTTAGAGGGTTTATGGTGAATAGAAGCGATCAAAAAGTTAAAGGTATATTTACTGGTTCTAGCCAACAAGGTTTAACTAGGCTTTTTAATGACACCAAAGCTCCCTTTTATAACTCTAGTCAAACATTAACATTCAAAGAACTAGGAGAGGACTTTGTTACCTTTGAATTGAATGTCTTTAAGAAAAGAACAGGTGTTGAGTTAGATTTCGATAAAACAAAGAAGTTATTTGATAAGCAAAACAAAGCCCCTGCTCGCCTTGTTGAGCTACTAGCTATGATGGTTTTGGATAGTGTTCATGATATAGATGAAGGCGCACGTAGATTTGATGATGATATTGAAAAGAGTCAAAGTAAAACTAATAAAGATATTGTGGATGGGCTTAACGAACTCGATATTGTAATCTTTAAGCTGATCGCAATGGGATCAGGTAATGGGCTTTATACCCCCGCAGGTGAAGCTAAGATTAAAGCCCTTTCATCAGGTAAAGCCGCGACAAGTAAAACGTCGATTAGTAACTCAATTAATAGACTCAAAGACAAGGGATTAATATACAGCCCCAAGAGAGGAAAGTGGGTTCTTGAAGATCCAAGTTTTAGAGATTTCCTTCTTGAACTAAATCAGTAAGTAAAAGATACCGTTTCCGTTGTCCTGGTCCACCAGCTATTTATTAACGGAAACCAGTAAATATAGGAAACGAATTTGATACGGAGATAATCAAAAACCGCAATAAATGCAGCTTTTGATTATTGTTTTTTCCTTGTTTGGTATGCGCGTTGATACTCGCGCATGATCAGCATCACGCCCGTTAGCCCTCTTTGCACCAGTCGGTAGCTGTTTATGAGGAATACTGGCCGCTAAATCAGCCTGTTCCGCTAAATCAAAATCTCGTCTATCACCACGGCCAGCGCTCCGCGCTTTTTCGTTGGCATCAATCAAGTGTTCATGGTTCAAAGAGCCATCGGCAACCATCCTATTTATTTTGTCACGGTGAGCCGCCCTATAACTCAATCCTGCCAACGGTGTTCCGGCTGGCAGGTTGTGCCGTTCTCTGTACTCATGTGCTGTTACTCCATGAGCGCGCTAATAACTAACGGAATACTAGTTAAGTGGCAGGGGAAGCCTCCATTAAGTATTTTATTAGTTCGCTCATTGCGTCACCGGATAATTCAGTTGAGCATGAAGCCGTTTTATTTCCAAAAACCCTTAACGGTTTAACGACTAAGGATTGATCACCAACAGTAAAGTGAGCTTGAAATAACTCCGCGCTTTTGTTCGGCAAATAGCCCCACACAAACACGCAAGCAGGAGATTCGTGATGATAAATAAGACCTCTCCAACCTTGAAAATCCCCCTCAACAATTAACCATTTACCTAAAAAAATATCTAAATCATCTTGGTAATTCATGTTTATCTAATCCTTTTTAGAGTATAGCTACTTAAAATGTCCGTTTCCGCTGGCTGAATGTTTTCATGGAACTACGCAACTCTCACCAATATTTCAGCAATCTTTTCAGCCTCAGTTCTTTCATCTGAGTTACTTTTGTTTTCAATGCACCATTGCGATAACTTGTCTTGAATGAACTTCAACAAATCAACTGATTCTTTCCTAAGACCTGCACTTAACCCCTGCTGATAAAATGAAAGCATAGCATCTACTTCGCCATCTAAACCTACTTTTACTTTACTGGAATAACGAGATTTTTGTTGGAAGAAATAGTATTCTTCACCAAAAAAAAACGTTCTATCTTCAATATCAAATGCTGTGCTTGATGGTGCAAAACTCATTTCATGATTACTAAAAAAAGTTTTAGATATTGATGCTTGAGCGTGGTCGAGTGTCGCCTGTAAGTCATCAAATGAACATTCAGATATTACAGATTCATTTGAAAATAAATTATTGTAATATAGAGAGACTGTTTTTTGTTTTGACACTATAAAATCAACACTGTCATTAACCTCAATGGTATTTCCGTTTTGTCTTATTTCTGCGTTAAATGCAAATGTCATATTCGTTGGTTTGCAAACATTAAAATAATGTTCGATTATTTCTCTATCACAAAGAAACGCCCTAAAATTTGTGCTTAAAATAGTATAGGGAAAGTGCAACTTTAATATCGCTTTAACTTTTTTATAGTCAACAAAGCTGATTCCACAATCATCAATGCTATTTCTTGCTTCATCATATCTTTGATCGAAAATATCCCGATTGTCACTGCTGATTATTACTGTTTTGGTTGGCAATTTTAACTCCTACTTTTTAGATAGTGCAATGAATATAGGGTATACAAATAGTTGAGCATTACTGATAAATAGCTCGCAGTTTAAATTATCTACCGTTTCCGCTGTCCTGGTCCACCAGCTATTTATTAACGGAAACCAAAAAAGTAACAGGCACAAAAGCCGTAGAAAATACGGCTAATGGTTCTAGGGGTATTGTCAACTTATCGGTCGAGGCCGAGTGAATTCGTACAAACACACCTTAATCTAAATTTTGGACGCAACTAGCCCTATTCCATTCTGCGAAGGAACGATCGCGGAAAATGCGATAATGTTTAGCTTTCAGTAAATGACGACAAGGTCGAAACAAGTTATTTACTACTCCATGGCAACTCAAAAAACGTTGTGCTTGCCCATGGGATTTGAACCGCCGCATCTGTTTTTCTTGTTGTCGGGTAGGTTGATGTGACAATTCACAATGGTTATTTTCGTATTGCACCGTAGAGTGCTCAACACTTGGCATCAGAACTCTTTGAGCTGCTGAATAACTACGAAGTTTATCGGTAACTACCTTAAGTGGCACTGCTTGTTGCCCCTTTAATAGTCTCTTAAAGAAACGCATGGCAGCCCTTTTATCCTTGCGTTTTTGCACCAAAACATCTATTTCATCACCGTCTTGATCTACCGCTCGCCAAAGGTAGTGCAATACGCCATTAATCTTAATAAAGACCTCATCTAGATACCAAGTATCACCAAGCTGACCACGGTTCTTTTTTATCTGATTACAGTAAATCGAACCATATTTTTTACACCACTGACGGATCGTTTCATAACTGACAACGACACCTCTAGCTGCAAGTAACTCTTCGATATCACGAAAGCTGAGTGTAAAACGATGATAAAGCCAAACTGCATGGCTGATAATTTGGGCAGGATAACGATAACCTGCATAGATATTTGAATTTTTCACTAGCAGATTATCACATAATTTGAAGAGCCGTTATTAAGTTGACAGTACCGATAATTCACATCCATTGTTTTCATACTGAACTGTCGAGTGGTCGACACTTGGTATTAGTTCTTTTTTTGCAGCTGAATAGCTTGCTAATTTATCTGTCACAATCTTTAACGGCGCCATTCCCTGCCCTTTCAATAATCGCTTAAAGAAACGCATCGCTGCTTTTTTATTTTTACGTTTCTGAACCAAAATATCGATCTCGTCACCATCTTGATCTACCGCTCGCCACAGATAATGTCAAACACCGTTAATTTTGACAAACACCTCATCCAGATACCATGTGTCACCGAGTTGCCCTCGATGCGAGTAATTCCTCGATATCTCGATATCTCGAAAACTAAGCGTAAAACGGTGATAAAGCCAAACTGCATGACTGATGATTTGTGCAGGATAACGATAACCTGCATAGATATTAGAGTTTTTCATCAGCAGATTATCGCATAATTCGGAACGTGTTCGTTAAGTTGACAATACCGAGTCTTGAACTCGTCGATAAGATATTGAAAATATGCTCGCGAAAATATCCTAGAGCCTGGGTTAGCTACTCTATTTAGAGCTCGTACATAAGTTCGCATTAAATTCTTCGATTATTCACTTTATTGTTGACAAGGGGGAGTCCACATAAGTTGACAGTACCTTATTTGAGCTGTTCGGCGACCTTTATCGCTTCAAAAATTGCTAATTTAATTCCTTCCGAATAATCATCTTCATACAAAATGGAGCTAATAATCTGATGCAATAATTCTTTGTTAATAACATTATCAGCCACCCAAACAGCAATATTTTCCATATCTCTTACAAAACGTTTCACAATATAGTCAAAACCATTCAGCTCCAGAAAGTAAGCGCCTAATGCTAAAGATGAACGCTTATTGCCATCAGTAAATGCGTGGTGCTTATTAATAGAAAAAACCAAATGCGTTAGTTTGTCTTCCATTTCCGGGTAATAATCATCATTTTGAATATGCTCTAACGGACTTGCTAATTGGCCAAGATCTTTATTACCGCCCCGCCCACCGGAGTTTTCAATGATCCAGTCATGAGTTTGCACAGCGTGAACGATATCAAAGTATAAAAACCGCGTTGTACTATTCATATCAGCGATCCTTCAACCGTTTGAATACTGCGAGAGTCTCTTGATCGCTTAGCTGTTCTTTCAGTGACTTGCTTTTTTCACCCAAAAAGCGCTCGAAGTCAGCTTCAGGCACAGATTGAATATAGGCTTCCAATTTTTCATGCAAGGCGTCTCTGAAGCACAAATCCCGGCTGGCCATCTTGGTTCTGGCATCCAAGATTAACGGCTTAAATAGAGGATGCTGTTCAAAGCTGGCGAATAAATTCTCGGCTTCTTTTTGAGTCAGCTTGCGGTTTTGTGCTTTGCTAGCTTTTTCCAGTTCATGCGCAATACCAGACTCAAAGCTGGCGATCAGGTTCAACACCTCTGAATACATGGTTTCGCGAATTTTTTCTTTTTCTGCCAGCTTTAACACCTTTTTATATTCCGTTGCGTTTTCATGGAAAATACTTTGGTAGATCAGGTTGGTAAAGCGAGCATATTTCCAGTGATTCCCTTCAACATAGTTATCCAGTGCATCGGTAAACTGGCGACGATAATTTTCTTCCTGAAACGCGGCCAGCAAGTAGTTTTCATCACGCTGATTAATGAATTTGGTGTGGCCCCCCGCCAGCTCGGCCATTACATCCAATACAATGTCTAAGAGACGAGAGCGCAAAAGCCTTGCAGGCTCGCTCTCCGTTAACAACATGCCTATGTTGAGCACTGCACGAAATGAAAACACACCAAGTACACTCGTTTTGGTACCGTCATTGATGTCGGCACCATAGTCCAATGCTTTGAATTCCTTGAGCTTAGCGCCTCTTAGAAGAAAGTAACCATTACTTTTAAGTTCATCACCATGGCTTGCTAGATACCGTTCAATTGTACGGTCACTGATATCGAACAAAGTCATCACTTGTTGTTTGGTGAACACCGTTTCACCTTTAAAAGTCACGCCACCCAGCGCCAAATACAGCTCAGCCTGCTGTAAGGCATAGCGGTTATTCAGGATATTTTGGCGGTCATGCAAGGATTCGGTTAAATCTTTAGTCATCTGTTATTTCTTCTTCCGTAAAATGAAACCATGTTCTGCCATGTTACCACATAGAAACTGTTAGGAAGTAGCTTCGCCAGCGTAAGCCCTTTTGTACCAAGTGGTATTGTAACTTATCAAACTGAGCCGAATAAGTTCGACTAAATATCCCCTAAACTAAATTTTGGACACAACTACCCGTTCCCATTCGGTAAATGAACGATCGCGGAAAGCAGGATAATATTTAGCTTTGAGTAAATGGCGACCAGGTCGAAAAAAATTATTCACCACCCCATGGCAAGGTATTGTCAACTTATTCACTACTGAGTCGAATAAGTTCGACTAAATATCCCTTAAACTAAATTTTGGACACAACTAACCCTATCCGGCACTGTCAACTTTACAGCACCTCAACCAATTGTGCGATAATCTGCTGATGAAAAATTCAAATATCTATGCAGGTTATCGTTATCCTGCCCAAAGCATAAGCCACGCAGTTTGGCTTTATCATCGTTTTACGCTCAGCTTTCGTGATATTGAAGAGTTACTTTCAGATAGAGGGATTGTTGTTAGTTATGAAACGATTCGTCAGTGGTGTGAAAAAATGGCTCAATTTACTGCAGCCAAATAAAAAAGAGTCGCGGCCAGCTTGGTGATACTTGGTATCTGGATGAAGTTTTTATTAAGATTAATGGCGTATTGCATTACCTTTGGCGAGCAGTAGATCAAGACGGTGATGAAATAGATATTTTGGTGCAAAAGCGCAAGGATAAAAGGGCAAGGGATGATGCCGTAAAAGATTGTGACGGATAAATTGGCAAGTTATTCTGCAGCTAAAAAAGAATTAGTACCAATTGTCGAACACTCGACCATTCAGTATGAAAACAATGGATGTGAATTATCACATCAGCCCACTCAGCAACAAGAAAGGCAAATGCGGAAGTTTAAATCTCACGGACAAGCTCAACGGTTTTTGAGTTGCCATGGCGTGATTAATAACTTGTTTCGACCTGGCCGTCATTTAATGCAAGCGAAACATTATCGTCTTTTCCGCGATCGTTCCTTCGTCGAATGGGATAGGGTTAGTTGTATCCAAAATTTAGCTTAGAGCGAATTTTAGTGGATTTGCTTGGTTAAACTCGATAAGTTGACAGTACCTCATCGCTTACTCCAATCCTTAATACTTTTCCATAGTGCTCGACCACCGATTTTTTTAATTTCATCTGCTGTTCGTTCAATGGCTTCTTTCTGTTTTTCCACACTGATTTGTTGCGCTTCCAAGAACATATTCTGGTTACTCATTACTATAAGAGAAGTTGCAATTTCTTTTGCACGATTTGTGATCATTTTCTGAATGCTGTCCCTTGGTACGACAGCATAAACTAAATCAGCATTGAGAGCGTTAGCCATCTCTTTTAGCTGATTAATTGTGATCTCACCTTCTGCTTCACGACGTTCTAGAATAGAAACTTTATTGCGAGTAAAACCAAGACGTAATGCTAGCTGAGCGCCAGACATATCTAAAGCTTTCCGTATGGTTCGAATCCATCCTTCCTTCGGCATAGGAGGAACTACCACAGACATAGCTGAGTCAGCTTTATCGCGGCGTTGTTTGACAACGACAGCCTTAACGCTGTTATTGTTGAAACCAGCTAAATTGTCGTAGCTTCTTTGTAGTATTTTCATTTCACCATAACTATGTATATCATTTGAGATACATAGTAGCATACTTTGCATCTCAAATGAGATACAAATTATATTTCAGTGTATGTATTATTTGATACATTATATACTTTATGTATGTAAGCGCGCAGTTAAGCAGTGCAAAATTTCTAAGTTTTGTGCCCCATAGCGTGCTAGAAATCCAAATAAAAAACGACAAAGCCTACAAACGTAGGCTCCCAAATAATATTAAATATACATTAGTTACAGGGGATTAACTGCATTTCTCGCACTGAATCTATCGGCTAATTGCACTGCATCGGCTATCGCTAGCTTTGATTCGTAACCATAACGGGCACCGGGAGATCTACAGGTCCATATATGGCGTAATATGTTAGCGAAAAGCGAGTTACATTTGTCGAGTATAGCTAACCCATCACTGCAAACTTCAAGTGTTAGTGAACCATGGTCAACCCATTTTCCCGTTTCCATACGGCGCATTCCTCCATCAAGCGATTTAATCTTTCCAATGTCATGCAATACTGCACCAGTGATCGCTAAATCTGTTTCTATTTGTGTTTTTAATGGTAATTCAGAAACTATTTCTGCTACTTCAACGGAATGTTCAAGTAGCCCACCGGGTTTGTTATGGTGGTAATTTAAGCTTGCTGGTGCTTGCGTAAAAGGGATGCACACCTCTATCGGTACTAATACATCTGCGAGAAAATTTACCAATGAACTGTTTTCTATTCTTCCGATCACGTTCTTTAAACGCACTAAGTCTTGCGGTTTAGGTGTGTTATATGAAGGCAAACTATTCAGTGCAAAAGATTTGTTGATATAGCAGGAATTAATTGGCATCAGCTTAGTGATATTAACGTAAACACTCTTACCATAATGCTTAATTTCAGCTTCTACCTCGATAAACGTGCCATGTGCGAGTTCATTTGCACAATTTGGTTGCTCAAACATGAACATCGCCACGGTGCCGTTAACATCAGAAACTAATAACTTCCAATAAGGACGCTGGTTTTTATCAAAGAGTAATAAGAACCCAGCAAGGCGATATATACCTTGGATATAATTGAGCTGTAAAAGTTGCGCCATATTCAACTCAGGTTGCACCTGTACTGATTTGCTGTGATTTGCTTGATATGAGTTATTCATGTTCATTCTCCTTCCCTGTTTCAGATTGAATATAACGATCAAATGCACTGCCATCTTGGCGTGTTAAGTTCGGTACATAACGTGAGTAAACTCGAAAGAGCATTGTAGTAGTGGTATGCCCCATTTGTTGGGCTATCCACTCAGGCGATTCACCAGCGGCTAATAATAATGTCGCAAACGTATGCCTTGTTTGGTAAGGGTTACGATATTTTAGGCTTAACCGTTTAAGCATCGGTTCCCATATAACCCGACTGATCGTTTGGTAGTTAAACGGTTTTCCATCTGCTTTACAAAATACGAATGGCCCAAGGTGTTTTGTTGCTTTCATCTGCATTTTAAGCACCAAGACGACTCTGTCTGTTAATTGCACCGAACGATTAGAGCCATCTGTCTTGGCATCGGTCATTTCCCCCTTAACTAGGCTTTGATCGATATAAAGTTGTTTGCTCTCCAAATCGACTTTATCCCAGTGCAAACCATCAATTTCACCTGTGCGAAGTCCCGTGAATAAACGTACTGTGTAATAAGCTTTAAAATCATCTGGAGCGACTTTAATTAACTTTTCTACCTCAGCTAAGGAGAATGGGTTTACTTCTGTACGTGGTATTTTTAACGCCTTGATATTTTTCCAAGGCGAGGTAAACTCATATCTATCAGCGGCTTCATTGAGCAGCATTCTTAATGGCGTCATAATATGATTGATGCGTGAAGCTGATAGTGTTTTTTTAGTTCGAGTCTGAACTTTG
Organism: Psychromonas sp.; assembly: GCF_047632955.1. Taxonomy (GTDB): domain Bacteria; phylum Pseudomonadota; class Gammaproteobacteria; order Enterobacterales; family Psychromonadaceae; genus Psychromonas. The sequence continues at coordinate 145,148 of NZ_JBLIED010000004.1, read as the reverse complement.
GCGAGGGCAGCTCGGAACGTTAAAATGTCTTGTTTTTTGATGACGCTGATCTTCATTTTTCCAAATGCTGGAAGAATGTGTGAATCTAAAATCCCCTGTATCGACTCTTTATGGCTTTTACGCCATTCAACGACTTTTTCAGCAAACCAAATATCGGCAAATTCATTAACTGTTGGTGCATCAACGCTATTGAAATAAGTTGAAGCAGTTTGTTTGCGTTGGTTAAGCTCTGCGAATTTCTCAAGCATATTACTTTTTGGAAAGTACTTAGCATATTCGAAACTGTTCATAAGAATTTCAGCATCGATTATTTTTAACAGTTTTTCCATTCGTTTGCGATTTGCAGGGCTATCTAGCAATTGCGTTTGTTCTCTACAACGCACATTATTAAATCGGAAATCTACGACTATTTTTTTATTTCTAACGCTGACAGTTCCCATAATTTACATCCCCAACGTTAAAGTATTTAATGAAACGCCATGCAACATATCTTCTTCAATACGCTCCCATAGATATAAAATTTTCCGACCACCAAATGGGCGAATGTAATGCACACCTTCAAATAGCACAGAATCTTTTAATTGTTCACGAATTGTTCTTTGATCATATTTAATGCGATCCGATAACTCGGAAGTTGTCATATATGTAATATCCATTGTACAATCTCCTAATAACTTAATTTTGTATCAACAGACGTTAAAAGTCTGCTACAGAACAAATGTAGCACAAAAAAAGACCATTACAACCTTTTTAAGTCTATAGGAGACTTTTATTTTCTGGAGAAGACTTTGCTGAAGTGTCATTTATCAAAAATAATGGGCGAAAAACGCCTTAAAATGAGCGACGTGTCTAGAGATACAGGAATAAATCCTGGAACGATCAGACGTATGTTTAATGAAACAGCAACAAGAGTTGAATTAAATGTGGTTGAAACTCTATGTGAATATTTAAAAATTGAAGTGGGAGATCTTTATGAACTTCCGAAGAAAAATATAGAAGGATAAATAGAAGAATAGGATTTCAGGTGCTTCAATCCCGGCACAATTTTTTATGCAAAAAAACGGGTTGGACACCATCTGGTCACCGTTTGGTCACCGAAATTATTTTAGGATGTTTTTTAGGAAGGCTAAAACGCAAAAATCAACCATAACAGGTTGATTTCTAAGTTCTTTACAAGAAAGAATAATTGGAGCGGGCAGTGGGAATCGAACCCACATTATCAGCTTGGAAGGCTGGAGTAATAGCCATTATACGATGCCCGCATAATTTTTTAAATTGTAGCTTAAATAGTAAAAAACAATGCACTGCATTGTAAATTACTTTGCAATGCATAAATGCGTTGCGTTTCACAATGTGGCGTTGTGAAATAAATATGGTGGAGGGGGACGGATTCGAACCATCGAAGCTTTCGCGGCAGATTTACAATCTGCTCCCTTTGGCCACTCGGGAACCCCTCCTAGACTTAAATGGTGCCGACTACCGGAATCGAACTGGTGACCTACTGATTACAAGTCAGTTGCTCTACCAACTGAGCTAAGTCGGCTCCGTCTAAGTGGTGCGAATAATAGAGAAGTTGGACAAAGCTTGCAAGCCTTTATTGGAAATACTTGGCATTTATTGACTGTTTGCTTAAAAACAAATCAACTAACTATATTTTCGTCTACAAATCAAACAGGCAGCTGCTTTATTGATAATATTTTCTAATAAGAATCATATTCTGGCACGGGGAAAGCATAGGAAAATAGAGCTTAATAACAATCCCTTGAAGAAAGCAATAAAGTCTTTTCAAGGGAATGAGAATCAACATCGACGCACTTAATTTGCCAAGCGTAAGGAGATTTCTCCGCCGATAAACTCTTTGACCTGCCCGTCCATCTCCAATAACAGCGCGCCGTGAGCATTTACACCGCGGCAGATGCCCGTCGAGGTGGTATCTGCGATCAGTAAATTGACCTGCTTATCTAAAAAACAGTCCAATTCAAACCAGCGCGATAAATAAGGCGTTAAACCGGATTTTTCATAGCGGGGTAATAAATGCTGCAGCTCTTTAATTAAGGTTGCACTTAATAAGTTTCGATCTACGCCCGCCGGCATTAGAGTGTTTAAATCAGCCCAGGGTTGATCTATTAATTTTGCCTGTTCAGGCGGCATTTTGATATTAATACCGATGCCAATCACGCAGTGGCAAGTGGCTGTTGCTTGAGCATTTAACTCAATTAAAATACCCGCTAATTTTTTGCCCTGATAATAAAGATCGTTTGGCCATTTTAAGGAAACACCCTCGATGCCCATTTTCCCCAGCGCATTAACCGCAGCGATCCCCGCCAGTAAACTCAGCCCGGACACTTTATCTATACCGGAATCGAAACGCCAATAAAATGAAAAATACAGATGCGACGCAAAGGGGGAAACCCAAGTGCGCCCTCGTCTTCCCCTTCCTGCTAACTGATATTCAGCAATACAGGTTTGCCCATTTTCTAAATTAGGAATTTGATCTAATAAAATTTGATTTGTCGAATCAACAATTTGCTCAACTTTTATATTTTCATAACCGCAATATTGGCGAATTTTCTGCTCATTTAATAAATTAATCACAGTCGCACTTTGATAACCACGCCCGGGCACTTTATAAATATCTAAGCCAATACCCTGTAACCCTTTTATATAATTATTGACCGAGGTGCGGGAAACACTTAAAAGCTGGCCAATTTTTTCACCCGAATGAAACTCACCGTCGGCAAGTAACCTTAAAAGAATATTACCCTGTTCATTCAGTTCCGACATTTGTTAACCGCCTCAGTTAAGTTGCTCTCGCCCGTCGCGCAGATAAAGCGCACTTCGTGTTCTAATTTTATATTAAATTTATCTTTTACTGTGCTGCGTACCAGATTCGCCAATTGGATAACATCGGCCGCAGAAGCGTTGTTTTGATTAATTAACACCAGCGCTTGCTGCTGATGCACCGCCGCACCGCCAATATGAGTGCCTTTTAGGTTGGCCTGCTCAATCAGCCACCCTGCCGCCAATTTTACCTGCCCATCCGCCTGCGGGTAATGGGGCATGTGCGGATATAAAACCAGTAACTGCTGTGAGTGTTGCGCTGTTACTAATGGATTTTTAAAGAAACTGCCGGCATTACCCAACTTGTCCGGATCGGGTAATTTTTCACTGCGAATCTGGCACACAGAGGCAAAAATCTGTTTGGCGCTCACGGGTTGATCAGTCGTGACTGCATTTTGCAGCCGGCCATAGTGATTATGCGCTTGCCATTCTTTGGTCAATTTAATAGTTACTTTGGTGATTAAGGCATCCTGCATTTTTGTTGTTTTAAAAATACTGTCACGATAGGCAAATAAACACTCTTTGGCGCTCAAACGCTGTAATGCACCCGACTTCAAATCAAGATATTCAACGGACTCACAAAAATCTTTAAATTCTGTGCCATAGGCGCCGATGTTTTGCACCGGTGCGGCGCCAACAACTCCGGGAATCAAGGCTAAGTTTTCCAGTCCGTTGATGCCTTTATCGATACAGTCGGCGACTAACTTATGCCAGTTTTCTCCCGCTGCGACTTCTAAGAGAAAACTATCAGCAGATTCAATTATCTCGACACCCGACAAATCAACCTTGATCACCAAGCCTGAAAAATCTTCACAGAACAATATATTGCTGCCGCCGCCTAAAATTAAGAGCGGTTTATTTTGTACGCGGGTGGTTTTCACCAAGGCTAAGAGTTCGGGGATCTGTTTAAGATTGTTAAAATGAAATAATATCTGTGCTTTAACATCAATAGAGAAAGTATTAAAAGCCTTGAGAGAAGTATTATTTTCGATCATCATTGTTCCGCTATGTGAAGTGTAAACGCTATAGTGACGGAGTTTACCTTATCCCTTGTCTGCAGACAAAATACGCACAGCACAATGATAACTCAGGAGCGCTCATGCCGGCTGAAAAAATCCAATTTATCGCATTAGATAAACGACAGTATCCCTTGGTAAATAAATTTTATAAACACGTTTACAAAAAAGGAATCGCCTGCAAGGATGAATCGGTGTTTGTTTTAAAGGATAAAACCATCGTTTGCAGCGCCAGGTTAAAAACTGTGGCTGGACAGTTATTATTAACCGGTGTCGCCAGCGCACCAGAGGTACGCGGCAAGGGTTACGCTGCGCACTTAATCAAACAAATACTGGTGCAGCAAAGCACAACGATTTATTGCTTCCCCTACCGCTATCTTGTCGACTTTTATTCGCAGCTTGGATTTGTGCAGCAGCAAGCTGATCAAGCGCCGGCTGCTATCCAAAAACAGTTTGCCCGCTATAACCACAAAAACACCTTGTTATTGATGTGCTATCCGGTTAATTAAAGCTTAGCCGCCGCAAGCCGTTTATGTAAACCGTCTGCCACAGGTAATTAATCTTACTTATCAAAAAGATAAATAAATTCTTGATAACCCCGCTCGGCCATCTCTTCAAGCTTAATAAAACGCAGTGATGCAGAGTTGATGCAATAACGTAATCCACCAGGCGCCGGGCCGTCTTCAAAAACATGCCCGAGATGTGAATCCGCAACCGCACTGCGCACTTCCGTTCGCGTTGCAAATAATTGCGTATCAACCTTTTCCACCAGCTTTTCAGGTTGTAGGGGTTGCGTAAAACTGGGCCACCCACAGTGGGCATCAAATTTATCCAAAGAGCTAAACAGCGGCTCACCGGAAACAATATCAACATAAATTCCGGCTGCTTGATTATCATAAAGGGTATTATCAAAAGGCGGCTCGGTGGCCCCCTGCTGGGTTACCTTATACTGAACATCATTTAATTTTAAGCGTAATGTTTTATCATCTGGTTTTTTATATTCAGTCATTTTTTACCTTCATTATAATTGTCTTCATTATTTATATTACTTTTAATAGCACGGATCAAACAATAGCAAAAGCCAAGCTTGATTTGTAAATTTATTGTTAAGAAGCACTTGACGAAGATACTAAAAAACGGTATTAATTTATCTTCAAATATAGATAAACTAATTTTTTGAGATTAAGCGATGAAATCATTCTGTCCTATCCTGCTATCCTTACTCCTCACGCAACATGCTTACGGGTGGTTGGTGGCTGAATAAAATCAGTTAAATCTTCAAAAACCCGTCCTGGTACGGGTTTTTTTATATCCGCGATATACACATAATACTAACAAAAAGAGGGATGTTATATGTCCGATCAAGTAATAATTTTCGACACTACACTACGTGATGGAGAGCAGGCATTAAGTGCTAGCCTGACCGTTAAAGAAAAACTACAGATCGCATTTGCTCTCGAACGTTTAGGTGTTGATGTGATGGAGGTTGGTTTTCCAATCTCCTCCCCCGGTGATTTCGAGTCGGTACAAACCATTGCCAGAGAAATTAAAAATAGCCGAGTCTGTGGATTATCTCGCGCATTAACAAAAGATATCGATGCTGCATGGAATGCTTTAAAGGTTGCGGATGCTTTTCGTATCCATACTTTTATTTCGACTTCCACCATTCATGTGGAAAATAAATTAAAGCGCAGCTTTGATGCGGTATTGGAGATGGGCGTTAATGCGGTAAAACATGCGCGTAACTATACCGATGATGTTGAGTTTTCCTGCGAAGATGCCGGCCGTACGCCAATCGACAATTTATGCCGCATGGTTGAACAAGCGATTAAAGCGGGCGCAACCACTATCAATATTCCGGACACAGTGGGTTACACCTATCCCAGTGAATTTGGCGGCATTATTAAAACCTTATTTAATCGCGTACCTAATATCGACCAAGCTATTATTTCAGTGCATTGTCATGACGATTTGGGTATGTCCGTGGCCAACTCCATTACCGCGGTTGAAAATGGTGCGCGTCAAATTGAATGTACGATGAATGGTCTTGGTGAACGTGCGGGCAACTGCTCACTTGAAGAAGTGGCCATGATTTTACAGACTCGCAAAGATAAATTGGGATTTACCACCAACATCAATCCCATCGAAATTTCGCGTACCAGCCAGCTGGTCAGCCAGTTGTGTAATATGCCCATTCAAGCAAACAAAGCAATAGTCGGTGCCAATGCTTTTTCACACTCATCGGGTATTCACCAGGATGGTGTTCTAAAGTCACAAAACACCTATGAAATCATGACCCCTGAAAGTGTCGGTATTTTAACCAACAAGTTAAACTTAACGTCACGCTCCGGCCGCCATGTGATCCAGCATCGCATGCAGGAACTGGGTTACCGTGACAGCGATTACGACCTGGAAAAATTGTATGCCAGCTTTGTAGAGTTAGCGGACAAAAAAGGGCAAGTCTTTGATTATGACTTGGAAGCCTTAATGTTCTTTAATAAAGTCGATACGGATCCGCAGTACTACAAACTGGAAAGCATCAATGTGCAATCCGGTTCAGGGTTGGTTGCGACAGCGACCATTGTGATGAAGATTGGAGAGCAGAAAAAAGTTGTTGAAGCGGCTACCGGTAACGGACCGATTGATGCCGCATATCAATGTTTAATGCGAATCTCCGGTTTAGACATTAACATGAATGATTACCATATTAGTGCCAAAGGCGCCGGTAAAGATGCACTTGGGCAGGTCGATATTGTCGCTACCTACAACGGCCAGAAATTTCACGGTTTAGGCTTATCAACGGATATCATCGAATCATCGACCAAAGCGATGGTCCATGTCATGAATCATATCCACCTGGCAAAAGCCGTTGCCATCGAGAAAAAACAGCTTATTCATACTGAGCAGGTTTAAATTAACCTTGCAGCTCAGTTGCTAATTCACAAGGTCGCCGACAGGTTACCTTTTTTTATTTCTATGAGTAATAACAGCATGAAAATTATCGTAATACCGGTTACCCCCTATGAGCAGAACTGCAGTCTGATTATTTGTGAGGAAACAAAAATTGCAGCCATCATTGATCCCGGTGGCGATCCATCTCATATTTTAAATATAGTTGAAAAACAAGGCGTTAAAGTTGATAAAATCATATTAACCCATGGTCATTTAGATCATGTCGGCGGCACTCAGGCCATTGTCAGTCAATTGAAGGTGCCGGTGATCGGCCCGGAAAAAGAAGATTTATTCTGGTTAGAGCAATTAGAAGCGCAAAGTCAGCTTTTTGGTTTTCCGAAAACGGCAAGTTTTTCTCCGGACCGCTGGTTGAAAGAGGGTGAAGTACTGCAAGTGGGTAATATAAAACTAAAAGTGCTGCATATCCCCGGCCATACGCCAGGCCATATCGCCCTTTATGATCAGCACAGCCAACAGGTTATTGTTGGTGATATTTTATTTAACGGCGGCATTGGTCGTTTTGATTTCCCGCGTGGCAACCACTCTCAGCTGGTAAGCGGCATTAAACAAAAATTATTAACACTGCCGCCTGAAACAACGGTTTACCCGGGCCATGGACCTACTACAACGATTGGCAAAGAGAAAGCAAGTAATCCTTTTTTACGTTAGTAAATACGCTTAAGGCGCAGTTCAACAGACGTCTCAAGTCAACTATAGGGTTGCTACCTTTCTTTATTTGAATGTGGCAACCTGATTTCATTACTTTTTTACAGTCTGTGAGTGTAATACTTTAGCCTGACTAATCTCTTATTTTCTCCGCTTTCTGGGGGCTCTCTTATTCAGATCCCGTGACAGCACTCGAAAATGGCTTCCCGCAATAGTAAATTGATGTAAATGAGACACTGATTAATATTGGCATTTTTGATCTAAATGAGTATTATTTGCAATAAAACCACCGCAGCGCAAACATCCATGATGTTCAATGCATTTTATTTTCTAATACCAATCAACATCATAATTTTTTAGGAGCAACAATGAGTTCTCATGGTAAATGGTCCTGGTTACACAGCCCAATAACAGGCGGTGTTCTTTTAGTTATTGCAGCAACAACTGCTCTATTTTGGGCAAATTCAGCACCCTCAAGCTACCATCATGCTTGGCATGATGCGCTGTTTTCTGTTTCTTCGGGATTTAGTTCTACCATCTATTCGATTAATCTCCATCAAATTGTAAACGAATTTTTGATGGCGATTTTCTTCTTTTTCATTGGCTTGGAAATGAAACGTGAACTTCTGGATGACGATCTTTCGAGTGTCAAAAAAGCCGCTTTACCGTTGTTTTCTGCGCTGGGGGGGGTTGTTTTTCCTGCCGGCATTTACTATTTCTTCAATGTCGGGACTGATACTGTTAATGGCTGGGGAATTCCAATGGCTACGGATATTGCCTTTGCATTAGGTGTACTGGCAATGGTCGGCAGTCGTGTCCCTCTTTCTTTAAAAATATTTCTGTCTGCACTGGCGATCGGTGATGATTTAATGGCCGTGGTTGTGATTGCCATATTCTATACCGAGCAAATCTTTGTCAATGAGCTGCTGGTGGGTTTCTTAGGCTTAGTTGTTCTGGCAATAGCCAACAAAATGGGCGTGCGCAACAGATTAGTTTATTACTCAATTGGTTTAATTATTGTCTGGATCAGCTTTTTGGCTTCCGGCGTCCATGCCACCATTGCTGGCGTTGCCGTCGCATTTACCATCCCTTCACGCCGGGAAATCTCCATGGGTAATTATTTAATTCGGGCTCAAGAATTACTTGGCGGCTTGGAAAAGGAACGCCACAGTAAAGCCGATGTATTAACTAAACATGCCATCGCATCTTTACGCGAAATCAAAATATTAAGTTATCAGGCGTCAAACCCTTTGCAGCTTAAAGAAGAAGCACTGCACCCAATCTCAGCCCTGTTTATTGTGCCGCTGTTCGCACTGGGTAATGCCGGGGTGATTGTTGATGACAGTATGCTGGCACAATTAACGAACCCTATTGTGTTAGGCATTGCGGCGGGCCTTATCATTGGTAAACCCCTGGGGATTTTCCTGTTCGCTAAATTTTTGACCCTATTAAAATGGGGACAACTCCCCGAGGGTGTCACCTGGACACATATTATCGGCGCCGGTTTTCTGGCGGGTATGGGCTTTACCATGTCTTTATTTATTACCGATCTGGCATTCTCTGATCCCGAGCAGCAGATCATCGCTAAAGTTGCGGTGCTGTTGGCATCGGTGATATCGGGTATATTAGGTTACGTGATTTTGATGAGCTCTCCGGTTACCAAAAAAAGACACTAAATATTTAAAGATTGTCCAACAACTCAAAGCCTGCGACTTTCGCGGGCTTTTTTACAACGGGAATTATTTTTATGACAGATTCAAAACACTTAAAAAGAATGAAAGCCATTAAAGAAAAACAAGATCAAAAAATTGCAGCCGCTGATCAGGAGCGTGGTGTGACTATTTTACTTGCGGGTCCCGGGAAAGGTAAAAGCAGCTCTGCCTTTGGTATGTTGGCGCGGTCCTTAGGTCATGGCCATAAAGTCGCCGTGGTACAGTTTTTAAAGGGTGCAATGTCGACCGGGGAAGAGATGTTCTTCAGTCAGCAGGATAATGTTGATTGGTATGCCATGGGTGATGGATTTACCTGGGAGACACAAAATAAAGAGCAGGATATTGCCAGTGCAAAAAAAGCCTGGGCTAAAGCTGAAGCTTTAATAGCAGACGATAGTTACCAATTAGTTATTCTTGATGAAATTACCTACATGTTCAAATTTAACTATTTGGATATCCAGCCAACTCTGGATGCGTTGAAAAATCGCCCCGAAAAAATGAATGTCATTTTAACCGGCCGAGGTCCCAAGCAGGAGTTAATTGATGCGGTGGATACCTATAGCCATATTTTAGATGAAAAACATGCTTTTAAAACGGGCGTTAAAGCACAGCCCGGTATTGAATGGTAAACGCGATGAGCTAGGAGTCACGAGAGGCAAACAACTCGCCTCTCACAGATCAAAGCTCGAAAACTTTCCCGCCTATTCTATACCTGAATGACGTAACAAAGCATCAATGCTCGGTTCACGGCCCATAAAGTTTTTAAACAGCGTCATAGGCTCGTCACTGCCGCCCTTTTCTAAAATCGCCTGAAGAAATTCACGGCCGGTGTTCTCATCAAAAATACCAAATTCTTCAAAACGGGAAAAAGCATCTGCCGATAAAACTTCTGCCCATTTATAACTGTAATAACCCGCCGCGTAACCGCCCGCAAAGATATGACTGAAACTATGCTGGAAGCGATTAAAGGAAGGAGGTGTAATAACAGCGACCTGATCACGCACATCATTCAAGACTTTTTCCACCTGCGAGCCCTGTTCCGGCTGATATTGGTAATGTAATACAAAATCAAATAAAGAGAACTCTATCTGGCGCATCATCATTAATGCACCGTTGTAGTTTTTAGCGGCTAATATTTTATCAAGCAATGCCGTTGGCAGAGTTTCACCGCTTTTAACATGCCCGGAAATGAGCGCTAAGGCTTGCGGTTCCCAGCACCAATTTTCTAAAAACTGACTGGGTAACTCGACCGCATCCCAGGGCACCCCGTTAATACCGGAGACCGGAGCGGATTCGATTTTGGTGAGCATATGGTGCAGACCATGGCCAAACTCATGAAACAGAGTCGTGACTTCGTTATGGGTAAATAACGCCTGTTGGTCACCAACCGGTTTAGTAAAGTTACAGGTCAAATAGGCCACGGGTAACTGCAACTGTCCATTGACTAAACGACGACGAACCCGGCAATCGTTCATCCATGCACCACCGCGTTTATGGGCACGAGCATAGAGATCCAGATAAAAATTGCCAAGATGAGTTTGCTGTTGATCGTAAATAGCAAAAAAGCGCACATCGGCGTGCCAGGTATCAACATCAGAAATTTCTTTGATATTTAATCCAAAGAGACGGTGAACAACGTCAAATAAACCCTGCAGCACTTTGTCTTCAGGAAAATAGGGGCGCAGCTCCTCATCGGAGATAGCATATTTCTGCTGCTTTAGGAGCTCCGCATAATAACTCAGATCCCAGGACTCTAACTGCTCAATTCCGTCTAAGGTTTTAGCAAAGGCTAATACCTGATCGCGCTCGCGCTCTGCCTGAAGGTAGGATTTATCAGCAAGTTCGCTTAAAAAATTAATAACCTGCAGTGGTTTTTCAGCCATTTTAGTGGCCAAACTGTATTCGGCGAAGTTGTCAAAACCTAATAATAAAGCCAGTTCGTGGCGCAGCGCCAACAGTTTTTCAATATTGTCGGAATTATCAAATTCACCGGCATTCGGGCCCTGATCCGATGCCCTGGTTGCAAAAGCGCGGTAGACCTCCTGACGTAATGCGCGATTTTTTGCATAGGTCATCACCGGTAAATAACTTGGAAAATCCAAGGTTAATAAATAACCCTGCTGCTCTTTCTCTTGAGCCGCCTGCTGTGCGGCGGCTAAAGCGCTCTCGGGTAAACCGTCCAACTCATTCACATCAACAATCAATTTACTCCAGGCAGTGGTCGCATCCATAACATTATTACTGAATTGCGACTGTAACTGCGCAAGTTGTTGGCTGATTTCACCATAACGGCGTTTTTGATCTTCGGGCAAAGCAATACCGGATAATTTAAAATCGCGTAACGCATTGCTAATGACTTTCTGCTGCTCGTCTTTTAAATGGTTAAATTCAGCACTTTCAGAAATACTGAGGTAGGCGTCATAGAGACCCTGATGCTGTCCCACAAACGTCCCGTATTCAGCAAATAAGGGTAAACAGGCATCGTGTGCCTGACGAAGCTTTTCATTGCTGACAACGGCATTCATGTGTGCAACCGGTGACCATAATTTACCCAGATGATCATCCGCCTCGTCGAGCACGTTAACGAAATTATCCCAGGTGAAATGTGTTAATGTTTGCAGTTTTTCTTCGATTAGTGCTTTATTATCAGCGATTGCTTCGGTCACAGCAGGTACTATCTGATCGGCTGTTATGCGGCTAAATAAAGGCAAATCATCAGTTTGCTTGATAGTTGATATTTCAGAATTATTCATAGCACTCTTCTATATAAAGAAAAAATTACGGCTTTATATTCAAACCACTTAAAATTGCAGTCTTCAAATAATTTGGATATAGGTTGTTTTGGATATAGATTGTTATAGAGAGATAGGGGCGTTTGATGAAAAAATCAAGCCTTCGCTGATAGAGATTCAAGCTTCACTTTTGCAGAGGTCATGATCAATATGAGTAGTGCTAATGTTTTATCAGCACTATTTTATCGGTCAGAGGGTAGGGAATAGCACTTTGCCTATGGCGGAGCGCTACTTAAATTCTTTCCTCATCTACAACTAAATCGGACGCTTGATCCTGCCCGTACCAAGCTGTTACTTTTTGCTCTAATATCTCCAGACCAATGCCTTTTAAAGAGGAAAATAGTTCCACCTGAACATCACCTTCAAAGTTTTTAGCTTCTTCGCGCATTTTAAGCAAGGTTGTTTTACGTGCACCCTGCTTTAATTTATCCGCTTTAGTTAATAAAGCTAACACCGGAATATTTGCATCAAGCGCCCAATAGATAAGTTGCTGGTCAAGCTCTTTGAAGGGTTGACGAATATCCATTAAAACAACTAAACCTTTTAAAGATTCACGCTGCTGTAAATATTCCCCTAGGGATTTTTGCCATTTTAACTTCATTGCCAATGGTACTTTAGCAAAGCCATAGCCCGGCAAATCAATTAAACGCTTGCCCTCTTCAATCTCAAAGACATTGATCAATTGGGTACGACCAGGTGTTTTACTGGTACGTGCTAAGCCTTTCTGACGAGTCAATCGGTTAAGCGCACTTGATTTACCTGCGTTTGAACGTCCGGCAAACGCAATTTCAATACCACTTTCAGGGGGTAAATGCTTATCTAAATGACGAATATCCGGTGCACTGATTAAGAAATGCGCTTTTTGAAAATGTATTTTTTGAAATTCCAAGGTATGCCTCGTTATGCCATGTAGCAAAATTGTTACTTTTATTAAATTTGTGTAAACTACCGTTCGGGCGCATTGTAACATGCTTAAACATATACCCAAATCATTTGCAAATGCGGAAATCAGCAACTCAAATCGAGATCTTGAGCAGCGTCAGATAGCCTTTATACAACAACAAAGCTAGTTATCTCTCGTTTTACCCTATTAGCACTAAACAGGTCAACTAACTGACGTTATAATGTTAGCAAATAAGTTATTATTTAAATATAAAGCTTAGGGTTAAGTACCGGATTCTGATTTGCAAATGGTTTTGGACAATCAATACATACTTTTAATAAAAAATGGATAGTTATGAACAAATTATTAATAGCATTAGTTGCGGTACTGAGCTTTTCCAGCTTTGTACAAGCACAGGGAAATATTGAGGCAGGCAAGTCAAAGTCTGCAGCATGTGCCGCTTGCCATGGTGATGATGGAAATAGCCCGTCAAACCTGTATCCAAAATTAGCCGGTCAGCATGCAACTTATTTAGAAAAACAGCTGCAGCAGTTTAAAAATGGCGAAAGAGCAAATGCAATTATGGCCGGTATGAGCGCTGCACTTTCAGAGCAAGATATGCAGGATCTGGCTGCCTATTACGCGAATAATACAGCAGATCCTGAAACAGTTTCGTCTGAGATTGCAGCTCTCGGACAAAAGCTTTATATGGGTGGCGATTTAGATCGCAAAATGGCGGCGTGTACAGCTTGCCACGGGCCGCGTGGTAATGGTCTGGAGCTTGCTAAATTCCCTAAGATTTCCAGCCAGCATCCCGCTTATATAAAAGCACAGCTTGAAAATTTCCGCAGTAAAGTGCGCGCGAATGATCCGAACGGTATGATGTCTGATGTGGCGAGTAAATTAAGTGACGCAGATATCGAGTTACTTGCTAACTACATCGGAGCGTTACATTAGCCACGACATTAGCTAAAAGCGTTTCGATCTCTTCTATAACCTGTAGAAACGCTTCTCTCTCTGCTTTTTAAACACAATCATATCTGTTATTCTGCGCACATCTATATTCCCTATTTAAACACTTATACAAAATAACAGTTAAAGGTAAATTGTCATGTCACGTACTAAAAAATCCCGCACCGCAGGCAATTCAGACGCAAAATTTGATGGTCAACGAAAAGAATCCTCTTCACAATCGCAGGAATCTCGTGATAATAAACGTCAATCTAAGTTAAAAGGCAATAAAGCCGGTGCCCGTAATGCGGTTGAATCAAAACAAAGCCAACAAAAAAATGCCCAAAAAAGCGCCAATGACAAACGTCTCGGCAGCCAAAAAGCGGTGCCTTTAATGGCCAAGCAAGAAGTGCCTGCTCAAGCGGCCAAAGTCATTCCTCAGCCGAAAGCCAAAGCTGTAAAAAGCCCGGTTGAAGTAAAACCAACGGCAGAAGTCAAACAAACACCTGAAAAAGAGATCGTTGAAATTGAGAATGATCAGCGCCTCAATGAACTGCTTGAGCAACTTGATAATGGGGAAAAAATTTCGCAAACGGATCAATCTTGGATTGATAAACAGATGCGACGTCATCAACAGCTGATGAAACAGCTCGGTTGGTTAGACGAAGAGGGTGAAGAAGATCTCCTTCAACAATTTGAAGACGCGAGCTCTGCGTTAAATGAATATAAATAAAAATACCAACAAAGCAAAAAAATGATCACCCTTGCGGGTTAAAGTCATCCTTAATGACGTTGTGAGTTTTGCAGTGAGAAAAACTATCTCCTGCGACTCACGCCTTGTTAGTCTTGATTTTTCCTTGGCAATTAATTCTTTTAGAATAACGGGAAATTATAATGCAATTAGATCTTTTATTGGCAATATTTTTGGTTGTTATCATTATCGGCTTGGCTTTTTACGTCGGTATTTTACTTAACAAAATCAAAGTACAAAAAGCCGACCAGCTAAAAATGGTCGCCGAGCAACAAAAGCAACAGGCCCTCGGGCAACAACAACGAAATGACACAATTTGCGAGAGTATCCGTGTCATTGCACGCGCAACAGCACAAAAACAGTGTAATGTATCTGAAGCGGCAATCCGTTTAACTGTGCTGCTGGAAACTTTATCGCTAAAGCAACCCATTGACATGATTAGTAGCTATCCCGCTTTATCTGAGATGTTTGATAAAGTAAAAGAGATGCCAACCCATGATCAGCGTAAAAAAGTGCCGATTAAAGAGTTAAAAGCATTGGATAAAAAGCGCCAAGGACTAGAATCTGAACTTGAACAACAAATCATCGCAGAAGCACAACAACTCGCCAATTTTTCAGTATCACAATAAAGGCCAAAAAATGGATAAGTTCGTTTGGGATCAGGCATTAATCGAAAAATATAATTACAGTGGGCCAAGATACACCTCGTATCCTACTGCCTTAGAATTTGACGAGGCTTTTACTTATCAAGAGTCCATTGCGGCAACTGACGTTTATCCGGCGCGAGCGCTTTCATTGTATATCCACATCCCGTTTTGTCATAAAATTTGTTACTTTTGCGGTTGTAATAAAATTATTACACGCCATCAGGATAAAGCAGATATTTATCTCGATTATTTAGAAAAAGAGATCAAGCAACAAGCGCCACATTTTAAAAATCGTCACGTCAGTCAGTTACACTGGGGCGGCGGTACGCCAACATTTTTATTACCCGCTCAAATCACCCGTTTAATGACCCTGCTTCGTGAAAACTTCAACTTCAACCCAAATGCGGAATTAAGTATTGAAGTCGATCCGCGTGAAATTGAATTAAGTACCATAGATCATCTTGCTAAAGAAGGTTTTAATCGTATCAGTCTTGGCGTACAAGACTTTAACAAAGAAGTGCAAAAAGCGGTCAACCGTGATCAGGACGAGGACTTTATTATTGCGCTATTAAAGCGCGCTAAAGAGCAGGGTTTTCAATCAACAAACCTGGATATGATCTACGGTCTGCCACTGCAGACAAAAGAAAGTTTTGCTCATACCCTAGAAAAAGTAGTCGAGCTTGATCCCGCGCGTTTATCTATTTTCAATTACGCTCACATGCCCACTCTTTTTTCGGCACAGCGAAAAATCAATGAAGATGATATGCCAAGCCCAGCTGAAAAACTGGAAATCCTGCAATATACCATTGAATTTTTAACCCGCTCGGGTTACCAGTTCATAGGCATGGACCATTTTGCAAAACCAGATGATGAACTTGCTATCGCTCAGCAAAAAGGGGTTTTACATCGTAACTTTCAGGGCTACACCACTCAGGAAGATGCCGACCTTTTAGGGATGGGCGTCTCAGCTATCAGTCAAATTGGTCATAGTTATTCACAAAACCAGAAAAAACTTGCTACCTATTATCAACAAATTGAACAATCAGGTCATGCGCAATGGCGCGGCGTGGGTTTGAATGAAGATGATTTAATCCGCCGGGAAGTGATTAAAAAGCTGATTTGTAACTTCAAATTGAATATTCCAGAGATAGAAAAACGTTTCGATTTGAACTTTACGGATTATTTTTCTGAAGATATCAAACTATTACAATGTTTTATTGATGATCAACTCATTGAAGTGACCGCGGACCAGATCACGGTGTTAGCCAAGGGACGCTTACTGATTCGTAATATCTGCATGTGTTTTGACGTTTATTTACGTAACAAAGCACGTCAGCAGCAGTTCTCCCGTGTTATCTAAGCCTGTTATTGGCAACTATTATATCGGCATCATGTCCGGTACCAGTCTCGATGGCATTGATGTCGCCATTGCTCAGCGTACCGAGCATGGTTTTGTGCAAATTGCAGCTGCAGCACCCGCCCTGGATAATAACTTACGTCAGCAAATTTTAACCATCTGCCAGGATAAAAAAGTTGAACTGCAGACATTGGGAGAAGTCGATTTCCAATTTGCCTGTGCCTGCGCACAAGCGGTTAATCAACTGCTTGAAGATAATCAGTTTAGTGCCGCGCAGATTGAAGCCATTGGTAGCCACGGACAGACTATTTTTCACTCTCCCGGCGGCGCTTTTCCTTTTACCCAGCAGATAGGAGACGCCAATTTAATTGCCGCTAAAACGGGCGTTACCTGCGTTGCCGATTTCAGGCGCATGGATATGGCATATGGCGGACAAGGCGCCCCTTTAGTTCCAGCTTTTCATCAGGCATTATTTGCAAAAGCCGGGGAAAATAGAGTGATCCTTAATATTGGCGGTATTGCTAATATTACTGTTCTTGAATCTGACAACCAAGTATCAGGTTATGATACCGGCCCGGGCAATACCTTAATGGATGCCTGGAGCGAGAAAATAAATGGGCAGAGTTATGATAAGAATGGCGAATTTGCCTACCAAGGTAAGGTTTTACCGGATTTATTAAAGTTGTTACTCAGCGAACAATATTTCACTCAATCTCCCCCCAAGAGCACCGGCCGGGAAAAATTTAACTTGCAGTGGTTAACCCAACAATTAGCCCAACTCGATAGCGGCTCAAACTCGAATGCGGATATTCAACGTACATTGTTAGAGCTCAGCGCCGTTTCCATAAGCGAACAGATTCAAGCACATAGTAATGCATGTCCGGTATTTGTTTGCGGAGGAGGAGCATTAAATCCCCTACTAATGCGACGCTTACAAGCCCTGATGCCAAACCACCGAATAAGCGACACAGCGGCTTTGAATATTGACCCTATGTTTGTTGAAGCGATTGCCTTCGCCTGGCTTGCTGAACAACGTTTATTAGGAAATACAATCCCCCTAAAAACCGTCACGGGCGCCCGGCGGAATGCACTATTGGGCTGTGTATACCGACCATAATTTACTTATGTTGAATTGCTAACACCATCTATAATCCATTACATTTTAATGATTAATTTTTCGTATCTTATTGTCAAGTAACATCTAATCTATTATTATAATTTATTTTAGCATGGAGCAATGGATATGCCCTCGGTGATAATTATATTGACCTTTTTATTTTCCTGCTCTGTGTTCGCGGATCTTTACACTTGGAAAGACGAGCAAGGTGTGACTCATTTTTCCGAAAACAAACCTGATCGCGAGTTTAAAACAATTACTAATGATTTCCATTCCCATAAAACCTACCAGCAGGGAGTTGAAATTTCCTATGATCTGGAAGTGTTAACACAAGCAACTGAAAGTGCAGAAAATTCCCGCCTAGATGAACAAACTACTTTAAATAAAGACTTCGAAGCAATACAAAAATGAATCTCACCCGATCCGTTAACCGGCATCTCGAAAAGGGAGTGCCAAGCTTGTCGGACATTGACTTATCCGTTATGGTATAAATCTCGAGATTCAACGATGAACTAGGCTCTATGAAATACATTGGCGCACATGTAAGTGCTTTTGGCGGGGTATTTAACGCGCCCCAAAATGCGCACAATATTGGCGCAACTGCATTTGCATTATTTACCAAGAATCAACTTCACTGGCAAGCAAAACCACTCGATATTGAAACCATTGATAAATTTAAAAGTGCTTGTTTATTGTATGATTTTCTTCCTGATCAAATATTACCGCACGATTCATACCTGATTAATCTCGGCCATCCACAACAAACCGCTTTAGAAAAATCCAAAATTGCATTTTTAGATGAAATGCGCCGCTGTGAACAATTAGGTCTCACGCTATTAAATTTTCATCCCGGCAGCCATCTTCATAAAATCAATAAAGATGATTGTTTGATACGGATTGCTGAATCTATTAATTGGGCATTACAGAAAACAACCTCGGTGAAAGCGGTTATTGAAAATACAGCCGGACAAGGCACTAACTTGGGCTATCGTTTTGAGCAGTTAGCAAAGATCATTGAACATATTGAAGATAAGGCAAGGATTGGCGTATGTATTGATACCTGTCACACCTTTTCATCGGGTTATGATCTACGCACCCAGCAAGCCTGTGAAGAAACTTTTACAGCCTTTGCAAACATAGTTGGTTTTGAGTTTCTCAGCGCCATGCACCTTAATGACAGCAAGGCAGCACTTTCAAGTAGAGTAGATCGCCATGCTTCCTTAGGTACCGGGGAAATTGCTTGGAATTGTTTTAAGTATATTATGCAGGACAGCAGATTTAACAATATCCCACTGGTATTAGAAACACCCTATCCCGACCTTTGGCCACAGGAAATACAGCAATTAAAAAAATGGGCAAAACTTAGTCAAAGGGCTTAAACATTAATTGTTATCTTATTGACAGATAATGCCCGAAAGTTATATTTTATCTCTTGTAAAGAGTGTGTATTATTACAATAATAAATTGTGATCCAGATCACGAAAGCGTATTGTTTAATGTCGGATTGCTGTTTATGTTATGGTTCAATATAACAACTTACTAATGCTTCATTATCGACCAACCATCATGGCACGCCCGGTAAGTTATAAAAGGAAAAAAATGTCAATATTTCAACCACTTAAAGAACTTACTGAGGCTTATCTTTCGGCGGAGCAATGTGCGTTTATTGAACGAGCCTATCGCTTTGCTTATATTGCACATGATGGTGTTAAACGTGCCAGTGGCGAACCTTATATTACCCATCCCGTTGCTGTCGCTGAAATTCTTGCAGGCATGCACCTTGATCATGAAGCGATAGCGGCAGCTTTACTGCATGATGTTCTGGAAGATACCGATGCAACCTACAAAGAACTCGCCGATAAATTTAACCTCAGTGTGGCCGAACTCGTTGAAGGGGTAACCAAGTTAGACAAAGTAAATTTTAAAAACCATAAAGAAGCGCAAGCTGAAAATATTCGTAAAATGCTGATCGCAATGTCTAAAGATTTTCGAGTGATGTTAATTAAACTTGCGGATCGTGTCCATAACATGCGCACATTAGGTTCACTCAGGCGGGATAAACGACGCCGTATCGCTCAGGAAACATTTGAAATATTTGTACCGATTGCCGACCGCTTAGGCCTTCATGATCTCAAAAATGAATTAGAGCATCTCTCTTTTAAAGCACAAAATACGGCACGTTATAATGTATTAAAAGAGGCAATTAACAAAGCCCATAGAAATCGTAAAGACTTTATCCAAAATATCTGTACCGAGATTTCAGAGAAACTGCAAACCCTGCCGATGGAAGCAAAAGTCATCGGCCGTCAAAAAGATCTTTATAGTTTGTATAAAAAGATGCGTCAAAAGGGTTGCCAGTTTCACGATGTGATGGATGTTTATGCTTTTCGAATTATCGTCAAAGACCTTGACAGTTGTTATCGAGCGTTAGGTCAAGTACACCATCTTTATCAGCCTAAATTAGGCCACTTTAAAGATTATATCGCGATTCCTAAAGCCAACAGTTATCAGTCAATACATACTACCCTGCTCACTCATCATGGCGTAAATATTGAAATTCAAATTCGCACCGAAGATATGGATGCCGTGGCTAAATATGGTATAGCGGCGCATTGGGGTTATAAAGAAGGAAGTAACAATAACAATAACAATATGACCGCACAGTTACAAACCCGTAACTGGTTCCAGGGCCTGTCGGATCAGGAAGATAATCCAACTAATTCAGTGTTAATGCTAGAAAATATAAAACAAGAGTTGGGCAAAAATGAAATACATGTATTGACCCCGCAGGGTAAGATCATTGTTCTGCCGGCACAGGCAACAGCCGTTGATTTTGCCTATGCACTGCACACCAAAATAGGTCACAGATGTATAGGCGCAAAAGTGGATAACGAATTTTCTCTGCTCAGTAATAAATTGGAAAGCGGGCAAACTATTGAGATAATTACATCGGATACAGAAAAACCCTGCGGCGAGTGGTTAAATTTTGCTGCGACCCATAAAGCCCGCCTCAATATTCGCCAGTATCTGAAACAGTTGCCTCAGAAGGATACGGTGCCTGAGGGCAGGCGTTTATTAAAACAAGCACTCGGTAGCACCAATTTAACTGATATTGCGCAGGAAAACATAGATAAAGTCCTTGCCGATCATCACCTCAAGGACTTTGACAGTCTGTTAAATGAAATAGGCAGCGGCAAACTGATGAGCATTGTTGTGGCCCGCCGTCTGCGTGGCAATGCAGCTGAATTAACCGAATCTGAACTCAAACAACAGAACCGCAGAAGTGCGATTAAAGGCACTGAAGGTATGATGGTTTCCTATGGTAAATGTTGCAAACCTTTGCCGGGAGATGCCGTTATTGCACGTACCAGTCCGGGCAGAGGTTTAGTTGTTCATGCCAAGGATTGCCATAATGTCAGCGGCTTTGAAGGTGAACTGGACAAATATATTCCGGTTGAATGGGACATGAATTTCATGAATCAGTTTGAATACTCTACTGACCTGATTATCATGATGATTAACCATAAAGCGGGCCTTGCCCAGCTATTTAATCTGATTTCAAAATGTAATGCGAATGTTGTTGAGATACGAACAACGGAACTGCCCGATCATCTTTATTTAATAAATTTGACACTAGTAGTTATTAACCGCATCCATTTGTCCAAAGTAATGCGTCAAATTAAAAAACTACCCAGTGTTAAAACCGTCAAACGCAGTAATCAAAAAGAGAGACCAAAAAAGAGCCTTAATTGAAGACTTTAAAGCAGCTTGCGTTATTATTTATTTCTCTTGCAGTGCTCGCCTGAGCGTAAAAATAATCGCGAGCTGGCAACGGGGAAACTTGCCTGCAATCACTTTTTTGGCAGATTAAAATTTGCAGATAATACCCTTAAGATTGATCCGCCGGGCAGTATTTTCATGGGTTGTTTCGAGGTAATTAATAAGGTGAAAAGGATCCTTGCCAGCGTATTAAGTGACTGCTTAGAAATCCACTTAATAAAAAATAGAGTATCTCTTTCAGGTACTAGATCCCCCTTAGCTATCGTGCTGACCGATAGATTTCGGCTTCTGTTATTAACCCGACTGGCTTCTCGCCAGCCCCACTAAACGGGAGAAAAGACGTTTTAGCAGAGGCGGGATTGAATCAGCCCCCCGCTCTTCAACTGCATTGGCTATCGCTAAACCTAACCCTGGTTTAGAATGTTTATGAACCGCCTTGTCAATAATTTTATTGGTTGCAATACGTGCTAAATCCTTTTCAGTATAGTTTGCGGCCTGAAGATAAATATCGGCAAAACCATGGTCAAAAAACAAGTGCTCAATATCCAACGCGGGTAAAACCAAAAGACGATTAACTAAAGAGTCCTTGCCTAATAACATTTCAGTAACCCGTGCGGCATATTTTTTCCCCGCTGCATCACCGTCGGTTAAAACCGACCATTCAATGTGTAAATCTTGTGCTAACTTGATCAATGGCGCGACACCACATTGTGCAAACTCAATAATTTGTACACCTTCAACAACCAGGTTGTAACCGCATAAACGCGATAGCTCAGTCAATAACCAGGTTTCAGTTTCGCCTTCAACCAACAACCAAGAACGGGCAAACAGACTCTGCGGCCTGGTCATACGAACATGAAAAGCAATACGGCGCAAATCGTTCTGGGAAAAATGTTGCAGATTTAATGAATAACTGTTGGTCAAACCAGTACTGCGGACTAAACGCTGAATACAACCTAATGGCAGGAATGACAATAACTGACTTGAATTGGTACTGACCAATTTTTGCATAGGCAATAATGAAAAAAACCGCCAGGTGATCGCTAAATTAACCGGGTGAAGGTTATTTTCCGGTTCTTCAAGTAACAAAACAGGGGTCGCCCCGCGACGTAATAGGTGCTCGCCCCTGACCTCTAAAAATTCGCCAAGTACCAGTAATAACATAGCCCGGTCATTTTTATGTCCGGTTTTTAAAAGATCATTAAAATGAGTCAATGCCTGAAAAGAAAAAGGCGGTTTTCCCTTTGTATTATTCAGGGCATCCACTCGATGAAAGTCAGATTGTCCGTAATGTTTTAATAAATAATGATCAAAAAGATAAACTAAAGCCTGATACCCCATTTTCATTTCTGACTCGGACAATTGCTGATATGAATTATTCAAGCGTTTGAAAATACGTTTTATTCTTGCCTCACAGGACTCCCTTTTACTGTGGGTTTCAAGGTCCGCACTGTCTTCTTCAGTTGCCATCATCGGCAGCTCACTGCCCATACGCAGCACCGGAACGAAGGAGGTGAATTCACTGACTAAATGCGCTAATAGTGCTTTCTCAAATGATTTTTTTTGCCCCTGATTATCTAAAAAATAACGCTCAGTGAGAATATGACCGGATTCCGTGATGCTGCCATCTATCTGGTAATAAATATAACGGGCACCCTCTTTGGGCAGGTTCCAGACGGCAGTGATACTTTTATATTGCCTTTGTAATGACTCATCAGTGGTCTGTTCCTTAAAGGTAAAAACCAGATGGATTAACTTATTGCTGCTAACGTCAGAAATCGGAGGCTGGTGAAAATCATCATAAGTAAATTTATAAGCTTTTTTAGTACCCGATAAAAAAAGTGATAACGCATCAAAAAGGCTGGATTTACCCCAGCTGTTTTCGCCAAGAAAAGCGCTCAGACTTTTAACATTAATCGACAAACGATTAATGCCACGAAATCCGACTACCTCAATTTGATCTAACAGCATAATTCTTCCTTTAAATTAAGCCCTACCTTAAAAATATCAGAACTCCTCCATAAGGCAAATTTCAGCATAAAGATTAAAAATGTGAGCCATCACAAATCACAGTGGTCCGCACCTCATTAATTGTTCATTTAAAGCTTTTAATTTGACTTAAGTTGATTAGAATAGTCACATGATAACCTTTTAATTAAAGTGGTTATTATTTCTCAAGCAGGATTAACGCTATAAGACTTTTCACGGATAGAAAAAGAGAGACTAAAAATAAAATTATCGTTTTTCTTACCTTTATATTCACTAAAATCGGGATCTCATCTAATGCAGAATATACATAGCCTCAAGCACTTACCAAGTCAATATGCCATTGATTTAATAGCCGATTATCAAGATCAACTTAAACAAAACAACCTCAATTATCAGCACTTACTAGGAAAATTAAAAAAAGACCTAAACAGGTTAGGTTTTATGCCAAATGCGGATAATCAAGTCTGGATGTCAACCAGAGGCAATGATTACTTAACTAATCCAAGATTATTTAATCATGCCCCTCTTACCTGTATCTGCACTGTTTTAAGTGAAGTATTTAAAGAAGATGATTTGAATGAGCTCGCAGAACAATTACCAAAAACAGTGTTAAAACAAGCCCTATTAAGGCTTAATGAATTTAAATTACACTAAACAATATAAGGTCTTGCCCGCGGATTTTTTGCAGCTTGTTGGGCGCAACCATTTTAGTTATAACTGCTCTGCATATTGTTTAATTAAGGTTAAAAACTCAGCACCGTATTTATTAAGTTTTATTTGGCCAACACCACTGATATTCAAAAATTGAGACTCGGTGGTTGGCATTATTTCACTCATTTCAGACAGTGAGACATCACTGAAAATAATATAAGGCGGCAAGTCTTGACGATCCGCAATTTTTTTGCGTAATTGTCGTAATTTAGAAAACAGCTTATTATCTGAAAAATTAGATAAAAGACGCTTTTTATCTTTGGATTTAACCAGTTTTAAACGTGGTACTGCTAAATAAAGGGGTTGTTCGGCTTTAAGAACGGGTCTTGCGGCTTGAGTTAACTGCAGGGCAGAACCACGGGTTAAATTTTGCATCAGCAAACCACAATGGATCAACTGCCTTAACAGGCTTAACCAGTACTCCGTGGGTTGATCCTTACCAATGCCAAAAGTAGACAGCTTATCATGCCCCAAGCTCTTGACTCGGGCAGTTTGAGCGCCTTTTAGCACTTCAACCACATAGACCATACCAAAATGTTGTCCGGTACGATAAACACAAGAGAGAACCTTTTGCGCATCTTCAGTGGCATCATAACTTTTCGGGGGATCCAGGCAGACATCACAGTTACCACAGCTTTTATCGCTATATTCCCCAAAGTAGTTAAGTAAGACCTGACGCCGACAAGTCTGTGCCTCCGCAAATGCCACCATAGTATTTAATTTATGCAATTCAATACGTTGCTGTTGTTCATTGCTGTTTTTCTCAAGCAGTGCGCGGACCCGGCTAGCATCAGCAGGGTCATAAAATAACATCGCCTGCGCGGGTAAACCATCGCGTCCGGCACGGCCTGTTTCCTGATAATAGGATTCAATATTTTTAGGTATTTCATAATGCACAACAAAACGTACATTGGGTTTATCAATGCCCATGCCAAATGCAACGGTAGCAACCACGATATCAACTTTATCTTTAATAAAAAGATCCTGCACTGCCTGGCGCTCTTCAATCATCATTCCCGCATGATAACAACGCGCCGACAGCCCTTTTATGCGCAGTTTTTCGGCTAACTCTTCAGTGCGCCGCCGACTGGTACAATAAATAATGCCACTTTCATTTTTATGCTCATCTAAATAATGAGCTAACTGATTTAACGGTCGGTATTTTTCAATTAAAAGATATTCAATATTAGGGCGATCAAAACTATGAATCGCAATGAGCGGATCATTAAACTGCAAACGCGCTAAAATATCCTGCTGTGTTGCATAATCGGCTGTTGCCGTTAATGCAGCGAGTGGAATATCAGGAAAGCGCTGCTTTAATTGTCCAAGTAATGCATATTCAGGTCGAAAATCATGGCCCCATTGAGAAATACAATGAGCCTCGTCAATGGCAAATAAATTGATCGGCAGATTATCCAAGCGGCGAATAAAGTCCGGACGCAGCAAACGCTCAGGCGCAATATAAACAAGCTTTAGCTGCCCACTGTGCATATCATTAATAACTTGATTTTGCTGCTGATAAGAGAGGCTGGAATTTAAATATGCTGCGGCCACTCCGCAGGCTCGCAGGCTATCAACCTGATCTTTCATTAAAGAAATCAGTGGTGAAATAACAAAACAAATGCCCGGCCTGACTAATGCGGGGATCTGAAAACAAAGACTTTTTCCTCCCCCGGTCGGCATCACTACCAGGGCGTCACGGCCTTCGCAAAGCTGATTAATAATCAGTTCTTGCCCTTCACGAAACTCATTGTAGCCAAAAACATCGAGTAAGATCTGTTTCGCGTTATCGGAGCTTGGTTGATTCACTATGCTGCTGCCTGAATTAAAGATATTAGGTTATACCCAAACTGCTTGAAGATACATCATCAAGCAGTTTGGGTATCAGGCACACAGTGTAATTCAGACAGACCAAAAAATCAGCTTAATAAGTCGCGGAAGTTTTGACAGTGTAATTTATAAAGCAGAAAAATCTCGGCTGAAAGTCTCCACCTTGGACCAATCTGTTAATTCAATATCAAGACTGCTATCGGTACTGCCCCCAGTCATTTTCATAATCATTTGAATAAGCAGGGTTTGCCACCAATTATAACGGGAGTAGAGCAGAGCACCTGCAAAGACTCCTTTTAAATTGGGCTGCCATTGGGACAATTGATCAAATTTGTTCATATAAGCATTATTGGCCGGAATCGCTTTTTCCGGCTTACGCGCCGTTAAACAGACGACAAAAAATGCATTAGGTAATGAATCCAATTGGCTTTTATGCTGATTAACAAAAGTCAGCAAATTTTTACGAAAGTTGCCGTAACGCACGGAGCCACCAATTAATACTTTATGATAAAGACTGAAGTCAACTTTCGGGTTGTCATCAATGTTCAGCAAGGTCACTTCACCATCAATTAACTCAATGATGCGGTTTATAATTTTTAATGTTTGTCCATCAACGGATGAATATAATATAAGGGTCTCAGTTGCCATCTTTTAATTTTTCCAAAAAATAGGGGTAAATAAAACTAATAAGGTGAAAATTTCTAACCGGCCAAATAACATCGCGAGGATCATTATCCATTTAGACGCGGCACTCACCTCATTAAAATGAAGCGCGACATCGCCAAGCCCGGGACCTAAGTTATTGAGCATGGCGGCAGTCGCAGAAAAGGAACTCAGCTCATCCATACCGGTCAATAATAACGCTAACATACAAAGCACAAATACCAGGGCATAAGTTGAAAAGAATCCCCAAATCGCTTCAATAACACGATCTGGAAGGGCCTTATTGGCTAATTTAATTTTAAAAACCGCTTTGGGATGAACCAGTCGCTTGAGCTCACGTATCCCCTGTAAATTGAGCAATAAAACACGAATAACTTTCATACCGCCGCCCGTTGACCCTGCGCAGCCACCAATAAAGCTGGACATTAGCAATAAAATCGGAAAAAACGCCGGCCAATTCTGAAATGAGGTAGTGGTAAAACCGGCAGTGGTCGAAATAGAAACAGCCTGAAATAAGGCCTGGGAAAAAGAGGTTTCAATTGAATCATAAACCTCATGACCCATCAATCCTGCAAAACAGACGGTGGTTAAGAGTATCTGAATAAAAATAAAAGCACGCAGTTCCGGATCTTGCCGATAAATATTAAAAGAGAATTTTCTGCTGGAAAAGACGCTGAAATGCAGTGCATAATTGACCCCGGAGATAATCAGAAACACCACGGTGATAAGGTTAATAATATTGCTGTCAAAATGCCCGATACTGTCATTGTAAGTTGAAAAACCGCCAATGGAAACCGTTGAAAAGCTGTGCCCGATAGCATCAAACAAACTCATTCCGGCAAGCCAAAATGCCAGCATACAAGCAACGGTCACGAACAGATAAACATTCCACAATGCCTTGGCTGTTTCCGCAATACGCGGTGTCATTTTAGAATCTTTGATAGGTCCGGGGGCTTCAGCCCGGTAGAGCTGCATTCCGCCAATGCCTAACATAGGTAAAACGGCAACGGCTAAAACGATAATCCCCATACCACCAAACCATTGCAGCATTTGCCGGTAAAAAAGAATCGATTTCGGGAGTGTATCAAGCTGTTCGATAACCGTTGCCCCGGTGGTGGTTAAACCCGAGAACGATTCAAAAAAAGCGGAAGCAGCATCCATTTCAATGCTTGAACTCATCAGAAAGGGAATGGATCCTACGCTGCCCAGGGTCACCCAAAAGAGCACAACGATTAAAAAACCTTCACGCACTCGCAAATCTTTCTTAACATGCCGGTTAGGTGTCCATAACAGCAGCGCAATAAGTAAAGTCACCGCAAAAGCGGCCAAAAAATTACCGCCATCTTCACCCGCCGCTCCTTCATAGAAAGTCGAGATTAATGCCGGCGGTAACATGGTCAGGCTAAACAAGCCGACTAACATGCCAACTATTCTGATTATCGAACGAAAGGCCACTGAGTTATCTCACTGTAATGGGGATTTTTTTGGCAATGACTTTTCCCTGAGTCAGGGATTCGAGTTTTTCAGTAAATTGTTTACCTAACTGTTGGTCAACTTCAAGCAACGCTCGAATAGATTGCGAATAATCAACTTCTACAATGCGCCCCGATAGCGTCGCTAATAAACTTTCTACCTGCGCCATTTGTGCATAATCACAGTGTAGTTGATAGCGCTGATAAAAACGTTTCTCAATTGTTAAGAGCTTTTTTAGCAGTTGCTGTACCCCGTTCGAATAAGCGCGTACCAGCCCACCCGTGCCTAATTTTATACCGCCTGAATAACGCACCACAACGGCAATGATTTCGCCTAGGTGACTGCCCTGTAAAACGTTCAACATGGGTTTTCCTGCGGTGCCTTTAGGCTCACCATCATCACTGCGGCCCATGCACATATCGTTATCGGGTGCAGCACCGATATAAGCCCAGCAATGGTGAGATGCTGCCTGATGTTGTTTTTTAATTCCATGTACATAAGTTAGCGCCTGCTCTTTACCTTCGACATGGACTAAATAAGTCATAAAACGACTTTTTTTTATCTCCTCCTGAAAAAATAAACTTTCCATCGGGATAAAATACGGCTCCATCACAAATGCTCCATGGGTTATATTATAAAGTCTCGAAGATATTTGTTTATATTCTATTGCTGCACTCAAAACCCGCTGCCTGCCAGGCTAAAAAACCACCAGCTACGCTATAAACATGTTTAAATCCCATCTGCTGCAGGGAAACGGCAGACAGTACAGAGCGCGCTCCTGAGCGGCACAGTAAATAGACAGGTTGCTCCGCCAGAATTTCAAGCGTGGCGAAGCGTTGTTTAATACTCTCTTCTGAACCGATCTGCATTTCTAATAGACCACGGGGAATAAGTAGCGCATTGGCAATACTGCCTGCATTGGTTTCTGCAACTTCGCGAATATCGATCAGCACGGCCGGTGAATGCCGTTGGTTTAAGCCATGCAGTATGTCATGCAATTGCACAACGCTGATTTCCTGGACTTGAGCGCGTAATGACTCAACCAGTTCCCTGCCATTTATGACCATCTATTTCCCTTACGTTATGTACTTTTATTGCAAATCAATTGAGCAGGAGGACGCAAACAGCGCCTCTAATATTTTACTCTGCTTCTCTGTTAAAAAATCAGGATACACGCTTTGCATTGTTTGTAGAAATACGTGCGTCACTTTTTCATCAAAAGGATCAATACTGAGAGGCTGAAAATGCGCTTTAGCCTTCGCACTGAGGGCTTTCGGGTCAACATTCGACCAGTATTTGCAGCGCAGCAGCAGTGCTAATAACTGCCGATAACGTAAAAATGTTTCCTGTAAATGCTGCGCTAACAGATCGAGTAAAATTTTATTTGCAACACTATACCTGCCCTTCTCAAACTTAAACACACCAATAGTGCCTAATTGTAATAATTCACCCTCCAGCAGTTGCGTTATATTTACCGGTGGTTTTAAAAAATATTCTGCCGCGAGGAAAGGGTAAATTTTTGCAGCGTAAGCAATAATATTGTTGACACTGGTGCTTTTATTGCAGCTCATTAAGTAGCAGACGGTATGACAAATCAAGCTTGGTAAAGCAAAAAGATGCACAATATTGTTGCGGTAATAATTTAACTGCAGCGCTTGATTTCTTGAACAAAAAATCCGTTCACCGTCCTGCTCAAATTTATTCAGACTTAATGCTTGTTGATAGACTGTCTCATTTTTATCTTTCGCATAGGTAAGAGAACTGCTTTTACTCTTTAACTCGAGTAATTGCTGGTGTTTACTGAGTAACGCTAAAAAAACCGCTTTGTTAGATTGAAAGTTTTTACTGGCCAGTAAAATGGCTGCGCATAAAGGTAATGCCCCCGCCGCGGTTGCCTGATTAATATTAACCATCACTTGCTGTGCAAGTTGTTTGACGTGTATTTTAAACTGTCTTTCATCTACAGCCGATGTTTGCCAATTTGGAGCCTGCTGATTAAGATATTTTTTAACATTAATCGGCTTCCCGAAATTAACAAAAACCTGACCAAAATTACCCAACTTTTTAACTGCAGCTAACAGTTGCCAGACACTCTCTTGGTTCTTTTCCTGACCTGACAACTCCTTAATATAACTGTTCACTTCCATGATATGGTCATAACCAATGTAGATCGGCACCAGTATGAGATTACGCTCAGGTTGATTTAAATAGGTTTGTAAGGTGCTCGCCAGAAGTCCTGTTTTGGGAGGTAATAAACGCCCGCTGCGGCTGCGTCCCCCTTCGCTAAAAAATTCAATGGGGTACCCCTGTTTGAAGAGCATAGAAAAATAGCCATTAAAAACGGCACTATAAAGTGGAGAATCTTTAAAGGTACGGCGTAAAAAGAAAGCGCCGGCACGTCTAAGCAGCGCACCTAACGGGAAAAAATTCAGGTTTACACCCGCTGCAACGTGCGGCGCCACCAGTCCCTGTTCAACTAACAGATAGGAAAGTAATAAATAATCCATATGACTGCGGTGACAAGGCATATAAATAATTTCGGCACCACTTTGATTTGCCTGCCTGACGGCCTGCGCGTGGTTAACTTTAATTCCTTTGTAAAGGTGATTCCACAGCCATTTTAATAACAGCCGAAAAACGCGTAACAGCGGATAGGAAAAATTGGCACTGATTTCAATTAAATATCTTCGGCATTGCCGCTCAACCTGCTGTTCAGTACAGCGCTCGCTTGCCGCTGTGCTGAGAATAGTGTTACGCAGCAGCGGTTGCTGCAACACAGCCGCAATCATAGCGCTACGATTGAGCAGTTTAGGACCGATACTATAACGTTTCTGATTGGCAAAATAGGTCAGCGCTATTTTTGCAAGTTGATGAGCTAGAAGCTGATTATCAAAGTTTGTTTGCCGATCATGGCGCTGTCTGAGCGCCGCAATTGAGATCGGTTTATTAAAGCGGAGCAGATGATCTTTGCCATTTTTCAGTACAATGCAGGTTTTATGCAGCGAACCACTTACGTGTTGATCAAACCTATCAACGTCGAATTTTTTCTTCTGTTTACCCGGGTTTCTTCCCCAGTAAATGGTAACGGGCAGTAACTGAATATCTAAATCTGGCTGCAACCGATGCAGATCTAATAACTGCTGATACTTGCCTAAATAGGCAGGGGTTTGATTAGCTTTGGGCGCAGCAAAAGTATCATCAATGAAGATAGTGGCACTTAAATTTTGTCCGGTCACCCTTATTGGGCAATAGGGATCGGGTAAACCGGCCTGCAGACAGCAGGATTGTAATGCGAGCAGGTCGCTTGCACAATTTTGTGCAACGAGATAAATAATAGGGCGACTTAAATCAAGCTCTAATTCGGCAATGGGATTCAGCGGAACATACTGACTACTGACCCAATACTTATTAATAAAACGATCAAAAATGGAGCCTTTTAGCAGCACAGAGAGATCCTATTATTGTTATACTTTAAATGGCTTCGATACTAATATCAAAAAACAGCGCAAATAACTATAAAACAACTATAAAATTACAATAAAAATAACTATAAAAAAAACAACTGTCCGCAAACTAGAATAGCACTTTCATAGCACTTTCATAGCACTATCAGATAACTATGATAGAACTATCATAAAACTCACAGGTAACTATCATAGAACTCTCAGATTCCCCAAAAAAGCCGCAGCAGCACAAAATTCATTGTTCCAGCGGCTAATGAGCAAGTGATCTTACTCTCGCCTTTTGTTAAAGTAAGTCCCCCAATAAAACAGCTTACAGGTTGATCATTTCATGCAAAAAAATACCGGACTAAAACGCGTTTTTTTAGCCATGGGCTATTCGCTACAGGGCTTGAAAAGTACTTTTAAACACGAAGCCGCGTTTCGTCAGGAACTTTTATTAGCCGTTATTTTAATTCCCATCGCCTGCTTTTTAGAGGTCTCTCAAATCGAACGGATTTTATTAATTACGCCTATTGTATTGGTAATGATCCTTGAGATTATTAATTCTGCCATTGAAGCCGTGGTAGATAGAATCGGCAGTGAGCATCATGAACTTGCCGGCAGAGCAAAAGATATGGGCTCTGCGGCGGTGTTTGTCGCTTTAGGTTTGACTGCTTATATCTGGATCGAGATTCTTTTTTTATAAAGAGATCAGTTGGCAACCATAAGCAGCGCTCCAAAGGTTCCCTATGTTATATTTACTATTAACGGGAACCCGTTTCCGTTAATAGTAAATATTATTTTCAGTTAAGGATTTAAAATGGCAGGTAAACCTCCCTTTACGCAGCACAAACCAAAAATCAATTCGCCAATTAAAACCGTTCCCCACTCCTTTGAGGCTGAGCAGGCAATTATTGGGGGTTTATTACTTAATAATGAAGCTTGGAACGATGTTGCCGAGCGGGTTGTTGAGCGTGACTTTTACCACAGAGCACACCGCCAGATTTTTGCAACCATTGAGCTGCTGAGCAGTGAAGATATGCCGGTTGATTTGGTCACTCTCTCTGAACACCTTGAAAATAAAAAAGAGTTAGAAGGCGTAGGCGGTATTGCCTACCTGGCAGAGCTGCTGCAAAACACTCCTAGTGCGGCTAATATTAATAACTATTCCGATATTGTACGGGAGCGCGCCATTGTCCGAGAATTAATTGGTGTTGCCAACGAAATCGCCGAAGCGGGTTATGACACCGAAGGTCGGGATAGTAATGAATTACTTGATTTTGCGGAAACCAAAGTATTCCAAATAGCCGAATCACGCAGCAATAAAAGCGAAGGCCCGCTGGCCATTAAAGATATTTTAAAAGCCACAGTGGCAAAAATTGATGATTTATGCAAAAACCCGCGCGATGGTATAACCGGTTTATCTTCCGGTTATAATGATTTGGATCAGATGACCACGGGATTCCAACCCGGGGATTTGATTATTGTCGCTGCCCGTCCTTCCATGGGGAAAACCACCTTTGCCATGAACCTTGCCGAACATGCCGCGTTAAATGCCGACAAACCAACGGTTATTTTTTCACTGGAGATGCCCGCAGAACAGCTGATGAATCGTATCCTCGCCTCTCTCGGGCGTATTGATCAGGGCAAAATACGCACCGGTCAGCTGGATGAAAATGATTGGGCATCGCTGTCATCGACTATGTCTATTCTGCTGCAAAAGGGCAATATGTTTATCGATGATAGTTCCGGCCTGACACCGACGGAATTACGCTCACGGGCGCGCCGTATTGCCAGAGACCATGGCGGGGTTAGTATGATCATGGTCGATTACCTGCAGCTGATGCGCGTGCCATCATTAAGTGAAAACCGGACCTTAGAGATATCGGAAATTTCACGTTCATTAAAAGCCCTGGCCAAGGAGCTGCGCTGCCCGGTCATAGCCCTTTCGCAGCTCAACCGTGGACTTGAACAACGGGCCGACAAACGCCCCATTAACTCCGACCTGCGTGAGTCCGGAGCGATTGAGCAAGATGCCGATTTAATTATGTTTATTTATCGGGATGAAGTGTATAACGAAGACAGTGAACATAAAGGAATTGCAGAGATTATTATCGGTAAGCAGCGTAATGGTCCTATCGGAAAAGTGCGTTTGACCTTTCAAGGCCGTTATTCACGATTTGATGAATATACCGGTGCGGCTTACCATGGCGATGACTAAACAGTCGCCATCGATGCCTCTTAAGCAATCAAGTTATATAATAATAAATAGAGTTTAATCATGGATACCACACACGCAGTTATCAACTTAAAGGCATTACAGCACAACCTAGAAGTAGTACAGAAAACTGCACCATCGAGCAAAATAATTGCAGTGATTAAAGCCGATGCCTACGGTCACGGCATGGTCAAAGTAGCTCAGACATTAAAACAGGTCCATGCCTTTGGCGTGGCGCGCCTAAGTGAAGCATTAAAACTGCGCGCCGCCGGTATTAAGAACCCTATTATTTTATTAGAAGGTTTTTTTAAAGAGAGTGATCTTACCACGCTAGCCGCAACAGATTTACAGTGCGTGGTGCACTCGCAGGAGCAAGTTGCTGCTATTATTCAGGCAAAATTACCCAAACCTCTGCAAATTTGGTTAAAACTGGATACCGGAATGCACCGTTTAGGTTTTCACCCACAGCAGTTTGACGCCGTTTATAAACAGTTGGCGGAATCGGAAAATGTCCAAAAACCGATTAATTTGATCAGCCATTTCCATTGTGCGGAAGAGGTTGATAACAATGTCACGGCGCAACAGCTTGCTTTATTTAAGCAGCATATTCAAACAGACAGCGGCTTAAAATCACTGGCTAATTCAGCGGCTGTTTTTGCGTGGCCCGAGGCGCATTTTGATGTTGTTCGTCCGGGAATCACCCTCTATGGTATTTCTCCTTTTGCCGAAAGATCTGCGCAGGATTTACAATTACGTCCGGTGATGACCTTAAAATCAGGTTTGATTGCGATACGCGAGCATAAAGCGGGAGAAAGTGTCGGTTACGGCGCCAACTGGACCGCTCAGGAAGATACTCGACTTGGCGTTGTGGCCGTAGGTTATGGTGATGGTTATCCGCGTTTAGCACCTCAGGGCACACCGGTGCTGGTCAATGGGCGAATAGTGCCGATTGTCGGTCGCGTATCGATGGATATGCTCACGGTTGATTTAGGCTTACACAGTCAGGATAAAGTCGGCGACGATGTGACCCTCTGGGGTGAGGGTTTACCCGCAGAAGATGTCGCCGAAAAGATAGGCACTATCGCTTATGAACTGGTCACCAAGTTAACCTCCCGAGTCACCCTGCATTACCAGGAGTGAGCCAGTGGCGAATATGCAAAAAATCAATAACCCCCGCTTTCAACAGGCAAAGCTATTTCGCTATTGCCTGCCCTTTAAAATGCCACTCTTGTTTAAAGGGGTTAAGCTCAGCGCTCGCGAGGGGGTGATCCTGCAGCTAGAAAATGCCAACGGGAAGTTTAACTTTGCTGAAATCGCACCTTTACCAGGTTTTAGCGAGGAAACTCTGCAACAGGCGACAGCGCAAATAATAGCAGTACTAACTAATCCTCAGTTAAACAGCCAAAGCGCAATGCAGTTATACCCAAGTGTCGAATTTGCACTTGACTGTATCGAGCAGAATATACCCGTCTCGGGATCATTTAAAACAGCGACCAGCATCTTTTTATTGCAGGGTGATAACCACGATGTGCTTAAACAGTATCAGCAGCTAAATAAGCCCGATAAAATCAAACTAAAAATAGCCAGGCAAGCAGTAGCCGAGGATATAACGCTGTTTTCAGCCTTAAGTGCCCTCAATCCTGATTTATTGATACGTTGCGATGCCAATCAAAGCTGGTCTTTTGCGCAAGCCGCGCTGTTTTTTGCCAATATTAATACTCAAGTGATTGACTATATTGAAGAGCCAACAGCCAGTTTAAGCGCTAATATCTCCCTGGCGGAGCGTTACCAGGTACAGCTTGCTTTAGATGAAACCTTACAGCAAGCGCAATTCCACTATCAGCACCAGCAATGTTTTAAGGCACTGGTCCTGAAACCGACGCTGATCGGCTCCTTTGAGCGCCTCAATTATTTTATCCAAATAGCCAAAGAGTTTCATTTAAGCGTCAGTATCAGCTCTTCATTTGAATCTCCACTGGGTTTAAAGCAATTGGCTTTTCTGGCCAAGCAATGGTCAAAAGAGGTCGATATTTCCTGCGGATTGGATACCCTAAAATTTTTTGAAAGTACCATGTTAAGTGAAGAGTTAGATAAAAAGTTATGTAAAGAGTTAGATAAAACAACCCCCCTTAGTCAACAAGTCAGACAGCTGGAGTGTTTATGGACAAGCAACTGAATGTTTGCCCTGTACGTCACCAGGCTATCATAAACGCGAATGCGCCAGCCATTCAGACTGACGAGTTGGTGCTCACCTATCAAGCGTTAGACAGCACCCTCAACTTGTTAGGCAGACAACTGCTGAATCTGCATTTACAAACGGGGGACCGTTTGATCTGTCTCTCGGAAAATTCGCTTAAGCTGATTTTATTGCAGCTCACCTGCATCCGCTTAGGGATCATTTTCTGTCCTTTAAATCCGCGTTTTAGTGCGGCTGAAATCAAGCAGCGTTTAAGCATACTTAAAAGTAATTTTATTTGGCTTGCCGATCCGAAAAAACATTCGCATTTAAGCAGTTTATCCATCGATTTTTCAATTATCCAAGATCAAGCAGTAACTCCTGTCCCGCTTAAAATAGACGCTCAAAAAGTCTGTAATATTATTTTTACATCGGCCAGCAGCGGTCAGGCAAAGGCTGTTATGCACTCCTATAGCAACCATTATCACAGTGCATTGGGATCACAATCCCGTATTTTATTACAAGCAAAAGACCGGAACTTATTGTCACTACCCCTGTTTCATATCAGCGGATTTGCAGCGGTTATCCGTACCTTGATTGCCGGAGCCACCTTAATTGTCAGCGCTAAAAAACTGAGCGTGAGTTTGTTAAAAAAGCAAAAAATAACCCACCTTTCTCTGGTTGCCACCCAGCTTTATCGTTTATTGACCCTTTCAGGTTTTCAGGCAAAAGACCTGTCGATTAAACATCTGCTGTTAGGTGGCAGTGTTTTTTCTGACAGATTATTGGCGCAAACCGAACAACGGGGATTCATTTATCATTTAAGTTATGGTTTAAGTGAGATGAGCTCGCAGGTTGCAACCTCTACCAACAGTAAAAAATTGCAGCTGTTACCCGGCCTGCAGGTCAAAATAATAAACAATGAGATCTGCTTACGTGGAAAAATGCGCTTTGCAGGGTATTTTAATGGTCATTTGCAATCCAGTGTTTTGCCTGATCAGCAGTGGTTCGCCAGTAAAGATTTAGGCGCCTTAATGGGCAATGAGTTGTCCGTTTCCGGGCGTAAGGATCGCTTAATAATCTCCGGTGGCGAAAATATTCAGGCCGAAGAGCTCGAATCCGTCCTGCTAAGTTTTAGCGATATTCAACAGGTTTATATCGTTGCGGTAACGGACCCTCTGTTTGGCCAACGCCCGGTCGCTTTTATAGATTGGGTCAATGGTGTGATTAAACAACAGCAACTGCAGATTTACCTGCAGGATAAACTAAGCAGTTATAAGCGCCCGGCACATTATTTTGTTCTACCTGAGCAAACAGGCTTTAAAGTTTCACTAAAAGCGCTGCAGACAACGGCTCAAGCAGCCCACGACAAGACTTTGTAAAAAAGGCTTTATAGAAAAAAGCCTGCAAAATATGCATTTAGCTGATAATTAGGTAGAATAATTTCATTATTTTTTTCGGTGATTAACTATGAGCACTTACAAACTACAACTTTATTTCTGCCACCCTAAATACTGGCTGACCTGGCTGGGCATTTTACTGCTTTTTTTAAGCTCTTTTTTGCCCTATGCGCATTTACTTGCTATCGGTCGATTTCTTGGCCGGATTGCAGCGCGCATTGCTAAATCCAGATATAAAATTGCCTACCGAAATATTGAGTTGTGCTTTCCTGATCTCAGCCCGACTGAGATCACTCAAAAAGTGCAGACAAATTTTGAAAATACCGGTATTGCCATTTTAGAGATAGGCATGGCCTGGTTTTGGCCGAGTTGGCGAGTGCAGAGTTTATTAAAAGTGCGTGGTCTCGAGCATATCGAACAAGCAAAAATGGACAATCAACCCATTATCTTTTTGGGCGCTCATTTTCTCACTCTGGAGATGGCCGGACGCGCCGCAGGTATGCAACTGCCTTCGACAGCCGTTTACCGCAAGCACCGCAATCCGGTCTTAGATTCCTGGTTTTACTGGGGCAGAATGCGTGAAAATAAAGCAATGTTAGATCGTTCCGACTTTAAAGGCATGTTACGCACTCTAAAAGAGAGAACCCCGTTATGGTATGCGCCAGATCACGATTATGGCCGTCATAAAAGCAGTGTTTTTGCACCTTTTTTTGCAGTACAGAATGCTAATACAATATCGGCAACCAGTACCCTCGCTAGATTGAGCAAGAGTTGTGTGATTCCGGCATTCTTAAAACGCCTGCCCGGTGCACAGGGTTACGAATTAGTCTTTTATCCAAAAATAGAAAACTTTCCCAGTAAAGACCTGGTGGCCGATACTCAAAAAACCAACCAGCAGATTGAAAAAATGATTTTAGAATGTGATGATCAGTATATGTGGGTGCATCGCCGTTTTAAAACACGCCCGGAAGGTGAAGATTCTTTTTATTAAAATAGCTCTAACAGCAAAGTAACTATATTAACCTGCTTGAGGATCCATCCTCCAGCAGGCCCGCTGTTATTAATCTAAAAATTTATCCCATACTTTTATCACATTCTGCCTTTCCTGAAAAAACCTTTCGTCTTTAACGATCCGTGTTTTTTTATTCAGGGTTAATCGGTGCGCCGCATCACGCAGAGCACAATAAGCCCCGGTCAGATTTTTTTCTTCGTCCAAAGTTAGTAAACCCATCCTTCGACAGGTTTCAAAAATACGTAAATTATCGGACCATTTGCACAGCTCTTTACCGTAATGGCAGGCATGTGCCAAGACTAAATATTGGGCAAGAAATTCGATATCAACCATGCCGCCGGGTGACTGTTTTAAATCAAACAGTCCCGCTTTTTCCCGGTTTAAATGTTTGCGCATCTTAGTGCGCATGTCTCTTACCTCGGTTGCTAAGGCACTGTTATTACGCGCTTGCGATAGCACCGTTTGCCGGGCTTCATTAAATTTAGTGAATATTTTATTGTCGAAAAAGACCGCGCGAGCGCGAACCAATGCCTGATGTTCCCAGGTCCAGGCATTATTTTGTAAATATTTTTTGTAGCTCGCAATGCTTGAAACCAATATGCCTGAATCACCCGATGGACGAAGACGCATATCTATCTCATACAAAATCCCGGAGTTGGTCCGTGAACTAAATAGATGAATAATTCGTTGCACCAGACGAAAATAAAAAAGCTGATTATCTATTTTACGCGGTCCGTTTGTCTCCCCCTTAATATCATCATCGTGTAAGAACACCACATCAAGGTCAGAGCCGTAACCTAACTCTATTCCACCCATTTTCCCGTATCCTATCACCGCAAAACCTTTATGGTCAGAGTCGCAGACGTTACTCGGCAAACCAAATTTTTCGACCATCTGTAACCAGGCAATCTGCACCACATAATCCATTATCGCTTCACTTAAATAAGTCAGGTGATCACTGACCTGCGGTAATTTAATGGAACCTTCAATATCAGCGGCGGCAATATATAAAAACTGAATCTGCTTAAATTGGCGCAGTGCTTCCATCTGTTGCTCCATATCATCCTCGGGGATACGTAACATAAACAGCTGTAGCTCGGATCTGTAATTATCCAATTCCGTGGGCTTATAAAGTTGCTGCGGATCTAACAGTTCATCTAATAAAATGGGATGACGCGCGAGTTGAGCGGCAACACGGGTACTGGCGTCACATAATTTTAAGAGCTGCTTTAAAGCCCCGTCATTCTCATTTAATAGCTCTAAATACGCGGTGCGGCTGATTATTTTTAATAACAACGCAGTGATACGGTTGAGTAACTCAACGGGATCCGGATAGCTGCATATAAACTCAATCATATGCGGCATCAGTTTATCTAAGGTCGCTTGGCCACGCGGACCTATCGGGCGTTTTTTCAGTTCTTCTTTGAACGCGCTTAACGCATTTGCAAAGTCCGCAGTGATCGACTCATCCAAGCCTTTTTCATGTAATAAACGGGCAGCTTCCTGCTGACTTAAATGTACAGCCCACAACTCAGATAATGCCTGATCTGCTTGCTCATGCTGCTCCTCGTCATCACCGACAACCCAATTAAATTCAGCATGCACAGACGCCATCACTT
The DNA here is from genome assembly GCF_047632955.1 of Psychromonas sp. Lineage (GTDB taxonomy): Bacteria > Pseudomonadota > Gammaproteobacteria > Enterobacterales > Psychromonadaceae > Psychromonas. The sequence continues at coordinate 105,149 of NZ_JBLIED010000004.1, read as the reverse complement.
GATTGACTTTATGATAAAAATCTTGCCAGTTGGGATAGCCCATCACCGTAATTAAACGTAATTTATCAAGCTCATTATCGGGCAAGGTTTGGGTTTGTTGATCGCCGATTTGCTGCAGAACATTTTCCACCGCACGTAAAAAATGATAAGAATCCAGCAGGCATTGAACGCGCTCCTTAGGCACTTCATCTATTTCAGCAAGTACCTTTAAGGTTTCCCGCAACCCTTTACACTGCAGCTCGGCCCGGCGCCCGCCGCGAATCAATTGAAATGATTGCGCCACAAATTCAATTTCACGGATTCCGCCTTTACCCAGTTTGATATTATCTTTAAGCCCTTTCCTGCGCACCTCGGAGCTGATCATGGCTTTCATTTTACGTAATGATTCAATCGCACTGAAATCTATATATCGGCGGTAAATAAAGGGTTTTAATAGCGCTTCAAGGGCTTTTTTGTATTCACCCTCTTCACCAATTACCCGCGCTTTAATCATTGCGTATCTTTCCCAATCACGGCCATGACTTTGATAATAATCCTCGACTGATGCAAAGTTGGTGACTAGAGGACCGGACTCACCAAAGGGACGCAGACGCATATCGACACGGTAAACAAAACCGTCAACGGTAATTTGGTGTAGCGCGGCGATAATGCGCTGTCCAAGTTTAGTAAAAAAAGACTGGTTCTCAACACTGCGGCGCTCACCTTGCGTTTCGCCTCGTTCAGGGTAAGTAAAAATAAGATCGATATCAGATGAAAAATTTAACTCTTGTCCACCCAGCTTGCCCATAGCAAAAATAAAAAAAGGCTGGATAACGCCCTTGCTGTTCATCGGAATGCCTTGCTCAGTACACTGTTTGTTATACAACCAGGACATGCATTGGCGAATTAATTGATCTGCCAGATAGGAAATATGCGCTAAACTTTCAGTTAAGCTGGATTTGCCCAGCAGTTCTCGCCATGCAATCACCACCATCTGTTTGCGTCGAAACAAGCGTAAAACTTTATGCAGTGTGAGTTCATCGGCAACCTTTGCCATGGCAGCGTCTAATTCAGTATCAATGAGCGCTTTACGATCGGCTAAAGTGAGTAAGCCACTGTCTAATAAATCACTTAATAATGCCGGCTGTTTAATTAAAGATTCTGCAACAAAATCACTTAAACCTAAAACCTTCATTAATTCAGTATGCTGAGACGGCTTTAGAGAGTTTAAATCTATCCGGTTATTAAGATTTTCAAAATGACGTAACGCGGCATCGTTTAATAAAGACATACAACTCACCCTCGAATAAATAACATAAATTAGTAAAGATGAGTAAAGATTACTACTAAATTAGCTATTGTGTGAAAAATCTCACTAATAAAATTAATTTACTCAATGCAGATCAAGATCAGCCTAATTTGCGAAGAAAAAAACCATCAAATGAGTAATGCCGTTAAGTTTTCAGTAATAAATTGACACAGTGATTGAAAAATAAAACCGGGCAGGCAATAGTAGATTAAATAAATTGTGACGAGAGCTGTTTCGAATCGCTTGACATATAATGGCAAGCAATCTAAATTAACTGCAAAGAGACATTAAATGTCAATTGCCATAAGGGGTATTATGAATATTCACAATATTGCGACTCATCTTAATCAGTTAGATGATAATAGCGAAACGGGTTTTAATTTTGATTGTACACCCATTAATGGTGACATTGATGTATTACAGGTTGAAGTTATTGGACGGGAAGAGATTCCTATTTTTATCTCTATCAGTGACAACCAAATCCTGTGTATCGCTTACCTCTGGGGTGAAAATGAAGTTAAACCGGAGCTAAGAAGCAATATGATGGAAGCAATGCTGGAGATGAATATTCCCATGCCGCTTTCCTCATTTGCTAAAGTTGAAGACAAATACGTATTAAATGGTGCTTTATCAATTAACTCAACACTTGATGACATTGAATTAGAGATTGCGACATTAAGTGATAACAGTCTTGAAGTCATTAATGAAATGAGCAGCTACTTAAATTAATTCGGAGTATTAAAAATGAGTATATTTAAAAAAATCATTACCGCGGTTCGAGGCGGTGTACGCGAAACCGGAGAAGCGATTGTTGATGCAAACTCAACGCGTATTTTTGAGCAGGAGATACGCGATTCAGAAAAGCATGTCACCATTGCTAAACGTGATTTAACCGAAGTCATGGCCAAACAGATGCAGGCAGCACGAGAGCTGACTCAATTACAGGCGAGCATTAAAGAACATGAAGGTTATGCAATGCAGGCGCTTAATCAGGGTAATGAAGCATTAGCCATTGAGGTTGCGGAAAAGATTTCCGAACTTGAGAACAGCGCGGCAGATCAGCAGCAGGCAAATGAAAGTTACTTAAACAGTGCGGATCGTTTAAAAGCCTTAATTAAAAAGAGTGAGCGCCAATTAACCGACTATAAACGTCAGTTAAGCATGGTCAAAACAACACAAAGTGTACAAAAAGCAACGTCGGCGATCACCGATAATTTTGTTGCCAGTAACTCAAAACTGTTAAGTGCAAAAGATTCTTTAGAGCGGATTAAACAAAAGCAAGCGCTGTATGATGATAAGTTAAAAGCTGCGGAGCAGCTTGAAGCAGAAAATAGCGATACTTCATTAAAAAGTAAGTTACAAGATGCTGGCATTGGCGCACAGCAATCAAATGCGCAATCGATTCTGGCACGTTTGAAAGCCAAATAAAGACCAGTAAAATAGACAGCCAAGCGCATAGGTAAAAATGCCGTTTGGCTGCAAAACACCGAGCGTGTTTTTGCTTTTTAATAGGGGAAAATAATGAGTTTTTTTAAAGCACTGTTTGCTAAAAAGCAAGCGCTGCCAACGCGCAGTTTAAACCACCCCAGCGAACTGCAAGTGGATGATATTTTCAGCTTTGGTGATAGTTTTGCACTTCCTAAAATCATGCGCAAACAGCAGTTTGAGGTCAGCGAAATTAACACGGTCGAGTTAAAATATGAACATTATGCTCAACTGGTAGGCCGGGGAATGAGTCCTCAACCTGTTTATATCAGTTTTCCTAAAAATCCGCAAAAATTTGTAAAGTACAGTGTATTACTGACCCGCCAGGATGTCGGGGATTTATTTGATTTGGATGATTTTTCTGAAATCTTTGAAGCACCGGGCTGTGCACGTTTAAAACCTATCACCTTTGAACATCCCTATGCAGATATGGTTGCCGCGGAGTATCTTCAGCAGGACTTTATGACCACAGGTTATTTTCATCAACAAGATTACCGCGCCGGCACCCCACCTCAGTTTAATGAAGAAAAGCATGGCCGCGAGTTTGAGTTTTATTCATTAGCAGGCGACCAGGGGCAGCGCTTTATTGATATCTTTATTTTTGAAAATGGCGATACCGATGTCTACCTGTCTTTTTTAAGACCTGCCAGTGAAATTTCAGAGTTATGGATTAAAGGAGAATAACCATGGTAAAAGGTGAGTTACCTAAAAAATGGCAGCAATCTGCCAACGTCGCAAAAGCGGTACAGATTGCCTTCGACATGGATACAAAACTACAATACAGTATTCGTCGTAGTGCACTGGACAAGGGCATTAGCCCGTCAGAGCAAATTCGAGATTTGCTTGCTTTAGCAACACACAAAAAACCCAAACGCCCGCGTTTAACCGTCAGTTTAAGTGATGAAGATTACCAGCAGCTTAGTGAACGTTACCGAATACCCGCGGATCAGCAACTAGAGATAAAAAAGGCGGTTATTGAAGAGTTAACCAAATTTGCACAGCAAAGTGAATACGACAATCCCAAGTGATTTTGCCATAGTGATTGCGGCAAACCAATTTCACAGAGCAAAACCCGCTCAGTAGCGGTATTCAAAATGGCTATTAACACTATCAAAGTGCTAATAGTTTATTGACCTGCAGACTACTAAAAAGCGCTAATAGTTTATTAACCTGCAGACTATTAAAAGTGCTAATAGTTTATTGACCTGCAGACTACTAAAAAGCGCTAATAGTTTATTGACCTGCAGACTAGTTGTGCCAATAGCTCTTTTTTAACATGGCTTGCTGTTTAGATTGCTGCAGCGCATGTGCTAATGAGTTTTGTTTGCGTGTCACCCATTTTAAATATTCCGCTTGTAAGCTTTTATCCGTCTCAAGCTGTGCATATTCTGCGACAATATTAACCATATCCAGCTCTTTTATACCCTGTTTGATATCTAACCAGGGAGAGTGAAAGGTTTTACTTTTTTGCGCGCAAAAGAGATTGCCTACGGACAACCCTAACAGCAAGTTTGACTCCAGTAATCCTTGATATGACAAAAGTTGTGCAATGGAAAACGGCTTATGGTGACTCACCCGTTTTAATTCTTGCCATCCCGATTCCAGAGAATCCGCTGCGAAGGACGAAATAGTAGTGCTTTTTTTACTGATAAAGGGTATTTTTTCAAATTGTATCAACCATTGTGTAAATTTCAGAACAAATTGACAATAACGGGTTGAGGTCAGAATATCCTCTATTGCCTGCCGATCCGGTTGTTCATTATACTGCTTTTCTAATTTTATCATTAAAGCTTTAAAATCAGGTAATTTGCGGATATAAAAACCGTTATCTTCCAACATGCTCTGCAAAATAAAACGTTCATCAAACCACGAGAAAGAGCGTGCCAACCAGTGTAATTCTCCCACCCATGCGGCATTTAATATTTGCGGCACAACATTTTTAATTAATTTAAGGTTTTGATGTAAAAACTTAATGCCTTGTAATAATTGGTATAAAGCAACATCATCAAAAGATTCCAAATAACAATGCTCATGATATTGGGTATGCTGCAGTCCATGCTGGAGGTTAGCCAGCAAAGCCTGCTCAACGGACATGGCTTGTGTCAGGAGTGAAGGTGAAAGTGCTTTGGCTTTAAAATCAAGGCCGTCTGCCAGCATATAACCGCGCTGTGCCTTACTGACATTACCTAATCTTACCTGCGGTAATTCAGCGATCGACTCACCTAACACAAAAAGCTGATTTTCATCCCCCTTAAGCAGTTCAAGTTCAATTTCACAAATCTCTTTTGTGCCCGAATCTGTTTTAATAAAACCACTGTCATAAGCCACCTCAATTAAGGTGTCCTCGAGCATTTCAACCAACCAGGTTTGGCGATTAAAGTCGGTGCAAAAGAGCGGCAGCAGTTCATTTTCAAGCTCCTTAATATCACAATCTTGCGGCCATATTTTACTTTTAAAGCGCGCTAAGTCGGGGTGCAGGCCTTCAATCGGCTCATTATATTCCGGACGCTGGTGCAACCCACCGATAACTCGACCTGCTGTTTTGATGGTTTGCACTGATTTTTGATCACAACTGCGGATCCGCAATCCCATGTCCATTTTGCGTAATGCCCGTTTACCCGTATCAAAGTAAACATTATTTAATAATTGTTTTTGGGTAGAAATAACATGATGGGAATTGATTTTTTCATACAATTCCGAGGCAAATTTTGAATTAAAAAAAAATTTAATTTCTATTTCCGTTTCCATAATTTATAAAAAACCTATCTAAAATGAATGTGATTGATCAAGAAAAATCGTAATAATTCATCAATTATACTAAATTCATATTCAATTATGTGCAAAAGAAAGTTACCATGCGCGAAAATTTGTTTTGAATTTTAACATTCGTATGCTGAATACGGCCTAATAATAGGATTACCTATGCCAATTAACTCGATACTTGGAGTATTTGCTAAATCTCCAATTAAACCCATTCTGACCCATATTGATAAAGTTGCGGCCTGCAGTGAGTTATTAATCCCTTTTTTTAAAGCGAGTCATGAACAGGATTGGATAAAAGCGGAAGAGATAAGAAAAGAGCTGTCAACGCTTGAAAAGAAAGCGGATTCCTTAAAACGTAAGCTCCACCTAAGATTGCCAAAAGGTTTATTTATGCCTATTGCACGTGGTGATTTAATTGAACTTGCTATTCGCCAGGATAAAATAGCCAATACGGCAAAAGATATTGCGGGACGCATTTTTGGCAGAAAACTGCAAATACCCAATGAAATAGAAAAAGATTTCATGATCTATCTGCAGCGTTGTTTAGATGCCGTTCAGCAAGCCCGAAAAGCCATCAATGAACTTGATGAATTATTAGAAACGGGTTTTAAAGGTCGCGAAGTGGATATAGTCACCAAGATGCTCGCTGAACTTGATACGATTGAAGATGATACAGACTCTTTGCAGATTAAACTTCGCGGAGATCTTTTTGCTATCGAACAGCATTACAATCCCGTTGATGTCGTCTTTCTTTACCAAATTTTAGAGTGGGTTGGCCGTCTTGCGGATCATTCTGAATCAATCGGTGATCAACTCGAACTTATGATTGCTCGTTCATAACGCTTAAGGGATTTTTATGGATATTATAACTTCATACGGAAGCATGCTGGTACTCTTTGCGGGAGCAGTCGGTTTTCTTATGGCTTGGGGCATAGGTGCAAACGATGTGGCCAATGCAATGGGTACTTCTGTTGGCTCAAAAGCATTAACTATCAAACAGGCAATCATCATTGCCATGATTTTTGAATTTGCGGGCGCTTATTTAGCAGGTGGCGAAGTAACGTCAACAATACGCAAAGGTATTATCGATGCGAGCTTCTATATTGATCAGCCCGAATTATTAGTGTTTGGTATGACCTCGGCATTACTCGCCGCTGGAGTCTGGTTAGTTATTGCTTCTTATTTTGGTTGGCCGGTTTCCACAACGCATTCTATTGTTGGCGCAATCGTTGGTTTCTCAGCCGTCGGAGTAGGGGCTGACAGCGTCGCCTGGGTCAAGGTGACTGGTATTCTCGGCAGTTGGGTGATCACGCCTCTGATATCCGGCATAATTGCCTACATGATTTTCATGAGTTCACAAAAGCTAATATTTAATACCTCAGATCCGATTAAGAATGCCAAGCGTTATGTGCCATTTTATATGTTTCTTGCGGGCTTTTTGCTCTCCTTAGTGACTATTACTAAAGGCCTGAAACATGTTGGTTTACATTTCACCAGCTTTGAAGCGTTTGCTTTAGCGGCTGTAATCGGTATCTCCGTTGCCAGTGTTGGTAAAATATTTATCAATCGCATTAAAATCGACCCTAAAGCCGATAAAAAAATGCATTTTGCCAATGTCGAAAAAATATTTGCCGTGTTGATGGTAGTGACGGCTTGTGCAATGGCATTTGCGCATGGTTCCAACGATGTCGCCAATGCGATAGGTCCACTTGCTGCGGTTGTTAGCATTGTCGAAAGCAACGGCCAAATAACGGCTAAAGCTGCACTGGCCTGGTGGATATTGCCATTAGGTGGTATCGGGATTGTGCTTGGTTTAGCTATTTTTGGTAAACGCGTCATGGCCACCATCGGCACCGGTATTACCCACCTGACACCAAGCCGCGGTTTTGCTGCTGAGCTTGCCGCTGCAGCAACGGTGGTTATTGCATCGGGAACCGGCTTACCTATCTCCACAACACAAACCCTAGTGGGTGCGGTATTAGGGGTTGGTATGGCTAGGGGTATTGCGGCACTAAATTTAGGCGTGGTACGTAATATCGTCATCTCATGGGTGGTGACCCTGCCCGTTGGTGCCGGCTTGTCAATTATATTCTTCTATATGCTGAAAGCGGTTTTTAGCTGAATAAAATATTGATAGCCACTCGGCCTCAATATACTTTGTTTGACAACTTGAGGTAGAATGGATATCACGGTATAAAAAAAGAGAGCTTTGGCTCTCTTTTTTGTCTCTAAGGGTTTTCCTTAGTTATTTTTGCTTTTAAAATATGCTAACATTTTTTACTTTGATTAATGGGATCCTGAACTTGAAAATATTCACCTATATTACGACTGCTATTGCACTAATGCTGTGCATGAATGCTGCTGCAGAAACCCGCTATGTGAGTGATGATATTTTCATTTACATGCATTCGGGACCAAGCCGCGAATATCGTATTGTCGGCACAATTGACGTTGGTAGCCCGGTCACAACTTTAAAATATGATCAAAAAACACATTTTTATAATATAAGAACCGCGGATGGCAAAACCGCCTGGGTAAAAGGCGATCAATTACAAACCACTTTACCGGCAAAAAAAATGCTCCCGGCGATTCAAAAAGAGTTGCAGGAAAACACTGAAATATTGGATCAACAAAAGCAATCTATCATTGATAAAGACAGCTTGATAGCGGGTCTGAACAATGAAAAAAACACCTTACAGCAAAAGATCATCGAGCTTGAAGCTGCTAATCTGGAACTGGATCTGCTTCAGGATACCAAGGACGCTCGGGTTAAAATGAAATGGATGATGTACGGCGGCAGTGTGCTGTTTTTTGGCTTGCTGTTTGGTCTGCTGATTCCCTTTTTACCTCGCCGTAAGAAAAACAACAATAATTGGTAATACTATTGATACCCAAATAACTTGAAGATCCAGTGTTCAGCATCTTCAAGTATTTTGGCTATACAATATGACCTGCCAGCGGCAGGTCATATTATCTTTTCGGTACCACTCTCAATAACCTTTCCAATCAGTTAATGACTCTAAGCTGAAACTTTGTCGGCCCAATCGAAAAATACTGCGATTGGGCTGAATCTCTAACAGCTCTATTTTACTCTGAGGATCAAACTGCCCTTCTTTTAATTTTTTGCCGTTAATCTTAATCCAACGCTCCTTTGCAATACTCGAAAATAGATGTGCATCGTATATTATGTTTGGCACTTTTTGCTGAAATTGGCTGCTCATCTCATGAAGGTCCCTGCCGTCGCTGTTTACCTCGACTGAAAATACTTTATCCTGCCCAGTACTATCAAACAAGGCAAGCTCAAAACGTTGCTGCAAATCATCAGAAACAGCCGAGTAATCAAGCTCTCCTTTTACCTTAGCAGCAGCGGTTGATTCACCGGGGACTGACTTTATTGATAACTCCGGTTTTTCAACCTCGGGTAAAGGTTGGGTTACGAAAGTCATTTCCTTAACTGCTTTGGCTGCTGTTTTTGTTATTTTAACGGCCGTTTCATTAATGATGGGCGGCGCAACCTCAAGCGGCTCAACTTTAAGCACATTAGGATCAACGTCTAGCACATCTGGCGCTTTAATCTGCGCTATTGGGGGTTGTATTTTCATGTCTTGCGCTGCCCCGTTAAGTTGCAGATAAAGTAGTACGCATAATAAACTGATGATCACCAACAGGGAGGTTAATAAAGCCACTCGCCATTTCAAAAGTCCTTTTTTAGCTTCTGATGGTGGAACAAAATGCTCACCTGCAGATGATTTTTGCTTTTGCAGCGCCGCTAGAATAGTGGACATTAATTTACTTCCTGTTGTAGTCGTGGCAACTGAGGATTAACTCGTTGCATCAGCGGCATTAAGGTTTGTACCCCCACAATACCATCATCTTTTAAGCCGTTTTCTATTTGGAAACTCATCACTTGTTGCAGCAAGGGTAAATCAAAGCGATTTTTACTCTCGGGAGGCATTTCCTGCAACTGATTAAGTTGTCTCACCAACCAGGCTACCTGTTCACCTTGCTGACCAAATTTAAGATTAGTCTGTAATGCAAAGGGTGCCTGCCAAAGCACCGTTAGCTCTCCCGACCAGTACTTATTAAACCAAGTTTCTGAGACCTCAATAACCTGTCCGTCAATCAATAATTGATAGCTGCCATTAATGCGATAAAGCACCGCATGTAAACTTTCTAAATTATCTCTTTCAAGTTTAACCACCGCGGGATAATTTAACTGTTTTAATTTTTTCAGGCTGGTATTGGCCGAATAACAGGATAGCAGGACACTTTTTCCCTGTTCACAATTAACCGTTTCGGGGTCCCCCTGATAGCCCCAAACAGCATATAAATTAAACAAGGCATTGGCAAAGGTGGCATTGGAAATATCCAATGATTCATAATCATCAAACCAGTCAGGAGCCTCATTCTCCTGACCTGCAGCAACCGTAGTCGCTTGCTGCAACTCGCTTGGTACAATATATTCTTCCGGGGGGACAATATATTCTTCAGAAGGTACAATATATTCTTCAGAAGGCGCATTAAGCTCCGCCGAAGACTCACTTAATATGGCAGCTGGCACTGTTAATGCTGGCGGTTGTGCTTGGACCTCTTGAAAACGGGTCAGCAGCTGTGGCGCCTGAAAAGCGGTGAGCAGAGCCAATAAAATCAACGCGACAAATCGCCAACTGCTTTTAAAGGTCGCATTAAAAAATGTCTGATTGCTTGAAATTTCCATCTCATCACTGGCTTTTTTCACCATTAGTGCAGTCACTTTTAATGAATTTTGAGTGTATGCACAGAGTAGGCTGCGATCGCAAAGTAAATTAATTAAGCGCGGCACACCCTGGCTGCGCTTAAAAATTTCTTTTACTGCGCGGGGTTCAAAAATCGGAAAACTTGCCCCCGCCACATTCAATCGATGCTGAATATAATAAGCACTCTCCTGCTGTGTCAGCGGCAGCAGATGATAACGTGCGCTAATGCGTTGTGCCAATTGCCGCAACTCAGGCTGCTTTAGTTTTTGCTGTAACTCGGTTTGACCGATTAAAATCACCTGTAACGGTTTTTTGTTATTGGATTCAATATTGGTGAGCAACCGTAGTTGCTCTAATACCGAGAAGCTAAGATGTTGTGCTTCATCAATTAATACAATCGCACTCCTTCCTTGATGGTGGTTATTCATCATCCAAGCGGTTAAGCTGTCAAATAATAATTTTAAACTGGTCGTCTCTTTTTCATAATCAATCTGAAATTCATCACAGACAGTGGCCAGCAATTCAATTTCGGTTAAAGCCGGGTTTAAAATAAAAGCGACATCGGTGGTTGCGCCGATTTCCTGTAATAATTTACGGCAGACAGTGGTTTTTCCCGTACCCACTTCACCGGTTAATAAGACGAAGCCACCGTTACCGCGAACCCCATATTGCAAATGAGCGATGGCCTCTTGATGACGGTTGCTTAAAAATAAAAAATCGGGATCGGGCGAAATCGAGAAGGGCTGCTCTTTTAAAGAGAAAAAATCTTGATACATAACAAAATCCAAAGAAAATAGAGACAAGAGAAGTTATTGCATATAATAGCTAACTAAGCCATAAAGAGGAAAAACAATGCAAATATTTTTAGTCGGAGGCGCAGTTCGCGATCAATTATTACAACTTAAGGTTAAAGACCGAGATTATGTGGTGATTGCAGGCAATCCGGAAAAACTATTAAAGTTAGGTTTTCAGCAAGTTGGTAAGGATTTTCCGGTTTTTATCCACCCGCAAACTGGGGATGAATATGCTCTGGCCCGTACCGAACGAAAAAAAGGTGCAGGTCATAATGGATTTGAATGTTACGCCGGTCAGGATGTGACACTTGAAGAAGACTTAAAACGCCGCGACTTAACCATAAATGCCATTGCCCAATCGCCGCAGGGAGAATTGATTGATCCCTACCACGGGCTGCAGGATATTCACAGCAAAACCCTGCGTCATGTATCGCCAGCGTTCAGCGAGGATCCCCTGCGCGTGCTGCGTGTTGCCCGCTTCGCAGCACGTTTTTACGATTTAGGCTTCAAGATTGCGCCGGAAACGCTAAAACTTATGCGCACCTTAAGCGCTAGTGGCGAATTAAACGAGTTGACCGCAGAAAGAGTTTGGCAAGAAACGGCAAAAGCGTTACAAACCGATAACCCGCAGATCTATTTTCAGGTATTACGCGACTGTGGTGCGTTGGCGATTTTATTCCCCGAAATTGAAGCTTTATTTGGAATTCCGGCGCCTAAAAAATGGCACCCTGAAATCGATACCGGCATACATACTTTGATGGTTGTCCAGCAATCAGTAAAATTATCCGATGAAATTGCTTTGCGTTTTGCCTGCCTGGTGCACGACTTAGGCAAAGCGCTCACACCCAAAGCACTCTGGCCGAGCCATAAAGGCCATGGAAAATTAGGTTTGGCGCTGATTAATAATTTATGTCTACGTCTTAAAATACCTAATGAGTGCAGAGACTTGGCTTGTTTGGTTAGTGAACACCATACGCTTATTCATAACGGATTGGAGTTAAAAGCATCAACCCTGGTGACCTTAATGGATCAGAACGATGCCTGGCGTAAACCTCAACGGTTTTGGCAAATGTTACAGTGCTGCGTCGCTGACTCTAAGGGCCGAACCGGTTTTGAAGAGAAAGACTATCCCAGTGCAGATTATATTTGGCGTGCTTTTCAAGGTGCGCAGCTGGTTGATGTACAAGCGATTATTAAGCAGGGCTATCAAGGTGCAGAGATTAAAGCGCAGTTACATGAGGCGCGTATTCGCACAGTCGAACTGTATAAGCAAAAGCATGCCCTATAATCGACCGACTTATTGTTCCACGACTTAACTTAAATAAGCAGAAAAATGTCTAATTCACTGAGTATTATTCCGCTTCAGAACCTGGCGATAGCCTTTATTCCGGTTTTTTTGGTTATCATTATTTTATTTAAATGGTCACTAAACGGAAAATTTGCCCTCTATGCACTGTCGCGCATGTTAGTTCAACTTTTGTTAGTCGGATATTTTCTTAATTATCTTTTTGCCGGTGCTAATGCCTGGATTGTGGTTATGCTGTTAATGCTGATGGTACTCTTTGCCAGCTGGATAGCTTTAGGCAATATTAAAGAGCAGCGTTTGCCGTTATTAAAACGAACTATGGCAGCAATTGCAGTGGGGGGCGGCTTTACCCTGTTTGTTATTACTCAGGGCGTATTAACCCTGCATCCCTGGTATCAGGTACAAACCATGATCCCTCTAGCAGGCATGATTTTTGCCAACTGTATGAATAGCGTCAGTCTTTCGGCTGAACGTTTTTATGCAGAATTGTCGCGCGGAGAAGATTACTTTAAGGCGCGTAAAATTGCATTTCAAGCGTCGATGATTCCGAATATTAATGCGTTATTTGCGGTTGGATTGATCTCTTTACCGGGCATGATGACCGGGCAAATTTTATCCGGCACCTCCCCCTTTATTGCGGCAAGGTATCAAATAGTAGTGATGTGCATGATCTTTGCCTCGGCCGGCATCTCTTCAGCCTATTTTTTAGTGCTCAGTAAAAATAAGAAAAAAACAGCAGGTCAGTGACTTAACCTGCTATTAGCGTATCAGGCTCCCGACAAAATATAAAACAAAAAACCACCGAGCAGCAGACGATAGATAACAAAGGGCAGCATACCGACTTTGTTAAGCAGAATTAAAAAGACGTGAATACATAAAATAGCGCTGACAAATGAAATTCCCGCACCTAAAAATAAAGGCCCCCAATCAACATATTGATCCGATAATATAAATTTCAGCAAATCGTACCCGGACGCCATGGCAATGATTGGAATCGACATTAAAAAGGAGAAACGCGCAGCAGCGTTGCGGGTCAAACCGAGCATTAAACCCGCAGTAATAGTAATACCCGAACGAGAGGTACCGGGGATCAAGGCTAATACTTGAGCAAAGCCAATAAATAAAGCGCCCTTCAAGCCCGTTTGGTATTCTGTTTTTTGCTGTTTCGCTTTGGCATCAGCCCACCATAGCAGTAAACCGAAAACAGTGGTCGTCACTGCAATCACATAACCACTGCGTAAATAGGTTTCAACCAGAGATTTACCAAAAAAACCAATTAAAGCGGCCGGTATTGTCGCCCAAAGGATCCACCACGCGAGGCGGCTATCCTGGGTTTTCCCCTGCCCGCGCAAAGAGCCAACCCAGGCTGTAGACATATTCATAACTTCAATCCGGAAATAGATCAAAACAGCCGATAAGGTACCGATATTAAGTATTAAATCAAAAGCTAAACCTTGATCCGGCCAGCCTAACAGCTGTGATGGTAAAATCAGGTGAGCGGAGCTAGAAATAGGTAAAAATTCAGTTAACCCTTGAATTAAGGCTAAGACAACAATTTGAAGTTCAGACATTTTTATCTCATGTATTAAATAAAGTGGGTAATACTAATCGGAAAGCTGTCTTTATATTTTCCACAACTTTTGTTTTTGTTGCGGATAATGAGACCATAATGTCTGATAACTTTCACCTAGCACAGGGTGCTTTAAAGTGGGAGCTAACTCAGATAAGGGTTTTAATACAAAGGCGTTTTTTAAAATTTCAGCGCGCGGTAAATCAAGATCGGGCTCTATCTGCTGGTCGTATAAAAGTAAATCTAAATCTAAGGTTCTTGGGGTAAACTTAGCCGACTTTTCCGGTCTGCCAAATTGCTTTTCTATGGCTTTAAGCTTTTTAATTAATTCCATAATATTTTGCTCAGTATGCAGTTTAGCCACTAAATTATAAAAATTAATCCCCGAAAAACCAACGGCTTCACTTTCGTAAAGAGGAGAAAGCAGTAATTCACCAAACTCAGCTTTTAAAGCGACAAGGCCTAAGCGAATATTCTCGGCTCGATTGATACTGGAGCCGATGCCAATAAAAACAACTGCCATTAACGGATACCACGCTCAATTTGTACCCCTAAACTTTGCGCCTTTGGCAAAGCCCCGGGTTTATGCAGCGTCACTTTAACCCAGGGCACGGCAAACTGCCCCATAATAAGCGCAGCAACGGACTCTGCCATGGTTTCAATTAATTCAAATTGATGGGTTTGGGCAAATGTATTTACGGCCTCTGAGACGCTAAAATAATTAAGTGCGAGTTTAATATCATCGGTGCTTGCTGCGGGTTTATTATCGAACGCCATCTCTAAATCAAAATAAAGTTTTTGCTGCACCGATTTTTCCCAGTCATAGACACCAATTGAGCTGATGACTTCTAACTGTTTAATAAAAATAATATCCATTTCCCAACCTGTCGGAGTAAGTTAAAACGCTACCACTTCACAAAAAATCCACGTACTATCTCTAAAATACCGAAATGGATTGCAGATCCATATTCAAGCTATTTTGCTATAAATAAATACCATCGACCGTAGCTGCACCGTATTTTACCTGAACAGGGAGAAATATATAGAAATGATTAACCTGATTACTTTAATATTTATTCTGAGTGCCTACCTGTTTGGTGCGCTAAACGGGGCGATTTTATTATGTAAAGCCAAAGGCTGGCCGGATCCTCGCGCTGCCGGGTCGAAAAACCCCGGTGCCACTAATATGTTACGTTTACACGCCGCTCAAGCCGCCAGTACGGTACTTATTTTTGACCTGTTAAAGGGGACTATTCCAGTCTATCTCGCTTATTTTTGGGGTTATTCCCCCATTATGATTGGTGTAATAGGTATTGCCGCCTGCCTCGGACACATTTTCCCACCCTATTTTCAATTTAAAGGCGGTAAAGCGGTCGCCACCGGTTTAGGTACTTTATTGCCTTTAGGCATGGATTTAACCGGATTACTTATTTTAACCTGGTTATTTACCATTGCCGTAAGCGGTTATGCTTCGTTAGCCGCGATCGTAGCCGCCATTGCCGCTCCTTTTTTTGTTCAGCAGATAAATCCGGAATACACAATATCCGTTTGCATGCTGTCGCTACTAATTCTGCTTCGCCATATCGGCAACATTCGCCGAATTTTAAGCGGTAAAGAAAAAAAAATAGTGAACTGGAAGCAATAATCCCAATAAAGGCGTGGTAGTTATAATCAACCTCGTTATAATTAACACTTTTACAACATCTGTAAATCACACAACCGCAAAATGGAGTTTACCGTGAACCTTATTAAACGCACTACCCTGCTTATAGGCTTGACAATAAGCCTGTTCAGCAGCGCAGGCTTTACACAAGATCTGTCTGAAGCCGCCATTGCTGAACGTATTACACCCGTAGGTAGCGTTTATTTAGATGGTGAGATAATGACCGCCCAGCAAGCGCCAGCTGAACCCGCTGGTCCAAGAAGCGGTGAAAAAATTTATAACACTTATTGTGTTGCCTGCCACGGTACCGGCGTACTTGGCGCACCTAAAAAAGGCGATGCTGACGCATGGCAGCCACGTCTAGCACAGGGTGCTGAGACGCTGCTTAAACATGCGCTGGAGGGTTTTAACTCGATGCCGGCAAAAGGCACATGCAGTGACTGTAGTGAGCAGGAAATAGTCTCTACTATTGCGTTCTTAACTAACGGCCTTTAGGGTGTTAAGAAGAACCCACTAAGTTAGCCACCTTAGGGTGGCTTTTTTATAGCTCATATTTATAACAGATAAATATTATGTAGCTCCACACCAAAATAGGAATTGAAAATGCGCTTATTACATACCATGTTACGTGTTACTGATTTACAAAAATCGATCGACTTTTACAGCAATATTCTGCAGATGAAACTACTCCGCCAGTCGGAAAATGCTGATTATAAATATACGCTGGCATTTTTAGGTTACGGTGATGAATCGGATACAACAGTACTGGAGCTCACCTACAATTGGGGTACAACGGAATATGATTTGGGCAATAGTTACGGCCATATCGCCATTGAAACCGATGATATTTACGCTACCTGCGAGATGATTAAAAAAATGGGCGGTCAAGTTACCCGTGAGGCAGGCCCGGTCAAAGGCGGCACCACAGTGATCGCTTTTGTTAAAGATCCCGATGGTTATCAGATTGAGTTAATTAATAAAAAAGACGCTGGCAAGGGCTTAGGTTGAGCTTCATAAAGAACTTTGCATAAAAAAGCGCAGCGCTTGTTATTAACAAGTACTGCGCTTTTTTTTGTTTACTCGGTAAACAGGCTATTTGGGTAAAAAACCCACTTTATCGTAAACCTTCACCAAGGTCTTGGCAGCACGGACACGCGCCTTCTGTGCACCGGCACGCGCAATCGCTTGTAATGCAGACTCATCTTCACGCAATTCTTTAAAACGGGCTTGAATAGGCTCCAGCAGATTCACCACGGCCTCGGCAGTATCACTCTTTAGATGACCATACATTTTATCTTCATATTCAGGGATCAGGCTTTCAATGGATTTGCCCGTTGAGCAGGAAAGCAGGGTCAGTAAATTTGAAACACCCGGCTTTTCTACGGGATCAAAATAGATACGTGCCTTTTCATCCGAATCCGTTGCCGCACTTTTAATTTTTTTCAAAATCTTTGTCGGATCTTCGAGCAATCCGATGAAGTTTTTAACATTATCATCGGATTTCGACATTTTCTTAGTCGGCTCCTGCAGGCTCATAATCCGTGCTCCATGCTCAGGAATAGCAGGCTCAGGAACAACAAAGGTATCACCATAGGCATTATTAAAGCGTATCGCAATATCACGCGCTAATTCAAGATGCTGTTTCTGATCGCTGCCTACGGGCACATGTTTAGGCCCATAAATAAGAATATCGGCAGCCATCAATACCGGGTAACTGAATAAACCAACATTAATATTGGTAACATTCTTTTGCGATTTATCCTTAAACTGGGTCATTCGGTTTAATTCACCCATCTGTGTATAACAGTTTAAGATCCATGAAAGCTCTGCGTGTTCCGGTACTTGTGACTGAATAAACATGGTGCTTTTTTGCGGATCGATACCCACAGCCTGGTACATCGCTAAACCATCGTAAATTGCTTTGCGCAGTGCCTGTGGATCTTGACGAACGGTAATCGCATGTAAATCAACTAGGCAAAATAGGCAGTCGTTGGTTTTTTGCATCTCAACCCATTGACGCAGCGCGCCCATGTAGTTACCTATGGTTAACGATCCTGAGGGCTGGCAACCGCTTAAAACTAATGGTTTAGTCATTTATCTATCCTTTATCTACTCTTAAGTAGATTTAATAATTCGTTAAATTGAGCAACAATATGATTTGGATTTAGCAAGGAAACGTTTAATCTTCTTTATAACCGCAGGCTGCATTCGCTGTTTTATTATCTTTTCGATGCGAAACACAGGTCCGGCACACTGTTTATCAGGGTGCCGTCAGATCAAAACAGATAAGTTTAATCTTTTACACTTTAAATATTAGCTAATTCAGTACGCATTTTATCAATCACAACCTTATAATCAGGCTGATTAAAAATAGCAGAGCCTGCCACAAACATATCTGCACCAGCCTCGGCGATGGCTTTAATATTGTCTGTTTTAACACCGCCATCAACTTGCAAACGAATATCACGGCCGCTGGCGGTGATCAGTTTTTTGACCTGACGTAATTTTTCAAGGGTATGCGGAATAAATGATTGACCACCAAAACCAGGATTTACGGACATTAATAAAACCACATCGAGTTTATCCATAACATGGGTTAATACTTCTAATGAAGTCGCAGGATTTAACACTAAACCCGCTTTACAGCCATGCTCTTTAATTAATTGTAATGAGCGATCCACATGTTCAGAGGCTTCAGGGTGAAAGGTAATGATTGATGCACCTGCTTGGGCAAACTCAACTATCATAGTATCGACCGGTTTTACCATAAGATGTACGTCTATGGGCGCTGTAATACCATAGTCTCGCAGGGCCTTACAAACCATAGGACCAATGGTTAAGTTGGGCACATAGTGATTATCCATTACGTCAAAATGTACTACATCGGCACCAGCGTCTAATACTTTTTCAACATCTTCACCCAACCGGGCAAAATCAGCGGAAAGGATTGAAGGGGCAATTAAATAATCGGTCATGATAAGTTTCCGTTTGCTAAAGTGAATGGCTATTCTACCGAAGCAAAAGCAAACAAACTATTTTTTATTTTATGGATTTTTAGCGCTTGAAAGCTGCGCACTAAACAGTGCGAATAACTCCCCCACGGGCTGACGGGTTGAGGATTTACTGCTGATAGTGCGAGACACCTGAATCTGGTCGCAGGAAGCATCACGATAGAGCTCCTGAGTTAAAATAGTATCGTGGTTGCTCACTAAAACACTGCACTTTGACTCGCGTGCAAGTTTTGCAAGATTAGCTTGATCATCGAGGCTAAAACCTTCACTCGCGTAGCTGGTAAATGATGCGCTTTTACTCAACGGCACATAGGGAGGATCACAATATAAAACATCATCATCACGTAAATACTGAAATAATTTCTGATAAGGTTTGCAGGTGAAAGTTGCTTTTTTAGCCTTTTCAGAAAAAATAAGCAGCTCTTTTTCCGGAAAATAAGGTTTCTTATAGCGTCCAAAGGGCACGTTAAAACCACCACTTTTATTATAACGACATAAGCCGTTATAACCGAAACGATTCAGATAAAGAAATAATAATGAACGCTTATAAACATCTGTGCAGCCATTAAACTCACTGCGCAGCTGATAATAGATAGCCTCATTATTAAAGGCATCCTGGAAGTAGTATTTGGCATCAATGATAAATTGTTTAGGTTTACGTTTAACGATCTTATACATCTCGATCAAATCGGGATTAATATCATTAAGCAGGTATTCATCAAAGTTACTGTTTAGGAAGACCGAGCCCGCGCCGACAAAGGGTTCGATAAGACGTCCTCCCTGGGGCAAACGCTGATTGATCTGTTCGGTTAGGGTGAATTTACCACCTGCCCATTTTAGGAATGCACGATTTTTTTTAGTCATTTTTTAATTGCAAATCCTGCTGGATCTCTTTGTAGGTGAACACTTGTGATGGAAAGTTAGCTAAAGCACCGGGTAAACCTTGCTGTGCAATTTTTGCGCCGGGGAAACTGCGGTATTCGCCAAGCAGAAGCACATACCAGGGTTTATGATTTCGAATGGTCCGGTAAACATAAATATTTTCTTTAAGCAGATCATGCTGAATAACAAAGTCCTGCAGTTTTTCCCAGCTTTCCATTGCAGATAATCTTAGGGTAAATAAAGAGGGGGACTTTGCCATCAGCGTCTCTGCCGGCGTCAATATTAAATTAATCCCGTTGAGTTGCGCGGTTTTTAGCAGCAGCTGGTGCTTTTTTTCTCCTGACAAAAATAGTTCTGCCTGCCCGTTAACCCTGTCAATATCCGAAGCGAATGAGTCACTCATCCGTATGATTGAAATGCTTGGCTGACCATTCTTACCCACTATCGTTTGAACAGACTGTTGCCCTTCAATTCCCGCCGGCAATGGTTTTTCGGCTGTTTCGACAAGATCAATGCGGTAACGTTGTTCTAAGCCAACCAATTCCTCCTTGGAAATGACCACCCGCTTGTCATTAAGATCACTATCGCCAACGTTGTACTGCGTATTTTCTATCGGGCCCTGCTGATCCTCTTGCCAATTTTCAGTGATCACTTTCACCGGCGCTTTATTGACAATTATTTTTTGTGCTGCAGCGCGATCCTCTGCAAAAATGAGTTCACTTAAGGGGGTGTAAAAAAAATAAACAGCAAGACTCACCACAACCATCAACATTGCCAGTAATAATAACAGTTGTGATAGATTTTCTTTGACCCATGAAGGTCGTTTATCATATTCAGAATGAGTGCTCATTTTCTCTACTTATTAAATGGCTCTGTTAACGCATAAGTTATTATTTTCTCAGATCAGTATTATTAAAGACGCTGTTTTATGCAGGGCTTATAAATACAAATAATCTAATAAAATAACAGACGGATCTATCTGCTGCTACATTTCATAAAACATGATTTTATTCTTTTCACTATGCTGATTATATAAGTCTCAGCATCAGTCAATTTAAAATTCTATAACATTACGCAGCACCGTTTCGCTGACATTCTCAAATATTTCACTGCTACCAATAGAGGTAGGTAATATTAAACGCAACTTGCCATCTAATACTTTTTTATCCAATTGCATATGCTCTGCAAACTGCTCGTAGCCCATATTTTCCGGTGCCTTAACCGGCAAATCAAACTCTTTAATTAATAATATAATTTGCTCAATTTGCGCAGATTCAATCAGGCCGAGGGTTAAAGCAGTTTTTGCAGCCAAGACCATACCTGCCGCAACAGCTTCACCATGCAGCCAATTTCCATAGCCCTGCTCAGCCTCTATCGCATGACCAAAGGTATGTCCGAGATTCAATAATGCGCGAATACCGCCTTCTTTTTCATCCAGAGAGACAATTTCAGCTTTAATTTCGCAGCAACGTTTAATCATATAAGTGATTGCGGCAGGTTGCAGTGTTTTAATCGCGGTAACGTTTTCTGCAAGCCAGGTAAAAAATGCCTGATCATAAATAATGCCGTATTTAATGACTTCGGCCATGCCGGCTGCAAATTCACGCGCAGGTAATGTTTTAAGGCAATCAATATCAATAATAACTGACTGAGGTTGATAAAATGCGCCAATCATATTTTTACCCAGAGGGTGATTAACCGCTGTTTTTCCGCCAACGGAAGAATCAACTTGTGACAAGACAGTGGTAGGTACCTGTATAAAGGGGACTCCACGCTGATAACAAGCAGCAGCAAAACCGGCCATATCTCCTATAACTCCGCCACCAAGCGCAATAACAGTGCTGTCACGGGCATGTTTGTTAGACAGCAAGGCGGTTAAAATAATTTCAAAAGTATGTAGATTTTTAAACTTTTCACCATCGGGTAAAATGATTTCATCAATTTGGAAATCAATTAAGGTTTCTTTACAACGTCCCAAATACAAAGGTGCAACGGTTTCATTGCTGACAATCATTACTTTTTTGCCCTTGATCGCTGCTTTGAATAACCCTGTTTGAGTTAATAAACCTTCGCCAATTGATATCGGATAACTACGTTCACCTAAATCTACAACTATCTTTTCCATTAGAAATCCAATAATGCAATTATTTGACTGGCGACAACCTTCGCGCTTTGCTCATCGGTTTCGATGGTATAATCGGCGACTTCATCATAAAATTCGTTACGTTTTTCAGCTAATGCTTCTAATACCGTGCGCGGATCATCGTTTTGTAATAATGGGCGGCGTTTATCTTTTAATGTCCGAGCTAACTGTTTGTTAACACTGGTTTTTAAGTAAACAACAATACCCCGCGCCGACAAATGTATTCTATTCTCAGGGAGAATCAGTGCACCACCACCGGTTGCTAAAACGATACCGTGCTTTTGTGTCAGCTCATCAATCATGCTTTGTTCACGAATACGGAAACCCGCTTCGCCTTCTACATCAAAAACCCATGCAATGTCTGCACCTGTTTTTTTCTCAATTTCCGCATCGGAATCAAGAAAATCAAGGTGTAACATTTGTGCTAAATGACGGCCTATTGTGCTTTTGCCAGCCCCCATTGGGCCAATTAAAAAAATATTACGTTGCTCTGCCATGTTCAATTATTACTCAAGTGATTAATTACTGGGAACACCCTTTAGAAAAAGAGAAGTGTTGTATATTATCGCAATTGTTAATAAGCCATTGCAAGCCCATAAGCAAAATAAGTCCAAAGATTAACTTTGGACTTATTTTTTTTTATAGCTTTTGATGAAAAAGAGCTGATTAATATTTAGTTTGCATGACAATACGTGGGGTTACAAAAACCAATAGCTCCTGCTTCTCTGTCTTAGAACTCGTCTGTCTGAATAATACGCCTAAATAAGGAATATCACCTAAAACCGGAACTTTAGTTTCAGTATTGGTCATTAATTGCTGATAAATACCGCCTAGTACTAATGTTTCACCATCATTTACTAAGACCTGTGTGGTGATCTCGTTTGTATCAATGGAAACATATTCGGCGCCATCGCTAGCCGTATAAGTCTCACCGACTGAATCCTGAGTGATAATAAGGTCTAAAATCACTTTATTATCCGGTGTTATTTGCGGTGTCACTTTTAAACTCAGCACCGCTTTCTCAAAGCTTATTGTGGTAGCACCAGATGATGAGGACTCAGCATAAGGTATCTCTGTACCTTGCTCTATATAAGCGGTTTGCTGATCTGCCGTGGTAATCCGCGGACTGGCAATAACTTCAGCCTTTCCTTCTGCTTCCAGTGCCGAAATCTGCAAATCTAATATAGAACCATTTAATTTAGCAAATTGAAAACCAATGCTGTTGCCATCCGAGTTTACAGTCGTCCCCGTGAAGCCACTAGATGAGCCATCATCAGAACTACTTGACCATTCAACCCCTAAGTCTTCGCTCACAGAATCACTAACGGTTACCATACGCGCTTCAATCACCACCTGGCGTACAGGGATATCTAACACTTTAAGCATATCTTTAACCGAATCAATAACCGCTGCTGTATCCTTTAAAATCAAAAAATTGGTTCTCTCATCCATACTTACCGAACCACGCTCAGATAATAAACTAGTCTTATCACTGGATAACATAGTTACAATATCTGTAGCTTTTGCATAATTTATCTGGATAAATTCAGAATATAGAGTTGCTAAACTAGCCACTTCGTTTTCAGATTCTAATTCAGCACGTTCTTTTGCCGCTAACTCTGTAGCCGGAGCAATCATTAAGACGTTACCGTCCAAACGTTTGCCGAGACCTTTCACTTTTAAAATAATATCCAGCGCTTGTTCCCACGGCACATCATCAAGGCGCAAAGTTATATTACCCGTTACAGAGTCCGTTATGACTAAATTAAAACCATTAAAATCGGCAATCAACTGCAGCACAGTACGTACCGGGATATCCTGAAAGTTTAAAGAGATGGCTTTTCCCTGATAGGCACTTTCTTTTTGATCTTTAGGTTTTTCAGAGATCTCAATCATAAACAGAGTATCTAACTGATCATAACGATAGTTGTATTGATCTTTAATATCAAACACAAGACGAGTTTTACCGTTTTCTTTAAAGCTTTCTATTTTTTGCACAGTGGTTGCAAAATCAACAACGTCCATAATATACAATAATTCATCGGGTATATAAGTGCTTTGAAATTCAACAATCAACTGCTGATCACGACGACGAATGTCGACCGCCACACTAGAGTTATCAAGGTATACTAATAGTTTACCCTGCCCCTCGGGGCCGCGTTTAAAGTCAAGTGAATGAATACTGTTAACGTAACCTTTAGGGGTTGCCAAATGCGAGGAAACAATCGCAGCATTAATCTTTGACGGGACAGCTTTTGCTGTTTGGCTGCCCGAATATTGAACCACTGCGGCCGCTAAGGCATCCTCCTGTTTATCGCTCACTGCGTTCTCCTGCACAGTATTGCCAAAACGCACAAAAAGAACACTATTTTCCTGTACAACACGATAGGGCATCAAAGTGTCAAGGTTAATTGTTAAACGCAGCCCCTCGGGTGTTCTCTCGGTGGCCACATTATTAACCCCTCCTTTATCAATTTTAATCGGGTTTAACGCTAAAACGGAACTCGCATCTTCAACATCAATAACTAATTTATTGGGTCGATAATATAACTTATCCTGATAGCCGCTGATAGATTCGTTGAAGGCAAAGCGCAATTCAAATTTACCCTCCGCTAAAGGATTAATATCAAGCTTATCGAGTTGTGATTCAGCAAAGCCGATGGAGGAGTGAAACAATAATGCCAGCGGCAAAAGAGTTAATATTTTTTTTAAGTATGATGTATTCATGACGCTTATTCATCCCTGTTTTAAGATCATTTAGACTAGCGTAAAGTAATTTTTGTTATCCGCTCTTGCCAGCAGCCATCCCGGTCCAGGGCTAACTCTAATAAATCAATTTTATCTTCTGTTATGTTTACGACTTTTCCGTGGTCCAATCCCAGGTAATAGCCGGGTTTAATTTTGTATAACTCCCCGCCCGTCACCTGCACCAGCGCCCAGAGCATCTGACCGGCCAAGACGGTTCCTCGCATCGTCAAATTGTCAAGCGAGACCATCTCCAAAGCTTGTTTTTTGCGATTAAAATTAGGTTGAGGACAGCTTTTAGGTACATTAACAACAGCAGCAACAACTTCAGCCTTAGGTTCGCTGAAAGGATTACGACTGGCTTCTTGTGTAAAGGTTAAAGGATCAATTTTTTTCAAAATCGGCACTTTATCACCAAGTGGATAATTTTTCGCTTTAGTTTCAATAACAAAGCGATTTAAATCATTAATATCGAGATCCCCGCATGAGAATAAAGGAAAGGTCATCAGCAAAATGATAAAAAATCTCATTTTAGGCTCTCCTTATAACGATATGTTTTAGCAATTACATTTAAAGTCATTAAATCTTGCTGACCTTTGGTCAAGGTTAAATTGTCCAAAATGACGATCCGCGGCAGCGCAGCGATGTCTGCGGCAAACTGTCCGAGTTCTTGATAACGGCCCACTATTTGAATACTAATAGGCACTTCAGTGGAAAGTTCCTCCTCTTTTATCGCTCCCCAGTTAATACTTTTAAACTGCAGACCACTATCGGCACCGATAAAACTGATATCATCAAGTAAACTTGCTACTTCGGCATTACTCGGTAGCTTGTGCAGCAACCCTTCAAAAATAACCTTAATGTCGGCTATTTGCACACGGTACTCTTCTAAATTCGAAGATAATGCGGCCTTTACTTTAAATTCATTTTTTAAAACAACTTCTTGTGCTTCAATCTGTTCAAGATCATCTAACAGCGGCAGGGTGACATAATAAAAAAAGGCACCACTTAAGAGAGCGCAGATAAAGGCAATACATGCAACTCGGTATTGTGTCGGCCAACTGCCGACATTTTCAAAATCTAATTCACTTAAATCCATTATTCACCCGCCTTTTTTTCAGGAATGACAACAAATTTCATGGCAAACTGACTTAGTTTGATGGGTTTTGTCGGCCCTGAAACGATAGAGCTGATATAAGCATTTCCCAACCAATCAGAACTATCGATATTTCTGGTCATCGTAGTAAGGCGATTGTTCGATTCGCTCATTCCCTTAACATCAACTTGCCCGTTGGCAAATGTGATGCTGTTTAAATAAATACCGGTTGGCACAACTTGCGGCAATATATTAAAGAGATGCGTTGCATAATTACGTTTCTCTTCTAATTTTTGAATAAGAATGATACGACGTTCAAGTTCTGCTTTCTCCTTTTTGATTTTATGCACATCTGCAATGCGCCTGTCCAGAATAGTCGTTTGGGCCTGCAGGTATTGATTACGCAGCTGCTGTTCGCCGATTAAGCCATCAACATATAATTTCCCTAGATAAGAAATCCCCAGGATTAAGACAGCACTTAAGCCTAAAAAAATCAAAAACATTTTTTTCTTTTTATTTTTAAGCTCATCCCGCCATGGCAACAAATTAATATTAGACATTACCCTCCCCTCTTAATGCCAACCCTAAGGCCATCATATATTTTGTGGAAAATTGATGAAGCAGACTTTTATCCGATGGGTTTTTGTATTCAAGACCGAGGAATGGATTGGCAATTTCAGTCTCTAAGTCGAGCTGCTCTTGTATCTGGGTCACTAATCCAGGCAACAGTTGGCAACCACCGGTCAGAAACAGTTTCGCAACACCGATATTATTGGGGGCATTGGTAAACATGCGTAAATCAAAGCGTAAATGATTAACCGTCATGGTAATAAAGGGTTCGATAACATCAATATCACAATCGAGCGGCCACTCACGCTCAACTTTAATTTTTTCTGCTTCATCGAGTTTTAAACCATAACGATCCGCTATCATCTGTGTACAGACCGCTCCGCCGTGATTTTTAGCCCGTGAAAATATAACTTTGCCTTGATGCAGTATGTTTAAGGTCATCTGTGTTGCACCAATATCAACAACCGCAATCCCTTTATCAAAATCTTCACGGGAAATTTGCAACTCAGAAGAGCGAGCCAGTACATGGCTTGCAATATCAACAACTTTCACCCGTAAACCTGCATCTTCAATACAATCCACTTGCGACAGTACGGTTTCTTTTCGTGCGGCACTCACTAACACATCTTTTAGGTCTGGATTATTGGCATTGATGGAAATGACTTCAAAATCTAAAAAAATTTCATCTAAGGGAAAGGGAATACTGTTTTCGGCTTCAATTTCGACTTGGTTTTCCAGCTCAAGATCATTTAAATTAACGTTCATTGGGATTACTTTGGTAATAACATCTGCACCGCTGACGGCAATCGCGACATTTTGGTATGAAGCGGGAAAGCTTTTACGTAATTGTTTAATAACTTCAGTCAATTTAACAATATCTTCAAAACTATTATCAACAATCAAACCTTTTTCGACGGCTATTTCAGCCACCGCATCTATTTGAAAGGTGCCTTTTCCCTTAGACAGTGCAATCGCCTTGATGGCACTTGAGCCGAAGTCAATCCCGATCAACGCATTTGAATTTGATTTTTTTAAACCTTTAAACATAACGTCCCTGCTAAAATATATTTAATCCGTTGATAATAGGCTCTTAAAGACCGATGTTAATTCTAAAATCAATAAGTTCCAAGGCGTGAAGTCACAATTCCTTCTTTAACTACACAAATATCACTATATAATGATTTCCTATTGTGAACTAGTTACAACTTAAATCAATTAATAGCAAAAAAATTCTAAGGTACGAATAAATGATGAAATGGATTAAACGCCTGGTATTATTTTCAATTATTATCGGCTTAGTGGGTATTGGATCCATAGTCGCCATTTATTATCACGTAAAATCTGATTTACCTGATGTTGCCACTATTACCGATATTCAATTACAAGTGCCAATGAAAGTGTACAGTATTGATGGTGAACTGCTTTCTCAATTTGGGGAAAAACGCCGTATTCCTCTTACTAAGGAAGATATTCCGAAGACCCTTATTAATGCTTTTATCGCCACCGAAGACAGCCGATTTTACCAACATTTTGGAATCGATCCAATTGGTATTATCCGTGCAGCAACCGTATGGGCTTCAACCGGTTCAGCAACGCAAGGTGCCAGCACGATTACCCAACAGGTCGCACGTAACTTCTTCTTAACCCGAGACAAAACCTTCATCCGCAAAATTAAAGAGGTTTTTATTGCTATTCAGCTCGAACAAATATTAAGCAAAGATGAAATTATGATGCTCTATTTGAATAAAATTGCTTTGGGCCAGCGAGCATACGGTATTGGCGCAGCTGCTCAGGTTTATTATGGCAAAGATGTTTCAGAATTAAGCATAGCAGAAATGGCCCTTCTGGCGGGTTTACCAAAAGCACCTTCGAATTTAAATCCGATTTCTTCGCCTAAAAATGCAGAGATGCGCCGTAATGTTGTTTTATCACGTATGTTATCCGAAAACTACATCACTCAGGAGCAATACGAAACGGCAAAAGCAAGCCCTATTACGGCGACATACCATGGCGCTGAGATAACACTATCAGCCCATTATGTGGCAGAAATCGCGCGTAATAAATTAATTGAACTCTACGGATCCGAACGCAGTTACAACGATGGTTTTAATGTTTATACCACGATCAATAAAATCGATCAGCAAGCCGCTAACAAAGCGACACTTAATAACTTGCATGATTATGATAAACGTCACGGTTACCGGGGTGCGAGCAAAGTGTTATGGCAAGCACCGGAAAAAAGTTGGAGTAACGAGGCGATCATTTCAACTTTAAGACAAACTCCTGACTCTGCCGATCTGTCTCCTGCTGTAGTCGTAGAGGTTGCGGCACAGGCAATTAAAGTTATCACTAAGAATAGCCAGGGTCAGTTACAACAGATCGATTGGGATGGCTTAAAATGGGCCAGACCTTTTATCAGCAATTCCAGACAAGGAAATGAGCCTAAAAAAGCCTCTGACATTGTCGCCGTAGGCCAACAAATCTGGGTCCGTGAAGTTGCACAACAATTAGAGTTATCTCAATATCCCGCCGTCAGTGGGGCATTTGTTTCTCTCAATCCACAGGATGGTGCTATTACTTCTATGGTGGGCGGTTTTAGTTTTGAACAGAGTAAATTTAATCGAGTGACACAAGCGCAGCGTCAAGTAGGCTCCAATATCAAGCCGTTTATTTATTCGGCAGCACTGGATAATGGTTATACGCTAGCCACTTTGGTGAATGATGCACCCATTAATGAGTGGACGGGAAGTACAGCCTGGAGACCAAAAAACTCACCGGAGGTTTATGCCGGCCCGATTCGCCTGCGTCAAGCGCTCGGACAATCTAAAAACGTCATATCCGTTCGTTTGGTACAGGATCTCGGATTAACAAAAATAACCAGACAGCTGGAGAAATATGGTTTTGATAGAGAGAATCTGCCTCAAAACAATACTATCGCTTTAGGCTCGGCCTCTATTTCGCCCTTAAAGCTCGCGACAGGTTATGCCATTATTGCCAACGGCGGGTTTAAGATAGAGCCCTATCTGGTCGAACGTATTGAGAATGCCTATGGCAGTGTCATTTATCAGGCAAATCCTAAAATTGTCTGCTCTGATTGTGCTGAACTTTATGCACAACAGGAAAATATTCAACAAACTATCTCGCCACAAACCGAGCTTGATGAAGGTGCGCAGGTTTGCCCTATCTCACCCGTAAGTGCAGAGCAAATCGCGCCGGCGGTCATTAACGCTGAAACCGCTTTTTTAACCCGTGAATTATTAACAACGGCGATCTGGGGAGGCGGCAGCTGGCAGCATAAAAGTGGTTGGAATGGTACCGGTTGGCGGGCTGGGCGTATTTTGAAACGCCATGATATGGGTGGCAAAACAGGCACCACCAACGGTTCAAAAGATGCTTGGTTTTCCGGTTTTGCAGGTAATAGGGTAGTCACGTCATGGGTTGGATTTGATGACTTTAATCTTGATTTAGGCAGAACCAGCTACAATAATAATCTTGACAAAGATCAATCCTACGGGTCTGAGTTTGGAGCGAAAACTGCCCAACCTGCCTGGATAGAATTTATGCAGGATACGGCTTTATCAAACCCAGTAGTCACAATAGATACACCCAGCCAGATTTCGACCGTACGGATCGACCGAAAATCGGGACTGCTCACTTACCAGACGGATTTCACCACTTTTTTTGAGTATTTCCGCGCAGATTCTGTTCCTACAGAATATGTGGATCGAAGAACTTTTTTCAATGAAAAATCATCAACAGAGGGCAACCAGGACATACCCGACAATGCACCAACTACTGCCGATGAACTGTTCTAATAGATATTAAAAATAAAAACCGGTAGCAGCGCTACCGGTTTTTCCGGCAGAATTTACCCCCCAGATCATCCCACCCCTTTCCTCTACCTTGTTGTTATTGCTCGATTAACAGTTCAGAAAAGAGTTTGATACCCTTGAAAAACTGCATCTCCTGGGCCGGTTTTTCGCTATCAGGCGTTTTAATACCGCGTAAATAAGCAACCCCGACTTGCTGTGCAACCTGCAGTATTTTTTCACTGTCATCAATAAATAATGATTGTTTAAAATCTATCCTGTGTTGCTCGGCTGCCATTTCCCAAAAATTCCGGTTTTCCTTGGCTACTCGATAATCATGGCTGGAAACAATGGCGTCAAAGTAATGCCGAATATCACACTGCTGCATCTTTAATGCTATGCCACTGCGATGAGCATTAGTTAACATAATAACCCGTTTATTTGACTTTTTAAGGTATTCCAAAAACCACAGAGTATCACTGCGTAATTGAATTTTATGCTTTGTTTGATGCTGTAATTGATGGATATCCAAGCCTAAGGTAGCACTCCAGTAATCATAACAGTACCAATCTAAACTCCCCGCTACCTTGGCATACTGGGCGGACATATAGTGCTGTGCTTGTGCTAATGAAATATCCGCTTTATGCGCATATTGACTGGGGACATGCTCCATCCAGAAATGGTTGTCATAATGCAAATCAAGCAATGTTCCATCCATGTCCAGTAAGACTGTATCGATCTCTCGAGCAAGATGCATAAAATACCTCAATAAGTTGTAATTAATTCGCTGTTACTTGTAAGATAACATCTTATTCGTTGGCTAAAGAGAGTTTATATGAGTCAATCATCACCGGTATTACCGCAAATCCTCAAGCGCAGTCTGGTTGCGAGTAGCCGATTTTTTAAAATTGAAGCGCTGCAGCTCAAATTTAGTAATGGACAGCAGCGAGAGTTCGAACGTATGCAGGGTTATCATAAGGGCGCGGTACTGATTGTGCCATTTTATGATGCCGAGACGCTGATACTGATCAGAGAATATGCTGCAGGCACGCATTCCTATGAATTAGGTTTTCCAAAAGGGCTTATCGATTCAGGCGAAACCCCGGAACAGGCAGCGAATAGAGAATTAAAGGAAGAGATAGGTTTTGGGACCAACAGACTACAAAAACTTAAAAAAGTAACCATGGCACCCAGTTATTTCAGCAGTGAGATGACTCTGTTTATGGCATTTGATCTTTACCCCGAAAAACTTGAGGGTGACGAACCTGAGCCATTAGAAGTGATCAAATGGCCCTTAAATAAAGTGGATGAATTATTAGCCAGGGATGACTTTCAGGAGGCTCGAGGAATATCCGCGTTATTATTGACCTTAAAAGCGCTTAACAAAACCTGATTATCAGCATAAAAAACCCATAAATAATGTTTATTTATGGGTTAGAAAATAGTCATTATTACAAGAAGCTATAACAAAAAACTAAAACAATCTATTTAGACCATTTAAAGCTGCCACACGATAAGCTTCTGCCATGGTCGGATAGTTAAAGGTCGTCTTAACAAAATACTCAATGGTATTCGCTTTCCCTGTTTGCTCCATGATCGCTTGCCCGATATGGATAATTTCTGCTGCCCGCTCGCCAAAACAATGGATCCCTAATATCTCCTTGGTTTCGCGGTGAAAGAGTATCTTTAAACTGCCCACCTCTGAGCCTAATATTTGTGAGCGTGCTAAATCTTTAAAGCGTGCACGGCCTACCTCATAGGGTATTTTTTGCTGGGTTAACATCTGTTCAGTTCTACCCACTGAGCTAATTTCAGGAATAGTATAAATACCCGTTGGAATATCTTTTATCAGTTTTTTCTTACCTTCCCGGGTTAATATAAAGTGTGCCGCAATCCTGCCCTGATCATAAGCGGCACTGGCGAGGCTTGGATAACCAATGACATCCCCAATCGCATAAATATTATCTACCTCAGTTTGATAGTGTTCGTTGACCTTGAGCTGCCCTCGAGCATCGGGTTTGAGAGCCACATTCTCTAGCGTTAATTTGTCAGTGTTACCGGTACGTCCATTGGCATATAACAGACAGTCGGCTTTCATCTTTTTACCTGACTTAAAGTGCAGCACCACGCCTTGCGCTGTATTTTCAACCTTTTCATATTCTTCATCATGACGCAGGATCATGCCTGAATTTCTAAAATGATAGGAGAGTGCATCGGACATTTCCGCATCGAGAAATGATAACAAACGATCCCGAGTATTAATTAAGTCTGTTTTGACTCCTAATCCTCTGAAGATAGAAGCGTATTCACAACCCACAACCCCTGCCCCGTAAATTACAATGTGTTGCGGATGGTGATCTAAAGCAAGAATAGTATCACTGTCGTAAATATTAGCCGCGGTAAAGTCAATATTTTCAGGGCGATAAGGCCGCGATCCCGTGGCAATAATAATATCTTTGGCAGTGATAGTTTCTGCTGTGCCATCACTTTTGGTAATTAAAACAGTGTGTTTATCGACAAAGGTAGCGCCGCCAAAATAGATGCTGCAATTGTTACGGTTATAAAAACCACTTCGCATGGAAACCTGTTTAGCAATCACGCTCTGGGTATGAGACAAAACATCTTTAAAGGTAAATGTTTTATTTTGAGGATAATTATTAAGAAATAACGGGTTGTTCTTTAATTCAATAAGTTGGCTAACGCTGTGGCGCAATGCTTTAGAAGGAATGGTTCCCCAATGGGTACAGCCTCCGCCGATATCTTTATATTTTTCGACAATCGCAACGCGTAACCCTCCCTTAGCAAGCTTCATTGCAGCCCCTTCTCCACCCGGTCCGCTGCCAATAACAATGGCATCGTAATGATAGTGTGTAGATTTAACTTTAGTATCTTTTACTGTGGACATGATAGACCTCGGGATCCGATGAGCGAAAAACAAATTATATTAACAAATTACCACCACTTGTCACACATTCCAATAACAAACCGTGCGCCATACAATAGTTAAATAATATATTCATTTTTAGTGATGAATAAATGACGAATAAAAAGAGGATTTAAGTGATTTATCATGCTATTTTTAATATTAATATTACAATCTATTGGAGGAAATACTCTATGAATCAACCGACTATTTCATTAAAATGGTTAGCTTACACATACGTTGTAGGGCTTTCACTAAGTGCCTGCTATTCTATGTTGACCAAGCAAGCCATTCCGTTTTCCCCTTTTGCCTTTTTTACTCTGTTCTTTTCTGTGAATCATTTTTATGGTATTTATATTAAAGAAGCTGATAATGAAATTAGTATTCGTCCGGCTTGGGGAACATTTTTTCTGGGTATATTTTCTTACTCTGCTTTTCTTGGCACACAATACCCGGAGTGGGGATCCAACCTGTTTTCAGTCTCATTAACTCTGATTTTGGCTATCTGGTTAATCTATAAACTCATGTTTGGTGACAAACGCTATTCAGCTTAACCTTTATTATAATAAAGAGCGTATTAGCCAAGTTATACCAAAGTAATTAATGAAGTGATCAAGTATTGCGAAGGAAAAATTAGCACTAACAAAGCGAGAGTTGCAGGAGATAGATGTTCTCACTTCAAAACTCACAACGCTTAGGGATAATTTTAACCAGCAAAGGTGCTCATTTTTTTAGTTATTTTGGTATTAATTTCCTCTTTTTTACGATCACTCCCTAACATAATTAACCTGCTTAGCGGCAGGTTAATTAAATGCAGGCACTGCGAATGAACATCCCCTGTCTTAACTGGCTAGCAAGCCTGCACTGCGCTACAATAGCTTAAAATTTCATCATTGCACTGTTTCGCGAGTCTTTAAACACAGCGTATTTAAACAGATTTATTTGAAATAACTGCTCCATGAGATGTGCAAAGCAATAGATTTAACCTCGCAAGACTATTTTAAAGGAAAAAAATGCAATATATAACACGCGAGTTACCTAAACATAAGCGGATCGCACTGGTTGCACACGATCATATGAAAACGGAACTATTAAACTGGTCACAAAGGCGCCTCAATGTATTAAAAGAGCACCAGCTCTATGCAACGGGTACCACTGGCAGCTTATTAGCGAGTAAATTAGGTTTGCCCATTGAGTGTTTGCTCTCAGGGCCAATGGGGGGTGATCTGCAACTGGGCGCAAAAATAGCGGAAGGCGAAATTGATCTGTTAATTTTCTTTTGGGATCCTATGAATGCGGTGCCGCATGATCCCGATGTGAAAGCATTATTACGCATCTCTGCAGTGTGGAATATCCCCGTCGCCACCAATATCTCTACCGCTGACTTTATTATCGATTCATTACATATCGGC
Organism: Psychromonas sp.; assembly: GCF_047632955.1. Classification (GTDB taxonomy): domain Bacteria; phylum Pseudomonadota; class Gammaproteobacteria; order Enterobacterales; family Psychromonadaceae; genus Psychromonas. The sequence continues at coordinate 70,953 of NZ_JBLIED010000004.1, read as the reverse complement.
CAAAGTTACACTACACGTATTCCTGATTACCTCGGTTACATGGCAGAACGTACCGAATAGGACCTGATTATAGTACCTGCTTAAAAAAGGCTTTTAACTTGCAAACACTTACAGATATTTATATTTATCCCATTAAATCAGTCAAAGCGATTAACCAGCCGGCTGCAAAAGTTGAAAAAAAAGGCTTGAAATTTGATCGTCGTTATATGCTGATTGACGAACAGGGTCAATTTATCACCGGTCGGAGTTATCCGCAGCTCACCCAAATAGAAGTACAGTTTTCAAAACAGATATTAATAGTCAACGCACCCAATATGCCCTCATTAACCATTGATCCTGCGCACTTTAGCCAGCAAACTAAAAACGCGCAGCTGTGGTCTGATAATGTTAACGCAGTACATTGCCATAGTGATTATGATCAATGGTTTTCAGCCTTTTTGCAGAAAAAATGTCAGCTGGTATTTTTCGCAAAAGAGACTCAACGCCTGGTCAAAAATACAAACATGCCGGTTTCCTTTGCCGATGGTTACCCGTTATTGTTGATTAACCAAACATCAGTGGATCAACTAAATGCGCGCTTAGCAACGCCAGTAAGCGCGTTACATTTTAGACCTAATATTGTGATCAAAGGTGATTTCCCTTTTATTGAAGACAGCTGGTCGCGAATTAAGATTGGCGAAGTCGAATTTGCAGTCAGCAAACCCTGCTCCCGTTGTATATTTACTAATGTAGATCCTAAAACTGGTATTGCCGATAAAAGTGAACCTTTACTGACATTATCGAAATTTCGTTATTCCCATGGAAATATCGACTTTGGGCAAAATTTAATTCCCCTTAATGAAGGTTTGATTCGAGCTGGTGACGAGGTACAAGTGATCAGTGCCCAGGGAGCCCGATTTTATAGCGCTCAGGATGATCAACTGGAAAGCAATAAGCAGACCTTGGCAATACATTATCAAGGCTCAAACGTGACCGCTCAGGGCGATAATCAGCAACTGTTATTGGATCAGGCGGAACAAGCAGGTATCGACATTCCGTATTCCTGTCGGGCTGGGCAATGCGGCTGTTGCAAGGTGAAATTAGTCGAAGGTGAAGTGAAGGTACTCAATGATGAAGGATTAACTGATTTAGAAATTGAGCAAGGTTATATTCTTGCCTGCAGTTGTATTCCCCTCTCGGATATTAGTATCAATCATTAATAATCTCAGATAAAGAAAATAAAAAAGAGCCTTTTAAAAAAGGCCCTTTAAACACTGCTCTTTAAACAAGGGCTCAGTAACGTTCAAATAGCTTCAATAAAGTATCGCTATTATCAGGTACAAATTTTTCCTCCTGTTCGCTGCCATAAACGCTATCGGCGAGCTTTTGCTTACGCGTTTGCAATGCAAGAACTCGCTCTTCAACGGTATGCTCACAAATTAACTTATACACAAAGACGGGCTTATCCTGACCAATTCGATAAGCACGATCCGTCGCTTGATTTTCAACAGCGGGGTTCCACCAGGGATCATAATGAATAACCGTATCCGCAGCGGTCAGGTTAAGCCCGACTCCGCCTGCTTTTAAAGAGATAAGAAAAATGGGTACATTGCCATTTTGGAATTTATCAATCACTTCGCTGCGATTACGCGTCTGTCCGGTTAACTTAACAAAATCAATTTCGGCCGCCAGCAGTGATTGCTCAATCAAACCTAACATTTGTGCAAACTGAGAAAAGATCAGAATGCGTCTACCCTCTTCAATCATACCGGGTAAAACTGTCATCAAATAGTCGAGTTTAGCTGAACTTTTGATACTTTGTGCATGTTCAAGCTTCACTAAGCGCGGATCACAACAGGCTTGGCGCAGTTTAAGCAGCGCATCTAAAAACTCTATACGGCTTCTTGCCAGACCTTTTTCTTTAAGCAAGTCACGGACCTTTTCCTCCATGGTGACACGGATGCTTTCATATAAGGTACGCTGATCATTAGGTAGGACTATATTCTGGATAATTTCAGTTTTAGCAGGCAGCTCTTTGGCAACCTCATCTTTGGTCCGGCGTAATAAAAAAGGGTGGGTTTTTTGTATTAACCAAGACTGCACCTGTTCATTTCCTTCGCCTTCAATTCCTTTACGATAAAAACGATTAAAAGTCGCATAGCTGCCCAAAAATCCCGGCATTAAGAAATCAAACAGTGACCATAATTCGCCTAAATGATTTTCCATTGGCGTGCCCGTTAAACATAAACGCTGTTTTGCATTCAGGCGTTTAATACTTTTGGTCATTTTTGCCAAAGGATTTTTAATGGTTTGCGCTTCATCAAGGATTAAATCTGAGAATTGAAATGCTTCCAGCTGAGTAAAATCCCGACCAACTAATGGATAAGTGGTGATCACTAAATCATAATCAGGCACTTCCTCAAAATGCTTATGCCTGTCGGCGCCATGTAATACCAGCACTTTTAAGTCGGGGGTAAACTTGGTCGTTTCATTTAACCAGTTACCCACCAATGAAGTCGGGCAGATAACCAAAGCCGGCTGAACTAATTGCTGATGCTGTTTTTTATACAGTAAATAGGCCAATGTTTGAATGGTTTTACCCAAGCCCATATCATCGGCCAGCACGCCTGAAAAACCATACTCATTTAAAAATACCAGCCAATTTAATCCCGCATGTTGATAATCTCTTAGGGTTGCATCGAGACCTTCAGGTAATGTAACTTCTTGAATTCCTTTGAAATGGCTCAGTTTTTCAGCTAAAGCCTTAACGTGCGAGCCTCCAACCCAACGGTTTATTTCCGGTAATTGAGCCAATAAAGCAGCTTGGCTTTGCGGCAGATGAATATTGTCATTATTGACCTCACCCAGCTCCTGCAATATCGATAAAATAGGTTGAATAGATTCACGTTTAATACGCAGTGGGCGCCCGTTTGGCTGGGCTAATAAAATATCAAAGCGGTGCTGTTGCCAGTCTTCATTATTACGCAACCATTCCAATAACAGCGGTAATAACTCAATACGTTTACCTTCAATTTCAATAGATACGCCGAGATCAAACCATTGACCCTGCTCTTCAACTTCAATATCAATGCTATTAACCTGATCGCTGAGCAAGACCAGATTAGAAGAAATTTCAAAGTGCCACCCCATGACCTCCAGGCGAGCTTTATGAGCGGTTAATAATGATAACCACTGAAACTCCTGAGAGCCACCTAACTCCGGCGGTAAAATACCCACTAGCTGTTCGGTTTCAGGCTGCTTGGGATCGTACATAAACAGATCCAACAGGCACAGTTGTTCAAAGTTTTTAAGTGCTAAACGTTCCTGATTAAGATCCCTGACAATAGTGACAATATTATTGTTGCACATAAATTGTGCACGCTCCGGTTCATCAACTATGCCCGGATTTAATTCAAGTTCACCGTAACGAAAATACAAACGGGCGACAAACAACTTTTGTCCTTTGATCTCTTTTTCATTAAGACTCAATATAACCTGTAACTCATCGCTAATTTCACGCGTTTGATAAACCATAGGATTGGGTAAAACAGCCTGAGGAAAACGCAGCGATACCTGTTCGGTGAAATGCACACATTGCTTTTCACCCAGTGGTGGTGTTTTTAACAACGATAAAATCCAACCACTATCAAAGACACTTTCAATTTCACCAATTAAGCCGCGATCCGTATCAAGATAAAAAGGCGTGGGCGTCGGAATTAACAACCAGTTATCTATACTCTCAAGGCCCACCTGTAATTGTTTTAAATCATCCTCATCAGCCCATTGAAGTTGTATCGGTTTTTTCTCAGCAGGCTGTAAAGGCAGATTTAAGTCATGCCAGAAACAACGCCCGGTTGCCAATATTTTATGCAATGCAAGCAGGTCATTTTCGGTGTACATGGAGGTTTTTTCAAGCTTAGGTACACGCCCTTCTTTGGCTAATAAAAGTTGTAAAATAGTGACGTCGTCTTCTTTTACCCACTTATAACTTTCCATCCAAGATTCATTTTCGACAACAGAAATAAGATCTTTTGCTGCAAATACATTGGTATGTTCACTTTTTAGAAAACGTACTGAGCCATATTCCACCTGCAAATAACGCAAGGAATGGTTGTACGTACTTTTATTAAACGAGAGGCGGAAATACCCCTGATAAGCACTTGAAGTGGTCGTAGATTTCTTTTTAGAAAGTTGACTTTGTAATAGTTCAAACCAGGTTTGGTAACTATTCTCAATATTATAATTGGGCGTGTCCGCCTGATAAGCAAGCAGCAAAGCCACGGCGTGTTTACAGTTCCAACCGACAGGGCAGCTACAAGTACTGTGGATAATAAATCCACCTTTATTAGACTCTTTAATCGAAGCACTGGTTTGGTAAGGGGTTTCTGACGATCCTTTAACACTGCCATTGAGTTGATTTTTTTGCTCATCATATTCACAAGATAACACCCGACTTTCTTTAAAGTAGCGCGTTCCACGGTCGATAATATTTCGGCCGAAACTAGTGGAAATGTCTTGCGGAGTGATCTTGGGCATTTGATTAACCAACTGAAAAAATGGATCATTAATGATAGAGGTCGCGAGACCATAAATAAAGATTTATTACGACTAAGCAGAAAAAATAACCTTAGAATAAGCCATATTTGAAAAAATGGAGCTGTTATTAGAACAATCCACCCGAAGTGATTACTCACCAACACTCTGTCGGCATTTATTTTTGCTGCGTACTTTGAAATTATATAGATTGTAATAAGCACCGCAGATCTACAGATAAACAACAAAATCGGATAACAATGCGCTGACAGAGTAAGACGAACATTATTTTTTAGCGGCAAATAAAAAAAGAGCGCCTCAAAAGGCACTCTTTAAATTTATTTTTAACACGATCAATTTATAATATTATAAATTAGGGCCTAACCATCTTTCCGCCGTCAACAAATCCCAATCTTTACGCTTGGCATAATCCTCTAGCTGATCCTGCTGAATTTGTGCAACGGCAAAATAACGGCTTGCGGGATGCGAGAAAATCCAGCCGGAAACCGCAGCCCCCGGAGACATTGCATAACTGCTGGTTAACTGCATATCGATCTGCTCCTCAACATTCATCAGATCCCAAATAACTTGCTTTTCTGTATGCTCAGGACAAGCAGCATAACCCGGTGCCGGACGAATCCCCTGGTATTTTTCACGAATCAGATCATCCTTCGTTAAGCTTTCATTCGCGGCAAATCCCCAATACTCTTTGCGAGTTTTCTGATGCAGATATTCGGCAAAGGCCTCGGCTAAACGGTCACAAACGGATTGCACCAGAATCGCATTGTAATCATCAAGATTGGCTTTATAGCGCTCGGCCACTTGTTTTTCACCAATACCTCCCGTTACCGCAAATGCACCGATATAATCGGCAATAGCCGATGATTTAGGCGCAATATAATCAGCCAGACAGTGATTGACGAAGGGCGGTTTTTTCTCACTTTGCTGACGCAGATGATGACTCACCTGTAATACTTCAGTGCGCGATTCATCCGTGTAAATTTCAATATCATCACCGACACTGTTCGCCGGGAAAATGCCGACCATACCGCTGGCTGATATTTCGCCCTGTGCTTCAACGGTATCGAGCATTGTTTGTGCTTCTGTAAATAGACGCGTCGCCTCTACTCCAACAACTTCATCCTCAAGAATTCTCGGGTACTTGCCCGCCAGCCCCCATGTCATAAAGAAGGGAGTCCAGTCTATATATTCACGTAAGGTGCTAATCGACATCTTTTTAATGACCTGCACGCCCAGTTGATTTGGTACGGGTGGCTGGTAATTAGCCCAATCAATTTTAGCGGCGTTAGCACGCGCTCTCTGCAGTGAAACCGGTGCGCTGCGTGGACGTTTATTGGCATATTGCTCACGTACCCGAACATAATCTTCATCCAGTTTTTTAACAAAGTCCGGTTTATTGACAGGGTTTAATAATTTCTGACAAACCCCGACTGCACGCGATGCATTAGAGACATAGACCACGGGTTGATCGTAATTCTGCTCTATTTTCACTGCGGTATGAGCTTTAGAGGTGGTTGCACCACCGATTAATAACGGCAGCTTCAATCCCTGGCGCTGCATCTCCTTGGCAACATAGACCATCTCATCTAGCGATGGCGTAATTAGGCCAGATAAACCAATCAGATCCGCCTTTTCTGCGATGGCCGTTTTAATGATTTTTTCAGTTGGCACCATCACTCCAAGATCGATAATTTCATAATTATTACACTGCAGAATAACACCGACAATATTTTTACCAATATCGTGCACATCCCCTTTAACCGTGGCCATAACGATTTTACCGTTGGTTGCACCAACCGCTTTAGTGGCTTCAATGTAGGGGTTGAGATAAGCCACTGCCTGTTTCATAACCCGCGCCGACTTAACCACTTGCGGTAAAAACATTTTTCCTTCACCAAAGAGATCGCCAACGATATTCATACCATCCATTAACGGCCCTTCAATGACGTCGATGGGCATTTCAGCATTGGCGCGCGCTTGTTCCGTATCTTCCACAATAAACTCGGTAATACCTTTCACTAAAGAATGGGCAATACGTTCATTGACGGGCAGGTTGCGCCACTCCAATGCCTTGCCGTCATCCACTTTTTCACCGCCGGAATCCCGGTATTTTTCGGCCAGATCCAGTAAATTATCCGTTGCATCAGGGCTCTTATTTAAGACAACCGCTTCAACCGCCTCTTTTAAATCTGCAGGGATGTCATCATAAATCGCCAATTGCGCCGCATTGACAATGCCCATATCCATACCATTTTGGATACAGTAATAGAGAAACACAGCATGAATCGCCTCACGCACCGGATTATTACCACGAAAGGAGAAAGAAACGTTAGACACTCCACCTGAGATCATCACATGGGGCAGATTATCTTTAATGTCTTTAACCGCTTCAATAAAATCAACGGCATAATTGTTATGATCGGAAATGCCCGTGGCCACGGCAAAAATATTAGGGTCAAAAATAATATCTTCCGGCGGGAAACCCACCTGATTGACCAGAATATCGTAGGAGCGTTGACAAATATCAAATTTACGGGCGCGTGTATCGGCTTGCCCGTCTTCATCAAAAGCCATCACAATCACGGCAAAACCATAACGGCGAATTAACTTAGCCTGAGCAATAAAATTATCCACGCCCTCTTTCATACTGATCGAGTTAACAATTCCTTTACCCTGTACACATTTCATGCCCTCTTCTAAAATTTCCCATTTCGAAGAGTCGATCATAATCGGCACTCTGGAAATATCCGGCTCAGAGGCGCATAAATTAAGAAAACGTTTCATCGCATACAATGAATCAAGCATCGCTTCATCCATATTAATATCGATAATATTGGCGCCCGCTGTCACTTGATGCAGCGCCACCTCCAGTGCCTGATCATATAACTCGTCCATGACTAAGCGCTTAAAGCGGGCTGAACCGGTTACATTAGTACGCTCGCCCACATTTTGAAAGAGCGAATCTTTACGGATGGTTAATGCTTCTAATCCGCTTAATCGGCAGGCAATTTCAAGCTCAGGCAGGACGCGCGGTTTTACGCCGGCAACAGCATCAGCCATGGCTTTAATATGCGCGGGCGTGGTGCCGCAACAGCCGCCGACTAAATTTAGAAAGCCGCTTTCTGCCCATTCTTTAATATGCACGGCCATTTCATCGGCTTCTAAATCGTATTCACCAAAAGCATTAGGTAAACCCGCATTCGGGTGTGCTGAAACATAGGTTTCTGAAATCCGCGATATCTCCTGCACATATTGGCGCAGTTCCTCGGGTCCAAGCGCACAGTTCAGGCCAAATGAGAGCGGCTCAATATGGCGCAATGAGTTATAAAAGGCTTCGGTGGTTTGTCCCGATAGCGTTCGTCCGGAGGCATCGGTTATGGTACCGGAGATCATCACCGGTAATTTGTAACCAAGCTCATCAAAAACACCACTTACCGCAAAAGCCGCCGCCTTTGCATTGAGCGTATCAAAAATAGTCTCAATTAAAATCAGATCAGAGCCGCCTTCAATTAACGCATGAGTTGATTCGCTGTACGCCTCAACTAACTCATCAAAGGTTACATTTCGAAAGGCAGGATCGTTGACATCCGGAGAGATTGAACAGGTGCGGTTTGTCGGGCCTAATACACCGGCAACAAAACGCGGGCGATCCGGAGTTTCTGCGCTTTTTTGATCGGCTACTTGACGCGCTAAACGAGCGGCTTCGCGGTTTATTTCTGCTGATAACGACTGCATTTGATAATCAGCCATGGCAATAGTAGTTGCATTAAAGGTATTAGTTTCAAGAATATCTGCCCCGGCATCTAAATATTCACGATGAATATCGGCAATGACTTGAGGTTGAGATAAAACCAACAGATCATTGTTACCCTTTACGTCACAGGTCCAGTCAGAAAAACGTTCACCACGGTAATCCTCTTCTTCAAACTTATACGCCTGAATCATGGTTCCCATGCCCCCATCAATAAGAAGGATATGCTTTTCTAGTTGCGCCTTAATAAGTGCGCTTCGATCGTTAACGGCCATAGGGTTTCCTGATATTTAATGCAGTAAATAATAGGGGAGAATATTAGCATGAAATTCGGTCAAACTTACCCAACAAAGCTGCTCTTTGATTGAAATTTTCTGTTGAAAATAATGAAAAAAATTTGAGCAGGAGAAAGCGCAGCATTGATTGCGGTCGCCGCGCATGCTGATGACACAACATTCTGTGGAGCTATTTTGAACAGCTCTGACTGTGAAGTGATGGAAAACCGCTATAAATAGGTAGATTGGTATAATCAGCTGGGTAGAGAAACGTTAAAATAAATATCAGATACAAAAAAAGCGAACTAATTAGTAGCTCGCTTTTTACTTAACTTTTAACAATTTTAATGCCATCATAATAAATAAAACGGATTCTTCAGTTGTTATTTTTTACTGTACTATTTTCCAGCCTTAAAACTACCACCTAATAAACACATAATAATAAATGTTTTTTAAACGGTATTAAGAAAAAGTCCAAACGTAAAATACAAAAACAACAAAAAATCTGTACTTAACCTATGATCGACTATCACGAGATAAAAAACAGCAATAGTAACGCCAAACAGGCAATGAGTAGCTTAAAATAGCTGACTCCTAAATTCTATTACTGTTTTTAAAAAGCTGATACGAAATAATAATATGTAGTCCCTCCATGTTAGTGATCCAACCAAAACCAGTTTCTTATTTTCAATTTCAAAATAAAAAGGTCTATCCTCTACCCTTCGGGTCTACGAGTTACGACTTCTAACTCTTTTTTGAGTGATAGCCTCACTAAAAACTGGTACTAAGTATAAACAACCCTCCATGTTAGCTTAAGGATATCAACGAAAATCTATATTGAAAATTCGCTGAGCCTACTTACCAGATTCTGACTAACAACTATTTTTTCTGTTTTCTATTATATAGTTTATTTAGTGATTTATTTACTTCTACTTACTGTCAGCTGCATAACAATTTCTATCGCTAACATTTAAAGTGTAGAAGTGATTATAGGTAGCGCCATTAAAAACCACGAAAATGACCAAAGCTTTACAAAAATAACTTTTTATTGATTTTTATATTAAATCCGCCAGGTCATAGGGAGTCACTTGGTATACACAATAGTTTAACCAGTTACTGTATAACAGATTTCCATGACTTCGCCATATTGCCCGCGGTGTTTTATCGGGATCATTATCGGGATAATAATTCACCGGCTGTTTAGGCGTTAAACCCTCTTCCAAATCGCGTATATACTCATTATTTAATGTTCCCGCATCATATTCAGGATGGCCGGTAATATAAACCTGACGGCAATCCGGGCTGGCAGCCAAATAAATACCTGCATTGGGTGCATCGGCAAAAATAGTTAAATCACTGTTTTCAGATACCACCTCTGAATTAAATTCAGCAAAACGTGATAATGGAGCCCAAAATTCATCATCAAATCCACGCACTAAAGGGTGGTGATGATGGTGGGTACGGTGTAAATAGATACCCGAAAGTTTATCGCCGCGGGTTTCTTTCTTTAAACCATATAAATAGGTTAGCGCAGCCTGCGCAGCCCAGCACAAGAAAAGTGTTGAGGTGACATTGTGGCGTGACCATTCAACAATTTCTATAAATTTGTCCCAATAGTAAACATCTTCAAAGGGTATTTGTCCCAGAGGTGCTCCGGTAATAACAAAACCGTCCCACTTTTGATTTTTAACTCTGTCGAAATCACTGTAAAATTTATCTAAATGCTCTTTCGGTGTATTACGTGATGCGCGGGCATCTACGCGTATTAATTCAACATTCACTTGTAATGGCGTGTTAGATAACAAACGCATTATTTGTGTTTCCGTTTCAATTTTTTTGGGCATCAAATTAAGGATCAAAACACGCAAAGGACGAATATTTTGAAGACTCGCGCGCGTTTCAGACATAGTGAAAATATTTTCTGACCTTAAAATATCAGCAGCAGGCAGATCATCGGAAATACGAATTGGCATAATTTTAAAACCCCACATTATATTTTTATTTGGACTTCTAGAAGTCTAACACTAATTTCATTAAGACTCCTAAAAAATTCCTGTAAATGATATTATCGCTCGACAACCTATTTTTATTCAAGGGATCGTAATGTTAAATATTGTACAAGCTGATTTATCACAGACTGAACACGCACAGGCTTATCTGCACTTGATGTCGCACTACGCCTTAGACCCCATGGGAGGAGGTCAGGATCTTTCAGTTTTTGCGAAAAAAAATCTTATTCCAATGCTCTCAAAGCGTAATGATATTTTTATTGTCTTAATATTTTCAGGTAATAAACCCGCCGCGCTGTTAACTGCAATAGAGGGATTTTCTACCTTTGCTTGTAAACCTCTCTTTAATATTCACGATCTTGTTGTCTATCAAGATTTTCGCGGGCAGGGCCTGACATCATTATTATTTAAAAAAATAGAGGAAATCGCCAGGCTTCGTGATTGCTGTAAAATCACTCTTGAGGTCTTAGAAGGTAATACTATTGCAAAAAATGCCTACAGCAAATTGGGTTACTCTGATTATATACTGGATCCGGAATTTGGCAGTGCCATGTTTTGGACTAAATCTTTAGCGTAGATTACACATTTTATCGTTGCTCACTGTGATTGAATAGAAACTAATAGGGGCTAGCGAATAATGCTAAAAAACATTAACTATTTTAGCATATAATCACTTAATTATTTTTTTGGTATTAGTTGCCCTTTTTTACTGAGCCGCCTATAAATCCAAACAAGGCTTAATCCGCGGGCAAGCATAAAAGCATTCATTGCTATCCATAATGCGTGGTTACCCTGTTCTGAAAACACCAACCAGACCGGGAAATAGACTAGAAAAAGTGAAAAAAGCAGGCTGTTGCGCATCTCTTTGGCCCGCGTCATACCGATAAAAATACCATCAAAAATAAAACCTAATACTGAGGTTATCGGAATAATGATTAACCAGGGTAAATAACTAAGCGCCTCTACACGCACACTTTCTATTGATGTTATCTGCGCAATAATCCACTGCCCGTAAAGGTAAAATAACAGCAGCTGCAATAAACTAAAAATAACCGACCAAAACAAAGTCACATAAACGCTTTCTTTTAATTTGATTAGACAACCGGTGCCGCTATTTTTGCCGACGAGCGCTTCGGCTGCGTAGGCAAGTCCATCCATGGAAAAAGAGATAAGCAATAAAAAATGCATTAAAACCAAATTTGCAGAAACAATAGCATCGCCCAGTTTAACTCCCTGCATGGTCATAAATGCAAAGGTGACTTGTATACATAATGTGCGGATAAAAATATCACGATTCAATAAAATAAATTTTTTAAGAGAATTTAAATCAGTAAGTTGTTTACCTAATCGAAGAAAATCCCCCGGCTTATAGAAAGGTTTAAGAAGTTTCTTAACCAGTAATAAACCGAACAATAAAGAAAGGTAATCGGCGGCGACAGACGCCCAGGCCACTCCTGCAACCCCCCAATCTAAAAAAACTACAAATAATACGTCTAAACCAATATTGACGGCATTGCTAATAATCAGTAAAAACATCGGCACTTTCGCATTTTGCATACCCAGTAACCAACCTAATAGCACCATATTAATCAATGCCGCCGGCGCGCTCCAAATACGGACATTAAAATACAACTGTGCATAAAAATGCACTTTTTCACTGCCCTCAATAAAGTTTAATGCGAGCAGTATCAAGGGTTTTTGTAACAATAAAATGGCAACTGCTAACAACAAAGCGACCAATATAGCTTGTAATAACAAACGAATAATTTGCTGATGATCTCCCTCCCCGTAAGCCTGTGCAACTAATCCTGTGGTCGACATTCTTAAGAAACCTAGCATCCAGAAAATAAGCGTCACAATCATCGAACCCACGGCGACACCCGCTAAATAATATGACTCCGGCATATGCCCAATCACTGCGGTATCAACAAGGCCAAGCAATGGCACGCTAATATTTGAAATCATCATTGGAAAGGCAATGGCGAAGATTTTTTGATGGGTAGATAAATTTAAAAGGGAGGATTTTATCATGGCAAAAAATACTCAATGGCAAACATAAACAGATGCACAGGTCAGGACAGTGATTAATCCGCATCTTTTTGATTAAAATCATACGGGGAAAATTAATTACAGAGCCAAATAACTTAAAGCGTCAGGCATCTTCAGTAATAGGGGTCTAGCTGAGTAAACGACTCACTTAGCGCAGTGGCTTTAGTGCCATTTTTTATAAATTTGATGGATATTTTCAACCATTAAGTCCATCTCCACATTAAAAATACCCTCTGCATTTATTGTCGCTTGAAAAGAGGCGTGATGCTCACCTTTGGGGTTAATTAACACGATTGAAGCGCTGTGGTCCACCAAATAATAGGGCTCAGCCACTCCCTGATCGACAATGCTATAGATCAATCCTAAATTTTGTACAAAAGGCCATAACTGTTTATGGGTACTGGTTACACCAATAAATTCAGAATTGAAATAATGCACATATTCCGCTAACTGATCCGCTTTATCACGATTTGGATCAACGGAGACAAATACAATTTGTATGTCGTTATAGGGTGCTGCTGTTAATGTCGGGTAAACACTATCAAGATGCGCTAAGGTCGTCGGACAGATATCAGGACAAAAAGTGTAACCAATAAAAAAAAGGGTCCATTTCCCTTGTAAATCTTGATTAGTAAAATGCTCACCGCCTGCCAAATCGAAGGAAAAGTCGGTTAAACTTTTCCCCTCCTTAAACAAAATCAGAGATTCATTCTTAGTTAAGTCATCGTGAAACTGTGCTCGACCTAATAATAAAAAGGATAAAAGAAACAATGGCACTATAAATAGTAATATTTTTTTCATTTTTATAATCCATTATATTAAAAATAAATTTTATCCACTCAGACTATTAGACGATTATTAATAAAACAGGCGATTGTTAATAAAACAGTCCGTTTTACATCCAGTCAGCTGTTCGAATGACACCAACGGCTATGCCTTCGATATCAAAAGATTGATATGCCAGGTCTATTTTAATCGGATCAAAGTGATTATTTTCTGCTTTTAAAATTACCTGACGACCTTCCCGATAAAAACGTTTTACGGTAACATCATCTTCAACGCGGGCGACGACAACTTGCCCATTTTTGATATCTTGGGTTTTATGTACAGCCAGAAGATCACCATCCATAATACCGATATCTTTCATGCTCTCACCCTGTACACGCAGTAAAAAATCGGCACTGGGGTGAAATAAAGCAGGATCAACGTCATAGAATGCTTCAATATGCTGCTCAGCTAAAATAGGCTCACCTGCAGCGACTTGACCAATAAGAGGTAACCCTTCTTCCTGTACTTTTTCATTATGTTGATGCTCACCCAGAAGGCGAATTCCACGAGATGTCCCGGCTAAAATTTCAATCGCACCTTTACGTGCTAAGGCTTTAAGATGCTCTTCTGCCGCATTAGCGCTTCGAAAACCAAGAATCTTGGCTAATTCAACCCGGGTCGGCGGCATTCCCGTCTTGGATATTTGCTCTTTGATCACATCCAACACTTCATTTTGACGCTTGGTTAGCTCTTTCATTATTTAATCTCCACGCTAAATTCAACTGTAATTATGAACAGTGTATATTCATACATAAAGTTAATCTAGTTACAAACTATATTTTTCAGTCAATCCATGAAAAATAATTTTTTCGTTCTTTTATTACCCCTACAAACGACCATTAAAGCGAACTACAGTAGCACCAGAGGCATTTTTTGGACCCAAATATGAGAGGGCCTGATTTATCTCAGGAGCAAGCTTATTAGTGCCTTTTACAGTTCCATCCAGCTTGTACGCTCCACCTTGTTCTAATAAGGCGTTAATGTTGCTGCTTAGCTGATCTGATTGCTGTTGTAAAATAGCCACTGCATCTCCATTATCACAACTCAAATCAATGTTCACCGTGTTCAAATCTATTTTACCAAGGTCACTGTTGACCTGTGCATTTTTCCAAACCAAAACACCATCCAATGTATCGCAATAGGGATCCCCCTGTGAAGCCTCTTTTACTACCAGGCTAACATCGCCAGAGGCATCAACAGGAACGGGTAAATCTGCATAGGAGAGCAGTTCCTGGGCGCTCATATCAAGCAGCATGTTTTCAATCATTAGCCCGGCAAAACCTAATTTAACCGACCCTTTACCTGACATGGCATTCTGACCATTATTAAATTTAACATCCAGTTTAATCTGCAGAGCAGTCAATGCAAACCAGTCAACATCCCATGAGAGCCGCTGCAGATTGATTTTTTTGTTATAGGATATAAGCGCAGCTTGGCCCTGCCATGCGGAGCCGGAAACACCACTGATTTGGAGCCCCGAACTTTGAGGAATAAAACGCAATAATGCAGTGGCAGGTAAGGTGACCAGCAACGCGAGCAGATACAAAGATACAAATAATACAATAAACTTAATTTTCATGAAGATAGGATCTCTTTAGCAGAGTTAAAGGCATTATTTAATACCCAAGGGAGAGACGATTGACTTTAATATAACCTTCTGTGCCTGCTGGTGATATATCCGCATTGATAACTGACATTGAGTATTGGGCGCTTAACTCAGACAACCAGTTAATGAAAAGATCAAATTCAACATCACTGATCTGCACTTCAACTTGCTCATTACGGTTGATAATACGCGAGAAAATGATGCCCTTTTGTCGTGCGCTTATATTGACTATCTGAGTTACATTCTGGTTTTGACTAACAGCAGACTGTTGCCCTACTCCAGCGCTAACTAACAGGGTTGCGCGTTGCTTGGTGGAGAATAATATTTGCTGGCTTCGTTGCAATTGATTTTGACTGTGCTCCAGCCCGGTAGACAACGGCTGCCATATACCCCAGTAAATAATGGCGATCAATAGCAGAAAAGCGGCAACTAATGACAATTGCTGCTCTTTTTCACTAATACTTTCCCACCAAGAGTTAAAACGCTCAACCATTATTTTTTCCTTATTATAAATACGCCATTAGCGTCAATCATATTTTCCCAACAAAAGTTAAAACGCTCAACCATTATTTATCCCTTATCATAAGTACATCACTCATACTTTCCCAACAAAAGTTAAAACGCTCAACCATTATTTTTTCCTTATCATAAGTACTTCACTCATACTTTCCGAGCAAAAATTAAAATACTCAACCATTATTTTTGCGTTATCGTTAGTACTCCACTAACGCCCGTCTTACTGTTATTTAACGCGCCTTGCTCTGCGCTTAAATGCTCAGGCAGATCCGTTGTAAACGTTTCAAAGGATTGAAAACTCGGCGCGGTGAGTGCTAGCTGCAGCTGTTGTTTTTTACTGTCAAATTTCAAACTGTTAATTTGAAATTTTTTGAGAGATGTCAGCGCAGGTGAAAGGTCATTCAGAACAGTTAAAAAATCAAACTCCCGACTGCTCCCTTGAAGTTGTTTTTGCATTACTTCAAGCTTGTGACGGATCCGTGCATATTTTAATTTACTTTCCCCAGGGAAGGCTTGACTATAAATAGTTTCAACCTGCTGCTGGATCAACTCAGTTTCGGCCTGAACCTGTAAGGTTTTGCTATAAATATTGATCACAGATACGGTAAACAGTATAGCGCCAACAATGGCCGGCACTCGCCATTTTTTAATATACGGGTTAGCCGCTTTTGCGGGTTTAAATTCACCCGTCAGCATATTAACGGTATTGTTTTTAGTTCCTACCGCTAACAACTCCATCGGTAAAATAGCATCATGAGCAGACCACTGACCCACGGCGTTTTCAATAATCGGGCTGTAACTTTCTATTCGGGGTGCAGAAACTCCATCTGCTAAATTTGTTAACTTGCTCGTTAAAATTGTATTGAGCATAGAGACATCGCAACTCCAGGTGATATCCGCAGTTTCTCTTATTAACCACTGCTCTCCAAGCTGCACCGCCTGCCAAGGTCCGGACTCAGACAGAGGTAAAGTTAACCCCTCCGGAATAAACTGTTTACACTGAACTTGTGCATTTTCTAACCATTCAAGCCAGTGATGCATTTGTTGTTTATCACAAATAGCCACATGGACAGAATGAGTCTCTTTGGCAATGACGTTAAAATGCAGTTTTTCCACATCAGAGGCTAACTCTTCTTCAACTAAATAAGGCAAAGCCTGCTGCATTTGACGATTAAAAGCGCCTTTAATGACCACTTTTTTGATACAGACATCGACTCCCGGTAATAAACAGATGACTCGTCGTTGCAATGCTTTTTCTGTCAGCGTGCTCAACTGCTCGGCATTATCCACTTCACCCGATGCAATAATTTCATTTTCACTGTCAGACCATATCAGCCAATAATTTTTTTGTGATGCACTGCTTGCTAAGCGAATAACTAATCGTTCAGTCACTAAGAACCTCCACATTATCAGTGGTCATTGGCGCATCTAATATCGATTGAATGTGTAATGCTAAATTCATTTAAATCCACCTGATTTGTAACGGATGACGGTTGCATTCTCTGATTCAATTTGGTACAAAAAATTAACCGCCATTAATCTATCTTCAAATTCAACAATTCCATTTAATTGAAAAAACTCACTACTGACAGCTAATTTTGACTTTAAAGATGACGATACAGACAAACCATCAAATAGGCTATTATCTAAAAAATCAGAAATGCTGAGCCAACCACTGATTGGCCGGTTTTCTAATAAGGTTTTAAAATCAGAAACAGCCAGATCATGATCCGCCTTAAATAAAGCGTATAAGATCTCAGACTGCTCCACACTAACAGTGTTCACATTAATTGTTTGTTTAGTAGAGGGAACAGCACATAAATAGGGCGCTATTTTTTCATATGTTTTTTGTCCTACCCCCTGCACGGCACGCAGTTCACTAATATCAACCATTAAACTGTTCGCAGCTAAATATGCAACACTCAAGCCTTGATAAAAGCTATCTTCAGCACCTTGGGATGCCTCACTTTGATCATCACTATCAATCCAATCTCGAGTTGATTCAGCAATCATCTCAGCACCATAATCATTTACGCCAAGCGCTTCTAATAAGTACTGAAACTGAGTTACCGCCACATCTGTGGTAACGTTATTGACATTAAAACAACTACGCAGATCCTTAATCTCTAATGCCAGAGAGCCGTTATCAAGCGGGAAGACAGCATTAGGTGTTGCCCATATTTGATCCAAACTAACCACGTCACTATCTGAAAAATCCTGATTTAAAATCATTTTCCCAAAGTCTGCCGAAGCCTGCCCGTACCAATAGACTTTTTGTGAAAAAACTAATCCTTCAGTACGCTTTAAACTCATGGTCAGCCGACCAGTCATAGTGCCTGCCACGGTTACCATAATCGCCAAAATCAGCATCACAGTAATAAGCGCAACACCGCTTTGCTTTTTATTTTTAGCCGGCATCATTGTTTAATAACCCCGCCTGCAGAGATTAAAAAAGCACGGCGAATTTCATCATAGCGTTTGCTGGTAAAAGTAATTTCAATACCTTCCGGAAGGCTTGTGTCAGGGCTCCAGACACTTTTCCATCCGTTATTCCAAAAACGGAAACTGAGCGTACTGATATCATTTAATAATACTTGAACTTCTGGTTCTTGCCCTGTAACCAGATCTGGATAAAGAAAATACAGACGTTGTAATTGCCCTTCTTGAAGTCGGTAACGTACCCGCACGATATTAGAGCGGGGCAGTAAATTAAGCGGATTTTGCCACCCGAGACGATTAAATTCAATGCCCTGATCTTCTGAACCATACAACGATCTACCTGCTGTGATAGCGCGTAATGTTTCATCATCGCTACTGCCGTCACGGGAAGCACGCGCAACAATCTGTGTAAAATCTTGTTCAATAATAAGCATTGCACGTTGCAATTTGGTTAATGCATCACTGTGCTCTTTACTTATTTCACTGCTACGTAATACTCCCTGTAAGACTTGATAAGCGGTCAAACTAAGCATTGCAAAAATCATGATCGCCACCAGGACTTCCAGCAGCGTAAATCCCTTTATTGACTTTTTACCTGCTCGGTTACTCTGCGACAATGTAAGTCCTAATATAAGCGAGTGCGCTCCCTTCTTTTTTAGTGCTCACTTCAATATCCAATGCTTGCAAACTATCATTACTGGTTTTCACTGTCTGATAACGTAAATACCAAGTATTTCCAGCAAACTCTTCAGTATCATTTTGCCAATCTGCAGAGGGCCAGGTTTGTTGTAATTTCAAGTCTACCAAACGGTTACTGGCAACCCACAAGGCAAACGTTTTATCCTGCAGATAAGCCTGATTATTTAATGTGCCTGAAGCCGCGTTCATCACCGCGAGTCCTGCTGTCGCTAAAATAACCAGGGCCAGCATAACCTCAAGTAAAGTCATACCTCTGTGTTTAGACATAACCGAGTATCGTTTTACCTTCATTCGGTGCTCAGCTCGGCAATAGAAATTGCACCATTCATACTCACTGAAACTGTCATTGCTTGCTCTTCAGCATCATTATCGACCTTTGAAAAGATCAATGAAAAAGGGGATACCTCACCACTGGACATCACATAGACCTGAGGCGCTAAGGTTTCCAATGTATTATCAGCTTCAATCTCAATAAGTTCTGATTCTTCAATAAAACTGTCCTGCTCAAGGTTGTTGAGATCACCCCAAACCGAATCAGACAGCCTATATTCGAGAGCAATCGACTCGGGTAATCCGATTGCTCTCTCTATTTCACCGACCCGAGCAGCTAACCAGCGTTGCTTCGCATAATTATAAACAGCAAATTGGTAACTGTTATTTTTCATCACTAACCCGAGCTCATTACCGGAAATCAGCGCCTCATCTTCGGCAAATTGTAATAACGTTGCAAAGCGCTGTGCCTGCCAGCTGACATTGTTTTCAGAGTTTAAATTATTAGGCAAAGTCATTACCACCGCAAGCGAAGCCATGCCTATTAATAACACCACCAACATCACCTCCAGCAGAGTGAAGCCGGACTGCCGAATATTTTTAAAATGCTTTTTATAGAGCAAAATCGGGCTTATTTACCATCCAAGTTCCAGTTGCCAATATCATCATCGGTGTCTTCCTCACCATCTCGGCCAACAGAAAAAACATCAATTCTTCCCTGCTCTCCGGGGCTGACCAGCAGATAATCATTACCCCATGGGTCTTGCGGTAGGCGTCTGATGTAACCATCTTCCCTATAATTACGGGGGGTTGGTGTGCCACTCGGCTCTTCGACCAAAGCATTCAACCCTTGATCCGTAGTTGGATAATAACTGTTATCTAAGCGATACATATCTAAAGCATTTTCTAGTGCAACCAGATCTGATACCACTTTTTGACGATCGGCTTTGTCTTTATTGCCCATCAGATTAGGCACTACCAGGGAGGCTAATATTCCTAAAATAACAATAACCACCATGATCTCAAGTAAGGTAAAACCTTTTTGGTTATTTCTGTGTTTTTTATTGTTGCTCTTCACTATCTTGCCCCTAAATTTTGTTATTTAAATTTAAACTTGCTGTTAGACCAGCACTATCTAGCTAAGTTCGATTCTCATCTTATTTAACCCGATACCATATTATTCAGCTGTAAAATGGGTTGCAATATTGCCATTACGATAAACAAAACGATACCAGCCATCGAGACTACCAGAGCGGGTTCAAAAATACCCAGTGCAATTGTCACCTGCGCTGCAAACTGCTTGTCCTGATTATCAGCAGATCGTTCAAGCATACTGCCAAGTTCTCCACTGCGCTCTCCACTTTTTATCATATGTAACATCATTGGCGGAAACAATTTTGTACTGTCTAAGGCTTGCCCTAGACTTGTGCCTTCGCGAACATGCTCCGTCGCCTCTCCTACTTTAAGACGTATAAATTGATTGCTTAATACATTCCCGGCTATCGACAGAGCCTCTAATAACGGCACGGCACTGCTGTTTAGAATACTCAAGGTGCGAGCAAAACGAGCGGTATTGAGTTCGTTGGCAACCCCTCCGATAACCGGAAACTTGAGCAATTTTTGATCAAATAATAGCTGGTTTTGCGGTTTTTTAAGTAATCGTTTGATAATTATCAGCGCAGCGCCTAAAAGGATCACCACGTATAACCCATAACTGTTTAAACCATCACTGGCGGCAATTAAAAATCTAGTTGAAGCCGGCAGCTCCGCGCTCATATGCTCAAACTGCCCGACCACTTGCGGGACTACCGAAGTCAATAAAATTGCCACCACAGAAATCGCAACCAGGGTTAATATCAACGGATAAATCAACGCCTGCATCATTTTGCTTTTCATCTCCTGACGTTGCTCAGCGTAATCTGCCAAACGATCCAGCACCTGGTCCAGATGTCCTGATTTTTCACCCGCCGCGACCATCGAACAAAACAGGTTATCAAAAATCAAGGGAAATGCGCGCATACTGTCTGCCAGACTATGTCCTTCAAGTACCCCGCCGCGCACAGATACTATCATGGCCTTTATTTTAGGTTTATCACACTGCTCAGCCACGGCATATAGACACTCCTCGAGGGGAATGGCTGATGCAACCAGAGTCGATAATTGACGCGTCATTAAGGCTAAATCCGCGGTTTTTATTTTATGGTTGAATAAACTTCCTGCTTTTTTTGGAGATTCACTGCTAACGACTTCAATTTCAAGGGGCGTTAAACCCGTTGTGCGTAACTGTTGCCGTAACAAGCGTGCCGAATCGGCCTCTTGTGTGCCTTTTTTCAGCTTTCCCCGTTGATCAATTGCTTTATAAGAAAACGTTGCCACATCAATCCTCTCTGCTTACACGTAGAACTTCTTCCAAGGTGGTCACTCCTGCTAACACTTTGGCTAAACCATCATCACGAATACTGGGAGTGCGTCGGCGAATTAATTTTTCGACCGCCTGCTCTCCTGCTTCAGAATGAATTAATTCGCGAACATGCTCATCAACGATTAATAACTCATGGATACCGGTACGCCCTCGATAACCCGTTTGATTACAGTAAGAGCATCCAACCGCTTGATAGATAATTGTATTATCAGTTTCCTGTAATCCTAAAATCTCATTTTCTTGGGTTGTTGTGCTGTGCGCTTGTTTACACTCAGGGCATAAACGCCTGACTAATCGTTGCGCTAAAACCCCCAATAAACTTGAAGATAATAAAAACGGTTCAACCCCCATATCACGCAAACGCGTAACCGCGCCAACAGCACTATTGGTATGCAGAGTTGATAAAACCAGATGTCCGGTTAAACTGGCTTGTACGGCGATCTGCGCAGTTTCTAAATCACGAATCTCCCCAATCATAACAACATCGGGATCCTGACGTAAAATTGCCCGCAATCCCCGCGCAAACGTCATGTCTACTTTGGTATTTACCTGGGTTTGTCCAACACCATCAATGGCATACTCAATAGGGTCTTCAACGGTGAGGATATTACGATCTTTAGAGTTTATCTCCAATAAACCGGCGTACAAGGTTGTACTTTTACCTGAACCTGTCGGTCCCGTGACCAGAATGATGCCATGGGGTTTATGGATCAGATCGCGCACCAGCTGGTGATTTTTTTCCGTCATGCCTAAGGTTGCAAGATCTAGTTTAATGACATTCTTATCTAATAAACGCAGTACAACTCGCTCCCCATGACTCGAAGGCATGGTTGAAACACGCACATCAACCGCTCGACCACCAATACGGATGGAAATACGGCCATCCTGTGGCACCCGCTTTTCAGCAATATCTAACTTCGCCATTACTTTAATACGAGAAACCAATAAGTTAGCCAACTTACGTTGCGGTTTGAGAATTTCTCGTAAAACACCATCAATACGGAAGCGGATAACTAAACTATTTTCAAAGGTTTCGATATGAATATCAGAAGCTTCTTCTTTAATCGCTTCACCCAACATGGCGTTAATTAATTTAATAATCGGAGCATCATCTTGGGTTTCTAATAAATCCTCATCCCTGGGCAATTCATCTGCCAGGGTAAAAAGATTATCACTACCAATATCTTCCATCAATTGCTGCGCTTGCGAAGAGGAAGTTTGATAAGCGATTGTCACTAACTTCTCAAAACGGACATTGTCGACCTGTTTTAAAGTAAATTCACAACCTATGGCTCGACGTACTTCAAGTATCAAATCAGCTGCAGGTGGGATCTTGTAACAAAGCTGCACATCGTCATTTTCATAAAAAAGCACTAGCTCATGTTTTTTTGAGAACTGAAAAGGTAACTGGCCACCCGGCGTGACTTCAATAAACTCAGGTTCATTAATGCTCGCCGTTTGCAGCGTTTTGTGTTCAACCTCGACCATTAGTTCACTCTTTCTGTTGTTGGTTGTGTGCTTTTACTTTCTGCCCTGTTGAAACTATCCGGGTTAATTTCATAACTTTGTCCCCATTCAGGCAGCACCGGAGGAATAGCGTTAGGCATCAAATTAACACCCACATCACGCTGCCTTTCCTGAATCGCTCGAATTAAACTGTATTTTCGCGTACTGAGCTCCATCATGGTCTGATCATCCCGAATAATAGACGCGCGCAGGAAAACCATTAGATTACGTTTCTCTGTAGTACTTTCTGTGGACCTGAACAGAAATCCCACCAGGGGGATATCCCCCAATAAAGGGACTTTCTGAACAGTCTCATTGACTTCTTCGTTAATCAAACCACCTATGACTATCGTTTCACCTGATTTTGCTAATACGGTGGTTTTCACTGAACGAGTTGCAAAAATAACATCCACCGCCGAGGTATCATTTTTAATATTTGAAACTTCCTGTTCAATGACCATCTGCACTGAATCCCCTTCATTAATTTGCGGGGTTACGGTGAGTTTGATACCGACCTCTTTGCGTTCAATTGTTTGGAATGGATTATCATTAGTTGCGCTGGAAGTTGAGCCGGTTAAAACCGGCACTTCATCACCGACAATAAAACTGGCTTCCTGATTATCCATGGTTGTGATGCTCGGGGTCGCTAATATATTGGAGGTTGTAGCTGTACTCAATGCTTGTAATACGGCACCCCAATCGTTGTCAATAAACCCAAAAATCCCTCCAGAAATTTGGGATATAGCAGAAATAGCAGAATCATCGTCCTGTGAACCCGCGACAATATCACCGGTCGTAACAGCACTATCCTGAAATTGTGTTCCACCATAGGACGATCCCCACTGAACGCCAAGATTAATGCCATCACCTTCAGAAACCTCTACGATAATCGCTTCAACTAAAACTTGTGCACGGCGAATATCTAATTGACGAATAATACTGGTTAATGATGACATCAGAGCCGGTTGTGCAGAAACAACGATCGCATTAGTTCCTTCGTGCGCTTCGATACTGAGATTCGATTGTTCCGCGGCTGTGCTTCCCTGAGGACTATCAATACTTTGGCTAACGCCCTTTAATACATCAACCACTTTTTGGGCATTCGCATATTTAAGATAAAAAACACGCGTATTACCCTCATTTAAGAGCTCAGCATCTAGTGATTTAACTAATTTAACGATCCGTGCTCGAGTTTTAGGTTCACCGCTGATAATAAGAGAGTTAGTACGTTCATCGGCCACCAGTCGAGGTTGTAAGACAGTCGGCGTAGTACTTTTTGTACCGCTTCCTGATTTTTGAATAGAATCGACAATTTTAACCATTTCCAGTGCGCTGGCATATTTAAGTTTGATGATATCAACTTCCTGGTCGCCTGCTTTATCGACCCGATTGACAATCTCTACCAAACGATTAACAACCGCAGCGCGACCGGTGATCATTAATACGTTAGAAGGGTCATAATGCACCACATTACCACCGCCGGCATTATCATTTAATTGCCGTAATAGAGGAGCTAACTCACGGACGGAAACGTTAGTAACAGGGACTACCCGCGTCACCATTTGGTCACCGGAGAACATTGTACCGTCGTCAACAACCGGAATAGCGGCTGTTTTAGCATCTTTAGATTTAACCACTTTGACTATGCCATTATCCATTTCAACAACAGCAAAACCATACACCTCTAATACATTTAAGAAAAACTGATAATACTGCTTTTCATTCAATAAATCATAACTACGAACATTGATGCTGCCACGCACCGACGGATCTAATATGATGGTTTTATTTAAATTTTTACCAACAATGTTGATAAATTCATTAATATCCGCATTTTTGAAACTGGCTGAATATTCAGTGGCAGATGCACGCCCTAAATTTAACGCGCACATCAATAAAACCAATAAACTTACAATTAATCGCTTAGATAATTTTTTTTGTATCCTGAAAGTGATCATCTTTATTAAAACTCCAAATTATTACTGTCACGGCAAATTAACGAGTTACACTCTAAAATAGAGTGCTGCAAAATCATTCTAGTATAATTATGGAATACTAAAATACAGTTCATATAACTGACCCTCGCGATCAACTGTTAAGCTAATATCTGTCATGGTTGGGAACTCTTTCATTAAAGACATCGACTCTGCCAAATTTGTCAGATCAACACCATTTAACTCGACGACTAAATCTCCAGCTTCTAAACCTGCTTGTTCAAATAATTCAGGATCTTTACCTGGATTTATGCGGTAGCCTTTAATTTCGCCATTCTCCCGCACAGGTGAAATACTCACGTAGTTAGTTAACTTACCGGGATCTTTTAATATCTCATCACGGTCTAAGTCAATGGTGTTTGATTCGCTAACGCGAGTTACTTGTTCTGCAACAGGTTGAACGTTTCGGGCTGATTGTGCTTTATCCGCTTCAAGTCCATCCAGCATTAATACCTGATAAACACCATTTTCATCGAGAACGATGTGATCCTCATAAATTTCATAAACAGAAGCGCTGGTACCTTCAATCTTGGAGTCAATAAAATAGCTGTCCTGTTTGCCTTTGTAGGAAATAATTGCACTGGAATAGCGTGGTTCAGAAGCCGCGACCACGCCGGCCAAACTTAAGTTCAGTTTCGTTACCTTCATGGTCTCAGGCGGTAATTTCTTCTTAGGCCTCACACTGGATACCACTTTTTTCCCAAAAAGCTGAAGATCCTTAATCTGCTCACTATTAACTTTATTAGCGCTGTTTAGCCCGGTGATTTGGGGAGCAGTCCACTGCACCTCATATTTTTCCACAGGCAATAAAGACCAGGTAAATAAGGCAAACTGGTATGCCAGTAAAGCTCCTAACAAGAGCAATGTCATATTTGGCAGTTTTTGTACAAAAATGGATAATGGCACTAAAATATCCTGTTTAATTTAAAATTATTGATTAGAGAAGAAAATATAAAATTAAGGATTATACCCTGCTACATTTTTATTTATAAGAGGAGCCCGCCTTCCTAAGTTAACTAATTCTCGCACGTTGTGCTTTAAAATGCATATTAACCTTATATATCATACAAGTATATAAGTGGAAAACGGCAGATAAGAAAAAGTCAAATGCACCTGAACAATAAATAGACTATGGTTTATTTATTAAGTATAGGCAAAAAAATCATGGTGAAAAATGCTAATTTGTTATACTCAATGTTCATCAACAAAGGTTGAAAAATGACTGATAAAAAGATTCGTTTAGATAAGTGGTTATGGGCAGCCCGTTTTTACAAAACCCGCAGCACGGCACGAGATATGATTCAGGGCGGCAAAGTACGCTTTAACGGACAGCGTGCTAAAGCAAGTAAGATAGTTGAACTAGATGCAATATTATCAATCCGTCAGGGAGATATAACAAAACAGGTTTCAGTGGAGATTTTGTCTGAACAACGCCGCGCAGCACCTATTGCCGAAACATTATATAAAGAAACAGCTGACAGTATAAAAAAACGTGAAGAATACCAAACCTTGCGTAAACTCAGTTTACAAAATGCACCGCATCCCGATAAAAAACCAAATAAAAAACAGCGTCGAGAGTTAATTCAGGCAAAAGTACAACGTAATACAGCTAACTTCGATTAATATTATCCGGCGATTTGCGAATACAAAGCCCAATAACAGCAGGCGCAACACCAATTTAATTCTGAGCAAATATAAAACGACTTTAACAGAGAGTAAAAAGATCATGAGTGACCAACTACAACGCTTTATTTTTGATGATTACCAAATTCGGGGTGAAATAGCCCGGGCTCATAATAGTTTTAACGAAATTATTGAAAAACATGACTATAGCGCTGAAGTCGCTAATCTTGTTGGTGAGTTATTAATCGCAACTAGCCTGATAACGGCAACATTAAAATTCGCTGGCAAAATCACCGTGCAGTTACAGGGTGATGGTCCCTTAAAGACGGCGGTTATAAACGCCAATCAAAATCTCGAAGTGCGCGGCACAGCCACTGTGACAGGCGACACTTCGGGTTTGTCTTTTAAACAACTGGTTGGTAAAGGGCATTTAATGATTACTATCTCACCTGAAGAGGGTGAGCGTTACCAAGGCATTGTTGCTTTGGAGAAAGATTCCTTAAGTACATGTTTAGAGGATTATTTTATTAAATCGGAGCAATTAGCAACGCGCATCATTTTACACGCCAGTGTTGAAGACTCAGCACAAGCTGCCGGATTATTATTACAGACATTACCTGCAGTTAATGAAAATCATGAGCAGGACTTTCAACACGTTTCTGCATTAGCTTCTACGGTGAAAGAAGAAGAACTTTATACTCTGGAAAACGATGAATTACTGTATCGTTTATACCATCAGGAAAAAGTGACCTTGTTTACAGCTCAATCAATTAGCTTTAAATGTAGCTGCTCAAAAGAACGCTGCTTAACATCGCTCGCTTCAATCACAGCGAAAGAAATCCTTGAAATGTTGAATGAACAGGGCAGTATTGATATGCACTGTGAATATTGTGCCAGCAATTATCATTTTGAGAAGGATGATTTACAAATATTGCTGCATGACCAACAGGGTATACAGCACTAATAGTCAATAACCAAGGAACAGCTGCTTTAACTGAAAAAGCAGCTGAATAACACAAAAACCGAGGAACCTTTACATTATATTGACGTAAACGCTCTTTTTTAACAAAAACCTCCCATTATTTGAACTAGATCGACTAAACACAACCTCTAATACCTTACCCTGTCAGTACCATTTTTATCCAATCTAATGGGCCGATAATATTCATTAGATAAACACTACCCGAGGGAAATTGAACATGGCAATGACGAACACATTTTCTGCTGAACAATTAAGTAAATACGGCATCACGAACGTTCCTGAAGTTATCTATAATCCGAGTTATGAAAAGATATTTGCAGAGGAGATGGCAGAACATTTACAGGGGTTTGAAAAATGTACCGTCACTTCAAATGGTACTGTAGCGGTTGATACGGGTATTTTTACTGGTCGCTCTCCAAAAGATAAATATATTGTCAAAGATGATACAACTCGCGATACGGTTTGGTGGAGTGACCAGGGTAAAAATGATAATAAAGCTATCGATCAGAGCACTTGGAATGATTTAAAAGAAATAGTAAGTAAAGATCTTTCCTCTAAACAACTCTTTGTTGTTGACGCTTTTTGCGGTGCCAATGAAAACTCCCGCTTAAAAGTTCGTTTCATTATGGAAGTTGCCTGGCAGGCACATTTTGTAACCAACATGTTCATCCGCCCTACACAAGATGAACTTGTTGATTTTGAACCTGATTTTGTTGTAATGAATGGCTCTAAAACCACCAATCCAGGGTGGCAGGCTCACGGATTAAACTCTGAGAACTTCGTTGCTTTTAATCTTACGGAAAAAATTCAATTAATAGGAGGCACCTGGTACGGCGGAGAAATGAAAAAAGGGTTATTTTCAGTAATGAATTACCTGTTACCCCTTAACGGCATGGCATCTATGCATTGTTCTGCAAATGTCGGTGAAGCCGGCGATACTGCCATTTTCTTTGGTTTATCGGGTACCGGTAAAACCACGCTGTCAACGGATCCAAAACGTAAATTAATTGGTGATGATGAACATGGCTGGGATGATCAGGGTGTGTTTAACTTTGAAGGTGGCTGTTACGCTAAAACCGTCCGTTTAAGCGAAGAAGCTGAACCTGAGATTTTTAATGCGATTAAACGTGATGCATTACTTGAAAATGTGGTTGTTGGCCCTGACGGTGTGGTCGATTATGATGATGCCAGTAAAACTGAAAATGGCCGTGTTTCATACCCCATTTATCATATTGAAAATATTGTTAAACCGGTATCGAAAGCCGGTCATGCACAGAAAGTCATTTTCTTAACTGCCGATGCTTTTGGTGTTTTACCTCCGGTTTCCAAGCTGACTAAAGAACAGGCGCAATATCACTTCCTATCGGGTTTTACCGCAAAATTAGCGGGTACCGAGCGTGGTATTACAGAACCAACACCGACCTTCTCTGCTTGTTTTGGAGCTGCATTTTTAAGCCTGCACCCAACCCAATATGCTGAGCAGTTAGTTAAACGTATGGAAGCGAGCGGTGCAGAAGCATACCTGGTTAATACCGGTTGGAATGGCTCAGGTAAACGGATCTCAATCAAAGATACGCGTGCCATTATTAGCGCTATCTTAGACGGATCAATTGAAGAAGCACCGACTAAAGTCATTCCATACTTTAACTTGGAAGTGCCGCTAGCTTTACCAGGTACACGCAGCGATATTCTTGATCCGCGCGATACCTATGCAACGCCTGCCGAGTGGGAGACAAAAGCGGAAGAGTTATCCAATCTGTTTATTACTAACTTTGCCCGTTATACCGATAAACCAGAGGGACTGGCTCTTGTTTCTGCAGGACCACAATTAAGTAAAGTATCAGCTTAATTTATAATAAAAGTTTCCATTTCAGCCAGTTAAGTTGCCAACTTAACTGGTTTTTTATTGATCAAAAAATACCAATATAATATTTACAACTGCTCAAGCAGATCACTGACTAACTGCACCGCCCCATCATCACAAGCCTGAACCGCTGGATAAGCAAGCATCTGCAATTGCTTAACGACTGTGGTTAAAGGTTCACCGCTTAGCTGCGCAAGCTTAACTTCGACAAAAGGCACCCGCGCACTTAAAAACTGGTTTAAAAAGGGTGTTTCCGGCCAGTCCGGACGTTCGAGACTAATGACCCTTGCCTTTTGATATTTAGCGAGAGCCGCAATTTCACAATAGGTACCATATCCAGGTTTAGTTAAAATAAGATCGCAGCTGCTAAGCAACCATAAAAAAGAAAAGGGTAACTCGGTTATTTGACTCATATCATCGCGTAACGGATCCGCATCTTGATCGATCAACCAATGCCACCCTGTTATACGGGGCCAATTTTCAAGATCCAGGCTAGTCGGCAAACCGCCCAGTGCCACCAAACCAATTTTATCCGTACCCGCAGGTAATTTTTGCAATAACTGCGCACCGGGGGCCGGTGGTTGGCTACAGATACTCGCTACACGTATCTCCTTTTCCAGCATAAACGGCACCGAGGGTAAAGGTTTATAAATAAAATCAACACGTTCATAAATAGAAACCATTTTATCAAAAACAGATTTTGCCTTGGATATCTCTGCTTGTTGGGGATCAAGGCAATATGCTTGATAAATTTGCGCCCAATTAAAAGGTGCCACCGAAGCAGTGGGGATATTCAATTGCAGCGCCGCATCCAAACTGACAGGTGAAATATTGCTGATCAGGCAGTCAGGTTTAATCTTTTCTAAAATCCGCTTCTCTTGCTCAACAGCTTGCTGCCAATTGTTATAAAGCGCTAAATATTTAAGTGCACTGGCTTTTACATCCACCTCAATCGGAGAAACCATCAACATACCAAAATCATTACCCTGCGGTATCAGCTCAAACTCGCAGCAGAGGCGCGATTGTAAATAAAGCTTAGAGACCAAACTGAGCACGGTGATTTTTATATCAGGATGTTGCTTTTTTACCTGGTTAATAACAGCGCATGAAATTGCTGCATGCCCAAAACCATGTGCGGTTATCGAAAAACACAGATGCATAAAAAACTCCATTTAGAATGGTTATAAAAAACGTCACAAAGTATCCCTCTGCTGGACAATAATTTCCGTAACAGCTTTACAGATAAAATTTCAGGCAGTATGGTTAGCTAAAGTATACCATTATGTTTTTATGAGGTTTACCTATCAAAAATCAGTAACATCAGGAAGCTACTCCAGAGGAGATCAGCCTGATAAACAGGCTCCTGCTCTAGACCTTCTTTTACAAATTTATTTGTTTTGCTCCATGTTCTAATAGCAAAAGGATTAATGAAGTAATCAATGATTGCGAAGGAAAAATCAGCACTAATAAGGCGAGAGCTGCATTCGATCATTGTTTTCACTTCTCAAAAATCGTATGCAACGATTTTGAACAGCTTCAGCTGGCCACTAAGTGGTGAAGAACAGGATGTTCTGAATAAAACTCACAACGCAATTAAGGACAATTTTAACCTGCAAGGCTGATCACCTTTTTAGCTTTTTTTGGTATAACAGCAGTATCTTATTTTTTATCTATCTTAGGAATTCTATTATGAAAGTTGCCATGTTCAGTACACGCAATTATGATATTAAACATTTCGATCCACTCTTAACCGTTCAACAGGATCCAATACAGATAAAGTATTTTGATACCCGCTTGGATTTTCACACCAGTCGGCTGGCTAAAGGTTATGATGCGGTCTGTGCATTCGTAAACGATGATCTTTCCGGCCCGGTATTAACTGAACTTGCAAACCTGGGTATCAAGTTAATCCTGATGCGCTGTGCAGGTTTTAACAATATAGATTTAGCGGTTAGCAAACAATTGGGCCTGACTATTATGCGCGTTCCCGCATACTCTCCGGAAGCCGTTGCCGAACACGCTATCGCCTTAATGATGACCTTAAACAGACGTATTCATAAAGCTTATCTGCGTACTCGTGATGCCAATTTTGCACTCGATGGATTGGTTGGGTTTAATATGCATGGCAAAACCGTAGGTATTATCGGCACGGGCAAAATTGGCGTTGCAACCATGCGTATCCTAAAGGGATTTGGCTGTGAGATATTAGCCTATGACCCATACCCTTGTGCACAGGCCATTGAACTTGGCGCTAACTATGTTTCACTAACAGAATTATTTACCCAAAGTGATGTAATCACTCTGCATTGTCCGTTAACTGACGATAATCATCACCTGCTGAACAGTGACTCTTTTGCACAAATGAAAGAGGGAGTGATGATCATTAATACCAGTCGCGGTGCTTTAATAAATGCCAAAGATTCAATTGATGTGTTAAAAAGTGGGCAAATAGGCGCTTTAGGTCTGGATGTTTACGAAGAAGAAGACTCTCTGTTTTTTAACGATCACTCCAATGAAATTATCACTGATGATGTGTTTCGTCGTTTATCTTCGTGTCACAACGTCATCTTTACGGGCCATCAGGCGTTTTTAACCAAAGAAGCCTTAACCAGTATTGCCCAAATAACGCTGTCGAACTTAAACTGTTTTGTTGCAGGTAAGGTTAATGGTCATGAAATAAATTAACAATGATTATCAAATCCAAATATTTCTATGCATTTATGAAGACTAAAACAGATGCTGAAGAGAGCTAAATTGATGGAATTGGTATAATACCAATTCCACTGATTAGATGATCTATTTAGGCGCCGGAAAAACGCATGAAAGTGAGGCATTGATTGCAGTAACTAGTTATACCAAACACATCAAATAAGTGATCAGCCTTGCTGGTTAAAATCAACCCTATCTTTGTTATGAGTCTTGAAAGGAGAATAACTACTTCCTGCAACTCATGCCTTGCTAGTGTTGATTTTTCCTGCGCAATACAAGATCACATCTTTAATACACTTGGTATTATTCTAAATATACAAAATCGTATGCAACGATTTTGAACAGCTTTAGCTGGCCACGAAGTGGAGAATAACAGGATGTTATGAATCAAATTAATATCAAAGACTAAAACGTAGTTTTATGTCTAGCTAGCATGTGTTTTAACAAGTATAAATGGCATGAATTTAATGGATTTGGTATAACACTAAAAATAGATATTTTTTTGCTGAGGGATTAGCTTAACGGGGTATCTCTATGCAGTTCTTTGATGATTTCAGTGATTGCCAGAATCAATGATGACTTAACGATCTGTTTATTCTGCTCCTGTTTCATTTGCACTATATAATGAGAACTTTCTTCTAATTGATTTTCACTTAAGTTGGCTGGCAGAATTTTATTCACCGCACTAATAGCATGCAAGCGTTCAATGAGTACAGATGAAAGAAACGCTATTGATTCACCTTCTGACTGAACAAACTCTTTTAACTCAATAAACTTCTCAATATCTTTATAGGAATCCTGAGATAACAGCCCCAGCCCATATAACAGTTTGATCCGGATAGGTAAATGAGCCAATGGACCATCACTGCTTAATAAAGGTTCAACAGCATATTTTACTGCATAATCATCTTTTCTAAAGACATTTTGAATTAGAATATCAACGGCATCTTCAAAGAGATCAAAACTGGCGGTAAAAAAATCATAGGCTGTTTGTGCTTCCGAAAGTGTTTCGACAATATCTATATCAAACTTTAAACGCGCAAATTTTGTCATAATTTTCTAATGGAATAAAAAAGTGCCGCAAAAGCGGCACTGGGATTGAGTCATTATTTTAAGCTTTCATAAGCTTGTTCGACTAGTTTAACAGTTTCACTGTCAACAGCCAAACCAGAATAATGTGCTAATGTTTCTGCTAATCCCTTCTCAGCAAACATCGCTTGTAACTCGACAGCTTGAGGGTCTTGATCATTTTTATAAAGGAATGCCGCAGCGATACCTTTAATCAAATGTCCATTAGGTAAGTTATACTCTAATGTGCCATTAAGCGGCTTAATTAAACGATCGTTGGCGCTTAATTTACGAATTGGCTGACGACCAACACGATCCACTTCATCGCGTAAATAAGGGTTAGCAAAACGACCTAATATTTTTTGAATATAAGCCGCATGAGCTTTAGGATCAAAATCATAGCGACGTATTAGAACTTCACCGCTTTCTTCCATGGCAGCTGTTACATCTGCACGGATAGCATCATCTTCAATCGATTCTTTAATGGTTTCGTGACCGGCAAGCACACCTAAGTACGCAGTGATTAGATGTCCGGTATTTAAAGTAAATAATTTACGCTCAACAAATGCCATTAAATTATCAGTGCATTCCATTCCTTTAATGGTTGGAATTTCACCTTTAAACTGAGTTTGATCAACAATCCATTCGCTAAAGGTTTCAACGGTCACCGCTAAAGGGTCGGTTTCTCCCGCTTCAGCTGGCGGCACAATACGGTCAACAGCACAATCAACAAAACCGATTGTCTGGTCGGATTTAGCATGCAAAGACTCAGGAAGATATTTAAATACCTCCGCTTTTAGCTGGCTAGTACCACGGACCATATTTTCACATGCAATAATATTCAACGGGGAATTATTACCGCTGTTTAAACGCAGTTCAATCGCATTAGCAATTGTTTTTGCAATAATATTCAATACGGTAGGACCTACCGCTGTGGTCACTAAATCAGACTCTGCAATAAGTTTAACAATCTCAGGACTCGTTGAATTGATTGCAGTAACATTGCTGACTTTTTCAACAACACACTCTGCACCAACAACATTTACATCATATTCATTTCGCGCTATCAGGGCATTAACAACCGTTTCATTAACATCGGCAAAGGTGACTTGAATACCAGCATCCGATAAAACTTTACCAATAAAACCACGGCCAATATTACCCGCGCCAAAATGTATCGCTTTCATAATAAATATTTCCCTAAATTTAAAATAGGCTAGAAAATCCAGCCTTGAATATTTAGTCGGCAACCTCAACTGAAGTTGCCGCCTTAAGAAGCATCTAGTTAGTTAAAATTTTCAGTACATCTTCTTTATTGACTGTTGTTTTTAAACATTCTATTGCTTCTTCATCATCAAGTGCATTGGTGATGGCAGTGATAACATGAATATGTTCATCACCCTGCGCTGCAATACCAATAACTAGAATTGCAACATCATCTTCATCTTCACCCCATTGAATGCCTGCCGGATACTGACAAAATACGATGCCGGTTTTCAGAACATGTTTTTTTGTTTCAATGGTACCGTGAGGAACCGCAATTGATTCACCTAAATAGGTTGATACTAATTTTTCTCTATTATACATGCCCTGTAAATATTCAGGCTCCACATAGTTTAAAGCAATCAACTGCTCACCGGCAAATTTAATCGCTTCTTCTTTGGTCGCAGGCTTCAGACCCAAGAAGATATTTTTTTCAGTTAACTTTAAAGGACCTTCAGACTTTTTTTCTTCACTTACCGGTGCTTTTGCGGCAGGTGCACTGTTGGCAGATTTAAGCTCTACAACCAAACCATCATACATTGCATTATCTAAAAAGTTAGTTAATGAAATATGATGTGCATTTGGTGCATGTTTACGCGCTCTGTCGGTTAAGTCTTTATGGGTAACAACAATATCAACATCACCGGGAAGATCATTGATAGCCGTATTAATAACTTCAATATTTAAATTTGCAGCCAATACTTTTTTACGTAATAGACTGGCACCCATTGCACTTGATCCCATACCGGCGTCACAAGCAACAATTATTTTGTTAACGGCAGACATATTAACACTAGCGGTTGCTTGGCCTTTAGATTCCTGCTTCATATCGCGTATTTTGTTTGCAGCTTCTTCTAATGCATCTTCTTCACCTTCAACAATTTTCTGTGTTTTCATCAACACCGAGGCGATTAAGAAGGAAACCACAGTAGCAGCAATAACAGCAAGAATAACACCCAAATATGCGCCTTTAGGCGTCATAACCAAAACGGCAAAGATAGAACCGGGAGATGCAGGAGAGATAAGACCGGCATTAAACACGGTAAGTGTGAATACACCCGTCATACCACCACCGATAACGGCTAATAGAAGACGTGGATTCATTAATACATATGGGAAGTAAATTTCGTGGATACCACCAAAGAAGTGGATGATTGCAGCACCAGGAGCAGATTGTTTTGCAGAACCTTTACCGAAAAACATATAAGCAAGTAAAAGACCTAAACCAGGACCCGGATTTGCTTCAATTAAGAAGAAAATAGATTGACCAATAGACTCTGACTGAGCAATACCCAGTGGTGTGAATATACCATGGTTAATGGCGTTATTTAGAAATAAAATCTTAGCAGGTTCAACAAATACAGAGGTCAAAGGAAGCAAGTTATTTTCAACTAAGACATTTACACCCGCAGCAAGCGCAGTAGATAACATCTTAACAGCAGGACCGACAACCATATATGCGATAATGGCAAGGATCATACCAAGGATACCGGCAGAAAAGTTGTTAACCAACATCTCAAAACCGCTTTTCACTTTACCGTGAATGGCAGCATCAAATTTCTTAATTGCCAGACCACTTAATGGACCCACAATCATCGCACCCATAAACATTGGAATATCAGTACCAACGATTACACCCATTGTCGCGATTGCACCTACAACAGCACCACGCTCTCCGGCTATAATTTTACCACCTGTATAACCAATCAAGAGTGGCAGCATGAATTTAATCATCGGCCCAACCATAGTGGCTAATGTTTCATTTGGTATCCATCCCGTCGGAATAAATAGAGCTGTTATTAAGCCCCAGGCGATAAAAGCGCCAATATTCGGCATAACCATATTTGATAATAGGCGGCCAAAGTTTTGCACTCCGACCTTAGATTTTGATGACAGCATAATTTGCTCCGTGTGTATTTTTCACCTAAATAGGCAAGTTAATTAATTTGGTTGAAACTGCACCGCTAAACTTACCACATTATTTCAATAGTGCACGGCACGCGCAACAATACGTGACAATCACCACACAACCAACACCAAAACAAGGTAAAATATAGACGCGGATCACAAATACCACAGTAAGATTAAAACATACCATCTAGAATCGACCAATACACTCCAGATTTAGTGATGCAGATCACACCAACAGAAAAGCAAACAACCAGATACAATGAGATATGCGTCACGAAAATGAGAAATAGTGCTCAAGGAACATACTTCCCATAGGATAAAAACCATGAAAAAACGCGCAAAAAACAACCCAAAACACTCGCCACGAGAAAACATGTAATTTTATTACAAAACCAGATTCTAGGATAATAACAGACTTTTTTTTGAATATGGAAACTCAGAATGGCGTATTTCCGACTATCAGACAAGAAGGAATAGACGATTTTTTAAGCGCAGTCGGGGCCTGAAAAGCAGACGCATTTTAAGCTGAAATAGGCACAAAAAAGGAGCTAAACAACTCCATTTTAATTTATGACAAAGAGATCAATTGATTAATAACAATCGCCACCTTTATCTGACGTTCTTAATGTTGTACCAAAGGACTCTGCTCGCACATCCTTATCCATTGACCGAAGGGAAATTTACGATAAGCACGAAAACAGTTGAGCTAGTATCTGCTTTTTATCTTGAGGTGAAAAAGCTTTAAATCGCGGGATTAAAAATTTGCAGCTCGCTTTTTCAGGAAGAAAGCGCATTTTATAAACTAATAAAATGCTTCAAAATCCGATTCTATCGGGCAAGAACAGACAATCTTCTAAGGTGATTTAGCCCCTATTAATCACACTGTTCTATTGCCAAACAGCACTAAACTATGGGAACATCTGTGCTAACGATGACCATTTGTATGCAATTTAATTAACTAACGAGTAATCAAAATGTCTCAAGTAAAGACCACTTCTCCTGCACCTGCTACTGACGATCGTGAAATGTTAACCGAGATTGCGATCCTCTATTATCAAGAAGGTGCGACTCAAGAAGAGATATCAAAAAAGTTTTCTCTCTCCAGAATTAAAATCGGACGCCTTCTGAAAAGAGCACGAGAAGAGGGGATTGTTGAGATTAATGTACGTTATCACCCTATCTATAGTGCCCAACTTGAGCAACGCTTAATCAATAAATTCAATCTCAAACGTGTTCTTATAGCCCTGGACCAACCCAATAACCAGGAGCAGCGCAAACAGGTCGCAGTACTTGTCTCGGCCTTTCTTGCAAGTAACCTGAAGGACAACAGCACCGTTGCGGTTGGCCAAGGGCAAAATGTCGCCGCCATTGCCGACCATGTCGGTCTGGTGACGCAACGCAAGGCACGCTTTGTTTGTGCTATTGGTGGTACTCATCGCAGCGGAGATAGTATTAATGCTGACCATATCTGTCGTCAGCTTGCGAAAAAATTTGGCGGCACAAGTGAAACATTGTATGCACCCGCTTATGTTGATAGCCCGCAGACGCGTGCCGCTTTTCTTGCCCATAACACCATTTCTGAAACATTAAAACAGGCAAGAAATGCAGATTATGCTCTGGTGGGCGTCGGTGATATGAATGAAAACAGTCATATGATTAAGCTCGGCTGGTTTACTCGGCAAGAATTTGCAGAGGCACGTATCAATGAAGGTATTATTGGTGACATTGGTGGTTTTGATTTCTTTAAATGTAACGGCCAAAGTGCGAACACTCGACTAAGAGATCGGGTAATTGGTTTGAGCACCGAGGATTTACGCCGCATTCCAAATGTCATTGCCATTGCCAGCGAAGAAAGAAAAGCCTTAGCACTGGCGGGTGCTCTGCGCACTGGCAGTATAGATATCTTAGCCACTAGCGTAAGTTGTGCAATGACCTTATTGAATATGGACGACAGCCCCTCGTAAAACTAATTTAGCGACTTTTATATTGATGAGTGTGTTTTTGCAGCACTGCCAAAGAAAATATCCAAGCTCAATATAGTGTAATTGGTATAAGGCAGAAGAGCGCACAGCAATCCAGATAATAACATGCTTAAAAAGTGACCTAGATCGTATTATCCGCTTTTTATATTGACATTTTATGATAAAAAAACGAATATCTACTAAACAAATGTTCCGTGTCTATTCATATGTTCAGCCTTCCCTGCAGGGCTGCATAATAATAAATCGCTGCTATTGAAGTAAACCCTACTGAATGTAGTTCAAGCACAATATTAAGGCAGAATAAAGATGAGCAATAAATTAGAACAACTTCGTAAATTGACCACCGTTGTCGCAGATACCGGTGATGTTGAAGAAATCGCTAAATACCAGCCTGAAGATGCGACCACCAATCCATCGTTAATTTTAAAAGCGGCACAACTGGCAGATTATAAATACCTGATCGATTCAGCTATTGCCTACGCAAAATCTAAAAGTGCAGATAAAGCGCAACAGGTTGTTGATACCTGCGACATGCTCGCGGTAAATATCGGTAAAGAAATTCTTAAAATAGTACCGGGACGCATCTCTACAGAAGTTGATGCACGCTTATCCTATGATACTGAAAAAAGTGTTATTAAAGCACGTCAGTTAATTAAAATGTATAACGATGCCGGCATAAAAAATGACCGTATTTTAATCAAACTGGCTTCCACCTGGGAAGGCATCCGTGCCGGTGAGATCCTCGAAAAAGAAGGGATCAACTGTAACCTGACACTTTTATTCTCTTTCGCTCAGGCGCGCGCCTGTGCAGAAGCGGGTGTATTCCTTATCTCTCCCTTTGTTGGCCGTATTATGGACTGGTATAAGGCAAAAGAAGGCCATGGTTTTAGCGGCGCAGACGATCCGGGTGTTATCTCAGTTTCTAATATTTACAACTACTTTAAAGAGCATGGTTACAAGACCGTTGTGATGGGTGCAAGCTTTCGAAATTTAGATGAAATCCTGGAATTAGCCGGTTGTGATCGCCTCACCATCAGCCCGCAATTTTT
Organism: Psychromonas sp.; assembly: GCF_047632955.1. GTDB lineage: Bacteria > Pseudomonadota > Gammaproteobacteria > Enterobacterales > Psychromonadaceae > Psychromonas. Next base: position 31,605 of record NZ_JBLIED010000004.1, on the reverse strand, counting down.
ACAGGAACTACAAGACAGCACGGGTGACGTTGTTGAAAAACTAAGCGCCAATGTAACGCTCAAAGCGTGTCCGGAAAAAATGACTCATACTGATTTCATGTGGCAGCACAATCAAGATCCGATGGCCGTTGAAAAATTAGCCGAGGGGATTCGAAATTTTGCGGTTGATCAGGGTAAGCTTGAAACCATGATTGCAGATCTTCTTTAACAACCTCAATAACAAAGCGACTAATAAGTCGCTTTTTTTTACTTTAAATTAAGTTTGAATAGGTGCCAATATGCAACGAAAAATGTTAGCCAACGCGATCCGTGCCCTAAGTATGGATGCAGTACAAAAAGCCAATTCAGGCCATCCCGGTGCGCCAATGGGAATGGCAGATATCGCCGAAGTATTATGGAGAGATCATCTAAAACACAATCCTAATAACCCAAACTGGGCAGACAGGGACCGTTTTGTACTGTCAAACGGCCATGGTTCAATGCTTCTTTATTCGCTGCTGCACCTCACGGGTTATGATCTCTCCATTGATGATTTAAAAAACTTCCGTCAACTGCACTCCAAAACACCGGGTCACCCTGAATATGGTTATGCACCGGGCATTGAAACCACCACCGGTCCACTGGGCCAGGGTGTTGCTAATGCTGTTGGTATGGCAATAGCTGAAAAAGCCATGGCGGATCAGTTTAACCGCGATGGTCATGAAATTGTTGATCATTTCACCTACGCGTTTATGGGTGACGGCTGCATGATGGAAGGTATTTCCCATGAGGCCTGTTCACTTGCGGGTACCTTAGGGTTGGGTAAATTAATGGTTTTCTGGGATGATAACGGGATCTCAATCGATGGCAACGTTGAGGGATGGTTCACCGACGATACGCCTGCACGTTTTGCAGCTTATGGCTGGCATGTCATTCCTGCCGTCGATGGTCACAATAGTGAAGCCATTAATGCAGCCATTGAAGCTGCCAAGGCAGAGCCAAATAAACCGACTTTAATTTGTACAAAAACCATTATTGGTTTTGGTGCTCCAAACAAAGGCGGCATGCACGATTGTCATGGTGCTCCCCTCGGCGCAGATGAAATAAAAGCGGCCCGTGAATGTCTGGGTTGGGATCACCCCCCTTTTGAGATTCCAGTGAATATTAAGCAGCAATGGGACGGCAAACAGGCAGGCACTACTAAAGAGCAGGCTTGGGATAAAAAATTTAACGCCTATGCACAAGCTTATCCGAAGCTAAGCGCTGAATTTAAACGCCGTACAGCGGGAGAACTACCTGAAAACTGGGAAGCTGAAACCAGTCAAATCATTTCGGATTTACAGGCGAATCCCGCCAATATAGCATCGCGTAAAGCATCCCAAAACGCACTGGAAGCCTTTGGAAAAATAATACCTGAATTTATGGGCGGTTCGGCGGATCTTGCCCCTTCCAACCTCACTATCTGGTCTGGCTCTAAAGCGATTCAGGCGGGTGATTTCAGCGGCAATTATATTCATTACGGGGTACGCGAATTTGCCATGACCGCCATTATCAACGGTATTTCATTACACGGCGGTTTTGTACCCTACGGTGCAACATTCCTGATGTTTATGGAGTATGCGCGTAATGCAATGCGCATGGCGGCATTGATGAAAATTCAGAATATTCAGGTTTATACCCATGATTCAATTGGTCTGGGTGAAGACGGCCCTACCCACCAGCCCGTTGAGCAAATTGCCTCATTACGATTAACCCCCAATATGAGCACCTGGCGTCCCTGTGACCAGGTAGAATCAGCGGTAGCGTGGAAACTTGCCATTGAACGTAAAGATGCGCCAACGGCGTTAATCTTCTCCCGTCAAAATTTACCCCAGCAGGATCGTGATCCCAAGCAGCTGGCTAATATAGCCAAAGGCGGTTATATCCTTAAGGATTGCGCAGGCAAACCTGAGCTTATTCTGATTGCAACCGGATCTGAAGTTAGCTTAGCAACAGAAGCTTATGCGCAACTTAGCGCTGAAGGTCGTAAGGTACGCGTGGTCTCAATGCCGGCAACAGATACTTTTGATAAACAGAATGCCGCTTACCGTGAATCGGTATTACCAAAAGATGTCACTGCGCGGATCGCTGTGGAAGCTGGCATTGCTGATTTTTGGTATAAATATGTCGGCCTGGAGGGTCGTATTATCGGTATGACAACCTTTGGTGAATCGGCACCCGCTGACGCGTTATTTAAAATGTTTGGTTTTACAACTGAAAATGTTGTTAACACCGCAAAAGAGTTACTGGCTTAAATTTATTTAAAAAAGTTCCGGTGCAGTACTATTTTATAAAAATCATAAGATAGTGCTGCAATTCACCATCAAGCTTGTAATTTTTAACCCTTCTATTTGATCCATTGCGGTTCAGGTCATTAATAACAATTCCCTCTCTCTTCAATCAAACCAGCCCCTCCCGGTAGTTATTCATCGGCTGCAATCGTCTTTTTAGTGATTGCATGCAGCACTATGTTTCCGAAAACAATACGATCGAGATCTAGTCTGCACAATAGAAGTGAATAATTGACAGGCATCACATTAACAGACTGAATGACGTGCAATTGGCGGAAAATATGTCAGTGTAGATGGAAATGTTTCCGCAAACACAAAATTCCGTTACATACAGGAGCTAAAATGAACAATATTATTCACCTTACCAGTAAAAGTTGCAGCCTGGTGATAAAGGTTGATCGTAACCCTGAAATTCTTCATTGGGGACCAAAAATAAATCAGATTGATCCCGATATTATACTGTCAACAGAGCGTCCGATTTCTCAAGCACGCCTTGATGTTGATGTTCCGCTGACCTTATGCCCGGAGTTGGGTCGCGGTCATTTCAATGCCCCTGGTATTGAAGGCCATCGTGATAGTCTTGATTGGGCTCCTGTATTTGACGTTTTTGATCAACAAGTATCGAAGCAATCTGTTGTTTTTAAACTGCAGGATAAGGTTGCACAGCTGCAGTTAGATATTGAACTGCAGCTTGATTTCGAAAGTGATGTTATTCAGAAGCGCGTTAAAGTGATTAATATGGGGGAAACCAAATATTATCTAACCAAGCTTTCCTCAACATTACCAGTTGCTAACCATGCCAATGAACTGATGTCTTTCTACGGTCGCTGGAGTCGTGAATTCCAGACTCACCGCCAAAGTTTTGCTCATGGTGGTTTCATGCAGGAAAATCGTCGCGGCAGAACATCCCACGAAAACTTTCCCGGTCTGTTTGTCGGTAGCGAACACTTTAACGAGCAAAATGGCCAAGTTTGGGGCTTTCATTTAGGCTGGAGTGGTAACCACCAGTTGCGTGCCGATGTCAAAAGTGACGGTCGTCGTTTTGTTCAGGCCGGTGAACTGCTGCTTGCTGGTGAAGCTGTTTTAGAGGCGCAACAAAGTTATACCACGCCCTGGTTATACGCCACTTACAGCGGCGCAGGTCTAAACGGTATTTCTGAACGTTTCCACCGTTTTGTGCGCAGCGACATTATAAAATTCCCCGTGGATAAACCCCGTCCGGTACACCTTAATACCTGGGAAGGTATCTACTTCGAGCATGATCCCGAATATATTATGAAAATGGCAACGGAAGCCGGTCAGATGGGCGTCGAGCGCTTTATTATCGACGATGGCTGGTTTATCGGCCGCGACGGTGAACGTACCGCACTGGGAGACTGGTTCCTTGATGAAAAAAAATACCCTGATGGATTAGAGCCCGTTATTAAGCATGTTAATGATCTGGGCATGGAGTTTGGTCTTTGGGTTGAACCTGAAATGATCAGTCATGACTCCATACTTTATCGTGAACATCCTGACTGGGTTCTGGAGTTAAAGGGTTACCATCAACCATCGGGTCGCTGGCAATACCTGCTCGATCTGCAAAATCCTGATTGTTTTAACTACCTCTTTGAACGACTCCATGATCTGCTCACACGTTACAATATCTCCTACCTGAAATGGGATATGAACCGCGAGTTAGTACAACCGGGTCATCAAGGGAAACCGGCTGTTCATGGACAGACTAACGCATTATATGCATTGCTGGATAAATTATTAGCCGCACATAGCGAAGTTGAAATTGAATCATGCTCATCGGGTGGCGGTCGAATAGACTTTGAAATTCTAAAACGTACCCATCGTTTCTGGGCATCTGATTGTAATGATGCCTTAGAGCGTCAGGCAATCCAACGCGGCATGAGCTACTTCTTCCCGCCTGAAGTGATGGGCGCGCATATCGGCCCCGGAGAGAGCCATACAACACGTCGTTGTCACCATATCAACATGCGTGGTGTAACCGCATTAGGCGGTCACATGGGAGTAGAGCTGGATCCGGTTAGCGTGCCAAAAGAAGAGCGGGAAGCTTTTGCCAAATATATTGCTTTGCATAAACAGTACCGGCACTTACTCCATAGCGGCCGCAGCTTCCGCGTAGATACAGCGGATAAACGCCAGAATATTTATGGCGTGCACAGCGACGATGAAATGCTGATTACCGTATGCCAATTAACCATGCCCGATTACGCATTACCCTCACCCCTGCGCATTAGCTGCATTGATCCGGCTGCCCAGTATCAAGTTTCATTAGTTGAAAACCCTGATACCAGCTTCCAATTAATGAAACAGCGTCCGCAGTGGCTGGATAAGACATTGACCTTAAGCGGCGATAATCTGAAAGAGATCGGTCTGACCTTGCCTATTCTGGATCCTGAATCAGCACTGATGGTCTATCTAAAAAAACTCTAACAGCAACAAAATATAATTTTTACCGGCTACCTGATTAGTTCGCCGGTAAAAAAATTAGCTTAAGTGCAGCGGTTTTACCGAGCAGCACAATGATCCTAACCGCAAGCTCAGTATTTGATAGCCCGGTTATTTCATCATCATCATCAACAGTATTTACTGACAGTGTAACAATAGAAGAGAGCCCTATGACTACTGTAGCTTTTAACCCAACCGATCATCCTCACCGCCGTTATAACCCACTCACGGGTCAATGGATTTTAGTTTCACCACATCGTGCCAAACGCCCCTGGAGCGGTCAGGATGAAGCCCCTGCCACCGAAACTCTGGCAAGTTATGATAAAGAGTGTTTTTTATGCCCGACCAACACACGCATTTCCGGTGACACAAACCCGAACTACTCCGGTACTTATGTTTTTAATAATGACTTTGCCGCCTTAATGCCGGACAGTCCCGATGCGCCGGTATCAACTAACCCATTGTTTAAAACTCAAGCGGTACGCGGGTTAAGCAGGGTTATCTGTTTTTCAGCGGATCACAGTAAAACCCTTCCCGAGTTACCTGTTAATAAAATCCGCACCGTTATCGACACCTGGAATGAGCAGATTGAAGAATTAGGTAAAGATTATTTATGGGTACAGGCTTTTGAAAATAAAGGCGCTGCCATGGGCTGTTCACAGCCACATCCGCATGGCCAGATATGGGCGAATAGCTTTTTACCCAATGAGATTGAACGTAAAGAAAAATTATTAAAAGCCTATCACCAAGAGCACGGCTCAAATTTGTTAATGGATTATGTGCAGGCCGAGTTACAGGACGGTGAACGCACAGTAGTAGAAACTGAGCACTGGCTTGCGGTTGTACCCTACTGGGCTGCATGGCCCTTTGAAACCATGTTATTACCGAAAACCCATATTCGCCGCATGAGTGAATTATCCGATGCGCAGCGCGATGATTTAGCCCTGGCGATAAAAAAATTAACCAGCCGTTATGATAATTTATTTAAATGCTCCTTTCCCTATTCAATGGGCTGGCATTACGCACCTTTTTTTGAGCAGGGCACGAATATCGACCATTGGCAGCTACACGCTTTATTTTATCCCCCTCTGCTGCGCTCGGCGAGCGTACGCAAGTTTATGGTCGGTTACGAGATGCTGGCCGAGAGTCAACGTGACTTGACCGCAGAGCAGGCCGCGCAAAAACTGCGTGATGTCAGCGATCTGCATTATAAAGAAAGTGCAGACTGAGCCGTGCAGAAAATTAACAATAAAAGATAGGATACAAAGACAATGAAGACATTAATTGCAAAGGTAAAAGAGATTTTTGCGGCGCAGCTTGGCTATTCGGCAACGCACATTATTCAGGCGCCGGGGCGGGTTAATTTAATTGGCGAGCACACCGATTACAATGATGGTTTTGTACTGCCCTGTGCGATTAACTATCAAGCGATAGTTGCGGCAGCCAAACGTGATGACAACATAGTACGTATTATTTCCGTAGATTATGACAATCAGGAAAATCAGTTCGATTTAAGCAAAGAAATTGAATTTCAGAATGATTGTATGTGGTCGAACTATATCCGCGGCGTCGTAAAATGTTTATTGGACCGTGGTTACCAGTTTCAGGGTGCAGATATAGTAGTCAGCGGTAATGTCCCCCAGGGTGCGGGTTTAAGTTCCTCGGCAGCCCTTGAGGTAGTTATTGGGCAAACCTTTAAATCACTCTACGATTTAAATATCAGCCAGGTAGATATAGCGCTTAACGGTCAGCAGGCAGAAAATGAATTTGTCGGTTGTAACTGTGGCATTATGGATCAGCTTATTTCCGCATGCGGTGAAGAGCATCACGCCCTGCTGCTTGATTGTCGTTCATTGCAAACTCAGGCGGTGTCAATGCCTGAAGAGATGGCCATTGTGATCATCAACTCCAATAAAAAACGCGGCTTGGTAGACAGTGAATACAATACTCGCCGTTTACAGTGTGAAGAAGCCGCTCGAGTTTTCGGTGTACCCGCATTACGCGATGTCAGCATTAAGCAGTTTGAAACGCGCATTAACGAGCTCGATCCCGTGGTCGCCAAACGCGCACGCCACGTGATCACCGAAAATGATCGCACCGTTCAGGCAGCTGACGCACTGCGCCGGAATGACATGCAGTTAATGGGAGTGTTGATGGAACAATCGCATATTTCGATGCGTGATGATTTTGAAATTACCGTGCCGGAAATTGATCTGATTGTCGAGATTGTTAAAGCTGAAATAGGCGAATCAGGCGGCGTGCGTATGACCGGTGGCGGTTTTGGCGGCTGTATTGTCGCGCTAGTGCCTGCAACCTTAGTTGACCAGGTAAAAACAGCCGTTGAAAGCAAATATGAAGCAGCAACGGGCATCAAAGAATCAATTTACGTCTGCCAGGCGAAAGCCGGAGCCGGCTCAGTATTACCCGCTTAAATTTATAACAACTCCCACAACATCTACTAATAAAACAGTCCGGGCAGCTTCGTCGGGACTGTTTTGAAATCAATATAAACAGGAATTAAAATGACCAGACGTACTAAAATAGTAACCACCCTAGGCCCGGCAACGGATCGTGATAATAATCTCGAAAAAATCATCGTCGCAGGCGCCAATATGGTGCGCATGAACTTCTCCCACGGGGAAGCCATCGATCATGTTAAACGCGCCGATCAAGTGCGTGAAATCGCGACCCGATTGGGTGTGGAAGTCGCTATTATGGGTGACTTGCAGGGCCCTAAAATTCGCGTATCCACCTTTAAAGAAGGCAAGATACAATTGACCGTTGGTGATAAATTCACTCTTGATAGCGATCTTGAAAAAGGTCAGGGTAATCAACAGGCAGTTGGCCTTGACTATAAAACACTGCCGCAGGAAGTGAGCGCCGGTGATCTTTTATTACTTGATGATGGCCGGGTGCAGCTCCAGGTCGAAAGCGTTGCCGGCAATAAGGTACATACTATTGTGACAATCGGCGGCCCGCTATCCAATAATAAAGGCATCAATAAAAAAGGGGGCGGTTTATCAGCAGAAGCATTAACCCCTAAAGATAAAAAAGACATTATCACTGCAGCGCAAATTGGCTGTGATTATTTGGCCGTTTCTTTCCCGAGAAATGGTGCGGACATTCGTTATGCCCGTGAGTTGGCGGTTGCCGCGGGTTGTTTTGCTAAAATAGTAGCCAAGGTTGAGCGTGCAGAAGCCGTTGAAACTCAAGAAGCACTAGAGGATATCATTCTAGCATCGGATGTTGTTATGGTTGCCCGTGGTGATCTCGGTGTAGAAATTGGTGATGCGCGTTTAGTTGGCGTACAAAAGAATATGATCCGTACGACTCGCCGCTTAAATCGTGTTGTTATTACTGCAACACAAATGATGGAATCTATGGTCAGCGCACCTATGCCAACACGCGCAGAGGTAATGGATGTAGCGAATGCCGTCTTAGATGGAACAGATGCGGTGATGCTTTCTGGTGAAACCGCCGCGGGTGATTTCCCGGTGGAAACCGTTAAAGCGATGGCAGAGGTCTGTATTGGTGCAGAAAAACACCCAAGCATCAATGTTTCGAATAATCGTATGAAGTATACATTTGACGAACCAGGTGAAGCGTTAGCAATGACCACCATGTTTGCCGCCAATCATACGGTTGGTATTAAAGCCATTGTTGCGCTAACAGAATCCGGCACAACACCCCTATTGATGTCGCGTTTAAGCTCTGGTTTACCTATCTATGCACTTTCAAGTAATCCACAAACACTGAATTATTGTGCATTGTACCGTGGTGTAACGCCGGTTAAATTCAACTCGACAACAACCAATAGCAGTGAGTTTATAAAAATAGCGCTACAAACATTAAAAGATCACGGCTACTTAAAAGAAGGTGATTTAGTCCTACTCACCCATGGTGATAATATTGACACTGGTTCAACAAATACCTGTAAGATAATTAAAGTTTAATAATAAAAGTTTAATAATAAAAATGAAAAGCCTAAAAGCCCGTCTTTTAGGCTTTTAGCTTTTACGCATTTTAATCTCCCTTAGATATTTTCTTTCCGTAAGATACCAAGTTAAAGAGCCCCAAATAGCCCCGTCAATTATCCAAATGACAGCATGAACCTCAAGTATCCCCTCAAATTGTAATACCTGCCGAGGGATCGACATTTTTGAAGAAATGTTAGATCATTTCATTTTATCAATCAGTTATAGCTATCGCCATGTAGTTCCCAAACGCACCAATTGATTATCTCGATATTGAAAAATGAACATCACTGAACTTTGCAAAATGCCATCATGAAAAACGTCTCCAATCTTTATATGCTGTGGCATTAGGTTTTATAGCAAACACATCAAATAAGTGATCAGTTGCTTCAAAGGAAAAATTTACGCTCACAAAGCTAAATCTGATTACTTTATTAATGCATTTGATATGGTGTTATCGGTAGGGTGCATTCTATGCACCGCGGGCAGCGAAAATCGGTGCATAGAATGCACCCTACGAGCTATGCGTTTGTTGTCATGGTTGGTGCTAGTTGGCGTTCAAATAAGACAGCCATTAAATTTATGATCAATTTTAAATAGCAAATCAGATCACTTTATTAATGCGTTTGGTATGATCAATTCAAACGCTGGGATTGTTTCGAGCAATGCGTTTCTTTTATACTAAGGTTTGTTTTACCAAACCAATAACTTTGATTTTACTCTGCCTTATATCTGCATACCTTTATTGGGGATATATCCCCGTTGCTTAACAGCGGCATTCACTTTTATCTGCTTTCTTTCGCGACATTAAGCGAGCCATTAATGCACTAGGTTATATCAGGATAAGCTTACTTTTTTTTTATACCCAAACCACCTGAAGATGCAGGGTTCAGGTAGCTTGGGTATAAAAACTAAGACAATGAAGATCAACAAAGCTTCCTCCTCAACGGACGAAGCTTAACGAATGGCTTGTTTGCCAGCTTTTTCGAGCAAAAAAAAAGCAGAGTTATTTAACTCTGCTTTAGGGGAAAGAAAGAATTTAGCTGTTATTTAGCAGTCAGTTCTTGCAATTCAGCGGCAGCATCATCTTTCGCTATTTTTCTCATTTTCGTCTTAATTCTGCTTGCTAGACCAACAAGAAGAACAAGACCAACGATAGCATAAATGACGATTAAGCCTTTATCACCCGTTACCAGACCAAGGTCTGAGAATACGATGTACGCACCCAGTACCATGTACAGAATGATTCCTGACGCTTCAAAGCGGAATGCCCAAGGTGTGATATCAATATTGTCGTTTACAGGCATAACGTATGCAGTTTCACGAGGACGAAGTTTACCGACAATTAACATAATGCCACAACAAATAGCAAATAGTACCGCTAGTTGATGGAAGAAATGCAATTCAGCAAGCGGTCTAAGCGGACCTAATGAATCCTGAAATTCAGTCGGTGTGAACTGAATAATACCGTAGGCGACTACGAAAAATGCGAGAGAGATTTTTGCTGCAATAGCAGGAACGCGCTTAGTGACATATCCCATGAACACGATAGTGAAGATTGGCACACTAAATAGACCAGCAAGACGTTGTAGTAAATCGAACAGACCATTTGGCGCATACATGATGAACGGGGCAATAACAACCGATAAGATTGCAATGAACACACCGAACATACGACCCTTGTGTACTAACTCTTGATCAGAAAGTTTACCTTCTTTATCAAAATAAGGCTTATATACGTTTAGCGTAAAGAGTGTTGTTGATGAATTCAATACACCGTTAAAGGTAGATAGGATTGCACCAAACATCGCTGCAATAAAGAAGCCCACTAATGGCTTAGGAAGCACTTCGCCGACTAAACGTGTGTACATTGTATCCGCGTCATAGGCAACACCAGATGCATCGACACTGCCGAACAGATGGTAAGCAATAATACCAGGGATGATTAGGAATAGAGGCGTAATTACCTTAATGGCACCCGCTAGAATCACACCCTTTTGACCTTCTTTAAGGTTCTTTGCACCCAGTGCACGTTGAATGATTGCTTGGTCAGTACCCCAGTAATAGAGGTTAACAAGTAGAAGACCCGTAAACATCGTTGAGAATGGTACGTTAGGATCATCCGGTGCACCAACGGCCTGTAGTTTCTCAGTGGCAGTTGTTGTGATTGTTATAAAACCATCCGTAAAGCTACCGTCACCAAGGACAATAAGACCGAAGATTGGGATCATCATACCACCAACAATAAGGCCCACACCATTCATACTATCTGCAATAACAACGGCTTTAAGACCACCATAAATTGCGTAGAACAAACCTAAGAAGCCGATAATAGATGAGATAAGAAGCACTGACTGGAAGCGATTAATATCCAGTAGCGTTTCGATATCAAAGATACCGCCGATAATCATTGAGCCTGCATAAAGTGTATTTGGTAGCAGGTTAATGATATAGCTTAGCAGGAATAGGATAGTTACAAACTTCTTCACAGAAAGGTCATAACGCGATTCCAAGAAATCAGGAATGGTTGTAATACCTTGCTTCAAGTAGCGTGGAACGAGGAAAAGCGCAATGATTACCAGCGTAATACCAGATGCTACTTCATAGCCCATTACCGCCATATTGCCTTTAAATGCAAGCGCACTCATACCGACAAAACTAGTAGCAGAAAGGTTGGTAAGGATAAGTGAGCTTGCAATAAGACCACCAGTTAAACTACGCCCGCCTAGGAAGTAGCCATCTTTAGAATCATTTTTATCTTTCTTTACTTTCGACCATGTGTATAAAACCACAAAGCCTGTAAAGAAAAAGAATGACAAAAGAACAGTTATTGACATGATGTTTCTCCGGTTGATGTTTAAGGTTGAAAAATAAATTTACAATATTTTTTGTTTTTGCAAACAACAGATAAATCTGGGACACAGCTCGCTTTTTGTGTTTCCGAAAACAATAACTGAACACTAACAGTACAAGGGCTAAAATGTAGACACTCCACTTAAAAACGTGATCCACCTCACTTCGCATGGTTTTATAATGTGATCTAGACTGTACTCCGTTATGTTTTCGCAAACACTCGTAACACCTAATATAAGCCAAGCACTCCGTGGGTATCAAAATCCGTTATCTCTTGCGGAAAATAATTGCTTCAGTAAGGGAGAACCCCACCAGGCTTAACCGCTCATAAACCTTTGCTGACGAAAAACCAACAATACCGTAGACCAGTACTACTGGGTGCATTGACCCGCTTCTCTGGCATTGGCCTAACTTCAGAAGATCCAAGGAGTATGTGCTTAATAAAAATATTACTCAGATAAGTGTAAGCGTTGCCATTTCATGTTATAAAATATTTATTGTATTTATCTCTATCGGTTTCCTATTATGTCAGAGACACTAATTCCTAATATCGAACTTTTTATCGCAAATATTGACCCCTTTAGTCGCCTGCCGAAGGCTTTATTAAATAGAGTTACCTCAACAATCAAAATCATCTACCTTGCCAAAGGAGAGGTCATCCCTCCCCCGCAAACCGAGCAGGTTAAATACCTCTTTATTGTCAGAACAGGTGCCGTTGAGCAAAGATTGGCAGATGGAACACTCAGGGGGCGTCTGGAAGAAGATGATGTATTCGGTTTCAGCCTGTTTTCAGCCTCAGAAACACGTTACCAAATAAAAGCCATTGAGAATTCATTACTCTACTTAGTTCCAGCAGAGACTATCCATCATATTCAGTCTCAATACCCGGAATACGCGCAACACTTTACTGCAAAACCAGAAGATAGAATACGCTCAGCGGTCGAATCAACCTGGACGGATATCAATAGCAATTCCTTTTTTAATACCGTAGAGCAAGTCTCAAACAAACAATACACTCAAGTTGATGGTCATGATTCGGTTCAAATGGTTGCCAAAATAATGCGTGCCCAAGATGCTGCCTGCGCGATTGTAAAAGAGAATAATGCGTTAATCGGTATAGTCACTGACACTGACATGATCGAGCGGGTTATTGCTGACGGGAAGAGTACTGAATTGCCTATTAGCGAGATTATGAGCCCATTTCCGATCACCATTAGTGCACAGGAAACGGTTTTCGATGCAGCGATAAGCATGATGGAAAAGAATATTAAAAACCTTCCTATCGTTGAGGATGGTCAGGTCATAGGTTTACTCTCACTGCATCAGCTATTTCAAAATCAGCGCATACAGGCGGTTTATCTTATAAATAAGATAAAAAAATCAAGCAGCGAGTCCGAGTTGGCAGCTCTTATGCCTGAACGTGATCGGATCTTTCAAGAGTTGGCAAATGACAAGGTGCCAGCTGATCTGATAGGTACCATTCTCAGTACTATTATGGACGCGGTTAATCAACGCCTTATTGATATCGCCATTAAAAGACTGGGCCCTGTCCCCTGCGACTTTGCGTGGTTCGTTTCAGGCTCTCATGCCCGCAAAGAGGTCAATATTTTATCTGATCAGGATAGCGGTATAATTCTTTCCGATCAGGCGACGATAAAAGACCGGGTCTATTTTCAGCATCTTGCCATGATAGTTACAAAAGGACTGGATCTCTGTGGTTATGCGCTTTGTACTGGCAAGTTTATGGCCGTCACTGCAAAGTGGTGTCAGCCTCTCTCTATGTGGCGTGAATACTACAAAAAATGGATCAAGAATCCTGAATACGAGTGCCTCTTAAACCTCAGCGTTTTCCTTGATAACCGGGTTATTTACGGGAATAAAGAATTTATGACCCAACTGGTCAATGAATTTAAAGAGATGGCCTCACAGCGCACTTTTCTTGCCAAGTTAATTAGGGATGCTGTGGAAAACCGTACACCTTTAGGCATATTCCATAATCTGGTCTTAACCAAGAATGAAAATAACCAGAAATCACTTAATATTAAACGCTACGGTATCAATATTATTGTCGATCTCGCGAGGATTTACGCACTCTCTGCCAAGTCAGATGCCTGTAACACCAAAGACAGATTAATCGCAGTGAATAAAATGGGTATTATCAACGATGCCACACTAAAGAATATCCTTAGCGTTTATGACTTCTTGAATAGCTTTAGATTTGCCTACCAGGCTGAGATAATGAGCCAAGGAGAAGTGCCGAGCAGCCAGATAGATCCTGACTATTTTGGCAGTTTTGAACGTAAGCACATCAAGGATGCTTTTCGTCTAATTGACGATTGGCAACAGTCTACAAAAATGAGGTTTAGCTGATGCTGCGCTTGTTTAAAAAACGCGATCCACTCGCTCGCTTGCAAGAAAAGCGAACGGAGTACTTAACACACAATCCGCCAGAACTCCTGAAAGAGCACCTGTGGGCAGCGTTACCCGCTAAAAGTACGCCGGTTGAAGCGCTCTCTTTTTTGGTTGTTGATTTTGAGACGACCGGTTTTGAGGCTGAAAGTAACGATATTATCAGCATTGGATGGATAGAGATCTCGGGAATGCAGATAGATGTCGCTTCCAAGCAGCATCTCTATATCCGTAACGATAAGTTGATTAATCACGAAACCGCAGTTATCAACCATATCGTACCGAAAATGCTCAGTCAGGGGATCACTCTGGACGAGGCTATCGCGAGTCTACTGCGTTGCAGCACGGGTAAAATATTAGTGGTTCATAGCCAGGTGATTGAGAAGAGCTTTGTCGATTTTTATATGCAAAACAGCCTGGGCATTCCGGCAGCTCCCTTGCTATGGATTGACACCTTGATAATTGAAAAATGGCGCGCCATGCAGAAAGAGATGCATGTCGGGCAAGATCACCGCCTCTCCTCCGCGAGAAAGCGCTATAACCTGCCAAACTATGCAGCGCATAACGCCCTGATTGATGCGCTCTCAACCGCCGAGCTTTTACTCGCACAAATTGCACACATTTATCGCCGTCGAAAAGCAACATTTGAAGAGCTATATAGCATAAGCCAATAGCTTGCACTACGGCCTTATGCTTTGGTTATTAGCCCGCTATTCAGAAAGTAATTTTTCAAATTTTTTGAGTAAAATACGCATTTGTTGCTTATTATCTCGCCCCTGCTGGTAAAGCTGGGTGCTTTTTCTTTCAATTAATTGAGTGACAATGGATTCTTGCCGGCACTCTTTTAGCGGTTGCTCTGCCATGCTTAATGCCATTAAAACGCTGCGCTTTCCAATTAACAAAAAGTCCTGTTTGATGGTCGTCAGTGGGGGAGAAAAATAGGCACTGTCATAGGTGTCATCGAAACCAATGACAGATATTTCTTGCGGGACGGCCAAATTGAATTCGTTTAATGCCCTTAATACGCCAAGCGCCATCTGATCATTACCCACCAGCACACCGTCAAAATCAGCCCCATTACTAAGCGCTTCTCGTGCCAACAGATAACCGCTACGAGCTTGCCAGTCACCTTCAAACTGAGTGACTATCCTGGCATTCGGATCGTCCTGCAGCACATCCACCCACGCCTGCAGTCGAAGTTCCGATGCGCTGGAATGATGCGGACCGGTAATAAGCAGCAAACGCTTCCTTTGCAGGGAAAGCATCAGCTCGGCTGCCTGCCTTGCTCCGTCATAACTAGCGCCATACACAGCATGCACTTGGGCGTTTGGCGGAACATCAATAAAGACAAAATGAATAGCTGAATATTGCTCCACCAGCATTTCAGCTTCTTCTTTACTAAGCGGAATATTCAAAATAATGAACTCCACCCGTTGCGATTGAAAATCGCGTATTGCTGCGGTTATTTTTTCAAATGAATTCTCTGAAACAGCGGATAAAGAGGTTCCGTAACCAAGTTCTTTGGCTTGTTTGCGAACACCATTAGCAATAAGTGATGCGCCATGCAGAAGGATATCTAAGGTCACTAGACCAACCACTTTTGATCTTGCCCGCCCTAATATTTGCGCGCCTTGATTGGGGACATAACCAAGTTCCTTAACCGCAGCATTCACTTTTTTTCTGGTTTCTTCCGCGACATTAGGCGAGCCATTGGTCACTCGAGAAACAGTTTGAGTTGATACACCGGCTAACTTAGCCACATCTTTAAATGTCACGTTCATTATGAATCCAACTATTTTAATTGTTTTGAAAAATCATCACCGTGCGACTTTGCTGCTACACTGCATTACACTATACCCATTCTACCTCAAAAAACATCACTTCAGAGGCCCTGTGTGGGATAGTGCACTCTAATAATTTTTTTATAATAAATGGAAGATCATTGTGCAAATGCCGGTAAAGAATACGAACTTACTGATCTGCTCGTTTTTAACCATCACCGCCATCATTAAGATCCTTCGTAGTCAAGTGTTTCCGGAAACAAAACGACCGTATTAACAAAGTTTTCATCTTTCCATTTCAGTCGATTAATTATTAAATCAAATCCTTAAGATGCTCACTTTTTAATACAGCGCATATGCATATGCTCTTAGCGGTCTGCTTAAATGACGCTAATACCTCTTCATAGTGACATTTTAATAACCGTTAAAAAGAGTCGGCAATCTTCAAGGTCGAGTGTGGTTTACAGAAGATTGAACAGGTAAAACGGCTGTTGTTGATGATAGGAGTTGTTTTTAAAAAGTGATCAACGAGGCTAACGGGCCAGCGCTAAAAACCAGCCATTAGCAGCGCGGGCAGGAGTAATTTAATAGAGCATTCGCCGCTGACATAAAAAAACCTTCGGGAAATTCACTTTCACCGAAGGTTTAAAACAATCAGACTTTACTGTTACCTAACAACACTCATAACCTATTGGTTATTCAACCGTAACCGCTTTTGCAAGGTTTCGCGGTTGATCCACATCAGTGCCTTTAATTAAGGCAATATGGTAGGAAAGCAGCTGCATCGGCACGGTATAGAAGATCGGCGCAACGATTGGATCAACGTGCGGCAGAGTAATAATTTTCATTCCGTCACTCTCTTCAAAACCAGCATTTTCATCGGCGAAGACATACAGCAGACCACCACGGGCACGCACTTCTTCAATGTTTGATTTGAGTTTTTCGAGCAGATCATTAGTCGGTGCAACAACAACAACGGGCATATCCGCATCAACCAAGGCCAGCGGACCATGCTTCAACTCGCCAGCGGCATAGGCTTCAGCATGGATATATGAAATCTCTTTCAATTTAAGTGCAGCTTCCATGGCAATCGGGTAAAACTCTCCGCGCCCTAGGAATAAGGTGTGCTCTTTATCAGCAAAATCAGTTGCTAATGCTTCAATCGGTTTATCAAAGGCTAACGCTTTTTCAATTTGCGCTGGAAGCGAATGCAGTGCATGCACTATCTGCGCTTCTTTTTCTTTGTTAATCGTACCCTGTTCTTTACCAATAGCGGTGACCAAAATAAGCATCGCAGTCAGTTGAGTAGTAAATGCCTTGGTAGATGCAACACCAATCTCGGTACCTGCGCGGGTCATAAAGGCAAGATCCGATTCGCGTACCAAGGATGAGCCGGAAACATTACAAATAGACATCGCCGACATGTAACCTTTCTGCTTGGCTAAACGTAAAGCGGCCAGCGTATCTGCGGTTTCTCCCGATTGTGAAAGGGTCAGCAACAGGCTGTTTGGACGCACTACAAAATCCCGGTAACGAAATTCTGAGGCGATCTCCACATCACAACTTACGCCGGCGATAGATTCAAACCAGTAACGCGCCGCCATGCCTGAATTGTAAGACGTACCACAGGCGATAATCTGTACATGCTGTACATCTTTCAGAATTTCTTTTGCGCCAACACCAATACTTTCAACCAATACACTGTCATGACTGATTCGACCTTCCATTGCGTTCATTATCGCACTGGGTTGCTCGAAAATTTCTTTTTGCATAAAGTGGCGGTATTTACCTTTATCGGCAGCATCTTGCTCGATGGTTGATTCGTGAACTTCACGCTTAATCGCTACGCCATTAAGATCAAAAATATTAATATCGCGGCGAGTGATTTCAGCAACATCGCCTTCTTCCAGAAAGATAAAACGACGGGTAACATTTAATAAAGCCAGTTGATCTGAGGCCAGAAAATTTTCCCCGACTCCCAAGCCTATCACCAACGGACTACCTGAACGTGCGACCACTAAACGACCAGGGTCACGGCGATCCATGACCACTGTGCCATAGGCACCTTCTAGCTGAGCCACGGTTTTTTGTACGGCTTCTAAAAGTGTTTCAACACTGCGTAATTCCCATTCAACAAGATGGCAAATCACTTCTGTATCGGTTTGTGAAAGAAATTCGTATCCGCGCCCGCGTAGGGTTTCGCGTAAAATTTCGTAGTTTTCAATAATGCCGTTATGGACAATAGCAATATTATCGCCTGACATATGCGGATGCGCATTGGCTTCTGAAGGTTCGCCATGTGTTGCCCAGCGTGTATGGGCAATGCCGGTTCCACCATGGATAGGATCAGCTGCAACCGCATTGGCTAATTCTTTAACTTTTCCTAAACGACGTGTTCGTTGTAGTTGGCCATCGGCATTAATAACCGCAAGGCCTGCTGAATCATAACCACGATATTCTAAGCGTTGTAACCCTTCTAATAAAATTTCAGATACGTCTCTTTGTGCTACTGCACCAACGATTCCACACATATAATGATACTCCAGACAATATTTACAAATAAAAAAATTAATACGTACTTACAAAACAAACGATCACGAGGAAACGTGCAAACTGTTGCATTTGCATGCATCTTAATGCATGTTTGGTGGTTTTGCATGCTATTTTAAAAAAGTATTTCTTATTTAGTTGTAAAAACGCACAAACATGCACAACAATAACCGTTCAATTTAAGTTCCAATAATACTATCAATTGCAGTTATAATGATGAACTCACCGGTTTTTTTAATGTAAAATGAGAGCGGCAGCAGATTTATACGGATTGTCATACGGATGAGAACAATGCTAAACAACATTAAGATTTGTAAAAAAAATCAGCTAGATTTATTGCGTTTTGTCTCAATGGAAACCTATCGGGATACATTTTCAGAGAGTAATAGTGAAACATTAATGACTCAATATTTTCAGGATGCGCTAAATAAAGAAAAGTTGCAGGCTGAACTGAATCATCCCGACAGTGCTTTCTATTTCATTTACTTTACAGAACAAGTTGCTGGTTTTTTAAAAGTAAATGTTATGAGCGCACAAACCGATAGCAAAGATGTTAACGCATTAGAGATTGAACGTTTTTATATTCGTAAGTCTTTTTTACGTAACGGCTTAGGCAAAGAGTTAATGAATTTTGCTTGTGATTTAGCCCGGCAAAAGAATAAAAAATCTGTGTGGTTAGGTGTTTGGGAAAATAATATGCCGGCATTACACTTTTATAAAAAAATGGGATTTTATCAAATCGGCTCACACCCCTTTAATATGGCCGGTGATATTCAAACCGATTTAGTGCTGCAGAAAGATATCTAGGGTCTGTTATTCTAAAAAAAAGTAACTGCCAAATAGATGATTATGAGACTACTATTTTAAACACAGCAGATTAAAAATAAGAGGATTCTATGGATTTTACAGTGTACGGTTCAGCTTTTAGCGGGTTATTGATAGTTTTGGTGACCTTAGTGGTGCAGTCTTTTGTCGCAAATATGAGTAAAGCGAGATTACCTAACCATATTCCGGGTAAAATAGATCCTTCACTTGGTCACGAGAGTTTTGCTTACCGTGCTCATCGCACCATGGAAAACTCTTTAGAGAACCTCGGTGTTTTTCTCGGCAGTGCATTTTTAGCTATTTTCATCAACGTTGATCCCTTTTGGACTGCGCTGACTATCTGGGTTTATGCACTGGTACGGATCGTACATATGATATTGTACTACCTCATCTCTACGGAAAAAAACCCAAGCCCGCGATCTTACTTTTATCTGCTTGGCTTATTAGCTAATATCCTGTTATTAATACTGATTTTTGCGCAGTTATAAAAATAAATTAAAAACCGCCGGTTTAAGTACAACAACCGACAGGTCATTAATAATCAGCTGCGCACGCGGCTAAAAAATATTTAATTTTTTTCCTATTGCCGGCGCATCTAGGTTTTCTATATCCAAAACATTAATGGTATTTTCACCAATCACTCCAAAAACCTTCGGATTAGTATGGCTGTATAAACCAATACAGCTTGCTCCTGCTGCATCTGCCAAATGCAGCGGACCAGTATCGCAGCTTATAAAAGCATCCAACTCTTTGAGCACCGAAGCTAAGTGACGC
Source organism: Psychromonas sp. (assembly GCF_047632955.1). Lineage (GTDB taxonomy): Bacteria > Pseudomonadota > Gammaproteobacteria > Enterobacterales > Psychromonadaceae > Psychromonas. The sequence continues at coordinate 11,670 of NZ_JBLIED010000004.1, read as the reverse complement.
AGATTGCTGGTCTGAAAGGTTTTGACACCTGCATTTATTGGCTTGCTGATATCCGGGCATAAAATCTCTACCCACTGCACCTGTTGATTGGTAGCTGTTTCAAATTTTGATAAAACAGTTAACCAGCTTTTCTCAGATAACAATTTATCCCCACGCGCCCCCCTAAAATAAGCAATCGTTACACGCCCTTCATTATTGCGCAGCACCTGACTGGCTTGCCGTCCCTTGTCCAACTCTTCCTGAGTAAATTCCAAAGTATGCAAAATGGGCTCAACAAGGGTATGACCTAACCCCTCTAAAATAGACAAAGAGCTAAGGGCAGCATGCTTTCTTCGGTGCTCTACATAAACAGAGTGTATACAAATTAAATTACGCTTAGGATGAAAGCTTGAGATTTTATTTCGTCCATCTAAGAGTGCCGTTATTATGGTGTCACCGGCGGAAGTCTGAGGAAGTAAAATCATATCGTAGGTGATTTTCCGTAGGGCTTTCATCATTTTTAAAAACTTAAAAATGCCCTTCAACGAAAAGTGAGAATAATGGAACTGATTAATGCCTAAATTATTAAAAACATTACTTTGCCATGATTCATTGAGCATCATATCGATACGTGCATCGGGGTAAGCAAGGCGGATTTGGCGGACAAAGGGCAATAAAAAGTAGATGTTGCCAATGCGCTTATTATTACGAATCAAGAGAATATGTTTTACTTTATCTTTTACTAATTCCTGCTTTTCTAAACTACGTTTATTACTGAAAAGTTGATAAAACGCCGTTTCAAGGCTCGACATTTTACTGCGGCGAAATTGATCAAACTTTCTCAATTTGTGTTTGAATGTCATTTTTAACTCTAGTTAGGGGGGAACTACGGTAATATAAATTATCAAAGGCTATATCTAATTGATATGATCACCAATTTTGATAAAAGTTCAATTTATAACGATGTTACCGCGCCTTCATCCCAATTAATTTACTCAGAAACAAGGCTAGCAAAAATCTAATCCATTAAATGCTCTAAACCGTAAACTAATTCGTTACGTTTTACGACCTGCTTACAGGCCAGACAAATACCAGGCATAAATGATTCGCGATGCAAAGAGTTATGCTCTATCTTTAATGTTTCACTTAAACCGCCAAAGAAAACCGTTTGTTGCGCAACCACCCCGGGTAAACGAATAGAATGCAGTTTCACACCATGCAACTCGGCTCCGCGAGCCCCCTCTATTAGCTCTTTATCGTTAAAGGCCATGGCATTCTTAGTGCGCGCTTGTGCAATTAACTCTGCGGTGCGGATACCTGTGCCGGAAGGACTTTCTTCTTTTTGCGTACTGTGTGCTTCAATAATTTCGGCATCGGGTAGATATTTAGCTGCCTCAGCAGAAAATTTCATCATCAATACCGCACCCACTGAAAAATTAGGTGCAATTACCCCCCCTAAATTTTTCTCCGTCGCTAATGCCTGCAGCTGTTTGACCTGTTCATCTTGAAAACCACTGGTACCAACCACGGGGCGAGCACCCGCATTTAAAATAGTTTTGGTATTATTAAAACCTGCGGAAGCGGCCGTTAAATCAACCACCACCTGTGCACCCGAATTGATAATAAGCTCAGTTAAATCATCACCAACATCACACTGCCCAACCAATTGCAGTTGCGGATCGTTATTTATTGCATTAACAGCTTCACTGCCCATGCGCCCTTTTGCACCATTTACGATAACTGTAACCATCTTCATTCCTTTAGTGTTTCTAATATAAATTCTATCTGATTTTTTAAGCGGAGCGTTTTACTTAATGTGTTGTTATAAAATAGACAGCCACTGCAGCCCAACTAAGCAGCAGCAACACCCAAGGCAAACGAGTATAACGATATTTCACAACAACCTCGGGTTGCAGCTCTTCCGTTGTGAGTGATTGCTTACTTTTATTCTTTTTACTGGCTTTGTCAGCTTCGCGTTGTTTACTTTTAGCATTTTTTTTATATTCAGCAATGCCTTTTTGAATACCTAAGGCAATTAAGCGCGTTTGTTCTTTGCTTTGCCCCGGCTTGTTGGTCTTTTTGGCAAAGGTCATTGCTTCATCTTGTGTTTCTGGAGAAATTGTTTTCTGGTTATTTTTAGCCATTTTATTTACACTTTTTTTGTTGGTGTTTTTGCAGCCGCAGTAATGCTTTCTTACTGACAATATCAAGGAAGACCTCTGGATCATCATAATCATATTCAATCAGGTGATTAAGTAATTGCACACCTATGGCAGACATTGATTGAATCTCCTGATGGCTACGACCACATCCCTGGCAATGGGTTCCATCTTTAGTACAATTATCTGTGCACGGGCTAAACTTCATCGTAGTTTCCTTGTGTTATAAATCAGAGCAACAGCTGCAAGCATAAAATCATATTTGCTTGTTAATCATTTTATCCAATTTCATCGGATCAAAGTAGTCAGTCTAACAACTTTAGAGAAGTGAATCATAAATTTTAAAATCCGATGCGCGCAACGTATACAATAAATGTTTATCCGTCATTAAAAATGCACAGGATTCAAGTATACTTGCCAAACTACAAGGATGGAGTCCGAAAGATTAAAAATCCAAGACTTTGATTTGACTACAATAGATAAAAACCATTAATTAGGAACAAGATGAGCATTCAATTGGATAAAAATCTACAAAAAGACTGTTATAGATTAGCTGAGAGTGATGATTGTTTATGGTTATTACTCAATAACCGCTATTTCCTATGGATGGTGATTGTACCCAACACTACTCAAACAGAATTGTACCGCTTAACCGGGCAGGAGCAGCAAAAACTCACTCAGCAAAGCAATCTTATCAGTGAATTTATCAGCCAAAACTTTGCTTGTGATAAATTAAATGTCGCCAGTATTGGCAATATAGTCGCACAAATGCACCTCCATATTATTGCCCGTACCACTGTCGATCCATGCTGGCCGGGCGTTGTTTGGGGTACCGAGCATAAGGCGCCCTATCCAATCGATGAGGTATTAAATATTCAGTCAAAACTGCAACAATTTTGCCTGGACAAAAAAATCAGCGGATATCACTTTACAACACCGGAGATTAAACCCGCTTTATAAAATCAAAATCCGCTTTGCTACCCTGTAGTAAATAAAGCGGTTGTGCATATTTATAAGCCATTTTGATGCCATGGGCAGTGCTTATACAGAGTTTATCCGCTTGAGTTATCAACGCTTGATAGCCTTGATTTCCGGCATATTTTTGATTCGACAATTGCTGCTCAGATAAGATGCAGATAATCGGTTGTAGCTGCACAACGTCTTGATAAAAAGGTCCCTGCAGCAACTGCTTAATATTATTCAAATGCCCGGCTCCCGCAGGTTCAATAAACAACCGGTCGGGCCTGACCTGTTTAATTAAATTATTAAGCGCCACGCGAAAAGGCATGCCCGCACTACAACATAAACAGCCGCCGTAAACCTCGCTAATAAATATCTTGTTGGTTTTGTAATTTTCATGAGGATAGAGATTATTGCCGGATTCATTGACTAAGACCGCCCATTTTTCATCACTCGGTTTATAACTTAATAACTGTTTGATAAAAGTAGTCTTACCCGATCCTAAAAAACCAGCAATAAGATGACAAGGAATCTCTTTTTTCATTAACTGTTTCCTGAAAATTTATATTTATACCAAATGTATTGAAGATGTGATCTTGTATTGCGCAGGAAAAATCAACACTAGCAAGGCATGAGTTGCAGGAAGTAGTTATTCTCATTTCCAGACTCAACAGGTTATCGTAGCATGTTTACGGAACACTCAGTTATACTGCTTATTCAAATTCAGAGAGGTAATTATGATCTACAGTATGACAGCATTTGCGCGCAAACAATTCAAAGGTGCACTCGGTTATACTGCATATTCAAATTCAGAGAGGTAATTATGATCTACAGTATGACAGCATTTGCACGCAAACAATTCAAAGGTGATTGGGGCACTGCAGTGTGGGAGATTCGCTCAGTTAATCAGCGTTATTTAGAGAGCTATTTTCGTCTTCCTGAACAGTTTCGCGGTCTTGAAGTTAACTTAAAAGATATTTTCCGCAAGCGCGTGCAACGGGGAAAAATTGAATGCAGCCTGCGTTTTGAAGCCAGCAGCAGCAATGATAATGCATTAAGCATGAATCAGGAATTAGCCGCGCAAGTGATCCAAAATACACAGTGGGTACTGAATAAAGCTGGCAGCGGTACTTTTAATGCCATTGATATTCTGACCTGGCCCGGCGTAATGCAGGCACCTGAACAGGATCTGGATGCCGTCACCGTTGAACTAATGGTCGGTTTTGAGCAGACACTGAATGAATTTATTGATGCACGTGCCGCAGAAGGCAGTAATCTGGGTGCATTTATCGAGCAGCGTTTAACCGCTATCGGCGAACAAGCAAACAAAGTGCGTTCATTTATGCCGGAAGTGCAGGCATGGCAGAAAGCCCGTATTCTTAAAAAATTCGAAGATGCCCGAGTCGAATTAGACAGTACCCGTGTTGAGCAGGAATTGGTAATACTGGCACAAAAAACCGATGTGGCAGAGGAACTGGATCGTTTAGATTCGCATATTTCAGAAAGCCGTAAGGTATTAAAAAAAGGCGGTCCGGTAGGACGCCGTTTAGACTTTATGATGCAGGAATTTAACCGTGAAGCAAACACTCTAGGCTCAAAAGTAATTAACAGTGAGATCACCGCCGCAGCTGTTGAGTGTAAAGTGTTAATCGAACAAATGCGCGAGCAGGTACAAAACATAGAATAATGTTTTAGCCCATTTCAGATTGTTAAATATATCTCCATAAGCCCCGTAGTTCGGGGCTTTGTTGTGCTGTAGTTCATGGCAAAGATCTTCACTGGATACCGGTTATTTCATTGTGCTACTTGAATGATATTCGGGCGGTAAAGAACGCAGTGAATGATGGTGTTAAACCAAGAGAGGTGGTTTAATCATAAGCAAAGCAAATGTTTAATACAGATATTCAGCTTTATATTGAGTGACCTAATAAATGAAAGATAAGAGAGACAAAATGAAAATTGATCAAAATGTAAAAAGAAGCCGTCGACTGCGTAAGAAGTTATACGTTAACGAATACACCGTTTATGGATTTGAAGTGTCATTAAATTTTAAAGAGATGGATGAAAGCGCTTTAGACCCTTTTCTGGATGAGATAGTAAATTTTGCTGAATCGAGAAACTTAATGATTGCTGGTGGAGGTGGGATTGATGTATTTGCTATTTTCATCTCTTCAAGTGATCGATATGGCTCAGCTACAGAAGAAGATCGTCATGCATTATCAAATTGGTTGAAGGAAAAGTCACTTATTAAAGACGTTGAGCTTGGTGATTTAGTTGATGCTAACTACAGCTTCTAACACGGTTGTAAAAATCGGCGCTGTTAACAAGAACCACCAGCATTAAGTCATTAAAAATCCCTAGACGATAAATTTTCTGGGGCGTGTTAAGGGCCCCAAATCTCATTATCAAGTTAGACGTTGTATCGGCAGGTTTAATGCGCCGCCCGTAGCGGTCATAAATTCCATGGGTAAATTGCACCTATTTACCTCTGCAGGCTTTAGGTGCCGCCTGATGATATGTTATTAAATCAACTCTCAATCGACTCATGTCCCATTGGTTAGATATTTTAGTGTCGGTATTTTTTACATTTTAAGAATTGAATATAATCCTTAATTTTTTAACAGATTGAATATTAAGGATTTAATAATAACGGTATGATTTTTGCTTTAATATAAAACATTATAGGATCATCCTGTAAAAATAAATATGTAGGGTACATAAAATGACCAGTTTTTATAAAACAGCATTATTTGTCAGTTTCTTTTTATTCGGTACGGTTAATGTTCAAGCCACCATTCTTACAACGGCTACAAATATAGACAACGGATATCAGTCATTCATAAGCACTGACGACAATGCTGCAGGCACATTATTCGGTTCAGGCGCAAGCTGGCCAACCACTTTTATTGACACGGTCTCTTTGACTGCGGGTGTCACAAACTACTTGCACATTAGTGCTTATGATCAAGGCGGCATAGCCATGTTGCTTGGTGAATTTACACTTTCAGATACTGATTTCGAGTTTGCTAATGGCACTCAATCCATGTTATCTGGTGATGCAGGTTTACTCGTTAGTCTGACAGGTTTTGGTTCGAACTATAATGCCACTACAGACTTGGGTATTAACGGCACTTCTCCTTGGGGTTTCAAATCTCAAGTTGACAGCAGCGCACGTTACGTATGGTCAGCAGATGCAAACAACGATAACCAAACATATTTCTCTGTGGCAATTAATTCCACTACTGTGCCTGAACCAACAACGCTGTCACTTTTCGCACTGGCTATAATCGGCTTAGGTTTTTCAAGACGCAAACTATCCAAGTAACAAACAGTATTAATTAATACTTACTCTCTTCCTGTTCTGCGGGAAGAGTATTCTTTACTGATGCTTATTTCCATTTTGCTCCCAGATTCGATTGCAGATGCTCTATCGGCCACAATTTATATGATCGGCTGCTTACTGCCAATCCGGTTTTTCACTCTATCAAACACTCATTCAATCGCCTGACATCTCCTGAGTAAACCGCATACCTTTAATCTCACCCTTATGTTTACCCTTAACCTCTCATATTTAATCACGGTTTGTATCATTGTATCCCTCTGTTCTAAGCAGTAAACTGACATTATTACAAAGAGATAGCACATTTACTTCTTTCACCAATGCTTTACTTAACAATAAACCATTGGTGATTTGGGTTTAAAGTGGTGCGTAGTCTTTTAGCTGTATATTTTTATATTTACGATCTGTAATCAAAGGGTGGAACGAATAGGATGAGTAATGAATGATGAAAAGATCGTTTTACAGATAGTAGAGCATCATAAAAAAAAAGAAAATAAACCAACTGGCGAAATAGGAATAACTTGGTGGCAACTAAGTCTTATTGGCATTGGGTCGATCGTCGGAGCAGGTTTTTTTTTAGGAGCCAGCGTGGCAATAAAATTAACCGGGCCTTCTGTCATTATTGCATTTTTAATTGCCGGACTTATAGCCTATATCGCCTTTAATTCACTGGCAGAAATGAAAATAAACGATCCGGAAACAGGATCTTTTAGGGATTATGCCAGAAAAGCCTTTGGCGACAATATGGGCTTTATTAGCGGCTGGATGTATTGGATTGCAGGGGTGCTGATTATGTCCAGTGAAGTCACTGCTTTATCGGTGTTTACACGCTATTGGTTCCCGCATATTCAGTTATGGATCTTCTCTGTTATCTACTCCTGTTTAGGGCTCGGCATTAATTTTCTGGGAGTAAAAGATTTTGGGAAAATTGAATCATTCTTTGCCATTGTAAAAATCACGGCTATCGTGACATTTATTGTTTTTGGTGCGTTATTCATTCTTGGCTATGCATCCCCTGAAGGTTCGGTTGACGGGGCCGCAGTAATTTCATTATCAACTCTTGATTGGTTTCCGCAGGGCATCACTGGCCTTTGGTCTGCGATGATTTTTGCACTGTTCCCCTTCGCTGGCGTAGCAGTAGTAGGCGCGGCTTCTAAAGAATTAAAGAAAAGCGAATCCTTAACCAAAGCGATTAATGCACTTATGCTGGCTTTAATATTCTTATATGTTACCTCCATTGCGATAATTTTAAAAATGACCTATTGGAATCAAATAGAGGTGAGTAAGAGTCCCTTTATTACCGCGCTCTCGGAATTTCACTTGCCTTATTTAGGCTCTATTTTGAATGTTATTATTATCAGTGCCGCATTTTCAACTTTTGTGGGTGCGCTGTTTGCCATAACAAACGTATTATTGTCCCTTGCAAAGGACGGTGAGGCTCCAAAAATCGCATTGAAAAAGGATAAAAGAGGCGTAAACGTCATCGCACTTTTAATCGGCGCCAGTGGCCTACTTGTAACCATCCTATTATCCTTTGTATTACCAAAAACCATTTACGAATATTTGACCACTTCAGCAGGGGTATTATTGATTAGTAATTGGATGATTATTTTAGCATCACAAATAAAAAACAGAAAAAATTACCAGCTTAAGAATACCTTAGTAGGGAAAAAATTTAAAATGTGGTTTGCACCCTATAGTTCATATTTGGGCATTTTTCTGATCGTCCTTACGTTGATTGGGGTGTCAGTTAATCCCATGCAGCGTATGGGATTGTTTGTCAGTATGGGTATTGTTGTGATCATTTCCATTTCGTCTCTAAAAGCACAATCAAGCAGAAAAAAGCAATTAAGAAAGCAGTGACTTGATAAGAGCGCAACGCGGTCCGGTCTTTGATTTCCAACAGTAAGCGTCTGTTCGATTATATCTAATCATGCTGATTAAGCTGAAATTGCAGCACATTTTCCTGTGCTGCTAAACGAACGACTATATGACAGCGCAGCTGTCTAGGTCCTGGTCAGTTAATTTAATGCGCTTGCTCAGCAGGTAACCTAAAACAAAAATCATTGCCGAAGCTAACATGACTGAGGTGATTGAGATTAAACCTTGCACGGCAAAGGCTGAGACAAGAGCACTGCCTGCAAAGCAGAACATGGTTTGCAAAAAGTTTAACAGGCCGGCAGCTGTGGCACTGCAGGCTTTAAAATCAGCCAATGCTTGGCTGATAATGATTGGGTAAATTGCGCCATTGGCGACGGCAACTAAACAAAATGGCAACAAAATTGGCCAGATAGTCGTGATCTCAAATGACAATGAAAGTGTAAATAATATGAGTACTGAACTGATTAATAATAATAGAGCAAAGGGTAATAGTTGTTTGCCCGTATAACGGTTGAGCAGGGCGCGGCAGCCATAACCCCCGACAATAAAACCGATAGTTTGTGGAATAAAGCTGAGCGCAATCTCTTTGGTTGAATAGCCCATGGCGTTCATCACAAATGGAGAGCCCGTTAAATAGGCAAAAAAGATAGCCGATGAACCACCAAACATCAGCATATTAGCGATGAATTTTTGTGAACTGAAGATCTGTTGATAATCATTTTTTAATTGTGTGATCAGCTTTATCGATCTGCTTTTATCTATTTGCGCGCTTTCTTTTTCTTTTAGAGACATGATTGCCAGTAGCACACCTAAGGCAACAAGAGAGACAAAGATACTGCGCCAGCCGTACGCATCTTCTAATAACACACCGGCGAGGGGTGCGAGCGCCGGAGATAAAGCCACCAGTGGCATGATGGTGGCAAATACACGTTCAGAAGTCTGGCCTTGATAGCGGTCTATGACAATCGCTTGCCAGATAACCGCAGCACTGCAAGCACCTAATGCCTGTAAAAATCGCGCAGCCAGAAACATCTCTATATTACTGGCAAACGCGCATAACAGCGAAGCCGCGCTAAACAATAGCATGCCCGCGATTAAGACTTTAATGCGCCCTAACCTATCGGAGAGGGGTCCATAAATTAATTGACCACAGGCCATGCCTAATAAATAGATAGTTAATGATAAGCCAATCAGTTTTTCTGAGGTGGCAAACTCCTGCTGCATCAGACTAAATGCAGGTAAATACATATCGGTCGCTAAAAATCCTAACATGCTTAAACAAGCAAACCAGATTAAAGTGATTTTTGAAGGGGATTGATTCATGTTTCTCAGCTGTTATTAATAAAGAGGTCACAGTTTAAAGATGGTTTTCTTGGTTGTGAAACGCTAATATTTGCACTTTGCTTTCAAAATATTTGATTTGATATGTTTTCCTATAATGATCTTAGAGTAATTGATGTGGTTGCCCGCCTTGGCAGCTTTTCAGGTGCAGCCAAAGAAATACACAAAGTGCCCAGCGCAATTAGTTATACCGTACGTTTGATGGAAGAGCGTTTATCGGTCAATTTATTTGTTCGCTTACACCGTGAAGTAAAACTCACCACGGCGGGTATTTACTTTGTTGAACAAGCAAGAGAGTTGCTCAAACAGATGGACAACATACGCTTGCAAACGCAAAGAGTCGCCAATGGCTGGACAAAAAATGTATCGATAGCATTAGATAACGTGGTGCGAGAAAGCCGCGTTTCAAAAATGGTCGGTGATTTTTACCGAGCGTTTCCTGATGTGGAGCTGCACCTGTCAATGGAAGTCTTTAATGGTGTGTGGGATGCGCTTGCCGATGGCCGTGCTGATATCGCCATTGGGGCAACGACTGCTATTCCCGTGGGGGGCTCTTTTGCGCGTCGTGATATGGGCTTGTTAACCTGGAAGTTTGTGGTCTCCGAAAATCATCCGCTGGCCAATATTAAGGGTAAATTATCTGCTCAGCAGCTGATTGAATATCCCGCGATCTGTTTAGAAGATACCTCGCGCACCTTACCGAAGCGTGTCACTTGGTTAATGGATAATCAGCGCCGCATTATGGTGCCTAATTGGTATAGTGCACTGCAATGTTTGCGAGATGCCTTAGGTATTTGTCTGGTACCATCGCATATTGCGATTCCTTTTTTACAATCCGGTGAATTAGTCGAAAAACAGTTGCAGCAACCTCCCTATCTTAGCCCTTGCTGTTTAGCATGGAACACTGAAAGCATTAACCCCGCGATGCAGTGGGTATTAGATTATTTAGGAGACAGTCAGCAACTGCATCAAGAATGGTTATGCTAGGCCAAAAGCTAAGCAACTCTAATTGTGTTTGCTAAAACTGGGTTACCAGGCAAGAATTGGCCATTGGTAGCGTTGTGCTTGTTTTTTTAATTGCGCACAGGGATTAACCATAGTGGGATTATCGACGTGCAGACACAGCGGTAAATCATTAATCGAGTCCGTATAAAAATCAATCGGTGCAAATACAGTGGGCTGCTCAGCCAACCATTGCTTAAGGCGTTTTACTTTACCACTACGGTAAGTTGCCGTGCCTGAAATCTGCGCGCTATAACAGCCATTTTCAACGACTAAATCAATGCCCATGGCATCTTTGAAAGCGAGTTTTTTGGCCACTTTTTCCACTAAAAAACTGACCGTTGCGGAGATCATCAGGGTATCGATTTTCTGCGTTTGTAAATCCGCCAACATGCTTTTTGCCTGCGGGTATAAGCGCGGTAATATTCGCTCGGTCACGCATAATTCAGCTAAACGGTCTATTTCTGCGCAGGGTAATTGACTAATCGGGCCCATCACAAAATGCAGATAGGCCTGCATATCTAACTCACCCAAAGCGTATAACGCCATTAAACGGCGGTCTTCCTGTAAAAAATCGGGGTTCGTAATAATACCTTGCTGGACCAGAAATTCATTCCAAATAAGCCCGCTATCACCGGAAATTAAAGTTTCATCTAAATCAAATATGGTTAAAGGATCACTCATTATTAGCTCACTTGCTGCAGTTCGTTGAGGTTAAAGAGTAACTCTAATTTGCTACCCGGTTGTAATAAACGCTCGGAAGAGCGGTTGAGGAGATCGACGGCAATCTCACAGCCCTTTACCTGCACCTGGTAACGGATAACATTGCCTAACAGCTGGTGGTTTTTAATAATAGCCGGGGTAGGTTTGGAGATATGCGGCGCATATTCCCGGCCACTCTCGCGTACATAAATAGATTCGGGACGAATGGCTAATTTACCTTGAATTTCTAACCCTAATAGTTGTGCTGCTTGCGGAGCGCTGAGCACGTTATAGTTGCCCATAAAA
>NZ_JBLIED010000003.1:0-226728 GCF_047632955.1 Psychromonas sp. | reverse complement strand
TGTGGTACAACGGTAATAGGCTTCATTCTTACCTGGGTTATTGTTGCCCAAACACTTTTGAAATGATGAACGGGTATTTGAAAAAAGTAGCTTAACTAGGGTGAGTGAATTTAGTTGACCACGTCATGGTGATGAGCAGTTAAGTAACAGAGTAAATGCAGAAATTTTGGTTAAAGAGTATGATCTGAATTAAGCATTGTTATAACTATAATCAAAACTGTAACGTGTTTATCAAAAAGCCAGGTGAAATAATATAGCGTCGGTTAGTTAGGTTACGAACAGCCAAGTTAGTTATGTCATTTAAGTTAATTGACCTGGTGATCAGCAGTTAAGTAACAGAGTAAATGCAGCAAGCTGCAAAAAATGAAGAAAGATAAATAGTCTGGATAATAACAAGCGATACAAAGTTTAAAATAAATTTAGAGTTTAACTGGTAAGCCGTTGTTTTAACCTACCGGAAATAGCACAAGTGAAAATATTCCGTGGCAGTTAGTAGTAGAGATTTATATTTTAGGTAAAGAGCAAGATTGCCAAATATATAATTCATAAATCAAATAGACAGTGATGTATAACGTAGCCATTTTATTTGTAACGTTACAAATAGCTTTAAAATACATAGGGTGAATGATTCACAATAGTTTGCCAATAACGTGTAATATCAGGGGCTATGGACAGTTTGATACCTATGCTCAGACATAACCATTAATGCGCATAATGTATATTATGTTAAATAGGATTTATATATAAGCATATAGATACACCGCTAATTTGTTAGTCGTGTTTTAAAATGAGATCCGATCTCACGTCGATTTAAAACAGTATTTACCATAATCCTATTTAACATAAAATGTATAACATACTGTTATCTTTATAGCGTTTTGCAGTTCAGTCGATTTCAACGTTAAAGCAACTTTGATACGTCTAAACTCTCAATATTCTCCGAATGTAAAATAAGCATGAGATTCATTATCTAGTGAATAACAGCTTAACCTATCAATCGCAGGATCAATGATTAGTAGCGAGTAGCATCAGAAAAGTCATATTTTTCACTGTAATATCTGTTGTTACACATACTAAATGCCTTAAACCCTTTCTAACTGTAGTTTTAATGGAATACTGGATGATATTTCGGCGCTCTGTGCTGCAATCTGACAGATAATTAAGGTGTTTCCCTTGATTGATGAAAGCTACGATAGGTTTTTACTAATTCTCTGTAATATTTCAGTTAAATATAATTTCATGTGCTGTCTTTTGTAATTAAGGACCACAACCTGGTTTCGTTATCTTACGTAGAAATATCATTTCTACATTCCTCAAAACCACCCGTGATAGTTACAAACACTTATTAAGTAGTTAAATATATAAGTACAATAAATTATTTATTATCGCACCAACCCAGATTTAAACTCTCACACATAGTAACTTCCTGTGTTGTTACTTTTTAAATAAAGCAATCTCCCATGGAATCCTAGAACGGTAAAGTTTTGGGAAAATGTTATAACTGTATTGCTGGGATATTTGTTGGATAGAATAATAAAAGTATTTTTAAGTGCCCTGTTTGTATTCTTTTTTTCAGTGACCAACTTGTTCTATAAAATAAAAAATATAATGCGTTTAAAAATAATTTTTGTATTAAGGTGTTACTCCTCCTATGTTATTTATGGTTTATCACTTTTTAATTATACTGATTTATAATGTTGGGGATAAACCTAATAGAGGAATTAAAATGGAATTATTATTGGTAGTTGCGGTTTTTATTGTATTGATATGGGCATTAAATAAGAAGATATTTATAGGAAAGCTATTTGTTATCAAGCTTACCAAGTCCAAAGCAATTATCTTAAAGGGAATACCACCTAAAAAGTTTATTGCTGAATGTAATATCATGGCCCGAAAGAAAAATTCACCTGGTTACATCTATGGGATAAAGAATCATCAAGGAGTTGCATTAAAATTTTCCTCAAATATAAAGGAGGAAACCGCACAACGTTTTAGAAACTTATTCCCCTTTGAACAATATCACCGTTCAAGCACATCAACTTCACCAGATGGAAGAACCAATAGAAAAAAAGCAAAGTAATATGAGCTCTTTTTACTTGTTGTAACACACAAATAAATCATTTGTTATCGCGTAAATAATCTTGAAGCCTTGTCAGCTAAGACTTTTATAACGTATCAAACAAAAAACAAGCGCCCTCACGTAAAATATAGAAAGGAATGAAGCTATTGTATTCAATAATAAAAACTGTCGAAGTAAAATAATATTTACCTTTAGCCTACCTTGAATCAATACTGCCACTTTTCATTTACCAAAAGTTGAAGTATTTAAAGTGTTCCTATGTAGGCTTCATTTAGGAAAAAACTCATCCATTAACATTTTGAAACGGTAATATAATTAATAGCTTAAGCAAGCTTAGGCAATACACCATTTATCAGAAAACTGTCTATATGAAATGATATCGGCTTATTTTCATGTGCATTAAAACTTATTTTTTTAATGGTTGTGTGACAAATCCAGTTAACATTATTTTCTGGTTTCTTTGAAATAATCACATCTGGATGGGTAACTGCAATGTTAACACCTTTATTTTCCTTTGCTCTGGCAGAATAAAATCTTAATGCTGTAGCGCCAGCTATCTGTGTTAAATATTTTCCTAACTGTTGTGTGAAAATGTAGTTTACGGGAGAAACAAGTGCAGCGACAATATCCTTTGATTCGACTTTGGTTAAATCAGCAGTTGCTAGAGCATCTATATTTACACTAAATGACATATGCTCTGATTTAATTGGTTTGTTGTATGGTACAGACATATCGTCAAGAAAAACAAAGCGATAAAATGCGCATTCAGATAAAGCGGTTTTTACATCTTCACTGGCGTAAAAATAGCTGGGCATGGTTACATCGCCAAACCGAGAGCCATGTTTCAAGGGGGGATATCTAAAAGGTGTGGATATTAGATAATGTAGGGACTCCGCACCCTTTCTGTGATCGGGTTTAACTTCATCGAGCAGTTCTTCTAATAATGATTGCTCGTCTAAATCATCAACGATACTTGTTGTTGCTGCATACTCTTGTGTCTCAACGATACGAGTCACATCAGCATTGAACCGCTGTAACTCGCCAATTTCTAACAGTGTACGCGCTATCATAGTTAAACTTTACCTCGCATAGCGTCTAAATATTGATTGGTTCTAAATAGCCCGTCTATTTTCAAAATAATCGCTGCCGGCACGCCATTTAAAGCAGTGTTGTCCGTCTGAAACCAATGATACATAAACTCTGAATCACCACCTGCAATTGCATATAATGAACGATAAAGTCTAATAAAGTGAAGCTGAAGCTCCCATGTTTTTGAGTCTGAAGAAAATCCACTCTGAACATGACGATTTAAAGTCGCCCTGTTTACACCGAGTAATTGAGATCTTTCTTTAATACCCAGTTTTAAAGCGTCGCAAGCATTGTTAAATGCTTTCATTAATACTTCTGACGGGTTAGGTTTAAGTAATGCATTCATAAAAAATATCTCCATTTTCAATATAATTTAAGCTTAGCATTGCGTAGTGCAAATGCAACAAAATATAATAAAATAACGCATTTGCGCCAGTATTTTGCCTTTATATTAAGATTAGCGCAAAAAGGCTGGACACCCACACCTTATATTTTCACGAATTGAAATACTGAACAGATAAAGCCTAATGATTTTTTGTCCGCTAATTACGCAGATTTTCATGAATGGAAAGATTACAAGATTAAAATGGCCTCATCAAATCACGAACTGCACGGGATGTTCTTTGATAAATATTGTGTCTCACAGAGTAATTTAGCATAACGTTCCATCGGAAGATTCATCTCCTCTTGCAACCATTTACCTTTAATAAGCAGCTCTTCTCTTTTTATTAAAGGGATGTTGTTTTTGAATGCGAGTACGATCGTGTTGCCACTTTCCACTTCGAAACTAAGTAGTTGGTTTTCAAATTCAAGTGCGAGTAATTGATCTAACTCCTCTCGTAATTTAAGTGTCGTATGCCAGATATTGAGCACCAATACACCTTGTTTATTGAGTGCGTTTTTGCAATCACGCAAGTAGGATGATTGTACCTGCTTTGGTTCCATGCCTTGTGAGCTATATAGATCTGAAAAGATAATATCGCTTTTCAGCTCGGTGCTTTTCATGTAGTTAACCGCATCGTCTATATGAATGAGAAGGCGATCAGTATCGGGTAAGTGAAAATGTTTTTTTGCCACATTTGCCACTTCTTCACGGAGTTCAATCGCATGAACATTCAACTCGGGAAAACTACTGAGCAGGCTCTTTACCATTGAGCCGGCACCCAGCCCCATGATGGTCGCTGTTTTTATGATAGGGAGATAAAACAACCCCGCCATCATCGCTTGGGTATAACCGAGATTTAATCCATTAATGTCATTTAGTTTCATACAGCTTTGATATATTTTCCCGTCAAAGCTGAGGATCCGGCTGGTTCTTGTTTGGTAAACATAAATTGGGCCGTGCTCATCTACTGTTGATGATATACAGGTTCCTCTGATATCCATGATGGTTTTAAATCCTTATTAAATTCAGTTACATAACGGTGGAAGGATGATTTAGGATACCCAAATATTTCATCCTTTAATAATAGCTGAGTAAGGCCTTTAATTTTGATTTGTTGCAATTAAAGGTTTTCTACCCAAACGATTGGTCTTCTATATTTTCATGAAACAATTATTATTAGATAAAAAGATAATCACACACTATATTCCAATCTATGCAGTCTTACTTGATATTCATTAAATTTCAATTAGATATGGAGGGAAAATAGGGATCTAATTTATTAAAAGAGGCTCAATTGCCATGTTAACTAGGCGGGTAACCGTCTTGAAAAAAACGTAGTACTTTATAAGTAAAATATCGGCCAGCCAGGTTCAATTTAACATGATGAATGTTGATTTTACGCTTATTATTCAATCGATTAACGTCATTCATTTTTAGAAAAACACCTTGAACACCCTTATGGTACTGGCCTCACATCTATTTTGTTGGTTATTTAGGCGCGCTGTGCTGCGATCTGTAATTGAAGTAAGGTATTTTCCCTTGATTGGTGAACGCTGGAATATACTTTTTAGTAAAATAAAAATTCAAATAGCGTCGAGTGAATTAATAATTTTTATTCTGATAAAAGTTAACAAGTAAAATATGTGCAAGTGCCCTGCTTGAATCAGATTAAAGGCTAGGCGTTATTAGCGAGGCCAGACAACAGAAAACCTTTTTTAAAAGATAAAGTCTAAATATTTTTGTCATCTAATTATACAGATTTTCGCGAACTAAAAGATTAAAAAACAAAATGGCTTTCTATTGTTGTGCGCATTAAGTCATGGGCTGCACGATCTTTTTGGTGTAAATATACCCTTCGGGAAAGACGCCTAACCAGGAAATCTTTAATTGGAAAAACACTGTTGTTTGAATGTAAATCAATACCATCATATAGTTTCATTTTTACGTTCTCATTTCAGCTGCGTGTATAACATACACTCTAGGCTTGAACATCAATAGTAGGAACTTACTCTATGATTATCAGGTCTTGTTTTTTGTCTAAAAAAGCAAAACGAAAGACCTGATAATGGTATAGGGGTATAACTATGTTTTGATAATTCTTGATCATTCTCAAATGAATTTTGTACGTGCCTTCGAAAACGCCAAATGATGGAGTTTGAATATTTTTTGATACTCTCTCTTATACCATCATGATGGATAATATCTTTATCTAAGAGTTTATTGAGATAGTTATATGCATATACCTGATAATAATGAGTGTGCTCTTCATTATAAAGGCAATTAGATAACCATATTAAGCCTGTAACTAACCGATATAGTTCAACTTCTTCAGCATCACCCTGATACTTTGTTCCTTTTATCCAAAGTGGAATTGCTTCAAAAGAGCGACAAAGTGTCTCTAATGTATTCGCGTGATTAACTTCTACTTGAGAAAGTAGTTCATCTGATTTTTGTTTATATCTATAGAATTTTCTATGACAAATGATAGCATTTGCATAATCGGTATTGTTCCACTGATCGTTGTTTTGCGATCCTAATTGCTGATATATGTTTGATAAATAATACGTTAATGTACTCTTTATGTTTTATGGAATTTCACAAGTATCTGATACTAATTTTTTTATTTCTTCGCTAATTTTAATTAATGAATCAACATTATTATTCTCAATATATAAATCAATGTCTTCTGCGAAAGATGAAATTTTATTGTTCAAGTCGTTTATTACAACTCTCAATTAAGTGTGTGATATTGATTTAGGTACTCTAATGCCAAGCTCACCGGAACATTAGACGAAGATCGTTTTTGTGGAAAATGAAGCGCAGCGGAATGCACAAAAACGAGCGTAATTAAATGTTTCCGCGTGCAGATTTTTGTTAGGCATTTGACCCCATACGTACCGAAACAAGTTTAAAACCCAGCTTCTCATAGAAATTTCTAGCTAACTCGTTGCCCCAAAACACCTGAATCTCTATATTAGATGTACCATTACTTTCAGCCCACTTCAATACATGCTGGTATAGCGCGGCACCAACACCTTTTCTCCGATGAGCCGACTTTACAAATAAATTGTCTAGGAGAACAAAATTTCTACCGACCCTAAATCTGTCATCCTCAATGTAGTGAAATACTGTATTAGCGAAACCAGCAATTTCGTCCTCTTCCATACAGATGAATAGTTCAGCGTTTTTTCCGGTCATGTAGCGAGCAAACTCTTCTTTGTTCCGTGCAGTTCCGTTGTGTTTCTGAACCCGAGAAGAATCGATATTCGCATGGAGCTCGTCAAGCTCTCTGAAAAGCTCTAGCAAACTTTCGTAATCCTCTATTACTGCGTTTCGAATCTGCATACCTATTACTGCCTAACAGTGTATTACCCTACATTCTCACTAATACACATTTAAAATTTCATTTATTGATAATGATTATATAATAACAGACTTATAAAACAGTTAGATAGACCCAACGCATGATTGTAAATTGACATTTCATATTAGTAAAATGACGCATTGGTATTTATAGAGATCTCTATAAATACAAACCATAAAAATTAACTGATTATTTTCAACAGGTTAATGCATTAATAATGTGAAACTTTTGCATAAAGTATTCATATAATGTTCAATATAAGTGGCAAAGCTCCTCATATGAATTATAACTTTATTTAAAAACAGCTATATTATAAGGAGCGTAAAAATGTCAAACTCTTGTTTTATTGCATCAATACGTACCGAATTAAGAACACAGCATGATCGGCTTCTACACCCAAGTGGGAAAAAATGGATAGCTATCTCTTGTATACCACGTGATAAAGGGTACTTGAGGGCACTC
This sequence comes from Psychromonas sp., assembly GCF_047632955.1. Taxonomy (GTDB): domain Bacteria; phylum Pseudomonadota; class Gammaproteobacteria; order Enterobacterales; family Psychromonadaceae; genus Psychromonas. The sequence goes on along the minus strand of NZ_JBLIED010000003.1, from coordinate 219,348 downwards.
AAAGGAAGAGTGAATTTATTAAATAATCATGATTAGTTTTGGTCGTTGAGTCAGAGGTTATTTTCCTGTGGCTCAATGACCAAAATTTTGTAGGAGTACTCTAACAGGAAATATGCGGAATATGATGCCAGTTAGTTGTATATTGCGGAGTCAGTAATTCACGGCGCATTGACCATTGTCCATCTATGCCTTGGGCTACAAAAAAGGCGCTGTCAGTACCATAACGTTGATTTATTTTATCGAGCACATTCATTAAAGGATCGTTTCCCAGTGGTGGATTGAATAAATCCCATTGTTGGTGCGTTTCACTGCTTAAGTTTAATAAGCCTATGCCTACTTTGTAATAAGCAACGCCCGGTTTAAATAGTTGATGAATATTATTGCTGATCACTTTAAGGAGTTGAGATGTATCATTTGTTGGTGGGTTAAACTGTTTGATGAGTTTATAACTACATGGGTTTTCATCAAAGGGACTATTCGCTGCGAAAGCCATTAAAGTACCACACAATGATTTTTGTTCTCTTGCTTTAAGCGCTGCAATTCCAATATGCTTAGCAAGCGCCTGGTTCAAGCTTTCAATGCTGGTTATTCGCTTTCCCATGCTTCTGGTGGAGAATATCTGTAACTTATCTGCCCTTACACCATCCCATGTTTTACAAGCCTCTCCATTTAACTCTTTAATGGTTCGTTGTAACTCGACATTAAAGCCAGCGGGCAAATAGCGCATGTTTAATTGGCTGAGTTGCTGTGCTGTTGAGATGCCGTTCTGATGTAGTTTGGCATTGGTTTTTCTGCCAATACCCCATACATCAATCGGTGATAATTGCTCAAACACCTTTCTTTTAAAATCATCATCATCAAGTACACAGACACCATTAAACCCAGGCCATTTTTTAGCAACGTGATTAGCCACTTTTGCCAGGGTAAGTGTTTTACCAATCCCAACACAAACGGGTAAACGGGTTTCTTTCCATACTGCCTGACGAATTTTTTGCGCGTGAAGCACTAAGTCAGGTATCGCTTTATGGCAGTTTTTAAAGTTTAAGAAAGATTCATCGATCGAGTAAATATGCTGTGCAGGGCCAAACCGCCCTATTACTTGCATCATTTTATGGGATAAATCTGCGTAGAGTTCGTAATTTGAAGAGCAAGCAATAATGCCCTTTTGTGCACATAACTCCCGGACTTTAAAAAAAGGCTGAAACTTTTGAATACCTAATGCGATGGCTTGTTTATTAGCAGCAACAATACAACCATCGTTGTTAGAGAGGACAATGATGGGTTTACCGCGCCATTGAGGCCTAAAGACTTGTTCAGCACTGCAATAAAATGAATTAGCATCCACCAAAGCAAACATTAAGTGTTTGCCTCTAGCAAGTGACTGGGTCTATGGCATCGTATTGAGCGTATGACAACGCCTTCGATGGTAAATTGATCATCTTCTTTAATGCTAATGGCTTTATACTGGGGATTTGCTGAAAGTAAAAGGCGCTCGGTTATATTCAATATTTTACAAATAAATTCGCCATTATAATTAGCCACAATGACATCAAAGTTTTTAACCGTCACATGACGGTCAACAATTAAGATATCGCCACTGAATATGCCTACCCCTTGCATTGAATGGCCACCAGCTTTACCAATGAACGTGGCGCTTGGGTGCTCGACTAATAGTTCATCCAGGCTTAAAGGTAACTGTAAATAATCACTCGCAGGACTTTCAAAGCCAGTAATACCTGCACTTGCTGTAATTGGAATAAATTTCATAGATAACAACTGTATAAAAACACAGTATTATTATAATTCAGATATTAATATGCACAAGTTAAATTTAGCACTTTGAGATTATCATCTTATTCCCATGCTCTGCGTGGTAACCTCTTCGCTGTTATATGCCTGTTGGAAAATCTTTTTTAAATCTCATGCGAAGGCTCCAATCGGTGAATTTGACCTGTTCAGGCGTTTTAAAAATCGCTGTTTGGTAATTCTTTAATTTAAAATTTTATAGCCGATGCCTATAAAAGATGAGTTATACGGCGCAGCTGTATTTATTATCGAAGGCTTATCAAAGCCTTTATATTTACATTAAACCCCCTTTGTTATGATAATCATCATCATACTTTTTTTAGATTTAAATGGTTGTGATAATTCAATAAATAGACTTTAAATTTGATTTTTACCTAATGCTCGATCAAGTTAATAGCCTGCGGAAATTGGCAGGCTTACCAACATGAATGGGACAGTAAAATTAATCCTAATGTTACTATCCCATTTTTATTGTTTCATTTTTGTTGCGTGGCTATGTTTGCGACCAGTACTCGGTGGATTACCACAAGCAAAATACTAATACGCTATGGTTTATTCGTATGCGTAGTCTCCATTTTGCTTAACAAATGCCAATGCAACAGCTTGTGCTTCTGAATTTAACTTAAGGTCATTTTCTAGCCACTTCCATGTTTGTTTAATCAGTTTATAAGTACCGCGCCCGCCCTGATATTCAGTGCCATAACTGGTCAGGAAATTGTTTCTATTGAGGTGCTCGGCTAACTCCTCACCAGACATTACCATTTTTTGAGCTTGCAAAAATTCAGCGAGTTTCCAAATATAGACCTTCTTATCATTCATACTTTATTCTTCCTTTTTAATTAAAATTTTATTGTAAGCGCGCAATTAATCAGTGCGCCACAGCCCTAAGGGTCCTGGGGAAGGTGTGGGGGGTTTTTGTCACTAATTTAAATTATTTAACCCCTTTTCAACATTCTTCCGTTTATAGCGAGTATCAGTATCAATTAATCATAACGGAGAATAACAATGAAATATTCGACCAAGAAAACAGTACAAGTTGTGGCGCTTTCTAGCGTGTTACTACTGGCAGTTTCAGCATGTGAACCAAATATTGAAGTGGATAACCCCAATAATGTGAATAATGGTCAGATAAAAAAACAGCCGTTAAAGAAAGATCAGGATATTTTGGTAGACGTTGCAGACGTCCGGGAGGTTGATGCGCTAAAAATTGCACAACCAGAGAAAACTTCAAGTTTAACAACAAGTAAAGCTGATTATATGGAAAGTACCACGGCTAAAATAGCGCTTCAGCCACCAGCTTTTCGCCAGCATTCTATTGATAATATGACCCGACAAACCACCAGCAATCGTGAAAACTACTCACACAATACAAACAATCCATTTCATTTGGTGACAGAGCAACCCGTCTCGACCTTTTCCGTTGATGTGGATACGGCGTCCTATGCCAATGTACGAAGAATTCTTAATCAAGGCACCCTGCCACCGTTTGATGCCGTGCGCGTGGAAGAGATGATCAACTACTTTTCATATAATTATGCGCAGCCGCAAAGCGTACCGTTTTCCGTTTACAGTGAAGTTGGCCCTAGCCCCTTTAATGCACAAAAACACTTAATACATATTGGCATTCAGGGTGACAAACAACTGGATTCAACCAGACCCGCGGCAAATTTAGTGTTTTTGGCGGATGTCTCAGGCTCGATGAACAGTGCCGATAAACTGGGTTTATTAAAAAATGCGCTGAAAATGTTAAGTAAACAACTTACCGAGAAAGACAGCGTAGCGATTGTTGTTTACGCAGGCGCTGCGGGCACTGTGCTTACGCCTACCAAAGGAGATAACAATGTGGCGATCAGTGAGGCATTAACCCGTTTATCAGCAGGCGGATCCACCAACGGAGGTGCCGGCATCGAACTGGCTTATAGCCTTGCTAAACAATCATTTATTAAAGGCGGTATTAACCGCGTTATATTAGCTACCGACGGCGACTTTAATGTTGGTATGGTTAATCAACAGGCGTTAAAAAATAATATTGTGCAGCAAAGAAAATCCGGTATTTCCTTGAGTATTTTAGGGTTTGGTCGCGGTAATTATAATGATGCTTTGATGCAGGAGCTTGCACAAAATGGTAACGGTAATGCGTTTTACATTGATAACCTTAACGAAGCACGGAAAGTATTAGTGGAAGAGTTATCGTCCACCCTGGTCACTATTGCTAAAGATGTGAAAATTCAGATTGAATTTAATCCTGAACTAGTCAGTGAATATCGCCTGATTGGTTATGAAACGCGCGTTTTAAAACGTCAAGATTTTAACAATGATAAAATTGATGCGGGTGACATTGGTGCGGGTCATACGGTGACCGCTATTTATGAAATCAGTTTACGGGGGTCAGCGAATCAGAGTGTTGATCCACTGCGTTATCAGTCTTTGCTCAACAAAAAACAGTCAAATGCTGAGCCAATTGAAAATAGCATCTCCCTTAACGAGCTGGCCTTTTTAAAATTACGTTATAAATTACCCGAGCAAAGCAGCAGTCAATTGATTGAAATCGCCATTAACCGCGCCGATATTAAAGACACGCTGCAGGCCACCAGTGAGGCTTTTCAATTTTCTGCTGCTGTTGCAGGTTTTGGTCAACTACTGCGCGAAGGTGAGCATCTTTCTACCATGGATATCAGCAAGGTCATAGCCCTTGCTGAGCAGAGCAAAGGGGTGGATCAACACGGTTACCGCGGAGAATTTATCAACATGGTGAAACTCGCTGATGCCTTAGCACCACAACTTGTTAAAAAATCTACTTTTGCGCAATAAATCGGTGCTAGAGTGGGCTGTTAATGGATTCAAAATAGTTATTTATAGAAGGGTGATGGATTGGACATGAAGGCGAAGGAAAAAATAAGCCGGAAACAACAAGATCAAAGACTGATGCTTGCCTATGCAAAGGGTGATGCCGCTGCCTTTGATCTACTTTATGGCAGGCATAAGGTCGCTGTTTATCGCTTTTTTATACGCCAAAATTTGACCAAAGCCGTGGCCGAAGAGCTCTGTCAGGACACTTGGTTTAAACTTATTAATAACCGGGAAAGTTATCAGGCTAATGCATTATTCAGCACTTATCTGTTTACCATCGCCCGGCGTATCGCGATAGATCACAGCCAAAAGCAAAGTGTAATATTTGATAAAAAACAGGTCCAAGATAGTTTAAATTGCTTAGATAACCAACATAACTTGGCTAATCAAGAGCGGAATAAACCGCTGCAAATAATGGACAATAATCATAGCTCGCCTGCTGATGCCACTGCTAATCAAGCATTAGCCGCAGCATTAAAAGCGCAAATAGCGGCTCTGCCCTATGAGCAACGGGAAGTCTTTTTATTAAAACAAGAGGCAGGGTTTAGCATCGATGATATTGCTAAGATAACCTTTCAGAACAAAGAAAAAGTAAAAAGCTGTTGGCGTTATGCGCTACAGAAAATGCGTAAGGGGTTAAGTTTTTATGGTAACTAACAAGCAAGATGATAAAGCACTCACAGAGGACGAGGCTTTTATACAGTCACTTTATGATGACTTGTCCGATCATAAAACTGAGCATCAAACTGATCAGCCCAGTGAGGCGTTAGACCAGCATATTATCAAAGCGGCACATAAAGCGGTAGAGACTAACCCTGCGCCGTCAATAGATAAAGCATTAAACCGGCCTGCTCCTAAACGGAGAAAAGTGGCCTGGTACTACCCTGTTGCTATGGCAGCTTCCGTGCTGTTAGTTGTGACCATGGTTAATCATCAACTTAGCGGCCCAATTTATGAAACTCCGTCAGTATTGATGGATAATATGGAGAGCTCTGAGCAAAGTGAATCGTTAGTTGCATCGCTAGCAGAAAAGAATTTAAGCACTGCCAGTGATCAAACGCTGCGATCTTCAGGCGCACAACCCGCATTGACAGATAAAATACTGATTAAAGAATCCGATGCTGCTTTTTTTGAACGCGATCAGGCGCTTATTGCATCGGCTGTTTCCCCTGATAAAAAAGCCATTATTGAGGAGCAATCCAAAACAGCAATAGTCACCGCCCCTTTAACAGCAAAAATACAACAAAGCGAATTGGTTATGACGTCTAAGGCCGAAGGAGGTCCTTCAGTTAAAGAGAAACTGCTCAGTAAACAACAGGCAAATTCGCTGTTATCCCCGACAGCTTTGTCGCACGAGGAATACAAAGCACTGCAGGCGCAATCTCAGCAAAAAACCTTATATTGGTCAATGCAGCAAGAAGATCAGCGCAGTTATGTGATTAAGCTGTTTAAAACAGAGCAAACGTCGGTTTTTTATCGCTTAAATAAAAATAGCTTCCAATTAAAACAAAGCCGTGATGATAAAAGTCAGCCCTTTGCTGAGATAATTTATATTGCAGAAAATGACAAATAAAGCTTAAAACGAGTGTGGCAGCGCGTTCCACTCTCCGTTTTGGGATCTATTAATTATCGACCTGTCCTATAATACAAAGGTTCTATAATACAAAGGTTCGATTATACAAAAGTTCATGCGCTAAACGCCATTAGGATAGGATTAAGATTCTTATGACAATGACAACTACAGATAAAAAATCATAGCGCACCACTTCCCAGGCTTATAGAGAAGTATAAATATGCCAAAAAAATCAAATAAATTGCTCAGCATTGTTTTTTTTCTGCTTGCCCCATCTATCTTCATATCCCCCGTTTTCGCTGAGACAGTACGGGTGCCGATCAAACTCGATTATCCCGTTTTACGGCAATTGATGTTAAGCCAACTGTTTAAAAGCCCAGATAAAAAGGTAGAAATCTTAGATGATGCGGCCGGTTGCAGCACTGTTTTTCTGTCTGATCCACGCCTGCGTGAGGATCAGAATAAACTGCGAATCACCACGCATGTAAAGGCAAAGATAGCAGCGCCAGCTTTTGGTAAATGTACACAGCTGTTCAACTGGGAAGGTGACGCCAGATTTATCACTGAACCTGTCATTCAGCCGGACGGCAGATCCATCCGAATGAAGATCCTCAGCAGCCATCTTTATAATGTGCAAGGCCAGTTGATCACCGGACAAATATGGACCTTAGCTAGCGGGCAGCTGCTGTCTTTTATGAAACGTTATGAAATAGACCTGTCACCGACCCTCAATCAGCTGCACGAACTGCTACCGGACATATTAGACAAACGCTCCGCGGTGCAGATAAGCAAAATCGCAGACAGCCTCAAATTGGCTGCAATATCAATCAACCCTGATGGCATCGATGTTGCGGTCACGCTTAAGATAGACAGGCTGTCCGTCACGCAGGCCCCGGTCGCAGTGCTCTCCTTCGAGGAGATAAAACTACTGGAAGCGAACTGGCAAATGATGGATGCGATGCTCACCTTTGCAGTCAAACGTTATGCCAGCACCACTGATCAACAGGAACTGCGTGATACCCTTGCGGAAATATTTTTGGATGCCCGTTATGACCTGGTTGAGGCTTTGACGATGCAGGTCACGGCAAGCAATGATCCGGTTCGCCACTGGTTTATCAACAGTTGGCAAAAATTGGGGCCGATCATGCGCCAGGTAAGTATGGAAAATCCCGGCCATGAAGTGATGCTGATAAGTCTGCTGGCCGCAACCGATGTCCTTGCCGCACTGGACAAGCTGGGCCCTTCAATCGGTCTTGATATTTCTGCAAATGGTTTGCGCCGCATGGGACGGATGCTTATTGATCAACCCGGTATTAATCCTTTGTTTTACGATGATGCCGTTGACCCGGAGCTGCGTCTTCTTTTTAACCTTCCACCCACTGCCGAGTTAAACCCGCCGTCGGGATTCAATTTCAGCTTATGGCCAATCAGTTCCGCCTGGGCAGAATCATCAAATGACCGCCTTAAGCTCTGGGTTCCCACGAAAGACGAGTTGCCTGAGTATCTACCGATCATTCGTGATTTACTTGAGGATAGTGCCGACAGTACTCTCAAGGATCACAGCCTGGATGCTTCGACGAAAAAGATTTTTCAAAATCTGGTGCTGACGACTGCCTGGCAGGAAAGCTGCTGGCGGCAATATGTGACAGAAAACAACAAGATAGTGACAATAAGTTCAAGTACCGGCGATACCGGCATAATGCAGATCAATGAGCGGGTTTGGCGCGGATTATATAACACTCAGAAACTGCGCTGGGATATTGCTTACAATGCCCGTGCGGGTACTGAGATTTTGCTTGGTTATCTGGTTAAATACTCCCTTAAAAGAGGCGAGCACAAACAGCGAGGCGGGCTGGACAATCTGGCGAGATCCGCCTATTCAGCATATAACGGAGGGCCCAGTAAAACTTCCCGCTATCGCGACGCCCAAGCAATTTCGCCGCATAAGAAAATAGATGCTGCATTCTGGAAGAAATACCAGGCAGTCAAACAAGGCAACGAGTTGCAGGTTGCACAATGCCTTGGAGGTGAAGTTATTGCCTCTCCAGTCAATAAACAGTCGACCAAAAATACGCCTATTAAGTCAGACAAGCAGCCATTGGTTATTCCCAGAAACGAGGTCGGTAAAGCATGGCTATTAGCGCAAAACAAGCAACACTATACCCTGCAACTGGCTGTTTTCAGTTCTCTAAAGGCTGCACAACAATTTACCGCCAACACACCGTTAAAGGGCACTGTCGCTATTGCTGCGCTGGGCGGAGATAAAAAGGGGCAGTTTGTGGTACTAAACGGCAGCTTTAAGGAAAAAGCAACGGCTGATAAACTCAAACAGCACTATAAGAATCTCAAACCCTGGGTGCGTCAGATTAAAGACATACAGTCATCTATAAAGTGATGATCAAAAAAGATAGCTAATGTGGCAAAGCGCTGTGTTAATAGCATCCCTTTTAAAAATTGCGACTCGTGGAAAGTTATGTATTAAATATAATAACCACTTTGGCTCAATGTGGAATACTTTTATTTGACACTAATGTGGTTTTATATAACATAAGCCAACTGTTAACAATTACTAAAGCTGTTAGCACTTATAACTGTAACGTTTTTTGGCCGCTTGCTTTTATTCAATCAATAAAAAAGGAATTATTATTATGAAATTAAAAACATTGATGACTTCCATGATCGTTTTATCGTTTTCTGGTGCTGCTTCTGCTATGGATATAAAATTTGCTGACAGTGCATGGGACGGCATAAAGATACCGGAGGGACAACAGTGCCAGAAATTTGGAGGCAACAACCCTTCAACCCCTAAATGGATAATCACTGGGATAACCCCGGGTGCCAGTGCAGTCGTTTTAGAATACAGTGACCGTGATTCAAAGAATATGAATAACGGCGGGCATGGAAGAATGAGCTTTGCAATTGATTCAACTGCTAAGAATGTTGAAATCCCTTCCATTCCCGGGCATACCTTTGATATTCCACCTAAATTTACAATGATCGAAGAACATCGCGGATCGGGTTGGGATATTGCGGGTGCATACATGCCCCCTTGCTCCGGTGGTAAAGACCATGCTTATTATGTGACCATAAAAATACTTAAGGGTGACATGGTAACAGCCGAAAGCGTTGTTGAAATGGGTAAGTATTAAAGCAATTCTTAAGGATCTAGATATACCCTCCCCCACAAGCCCATGACACAAATGTGAATCAATTGCGGATATTCCGGTATTGATTCACATTTTTTATCAAAAATAATCAGTATTGCCACTGTTATTTTTGAAAACATATTCCGCCAGGGCGATTCAAGTTACTGTCTGCTCAACAATCACATCGGCAAGCTGACGTTCGTTTTGTTGGGCTCTGTTTAAGCGTGAGTTTAAACGTGAGTTTAATTGATCGCATATTGAAAAAAGCGCATGTAACTTAGCGACAATGTTAATTGATTCAGAATATGGCGATAGTGTTGCAGGGATAACTCTTCAATAAGGCAGATGAAAACGTTTTAGTTATAGTTTTAGTTATAATAGGGGGAAAATAAAAGGCTGTTCCCGATTTTTAATTTAATTTGAATAGTCACATTGATATTTCCAGTACACCCAAAATTGAAGTTTACTTTTCATCTTCTTCGCATACAAAAGAGTCTGAGCATAGGATAATCACAAAACTATTTTTTTATAGCAATAGCCAAAAATATCGGGAATTCATTTCCTTCTTTTACAACAGTGTGCGCGGTGTGAAAACAGATATTCTCAAACCCGTGTCTTTCTAATAAGGTCTGAAACTCAAACCGATCAAAACCGAGATGAAATACACCCTTTGTTCCGGCAGGATGAAAGCCCCCATCTTCTTTGTCAAGATCAGCCAAAGCAACTATTGCTCCAGGTTTTAAATGCTCGCTAAAGCGCTGGATAAGTTTATCCGCATCGTCGACATGATGCATTGCCATCGCACTCATTATCAAGTCAAACTTTGTAGATAGCGGGTTATCTACAATATTTTGACAAAGTACTTCAACTTTTCCCTGTAAATCAGGTTTTAGCAAAAGTTGCTTGAGCATAGATTCAGAAATATCTAAGGCAATAATTTGTTGTACCAATGGTGCAACGTGAGAGCTTATCAGCCCCGTACCAGCACCGAAATCCATTACTTTCATATTCTTATGAAGCGGTACATGTTTTAGAATTGCAGCACCGATAGTGATGGAAAGTTGAAGTCCAAGATTGTTTGAATCCCACTCTATTGCTTTCTCTTTAAAAAGATCTGTCATCAGATATATCCATTTAGATATATAAATACTATTTTAGAGCATTTATATATCTAATATTTTATTTTAACTCTGCCGCTATCCTTCTGGTTGACTTGCCGCTATTTGCCAGAAATGCTCAGAAAGGCAAACATCCACCATTATTGAGAATAGATGCTGCATCAACTTAGTTGTTTAGTCACTACTATTAATAACAGTATCTGCATCGTCAACCGAGGGGGTTTGATCCTCTTCAGCACTTTTTTCCAGTTTATTAAGTCGTTTTTCTTCCTTTTTCTTTTTCTTTGCAATTTCTTTCTGTCTTTTTTCGAACGAGTAATTAGGTTTTTTGGCCATTAGAATTCTCTACGTTAATGAGGGTGTAACTGATATTTTTATTAAAAAAAACAGCTTTACTGATATTACTATGCACTAAAACACATGTATTTATTTTCTTTACAGTATCTGCTTTTATCATTAAACAAATAGGTTATTTAATAAAGATGTAAAAATAGGCTTTGTGACAGCGGTTACCTTAACATTTTCAAATCATGTGTAACCTTTTAATTCATAAGGAAAATTAAAATAGTCTTCAAAGTGCCATTTATCTGCCGGGAAAATGAATAAAAAACCATTATAAAAACACACTGTGGAACTGAATTATGTATGAGCTAATTGCTAAAGACTTCAATCGCTTTATGGTGCTATTCTCCCTATCAGCAGTCGCCATTAGGCTGTTAAAACAGAGCAGACCGACTGCTATTATTAACCGGCATCAGCGTTCATCTTCCGACCTTCTGCCTGAATAGAGTGTTTTTTTATAAAAATTTTACAACCGAGGAATCATATAACATTAACTTTCGGCGTCTCATTACTTACTCCGGTTATACAAAAATAGTGTATTACTCCACACGGGAATGAATTAAATATGCTAACAGCCCCTTTTTGGTGCACATCGCACCATTCTGGTGCGATTATTGGTGGGTTTTCATAAGCCTGCGTCGAATTAGTTCTAATTAATATGATTAACTCATTCAGGGAATGAGAAGAAATAGGTTCGCAGTGATGGCCATCATATAAATAAATAATATTTAAAATCTTTATTTTTGACATGTTTTTTATCAATAAATTTTCTCCCAAATCACTGTCGATTCCGGTACTCATTTTGCGTTGTTTCACATCATCTATTAGATCACTTTCACTGCCGTTGGTGTTTATAGTAATCTCTGGCCGTTTTAATACCAGTAGTCGCTTATATTTTTCTGGATTATATAAACATTTAACCTGTAAGTGATCCAACACTAGAATATCTATTCACAGACACAAAAAACCTAAGCTAGGCATTAGCCTTGAGTTTGAAACTCTGAATACCAGAGCGGTTTAACATACTTTTCCCTTTTGGTGTCCTCCTTCAGCCTATTTTAGGATGTATAGAATTTGCAGTGGTGCAATCAAATGTTGAGCACTCATTACAAGTAAATACAGTCAGAATAAACATGAATTCCCGCACCCTTATCTTGGTCTATAGGTTGCTGTGCATGGTGAATGATGACGTTAGTATTTGTGCCTTAGCTGGATTCCCCAACCTCAATATACGGCGAAGTGATTTATTGCTTTTATGTAGCGAGGGTTATCTTTGATTTCTTGAAAATGGAGCACAATAGACTGTATTAAAAGCTGTTTTTATTTTTTATGTATTATAATTTTAACTTTGGCTCGTTATTTGCTTTGATTACAACAGTCCAATCTATTCACCTGCTAGTCCCTGCATAGTCAAACAGCTTAGGTATCAGATTTTACGTGGTTGTAACATAGCGTTATACAAAAAAACACACAAACAGGAAGGCTTAAATGAAAATGGATTTAACGAAAAAATTAGCGGTATTATTAGTTGGTATGCCAATAGCTAGCGCGAGTGTTTTAGCTGCAGAACTTAGCTCATTTACAAATGAGGTTAAGGTAAATGATTATGATAATGGATATCAAATAACCGAATGGACTCTAGGCAAAGGAGCTTATAAGTTAAATGATGATCTTAGTTTCATTTTCGATGTAGACAAAAATTTCGTAGACAACGCTGACGGAACAAAAGAGCAAGGATGGGATACTCAATTCGGAATCGTTCAAGCAGTTGACCAACAAGTAGCAGGATTTGATATTGACCTTAACTACTTAGTCAGATATGACGCAGCGTGGAATGCGGGTGATGGTAGTGATGATTGGTATGTTGCTCAATATATTTTCAGTCCATGGCTAAGCAAAGATATAACAATAGCTGGCAAGGACTTCTCATTAGGAATTGAATTATGGGCACAAGTTGGTGAAAAAGATGGTGCCAGCCTTCAAGATTACAATGGCTATGAAACCAGCTTCTACTTAGATGGCGATTTATCTGATAACTGGGTGCTTAACCTTGCATGGTATAACTTTGATTATTATGATGGAGATAAGTATGCCTATCAAATCGGAACTGAGGATTACCTCACTTACACTCTACCATTAAAGTCTGGTTTTTCTTTCGCGGTAGAAAGCTATGTCGAAGCTTATTACACTCCGGATAATTACGATAAATGGGTTTCGGCTCATATTCAACCTATGGTTAAATATAACCAGAAAGTTAACGACGACTTCTCATGGCATGCTTCTATCGCATACAATGCGGTAGAGTATACAAACTCAGAGAGTGTTGATTCTAGCTGGGGTAATAACGAAATGGAAATCCTACTAGGATTTACAATTTAAGCATACTTTAACTTAATTGACTCTAAATATTTTAAAAATACCGCCATGCACAACTTGGTGGTATTTTTTATTTAATTTATTCGATGGTCTTTTCAGTAGATAAGTTACCAAGGTCATTACGTTACAGCGTACAAATGCGGCTGTTTTATTAACAATAGCATTCCCGTCTTATCTCACTAAGTAAAGCGAGATGCCTCTTTTAACGGAGTGCTCATCGGGCATGAATACCAAGTTTGTCGCGGTTTTGCATTAATTTATCTTTATGGTTTTCCCGCTTTACCTCCTTTTTTTCGACATTAATTTCGGGGCAGTTGCATGCGCACGGCTGTTCGCTCATAAGCTTGATATCGTAGGCTAATTCTTTCCTTTGATCGTTATTCTCAGCCAGAGCCAAACTAGCAGACAATGACAGAGCAATAACGATAACTGTTTTTATCTTCTTCATAATGAACTCCCTTGTTAGGTTGCTGAACTTCAGGCACCGCCACTGCAACCAGCTCATGGCTGCACCTACCAGAGCATTAGACTGCATGCCCATTACTTAAAATGTTCATATAAAAAACTAACCACTGATTGAGATTCACTGCATAATCTTTTTTAGCTTTACCAAAAACGAATTTCTATCCAAATAATAGTATAGCCATTAATAAAGCTAAATTTTCCTGCAAGTATTTAGTAACCTAATTGAATATTTTTACAAAATAGGTGATCTCTTATTTAAAAGTCAACGTATCAAGTAGCGCAAACCATTATATAATTATTTTAACCTTAACTTAAAAGGAACGTATTATGTTTAAAAAAATATTAACTGTTGGTGCGTTATTAATGAGCAGTTTGGCTTTCATGCCTGCGGCACAAGCTGAGCACCATGGCATGGACAAAGATATTGTTGATGTGGCTGTTGAAAACGGTTCGTTTACAACCCTAGCGGCAGCATTAACAGCCGCCGGTCTAGTCGATACTTTGAAAGGTGAAGGGCCATTCACAGTGTTTGCACCAACCGACGAGGCTTTTGCTAAATTACCTGAAGGTACGGTGGAAATGTTACTACTGCCTGAAAACAAAGCACAGTTGGTTTCGGTGCTAACCTACCATGTCGTTGCCGGTAAAGTGATGGCTGCAGATGTAATGAAAATGGACAGTGCAGCAACACTTCAGGGACAAAATGTAATGATAAAAATCATGGATGGCAACGTGATGATAAACGATGCTAAGGTAGTGACAGCAGATGTAGAAGCAAGCAATGGTGTTATCCATGTAATAGACAGTGTGATTTTACCAAAATAATTTACCCTTCCAAAGGCACAGCTTAATCATTAAGCTGTGCCTTCTCAATCTACCTATCAATCTACCTATCAATAATTGAACACAAAATATACTCAACATAAACTTCCAATATAATATTCGGAAACAACTACAGTCGCTCATAATTAATTGTAATTATTATGCACTATGCACTATGCAGATTTTAAGATAGATTAGCTGACTACTTGTTAATAAGAAATTGTTATGGATAGTTATAAACATAAAAAAATAGTCGCTATTGGTGGTGGTCACGGTTTAGGGCGCATATTAGCTGCTATAAAGGGAATTGGTGACAATGCTACCGGTATTGTCACTACAACAGACAACGGAGGCTCTACGGGACGAATACGTCACTGTCAGGGAGGCATCGCCTGGGGTGATACACGCAACTGCATAAATCAGCTGATCACGGATCCGACGGTAGAATCGACCATGTTTGAATATCGTTTTAAGGGTGCGGGGGAACTGCATGGTCACAATCTCGGTAATTTAATGCTCACCGCTTTAGATAATTTATCGGTTAGACCTATGGAAGCAATTCGACTGATCCGCAACATGTTAAAAGTACAAGTTAATATTGTTCCCATGTCTGAACACCCTTCCGACCTTAAAGCATTAGCCGTTGACGGAAATTGGGTACATGGCGAAACCAGTGTGGATGAGATGAAACAAGATTTGTTACGGCTAGAACTTGATCCGGTGGTTCCCGCAACCAATGAAGCTATTGTTGCCATTGATCAGGCAGACTACATCGTGCTTGGACCCGGTAGCTTTCTGACCAGTATTATGCCGCCGCTATTATTGCCGGAAATTGGCCGTGCAATACTCAATAACCGCACTGCAAAAGTGATTTTTATTGAAAATATTTCACCTGAAGATGGCCCGGCTGGAAGAATGAAAATCAAACAGAAACTTGAATGGTGTGAGAGAGCATGCCAAGGGCGGAAAATTGATGTGGCTATTGTTGATAACTCTCACCCTGATGTTGAACCGGAATGGTTTTTCTTTAAGGCCGACTTGGCCTCGCCCAACCGTGAATGGCGCCACGATAGAGAAAAACTCAAAAATGCTATTGTCGCGCAATTTGATCATTAGCCAGTAATTTAAATAGAATCACTTTTCAAATTTGAGTTACTTTCTCTAAGATAATCTGGATATTACGGCAAATATTTTTTCCGATATCCAGATTTTCCCATCCAGCACTTTTAAAATGCACTATTCCCCCTTTTCTAAGTGCTAAATTTCATCAGTCATTGTATTTTGACCACCTCACAATCGCTTATGATCGTAAGTTGTCTTTTTTGTAAGACTGGCATCACCCCAAACTACATTACACTTACGAAATAATGTAGTATGGCAATTTTCATAATATACGTATTTTATACAACTTAAAGGTATCACTAATAATGTTTGAGACTCTCTCATTTATTAATTTAACGGCAACTCGCATTTTCCATGTGCTGATTTCGAATCAAATTGTATTAACCATCATTCTGATTTCATTCGTCATGCTGAGTAAATTTTTACTTGTAAAGTTAATCCATAAAAAAGAAAAACAAAATAAACGCTTAAAAATCAACATGCTTGATAATGCAGTCACGGTGCTTATTTTGATTGGTATTTTTAATATTTGGGCGGTTGAATTTCAAAAGTTTGCTATCTCTATTGCGGCCTTTACGGTTGCTATTGTGATTGCAACAAAAGAGTTTATTCAGTGCTTTATTGGATTTTTGTACATTATATCCAGTCGCCCATTTCGCATTGGCGATTGGATACAAGTGGGAGATGATTATGGCGAGGTTCATTCCAATGACTGGGCTAAACTTACTTTATTAGAAGTTGATATTGATGCCTATGAATATACGGGTAAAACGCTTTATTTACCCAATAGTAAATTAATTACAGCTTCAATCAAAAATTTGAATTTTTTAAAGCGTTATGCGATGCATCATTTCACTATTACCCGTGATGCGAGTGTCAACCCGTTTATTTTTTTGGATGGGTTATATACAAAAGCTTATGAATATTGTGCTGATTTTAACGACGTGGCTATACGTTATAATCAGATCATTGAAAACCGTTTAGATGTTAATATTGCGGGGCCTGATCCTAAGATACAAGTAGCGACTTCCGAGGTTGGTGACACGCAGGTTTTATTTACTATTTTTTGCCCGACAGACAGGGCCATGGACATAGAGCAAAGCTTAACGGCTGTTTTTATGGCGTTTTGGTTTGAGCAGAAACAGTTACAGGAAAAAAATATTATAGATGACAAAGTAGAATCGCTCACTTAATCCAGATTAAACCTGGTTAAATTAATATGTTAGTGCAAAAAAAAATGGCAAACCGGTAAAGGTTTGCCATTTTTTATATTAAATTAACCCGCTATTATGCTTTCAGTTTGCGACCTTTAATCACGTAGCAAACAGGATAACGCGTGAATATCCCCCCCTTTTAATTGCGGTCTTTCAGTGCTGCACTGCTCCGTTGCAATTGGGCAGCGTGTCCTGAAAACACAACCCGATGGAGGGTTGATCGGTGAAGGCATCTCCCCTTCCAGCATCTGCACTTTTTTACTGCGTTCGATTTTAGGATCTGGAATCGGGACCGCAGACATTAGCGCCTGTGTATAGGGGTGTTTAGGTTCGGCAAAAATGGCCGCGCATTCGCCCAGTTCAACGGGCTTGCCCAAGTACATTACCAGAACCCGATCGGCGATATGTTTGACCACCGAAAGATCATGCGCAATAAACACTAGGCTTAAGCCAAATTCCTTTTGCAGCTCCTGCAAAAGATTGACCACCTGCGCTTGAATGGAGACATCTAGTGCAGAAACTGGTTCATCACAAATAATCATTTTAGGTTTTAGAATCAATGCGCGCGCAATACCGATACGCTGGCATTGACCACCAGAAAATTCATGGGGATAACGGTTGATAACGTTGGGCAATAAACCCACACGATACATCATCTCTTTGACCTGCTCTTTAACTTCATCTTTACTTAATTTTGGATAAAAAGTGCGCAGCGGCTCGGCAATAATATCGCCAACATTCATGCGCGGATTCAAAGATGCGAGAGGATCTTGAAATATCATCTGAATCTCTTTACGCTTAAGGCGCAGTGCCTCATCTTTAAGTTGCGTAAGATCTTCACCAAGCCACAGCACCTGTCCTGCACTGGCCGGTACTAAACCTATGATGGCACGCGCTAAGGTTGATTTGCCGCAACCCGACTCGCCCACCACGCCAAGTGTTTCACCTTCATATAATTTAATACTGATGCCATCAACCGCTTTTAAATTATCAGGCTTTGCCCAAGGCCAGGGTGATTTAGATGGAATACTGAACTGTACTTTAAGATCTTTAATATCGAGAATTAATTTTTTGTCAGCACTCATGACCAAGACTCCCACTCTGAAAAACAAGCACGAGAACGTTGCCCTGCAAACGGAATTAACAGTGGCGATTGCTCTTTACATTTATCCATCACACGATGGCAACGATCTTGATACGGGCAACCCGTTGGCAGATTAAGTAGATTCGGTGGGTTACCGGGAATAGTCGGCAGGATATCATCCTGAGTATCTAACCGCGGAATGGATTTTAACAACCCTTCGGTATAGGGGTGGCTTGGTTGATAGAATATCTCATCCACTGTGCCGTATTCCATGGTGCGCCCGGCATACATCACCAGCACCTTGTCACAACTTCCTGCGACGACGCCTAAATCATGGGTTATCATAATAATAGCGGTATTAAACTGATCTTTTAAATCATTAAGCAGCGCCATTATCTGCGCTTGAATAGTCACATCTAATGCCGTGGTCGGTTCATCTGCAATAAGCAGTTTAGGACGACATAAAAGTGCCATTGCAATCATCACCCGTTGACGCATGCCACCGGAAAACTCATGCGGATACATATTAATACGCTTACGCGCTTCGGGAATTTTAACCGCTTCAAGCATCTTCAACGATTCTTCAAAAGCTTCTTTTTTACTCATGCCTTTATGCAGAATAAGCACTTCCATCATCTGCGCACTCACTTTCATATAAGGATTAAGTGAGGTCATTGGATCTTGAAAGATCATGGCAATCTGCTCTGCACGTACTTTATTTAACGCTTTTTCAGGCAAATTAAGAATTTCATTACCTTCAAATTTTGCGCTTCCGGAAATAATACCGTTTTTTGCCAGTAGACCCATTAAGGCGAATACCGTTTGTGACTTACCTGATCCAGACTCGCCAACAATGCCGAGTGTTTCACCGGGTTGCAGTGAGAAGTTGAGATCATTCACTGCGGTAAGATTGCCGTCTTGAGTGGTAAATTCGACGCGCAGATCTTTTACATCTAATAAATTCATTGTCTTTCCTTCGATTCTTTTATCTATCTTTAGGATCCAGCGCATCACGCAGACCATCGCCGATATAGTTAAAACAGAACAGCGTGACCACCATAAAAATGCCCGGGAAAATTATCTGCCAGATGGCAATTTCCATGGTCTGTGATCCTTCCTGCAATAAAGCGCCCCAACTGGTCATCGGCTCTTGTACCCCTAACCCTAAAAAGCTGAGAAAAGATTCGGTTAAAATCATACTCGGCACAAGCAAAGTAGAATAAACCGCGACTATACCTAATACATTCGGAATAATATGACGTCTGATGATATTCCATTTGCTGACGCCGGAGACATGAGCAGCCTCAATAAACTCTTTACCGCGTAAGCTTAAGGTCTGACCGCGTACAATACGCGCCATATCCAGCCAGGCAATAGCGCCAATCGCGACAAATATCAGTACAATATGACGACCGAAGAAGGTCACTAAGACAATCACCAGAAACATAAAGGGAATAGAGTAGAGTATCTCCAGAAGACGCATCATCGCCCGGTCAACTTTCCCGCCGATAAACCCGGATGTTGCACCGTAGACAGTGCCTATTACAACAGCCACTAATGCTCCGAGCACACCAACCATTAAAGAGATACGTCCGCCAATAAGAGTACGCACAAAAAGATCGCGACCGAGACTGTCAGTACCAAACAGATGCTCCGCAGAAGGCGGTTGATGCAAGGCGTACCAGTCGGTATCAGCATAGGAAAATTCAGCAAACATAGGCACAAAAATAACCGCCAGAATAATAGCGAATAATATAATCAAGCTAAACATGGCCGCTTTATTGCGCATAAAGCGAATGCGCGCATCCTGCCATAGACTACGTCCGGTAATTTCTAGATTTTCTGTGAAATCATCTATGGTATCTGAATTTAGTTTTTTAGTTAACATAAGCCCCCTCCTTTAGTAACGAATTTTGGGATCAACATAAGCGAGAAGAATATCAACGATAGCGTTGAACAGAATGAACAGTAAGCCAATCAAAATAGTGACCCCCATTACCAACGAATAATCGCGGTTAAAAGCGGCATTGACAAACAATTTACCGATGCCGGGCAAACCAAAGATGGTTTCGATTACCACGGAACCTGTAATAATTCCCACAAAAGCAGGCCCCATATAGGAGACAACGGGCAGCATAGCTGGCTTTAAAGCATGCCTGATAACAATATAGGGAAAACTCAACCCTTTAGCGCGCGCTGTGCGAATAAAGTTACTGTTAAGGGTTTCAATCATACTGCCGCGTGTTATACGGGCAAAGGTGGCAACATACATCATTGCCATCCCAAGAACCGGCAAGACCATATATTGCAGTGACCCATCTAACCAGCCACCTGCCGGAAACCAGCCTAAATTAATTGAGAAGATATAGATAAGAACAGGTGCCAGTACAAATGACGGCATCACAATCCCGAGCATAGCCGTCGACATAACGCAGTAATCAATCCATGTATTTTGCCTCAGCGCTGCGATAGTGCCGATCAAAACACCAAAAAACAGTGCAAAGATAAAAGCAAAAGAACCAATTTTTGCAGAAACTGGCAGTGCTGCGGTAACCAATTCATTGACGGTGAAATCTTTATATTTAAATGAAGGCCCTAAGTCACCCTGAATAACATTGGTCAGATAGGTGGTATATTGCTCCATGACCGGTTTATCCAGTCCGTATTTAGCATTAATGTTTTCCATTATCTGTGGTGGTAAGGTGCGCTCGCTTGAAAATGGGCTGCCCGGGGCAAAACGCATTAAGAAGAAAGAGACAGTAATTAATATCAATATTGTAGGTATTGATTCAATGACTCTTTTTAGTATGAATTTGAACATAATTCACTCAGTGAAGGAAAGTTAAATAAAAAAGAGGCGTTAATAACCTCTTTAAGCTTGGTTGTAATAAAGATTACTCAGCGATAATATACATATCTTTTGAGTAGAGTTTATCTTCTGCATTATTGACCGCGTAACCGCCCACATGAGGGTTTACTAAACGCGTAGTAACATACTGATAAATAGGAGCAATCGGCATGTCTTTGGCAAGCTGAGCTTCTTGTTCGTAATACAGCTCTTTACGCTCAGCCGTAGAGCTTGCTTCAATCCCTCGTTTTATTAAGCTGTCATATGCAGCGCTTTGATAATGGATTCCGCCCGCGGTATTGCTTCCTTCCATTAATGAAGTAAAGGTTGAAGGTTCGTTATAATCACCACTCCAACTCGAACGTGCAGCTTGAAAATTACCCTGATTTAATGTTTCCAGATAAGTTTTCCACTCTTGATTATTCAATGTCACTTCAGCACCCAGTGTTGTTTTCCACATGGAAGCGATTGCGACGGCAAGTTTTTTATGGTTTGCACTGGTGTTATACAACAAACTAAATTTAAGCGGATTAGATTTATTATATCCGGCATCGGCTAACAGTTTTTGAGCTTCGCTATTACGCTCTTTCTGAGTCAACTTACCATAAGCTGGCAATTGAGGATTAAAATCAGCAACAATTTCAGGTGTTAAGAAATAAGCAGGTTTTTGACCCTGTCCCAGTAGTATATTGGCCACGACATTACGATCAATGGCATAGGAGACGGCTTTACGAACGCGCAGATCGTCAAAAGGCGGCTTATGGGTATTAAAACTATAATAATAGATACCGAGATTGCCTTTAATCTGCAGTGATTCCGGGTATTCCTTCTGTAAACGTTTAAAGTGCTCGCTGGGTACTTCGTTAGTTAAATCAATCTCACCAGAAAGAAAACGGTTCATCTCAGCAACCTGATTTTCAATCGGCAAATAAGTGACTTTGGTTAAGACTGTATTGGCATTATCCCAGTAATTTTTGTTGGGCGTCAGTTCAATACGCTCATTGACTACCCAACGACTAACAACAAAGGCACCGTTACCAACAAAGTTTTCTGGCTTAGTCCAATGAGAGCCGTATTTTTCAACCGTTGCCCGATGCACAGGTTTAACCGTTGTGTGTCCCATCATCATCACAAAATAAGGGACGGCACTTTCTAAATGTACCTCAAAGGTGTAATCGTCAACGGCTTTAACGCCTAATGTCGACTTGTCTTTTTTTCCGGCAATGATATCGGCGGCATTGGTCATGGTCGTCATCTCAAGATACCAGGCATAGGGAGAAGCCGTTGCAGGATCAACAACACGTTCAAAACTGTACACAAAATCATGCGCGGTAACCGGATCACCATTTGACCATTTAGCATCTTTACGAAGATGAAAAGTGAAGTTTTTATTATCAGTTGTTTCCCAACTCTCTGCGGCACCGGGGATAGTATTGCCATCGGCATCCTGGTTGACCAGCCCTTCTAATAGATCGCGAATAATCATTGATTCCGGAACACCTTCCGTTTTTTGCGGATCAAGTGAAGCGACTTCTGCACCGTTACCCCTTACCAATTCTTGTTTGGCCGCTAATTTTACGTCCGCGGGAACGTGAGCGGCGACTGCTGTAAATGAGGTTGCAGTAAATGAGATACCGACTGCTAAAAGTAGTGCTTGTGTTATTTTATTTTTATACACTTATGAAGTTCCTTCAAATTTGAAAATAGTTTTAATTACTAATTATATGTTTGATTTCATATCTATACCTATCCAAGATCGAAATTCATGATATAACATTTAAAAAATATGATCAGTTAAACTTGCTAATTTGATCATTAAGGCTTAAAAGATTTTCAGTTATTTTTGGTTTTTTTTGTATTGTTGCGAATGAAATACTGCCAATGGTTTATCATTTGGTTTTTTAAATCCAATATACTCGGTGGCAAAACGGATAACGGCGACTATCAGAGCAGTAATCATTTTTTTATTTATTAAACCATTGATAAATAAAGATAGTTAACAGCTGCTTGTAGCATATAACATGCCAGATAAACAAAGGTATTTCTTTAGTACATAAAGCACTGCTATGAATGCTTGTTTATTCACTATTGGTGACATGACGTGAGATTAAATTCAAAAAACAGAGACTGCGGATAAAGTAAGCAGGCGTTTTCCTCCACAAAAAAACAATCGGCACGAGATATTGCCCGAAAACGTGCAATCTAAAGTGTTATTGCACTATTTTGGTGCGCAAAGGCCGGGGTTTATTTGCTGGCTTGTAATGGTATAAGCTGGTGGGTTTTAATCAAGCGTCAAAACGGGATGGGTTATCTCTCCCGACATTGACTGACCTTTCCTGCAAGAGAAAAGGTCAGTATCAATGCAATGTCGCTTATAAGGATAGCAACATTGTTGGGTTACTCAGCGATAATATACATATCTTTTGAGTAAAGTTTATCTTCTGCATTGTTGACTGCGTAACCGCCCACATGAGGGTTTACTAGACGCGTAGTAACATACTGATAAATAGGTGCAATCGGCATATCTTTGGCAAGCAGAGCTTCTTGTTCGTAATACAGCTCTTTACGCTCAGCCGTAGAGCTTGCTTCAATCCCACGCTTTATTAAGCTGTCATATGCAGCGCTTTGATAATGGATCCCCCCCGTGGTATTGCTTCCTTCCATTAATGAAGTAAAAGTTGAAGGCTCGTTATAATCACCACACCAGCCCGCGCGCGAAGCTTCAAAATTGCCCTGCTTTTTGGTTTCCAGATAAGTTTTCCATTCTTGATTTTCCAATGTCACTTCAACACCCAGTGTTGTTTTCCACATGGAAGCGATTGCGACCGCAAGTTTCTTGTGATTTTCACTGGTGTTATACAACAAACTAAATTTAAGCGGATTAGATTTATTATATCCGGCATCGACTAACAGTTTTTGAGCTTCGGCATTACGCTCTTTCTGAGTCAATTTACCATAAGCTGGCAATTGAGGATTAAAATCAGCAACAATTTCAGGTGTTAAGAAATAAGCAGGTTTTTGACCCTGTCCCAGTAGTATATTGGCCACGACATTACGATCAATGGCATAGGAGACGGCTTTACGGACGCGCACATCGTCAAAAGGTGGCTTATGGGTATTAAAGTTATAATAATAAGTACAAAGATTACCTTTAATCTGTAGAGATTCAGGGTATTCCTTCTGTAAACGTTTAAAATGTTCGCTGGGTACTTCGTTAGTTAAATCAATCTCACCAGAAAGAAAACGGTTCATCTCAGCAACCTGATTTTCAATCGGCAGATAAGTGACTTTGGTTAAGACTGTATTGGCATTATCCCAATAATCTTTATTGGGCGTCAGTTCAATACGCTCATTGACAACCCAGTTGCTCACCGTAAAGGCACCGTTACCCACAAAGTTTTCTGGTTTTGTCCACTCATCACCGTATTTTTCAATCGTTGCCTGATTCACAGGTTTAACCGTTGTGTGTCCCATCATCATCACAAAATAAGGGACGGCACTCTCTAAATGTACTTCAAAGGTATAATCGTCAATGGCTTTAACCCCTAATGTCGACTTGTCTTTTTTTCCGGCAATGATATCCGACGCATTGGTCATGGTCGTCATCTCAAGATACCAGGCATAGGGAGAAGCCGTTGCAGGATCGACAACCCGTTCAAAACTGTACACAAAATCATGCGCGGTAACCGGATCACCATTTGACCATTTGGCATTTTTACGCAGATGAAAGGTGAAGGTTTTATTATCAGTTGTTTCCCAACTCTCTGCGACACCGGGGATAATATTACCATCGGCATCTTGATTGACCAGCCCCTCTAATAGATCGCGAATAACATTTGATTCCGGAACACCTTCCGTTTTCTGCGGATCAAGTGAAGCGACTTCTGTACCGTTACCGCGCACCAATTCCTGGTTAGCGGCTAATTTTACGCCCGCGGGAACGTTAGCAGCGACTGCTGTAAATGAGGTTGCTGCAAATGAGATGCCGACTGCTAAAAGCAGTGCTTGCGTTATTTTATTTTTATACACTTTCGAAGTTCCTTCTTATGTGAAAACAGATTTAATTGCTGATTATATGTTTAATTTTATATTCATACCCATTCCAGATCGAAATTCCGGATATAACATTTAAAAAAACGTTCAGTTATTTTTGCTCTTTTCTGTGCTGTTGTGCATGAAATACTGCTATCTGCTTATCCTTTAATTTTTCCAATCCAATATACTCGCTGGCAAAACACCTAACGGTGACTGAACTAACCGTAATCGTAATGATTCGCGGGCGTTATTTATTAAAGCATTGATAATTAAAGATACTGAATAACTAAAGAATATACATAGCATATAACATGCCAGATAAATAAAAGAATTTGTTTAGTACATAAAGCTCTGCTGTGAGTGCTTTTTTTATTCACTTTTATGGGCCATGGCGTGAAATTAAATTCAAAAAGCAGAGACTGCGGATAAATTAAGCAGGAGTTTTCCTCCACAAAAAACAATCGGCCCGAAATATTGCTCGAAAACGTGCGAATCTAGATTAGATCCGCACTGTTGTGGTGCAGGCGGAGTCCGGGAGAGTTTATTTGCTGGCTGGCAATATGCCATAAAGTTGGCTCTATTGTATTAACGGGTGGGTTTTAATCAAGCGTAATGGGTTATATCACCTGTTATTGAGTGACCTTTCTCGTAGGAAAAAAGGCCACGATGAAGGGAGTTGCTTATAAACTAAGCCCCCCTCTCTACTGCTGCCCTATGCTTTACTGGTCAGAGATTTTAACCGCTAAACATCCAATTAAATCAGGTATTAGCAGCGTTTATTTAGACGTTGCGGCTTTACTTAACATGCTAAGAACCCCGGAAATTTTATTAATAACCGGATCACACCCTTGAATATTATGACGTTCTTTTAGATACTCAGGGTTATTATAGGAAAGCCATACCTGACCTTGGTTATCTTCCCAGAACAGGGCTTTTTGAGGAAGATCTATCGCAACTGTTTTGGAGCACTGCATTAGCGGAGTTCCAACCTTAGGATTACCAAAGATAATCACTTCAGTGGGCGCAAGTTCAAGATTAATACTTGCAGCATTTTCTCCGTGATTTATTCTGGCAAAAACAGTGAGACCTTTTTCTTCTAATATTTTTTCAAAGCGATCCGCGGTTTGTTTGACTGTTGCATGACTCTCCACTGAAATCATACTTTCAGTCGCCAACACCGAATTTGAGAACGCTAATGAAAAAATAATATAGGAAATTTTTTTTATCATAACTTTTTTTATCATAATAAGACCTTTGTGAATGTTGTGAAATACTCAAAAAGCAAACTTTTTAAAGGTTTACGACTCAACTTTGCAGTATAGACTATCATTTACTAATCATGATTTGAGCGGGCTTTTTAGTTCTTTTGCTATAAATAGACACTGCTATTTCATTGAGGTGATGGATAAAGAGGTTACCTATTTAAACCCCCTATTTATTTAAACCACCCATGCATAAATACTTAATTTCCAAATAATCATCTAAACCATATTTAGAGCCTTCTCGGCCACTACCTGACTGCTTCACGCCACCAAATGGCGCTGCTGCATTGGAAATAAGGCCTTCATTAATACCAACCATGCCATATTCAAGGCCTTCTGCAACACGCCAAACACGGCCGATATCACGCGCGTAAAAATAAGCGGCTAAACCATATTCACTGTCATTGGCCATGGCAATCACTTGATCTTCGTCTTCAAAGGCAATAATAGCTGAAACCGGACCAAAAATTTCGTTGCGCGCAATCGGCATGTCATTATGCACATTGGTTAATATAGTGGCTTGATAGAAGTTATCACCGGCACTGTCACGTTGTCCGCCTAAGAGTACCTTTGCGCCCTGTGCAACAGAGTCGCTTACCAGCTTACTGACTGCATCTACGGCGCTGATTGAAATCATCGGCCCGAGATTAACACCCGGTGTTAAACCGTTGCCTAAAGACAATTTAGCCACCGCGGCGCTTAATTTTTGTGTAAATAAATCAAGGACAGAATTTTGCACAAAAATGCGGTTGGTACATACGCAGGTTTGTCCTGCATTGCGGTATTTAGAAGCCATTGCCCCTTCAACCGCCGCATCAATGTCGGCATCATCAAAGACAATAAAGGGCGCATTGCCGCCCAACTCCATGGACACTTTTTTCACTGTTGTCGCACATTGGCTGATTAATAGTTTTCCAACGGCGGTTGATCCGGTGAAGGTGAATTTAGCAACATCAGGGTGCTGAGTCAGTATTTTTCCCATACCCGCTGCATCTTCACCGACTACCACGTTAAACACTCCGGCCGGAATACCCGCCCTTTCGGCAAGCTCAGCCATTGCCAGTGCAGACAGCGGTGTTTGCGTTGCGGGTCGCACCACGAAGGTACAGCCTGCTGCTAACGCCGCTGCCGCTTTTCTGGCAATCATTGCATTGGGAAAATTCCAGGGCGTGATCGCGGCAACCACACCAACGGGTTGCTTAATAACAATAATACGTTTGTCAGCCGATGGTCCGGGAATAGTATCACCGTAAACGCGTTTCCCCTCTTCGGCAAACCACTCAATAAAAGACGCACCATAACCGATTTCTCCCTTTGCTTCGGTCAAAGGTTTACCTTGCTCAAGCGTCAAAAGGCGCGCCAAATCATCCTGATGCTGAATAATCAAATTGAACCAATTACGCAGTAACAACCCGCGTTGATTGGCCGACTTTGCTGACCAGGATTTTAAGGCAGTTTTTGCAGCTTTTACGGCAAATTCGGTTTCAACAATTCCCGCATTACAAACTTTAACAAGGATTTCTCCCGTGGCGGGATTAGTGACATTAAAATAAGATTCACTGCTCTGCCAGCTGCCATCAATATACGAAAAGCTCTTAATTAATTGACTATCTTGTATTCCGTGCATACTTATCTCCCAATTGATTTAACTCGCCTGAATCTGCAACTTAAGCAAACAGCAGTTTTTTTTAAGCTTATGTGTCTTTTAGATCTGCATGTTTTGATCTTTTCGCAGAGCATAACCGTATTCTTTATGCGCACAATAAACAACAAAAAAGGAATCTGAGGTTATGGTTAACAGACAAAGTGCTAATCGTATTAGTCACAAATCATTACTGCACAGTAAATGGACAAAAATACCTGTGTTAAATAAAGAGAAACATTTTATTGTCAGTGAACTTGAGTTTAATGAGGATCAAACAATAATACGCTGCGTTATTCAGGCTGTTATTAACCGTGCAGAATATGAAATAAATTGGCGTTCTCTGAAGGATCCAAAACAGTGGTTAATTGGTTGGCGTTAGACAGTTTTTAGGCAGAACCGGTGAGCTTTAGCTAAACTTATATTAGGTTTGGTGACAAAGGAGGTTATTATGAGTGGCTTTAATGAAAAAATCCACATGCGTGGGAAAGTTGAAGAAGACATTTATTTTGCTAAATTAAACCAGAAATTGCTTGATGTGTTACATGATAAAATGGCTCAAAAGACCAATAAAGAAAGCACTCAATGTGAACAGCCGGCAAACGCTTCTAAAAATATTCCTAAGTAAAAATGATATTAATGAATTTAGGATAAAAGGTTTATTATGGATAAATTATTGCCAGTTTGAAAGCAGACGATGCACCGCCGACGCGGGGGTTTTACATAACTTTTGCAGTAACGCGAAAGAGACCGTTGGTATTTTATAATGGTGCTGAATTTTAGTAATCATGGCCAGCCAAACCTGCGCTGTCATTTCTGAATCAAATAAAGCACGGTGATAACCCCCCTCGCTTTGAATATTTAAATAATCAACCAAAGTGCCAAGCTTATGATTAGGGGCATCGCGCAGAATTCTTCTTGCCAACAGCATTGAACAACTGATTTGTCCCGAGTAGTGCCTTGATATTCTCTGTAATTCAGCATCTAAAAAACTTTTATCAAAGGAGGCGTTGTGGGCAACAAGATTATCGGAGTCGATAAAATCACAAAAGTTATCCATTACCACTGCACAGGGTTGAGCTTCCGCTAGCATTTCATTACTGATACCGGTAAAGTTCTCAATAAAAGAATTAACCCGCATGCCCGGGTGCATTAACGCCTGAAACCGCTCAACCACCAGACCGTTTTTTATACGCACGGCCCCTATTTCAATCGCCCGGTCACCCATTTTTGGGGATAGGCCCGTCGTTTCAAAATCAAATATGACAATATTATTAGCATCGGACATTTTATGGTTTCACTTTAAAAAATTATAAGGTCAAAAAAATATTTTATGGTTTTGCGGAAAACGACTAAACACAGCTAAAGCTAACAGTGCATAGTTGCTGTTATTCGCGTAATTTTAAAACCGCTTTTTTAGTCGATTCAAAAGCAAAACGTGTGATATCAATGTCTGCCAACTTTACCCATTCAACCGCGACAACATCATCCTGTGCTTGAACAGTTGGCTTTTCATCTAATTCAATCACAAAGAAAGCATCACAGGTTTTATATTCCACATCTTTATACAAATAGGTATTACTGTTGGAGAATATATATTTTGCAGCTGTTACGGTAAGTGCTAATTCTTCATACAACTCACGCACCACCGCGTCTTCAAGTGATTCATCCGGATCAACAAAACCACCGGGTAGATCCCACATGCCTATTCCCGGATTTCTCGCTCTAGTGGCAACCAGCAGTTCATTCTGACAACAGATTGCGACCATGACAGCAGCAGCGGTGTTCTGATAAAAGGTAAACTGACATTGATTACAAATAAATTTCTTAGATGAAATAGTTTCAAGCGACTTTGAACCACATTTAGGGCAATAAAACATATCTTCTCCGGATCAAAAAATAAGGCTATATTAGCATCCTGACCGTATTCGGATATAGTACAATCTCAGCTGCACGGATAAAACCATCGAAGAATCTGCTTGTTCTTGTAAAAGTCTAATTTATTAACAGAGTAAAGCGTATTTTATACACTCCATTTGATGGAGCAGCCCATACTGGGTGTTTGCAGTTTCGGGCCGTGACCGGTTTTTGCTATCAAACGCATGGCATTAATGAGTTCAGGCACTCGATTTTTTATGTTCCCAATGCGGACATCATCAAGTCTTCCACGATACTGAAGTTCACCTTTACTGTTAAACCCAAAAAAGTCAGGCGTACACACCGCACCATATTGTCGGCCAATGGACTGATCTTGATCGATCAAATAGGGGAAAGTAAAACCATATTGTGCAGAAAAAATCTTCATATTCTCCGGTGAGTCCGCCGGGACATCTTCATAATCGTTGGACATAATTGCCAGCACATTAATACCTTCTGCCATCAGCAACTTTGTATCTTCTGCCAACTGTAGGCCAATGCGCTGCACGTAGGGGCAATGGTTGCAGATAAAGGCAATCAATAAGCCTTTATCTCCCAGTTGTTCACTCATGGTGAAGATTTTTCCGTTGGCGTCTTTTAATGTAAAATCCGGTGCTTTCCAACCGAAATCACAAATTGGTGTATCCAGTAGCATGGTTAAAATCCTTTCTATATTCAGTGATTGTTCAGTGATTACAAACGACCATCATGAGCCGCTAAACAAATATCAACATCTGTTTCATCATCCCACTTAAAGACGATTTTTAAGATTATTCAGGCTATTCTGGTCATTTCGTTAACACTGAACTTTGCAAGCGCATCTTCAGTGTTGGAAACGAAGTCCTGCAAGTGTTTTCCATCCATGTGTGCCTGCCAGAGTTCACGCGTTGCCCATTTTTCATAAAACACAAAGTGGGCTGGATTTTCATTGTCCTGATGCAAATCGTAATTGAGGCACCCTTTTTCAGCAAGGGTGATATCGATAAGCTTTATAAGCTCGGTTTTTATTAGATCAATTTTATCTTCTTTTGCAATAATGTTTGCAACAATCGTTAATGTATTCATTTTTTATTTCCTTGAGACCGTTGATATTAAGTACTTTTTCTCAGTGACTAGAGTCAGTTGACCTTTAGAGTGAAAATTACTTAAAAATGCACAGGAAAGGTCAACAGTCCCTAAGAGAATAAGTTACTCAGGTAATTTAATACGTACGATATGATAAGGTTTTGTACCCTGCGCCTGACCTTCATTGAGTGGTGCAGTAAGGTGTAACTGGTTTTGTGTGATGTATAACCAGCCGTTATCAATAGCAAATCCATCGGGCCATGAAAGCAGAGTCTTATCTTGAGCTAATACTGAATATCCCGCTTTATTGACTACCCCTACCGCTGAATTTTCAATATCGCCAGTATAAATATTGCCTTTATCATCCATAATGATGCCATCGGAAGGACGTTTTTGTCCAAATAATTCGATGCTTGCTGAAAGTTTTTTATCCGTGGCATGATCGTCGGCCAGCATAGTAGTCGGAATACGGAATAAATCACTGCCATTAACAGTGCCAAAATAAACCCAGTTGTTCTGGCTGTCGATAGTGATTGGATTTAAGCCTAAATAGATAGCATCGAATGACCCATCTTCGCGTGCTGCACCCAGTAACGAGCCATCAATAACCACATCGTGTTGTGGTGGCATCAGTTTGGCGTTTGCTTCAAGTACGCGTCGAGAGTGACCGGTTTCTAAATCAACAACTACAAAGGCTGGTTTTGTTAAGCCGGCAAGATTACCCAGCGTTGTATCGGCAATATAGATCATATTTCTCTGTTCATCAATCGCAAAATCCTGCAGGAAAGAGTTTGCAGCTAAGGCATTTTTTTCAATAGGAATGATTTTAAATAAGCTGTTTTTAATACTATCCCAACCAACCAGTTTAGCCTGACTGGTTGCGCTACCCATATCTAATATCCAGGTTATCCCATCTTGGGTTGTGTGCACACCAATTACAGCAGCAAACCCGACTTCACCTTTTTCAGGACCATCTGCCCAGTCAAGCGTTGGAAATGGTTGTAACGTTCCGTTTGCCATCAGCTCAACGACCCGCAGTTCTGGGCCATCTAAAGGTTGTTGTGAAAGAATCATTCGGCCATTAGGTGTGATGGTCATATTACCTGGTCTAGTATTGCTCAGCTCTGCGACCACTTCAATATCGTTGGTTGCGGCTGTCGCCGCGTTAAATGATAACAGAACAGATAATGCTAATAAGGTTTTTGCTATTTTCATGAAGTCTTCTCTTTATTTGTAAGGGTTAACAGCTTTTGTGTTAACCCTTATTTTAATCACTATTGAAACACTAATTTTTAAACACTAATTTTTAAACACTAATGTTTAAATACTAGGATAATTTTGTTTAGAAACTTTTGTTTAGAAACCCTGTAAAACAATCTTGCCGATAGAGCTACCTGTTTCTAAAGCCTGGTGAGCAGCGCGAAGATTCTTAGCATTAATCGTTCCTAGATTTTTACCCAGCGTAGTTTGGACATAACCCTGGTCAATTAAATCAGATACCCGGTTTAGCAAGCGCCCCTGCTCATCCATATCCGCAGCGTTAAACATGGAGCGTGCAAACATGAACTCCCAATGCAGTGAAAGACTTTTCATTTTTAGTTTGGTGATATCCAACGCTTGTGGATCATCAATCATGGCTATTTTGCCAAAGGGAGCCAATAGTTCCGTATAAGTTTCAAAATAACTGTCGGTGCTGTTTAAGCTGGCAACGTGTGTAACGGAACCAATACCTAATGCTTCTATCTGTGCTTGCAGCGGTTTGCTATGGTCAACAACATGATCCGCACCTAATTTTTTAACCCAGGCTGCAGAGCTGCTCCGTGATGCCGTAGCAATAACGGTGGCCCCGGTGATGGCTTTAGCCAGCTGAACTAAAATAGAGCCTACGCCACCCGCCGCACCGACAACCAAAATCACTTCTTCAGAGGTTTCTTTTGAATCAGCGCCCTGCTGCTTAATAGCCAGATGTTCAAATAATATTTCCCAAGCTGTGATTGCCGTCAACGGTAGTGCGGCAGCTTCGGCATCGGACAAGCTTTTAGGTTTACTGCCAACAAGACGTTCGTCAACAAGCTGATATTCAGCGTTACAACCCTGACGGGTAATATCTCCGGCATAATAGATAATATCACCCGGGTTAAAGTGGGTGGCATCTTCGCCGGTCGCAACCACTTCGCCAACCGCATCCCAGCCAATTACCTTGTATTCGCCCTCTGCTGGTGGCATATTTAAACGCACTTTGTAATCCGCCGGATTAACCGCAATTGCCCTGATTTTAATCAGTAAGTCGCGTTCCGTTGCTATAGGTTGCGGCAGCTCAATGTCGGTTAAAGAGGCAATGTCTGTAATAGGTAATGATTTAGTATATCCAATCGCTTTCATAATATTTTTCCCGTTAAATGTGTCGTTGAATGTTTGATGGAAAGAATAATAGCGCTTGTTTTATCTTTATTAAACAGCATAATGATTGAAACATTATCAAAAAATATTGGATAATATGTTATTAGAAGACCTTCAAGTCATCCTGAAAGTGGCAGAATTTCGCAGCATTACCGCAGCAGCGGCGAGTTTGAATATGCGCACTGCAACGGCCAGTGCGGCACTTAAGCGCGCAGAAAAAAGTTTGGGCACGGAGCTGTTTATTCGCACAACCAGGCACCTTCGCCTTTCCAGTGCCGGTGAAAAGTATATTCCTTTGTGTGAGCAAGCCCTGCTGATGCTCGATCAAGCCAAGCAAAATATGAAAGGTGAACTGGATATTATTGATGGTGACATGCGTATTGCGCTATCATCTGACCTAGGTCGAAACCTGGTTATTCCCTGGCTGGATGAATTTATGGAAAGTTATCCAAATATCAGCTTACGGGCCAATATAAGCGATCATAATATTGATTTTTATCGCGATTCTGTCGACCTTGCGCTCCGTTACGGCTCACCTAATAATGCAAATATTTATGGGTTTAAGATCTGTAACGTGCCGCGCTTACTTTGCGCAACACCGGAATACCTTGATAAAAACGGCACCCCAAAACACCCCCATGACTTAGCATCACACAACGGACTTTTTTATCAGCTGCAGGAAATCACTCACGATGTTTGGGATTTCTCGCAACATAAAGTCTCATTCAAAATCAAAATGAAGGGTAACCGGGTTTCCAATGATGGCGATTTGGTACGACGCTGGTGCGTTGCCGGTAAGGGGGTGGCGGTGAAATCTGCCCTTGATATGTCTAATGATCTGTTATCGGGAAAGGTTATCAGCCTGCTGCCCGAGTTCAGCCCCACCGCAACTGAACTGTGGCTTATCTTTCCGAGCAGACAATCGATCACACCCGCGGCGCGATTACTCCGGGATATGTTGAAAGAAAAGAGCAAAGCTATTTTGCAGCAACTGATTGAAAAAGGGATTGTAGATAAGAGCGCGCTTATCTAGCCTTCGGCAATTTCAAGGTTTTGTCACTGCTACACTTTGACAATAGCTTAAGTAATATCACCGGTTGTTAATAAAACAGCAGTTTAAAACCCATGATAGCGGAAGTCGTGACGATTAACGGACGGATTATTTTACTGCCTTTAGCTACTACAAATTTAGATCCTAATGTTCCGCCTACTGCCTGTCCTATCAGCATAATACCACCGAGCAACCACAATACATGGCCACCTATTATGAAAAAGATCAATGCTGCAATATTACTGGAAAAAGTAAGTACTCTGGCATGAGCCGTGGCTTTCAATAAACCCAAGCCGCTTAATGATACAAATGCCATGGTATAAAAACTGCCAATGCCGGGACCGAAAAAACCATCATAAAATCCCAAACAAAGTGCTGCTGTAAAGGCAAATACGGTGCTGGAAATAAGTTGGTTTTTATCTTCGTCAGTGGTTTTCTTGGCAAACAAAAAATAGGCGCCAATACCTAATACTAAAAAGGGTAAGATCGATTGAAGCTGATCAGCATTAATGTGCTGTACGCTAAGGGATCCTAATGCGCCGCCAATAAAAGCACACATGATCGGCAACTTCATATCCTTTATTTTAACCATGCCGGTGCGAATATAATAATAACTGGCAAAAAAACTACCACCACAAGCCTGCAGCTTGTTGGTTGCTAAGACCACGGCGGGAGGCAATCCAACACACATTAAAGCGGGTATACTTAACAGTCCGCCACCTCCTGCCACTGCGTTGATAAATCCGGCTAATATTGCCACCAAAAAAAGTATAGCGGCTGTTGCTGGCGGTACCCCCAGCAGTACTTCAAAATCCATGTAAATTTAACTCTATTGTGGTAGGAGTGGGCACTTTAATCCTGTATTACTTAACACGCAAAGGAGTTATATTCGCACAGGGGTGAGCTAAGCTCACAGCGTAAAAAACATTGAAAATAAGTTAGTCAGTGACTGGTTTGCACCCGCTAATCGGGGTATATTTACTTTGAGTGTAACAAGTTAAAGTTTTTTACCTGATTAAGATGGATAGCAATGTTTCCTAATTTACCCCCGCTAAACGCGCTAAGATCATTTGAATCTGCGGCTAGAAATGCCAGCTTTACACGCGCGGCCAAAGAGTTGTTTGTTACCCACGGTGCAATCAGTAAACAGGTGAAAATATTAGAAGAGCATTTAAAGGTCGCCCTTTTTTTACGGCAACATTGTAAATTAGTGTTAACCGATGAGGCAAAGCTCTACCTACCTCATATTCAATCTGCATTGCAGACCATTAATAATGCCTCGGTAGCACTGCAGTCAAACCCCCTGCGTCAACAAAGTTTAGCTATCAATGTATTACCCAGCTTAACTATTGGTTTATTGATTCCACGCTTGGGAGACTTTAAATCACTTTATCCAAATCTTTATGTAGACCTTTCTTGCAGCGATTTGGCCATTGATATTTCTAAATGTGAGTATGACGTGGTGATCCGCAGTGCGACTTCTGAGCCTCAAGGTGTTAATGCTATTAAGTTGATGGATGAGGATTTGTGCCTTGTTTGCTCCCCGTTGCTGGCCGCACAAATGCACTGCCTGAACGACATTAATAAAATGACGCTGCTCAAGCACAGCTTACGGCCGAAACTATGGCAAGCATGGGCAAAGGGCGTCAATGTACAAATTACCACGGACAAAAAATACGCGATGGCACATTTTAGTATGTTGCTGCAGGCCGCAGAAAGTCATATGGGGGTCGCGTTAATTCCACGCGCCTTTATTGAGAAACAATTAACCGATGGTAGTTTGGTGATCCCTTTTGCCGCGCCCTTTATCAGCCCCTATTGTTATTATCTGCTGATGCCCAACTCAACGAATCTGTCTTTTAAAGTACAAGCCTTTGTTGATTGGATCCTAGACATTTTTTCCCCGTACCGACATCAAGCACTGCCTGTTCGCAAGTAACAGCGCTGTTTTTTAATACTTCGCAAACAGCTTTATTAAAAGCGTGTCAGATCAGGTGCACTAATCATTAAATTTCAGCCATAAAATGATACAAATCATGGCCTGTTTATGTCATTACCGTATATTTGTGCTGTTATTTTTAGCGCTTTAAACTCCATGGTGTAGTTGGATTAATTTAATAATTAGTCTATTATCCACGCCCAATTTAATATCTTTGCTGCGTATTATCAAAAGGGTCATTAAATTAACAGGTACTCGCCTCTTATTTTATTAAAATAACCAAACTGTCATTTTTATTAATCGCCCTGTTTGAATCATAAATAATGGTGTGATGATTATACTTAGGGTAAATCATGGTCAATTTTCAATCTTTATTACAAACTATCGACAGCTTTATATGGGGGCCGCCTCTACTTATTTTATTAGTCGGCACCGGTATTTATTATACTTTTCGTCTGGGATTACTGCCTTTTCGCTATCTGCCCTACGCACTAAAACTGGTGTTCACTAAAGATGAATCCAGAAATGGTGATATTTCTAGTTTTGCCGCATTGTGTACCGCTCTTTCGGCAACTATCGGTACCGGTAATATTGTCGGTGTTGCAACCGCCATTAAACTAGGTGGCCCTGGTGCACTATTCTGGATGTGGTTAGCGGCTGTTTTTGGTATGGCAACAAAATATGCAGAATGTTTATTAGCGGTAAAATATCGTAAAGTGGACAGTAATGGACAGATGGTCGGTGGCCCGATGTATTACCTGCAATATGGTATGGGCAGTAAAACACTGGCGGTACTGTTTGCCATCTTTGCTTTGGGAGTGGCCTGTTTTGGTATTGGTACTTTCCCGCAGGTTAATGCGATTTTAGATGCTTCACAACTTTCCTTTGGTGTTTCTCGTGAAATATCTGCAGTCACACTCACGGCACTGGTTGCCATTGTGACGCTAGGCGGCATTCAATCGATCGCCAAGGTTGCAGGGAAAGTTGTTCCCTCGATGGCTTTATTGTATATTTTGGCTTGTCTTAGCGTTCTGGTTAGTAATGCCGATCAACTTGTTGCTGCGCTGCAATTAGTTGTCAGCTCAGCATTTACATCTACCGCAGCTTCAGGTGGATTTTTAGGTGCGGGGATCATGCTGGCGATTCAATCTGGTATTGCACGTGGCGTTTTCTCCAATGAATCAGGTTTAGGCAGTGCGCCGATGGCCGCAGCAGCTGCAAAAACGGATTCCTGTGTTAAGCAGGGATTGATTTCCATGACCGGTACCTTTTTTGATACCATCATTATTTGCACCATGACAGGTCTTGCCTTGATTTTAACCCAAGCCTGGCAGACTGATTTAGCCGGTGCAGAGATGACCACCTATGCATTTTCCGTCGGTTTAAACTCGCAAACTATCGGCCCGTTATTAGTCTCAATCGGCTTGATCTTCTTCGCTTTTACCACCATCCTTGGTTGGAATTATTACGGTGAACGTTGTGTTGTTTATCTGTTTGGCACTAAAGGCGTGCTGCCATACAAATGTATTTTTGTGGTGTTGATCGGCTCCGGTGCATTCCTGCATTTGGATATGATCTGGATCATCGCGGACATTGTTAATGGATTAATGGCGGTGCCTAATTTGATTGGGTTGATAGCCTTACGTCATGTCGTCATTGCGGAAACTAAAGCCTACTTTAGTGGTACTATCGGTATCAGCGATGATGAGGAACTGCAAACACAAAATTAATTCTTATAAAGTCATCGTGCTTAACCCAAAAGCGATTTGGGTTAAGCACTACTTTGTGTTTATAGCTTAAGGAATGTATAAAAAATCAAAATAATTGTTTCTCTGATTTTTTCCATGCTGGACTGCAGTAGCAATCGTATTTACCCTTGTTCTCAAATATATAAACAGTTAATAAAATCGAAGGAGGAGTTCACAAGAGGGATTATTCGCACCTCTTAATTAGGAAAAAAAATGAAAATGCACAAAAAGCGATTAGAAATCTTTACTGTTATGACGTGGTTTAATAGATCCCTCCCCTAGTTAAGACATAATGAACTTAACTAGGGAAATAGAATACTTCCTGGTTGGGTGCTGGAAAACAGCACTATTAATGCAAGAAACTGGCGTTTGGGTTTGTTATAAAAAGAAATAACCGGTTTACAAAAACACTTTCCGCACCTTGCGCGTCCAGAATTTTGAAATTATTCAATAAATTATCATCCAACTAAAAATAGACCATTTATTTTCAAGAAGTTAATCACATTTCTTTTTCTTCAAAGCACTCATTGTTTACAAATAAAGCAAACTGTCACTGGTTCGAATGTAGAAAACAGCTGTTCAGCTTAGGTTCATATTCAATAGGGTTTAATAGTCATCAATAACCCTATCAATACGAGTAAGCGATGAATAGTCAATTAATCAAAATACCAAAGCACAACGCAATAATAAATATGAAAAAAGTATCGTCAGGTGTTAACGCTACTTTAATTGCTTTAGTGATGCTTTTTGGATCTTCAATGATCGATCCGGTAAATGCTGATGAGCTAACTGCAACCCAAAGCACGATTTCTTATGGGGTACTATCAGAGACAATAAACGATCAAATGCGCTTAAATATAATTGACACTAATTATACCTCCGTCCTTTCAGACCAGCTAATAGGCAAAGCAACTGGAGAAATCCGGAATGCGCAAAAAACAAGCGTATTAGCACAGCCTATGAGCAGAAGTTATGCGCCAGAGTTCACTATTTACAACGCTTTTACCACACTATTGGATGATTTTGATGGTGATGGTTACTACCAAACATTTAGCGTCATTTTTGATGCAGATATATACAGCTATGACAGTAATGATAGCAGCGCTGTCTACGCACGATTATATTTAAGTGACAATGGCGGTCCCTGGATCAATTATTACACCACGGATGATTTTATTATTCACAGTGACAGTGATCAAGATGAATACGAAGTTATTACTAGTTTTGCGTCAGGATATAACTCAAATAACTACGATCTATTAATTGATTTATACCAGGTCGGTTATGATGAAATCGTTGCGACCTATAGCTCGAATGATAACCAAGCTCTTTACGCTCTGCCATTAGAGAGCGGCGACTATGATAGGCTTTATGTTGATAGAGTTTATGTTCAGGCTGGCAGTTTCTCCTCGTGGTTGTTAATTATTTTGTTTTTACTGCTTGCCAGCCGATTTTACCGGCCTTTCATGAGACGTTTTCATTTCAAAGATTCAGGTTATAAAAAATAAATAAGGTAGCGTTTTCAACCCGTAGTTAAGTTATTTATGAGGTTAAAGATTAGCAACTCGGTTAATGTCTGCGCCGCTAGAGACGTAAGCGCATAAAAAATAAAGTTAATAACTTGCGCCCTTCTTCAAGAAACAAAATCGAGGCCGCTACGCCGTAAGCTATGCTCCAGTCTGAATAGTTCATGCCACCTGTTCCGAAGATTGCCTGCGCAGGCGGCCAGTGCACTGCAACCGTTTGAAGAATAACCACTGCAGTTAGCGATGTCCAAAGCATTATATTAGTGAACAAACGCGGGTTAAAAGCAGAGCCAAATTCGTTGCGAGCATTGAATACATTAAACACCTGAAATAATACAAAGGTTGAGAATGCCAGGGTCAGCGCGCGTTGCTCGGTGCCCGTCTGCAGCGCGAAGTACAAAACAGCAAGCGTACCAAGCATCATTGTCATACCGTAGGTGATAATTTTAAGCAGCCGAGAAAATGGCAGAATGGGATCGCTACGCCGCCGCGGCGGTTCGTACATAATGCCCAAACGTCCGGCGTCTAATGCCAGTGATACGGCTGGTGGACCATCCATGATAATCGCAATCCAGAGGATTTGAACCGGGGTAAATGGTCCGGGCAATCCTAACAGTGGCGCCAAAAACACCGTTAAGATAGCACCGACTGTGGTTGATAACTGGAAGCGCACGAATTTCAAAATGTTATCGTACAGTGTCCGCCCGCGATGTACAGCGAGCACGATAGTAGCGAAATTATCATCAACCAGCACCATTGTTGCAGCCTCTTTTGCCACTGCGCTGCCGGCAATCCCCATGGCCACGCCTATGTCGGCGCTCTTAAGCGCGGGTGCGTCATTGACACCGTCGCCAGTCATTGCAACAACATGTCCCATCGATTGTAGCGCCCGCACTATTTTAACTTTATGTACCGGGTTAACGCGCGCAAAACAGACTGTTTGATCGATCACCGCGGAGAACTTAGCAGAGTCCAACAAATCCAGTTCAGCACCGGTGACAGCAGGTCCTTTCATACCAAGTTCTTTTGCTATTGCGTTACCGGTTGCCTTGTGATCGCCGGTGATCATCTTAACCGCGATACCCGCCTGTCTGCACTGTTTAATAGCAGCCTTTACCTCGGGTCTTGGTGGATCCTGCAAACCTACCAGACTAATAAATATCAGTTCATTTACCCATTGCATAAGATCAGCGTCTGGATTGAACCGCTCTGACGGGATAAGCCGTGTTGCTATCAGTAATCCGCGCAGGCCACCATCGGCGAAGGCCATATATTCAGCGTCGATCTTTTCGCGCTCAGCGGGACTTAATAACTGCTTGTTGCCATTATCAGTATGAAAATTTTCGCACAATGGCAGCAAGGCATCCGGTGCTCCCTTAACGAATAACTGCACCTGATCATCAATTTTATGAAAAGTAACCATAAATTTGTACTTTGAGTCGAAGGGAACTTCTGCAATTCTCGGCAAACGTTGGTTAATCTCAACGCAGGATATTCCTCCCTTCTTAGCCAGAATAAGCAAGGCGGCTTCCATAGGGTCTCCGGTTACCTTTGCATCGCTGACATTACTGTCGTTGCAGAGAATAAGCGCAATCATAAGCGGCTTTAAGTCATGCTTTTGTTTATTATCGCCTAAGGCTGAAATAGTGCCTTCTGCTTGGTAGCCTTCACCGGAAACCTTGAAACGCGCCCCGTGGTAATAAAAAACGCGAGCGGTCATCTGATTGAGGGTAAGCGTGCCGGTTTTATCGGAACAGATAACCGTTGTACAGCCCAGTGTTTCCACACTGGCCAGACGTTTGACGATCGCTCGTTGCCGCGCCATTTGCAGCATACCCAGGCTCAGGGTAACGGTGATAACCAGAGGTAAACCTTCGGGTATGGCAGCCACAGCCAGCGCAATAGCGTCCAGCATAATATGGCTAAGCTGAGTACCGCGCAGTAACTCTAGACAAGCCATCAACCCAACTAAGCTCAGAGCAATTGCCGCCAGACGCCTGGCAAGAATATCAAGCTGAATCTGTAAAGGTGTGGGCGATTCTTTGGTTGCTGCAAGCTCCTTTGAAAGGAGCCCTGTTTCGGTTCGTGTTCCCGTTGCAGTGACCACAAATTCTGCGCGTCCCTTGCTGACAATCGTGTTCATGTAGAGCATATTGATTCGCTCACCCAGTGCCGAGTCCTGCGTTGACAGTGCCCGGCTGTCTTTTGCCACCGTTTGCGATTCGCCCGTTAATGCTGACTCATCAACTTCCAGTCCGGCGGCGATAAGTAACCTGCCGTCAGCGGGTATACGATCACCCGCCTCT
Source organism: Psychromonas sp. (assembly GCF_047632955.1). Lineage (GTDB taxonomy): Bacteria > Pseudomonadota > Gammaproteobacteria > Enterobacterales > Psychromonadaceae > Psychromonas. Next base: position 177,691 of record NZ_JBLIED010000003.1, on the reverse strand, counting down.
AACAACACCACATCCCCTACTACCAATTGTGCGGCTGGAATTTCAATCTTTTGTGCGTCTCGTTTTACCTGTGTTTTAACGGGTAGCATATCCTTTAAGGCTGCCAGGCTTCGTTCGGCCCGATATTCCTGATAAAAGCCCATTGTGGTATTGATCAATACCACAATAAATATGACCACGGCATCTTTAATGTTACCGATCAGCGCAGAGAGAAGCACCGCAGCGAGTAGAATTAGAATCAGAATACTTCTGAACTGTATTAAGAAAACTGACCAAGGACTGCGAGCAGGAGCTTCGGGCAGAAGATTAGGCCCATTTTGAGAATATCTTTGTTTGACCTGCTTCGTTGACAGACCGGATTGGTGTTCTACTTCAAGCTTTGCAGTGACTTCCTGCGCAGAATGAGTATGAGGTAATGGCTCATAATCAGGCGTAATTGGGGAATCGGTTCGCTCATTGCTCATCATTCCATCCTAGGGTTCTTATACACTTAGGTTGCAAAACAGCTTAGAAAGGCCAGGGTCAGTAACTTTACAGTGCGCAGACAATGTCCTGTAATAAATATAGTTGATAGTAAGATAAATAAAACTAGATTTACGGTCATTAGATGGACAGTAATAAATTAAAGCAGAAACAAAGATAAGATTTTTTATTAAAATATAGCAGGATTTTCGACCGCTTTAAAATGGATAAAAAAAATGGCAAACCTGCAAAGGTTTACCATTTATTTGTAAATTTAACCTGTATTAGAGGCTAAAATATCACAACAGATTAAAGTGCTACGATATTTTCTGCTTGCGGGCCTTTTTGACCTTGCGTTACAGTGAATTCTACTTTTTGGCCTTCAGCTAAAGTTTTGAAACCTTCGCTTGCAATAGCACTAAAGTGAGCGAATACATCTGGACCAGATGCTTGCTCAATAAAACCAAAACCTTTAGATTCGTTGAACCACTTAACGGTTCCTTGTACTGTATTAGACATAATAATATCCTGTAATTTTAATGAAAATTGCCTTCAATAGGCTTAAATAGCGTAAAAACAGTCTGGCACTTAAAAACTACAGAGCGTGTATTAGGAATAAAACAACGAAATGAAGTATGTAAACAAAAGGCTTTCTTTTTTTGCTGACGAATACTATATAGAACCTGAATTATTAATCAAGTATTTATTTTAATAATATTTTCCTTATATCGATCGACTGTTTTTTTCCACGCCGAATGTGAGTCTTTAGATTTTCTGCTATTCTGATATGTGCAATGCTTGTTAAGCTCGGACCATAATAGTTTCAGAATAAGAACCGTAGGAGTAAATACTATGATACGTAATTTTGTGATTAGCGCGTTTATATTAGGTGCGCTTGCTGCTTGTGACAGTGGTGATAAAGCGATGGAACAAGACAAAGCCGAAGAAATACCAGTAGAACAACTCAATGAAGATGTTCAGAATAAAACAGAAAATATGCTCGATAGCGTCAAAGAGAGCAGCGCAGATGTTGTTGATGGCACAAAGGAGATGGCTAATGATGCAATGGATACAAGCGAAGATGCCTACGATGCCAGTAAAGGGGCAGTGACAGAAATGGCGGATGATCTGAGCGATGCAAGCATAGATGCTTATGATAAAACCAAAGATGCCGCAACAGAGATAACCGATGATGCAATGGATAAAAGCATAGATGCGTACGATAAAACCAAAGATGCTGCGACAGAGATGGTCGATGATATTGAGAAAAAAATGGACGGTGAAACTAAATAAAATCAGTAAGTCTTTTATTGTTCACAAAAATGTTCAGCACTGCCTGTTAGTGTTGAAATAAGGATTTTTTGTATAAAATACACCGCGCAGCAAGTTGCAAAGGCGCTGATTTAATTTCTGTCGGCGCCTTACTCATTCCATCAATGATGATTTCAATTCAAAGATTATTGCAATTTATTCTTATTTGCTATTTTAAGTCAATAGATCAGAAATGATCTCTTTGTCAAATGCAAACAACTTGATTTTTCCCATTATCTTTTGCTTTATAGAGTGCTTGATCGACCCTATTTAATAATGAATCCACCGAGTCATGAGTATTGACAGTTGTAATACCAAAACTGGCCGTTACTTGTGCATTGGTTAATTGAGATAAAACTTCATCTTTTTCAATACGAACTCTGATTTTGTCAGCAATGAACTTTGCATCTTCCAATTCGGTCTCAATAAAAGCCACAATAAACTCTTCTCCCCCCCAGCGGCCCATGATATCCGTCTGACGAAGATTCTCCTTTAAAATATCGGCAATACGTTGCAGCACTTTATCCCCAATTTGATGCCCAAAGGTATCATTGATGTTTTTAAAATCATCTAAATCAAAAAATGTCAGCGATAAATGGCTATGGCGGCGTTTGCACAGTAATAAAAAGTGCTCCAGCTCTTCATTAAATGCGCGGCGATTTTTTAAATGGGTCAAGTCGTCATATTTAGCAAGATAGTCGATCTCTTTATAATACTTGTTGACACTTTTTAATATTAAAAAGGCTATCAGGAGCGTTCCAAAGAGTGAACATATCAAGTTGAAATAGAATGTTTTTTTCACATTCTGCAAAAATTCTGAAAGTTTTGCTTCTACCACTAAATAAAGATCCAGCTCGGGAATATACTTTGTATTTATTAAATACTCTTGGTTATCCTTTGTATATTCAAGCAGCTTAGACTCTTTACTGATAATTAAATCTTTCATGTCGTTCAGTTCTTTAACGTCTTTAATATTCCTTAGCGGGTTAACGCCATGCTCATAGAGGACAACCTCACCGGATTTATTTAAAAAATAAACATTAAAATGATATTTTTGTCTAAAGTAATTGAGCATCTCGTTTACATAGGAAATTTTTAAACCGATACCTGTAGCGCCAATCATATGATACTGCTGATCATAAATTTTGTGGTTAATAAACATAATCATGGAATCATCAATATGATCATTAAAATCGAGGTTAATCTCATGCTTATTAGGGCTTTGTATAAAGTTAAAATACCAGGCATTATTTGGATTATCCTGCGCAACCTGCTCTAATAAACCGTTGGCGGTATAATAGTTTTTGGTCTTTTCAGAGACCAGAAAGGTGATCAGCATATTGTGTTTATTTTTAATCATTTCAAGGTATGTTGAAATTTTATCAACATCGCCTTCATGATTAATTAACCAGTCTTTAAGAAAGGTGTCATTGGCCATCATGGACGAGACAAGATTCGGTTCGATAATTTGTTTTTGAATTTTTGTATAGATGTTATCAACGGTTAACGGCAAAGAACTTTCTCTGAGTTGCACGCCTGTTGAATTTAGAGAGATAGCATAATTCACCGTGGAGATAATCAGTGAAAGTGTCACTAATAAAAAAGTGACTAGGATTACAATGTGATATCTAGATTTCATGTATAGACCTGTTTAATAACCCATAAATATAAGATAACAACATTTTTTTGTTTTATTGATTGGGGTTTAATTGTTAATTGTTAATTGTTAATTGTTAATTGTTGCAGGATAATCATTGATTTTAAAAAATGCAATGAGATTGCAGTCATATTTTCAAATAAAAGAAAAAGCTCAAATGACTGTACTATCAGGTCCAGTCTGTTGAGCTTTTTTGGTCTCTTAGTCAGCCTTAGCAACGGTCAATAAACCGACTTCTATCTCGATTATCTGGACTTCAGTTCCGGCAGACAGTGGCTCTTGTGCTGTGACCTGCCAATTAATGCCGGAATAGCGGTGAGTGACCGTTTTTCCGGTTAACAGGTCTTCGGTTAACACGAATCGATGTCCGATCATGTCGTTATCTACCGGTTTTGATTCAACTTTATTCTGCATATTTTTCATTGGTTTCCAACTGATTAAAGCTGCGGCAGCAGAGATGATCGCGGTTATCAATAATGCGTTAAGAAAAGTTTGCGGAACAATCCCAAGCGCCATTAAGATACCGGTCGCTATGGCACCGATCCCAATAAAAAACAAAACAAAGGTTGAAAAACCCAATACCAAGACTTCAATCGCTAATAAAATAAGTCCCAATACGATAAAACTTTGTGCTAAATGCGCTAAAAAATATTCCATAATTAGCCTTTATTTAAGGTATTAATAATGGTCATTGCCTGTGCGACAATAGAGGCCGCATCATTGCCACTATCGGGTAACAACACCACTGACGATTCTCGAGCAATAGCGGCTTTAGCTTCAATTGCTTTAGTCGCCAAATCAAGTTGAATCGCTTTTTGTCCCTGCTCGGTATTGGCGGCTTCACCAACCTTGTATAACGCCTCGGCCTGCGCCTCGGCGACTGCAATAATAGCATTGGCTTCACCCTGAGCGCGCAGAATCTGCTCTTCTTTTTGAGCTTCCGCCTGTAGTACTATCGATTGTTTCTGACCTTCAGCCACGTTAATCGCAGCCTGTCTATCACCTTCCGATTCTAATATTTGAGCCCGTTTTACACGCTCAGCTTTCATTTGCGCTTCCATCGCTTCCATAATGGTTTGCGGCGGCACAATGTCTTTTATTTCGTAGCGTAAAACTTGAATACCCCATGGACCGGCAGCTTCATTGATTGCCGCAACAATATTAGTATTGAGTACATCACGCTCTTCAAATGTTTTATCGAGCTCCATTTTACCCAATTCTGAACGCATGGTTGTTTGGGATAATTGTGTTACCGCAAAAACATAATCATCAACGCCGTAACTGGCCTTGTAGGGGTCCAATACTCTAAAATAAAGAATGCCATCCACGCTTAAGGAAATATTGTCTTTGGTGATCGCACTTTGACTTGGTACGTCGACCGCCTGCTCCTTAAGCGAACGGTCTGATGCAATACGATCAATAAAAGGAACAATAAAATTTAAACCGGCTTCTCGCGTCGATTGGTATTTACCAAAACGCTCGATCAGGTAAGCCCTGTTTTGTGGTACAAAAATGATTGATGATTTTAAGATAACGATGACTAAGATTAAGATTAAAACTTCAATTCTAAATAAATATTGAAATAAAATGTCCATATAATGTCCTTTAATAAAAAATGAGCTTGGCTTAAGAATAACCTGTTGTTCTATAACTGCAAAATTCTTTATTGGATAGTGCTATTTTATAACCTTATTGTTCGACTTTGCGCAAGAATTCCAAGGATTACTCGGATCATAGGGCGGCTCTGAAGTGCGGTTTTTTGATTCTTTGTTGCTTTTTGCTGCGCCACCAACGGTTTTGTAGATTCGTAATTTTGATGCTTTATCTATCTGTATTATCGATTCTTCTGTTATATCGACCGGTTCACCGGTTTTTTGATCCACAGGAATCTGGCGGTCACGGGGAGGAACCGCTAATTGTTTGTTATCCGGGTAAGGCAAATTTTTATACTGATAGAGATAAAAGTTTTCCACCTTTTCTCTCGCCCACTGATTATTGCGCAAAAATTTTGCGGTCGATTTCATGCCGGTATGATATTGAAAACGATCAATATTTAATCCCTCACTTAATAACTCCCAACCATAGTGCTGAGAAATTTCAGTGAGTAACACTTCCAATTTCAGACCGTATAAGGGATTGTTTGGTTTTTTATCGGTCATTTAGATTCCTTGATATGACGAAAACGGGTTATCTGGCTGATAACTTATTTGATGCGTTTGCTATTAATTACCTATTATGTCGTTAATCTAACTAATAACCTAATTGAAACGTTCAACTAGGTTGCTTGTTACGCGGACTCGAGTGAAAAATAGCCGTATTGCCTTTTATAACAGCGTTTTAAAAACCTATTTTGGCAATAAATCCAATATTTAAAGCACTTAAAATAGATGATCAGGCTGACCTTTTTAATGCGGAGATGGCTTTAAGTGTGTAATTATAATTAATTGATTAATATCAATATAGCTGCACCTTGATAGTCAATATTGGCTATCAAGTCGAACACCCTGTATACTCCGGCGCTTGATTGATTCATGGCCATTTCGGTGCTTCAATGTGACATTTTTTGTTGCTGTACTGATAATGTTTGATGAAACAGAAAATAAAAATATAAGGAGATAAAGTGCAATTAATAGAATCGATTTTTGGGGTCATTGGCGATCTCACGTGGGGATGGTCACTCATCCCATTTTTAGTTATTTTAGGTCTATTTTTTACCGTAGTAACAGGATTTGTTCAATTTACCTTTTTCGGACGCATGTTCCGTATCCTGCTAAACAAAGACGAAATGTCAGATAAAAACGCAATTTCCGGCCGTGAAGCGTTGTTATTATCAATCGGCGGACGTGTCGGTGGTGGTAATATCGCCGGTGTTGCTGTCGCAATTACCCTGGGTGGACCAGGGGCTGTTTTTTGGATGTGGGCTATCGCCTTAGTCGGAATGGCAACCAGTCTTGTTGAATGTTCTCTTGCGCAACTTTATAAACGTAAAGAAGATGGTGGTTTTCGTGGCGGTCCTGCACGTACCATTATTTACGGTTTAGGTGAAAACTACCGCTGGTTGGCTTATCTTTATGCGGTTTGTTTGATTGCTTCATTTGCTATCGGCTTTAACGCCTTTCAGGGAAACACAGTTGCTGGTGCAGCGCAGGACAGTTTCGGTATCGACCGTCTTTGGACAGGTCTCGGACTGGCTGTGATGACCGGCTTTATTGTTTACGGCGGTATTAAACGTATTGCTAAAACGGCTGATATTATTGTTCCGGTTATGGCCATCAGTTACGTGGCGATGGCACTGCTTGTTATCCTTCTTAACATCACCGAGATCCCTGCTATTCTTCACTCTATCGTATCCAACGCATTCGGATTAGAAGAAGCTGTCGGCGGCGGAATGGGTGCTGCAATGGCTCAAGGCCTGCGTCGTGGTCTTTTCTCTAACGAAGCCGGTTTGGGATCTGCTCCTAACGTTGCGGCAACCGCTGATGTTAAGCACCCTATTAGTCAGGGTATCACTCAGTCACTATCGGTGTTTATCGATACTATGCTGATCTGCAGCTGTACTGCTTTTATTATCCTGCTTGGCGATGTATATGCTCCGGGTGCTACAAATATAGACGGTGTCGTACTGACCCAACAGTCACTGGTATCTCACCTGGGCGATTGGGCACAATATTACCTGACTGTTGCGATCCTGCTGTTCTCAATCAGCTCTATTATCTATAACTATTATTTAGGTGAAAACGCATTAAGCTTTATGTCCAAGAATAAAATTTCAGTCCATATCCTGCGTATTGCGGTTATTTTAGTGGTCTTCCTCGGCGCTGTTGCCCCGGGCGCAACGGCGGTATTTTTCTTCTCGGATCCGATGATGGGTATTTTGGCCGTGGTTAACTTATTGGCCTTAATGATGTTGTTCCCTACACTGATGCGTATTTTGAAAGACTACAAAGATCAACTGAAAAATGGCGTTGAACATCCGGTATTTGATGCATTAAAATTCCCGGATCTAAGTATCGACTTTAAAGCGTGGCCCAAAAAATAGTTATTATTTTACCATCCTTTATTAAACACAGTGCGTATCCTGCGCACTGTGTTTTTTTTTACTTCAAAAACCAACCGCCCTATTTTTCTTTTTACTAATAACCTTCTATTTTAATAACGACTTATAAAAAAGGGAGCAGATTTAGTTTAAATCTACTCCCTATAATAGAAACTATTCCGCATCTTTAGGCAATAAATATCTGTCCAAGCACATAACCCATAGCGCATGAACTTACCACAGAAATCAAACCAACGGCCATAAATGAATGATTAAAATACCATTTACCTATTTTAGTTGTTTCTGAGGTATCGAAGTTGACGGTTGCAATGTCCGAAGGGTAATTGGGAATAAAAAAGTATCCATAAAGCGCCGGCAGAAGACCAATCAGTAATGCGGGTGACAGACCGAGGCTTAATCCAACCGGCAGCATCATGCGCGCGGTGGCAGCTTGGGAATTAACCACTACTGAGACAACAAATAAGGCAAGTGCAAAGGTCCATGGATACATAGTCACCATGCCGATAATACCGGATTTAAATTGCGGCATGGCAAACTGAAAATAGGTATCAGACATCCAGGCGATACCAAAAATAGCAATAGCGGCAACCATTCCGGATTTAAAGACCACTCCATTAGGGACATTCCCTGCGGGTGTTTTCGTGACTAATAAAATCACTCCACCAAAGGCCAACATCATCATTTGAATAATAACGGCCATACCAATAGGTTTACTGCCTGGCTCAATGGTTCGTATCTCCGGCACCATGGCAATAATAACAATTAAAATAATAGCGGTTAAGAAAACCAGAACCGCATTACGTGCGGCAACGGGTAATTTTTCATTCAATGTGGTTGCAGTGGTATTTAATATCTTTTCTTTAAAAACAGGATCTTTTAAGCGTGCCTGATATACTTTATCGTCCTTTAATTCTTTGCCGCGTTTGAGGCTGTACAATGACATTAACAGTGTGCCGAAAAGAGTTGAGGGAATAGTCACCATTAAAATAGAGAGCAGTGTAATATCTGTTTGAACACCAGATAACTCTACCAAGTAATAGACGACGGCTGCCGAAATGGGTGAAGCTGTAATCGCCACCTGCGATGCAACCGACGCTGCGGCCATTGGTCTTTCTGGTCTAATACCGTTTTTTAACGCAACATCGCCAATAATTGGCATTATTGAATAAACAGCATGTCCTGTGCCTAATAATAAAGTCATTGTATAAGTGACAAAGGGAGCGATTAAGGTCACTCGTTTAGGATTTTTGCGTAAAATTCGTTCCGCAAACTGCAGCATATATTTTAAACCGCCTGCCGCTTCAAGAATAGAAGCACAGGTCACCACCGCCAGAATAATTAACATCACAGTAATAGGCGGAGATGTTGGTGGCATTTTGAAAATAAATACTTCAATGGTCAGGCCGATCCCCGAGATAACCCCTAATCCGATCCCGCCAAAACGTGAACCGGTATAGAGCATTAATAACAGAAATATAAACTGCAGATATAACATAGGTTGTCCTTAACTTAAATATTCGAATGTTCCTTATTATGTCTATTTTAAAAAAGGCAATAACTGCGTTCAGTAATGTTTATATTAGATAAAATAAGTAATATCTGTTTATTGGAACAAGGTCGCATTATTCCTTCAATATGTTGATTTTATAGAGGTGTTTTGTAAGAAAAGGAAAGGGTTATGTTGCTTTTCTGGGAATGTTTTGTTAAAAAAAGGAACTGTTGCAGTGGCTTAATAAAAAAATCAAAATGGAATTTACATCTTAGATTCAAATAATAAGCCACTGCAACGGAGATAAAAATTTGTCACCGCGTTCTGCTCAGATCAAATTATAAAAGATAAAACTGAAATGTCTTCTGCATTACTCTTAAAAAGAAGAGTGTCTATGCCGCAATTTTAGGCTTCATGATTAATAAAAAAAAGTCTTACGTATATTTATAAAATGTTACGGAATTTTTGAAAAATAAATATCACCGTAATAAGTCGTTGCCTGCTGACCTGCATTATCACTGTCGGTCATCAGCGCAACACCATCTATATAACGCACCTCTTTACCAAGGAATTTTTTTAAATCTTCACGAACATTACGGCTGTAGTGTATCCATTTTCCTAAATTTTTTTCTCCGGATTCAACCGCAAGCATGGTTGCATTGGCCGTAAAAGGATTCGGCCATGCCTGGCCTTGGCTAAAAGAAGATGACCAAACATAGTTTAGCGCACGGGTTTTCCAAAAGAATAATCCGCCATCAAGAAGCAAATAGATACGGGCAACAAAATCATCGCCGGATTTTTTACTTTCATCGAGGTTAGAATATAATTTATCGGTTCGCCAGGACCAGTGCAGATAGGGTGTTTTTTGCAGATCAATGCGTTTTTCTAGAAATAAACCTGAGGCGGCGTTATTACTGTTTGCCTCAAGTACCCTGTTTTGGTCAGATCCGCTGTCACTAACAATTTTGTACTCGGTTTTACTCGAAAATTCTTTAACGTCCCAGTTATTAAGTTTACCTTCCGAAAAACGGCCGATGGGTAAATCTTGGTTTTCAGCGGCCACCAGAGAGCTGCTGATGGTTAAAAAGATCAGCGCCAGGGTTGTTGCTACGATTTTTTTGTACATGGTTTACCCTTTTAATCATTTTAGAATTGAGTTAACTATTTAAACGATAATTACTTATTCGTTTGACGTAGACATTTTCATCTAGACGTTGCCGACAACATAAATTTTAAATCTTGTAGGTTGGGTCTGTTTGTTGTTTTAACGGAATAATTAATAACCATCGGTTTTATTTACTTCTTCGTTGTTTTAAAAGCAATCAATTATTTTTGTTTATTCTTTATAACTGTATCTTATCGCCTCTTTCTTGCCATTTTTGTTTAAGGCTAATAACTGGCTGTTCTCGGCTAAAAAAAGAGGTAATGAATTATGCTTTTTACGTACGATAGCTTTATCCTGATCATTTTTATTACGCAGAGTTGCTTTTGCCTTTGGAAAAAAAACCGAACTGTGCTTATTATGCTTCTCCAGTCCAAAATAGATAGAGTCCACAGGCTCTGTGATTTGCACTAAATGCCGGTACAATTCATTGGTCACAAAATGCGTGAAACCGCAGACGGTATGTACAAAATAAAAACGTTTATCAGCCTGCTTTCTGGCATCATTGTCTTTAATAGAAGTAATTATTTTTTTGCATCTGTCCTTGGCGCTGTTGATACGAGTGATATGCAACGCCAGAACATCAACAGGCAAAGCCGTTTGAATAAACCCGGCTAATTTTTTAGTATCCTGCTCAGAGCCCTTCTGCAGTTCAAAACTTTTAATAAATTGTAACGTTTCTTGAATTGCGTTCGCAGCAAAAAAACTATCTACGATAAATTCTATCTGATCATCTGCACGGTCAATAAGCGAAAAAACCACGGACTGTCGCTGTTTACAGCTCTCCTGTAAGAGAATAACCGCGGAGAAGTCAGCTAACGCCTGTCGAACTTCAGCCACAGTGTTGAGCAAATCTTCTTTTAGTTGCTCACTATTGTTAGTGAGATAATATTCATTAGTCATAACCTGCCCTTATATATATACGATAATACTTAACTATTGTAGGTTGGGTCTGTTTGCTTGTCTACGAAACTCTGGATATATGCCTAATTCTAATGGATAATATTAGATCTTCGTTTAGCAAAAACTTTATAGGCCTAATGTGAAATACTTGCAAAAAATGTTCAGCCGTCATTTTTATCGTTCCTCCCTTTTCTGGTGCGTGTTACTGATCACCGGTTATACTCTGGGCGGTTTTATACTATTGCCTAAAGTCATTAACAGCCAGCTGGTTAAACAGGTTAAGCTTAATTTAGGCTGGCAAACCGAGATAGGAAAAGTCGCCTTTAACCCTTACACATTTACGTTGGTGATTGATAATGTAGCCATAAAAAATGAACAGGGTGAGAATGTTATCTCCTTTCAGCAGTACATAACCGATTTCGAACTGCGCTCGGTGATGGAAGGTGCATTTACATTTGCAAACGTGGCACTGCAGGCCCCTTCTATCAATTTAGTTATTGATAAAAATGGTTTATCAAACTTCCAGCAGGCATTACAAACTCAAGCGGCGAAGCTTCCTGATACCAATTCCATTGAGAAGACTGACAGCACCTTAGTGAAACTGTTGTTTGATAACATTACCGTTGATGCAGGCATAATCAATATTGTTGACCATAGTCAGCTTGATACTATTAAATATACAGTTGATCCGCTTAAATTTAACCTGAAAAATTTCTCTACTTATGCTAATGCTAAAGAGAGTGGTGATTATCAACTGAACATCGATTTAGGTAACGGTCAAACAATTGCATGGACAGGTACGCTCGGCATAGCACCGTTTCGCTCTACGGGTGTTATCAGTATTGTTGGTCTTGAAACGAATAAACTATGGCAATATGCGGCACAGGAAGCACCCTATAATTTACTTCATGGCACGGTCAAAGTAGATGCCAACTATCATTTTGGAATGAACAACGACACCCCTGAATTTGATCTCTTTGACAGCAGCATCGAGTTGCAGGGTTTACAAATCGCCCTCAAACAGAAGCCGGAAAGTTTTATTGATATAAAGACTGCTTCCATAGGTCCCGTGGCATTTAATTTAACCAAGCAGACATTACAAATCGATAAGTTAGAAATCGACGCTGTAGATTTCCAGATAGAGCGTAATAAACAGGGAGAACTTACTTTTCTGGCGCCCTTTGCGCAACATGCTGATCCCGTCGAAATAGAATCAGGCAGCAGCGAAAGTGTTGCGGATAATCAATTTACATGGTCAATTGGGCTTATAAAAGTCAACAACAGTGAGGTTAATATTATTGATAAAGTGCCCAGTGTCGCAGCACAAATTGCACTTCATAAGATTAACCTGCAACTATCTGACTTGAATCAAGATATGACCCATGCCTTGCCTTTCCTTGTTTCCTATCATGTTGACGACTCCGGTGAAAACAATATTCAAGGCCAGGTAACGCCAACTCCCCTTAATTTAAATGCCACGCTTGATTTAAAAGACCTCGCTTTAAATGCGCTTCAGCCTTACATCAGTGATCTTGCCAGAGTCAAACTTGAGCAGGGAAAACTGTCCGTTGCCGGGGCTGTCTCATTAGCACTTGATGCGCAGGGAGAACTGCACGGTGATTTTGAGGGAGATATCCATGTTGTGGATTTTAATACTGAGGATAAAATACTTAAACAACGGTTGGTTGGCTGGGAAGCGTTAAGTATCGATCCCATCAAAGTCAACTTTAACCCCTTGTCTATTGCTATAGATAAAATAGAGTTGCTAAAGCCCTATAGCCGCATGGTGATAACCAAAGAACGCAGTGTTAACTTTGCTCAGCTGCTAGTCGAGCCTAAAGATCCGCAGCAAGCAGTTTCCGAACAAGATAAATCAGGTGACAATCAGGATGAAAAACCATTAACGTTAACCATTGCTGAAATAACCTTAACCGATGGTGATGCCAATTTTGCAGATCTCTCCCTGATACCCGCGTTTGCCACCAGCATTCAAAATATTAATGGTAAAATCAGTGGATTATCGGCAAATAATCTTGCGCGAGCGGATGTTAATATTACCGGTACTGTCGATGAATATGGCAAAATGTTAGTAAAAGGGAAAATTAACCCTTTAGGTGGTGACCTTTATACTGATATCAATGTCAAATTTGACAAGATTGAACTGGCTACCCTGACCCCTTATTCTGGCCGCTATGCAGGCTATGTCATTGATAAGGGCAAAATGAGTCTGGATCTTAATTATAAGATTGCGCAACGACAGTTGATTGGGTCAAATCGCCTCATTTTGGATCAGTTTGAACTGGGCACAAGCGTAGACAGTCCGGAAGCTTTAAACCTTCCCATAAAACTGGCAATTGCCCTGTTTAAAGACCGTAATGGCATAATAGATATCAGTCTTCCGACACAGGGTGATTTGGACTCTCCCGATTTTGATATTGGTGGTTTAGTACTCAAGGCTTTCTTAAATGTGATGACTAAAGCGGTCACTTCTCCTTTTTCCATGATAGCTAACTTAGCAGGAACGACTGATCAACATCTTAATTCCGTTGCCTTTGACTTTGGCAGTAACAGTTTAACCACCACACAACAAGATGCGCTCACAGCACTTGCCGACATATTGATAAATCGTCCGCGGCTTATTTTAGAAATACATGCCGCGGTAGACAAAGAAAAGGATGGTTTTGCCCTACAAGAGCAACAGTTAGCGGAACAATTAACATTAACGGACCAAAACCAGAAAGACCGAATCGAATCAATGGAGGAGTTACTGAGCAGCCTGGGCGAAGATGATACAGTAGATAAAATAAAAGCACAGTGGCTTGAGCAGCAGGTTAACTCAACGCCAGAAATAGCCTTAAACGGATATGAAAAAAATCTTTATAAGGCACTGGTGGAAAGCCAGCCACTTTCAAGCTTAGATTTAACCAAACTAGCCAAACAACGTATCAGCATTATTCAGGAGCAGTTAATCAAAAACAATAATGTACCGGAAAATCAAGTTTTTGTGGTTCGTCCGTCCTTTGGTGAGCATGCTCAGGAAGATAAGGTATTAACGGTCTTTTCCTTAAACACCCACTAATAAAAAACCCTATGATGCGCGTCAGGGTCAAAGCTGATGCGCAGATTTATTGTATAATCGTTTTTTGCAGGCATCTCTGCAACCGTTATTTTTTCTTAGATAGTTTGGAACCTTGTAAATGTATAAACTTGTTGTATTAGATATGGATGGCACCCTGTTAAACAGCCAAAAAGAGATAACCGAAAGAGTACGGACAGCCATTAATGCAGCTAAAGCTATCGGCGTTAAAGTGGTACTTGCATCAGGCCGCCCTATTGATGGAATGTTACCTACATTAGAAACCCTTGGTTTAACCACCCTTGATGATTATGTACTGACATACAACGCATCATTAACATTGAATGTTGCCTCTAAAGAAGTTATTCGCAGTGAATTTTTAACCGGACAGGATGCGCGGGACATATACCATTTAGCGGTTGAATTAGGCGTCAATATGCACGCTTACTCCACTAAATTGGGTTTAATTACCCCTAAAATCAGTCAATATACTGAGCACGAAGCAAGCATCAATCAAATTGACATTAATATCTGCGATTTCACCACACTTGATCCCGCAGAGGAAATGCTTAAAATCATGATGATTGATAACGCGGAATTACTGACGGCGGCAATCAATCGCTTACCGGATTCTTTTCAAGAAAAATACAGCATGGCACAAAGCGCGCCTTTCTTTTATGAATTTATGAGTAAAAAAAGCGGCAAAGCAAATGGTGTTGCAGCCCTTGCGACTTACCTTGGGCTTAGCCATGAAGAGGTTATTTGTGTGGGTGATGCGGGTAATGATCTGGAGATGATTGCATACGCCGGTTTAGGGGTTGCAATGGAAAATGCCACCGAAGATGTAAAAGCCGTTGCCGATTACATCACCTTGAGTAACGATCAAGACGGCGTTGCCCATGTATTTGAAAAGTTTGTATTAGCCTAGACTGCCATTAGATGTCCCAAGTTTAAAATGATTTTTGATTCAAACTTGGGATTTTTCAGCTAAAATCCACGCGAATTCCTTTTTGCACCCCCAATTATAAAAACAGCACAGATTCTCTTTTTACTTATCTCAAGCAGCTACTCTTAAAATTACGAATTTGCAGCGGGCAGATTCGCTTTAGTTAAGAAATTATCAGCTGAAAGTAAACCCGCATGAGGGCCGCCATGAAATCCGCCAAGAGGACCTGCACAACCTGAAATAGCCAGCGTTGTAACCACAACCATGCTTGCCATTAACAATTTTAAATATTTCATAATTAACTCCAATAAAAAACACTGATTATCCTAATCTTTAACTATGCAAATAATGTGCAGAAAATAAGGAAATAATATGCTTAGATGAATGACACATATTCCCCTTAAACAGCGTGAACATTATGAACAAAATAGATTTAAAATATTCAATTCCCATTATTTGCTATTACTAGTCACTGCCCTTCGCTGATACTATTCTCTGTGCAACCTCAATCCTTTAAGCACTTAAATTTGATTAGGTTATTTATTTTTATATTCAGGCCTGGCTGATGCTCGATTTCAGCGCTTAACATTTAGCGCTGAACATAGCCCGGATATAAACCCTTCAGTCATTACGACCTAAGAAAAAATAAGGAATGTTTATTATGCTCAAGAATATTAAAAAACGTCTTTCCTGTTCAATCATAGCGGCAAGTATTGCCACGCTATCAAGTGCGGCACTGGCCGCTGACCTAGCTGAAATACACTTTATCATCCCAGGTGGAGCAGGCGGTGGTTGGGATATGACCGCACGTGGGATCGGTGATGTTTTAATGAAAGAAGACTTAGTTGACCAGGTTTCCTTCCAGAACCTTTCCGGCGGCGGTGGTGGCAAGGCGATTGCACATATGATCGAAACGGCAGATCGTCAGGAAGATACTCTGATGGTCAACTCAACGCCTATCGTTATCCGTTCTCTTTCGGGCATTTTTCCAAATTCTTTCCGTGATTTAACGCCTGTCGCCTCAACGATAGCCGATTATGGCGCGATTGTTGTTGCTGCGGATTCAAAATATACGGACTGGAAACAAGTTGTTGCCGATTTTAAAAAAGATCCTAAAGCCGTTAAAATTGCCGGAGGATCTGCACGCGGCAGTATGGATCATTTAGTGGCCGCCGCCGTCTTTAAAGGGGAAGGTTTTGATCCCCGTGAAGTACGTTATATTGCCTATGATGCCGGTGGTAAAGCAATGGCAGGACTACTTTCCGGAGAAACACCGCTTTTATCAACGGGTCTAGG
This sequence comes from Psychromonas sp., assembly GCF_047632955.1. Taxonomy (GTDB): domain Bacteria; phylum Pseudomonadota; class Gammaproteobacteria; order Enterobacterales; family Psychromonadaceae; genus Psychromonas. The sequence goes on along the minus strand of NZ_JBLIED010000003.1, from coordinate 161,332 downwards.
TGAAGTATTAGAAATGTCTAAAAGTGGTCTGGTTCGTATTCTTGCCATCACCGCACCGGAACGTCTGGCGGCTGCACCAAATATTCCCACTTTAACCGAAATGGGTAACGATACTGTCTTTGCTAACTGGCGTGGTTTCTTTGCAGCACCGGGTGCAAGCAAAGAAAAAATAGCGCAATGGGATAAAGCCTTCACCGCCATGTATAAAACCGATCAGTGGATTACGGTTCGCGACCGAAATGGCTGGATTGATAATTATAAAGCCGGTGATGACTTCTATCGTTTTTTAGAAGCACAGGAAAAACAGATGGGCGATCTAATGCGCGAGCTAGGTTTCCTATAATAGTCTGAGCAACTGTTATCCAGCAAGGTATTCAATTATAAATACCTTGCTGGATAATCTAATTAAACACATTCCCTTTAGGCGATGTTCTCTTCTTATCCTGCGGACGCTGGAGTATCTCATGCAGTTAAATTCGACCTCTTTATTATGTCGTGATCGTGTTGGTGGATTAATATTTTTAATTTTTTGCTTAACCTACGGTTACCAGACAACCCTAATTCCGCTTTATCCCGGTGATGAATATGCCCCCTTTACAGCCCGCACATTGCCATGGATGTTAACTGGTGCCGGTATTTTATCCTCACTGTTATTAATTGTGATGGCTCAACCCGATGAAAAAAGTGGTGCGGTGTTGGGTTTCGATTGGAAGTTATTGATAACGTTTATCCTGCTAATGACGGCATACGGTTTTGGTTTAACCTGGGTAGGTTTTGTGCTGGCAACCAGCTTATTTTTAATAGCCGGTTTTTGGGTTTTAGGGGAACGCAGAAAATCAGTTTTATTTGGTGCTTCATTTCCGTTCGTTACTGCTTTTTGGCTGTTGTTAACCAAAGGTCTCGATATATACCTTGAACCGGGTTACCTGTTCTTAAGTCTTTAGGAGATATTTTATGTTAGATGGAATTTTAGCTGGCTTATATACAGTGATGTTGCCAACCAACCTGATGATGGTGGTCATCGGCTGTTTTGTCGGTACCTTTATCGGTATGTTACCCGGACTGGGTCCTATTTCAGCGATTGCCCTGATGATCCCCATTACCTATGGTTTAGAGCCTTCATCGGGCATGATCTTAATGGCAGGTGTCTATTATGGCGCGGTCTTTGGTGGTTCAACCTCTTCAATATTAATTAACGCCCCGGGATGCTCCTCCACCGTGGTAACCGCCTTTGATGGTTACCCTATGGCCCAAAAAGGTCAAGCCGGCAAGGCATTAGCGCTTGCGGCATACGCTTCATTTACCGGCGGAACTTTATCAGCCATTATGCTGTTAATCGCAGCCCCCGCGTTAGCTCAGGTTTCACTGAGTTTTCAGTCGACGGATTATTTTGCCTTAATGCTGGTCGGATTATCAGCGGTCGCGGCTTTTGCCGGTAAGGGACAGGTCCTTAAAGCCTGGATGATGACTATTTTAGGGTTAATATTAGCCACAGTCGGCATTGATAAAGGGATAGGCGTGCCGCGTTTTACCTTTGGTTTAACTGACTTAATGGATGGCTTTAGCTTTTTATTACTGGCGATGGCAACCTTTGCCCTGGGTGAAACCCTGATGGGTATTTTAAAACCCGATGATAATTCAGCTGATGAGCAAAACTCAATTACAGACCTTGGCAGCATGAAAATAACTAAAGAAGAATTCAAAGAATTAGCCCCGGTTTCTATCCGCTCTTCTATTCTTGGCTTTTTTGTTGGCGTACTTCCCGGTGCTGGCGCAACCATAGCTGCATTTTTAAGTTACGGTTTGGAAAGAAATATTGCGCCCAAGGATAAACGTGAAGAGTTCGGTAAAGGCAGCATGCGCGGTTTAGTCGCACCGGAATCTGCAAATAATGCGGCATCAAGCGGATCCTTTGTGCCGCTGTTAACGCTCGGTATTCCAGGATCTGGCACCACCGCTATTATGTTAGGCGCACTGATTTCCTACGGCGTACAACCCGGTCCAAGACTTTACATCGACAATCCTGAAATTTTTTGGTCCGTAATCATCTCCATGTATGTCGGTAATATTGTCTTGATGGTGTTAAATTTACCTTTGATTCCATATATATCGAGATTGCTTGCCGTACCAAGAACAGTATTGTTACCGATGATCATCTTCTTTTCGATAACAGGCGTATACCTGGTTTCTTTTAATACCATGGACGTCTTTATTATGATTGCAGTTGCAATAGTCGCCATATTTTTGCGTCTGGCCAATTTTCCTCTAGCACCTTTATTATTAGGGTTTATTTTAGGTGGATTAATGGAAGAAAATCTGCGTCGCTCCCTGATGCTCAGTGATGGTTCATTAAGTTTTTTATGGGAACGCCCTATTACCTTTAGTTTCTCGCTGATTGCAGTATTAGTGATAATCACGCCAATCCTGTTAACAGCCTTTAACAAATACCGTAATCGCCCGTTAAAAATGCAGGAGAGTAACTAGGGCAGAGTTTATTAAATTTTTCTTAAGCGCGTTAATTTAGTTAACGCATCTGCATAAGATATCGGCCATAAAAAAACAGCGCGCTCGCGCTGTTTTTTTATCTGTAAAATTTGTGATCGCGGTGGGAAATTTAAGATCAAATCAATAAAAAATACAATATTGTCTACAATCAAATTGATAAAGCGCAGCTTATAGACAACAATAGATCAATAAACCCACTAATTGTAGACAAAAATGAATCAGAGCACCGAAATTAAAGAACCAACCAAATCAGAAAACTTAACTGAGCAGCTCATTGAAGCTATCGTACGTGGCGAATATACCCCCGGATGCAAAATTTCAGAAACGGAAATAGCCCGTTTTTTTAATGTCAGCCGCGGTCCGCTTCGTGAAGCATTAATGCGCATTGAAGCGCTTAATTTAATTGAACGAGTTCCCCACGTGGGTGCCAGGGTTGTGACCTTGAGTCCTGAAAAATTAATTGAAATTTATGCAGTAAGAGAAGCGCTGGAAGGAATGGCTGCAAACCTTGCCTGCAAACATATTACCGATCAGGAAATTGCAGCTTTAGAAAAGTTATTAGCGCAGCATAAAGAGCACATAGAGCAAGTGGACGGGGCTTATTATTTCCACCAGCAGGGGGATTTTGATTTTCATTATCAAATTATTATCGCCAGCCGCAACAGCAAACTGATTAGCTTATTATGCGACGAGTTATATCACCTGCTGCGCATGTACCGCTACCAGTCACCCACTACTCAGTCACGACCGACACGCGCCCTCAACGAACATTTTCAGATACTCAACGCAATCAAAGAGCGCGATGCCGAGCTCGCAGAAATGCTGATGCGCCGGCATATCAAACGCAGCCGGGAATTAATCGAAAACCAACTATCAGAAGAAAAGGAAAAATAAGATGACACCAGGTAAAAAATTCAGACAAGCAATTCTCGATAATCATCCGCTGCTGAAATGTTAATGCGCTGGCATAGCAAACGCAGCCGGGAATTAATCGAAAACCAACTATCAGAAGAAAAGGAAAAATAAGATGACACCAGGTAAAAAATTCAGACAAGCAATTGTCAATAACCATCCATTGCAGATAGTTGGCACCATCAACCCTTACTGCGCCATGATGGCAGAGCAACTTGGTCATCAGGCTATTTATCTGTCCGGTGGCGGTGTTGCTAATGCTTCCTATGGTTTGCCTGATTTGGGCATGACCTCATTAAATGATGTCATTGCCGATGTTCAGCGTATTACAGCCGCATCGGCTTTGCCTTTATTAGTAGATATTGATACCGGATGGGGAGGCGCTTTTAATATTGCTAAAACCATTCGTGATATGGAAAAAGCCGGCGCTGCGGCGGTACACATTGAAGATCAGGTGTCGCAAAAACGTTGTGGTCACCGTCCTAATAAAGAGATTGTTTCCATACAGGAAATGGCAGATCGCATCAAGGCTGCGGTAGATGCACGAACAGACAGCGACTTTTTTATCATGGCGCGCACCGATGCCTTCGCTCAGGAAGGTCTGGACTCGGCCATTAGACGTGCAAAAGCTTACGTTGCAGCCGGCGCCGATGGCATTTTTGCTGAAGCTATCAAAACTGAAGCGCACTATCGGGCATTCTCGAAAGCTTTAGACGTTCCTCTTCTTGCCAATATTACTGAATTTGGTGAAACCGAATTATGGAATAAGAAACAACTCGGAGAATGGGGCTGCGCCATGGTGCTCTACCCGCTTTCCGCTTTTAGAGCCATGAATAAAGCGGCTGAATCCGTTTATAAAACCATACTGGTCGATGGTGACCAAAAAGCAGTGCTGGATACAATGCAGACACGTATGGCGTTATACGACTACCTCGGCTACCACGATTACGAGCAAAAACTTGACGAATTATTTGCCGATCAAAAATCAAAATAAACGAAATAAAGTGAACGACACTGTTAACTTAAATAATTATAAGGAAAGTATGATGAGTGATAAAAAAACTGGTGGTGCTGGTCTTCGTGGACAAAGTGCCGGTGAAACAAAATTATGTACCGTTGGACAAACAGGCAGTGGTTTAACCTATTGTGGTTATGATGTCGCAGATCTTGCAGAAAACGTTACTTTTGAAGAAGTTGCCTATCTGTTATTTAATGGCGACTTGCCGACTCAGCAGCAGCTCGACAGTTATAAAAAAGAATTGGTTACAATGCGTGATTTACCACAATCCTTAAAGGAAGTGTTAAAGCTTATTCCCGCCACTTCGCACCCCATGGATGTGATGAGAACGGGTTGCTCCTTTTTAGGCAACCTTGAGTCTGAAAGCGATTTTTCACAGCAAATGCGTGTTTCAAATCGATTGCTGGCAGCCTTTCCTGCGATCATGTGTTACTGGTACAGATATTCTCACCACGGTATTGAAATCGATTGCCAGACCGATCAGCCATCACTCGGCGGACATCTCCTTAAATTATTAAATGGTAAAACAGCCTCACCGCAACATCAGCGGGTCATGGATGTGTCGTTAATTTTATATGCAGAGCATGAGTTTAATGCATCAACCTTTGCTGCGCGTGTTTGTGCCTCAACGTTATCGGATATGTTTTCCTGCATCACAGGTGCGATTGGTACGCTGCGTGGTCCATTGCATGGCGGTGCAAATGAAGCGGCCATGGAGATGATTGAAAAATTTACCTCTCCGGAAGATGCTAAAGCAAAAATGTTATTAATGTTGGAACGCAAAGAAAAAATCATGGGCTTTGGTCATGCCATCTACAAAACCGAGGATCCGCGTAACGTTATTATTAAAGGCTGGTCAGAAAAACTGGCAAAAGAAAATGGTGACACGGCTTTATATGATATCTCCGTTGCCTGTGAAGAATTGATGAGTATCCAAAAACAATTATTTTGTAATGCCGATTTCTTCCACGCGTCTACGTATAATTACATGGGTATTCCGACCAAACTGTTCACCCCTATTTTCGTCTGTTCGCGCTTAACCGGCTGGGCAGCACATGTGATGGAACAGCGTGCCAACAACCGTATTATTCGCCCTAGCGCTGATTATACCGGCAGCGGGCCGCGTAAAGTAATCTCTATCAGTGAACGCGATGAATCGTTAGCAATGTAGGAATAAATTATGAATGATAATTACCGTAAACCCCTACCGGGGACAAGCTTAGATTATTTTGATACGCGCGAAGCGGTGAACAGCATTAAAAAAGATGCCTATCAAAAATTACCCTATACAGCGCGGGTGTTCGCTGAAAATTTAGTGCGCCGCTGTCCGCCGGATAAATTATTCGACGCACTTAATCAGATTATTGAAGGCAAACAAGATTTAGATTTTCCCTGGTATCCCGCCCGGGTTGTTTGTCATGATATTTTAGGGCAAACCGCACTGGTTGATTTAGCCGGATTACGCGATGCGATCGCATTAAAAGGTGGCGATCCCGCTAAAGTTAATCCCGTTGTCCCCACCCAGCTGATCGTTGATCACTCACTGGCCGTTGAACATGCGGGTTTTGAAAAAGACGCCTTTGCTTTAAATCGGGAGATTGAAGACAGGCGTAACGATGATCGCTTTCATTTTATTAATTGGACTAAAACTGCCTTTGAAAATGTGGAAGTGATTCCGCCCGGCAACGGCATTATGCATCAAATCAATCTGGAAAAAATGTCGCCGGTTATTCAGAGTCGCGATGGTGTCGCTTTCCCCGATACTTTAGTCGGAACAGACAGCCACACTCCCCATGTCGATGCATTAGGCGTATTAGCCCTGGGTGTCGGTGGCTTAGAAGCTGAAAGTGTGATGTTAGGACGCGCCTCCTATATGCGCATGCCGGAAATCGTTGGCGTGCATCTGTTTGGCAAACGCCAGGAAGGTATTACCGCTACCGATATTGTTTTGGCTATTACCGAATTTTTACGAGATAAAAAAGTGGTCTCCTGTTACCTGGAGTTCTTTGGTGAAGGCGCGGCCAATTTAACCCTCGGTGACCGTGCGACTATCTCCAATATGACTCCGGAATTTGGTGCCTCGGCAGGTATGTTTTATATTGATAAAAATACCATAGAGTACTTAAGATTAACCGGGCGTGATGAAAAACAAGTTGAATTAGTTGAAACCTACGCAAAACAAACCGGTTTGTGGGCCGATGATTTAGTAACTGCAGAATATCAGCGGGTGTTAAATTTTGATCTCTCCTCCGTTGGACGAAATATTGCCGGACCGTCAAACCCGCACCGCCGAGTTGCAACAGCCGACCTTGCCAGCAAAGGCATCTCAGGCGTAGTTGAAAATGAAAGCGGGAAAATGCCCGATGGCGCCTGTATTATTGCTGCCATTACCAGCTGCACTAATACCTCTAACCCGCGTAATGTTATTGCAGCGGCTTTGGTTGCAAGAAATGCCAATAAACTTGGTTTAACCCGTAAACCCTGGGTTAAAACCTCCCTGGCACCCGGCTCAAAAACCGTGCAGCTTTACCTTGAAGAAGCTAATTTATTAACTGAACTGGAACAGCTGGGTTTTGGCATTGTCGGCTTTGCCTGTACTACCTGTAACGGCATGAGCGGTGCTTTAGATCCTAAAATTCAGCAGGAAATCATTGATCGTGACCTTTATACCACTGCGGTCTTATCGGGTAACCGTAACTTTGACGGTCGTATTCACCCCTACGCGAAACAAGCTTTTATCGCATCGCCTCCTTTAGTGGTGGCTTATGCCATTGCCGGTACTATCCGCTTTGATATTGAAAATGATGTGCTGGGGATAGATCCCGATGGCAACAAGGTCACTCTTAAGGATATTTGGCCAAGCGATGCTGAAATTGATGCGATCGTTAACAGCTGTGTAAAACCGGATCAGTTCAAAGCCGTTTATGCGCCGATGTTTGACATTAAAGTCGATTACGACGAAGCGCTTGAGAAAACCAGTCCGGTTTATGACTGGCGCCCGCAAAGCACCTATATTCGCCGCCCTCCCTATTGGGAAGGTGCATTAGCCGGCGAACGTACTTTGAAAAATATGCGTCCTTTAGCGGTACTTGGCGACAATATTACAACGGATCATTTATCGCCATCCAATGCAATTATGTTAGACAGTGCAGCGGGAGCTTATCTCGATAAAATGGGCCTGCCGGAAGTGGATTTTAACTCCTATGCAACCCATAGGGGAGATCACTTAACCGCGCAACGGGCGACCTTTGCTAACCCGAAACTGTTTAATGAGATGGTTGTCCGCGATGGCAAGATTGAGCAGGGATCACTGGCCCGCGTTGAGCCCGAAGGTAATGTCATGCGCATGTGGGAAGCGATTGAAATTTACATGGCCCGTAAACAGCCGTTGATTATTATTGCCGGAGCCGATTATGGTCAGGGATCATCGCGTGACTGGGCAGCAAAAGGCGTACGACTAGCCGGAGTTGAAGTTATTGTCGCCGAAGGTTTTGAACGTATTCACCGGACGAATCTGGTGGGGATGGGAGTGCTTCCCGTTGAATTTATTAATTCAGAAAATCGCCATACTTATGCCATTGATGGCACAGAAACCTTTGACGTCGTCGGCAAGCCAGCACCGGGTGCCAGACTTACCTTAGTTATCAATCGCCTTAGTGGTGAAACTATTAATGTGGCGGTCAAATGTCGATTAGATACCGCGGAAGAAGTTTCAATTTATGACGCGGGCGGCATACTGCAGCGCTTTGCCCAAGATTTTATCGAGTCATCAAAAGAGAGGATGCCGGCATGACGGATAAAACAGGTCATTATCAGCCACAATTGAGAATCCCTGCCACTTATATGCGCGGCGGAACCAGTAAGGGCCTTTTTTTTAGTCTTCAGGACCTCCCAAATGCGGCGCAGGTTGCAGGAGCGGCACGCGATGCTTTACTGCTGCGTATCATGGGCAGTCCTGATCCCTACGGAAAACAAACCGATGGTATGGGCGGCGCCACCTCCAGTACCAGTAAAGCCGTGATTATCTCAAAAAGTGTAAAAGATGATCATCACGTGGATTATCTATTTGGTCAGGTTGCCATTGATAAAGCCTTTGTAGACTGGAGCGGTAATTGCGGAAATTTATCGGCCGCCGTGGGCGCATTTGCGATTAACGCGGGATTGGTCGATAGCAGCCAAATTCCCGCTAACGGCGTGGCTGTTATACGTATCTGGCAGGAAAATATCAGTAAAACCATCGTTGCCCACATTCCTATTCGCAATGGCGAAGTACAGGAAACGGGCGACTTTGAGCTTGACGGTGTGACTTTCCCTGCGGCTGAAATTAAAGTCGAATTTATGAACCCTTCCGACACTGAAAATACCATGTTCCCCACGGGTAATATTGTTGATCAGTTAGACGTTCCGGGTATTGGCCATTTTAACGCCACCATGATCAATGCCGGTATTGCCACCGTATTTTTGAATGCACAGGAACTCGGTTATCAGGGCACCGAACTCCAGGAAGCGATTAATTCGAATCCTAAGGCACTGGAGATGTTTGAAACCATACGCGCTTTTGCTGCCGTTAAAATGGGACTCATTGAGCATATTGAACAAGCCGCCACACGTCTGCATACGCCTAAAATTGCTTTTGTCAGCGAGGCGCAGGATTATCTTGCATCGAGCGGTAAAGCGATAAATAAAGAACAGATAGATTTAAATGTGCGCGCGCTATCTATGGGTAAACTTCACCATGCAATGATGGGCACCGCAGCCGTTGCTATCGGCAGTGCCGCGGCGATCCCGGGCACCTTGGTGAATTTGGCCGCCGGCGGTGGCGAACGCCAGTCGGTTACCTTCGGCCACCCTTCGGGCATATTAAAGGTCGGCGCTCAAGCCAGTCAGAAAGAGGGTCAATGGTCAGTTGATAAAGCGGTGATGAGCCGCAGCGCACGTATTCTAATGGAAGGTTGGGTACGTGTTCCGGCAACCACGCTGTAGCTAATTTCATAGGGTTTAACAAAAGGAAATATCATGATTTCTGCATATCAAAATGAATTTAATCAAGCTAAGAATGATCCTCAGACTTTTTGGAAAAAACAGGCCAACGCCATTGAGTGGTTTAAATTTCCGGAAAAAATATTAAGCACAGACGAAAATGGCATTGACCGTTGGTTTGCTGACGGGCAGATGAATACCGCCTATCTGGCCCTCGATTACCATGTATTAAACGGCCGAGGAGAGCAAACGGCACTGATTTACGACTCTCCCGTCAGCGGGAAAAAACAGCAGTACACCTACAATCAATTAACCGATCATGTTGCCCGCACGGCAGGCATGCTGGCAGATCTCGGCGTCACTAAGGGCGACCGCGTGATTATCTATATGCCGATGATTGCAGAATCGGTGATGGCAATGCTCGCCTGTGCCCGTTTAGGGGCAATACACTCTGTGGTATTTGGCGGGTTTGCAGCAAATGAACTGGCCATCAGAATCGACGATGCCGAGCCGAAAGTGATCATGACCGCGTCTTGTGGTATCGAAATCAAAAAAATAATTCCGTATATGCCTCTGGTCAATAAAGCCATTATGGACAGCCACTTTAAACCACAGAATGTGGTGCTGCTGCAGCGCAGCGAATGCCCGGCTGAACTGACAGAGGGTCGGGATATTGACTGGGCAGAGCAGGTCGCCATCTCCACTGCCCATGATTGTGTTCCGGTCAACGGCAGTGATCCGCTCTATATACTTTATACCTCGGGTACAACGGGAAAACCCAAAGGCGTTGTCCGTGAAAACGGCGGCCATGCGGTGGCCATGAAATACAGCATGTCGACCATTTACAATGCTCAGCCGGGTGATGTTTATTGGGCAGCATCTGATGTCGGCTGGGTCGTGGGCCATTCATACATAGTTTATGCGCCGTTAATTCATGGCTGCACTACTATACTCTATGAAGGAAAACCGGTAAGAACACCTGATCCAGGCGCTTTTTGGCGGGTCTGCGAAGAATATAAGGTCAACATTCTGTTTTCTGCTCCCACGGCATTTCGCGCAATTAAAAAAGAAGATCCGGAAGGTCAGTTAATCAAGCAGTATAAGATGCCCGCGTTACGCACTATTTTTATGGCCGGAGAGCGTTTAGATCCTCCGACGCTGGAATGGGTACAATCGAAGACTCAACTTCCGGTGGTGGATCACTGGTGGCAAACTGAAACCGGCTGGGCAATTTCAGGCAATCCTCTTGGTTTAGAGAATTTCCCGTTGAAAGCAGGCTCATCGACCAAACCGACACCGGGTTACCAGATAGAAATTTTCGATGAGACCGGCATGCCTGTAGCGCCTAACACTCAGGGTTACATTGTTATAAAATGCCCGCTACCGCCAGGTTGTTTAGCGACGGTTTGGCGCAATCATCCGCGTTTTCAATCCGGTTATTTAAGCCAGTTCCCCGGCTATTATGTCTCGGGAGATGGCGGTTATATGGATGAAGACGGGTATCTGTTTGTCATGGGGCGGATTGATGATGTGATTAATGTCGCCGGGCATAGGTTATCTACGGGCGAGATGGAAGAGGTCTTGGGTGGACATCCCGATGTGGCCGAGTGTGCCGTGATCGGTGCCCACGATGATTTAAAAGGTCAAATGCCGATCGGCTTTGTGGTATTAAAAGATGGCCATTATTCCGTCGACGGTAATGTTGAAAGAGAACTGTTACAAAAAATACGTGACGATATTGGCGCGGTGGCCAGTCTTAAACGGGTTCTGGTGGTGAACCGGCTGCCTAAAACACGATCCGGTAAAGTGCTGCGCAGAACCATTAAACAAGTTGCCGACGGTGAGCAATATACTATGCCCTCTACTATCGATGATCCGAGCAGCATCACGGACATAGAGTTAGCCTTTCAACCGCAGGAATAAGCGCTGCCGGTAAGCGTGAAAATATTAACGCTTACCGGCATTCACCCGCGTGTTTTTGTAAATGTAGTTTTAAATGTAGTTTTATATGTTCTTTCCGGTCTTCCTACCGTGCCGTAGCGTAAATCCGCCTGTAATTCACCTGCAGCAATAAGGTGCTCGAGATACCTTCTGGCAGTAGTTCGGCTTGCCCCGATAAGCTCCCCCGCTTTATCTGCGGTTATCTGCGCCTGATCTTCAAGCAACGCCCGCACTTTATCCAGGGTCACTTTATCTATCCCCTTGGGCAGTCGTCCTCCCGATGCTGTGCTGCTGGAAGCATTAAAAATCATAGAATCAACCACGCTCTGATCTAAATCATCTAGACTGCCAAACTTATTTTTTTGTTTTAAATATTTCTGCAGCGCTTCCTGCAGACGCGAAAAGACCACGGGTTTGAGCAGATAATCAACCACCCCGCCGCGCATAGCCTGCTGCAAGGTTTCGACCTCTCTGTCCGCGGTAATTAAAATCACATCGCAGGCATGCGCATGTTGGCGCAGATACCTTAAAATATCAAGTCCATTGCCATCGGGCAGATACAGATCTAATAGGATCAGATCCGGCGATAAAACATCTAATAAGGTTTCCGCCTCCATTTTGCTTGCGGCAATGCCGATCGCATCAAACCCTTCTATTTGCATCAAATTACGCCGATGAATTTCGGCGATCCCCAAATCATCTTCAATGATTAACACTTTAATGTTGTTATATTCTGACATTTATCGGACCTTTTGTAGGATTTTAGGTATATAAGCGGTTACCCGTGCTCCCTTGCTGTCTTTACCTTCCATAATCAATTGACCTTTATATTGCGTGATAATTTGATCTACCAAATATAGGCCCACCCCGCGGTGCTTACCCGGTTTACTGGAGACATTTTTTTGAATCAGTCTTTGCTGCTTGAACTGTTGCGGTAAACCACAACCATTATCTTCAACCTCAATAATAATTTCCTCTCCGTAATCGGTGATGCTGACGCTCACTTTTTTATCTTGTTTATTTAAAACTAGGGCAGAAAGACAGGCTTCAAAGGCATTATCTATAAAATTCCCTAAAATGGTCACCAGATCTTCAGGACGGATATGTTCTGACAGCGCCAACAATCGCGAGCCGTCGTCAATATCCAGCACTAAGCCTAATTCTCTTGCTCTTTCACTTTTACCCAATAACACACCGGCAATAATCGGCTCGAGAATGGCTTCCCGCAAAAATTGAATAAGGTACTGGTAACGTTCAGTTTCCTGCCCGATTAAGCGTAACACTTCAGCCTTTTTTCCAAGTTGAATCAAACCGCTGATGGTATTCAGTTTATTTCGATGCTCATGGGTTTGTGAGCGTAATAGATCCGCATATTCGCGAATTTGTGAGAGCTGTTTAGTCAGTTCAGTAATTTCATTTTTAAGCCGAAAACTGGAAACAGCACCGACGACTTCCCCTTCAACAATAATCAACTGCCTATTGGCAATAATGGCTTGGCCATTAAGAATAATATCAATATCATTTTCAGGATTGTTAGTTAACAAAATATCGGTTAAATCACTCTCTGGTAACACTGATTTGAGGCTTTGATGTAATACTTGTTCACTTTTAAGATTTAATATCTGGCAGGCACTATGATTAATAGAAGTGACATAGCTATTTTTATCAATACTGATAATGCCCTCTTTGATGGTACTTAAAGTAACCTGAAGCTCCATATAAAGCCGTCCAAATTCTTCCGGTTCAAATCCCAAAATAGCATTCTGAAAGCGCCGTGCGGTAAAATTGGAAATAAGCGCATTAGCAAGCACGACCAGCAAAGCCATGGCTATCAAAAAAAACAGAAAATGGTAAACCTTATCATCAATGGTGGTGACCAAATAACCGACCGAGACCACCCCGATAATATTGCCGGCGGGATCATAAACAGGGGTTTTACCGCGAACCGAGTTACCTAATGAGCCTTTTGCATAGGAAACATAGGAGAGCCCGTCTATTAATGCATTATCATTATCTCCGCCCTGCATCTTCAGGCCAACACGTTCGGCAATAGGATGAGAATAACGAATACCGTTAATATCGCCAACCACAATAAATGCCGCATTGATTGAGCTGCGCAGTACTTCAATTTCATTTTGAATTAACTGCGGATTTTGCTGCTGCAGGGCATTATTGACCATCGGCGTCGCCGCTAAAAATTTTGCAACGCCCAGGGCTTTGTTACCACTGTCCTGTGACTGCCAATCTTTTAGATATATAAAACCGGCAGCAGATAAAATTAAAAGTTGAATTAAACCGGAAAAAGTCATAATCACTAACAGGCGGCGCCTGAAACTAAATTCACTCCATTTATAAAGTTTATTATTTGGCATAATTATTTATCATTATTCTTCGAATTGTTCTGCGCATGACTCTGCACATTGTTATTAGGGACTAAACTTGCCGAACTTTAACAGTAAACGATTATCGTTACCCGATCAGCGCTTGCAATAATCAAATTAATTTGTGCTCGTAACTGTTATTTTTGAAATGCACCGCTAACGCTATTCTGCTATTATTAGCCACCAAATCTATTCCGAGACAAGGCACCCTTGTTTCATCTAATTTTGCATATAGGAAGTTGTTTATGAGTCTTGCCGATAAAGTATTAGCTGTTAATAATGATCTCCCCATTCGCTCCGATCAACCTGTGCACAGTGGTAAAGTACGTTCTGTTTATTGGTTAACAGAATCCGATAGCCGTCGTTTAATCGCAGACAAGGGTTATGATGTTGCAGCAGATGCACCGCTTGCTATCATGGTCATCAGTGACCGTATCTCAGCTTTTGACTGTATTTGGCACGCAGAAGGTGGCATGAATGGTGTGCCGGGCAAAGGTGCCGCCCTTAATGCTATCTCTAACCATTGGTTTAAACTGTTCAAAGAGCAGGGACTAGCCGACAGTCATATTCTAGATATCCCCCATCCGTTAGTTTGGATAGTGCAGAAAGCACGCCCGGTAATGATTGAAGCCATTTGCCGTCAATATATCACCGGTTCAATGTGGCGCGCTTACGAAAAAGGCGAACGTGACTTTTGCGGTATTGAAATAGCGAATGAATTGAAAAAAGACCAAAAATTACCAGAATTGCTGATCACCCCTTCTACCAAAGGTATTCTTGAGGGAATTCCCGGCGTAGCTGCCGTTGATGATGTCAATATTACCCGTCAGAATATTGAACAAAACTTTGCTGCATTTAACTTCACTAAAGTACAAGACATTGCCCTTTATGAAAAATTGTTAAAAGAAGGCTTTAATGTCATCAGTGATGAATTAGCTAAAATTGGTCAGATTTTCGTGGACACTAAATTTGAGTTTGGCTATGTCAATGATAAAGCCGGTAATGAGAAACTCATCTACATGGATGAAGTGGGTACGCCTGATTCATCACGAATTTGGGATGCGGCTGAATTCCAAAAAGGTAACATTGTAGAGAACTCTAAAGAAGATTTTAGGCAGTTATTATTAAACCACTTTCCTGATCCGGATATTCTTTTAAACAAAGACCGGATGGTTGAGAGAACGGCTCTGGCGACAAACAATGCCCTTCCTGCGGAAGTTTTGATGAAAATATCCGCAACCTATACCGGTATTGCTGAAAAAATCATCGGCCATAAAATAATACTCTCCGAGAACCCGAAAGCTGAGATCATTGAAATTCTTGACCAGCAATACGGTTTAATCGATTAGATATAACCTAAAATAATATTCATAGCAGGCAGTTGTCCTGCTATTTTTTTGACTTATAATATTATGTTGTGTTTTATTAAAAAGACTTCAATGCAGCTTAGCTTTAAAATAAAATAGTTGATCAATTTATTGTTCGGACTTTTAGCTTATATTCACAGACACTGATTTTATATTAAGGAGATTATTATGAATGCTTGGGTAATAACATTAATTCTCGTCTTTCTTTTAGGAATATTAATATCTAACTCAATGCTCCTGAGAAAACTAAAAGTACCTGAAGCGCTATTGCGCGAAATACAGGAAAAGAAAGACAAAGCATTACTGGAAAAGCAGGAAAAAGAAAAACCACAAGATAAATAGTCTAATGGTCTTTCCTGTTTATTTTATTACCGAAAGGCAACTATAAGGATTTACTTTGATCTTTATTTAACAGTAAAACATCGCGAATTTTCGAGGTGATACTGAAATAAATCTCGGTCACTTTTTTGTCTGCTAATGGTTTTTTATCCGCATCTAACCAAATCATCGAAGTACTGCCATTATCCAATTCACCTAATTGAATAAAGTATTCTGCATTGTCAAGCTCGAAAGGATTGAGATCATGTTCCGGCCAGTACTCTGCATTGGGCGCTTTAAATTTAACCAGGTAATAACCCAGATTTTTATCTGAATCAACCTGTTCAAATCTTAATAACGTCAGCAAATCGGGCAGTTTAGTCCAGCTAACAAGAAAGTTAGCATCCACAATCCAGGCCAGTTGATTATTATCGTCATAGCCTAATTTTATGGGCAGTGGTTGCGTTCCGGCTACTTGTAAATCACTGGCAGCTTTTAATTGATAAGCATAATTTAACAGATCATTCACCATACGCAGTTCAATGCTTTTTTTACTTCTTGCCGATAAATTTACCTTAATAGTTGTATCGTCACTTTTTTCGGAATAACTTAACGCTTCCACATTCAAAGCCACATTTCGTTGTCCTTGTGACTCTGTCAGAGTAAACCGGTAACTCGACTCCCTTAATATCTCATTGTTGGAGAAAAAACTGTCAATCACGTGTTGCTGGCGAAATATCCCCGTTTCTATCTGTCCAAGAGTGGAATCTTTTTCAACAACCGCAATCTTGTTGGCGTTGATATATGACTCAAGAATTTTCCAAACCTGCTCTTTCATATTTTCAGTGTTATTGAACGCATTAAATAATACCGTGGTTTTATCGCTATTATTTGCCGCAAGTACCACCCCGTCAATCACCGGGATTAACTGAGCGGGAGGGCGAATGTCAACATCGGAAGATAAAAATCCAAGGCGTTTTTGCTGCTCAGTTAAAGCTGGAATATCATAAAGATTTCTTGCTTCATCTTGAGTAAAAGTGCCCGTTTGGTATTTTTCACCCATAGGAGTTTGGTCATAATCAAAATCACCATTGGCTTGCATTCTGGCATCAAAACGAGCACAAGCACTTAGGGATAAAGCAACAATGACGGCTGCCGTTACCCGGCCTGATTTAAAGAGTTTTTTCATGAAAGTAGTTTAGCTTCAATTAAAGCCTGACGGACAATCGGCTGATATTTTTCATCCAAAATCGTTAAAGGTAAACGACAATCGGCAGAGGGTAATAATCCCATCTCTGCGCAGGCCCATTTCACCGGAATTGGATTAGATTCGATAAATAAGTATTTATGCACGGGTGCTAACTGACCATCTGCTTCTTTAGCTAAATCAGTCTGACCGCTTAATGCATATTCACACATTTTAGCCATTTCAGTCGGCGCGATATTAGTGGTTACGGAAATAACCCCGTGTCCGCCCTGAAGAATAAAGTCACAACCAGTCGCATCATCACCACTATATAAAGCAAAATCATCATCAACTAATGCTTTAATTTGCGCAAGACGATTTAAATCACCGGTGGCTTCTTTGATACCGATAATGTTTTTTATTTTAGCAAGACGCGCAACCGTTTCCGGCAACAGATCAACGGCGGTTCGACCGGGCACATTGTATAATATTTGCGGTAAATCACAGGACTCTGCAATCGCTTTAAAGTGCTGGTAGAGACCCTCTTGGGTCGGTTTATTGTAATAGGGAGTGACGTTAAGACCGGCTACAATACCGCTGTTGGCGAAAAGTTTGCTTAACAAAACAGCTTCGGAGGTTGAATTTGCTCCATTGCCCGCAATAATAGGGATGCGGCCAGCCGCAAATTCCAGCGCTTTCATAACAACTTTTGCATGGGTATCAACATTTAATGTTGCAGATTCCCCAGAAGTACCTACAGCGACGATAGCAGCGGTGCCAGATTTTATATGAAATTCGACAAGTTCTTTTAAGGTAAGGAAATCTATTTCACCGGTTTTATCCATGGGTGTCACGAGTGCGACAATACTGCCTGTTAACATCTTAAAGCTCCTCTTTAGTGATTCATCAATGTTACTTTTGCATGCACTTAAAAACAAGCAATAAAGCGGATAGATTCAACTTCTTAAAGCAAAAATAAGAGATTGGTGCTTGCGTTCCTCTTTTTAAACGATAATCTAGCCTGAAAATGAATGGCAGCTAACTGTTGAGGATAAAATGTATACTAATAATCATGATATTACCGTCTCTACCTTCCCATCAATAATTCTCGAAGGTTCAAAAATAAAACCCGTTTTAGTGGTTTTCTGGTCCCCGCAAAGTGAAACATGTCTCAGCTTGTTGCCTTTACTGGATAAATTACATGCTGAAGATGAACAGGCATTTACGCTGGCGCGTATTAATTGCGATCAGGAGCAACAGATAGTCAGCCACTTTGGCGTGAAAAGTGTACCGAGTGTCTTTATGTTCATCGACGGGCAAGGCGTAGACGGCTTTGCCGGAGAGCAAAGTGAAGAGTTTATACGCACTTTTATAAGTAAACATACTCCCGACCAAAGTCAGGTTTTACTGCAGGAAGGACAAACATTATTCGCCCAGGGGCAGTTAGCCGAGGCCAAAACGAAGATTGTTGAAGCTGCAAAAATGGCGCCTGATAATAATGAGATTAAATTAGCTTTAGCGCAGGTTTTCCTGGCAATGGGTCAACATGAAGATGCAAAACCTATTTTGAATATTATCCCGATGGCCGATCAAAACATGATTTACCATAGTTTAATATCACAATTAGAATTAGCCGAGCAATCATCACAAACGCCTGAGATAACCGCGTTAGAAGCGCAACTTGAAACGGCGCAGGATAAACTGGCGATTAAATATCAACTGGCCATTCAATATAATCAGGCCAACCGTAACCGCGAAGCCTTAGCGTTGTTATACGAATTATTAGTTAACAATTTAGACTACGATAATGGCGCGCCTAAAAAGACCATGATAGACATTCTATCAACCGTAGACGATCCTGCTTTAGTCAGCGAATACCGTCGTAAATTGTATAGCTTGTTACATTAAATCTGAGCATATTTAGGTTGAACAACAAAAAAGATGATGAAAATAATTTCATCATCTTTTTTAATAACTTTTTATTGGTTTTCATTCCTGACATTAACTAACCGTTGCCCTTGGTTATCTATGCTGACATCAACAACGATCGGGCAACAGCAGACTTCGCAGTCTTCTAAATAATTTTGTTGTTCCACGGAGCAGTCGATCAGCAGTTCAATTATTTCACCGCAATAGGGACAGTGCACTTTATGGGAAGCAAGTTCATTCATCATATTTCCCTTAGTAGCTTCTAATACCAAAAGAACTAAAAAGATGATCACCCTTACTGGTTAAAATCAACCCTAACTGCGTTGTAAGTTTTGAAGTGAGAACAACTATCTCCTGCAACTCACGCCTTATTAGTGCTGATTTTTCCTTTGCAATCATTGATCACTTCATTAATTATTTTGGTATAAATCATGCGCGCATTGACAAAATATTTTTCATTTTTCGCGCATTATGATAACCATTAGACTCCGATAAATGAGTCCACATAAGCGCTAATTTAATATTTTGCACAACACCTTCACCCGTTAAATAGACCAAGCCCAGTTTAAACTGGGCTTTTGCATCACCTTGCTGTGCCGCTTTTAAATACCATTTTGCGGCGGTTTTATAATGTTGAGTCAGTCCCGTTCCGCTGTAATACATTTCAGCGAGTTTAAATTGTGCTTTGGAATTACCCTGCGCTGCCGCTTTCTGATACCATTTTGCCGCTGTCTTATAATCTTGAGCGACACCTTCTCCGCTGTAGTACATTTCGCCCAGTTGATATTGTGAATCAACCTCACCCTGCTGGGCTTTTTGCAAGGCAGACGCGTTGGCAAAGACAGACAATGACATAAACAGACAGATAGATACATTCAGTAATTTTTTCATGATTGGGTTTCCTTTAATTTTTTAAGATATATGGTTTGTTAGGATACAAACCAGTTTGAATGCAAAAAATTTAATGGTTGAGCTGACTATGTACGAATAATACACAAGATAATGACTAAAACAAGAGACTAGTTTGATTATTCTTCACCTGTTAATAAATACGTCAAAGCCCATGGAATACACCATCAATAGGTTAACAGTGCGCTGCATTACATTTTTATGGGATCAAAACAAACGCATTTGATCCGAAATCATTTCGTCAAAATTTTTGCCAAGCAGCGGCAGTATCGCTTCGGCTATCGGTTTCAACTGCTTGTCTATGTAATGCTGGTAATCGATCTCCGATTGAAGATAATCTGCAGGCTCTGGCCCGTTTACAGTAATAAGATAAGCAATACGTCCGCGCTGCTGGTACTGCAGCGGGCGGCCTAAATTCGCATTAATCTTGTCGGCCAAACGCGCAGCCCGCACCTGCGGAGGCACATTTTTAAGGTACGCATTTAAAGGACGACGCAGGCGTTTATGATAGATCAACTGCTGATCCAGCTGACCGTTATTTAACGACTCGACCGTATCTATGATCAATCTATCGATCGGCTGCTTGGCAAATACTTTAGCATAGAGCTTTTTCTGAAAATGTTGAGCAAGCTCGGTCCAGTCGGAGCGCACCGTTTCCAGCCCTTTAAATATCATCGATTCACCGTCGGGCGTTATTTTTAATCCGGCATAACGTTTTTTAGAGCCGGTATCGGATCCCCGTAACGTCGGCATAAAAAATTTCCTGAAACAGGTTTCAAACTCAATTTCCAGAAAACACTCCAATTGAAATTCACACTTAAGTTTGTTCTGCCAATAGTGGTTAATACATTTTTCAAGTACTTTTCCGCGCGCCTGTGCATCAATGGCATTACTGCAGTCCTTTAACCACACAAAGGTTGAATCGGTATCGCCGTAAACCACCTGATCGCCCTGCTGTTCAATAAAATCACGGGTTTCCAGCATAATTTGATGACCGCGCAGGGTAATTGAACTGGCCAGACGGGTATCGTGAAAACGGCAACCCGCCGATCCCAGCACCCCGTACATACTGTTCATAATGATTTTAATCGCATGCTGAAAAGGTTGATTATTTTCTTTTTTAGCGGACTCTCTGGCGGCCGTTAGCTTGTCGAGAATATCCGGCAAATGATGTTTATCACGGCTGAATCTTGCACCTCTAAATCCGGGAATGGAATGCTTGTGCTGTTCTTTAAGTCCTTCAATCATACCCATGGGATCAATCTTAAAAGTACGGATAATAGAAGGATACAACGATTTAAAATCCAGTACTAATACCCAATCATAAAGCCCCGGCGTGGAGTCCATGACAAAACCGCCGGGTGAGTGCTGCGCTTCAATGTCGCCGATATTAGGCGCAATGTAACCGCTGCGATGTAATAACGGCAGGTACAGATTAGTAAAAGCTGCAACCGATGCGCCGCGACGATCCAGTGCTAACCCGGTTAAGCGCGCGCGTTGTATCGCATATTCAGTTAACTGCGCTTTGGCAAAGATGCGCTCAACTAGCAGACAATCCTGAAGATTATAACGGGCCAGTGAGAGAGGTTCCTGCTCGAATTGGCGTTTTATCTCCAATCCCTTGTTATGGGTATAATTGTGGATATTGGTGATCAGTTTGCCTGTCGATAACATCGCTTGACTGACAAATTCGAGACTAAAGCTTTCAAACATCCAGCCCGCATTTTTGAGTTGATCGATACCATCTAATACCACTCTGCCGTTTAAAATCACCGTGCCCTGCTCCGGCTCGCTGCTGTGTGCTAACCAACGTAAAGGCGAACCATCTCGCCCGAGTCTTAAGGACATATTGTGGACTTCAGCGCGTTTGGCTAACAGGCGCAGATCAAAATTTGCAACCGCCCAGCCAATCACCGCATCGGGATCATGACATTGAAACCAGGCCTCTAATGCTCGCAATAAGGCGGGTTCATTTTCCTGCCATTGAATATTAATATCATCAGCGGGCACATCATCAGCGGGCTGAGACTGCCCTATCATCAGTACCGTTGCGTAGCGATCAGCGTTTAACTGCCCTGATTGGTTATCAATTGAGCTGTTATCAATGTCTGTTTTATTTGAACTGTTACCGTAGCTGAGCCCAATAGAATAAAGCTCCCCCGAAGGACTGCATTCAATATCCAGTGACACCTGTTTCAGCTTGGGGGTGAATGTGGTTGGTGAAAGTGTCACTGCCTGACAATGCCAGTAGCTTCCCCGCCAGCTAAAATCCCCCTGTACCGAGACGGTGCCGTAGATAAAACGTTCCATCAGGTAACGGTCACATACTCTGATATCGGCTTCAAATATAGCAATGGACGCGGTGCTTAAAACAGCCTGAAGTTGCCTGAAAATTTTGTTATTCAGGCAATACACCGCGCTAACCGATTCACCGTTAAAAGAGCGCAACGAAAGAGGGCGAATCTCATCGGGGGCCAAATGCTTTGCTGCCCATAACGTCTGCGCCCGTTCAAGCTGTTGCTGATGAATAAGAAACACATAACGTTGCGCAGGTAAAATAACCCGGCAGGGCCCCTGCTTCGAAGCCAGCCATAACTCTATTTCTACGCCTTGTTTTGTTTCATATTGCCGGCGTGTGAGGATTAAACCCGCAATTTTCTGACGCTGCGTTCCTGACATAAAATTAACTTACCTTAAAATAACAGATCAAAGGATTCCAAATAACTAGCTGCAACTGGCAGCTTCCCTGAATTGAGAAAGAACATCAAGAGAGAACATCAAACGGTTTATCATATTATAAAGGCGGGATAAAAACTATTTAGGGCAAAAATAAAGACGCAACGGCGCCTTTATTTTTGTAAGCAGATTTAAAGTGAGATTAATGCCCGCATCCGCCTTTATTGTGTACGTGGCCGTGGGTTATCTCTTCGGCTGTGGCCTCACGCAGAGCAATAATTTCAATGGAAAAGGTTAAGGTTTTTCCCGCAAGAGGATGATTTAAATCACAATCGGCATTAAAGCGCCCCACTTTCACTATGGTCACCTGCTGGCGTCCCTGATTTGATTCAACCACTGCGGACATACCCGGCTTCCAGATTTTTGCCCCCTGCAGATGTTTAATAGGGATGCGCTGTAAAGCGCCTTCGCGGCGCTGACCATAACTTTGTTCAGGCGTTAATGTCACTTCTAATTTGTCGCCGACCGTTTTACCAACCAGGGCATTTTCAAGTGTTTCAAATAACCCTTTAAAACCATGTAAATAAACTAATGGTGCACCGCCAAAACTGTTTTCAAGTTGTTTATCTGAATCTCTTAAGGTGTAATGGAATTCAACTACTGAGTTTTTGTTAATTAACATACTAGGTTCTCATTTGTAAAAATAATTTAGGGTGAAGCAATCTGCTAATAGCATTAATGATTATGGCAATGTTGATCATGTTGGTGATCTTCATCCTCTTCTTCTATTACTGAAAAAGCGTCTAAAATCTCTCCACTTGGAGAGTAATCATCCTCATCGCCTGCAATATAGCGTACGTGTTCCCAGGTCAGCATATAAGCAAAGTACAAGCGCAGTTTTCTTTTTTGTTTAATATCCGTTGTGGTAAAGATTTGACTGCCTTTATAGCCCTGCAGTGTTTCAATAATATTGATAAATCTAAGCCAGTCGTGACTGTCTTGTGAGGTGCATTTAGATTCAATGGCGTTCTCAATTAAACGATTAAACGCCAATAAAGCATTCCAGAATTTATTATCTGTTTCAGCATCTTTTAGTTTTTTTGCCGATAAGATTAAAAACCGTAATGAATGGCTATGCTGACCTTCTATGTTCAAATAGCGGGTCAATTCCTGCTCTAAAAAAACAGCACTTTTTGCAAAAAAAACCGGTTCGTTGAGGTTTACATTGGCACTGCAAAGTTCTTTGACAAAACTGTCAAATGCTTGGTTCATTTTATTTTCCTTTTTATAACTTATAAAGCCCGAGCGCAATTTGATGGGCGAGCATATGTTCTTGTTTTAGTGTTTTACGATTGTGCAGCATTGACTCAAAAGCCATTTGGCACTTATCGGGTAGATTTTTATAGTGCTGCAAATATTGAATTGCAGCATTCTGTTTATAAAATTCTTGTTCAGCATCCTTAGCCTGCGAGAATTTGACCACCGAACTGTCCTTTGGAGTTAACCAATATTCGGCAGAGCAGGTCAGTGCAATTTGAATACCCGCCGGATCTAAATCACTGAAGCAGATTAATTGCTGTTGATTATTATTAAAACGTTTAAAAAAAGCATAAGCCGTGCTCGTTTGTTGTTTTTCCTGAATATCACCACGGTAAAGCCATAACGGATTATCTAGTTGCGCGGGCAGGTTCAATGCCGGCAGGTTGGCCATCATCTCTAAATTTTCAACAAATATAATTTGCTTATGCTCGATTGATTTAATCTCATCCGCTTTGACGTACAGGCCTAAGGACGTAAAAGCATTCGCAGGATAAACTTGCCCGTTTAGCTGCAAACCATCAAGGCTGTTTATAAGCACAAAATCCCGACACACAGCATGACTGTTATCTTTTTCGTTACGCCTATGCAGTGCATTTTCCCGACGGGATTGAGGGACATACTCGTCGGTCAAAACATCCAGTTTTAATTGCTTTTGAATTTCTCGAATAAGAGAAATGCGTTGATCATAGCTAAAATGCAAAGACCCTCTGTCAATCTCACCAAATCCGTATTGATGGTGCAAGGTACGGGCAAGCGCGGTTAATTTAACCGAGCCCCCCTGGCGCTGTTTTAATAACTGGCGTTTACAATAATCAAAAAGTTGTTTATTCATCAATTTCCTAACTACAAAACAGCGCAAGCCGTAAAATTATTGTGCTTCGAATCCAGCTAATATAAATAACTAAATGGTCCAATCAAGAATGACTTTACCGGATTTTCCCGAAAGCATCATATCAAAACCTTCCTGAAATTTATCAATGGGATAAGTATGAGTTATGATGGGATTCAAATTCAAACCGGATTGTATTAAACTGGCCATTTTATACCAGGTTTCAAACATCTCCCGACCATAAATTCCTTTAATAACCAGTCCTTTAAAAATAACCATATTCCAATCAATGGACATATCAGAAGGTGGAATACCGAGCAGTGCAATTTTACCACCGTGGGTTATATTTTTAAGCATACTATTAAAGGCAATCGGCGCGCCGGACATCTCCAAGCCGACATCAAACCCTTCGGTCATGCCCAGTTGTGACATAACATCTTCGATCTTTTGCTGAGCGACATTCACCGCGCGGGTCACGCCCATTTTTCTTGCCAAATCTAAGCGGTATTCATTGATATCGGTTATCACCACATAACGTGCGCCGGCATGTTTAGCAACCGCTGCCGCCATAATACCAATCGGTCCGGCACCGGTGATAAGCACATCTTCACCAACCACATCAAATGATAACGCGGTGTGTACCGCATTGCCAAAGGGGTCAAAAATAGAGGCCAAATCGTCGGATATACCCAGAGGGATTTTAAAGGCATTAAAAGCAGGAATAACCAGATATTCAGCAAAGGCACCGCTGCGGTTAACCCCCACACCTATCGTATTACGACAAAGATGCGTGCGGCCTGCGCGGCAGTTACGGCAATGCCCGCAGGTAATATGGCCTTCGCCGGAGACCCGGTCACCGATATTAAAGCCGCGCACTTCCTGGCCCATTCCGACCACTTCGCCGACGTATTCATGGCCAACAACCATCGGTACGGGAATGGTATTTTGTGACCATTCATCCCAGTTATAAATATGAATATCAGTCCCGCAGATAGCCGTTTTATGGATTTTAATCAACAGATCGTTATGCCCGGGCTGAGGTTTCTCGACCGTGGTCATCCAGATACCAACTTCGGGTTTTAATTTTGCCAGCGCTTTTATTTGCATTTTATTCCCCAATTAAATTAAGCCCATCTGTTGACCGACTTCAATAAAAACATCAATCGCATAATCAAGCTGTTCGGTGCTATGTGCGGCAGACATTTGCGTGCGGATACGTGCCTGCTCCTTGGGTACAACGGGAAAAGAGAAAGCCACCACATAAACACCTTTACGCAGGGCTCTTTCCGCAAACTCGGCGGCTATTTTTGCATCGCTCAACATAATTGGAATAATCGCATGGCCACTGCCGCCCATGGTAAAACCGGCCTCGGTCATGCGACTGCGAAAGTGCGCTGAATTTTCCCACAGTGTGGTGCGCAAGTCGTCACTTTTAGCCAGTAAATCCAGTACTTCAATGGAAGCACAAACGATCGCAGGAGCAAGCGAGTTGGAAAAAAGATAAGGACGCGAACGCTGGCGTAACCAATCAATCACTTCTTTTTTAGCGGCGGTATAACCGCCGGATGCGCCGCCCATGGCTTTACCCAAGGTGCCGGTAATAATATCAATACGGCCCATGACATGATGATATTCATGGGTACCACGGCCGTGATCCCCCATAAAACCAACGGCATGGGAATCATCCACCATCACCAGAGCGTCATATTTATCAGCTAAATCGCAAATGGCCGGTAAATTGGCAACCACCCCATCCATAGAAAAAACACCGTCGGTGACAATCAGAGTATGCCGTGCGCCCGCTTTTTGTGCGGCAATCAATTGCTCTTCTAATTCAAGCATATTATTGTTGGCATAACGAAAGCGTTTTGCTTTGCATAAACGCACACCATCTATGATAGAAGCATGGTTTAGTGCGTCTGAAATAATGGCGTCATCGGCATTCAAAATAGTTTCAAATAAACCGGTATTGGCATCAAAGCAGGACGTATAAAGAATAGTATCTTCCATGCCTAAAAATGCAGAGAGTTTCGCTTCCAGCTCTTTATGCTTATCTTGAGTGCCGCAAATAAAACGCACCGAGGCCATGCCAAAACCTTGCTCATCAAGCCCTTTTTTAGCAGCCTCAATCAACTCAGGATGGTTTGCTAACCCAAGATAGTTATTGGCACAAAAATTAAGTACCTGCTCACCACTTGCTATTGACACTAAGGCCTGCTGAGCGGAGGTAATGACTCGTTCTGATTTATACAGGCCGTCATTTTTGACTTGTTCGATTTGTTGATTAATTTGTTGATAGAATTTATTAGACATGACACACCACAAAATTGATTTAGCAGAAAATTATTTGACTATTTTATATTAAAACTGAAGGTATGGGAGATAAATCATTGTAAATACAAATATGATTAATATATTTACAATGATAATTTGCTGTCATTGTCTGACGCACTCGGCTTGTGATCATGAAAAGCGTAAATTACCTACCAAACCACTCATTAGAAGGTTTTTAACTGGTCACTGTGATAGCTGTTTGCATCGAGCAGAAAATCATACTTAACGGCCAATTCATCCAGCTCTTTTTGACTATCATCTAAACTTTTTATGGTCAGGAGATTATCGTCCAATAACCATAATTGACGCGAACCGTCATAACTAAACTGCAGTGCATTCATGGCATTTTGGTTACCCTGATTTGCAGCAAGCTTTAATTTCCTCATCGCTCGGGTTATTTTATTTAAAGACTGTTTTAAGTCCCAAACATAAGCCACTTCGGTCATAAAATCATGACTTTTAAATTTCAATAATAGACTGATTAAGAATAAACAGGTCGTTACCACTCCCAGCAAGTTCCAATAAAAATGAGAACCTGACGGATCCGGTAATAACAAGATCAACAATTGTGCAACGCTCAAACTACCTATCACCAAGGTGCTGATACAGGCACCTATTACAATATTTAAATGGCGACGATATCGTTGTTTATCGATTAACACTAGCTGCATAAAAACCTCATTATTGTCAAGATTGCTGCAGTGTAGAAGCTAAGTTACATATTACCAAGCGATTAATGACGGATAAAACAGATTTAAGGAGAATAGAAAATGAATTAGGCTGTGACTGAAAGTGAAGAGAGACCAAGTTGGCGGGTAAAGTAATAAGAAGCTTAATCATAGGACGACACATTGCTATCAAATTTAATGATGAATAAACCATCTTCAATCTGTTCATCTAAAACCGTAAATAATTGTCCAGGTAAATCTTTATTTCCTCCAGAATCGACTTTCTTTGCGGCAGTAAAGTCAGCTATTTTTTTGAGCATCCAATACCTTGTTTGAATCCCCTGCCCGTCCACGGAGAGTTTACCTTTTCCGGTTTTTTGATCAAAAGAGAACGTTTCATTAATAGGCACATAGCCGCTAAGAAGCTGCTCCGCATTTTTTGTTGTGCCAAATTCTGTAATAATATTTTCTAACAGATTAATTTTTTGAGAAAAGCTTTTTGGAAATCGAGCCACTTTATTAAGACCAAGGTATAAATCTTCAATTGTCCAGGAGCCGTCACCATTGCTCACAGCCAGATATCTAAAACCATGACTTTTTGAATAATTGAGATAAGAATCAACTTGATTAACGTACACATTATCAAACATATTTGATTTTTCAAGCGCATATTTTACCGCTTTAAAATCTTGTTTATACAGGCTTAAAAAATAGCGCTGTAATTCCGGATTCGGGGAGCCGGTTACAAAGGGAGGCTGACTGAGAAGAAGGTCCGTTGGCATATTAATGAAGATTGATCCGCCAAAGTATTGGCCGGGTTTTACCTCCTCGATTTGATCCTTATACATCCTCTGCTGATAATCAAGTGCGCCATTCATAGTAGAAAAGGTTTGTCCGTCCAAGTTATAACTTGTGCAGCCAAAAAGCAGCGAAGCGGATAGAATGACCAGCGTATAATATTTTATGTTGAAACTCCTGTGCTGAGTAATAGGTATTTTCTCTTCTGCTCTAGACATTTTTTATTATAGTAAACATTCTAAAGTGTCACATTCAGGGGCGAATTTCGATCGGCGTACCGTCTTTTACCAGGGTCCAAAACTGTGTTATCTCCTGGTTGGTAAGAGCAATACAACCATCAGTCCAATCGCGTCCTTTAAATTGAGACGGATGATATTTGTTATTATTTGGCTGTCCGTGTATGTATATTTCTCCGCCGGGGCTGACACCGTTATCTGCAGCTGACCGCAGATCCATTTCACTGGGATAATTGATATGCAAAGACAAATGAAAGCGGCTTTCAGGATTCCTGTAATCAATCACATACCTTCCCTCCGGCGTTCTTTTATCACCCTCCTTGCCCTTATGACCTATCGGACGATAACCTAAAGATATTCGGTATTCATGATAGACGACACCCTGTTTAATCAAATACATTTTGCGCTTAGACTTTTCGACCACAACCTGATCGGCGAACGGAAGAATAGCATTAGCTGAAACGATTAAAGGCTGTATAAACAATATTAGAATAAATAATTTTTTCATTATTTCCATATAAATACTCCCTTGGCTTCTAGCCCTTTAACGTCCATCTTCTAGCCCTTTAGCCTTCTAGCTTATAACTTTTTAGCCCTTCAGCTTTTACTTTTTAACGCAGAACAATTTCCAGATCATTATAGGTATAATTATCCGCGACCCCGGGATCGGGTGAGCCTTTCATTTTTATATCTAGCGCAGCCTGTTGCTCATTAGTTAATTTGCAATAACAACTAAAGACAAGCTCAATCCAAGCCTTAGGATGAATCTGCTGCGCTTGAGTGACCCAATTTGTTTGTGACTGTTGCCAAAAATCCAGTGCAGAGACCGGCAAATCACTCTCTATTGCCTGTTCAAATAAATAATCGGTTTGCTCTTCAAAAAAATCACTTTCATAAACGAGTTTTTCAATACTGCTGATCACCACTTTCGAGCTATCCCGTTCTTTCTGCACGGGTTGGTTATTTTGTTTGCGTAATGCCTGCACCAGATTCATTAACGGGGTTTCTACCGCGGTATTATGCGGGTCAACGTAACTGCACAACTGCATTACCGGTGCAAACTTCAATAACTCAGGGAAACCGGGTTCCTCATAGAGCTGCTCGTTAAGTTCAAATTCCGGATGCTGACGTAAATAACGGGCCATATTGCGTAACTGGCTTGCCTGCTTTTCATCTCGACGCAAACGAAACAGACTTAAGCGCATATTATCGATGATAAAACGTAAACGCGGTAAGGTCTGGTTAAACCAGTAAATAAAGCCGGTTATTTTACGCGCGAAATCATTAGGACAGGGCCAGTTAATCCATTCATAACAGGATTCGGGATCAATCTGCTGCAGTTCAGTCAATAAATTTTGGGCATGGTTTAAATAACGTTCATTTTGTTTTATTTTATTAGCCAGCGTACTGACAAAACCAAACTGACTGACAATCGCATAGTGCATATTCTCAAGGTTGGTATTTAAACCATCTTTGGTTTCATAGAGTAGATCATCCAACTGATCGAGATAAAACTCCGCATCATCACTCTGTTTTGCCTGCATCGCCTGTTGAAAGTCAGAAACTGTTTCGTCCAAAGCTTCAATGACTTTACCCATATCGGTCAGTTGACGGTAACTGCTTTGTTTACGCATCAAACGATTGAGCATACGTTTAAAATCCGTGGTGATACGAAATTCACCGGGCTCGTCATCGGGTCTTAACAGGCCCGCTTTATGTAACAGATTGATAGTACGTTGTTCAGCTAGATCTGTTACCACCGAACCATAGACATAAGCATTCGCCAGCAGCTCGTCGTGTGCGCCAATTTTACGTAATAACTCCGCAACCTGTCCTGCATCATAACCGGCCATTAAAAGAGTAACTCCTCTTGCTGGCTGTGCGTCTCTTCCGGTAATTCAACTTTTTCAGAATCATTTAGAAATTCAATTAACAGATAAATAAGGTCAAATTTTGCACTTGCATAATAACGGCTGCTGCCGGCGTTTTTGCGCACCAGATAATGCATCTCTTCGAGTTTTTGGAAAACCGTCACCAACTGTTCACGTGTTTCCACTTTGTTAGTTTTAAAAGGTTTGATAGAGGTTAAACGGCGTAACTGATCACGCAGGGTCTGATCGTGCTCAAAGGGATCAAAAAGGGTATTAATATTGACCACGGATTTTGCGCGTACCGGCAGATCCGCATGAGAAGCGGTTAATAACAAGTCTAAAAATTCAACCAGGGGTCTGAAAGTGGCGCGCATCTCGGAAAAAAGCGCCGTCAGTTCGACACTGTTGGACTGATCAACCTGAACGAAGGTACAATAATACGCTTCAGCGCTTTCTAAATAGCTGAGGTTTCTGTCTAAATTTGCTAAAAAATCATCCACCCGTT
The DNA here is from genome assembly GCF_047632955.1 of Psychromonas sp. Lineage (GTDB taxonomy): Bacteria > Pseudomonadota > Gammaproteobacteria > Enterobacterales > Psychromonadaceae > Psychromonas. Next base: position 130,649 of record NZ_JBLIED010000003.1, on the reverse strand, counting down.
GATTATTACTGCCCGCTTTTAAATATTCATACTCTTCCGGATAAGCCGTTTCACAAATAACGGCTCCGGTTAATAATTTTTGCACCGTTTGTTTAAACATTAACTTAACTCCTGTGCGCTTTGTTCTATACCAATACTCTCATCGGTGTCTTGTATAACGCTGCTGTCGTGATTTTTTTGCGCATTGGCGCGTTGCGCTAACAGTTCATCTAAACGCGAAGCGGGAATGCCGGCATGGAAAATTTTATTGTCTTTTAATTTATAGTGGCGCTGGTAGAGTGAAAGGATATGCCTGTCTGTTGAAGGCGATGCCGATAAAATACTGATATTATTGTCGTTAAACATCTGCAGTAACAAATCAACATTTTCAGCCGCTAACTCCCCAAGCTCATCAACGGGTAATATTATTTGCGAGCTGTTTTCACCCGTACCGCGTAACATTCCTAAAAGACCTGCAAATAATGACAGCATGGCCAGATAAGAAAGCCCGGTGGAGCTCACTTTTTTAAGTTGTTTGGCGTTACGGGCATGCTTCACCTGGCCTTTTTCAGTGATCGTAAATTCAATATCAAAGAGGTTATTATGGGCTAAAGCAAAACCTTCACTGGGTAAGTATGCCGATAGTCTTTGCATTGCATGCACCAGTTCATCGGGTATTTCCCCCGACCCGTCTCTTAATTGATCCCGGTATAATTCAAATGCTTTAGCAAAAACCTGCAACGGTCCCCAATAATCTAACTCTTCCTGTTTCATCACGGTGGTGACATTAATATCCGCCAGCGCTTCAAAATGGGTCAGTGCGGTGACATTAGTGGATAGTTTTTTACCAATCTGTTTAATACGGTGACCAAAGTTTTCTATATGCTGATAGAACTCATTGATCATATTGGCATTAACCGTCACTAATTGATAAGTGCTTTTTTGTTTTTGCTCGGCACTGCTTAACAGGTCAGCAATCGGACTGCGATATTTAAATAATAATTCCGCGCCCTGGTATTGATCATTCTCGGCAACTAACTTTTGCCAATTTTCATATAACTCACTGGCTGAATGATCTTTTTTGAAACGTTCATTAAACTTATTAAGTTGTTCATTAAGACGTTTATGGATGCTTTTAAATTGGGTCAGGCAATCGTTGCAAAAACTGATACTCAGGTCAGCCTGGTTGGTTGGTTGATGCTCTGCAAAGGTGGCATTAATACCATTTTGTTCACAATCACGATGACTGTCATTGAGTAACAGCAATAGCTCTTCGCTGGCATGAATTTGCATATTGAGCTTTTTGATAATGACCCTGGTATCACTGATCTGCGTGCCAAGGTTAATCTGACACTCTTCGATGGACTGTTCAATATTACGTTTGTTTATATTTCTATTTTGATTATGTTCAACCAGACTATCTCGGTGACTGTAACGCTCATTCATAAACTGCAAATAGCTGCGCGCTTTTTGCTCAAAGACAGCACATTTTTCCAGTGCTTTAATAAGCACTTTTCTTTCCTGGCTGCGTTTATCCACTTCACCATCGGGATCAAGTTTATTCAAATCCGTATTTTTCTGTTTTTGCAGCTCTTTGATCCGTGTTTTATGGCTAGACTCTAAGGACAGCAACGATTCACTCAACAACTCCAACTGTACATCTCTGTCGCTTTCAACCACCATGCGCTTTTCTAACATCTGATTGTTTAATTCGCTTTTTTGATCCTGCTGCAACTCTGTAAATGCCAGTTGTTTTTTATCATGCGCTTTTTTCTGATTTTCCAATGAATGAATCTGTTCATTGACGCTGTCAATATGCGCTTTAACTGCGAGCTGTTTTTTAACCGCAAGATGTTGATGCTGCGCTTTGAGTTGCTGCAGCGTTAATTCGTTTTGTTTTAAGCCCTGCGCCGCCTGGGTTATTCTAAGCTGCTGGTTTTCAATCTGCTTACTGAGCTGGGCAATATGCTCATCCAGTTGTTTAATCTTCTCAACTTGCGTCAGGTAGGTTGTTTCAAGCGCATCCCGTTTTTCACGCAGTTGTGTTTCATCAAGGAGCAGCGAGTCGTTGTTTTGAATCTGCTGTAAATCTAACTGCAAACCATAAAAGCTTAATTCCCCACCTACCCAGGAAGGGTCAAGGTCACAACGGCCAAGTTGCGCGCTGCTTAATAAACGGCCGATGCTTTGCTTCCAGTCTCCTGCCAGTGGCTCGTTATTTAAAAAATCATGCAATGAGCCTTTTTTCGGAATACGTTGCAGATCAATTTCCAGGCGTTCACTGCGTAACTGTTCTAAATAACGGTTTTCCTGTTTATATTTATCACTTTGTTTTTCTCGTGATTTATCAAACTGGGTCAGTTCAGTATGTAAAGCAGACTGCTCTTTAAAGCGCTGCGTTTGTTTTTCCTGCGCCGCATTTAATAGAACCTGATTATTTTCAATATCGGCCAATAATTCCGGTTCAATAATGGCTTGATTTAATTGAAATTGCGCATTTTGCAGCGCATTTTCAATCTGTTGCTGTCCAATTTTTAAGTTTAAGTTTTGCTGATTTAACTGCTCATTCAACTCATTACACTGCTGCTGGTAAACTTCCGATATAACGGTTAATTGCAGCGATGCAGTCTCTTTAATGTTAGCCGTTTTATCTTTATTTCCGGCAATCTCGGTGACATGCTCTAATTTTCTATCTTGAATAAAGCGATCAAATTTTTGCTGAATTTTATTAATATTACCCTCAAAGGCTTCAATAATAGCATTCACTTCATTTAACTGATTTTGGATATGCGGAGCTTGTGCGGCGTGCAGGTGATAGCTGGGCGCGTCATCCTGGTCAAAAATCAATTTGTCTTCATCGAGCAGATTGATACGACTTTGATCCGCTTCGATTTTTGCCTTGAGGGTGAATAATTCAGCGTTTAAACGATCCACTGAATCCTGAAGCTGTTTCTCTAATGAGATTAATAATTGGCGTTTCGCGGTTTTTGTTTCACCGCGCTCTTGCTGCACCGCTAAAAGACGCTTTTGATGCTCAATAATTTCAAAGTGCAGGTGTTGCAGTTTAAGCAGCAGGCTTTCCAGACTGCTAAAATCATTTTGCCAAAGGGTTATTTTGTCCGCGACTTTTTGGATTGCCCGGCCGGCCTGAATATCCGCAAGCCAATGGCTTATTTCCTCTTTTTTAAGGCTGATCTGCTCTTTTTCATCAACAGTGTTACGCGCCAGATGATCGCTGGCAATAGCCACCAGCATGCGTTTAACAGCATCGAAATCAAGGTTCTTTTCAATGGTACCGTTAATCACTTTATCAATATGCGGACAGGGCTGGTCACTAAAAGAATAACGCTTTTGTAATAAATACACGTCTTTTACTTTACGTCCACTGCGTAGGTTTTGAATAACTTGACGGTATTTATCAACGCCTAAAAAAACAGAACAATCGCAGCCGGCATTACGATAGAATTTTTCAACATCACGGACCCGATAAGGTTTGTTATTATCGGCAATAAAATAGTCACTGTTATAAGCGCCGTCAATAAATTTAAAATGCACACCACGTCCTTCACTGCTCGCTATTACCATACAGGTTTGACCGAAGGGACGTTGGTATTCATAAACCAGCATACTGGAATCACGTGGTAGGTAATAATCCGCGAAATTACGAGCTTGATCAACTTTACTGACGATATCACTTGGGCGCATTCCGTAAAAAAGCGGCAACAAACGCATCAGTGACGTTTTACCCGCGCCATTGGTTCCTTCGAGTTGTGTGTGGCCAGTTAAATTAAGCTCATTAACCTGCCCTTTCCAGAAACTGTCAATGATAATAATGCGCAGTAGTTGATAGGCTTGCTGAGCCATAAAAAATCCTTGTGTGAATGCTTTTATATAAAATACTAGAGAGAAATATAAACAACTAATTTAAAAATGCGGGATTCAGCTTGTGCAAATAAATTAAGCTTCTAAATTGACGCTAATTTATAAGGATAAAGACAGTTTGTCGATGCTTTTCCCGGAAGATTGTGCGTTAAATAAGCTTTCAATCGCTAAAATAACAATCTTTAGCAGCAATAAAGCTGAACTGACTTTTTTACCGCCAGGTTGATGCTTTTATACCCGCAGCAATTATTCATGTTTCAAGCAACCGGCCAATAAATCCGCAAAAAATGCATTGCCTTTTTTATTTGTAAACTCAATATTACGCTGCGGAATGCTATCAACATCGGGATGATTAGCTATGGCAAATTCCATACTGCTTTCGCGAATAATATGCAGGGTTGGATAGGGGGAACGATTGGTATAATTTGAGGGTGCATTTTGCACTTCGTCTGCAAAACAATAATCAGGGTGAAAATTAGCTAATTGATAGACACCTTCATAACCTTCCAATTCCAGCAGATCATTGGCCATGTCCAACAAATCTAAAAAATCATAAAACCCCTCGTAACCGCTGGGCAAAATAAATAAAGTTGTTTCGATTTCTTGATCAGCGTCTAACCTGTGACACTCATCTAATAAGGTCTGTAACACAAACTCGCGCTGAGGCTCTTCTGCCTGACAATAACGGATCGAGCCGCGTTCAACTTCGCGTCTGGCAAAGGGGCAGATATTGTATTTCACAACCAGTTGTTTTACCCATTTCTGAGTAGCCGAAATAATTTCATTTTTATCAGTCATATTTATCTATTCTATTGATTTTTTAGGGTACAATTTTAAAGTGTTAGTCTACACCCCTTAGGGGGCCAACATCTATCTTCGTTATCGAGCACGGCAACATGGATTAATGTCGGTAACAGGCAGTTCAGCAGCTATTGCAGCAGTCTAACAGAATGATTGATGTCAGTAACAGAGAGTTCATCAGTCTAACAAAATGATTGATGTCGGTAACAGGCAGTTCAGCAGCTATTGCAGCAGTCTAACAGAATGATTGATGTCGGTAACAGAGAGTTCAGTAGTCTAACAAAATATAACGCTGAACAATATCTGCTTCGGACCACATAAAATTAACACTTAATGTTCTAAGGGCTCAGCATGACAAAAACAAACAAAAAAACCGTTTCTCTCGTACTTGGCAGTGGCGGCGCAAGAGGAATGGCACACATTGGCGTGATACGCTGGTTGTTAGCCCACGATTATGAAATAAAATCAATATCGGGCAGTTCTGTTGGTGCTTTGGTCGGCGGAATGTATGCGATGGGCAAACTTGATGAATTTGAAGCATGGGCCGCCAGTATTACGACCCTCTATAAATTGAAACTATTTTATGTCAATTGGAATAATGATGCGCGTGGCGATAAAATAATCAATGTGTTGATTGAGTTGTTTGGTGATTATCAGATAGAAGATTTGCCTATTACTTATACTGCCGTTGCCTCAGACATTAGAAATGAAAAAGAGGTGTGGATAAACAAAGGATCCTTATTCCAAGCACTGCGTGCATCGATGGCAATGCCGCTGTTTTTTACCCCGGTTGTGCGTGAAGGGGTTGATCTCATTGACGGCGGGGTTTTGAACCCGGTTCCTATTGCTCCCACTTTTAGCGACCGTACCGATGTAACTATTGCCGTAAACCTCGGCGGTGCCATTCATCATCAACAACATAAAACAGCAGTAAAAAACCACAACGGCTCAATGATCCCGGTAAACTTAGACGTCATTACTAAACATTTTACGCCGCATAAAAATATTCAGCAGGAAAAAGGCATTGACTGGAAAATCTACAATATTGCAGAATTGGCTATTGATGCAATGCAAAGTACCATCGCACGTCAAAAGTTAGCCGCTTATCCAGCTGATCATGTTATAGAAATATCCAGAGATACTTGCGGGACGCTGGAATTTGAACGTTCTGCAGAGATGATAAAATTAGGTTACCTGATGGCCGAGCGTTGCCTGCATGATGTCTGATTAAATTTTGATTGTTATTTCTGGATTCTGGATTCTGGATCCACAAAATGACTCATTTAAGATTCAGTGAGTCATTATTGGCGGTCAAGCCGTTTTTTACAAAGCGCTGCCAGCAGGAAAACTAATACCAACTGAACTCATGGTTATCCGCTAATCATCTCGACCTTCTCCCCTTTTTAATTGACCACCCGCCTATGTCTGACTTTTTGCCGTTTTTTGATAAATAAAATTGACAGTCTTTATGATAGGCATATACTTTATTTCATATATACGATTATTCATATGTATTTATTAATATAAAATATTTAAAGGTGAACCATGGATCCTGTGCAGTTTTACAAATGTTTAGCTGATGATACTCGACTGCGTTGTCTGTTAATGATCACACATGAACATGAGCTTTGTGTCTGTGAATTAATGGAAGCGCTACAAGAGATCCAACCGAAAATTTCCCGTCACCTGGCGCAACTGAGAAAATGCGGGCTGCTGATCGATATCAGACAAGGTCAGTGGGTGTTTTATCAAATCAATCCGGCGCTCAGCAATTGGGCAAAACGTGTTCTGGCAGAAACCGCGAATAATAATGCACACTATTTAAGCGTAAACAGGCTCAGGCTGTCGCGCATGGGAACGCGCCCCGAGCGAGTTCAAAGCTGTTGCAATAAGTGATTTTTGGCACATAGTTAGAGTACATAGAAGGCATTTTAAATGGGTATTTTTGAACGTTATTTATCTCTCTGGGTTGGCATCTGTATTGTTGTTGGTGTGTTTCTCGGCAGTTTAGTGCCGGCGGCATTTTTACAGATTGCCAGACTCGAATGGGCGCATGTCAATTTAGTCGTCGCGCTTTTAATCTGGGTAATGATCTATCCGATAATGGTGCAGATTGATTTCAGCTCGATAAAAGATGTGGGCAAAAAGCCCAAAGGTTTAATGCTTACTCTGGTCATTAACTGGCTTATCAAACCCTTTACTATGGCCGCATTGGGTTGGTTATTTTTCAAAGTCTTCTTTGCCGGCTGGGTTGATCCGCAGGATGCGAACCAATACATAGCAGGAATGATTTTGCTCGGTGTCGCGCCCTGCACCGCCATGGTCTTTGTCTGGAGCCAGCTTACCAAAGGAGATGCAAATTACACGCTGGTGCAGGTTTCGGTTAATGATATTATTATGGTCTTCGCCTTTGCGCCGATCAGTGCTTTTCTGTTAGGAGTCACCGATATTACGGTCCCGTGGGAAACCTTGGTACTGTCAGTGGTACTCTATGTGGTTTTACCTTTACTCGCCGGCGTCAGCACTCGCTATTACCTTCAACATAAGCACAACAGTAACAGTATCACGACCTTTCTCGCAAAAACTAAACCCTGGTCAATCATCGGTTTATTAGGCACCGTCATTCTGCTTTTCGGCTTTCAGGCGGAGACGATACTGGCGCAACCGCAGACTATTTTACTGATAGCCATTCCCTTACTGATTCAAAGCTACGGTATTTTTGCCATTGCCTATGCAGCGGCTCGCGCTATCAAGCTACCCTATAATATTGCCGCCCCGGCAGCTTTGATCGGCACCTCAAACTTTTTTGAACTGGCGGTCGCCGTGGCAATCTCTCTGTTTGGTTTACATTCGGGCGCGGCATTAGCAACGGTGGTCGGCGTACTGGTCGAAGTCCCGGTAATGTTGTCTTTAGTTTATTTTGCCAATAGCACCCGGCACTGGTTTGGAGAAGTCTAATGTTTGAAATTTTCACTGAATTGGCCGACTGGTTAACTTACGACCTATTGCAGATCACAAGCGATACTAAGCTTGCCGATGCGGTCCACTTTTTTATCGAAGACACCAGCAAAATTTTTGTCCTTCTGATCGTGATGATCTACGTGATAGCCTTGCTGCGCGCCTCTCTCAATGTGGAAAAAGTACGGGATTATCTGGCCGGCAAACATCGCGGCATTGGTTATCTGATGGGTTCAAGTTTTGGTGCCATCACCCCGTTTTGTTCCTGCTCAAGTATTCCGGTATTTCTCGGGTTTACCTCCGCGGGTATTCCCGTGGGCATTACGATGTCTTTTTTAATCACTTCACCGCTGATCAATGAAGTTGCAATACTGCTTTTGATGAGCTTATTAGGCTGGAAATTTACGGTTTTGTATGTGCTTGTGGGAATGACAGTGGGCATGTTAGGCGGGTTGTTTCTTGATTTTATCAAAGCCGAACGCTGGTTACAGTCCTTTGCCGCAGAGGCGCTAAAACGTGGACAACTGCAAACAGCATCAACAGAAGGCGTAGCAGCAGAGCAAACAAAAGATAAACTCTCCTTGCGTAATCGCCATCAATTTGCCAAAACTGAAGCTTTAGAGATCTTCGGCCGCGTCTGGAAATGGGTTATTATCGGGGTTGGGCTCGGTGCGGCGCTGCACGGATTTGTCCCCGACGGCTGGATTGCAACGCATCTCGGTGATCAGCAATGGTGGTCAGTACCGGCGGCAGTTTTGTTAGGTATTCCCCTTTACTCCAATGCCACCGGGATCATTCCGGTGATGGAAAGTCTGCTCAGCAACGGCTTGCCGATAGGCACCACCTTAGCCTTTTGTATGAGCACAGTGGCGGCGAGTTTTCCGGAATTTATTTTACTTAAACAGGTCATGCAGTGGCGGCTATTGGCAATCTTATTTGCCATGTTATTAGTGGCTTTCACATTGGTTGGCTGGATTTTTAACACTTTCACCCCTTTATTATGAGGAACGACAAATGAAAAACATTAAAGTACTAGGCTCAGGCTGCACAAAATGTAAAACCACAGTCACACTGATCACTCAGGTTGCAGAGCAGCTTGGTGTAAAGATTAAGATCGAAAAGATAGAGGATATGACGCAAATTATGGCCTATGGCGTGATGAGCACTCCTGCGGTGGTGATAGATGAGCAAGTTGTGCACAAGGGCAGTATACCCTCACGTGAACAGATAGAATCCTGGATAAAAGAGTAAGCAACACTGCGTTAAATTAATATTGCCGCTCGTTGTACGGGAAGTAATAGGTGGGACAGCTCCTCTTACCCAGTAAGAGGAACGCTTAATTCCCCCTAGAATCCAGAAAATCTTTTACCTGAGCGGGTAATATTTTTCTAACTTTTTCGCTGATCATCTTTTCATTTTTCTGCCAGAGCACACCAAAGTAAATTATCAGCAGGCCAATTGCAGTCAATGCAATGGGAAATAACCAGCTGTCTTTAAACAGGTCATAGGCAAGATGCCCTAAATAAAAACTGCAGCCTAGCGCGCCAAAAACCACAAAAACTCTTCGTGTGATTAGCACGCCAGCCCCGATCATAATAATATTGATACAAAAGTAGACAAACTTAGCAATCTCACTGTCTGAGTATTGCGCTGTCATTCCACACCAAAATCCCATCACTCCAAATAGGTATAGCCAAAATGCGAAATCTGCTTTTCCCTTAGCACGGAAATCAACCCAAAAAGCTAGCAGTATAATTAAAAGACCGAAATACATTGAGACCAGCGCGCGCAGTTCAAAATGCGCACTACTTCCAGCAATCATTAACGCGATGTCCATCGACATGTACCAAAGTGTTACGGCTATCGGCATTATTAAGAAGGGGTATTTATAACGCCAGGCGACGATGGTGCCGACAATTAATGTTCCGAACTCCATATAGATCCACTGCCATTTGATGTACCTATGATATTCCTGATAGCTACTTGCATCCGGCCACAAACCCAATGCTTGCTGCAGACCAAATATTGCAAGTGGTGTTAAGGTCACGGCAAATGTGGCGCAGATACCAGCCGGAACAGCGTAACCTCTGGACTCGAATAGTTGCGTTAGTTTTAATCCGGCTGCTGCATAAGCGAGGGAAATAAAGAAAATTCCCCAGCCCCCAAAAGATTCCCAACCTAAGTTCATGAACAGCGTCATCGCTCCGATTGCTAAAAGGCCGCCTAAGTAATAAAGCACGTTAGTGAAATTGAAGCTTGGTCCGACACTTGGCAAGCTTTGCAAATAAAGGTCTAAGTTTTCAGCCTGCTGTGCGGAAAGAATGTGCTTATTAACAGCATCATCCAAATCCTTCCTGGTGATTCTCATCGCATTTAACTCCACATTGATAAGTTGGCAGCTTATATTGGCAGATTTTTATTTATCCAAAACACCGACCAACTGCTACTGGCCATTCACTAATGGCAGAACGACATTATTAAGGAAGTTTGTGCCCTTATCGGTATAAAGCCAAAATAAGCCGGCTAGGTTGAATACAACCGTTACCCGGTAAACGCTTTTAAATGCTTGTTTACTTGATTTATGGCGCAATTTTGTTTGCGCAAAAAAAGCTCCAGGCCAACCACCGACTAAAGAAAACAGATGCAATGTACTTTCTCGAGTTCTCCAGCGACCATTTTGAGCCGCAGATTTATCCAATGCGTAGGCGATAAAAGCGATTAAACTCATTACAATATATAAACCGGCAATCATTAAGGGTAACTTTCCAATAAACACCGACAGCAAAAGTCCTATGCAAAAAACCAAAACAAAGACAGTACCTAAGGGACTGGCATTTTTAGTTTTATTGCCTTTATTTGAACTTTTAACATCACTAGCGAATGTAATGTTGTCCGCTTTATAGCGATTCTTATTTTCACGCACTAATTCATAAAGAATCACTTCGCCATTAACAGGTCTGCGAGCGTCAGGTCTAAAGGCTTTAATATGAACAAAAGCGCGCTCTCCACCACCATTTGGCTCGACAAAACCAAAGCCTTTATCATCATTCCAATTTAAAATTTTCCCTTGAAGCTGCATATGCTCCCTTAAATTTGATAGCTAATGCCCAATTAAGGCAAGTGCGTAGCGGGATAAGATCAATAAGTGCAGCGGAATAAAATTTTTAAGCGCAACTGAGTCTGCTATACACTTATCCCGCTGAATTGATTTTATTATTTTAATTTAACGGCAGTACCAAAGGCCATAATTTCAGACGAACCATCCATAATTGCGCTGGTAGTAAAACGTATACCAACAACGGCATCAGCCCCCTTTGCATTGGCGCTTGCCACTAAGCGCTGGATTGCCAGATCCCTCGCTTCGGTTAACATTTCGGTATAGCCGCGAATTTCACCACCGACGATGCTTTTTAAACTGGCCATAATATCTCGTCCAATATGTTTCGCTTGAACCACATTTCCCGTAACAACGCCTACTATCTCGATAATTTCTTTACCTGGAATAGTATCGGTGGTTGAATAAATCATAAACTCTCCATTTCTTGTATTACACGTCTTGTATTACACTAGTGCGCAAATGTTACGTTATATTTACTGAGAAGCATTTTTTCTTTTTCACCCTTCAGCGACAAACGCCCCTCGTTCCAAATTTTGATAAGTTCCTGTCTTTTTACAACGGGTATCTTTTTTGAAAAAATCGGCATTTCAAGCAGTTTATTTTCGAAGCCCGGGTGCACGACCTTAAGTTTATCAGTTAAGTTAAGCCGATTTAAAGTATGAAGAAGGACAAGTTCGTTATCTGCATATAAATCGACTCTATTTTCGCTAATCATCTGTAATATTCGCTCAACCACATCATCATCACCGGCGATCACTTCAACAAAATTAGAATTTTTGGGGTCATCAATGTAATTCTGATAACCGGCGCTTATTGAGCTGTAATCCCAGCCTGGCCCGGTTGCAATACGTTTACCTTTTATCGAGTGAATACCATTATAAAGCCACTCTTCATCGCGCCTGACGACAAAGGCCGAAGTGTATAAAAAGGTCGCTTCGCTGGCATAGATGAAACCCTTTTCTGCATTTTTTGAAAAAAGATATTCCGGTAACATATCACAAAGCCCCTCGGCCACCATATCCAGTCCTCTTGCCAGGGGAACTTCATAATATTTTAGTTGGTAGCCTTTTGCGCTATATATTTCGTCCAGCATATCAATCACCACACCACGGTCAGAAGACGCTTCCGATGGGAATATTGTCATCGGGGCCCATTGGTCGTAGCAAACGTTCAATGTTTCAGCGTGGCTTGTATTGGCAATGCCGGCTTCGACCCAAAAGAGCATAACAAACAATGATCTATGCACTTGTTTAATCTTTGACTTTATACATTTCAGCTTTTTATATTTCGACACGGTTACGGCCCTTATCTTTTGCATCATAAAGTTTCAAATCGGCGCGTTTAAATAATTCGTCAATTGACAAATCTTTGGGACCCGATGACTCAATACCAAGACTCACGGTGTAGCTGACTGTTTTACCCTCAATCTCCAACCTTGAATGGGCAATCGCCTTCCTTATTTCATCGGCAAGCCCGAAGGCGGCATCCATCCCCGTATCAGGGAGAAATATTACAAATTCTTCACCACCGATTCTCCCGATAAGATCAGACTTTCTTAATAAAGTTTGAATTGTTTCGGTGAAATGAATGAGTACCCGGTCACCAATAAAATGGCCATAGGTATCGTTGATATTTTTAAAGTGATCTAAATCCATCAAAACAAAGGACACCGGTGATTTTTGGCGTTGGCAAAGCATCAGCAAATGTTGCGCACAGTCAAAGAAGCTTCCCCGGTTTAATGCCCCGGTTAAAGAATCAATGGTTGCCAGTCTTTGAAGTTTTTCATTCAATATTTGTAATGCTTCAGTGCGTTTTTCAACGGCATTTTCTAACCAAATTCGCTTGTTTTGCTCATCCACTAATAATCGAGTGCGATCTCTTTCCATAGCAGACAACATATTATTCATATGCTGTTGAAGTTGACTGAGTTCGTTGTTTTCAGTGTTCGAAAGGTTAATCCGTTTACTGACATTTTTGCTAAGCTGAATCTCATTAACTTGAGACATTAATTCTTTTAAAGGGATGGCCAAATAACGATTAAAGGCCCAGATAAACAACCCGAATAAAACAGATAATTTTATGATTGCGGTAACCGCAATCAGGGTAAAACCAAACCAGACGCGATCTAACACTACTTCCGATGATGAATAAAGAACCAGCGTTCCAAGAAATATTTTTTCGCCATTAAGCAACCAATGTAAATCGGATTGTGTATTAAAAATAGATAAGGGTTCTGAGGCAGGAGTGAAGGATCTTTTAGAAATCATATTGTTAGCATGCTTATTGAAAACATCAACACCTTCGATAATGGGCATTTTTACAAGTCCGGCGACGAGTGCATTCAGCTGAGTCTGGTTGTATTGCCATAAACTCGTCGCAACAGGCCCTAGCACGGAGGCTTCCAATTGCTTCAATTCATTGGAGATTGAATCCTGGGTTTTTAAATATTCAGTCAAGAATTGAATACTGGTGATAAGGCATGCGACCATCAGATAGATGGAAAAAATAACACGCAGCATTTTTTGGGATAGATTGTTTGCACTGAGATAACTTAAAAACATTAAAAATGCCCTTTCCGATATACTTTAAACTTGAGTTAAGATTAGATTACTCCCGCGCTCAATAGAACAAACTAAGAGAAACATCAAATAATCCTGCAAACGTCCTTCTCATTACAAGTGATAACGCTTTGCGGGACTGAAACAGCCTAAAATGACAGAAAATTTTTATGAGTTCATCTTGAATGCTGTTGTCAGGTTGATAACGCTACAGCAGTTTTATTGCCATTGTATTAAGATTGGCATGTTTGAATAACAAAAACACTTAAATAACAGCAAATGAAATTGCGAAAATAGTTACGGTTGTTGTTTTGGTTTGTTCAAATCTACAGTTAAGTAAATGCTTAAACAACACTAAACGTGATGATTTTACAAAAATAGTTAATTACTTCACGAAAAACTCAGCGTACTTACAAACAAAGCTTGGAAATCTTATCTTTTAATCAAAACCACAGGCCAATAAACATATAAAACAATCAGATAGCATACACACCTGATTGTAGCTGACCTTTACGTTGAAGCACCAGCATTAATGCGCAATACAAGACATTCATAATTGAAAGAAATATAATACGATTTTACTTTGTATCACTGCAGCAAGCAGCTATAGCCGATAGTTGTTAACTTTTTTATCTGACGACTCAGGTACTCACAAAGGTTAGAAAGTTCACAATTTCTGGTGTTTTATTCAAGGCTAGACTCTTTGTAATATATCCAAACAAAATATAGTTTGTTAAGATAACGGCAAATTAAAGGAGAGTACTTTTATGCCAAATTACGTTGTCGGTCACAAGATCCCTGATTCAGACTCTATCTGTTCAGCCATCGCATTATCATATTTAAAAACCACTTTAGGTGAGGAAACCGTTCCTGCACGTTTAGGTCAATTAACCCCGGAAACACTATTCATTTTGAATAAGTTTGGTTTTGAACAGCCAATACTTAAAACCAGTTATGCCGGTGATAATGTTTATATTGTCGATCATAGCGACATTGAGCTTGCCCCCGATGATATTGATGAAGCTACTATTTTAGGTATTATTGATCACCATAAATTAGGTGACTTAACCACCACAACACCACTTGAAATTTGGGTTCGTCCTGTAGGCTGTACCAATACCATCATTAAGATGATGTATGATTTTTATAATGTTGAAATCCCTAAAAATATAGCTGGCGCGATGATGTGCGCTATTTTAAGTGATACGGTTATTTTTAAATCGCCTACCTGTACCACTGCGGATATTAAATGTGTTGAAGCGTTAGCTGCAATTGCCGGTATTGAAGATTTTAAAGAACTTGGCATGGACATGTTCAAAGTAAAATCGGCTGTTCAAGGTACGCCAGTACGAGAACTAGTTAAACGTGATTTTAAAGACTTTAATATGAATGGTAACAAGATTGGTATCGGCCAATTAGAAGTTATCGACTTAAGTGTTTTTGATGATATTAAAGCCGAGCTTGCTGCCGATATAATAGCATTAAAAAAAGAAGGCGAGCGTCATAGTGTTTTATTATTGCTGACCGATATCATGAAAGAAGGCTCAGAGCTTTTAGTGGTAAGTGATAATGAAAATTTAGCCGAACAAGCCTTTGGTCACGCAACTGTCGACGGTAAAGTATGGTTAGACGGTGTACTAAGTCGTAAAAAACAAATAGTGCCACCACTACAACAAGTATTTGCTTAACTTTACTTTTATATTCTAAAAACAAAAACCACGCTATTCATTTAGTCGTGGTTTTTTATTAGCTGTGTGAAACTGGCGATGACAAATTAAAAATTCCTCTGCCCTTACTGATTAATCATTACTCTTTGATTATTTGCCGTTCGATAAAGACTTCTTTAGCCACAAACATTGCATTTAAAGCGGCGGGAAAACCTGCATAGACAGCCATTTGTATAATGACTTCAACGATTTCTTTCGGCTTACAACCCACATTCAACGCGCCATGAATATGGACACTTAATTGCGGCAAGCAACTTCCTAAAGCGGTTAATGCGGCGACCGTTGCCAATTCTCGACTCTTTAAATCAAGCCCCGGCCGTTGATAAATATCTCCAAAAGGAAACTCAATAGTATATTTTGCTAAATCTGGCGAAATTGAGGCTAAACTGTCGATCACTTTTTGCCCTGCTTTCCCGTCAATTTCATTTAATTTATTAAGGCCTGATTCATAACGTTGATTATTCATTAACACTCCGGTTGTAATGTATTTAATAATTCAACTCTACAACTTAGAGTGAACTCTAAGTCAAGCATTAACTTCCGACTCAATAATTTGACCGTAATGTTCAATTTTATCCTTGAGCTTTGTAAGATGAAATTGTTGTTCTGCTATTTTTGATTCAAGTATCAGCGCGTGTTGCTGCAAAATTTGCATTCTTAATTGTGATGTTGAAGCGCCTTGATCTCTTAAATCCGCATATTTTCTTATATTATCAAGCGCCATACCCGTGTCTTTTAAGCGCTTTATAAATTCGATCCAGATGATATCTTTTTCTGTAAAGTAACGATGATCACTGGCGTTTCTCGAAATGTTTTTTAACAAACCAATTTTTTCGTAATATCTGATCGTATAAGCAGATATATTGGTTCTCTCGGAAAATTTTTTAATGTTCATACAAGCCTCTTAAAATTGAATAAACAAGCACTAACCCGCGGTGTTAATTATGTTATATTTTTTTAACCATAAAGAGGCAACCTGCTATTTCTTGTAGACCCTTTGGATAAGGTCGAACCTCAAACCCGAGACTTTGGTACAATTTTTTTGCGGGAAGATTGTGCTCATAAACAAATAACGAAAAACTCACGTCATTTTCAGCCACGCAGTTTAAAAGAGCGTCCATAAATTGATAGCCCATTTTTTTGCCGCGCATTGTGGGAGATACGACTATTCTGCCAAGGTGTTTGCAGTTAAACTTATTAAAGACTTGAGCAAAGCCTATCAAACCGCCTTTTTTATCAACAACAACATAAGCACGAGCAACATGCCATTGTATATCGATTTTTAGCTGCGCCAGATGTAGCGGAAAGTGAATTGCTGGCCCGCCCCAGTTTTTCGCATCGAATTCGCTTAACAACCAACCAGAAATTATCAACAAATCTTGCTCCGTTGCAGGCCTAATTTTCATTCTCCATCCTTAAAAATTCTTTGTTTTGTTTAATGCGATTGTTAACTGGTCACTTCAAAGCGAATGAAATACATTAATAAATCAACATCGAGATGTTCAGATAAGGTGTAATTTTCCGACAACATTTGCGACTGACGACTGCCAAAAAGATAACGCCCTGGAATTTTCAAGTAACACTCGAATTTGCCATTTATCAGAGATTAACTGTGTGGCCAGCTTGAATGCTTGTTTACCAACGCCTTTCCCGTTAAATTTTCGAAGAATAAAAAATTGTTCTATATCGGTAATAGCAAGATCTGCAGGGTATTTTCGAATCAATGCAAAGCCGGCTAATTCCTGACCAACATAAATAAAATAGGGGAAATGACTGCCACTTTCCCAATAAACATCAAATTGAGATTTATTGAAACAAAAGTAACCATTTTCATCAGGAGCTAGCGCTAAGAAATCCGACATTTCATAGATATAATAATGAAATAGATTTTCTAAAATATTACGCGCATCTTTATCGATTTTGAGTAATGAGACGTCCATATTTCCTCTGCCCGTTAACAAGGCTAAAAACTTTAACGCCTGGAACACTGGCGTATAACTTGGTGTTTTGGGTTTTTAGCAACAAATGTAGCAAATTCAAATGAGGTAATTTTTTGCTAAATGCTGCATTGCGCCATGATGCTTATATCTTGATACTTATTGTCGAACAAACGGGCACACTTTTTTACCCCTTCAATTTCGAAGCTGCATTTTTTATATAGATTAATCGCTATTTCATTATCAGAAAACACTTCCAGTTCCAGACGCGTCAACCCTTGATTCCAGGCGTGTGCAATTGTTTTATCTAAAAGTTGCGATCCTATTCCTCGTCCACGAAAGTCCGATCGTACCCCCATTCCAAGGTGTCCGACATGCGTCATGGTATTCCTCTCTAATGGAATAATGTCAGCCCAGCCTACGATGTTATTGTTGTGTACTGCAACGTATTGAGCGTTATTATTTTCAATGTTATTGCGCACAAAATTGAGCATTTTTTCATAGGGAGGTGGTGTCGTTGTCAGTAAATATATTCCTTCGCCTGCAACACTGCATAGAGCATCATAGAAACCGCCAATATCTTTATCTTGTATTTTCCTGATATCAATTTTCATAAGCATTCCTTGGACCAACGTTTTGCTTACCGACAACAAGCTTGCTACTGTTCTGATCTATTATTTAGCAAAAACTGCAACCACTTTAAAGGCTGCAGCAACTAACTTTTTAGACTTAACCCGCTATTTTCTTTGACATATTGTAGCCGGAAATAATAAAACCCACTTCTTGGTACAGAGCAAATGCCCGTTGGTTATGATAAGCGACGCGTAGCTTAATTTGATTAATATCAGCAGAAATCAACAATTTTTCAAGTTGACCGATAGCTTTTTTTCCATATCCATTACCACGGTACTCAGGATCAATATAGAAATCGTAAATGAAGGTTGATGCATCGCTGGATTTTATTGAATGCCACAGATAACCAATCACTTTTAAACCATCACCCGCCTGTATTTCAATGCACAGCAAGTCATGTTCGTTATTTTCAAGACCATTTGGAAAACATTTAATCAGATCCTGATGCGCTAAATCCGTGGCAACTTCAATAGAATGGCCATAATTTTGCACAATTTCTCGACTGTAATCGGCGATAAAATAATCGCAATAGGCAGGATATTCTTCAACTTTCATTTTTCTAAGTTTAATCATTTAGATGTCCGAATTAGGTTGGATTTTTCTGGAAAAGTCCGATGACTTGATGTGCTTGTCACTACAGGGCAAATACTGCTAAATTTTAATAAAATAGGGGATCATAACTAAAATAATACCGACTATCAGCAGCATAGTGACACTGGACATAAAATAAGGAAATACAAAAAGGGATAAACCGATAGCTAGCGGAACAATCGCTTTTTGCTTTTTTCCGTAGCTGAAATAGCCCATACCGATAGCGCCAAACAACACACTCCAAATTATTATTGATTCACTGTCCATAGAAAACGCCTGTTTTATATTTATTACCGCATAATTGCTTTTTAAGCCGCAGCACTTTAATGCCGATTTACCTAGTGACTTTCAATCTCCGATATACATGTCCTGGTTTGTCCAACGATAGGATTAAGTCGTGGTTCGTTATCCAAACCAGAGCTATCTTTAATAACTCTCTGCCAGTTAAAGTACTCATTAGTAACCGATCCCTATTTGTGCTTTTCTATTTGTTCTTTATAGTTGTCATGTTATTTATTACAACGGCTAATATAACACCCAGTAATACCACACCTATTGTGGATAATGATCGCCAGACCACACCTGTATCACCAATGTATCCCCAGATACCCATTATTGATACTGTTGTACCAAGAATGATGCAAATCAAAGCAATTATTAATGCTGTTTTATTCAAGTTCATATTAACCTTACATTACTTATTTATACACCAACGCCGCAATAAACGGCGTTGAATGGTTGCCTAAATCACAAACGATAGACCGCACTTTTAATCCAGTTGATTAACCAATAATAACCTAGCCTATGAAGTCTACACTTAATGACAGAATTACTTAAGAGAAAGCGGCAGAGAAAGCAACAGAGGAAATTATACAAACTATTTCAGTGTGTTAAGGCGTTTTAATACACATCTATTATATTGATAAAGACAAAGATATTGATAGTGTCACTGTCTATCCTTATTTGTCACTGCGCACTTGAAGTTTATAAGATAAGCCGGATTTAACGGCCAACCACTCATGATTAATAATTGAAAACACCACGGTATCTCGATAGCTGCCATCGACCATTTTTTGATGGTTTCGAAGGACACCATCTTGTTTAGCACCTAATCGGGCAATCGCATTACGGGAGACCTGGTTGTGCCAGTGTGTACGAAATTCCACAGCAATGGCAGATAACTGCTCAAAAGCATAACTTAAAAGAAGATACTTACACTCGGTATTCACAGCGGTTCCCTGATAGCTTTTGGCGTACCAGGTATAACCTATTTCAACGCGTTGATTGACCACATCGGCGTGACAAAAACGGGTTGTGCCGATAATTTTATTAGTTGAATTATCAATAGCCACAAAGGGTAATGCGCTGCCATTTTGTTGTTCAGACAGGGCTGATTCGACATATAACTCTACATCATCAGCACTGGGAATACTGGTGTACCATAAATTCCAAAGCTGACCGTCTGATGCCGCTTCAACTAATGCTGATGCATATTCTTTTTACAGCACAGTTAAGCTGACGGTTTGTCCTTTAAGCTCAGTTTCCATGAGCCATTTTTTATTGTCCATAATAAAAAATCCTTATTGTAATAACTTACACATATTCATAATACCACGCTAAACGTAAAAAAAAATTTCCTTGGTATTCTCCTTTCCTGAAAAAAGGGCGTTACTGATTGGTAGCTGAAACGGTGTCCGAATAGGGTCTAGGATACTTTTAGGTTTAGAACAGTCAGATATTTACCCGCAAATTTTCAAAGATTGTCAAGCAAATAAGGTCGCCCACCAATATTGATCAAGCCTGACAGAAATCGATATTAAACATACACTACGCCTATCTTTTATCTCTTTATTATCGGCCTTTATACCTTTAAAACCTCCTACAAACAGGATTAATACAGCCAAATCCCGCTACAACCTACATCCTAAATTTTCAGACAACCCCAGTAAAAAAGGCATACAATGGCAAAAACTTACTACCAAAAGCAAGCGGCACCACATAACGCATCACTACATCATGCTCTGCATGGGAACTCAGTGTAACCACTAAGTCATACCACAAGTGGCGACACTAACTGACACCATCAACTAACACCACTACTTACCACCACTATCTGCGGTATTTTTTAGCACAAAATAGTGAGGTATGATCCGTTTTGTGTTTTACTTATTTATTCACTTCGTTAACTAAGTTATGGTGTTTGATTATTAAAGGAGATTCATATGATCACTGTTGATACGCCAATTGGTTTTGAATGGAATGAGGGAAACAGCAACTGGGTTAAGAACTACCTCATTCGACAAACTCCCCTGCTGCAAAAACTGACCAACGGCATTGGCGTTGATATCAATAATATGAATGAGTTTCAATTTCATCAAGTCTGCCAACTATTAGAAACAACAGCTGACGGCAGAGAATTACGAAATAAAATGTTCAAGGCCTGGCGCAGTAAAAAATCACGTGACAGCGATAATGGCAAAAAGCTATATACTTTTAATCTGTCAATCAAAGCGGGTAGTCATCTTAAAAAAATAGCCAAAGATAACCCTATCAATAAAACCCTAGAGAAACTGATTTTTGCAGGAAAATTAACAACGGATGATCAAGCCGATAAATATAAGCAGAAAATTGCGCAGCTTACGGCTCAGAATGAACAGCTGGTCTCGCAGTTAGCACAAATCCCCTTAGCCCGCCCTCCTGCCGAAGATGAAATTCATGCGCTGACAAATAACGACTTACTGGTAAAAGAGTTAGCTAAACTGGAAAAATCACAATTAATTAAAAAAATATTATTATTGCAGCGTAAATTAAATCAATCGTAATATATGATACTGGCGAGGTATTGTTATACCACTCTACGAATGACCCGAGAGTCATCTAAGCTTTTATCCTGCCCAATAAATAAGCCTGCGACTTTTCTCTTTACTGTCACTTGATACTTATCTTTTTGAATTCATACATCTGCCTGTATCCAGAATGTTATGTGCTTTAAACATATTGAGGCGCATTTTTTAATTTTGTGGAATATCGAGTGTTATCATTAAAGGTCCTGAAAATAATTGATTAAAAGACAAATTGATCATTAAAAACAGTCAAATTCTATGAATGTCCGTTATTCTATTTGACCAATTTAGCATCTGTTTTAACCTGCGTAAATGAACCACAAAATAATGAATTTTGGTATAAGTGGTAATCATACCTGGACCGTTAATTTGTTGTTTATTAACACACACTGTTGGTTCAGGTTTGTGTTTTGCTTTTTTATATTAGCTGACTAGGTTTGTATCTCTGCCGCTATATAGTATATGATCCTGTTGCGCAACAATGGTTTATTGCGTTGTAAGGAATGCAGTGGCAGCATTAAAATACCCTATTATCAGCAAGCTGCGATTATAGATATGCAAAACTGTTTGCACAAAGTGACGATAATGAAGCGTTGCATCAATTATCAGGTAAGTTAAAATAGCCGCATTACCCCCCCTTAGGATTAAGATGAAACTAACACATTTAGTATCGGCTAGCCTTTTAAGTTTATTTTCGACGCTTGCATTAAGTGCCACATTTACTTTTACCGCTATACCCGATGAAGATGAAAGCAAACTTCGTACTCGTTTTGACAAAGTCGCCGATTATTTATCTGAGCAACTGGACGTTGAAGTAAAATATATTCCGGTGAAGTCGTATTCTGCTGCAATAACCGCATTTCGTAATAATCAGGTCCAATTGGCATGGTTTGGTGGTTTATCTGGTGTGCAGGCACGTCTTTTGGTACCCGGCTCTGAAGCTATTGCGCAGGGGTTTGAAGATCAATATTTTAAGAGTTATATCATTGCAAATCATACCGTCGAGCTAACGCGATCTGACGATTTTCCGAAGCTCAATAATTATACCTTTACCTTTGGATCTAAGGGTTCAACCTCAGGGCGTTTGATGCCGCAGTTTTTTATTGAGAAAAATTTAGATAAACCCGTTGATCAGATTTTTAAACGCATCGGTTTTTCTGGTGATCACAGCCGTACCATCAGCCAAGTTGAAGCAGGTGTTTATCAAATAGGCGCGGTCAATTATAAAGTGTGGGACAGCGCAGTTGAAAAAGGTGAAGTTGATACCAGTAAAGTGAAAGTCATTTGGGAAAGCCCTACTTACCCAGATTATCAATGGACAGTGCATTCGGGTATAGACAATGATTTCGGTGCAGGCTTTAAAGCCAAGCTGACTAACGCATTAATCGGAATGACTGATAAGGATTTATTAGCCAGTTTCCCGCGTTCGTCTTTTGTACCAGCCAAAAACAGTGATTATCAACCGATTGAGCGTGTTGCTAAAACAATTGGAATGATTGATTAATGTTGTCGTTGGTTGATATTGATTTAGGCTATGACCAACAGATTATTTTAGCTAAAATTAATTTGTCATTTAGCGCCAATCAACATGTGGCGATTTTAGGTCCTTCCGGCGTGGGTAAAACCACGCTGTTACATCATCTGTATAAACAGCTGTCGGAAAAAACTTGCTTGTGCTCGCAAGCCAAAGGCCTGGTCGATAACTTATCGATTTATCATAATGTCTTTATTGGCGGGCTGGCGCGTTATTCTCCTTGGTACAATTTAGCTAATTTGTTATTTCCTTTTAACAAACCGCAACAAAATATTCGCGCTATTTGCCAACAGTTTGAATTGACCGCGCCCTTGCAGCAGAAAGTTAGCGCACTGTCCGGCGGTCAACGTCAGCGTGTTGCGCTCGCCAGGGCACTCTTTCAGCAACAGCCCGTATTCATGGGTGATGAGCCATTTTCTGCATTAGATCCATTAATGGGTCTGCGACTGTTAAATTTGATTAAGCAGACGCACCAGAGTGTTATTTGTGTGCTGCATGACGCCGAATTAGCGTTAGCACACTTTGATCGCATTATTGTTATCAGTGCTGGCAAAATAGTCTTAGATGATAAAGCCGATCAATTAACGCTGGCGCATTTATCGCAGCATTATGCCTTAGCAGATACTGTTAAGAATGCAGCAACATAAGATGAACGTCCCTTTTCCGACCTTCAATAATCACCCTTTCTGTTATGCCTAACACCATGACTTTTAATGGATTCTCCTATGCAGGACACTGGCAGAAAATAACCCTGTTGCTGTTGTCGATGGTATCAGTGTGTTGGTTTTTTGCTGATACCGAAGTAATTGCGCTTGAGCCCTGGATCGAACTTGCCCGTATGGGGCAGGGTTTTATTCACCCCGATTTTTTCGCAACCGAGTATTTACTTGAGGCTCTATGGCAAACCATCAGTTTTGCTTTGCTGGGGATAACGTTTGGATTGATATTAGGGTTTCCGTTAGCATTGTTTTATCAGCACCCTCTTATTGCGGCAATGTGTGCGTTTATTCGTGCTATCCATGAGATATTTTGGGCGTTAATATTTTTACAAATATTCGGTTTATCTGCCATTACCGGTATTTTGGCCATTGGCCTTCCCTATGCCGCGACCTTTGCTCGCGTGTTTTCTGATATTTTACAACAGGCTCCCAAGCACACCTCATTTTTGCTGCCCGAGGGCACAGATAAATTATCTGCCTTTATTTATGGTCGCTGGATGCATATGTATCCGCTGATTATCGATTATATTCGCTACCGTTTCGAGTGTGCGCTGCGCAGCAGTGCGGTGCTGGGTTTTATTGGTATGCCGACATTAGGCTTTTATTTAGAGACGGCTTTTCGCCAGGGCCACTATCAGCAAGGTGGTGCATTATTAATTTTATTCGTATTGTTAATTGGCAGCATACGCTTTTGGGCTAAACCGCTTTTGTTGTGGTTATATTTACCGCTTGCCGTGTATTTCCTACCGCCTATTCCGCCCATTGACGGGCAACTTATCTGGCGTTTTCTCAGTGTTGATATTTTCCCGCCTATGCTGCAGGGACAACCCTTCTTAAACTGGTTTGACACTGCTACTTTATCGAAACTATTTAACTGGGTTTATCAATTAATCAGCCAGCAGGTTTTTCCGGGTATGATTGCCACCCTGGTACTGGCTTCTTGTGCCTTAGGGTTAACCTATATACTGACCCTGGTTTTATTACCTTTTAATAGCCGCCTGATGATGCCAAAAGTGATCCTCTTATTCATGCGTACCTTGAATTTAATATTACGGTCACTGCCGGAATATTTACTGGCCTTTGTGCTAATGATGCTGTTAGGGCCTTCGATGTTACCCGCTATAATTGCATTAGCATTACACAATAGCGGCCTGATGCTGTTTTTAATGGCGCGTCAAGCTGACAGCCTGAAAGTACCGCTGACCTATAAGCCTCGAATTGATCAGTACAGTTATGTGGTTATCCCTAAACTGTACCCGCATTTTATGGGGCTGTTGTTTTATCGTTTTGAAGTTATTATCCGTGAAACGGCTATTTTGGGTATGATTGGAGTAATGACCTTAGGTTTTTATGTGGACAGTAATTTTTCTGAAATTCGCTTTAGCGGCGCCTTATTACTACTAGTTTTCACCGCTGGGCTTAATGTTTTAGTTGATTATATCGCGCGTCGATCATTGTATTCATCCGCGAAACGATGATAGTTAAAATTAAACGGGAAAAATAGAAAGGGCCTAAATTTCTTCAAGCCCTTTTTGGTGATAATAGTCACTGGCATTACCAAAGGTCTTAACCTTTGCACCAACCTAGTCGGGCTAAGTTAGCGGTTTATCAATGAACCGCTATTAACGATAAAACGCTTCAACAGTTCCTTTTACCATCACTAAAAGCGGTTGTCCGCGACGGTCCAACGCTTTGTGCGACGCGACTTTTATCCAACCTTCACTGATACAATATTCTTCGACATCAAAACGCTCTTTGCCGTTGATCAGAATGCGTATGTCGTGCTCAAAAACTTCTGCCACATGATGTGGGCTACGGGAATTAATCGCAAGGCGATCTGGTAAAGCGGGTAGCGATGTAGTGTCGTTCATGTTCGTGACCTGTAGTAATATAAAGTCCGCTATTGTAGTCAATATAGGCATAACGCTCAAGCGCTTCAGTAATAAATGTTAGTACCCTTTGCCAAGAAAGCAGTAAGCCTCCAATTTTGTGAATATGTTGGAAGATATAACCCCGTCAGCGCATTGCCCGATTGCGCATATTGTTAAATGTATAGCGCTCCCCCTTTTGAATTGAAACTCAACATTAAAGAGCCAAGGCTCCTTTGCTCAATTCTTCAAAATCACCATTAATTTCAATTATTTATTAACAGAATATTGGGAAAGATGTTTACAATAACAATGATAACGATTACCATTTACATTACCGTTATTCCTCGATAACTCCTATTTGTCTCATTACCATTTCGTTTAAGGTGTTTACTAATATGAAAAGTGTTACCTTCTTTCGCACTCTACTCAGTACTTTCATTTTTATTTCCAGCATATTTATTTCTTATTCAAGCGTCGCCGATACCTTTCCGGTGACGATCACCGACATCGCCGGCCGTACCATCACCATCGACAGCGAACCAAAAAACATTGCCTTATCCACCGGCAGAGTATTCCCGCTATTAGAAATAATTTATCAAAAAGATGCAGCTAAACATTTGGTTGCATGGCGCGATGATATGCGCTTATCGGCCCCCTCCATGTATCAGAACTATATTAAAGATTATCCAAGGCTTAAAAATATAATGACCATAGGCTTGATTAAGTCTGGAGAATTTGACGCCGAACGTTTCATTAATATGGCCAATAAACCGGATCTGTTTGTTGTGGATTTATCCAATATCAAATTAGCCGAAGATAAAGGACTGCTTGAAAAATTAGAAAAGGCAGGAATTAAAGTATTAGCCATTGATTTTCGTGAGCACCCAGTCAAAAACACCGTTCAATCAGTCACTACTTTAGCCACAGCGCTGGGGAGAAAAGCACAAGGCCAGCGCTTTGCCGATTATTACCAGGAACACATCACCCGTTTAACCGATGCCGTTGCTTCTTTATCTGTCGAAGAACAAAATAAAACAGTCTTTATTGAACGCTCTGCAGGTTATAGCGATTCATGTTGCCGTACTTTTTCAGAAGGTAATATGGGCGCGTATATTCCGTTATTAAAAGCTAAGAATATTGCAGAAGGCCCACTACAAGGTGCGGTTACCGGGCAAATGTCACCGGAAAGTGTGATTGTTGCTCAACCGGATATATACATTATGCAAACCACGGGATGGCTTGATAAAGAAGGTAATGTCACCGCGGGTATTCCATTGGGATACTCACCTATTAATAACGGTGCTGTTAATAACAGTGCTATTAAAAATGACGCTATCAAAAAATCCACCGCTGCATTAATGGCACGCTCATGGTTAAAAGCGACCAAAGCTTATCAAGACAAAAATATTTACTCCATTTACATGCCCTTTTATAACTCGCCTTATAACTTAGTGGCAATAGAATACTTTGCAAAATGGATCCATCCGCAACAGTTTAAAGATTTGAATCCGCTGCATACTTTTGAAGAAATGAATCAACGCTTTGCAGACCGTTCTGCGACGGGTTTTTTTGGGCAGAACAACGTTAAGGTAATGCAACAATGACTCACGCTAGCTATGCCCCTGAAATGATATTTAGAGAACAGGATAAAGCAAATATTCAACGCGATAATGTTCACCTTAACAAGGCATTAACCGTGCATCACTTGCGGATCAAAAAGAAAAAACTCGCACTGCTTATTTTTTTCTTGCTGAGTTTGATAGGCTTAATCGCAGACATTCTAATCGGATCCCACGGCCTTACATTGTCGCAGGTCTTGTCCGGAATTTTTCATCCAAATTCAAGTGATATTGTCACGCAAACCATTATTTGGGATATTCGCATGCCGATGTCCTTGATGGCACCCTTTGTTGGCGGCGCCTTAGCCATTGCCGGTGCGCAAATGCAAACCACCTTAAATAATCCTTTAGCGGATCCTTATACTTTTGGCGTATCTGCTTCAGCCGGATTTGGCGCATCACTGATCATTACCCACGTTATTTCAATACCTTTTATCGCAGAGCAATATCAAATAGCGATCATGGCTTTTGTTATGTGCTTATTAACCACCTGTATGATCGCCGGCATTTCTTCGATTAAGCGTATTTCTATTGAAGGCGTGATGTTATTTGGGGTTGCCATTATGTTCGCCTATGACGGCATGCTCACTATGATGCAATATATCGCGACCGAAACGCAGTTACAGACATTGATATTCTGGCAGATGGGCTCACTTGACCGCGGTAGTTGGGAGAAAATCATCACCCTTGCGCTTTTATTGCCGGTTGTAATGGCAATCATGATCAAAGACGCATGGAAATTATCATCCTTAAAAGTGGGCCAAGAGCGTGCGGAATCAATGGGCATTAACGTTAACAGACTACGTATCAAAACTTTATTGTTAGTGTCTTTAATTACCTCATTATCGGTTTCATTTGTTGGCGCTATTGGTTTTGTCGGCTTAGTTGCCCCGCATATTGCACGTATGATTTTAGGGGAAGATCAACGCTTCTTCTTACCCGCTTCCTTTTTGCTGGGCGCAGTACTGGTTGAGTTAGCTTCCATTGCCAGCAAGTCGATCATGCCGGGTATTATATTGCCTTTAACCGTGATGATGTCGATCATAGGCGTTCCTTTCTTTATTTTCTTAATCATTAAAAAAGGCGGTAGATTCTAATGTCACTTAAAATTAATCACCTTTCGGTCTCCTTTGGTAAGAATATCATCTTGAACAATATGAGCATTCCGGAGATCTATCCCGGTGAAATGGTTTCTTTAATCGGCAAAAATGGTGCCAGTAAATCCACCATACTCAAGCAAATGACCAAGCGTATACGCTTTAATCCAGACTCAATGACCCTAGGGGGCAAACCACTTAGGATTGATGACATTGGTTATTTACCACAGGATCACCGCATCTCTGCCAACATAACGGTTCTTGAACTTTTAATCACCACCATGCATGTCTGGGCTAACTCATTGTTTACCAAAGCCCGCAGCGCAGAAAATGCATTAACGTTATTAGAAAGCATCGGCATTTTGCACCTCGCAAATAAAGTCTGCACTGAATTATCGGGAGGAGAAAGCCAAATGGTTGGACTGGCGCAATCGGTCATCAATCAACCTAAAGTATTGATCCTCGATGAGCCTACGTCTGCACTAGATATGCATAATCAATTTAAGCTGTTGGAATATATTAAACACTATGCACGCAGTACTAATGCTTGCGTGTTAATGGTGGTCCATGATTTGAATTTAGCCATTCAATATTCAGATAAAGTGGCAGCTTTACATAACGGCAGCCTGTTTGCTTATGGCGAGCCAAAACGTATTATTGATAAGCAACTGATTCGCGATATTTTCAACGTTAATTCACAAATTATCCAGCTCGATAACTACCCTGTGGTGGTTGCTTGTTTATAGCCATCTTTGTAAAAAAGGTTGTGTGACAAATAAACAGTTGTAAAAAAAGTTGAATAATCAGTCTTTTTCGCTGTAATCAATGATTATCGCGGAAACATAGAAACGGGTTAATATTTACTCAATTAGATGAGTGTCCAGTTATTTCATCACCTGCCAAGGACTAGTGTGTCACGAATTATTGCTGGCCGCAGGTTAATCACGGAAACCTTAACGGAATTAAACCGTTAAGGTTCGGAAG
Source organism: Psychromonas sp. (assembly GCF_047632955.1). GTDB lineage: Bacteria > Pseudomonadota > Gammaproteobacteria > Enterobacterales > Psychromonadaceae > Psychromonas. Next base: position 101,798 of record NZ_JBLIED010000003.1, on the reverse strand, counting down.
GCTCCTGATTTGTCTTCACCGTAAGGTTTCACGCAATTATTCAGATCAGATACCCGGATCATTTTTTTGAGCCAGTTGCTTGCCCAGTATTCTTAAACGACTTTTAAATTCTGAACGGTCAACATAGCAACCTCTGAGATGACGTTTGCCAACATTCTCATCAAAGGCATTACGGCCATGCAGTACCCGCCGGTTATCAAATACCACCATTTCACCAGCAGCCAATTTCAGCTCTATTTTATAACGCGCATCTTTTAGTCGGCCCATCAGTTGACGATAAGCGATGTAGTAGTCGTACATAACCTCGCCAGGCAGATCAAAGATATCCGCGATATGAGCGTTGTATTTGATCTCAACAATATTACCAAAGTTATTCAGGTTAATTACCCGGTGGTGCTCACGGATATCGTGATCCTGGTCGTGATATCGAAATGGAATCGCATACTCAGAAAGCAGACGGAAATACTCAGGCTGATCTTCACGCAGCTCTTCCAGTACTTTTAAAGCATCCACAAAAGTAGATTCGCCACCGACACTTTCATTGCTCAGGAAGTGTAAAAATTGATATCCCGGAGGCACTTCCTGATTTGGCAAATCTGTATGTAATGGCAATGAGAGAGAAGTGTAAGCCATATTAATCGGATCTTTTTCTGATATCACATCAAAAGTCATCCCAAAATTAGTCTGGCGCAGATAGTCAATCCGTTTTGCCGTGTGCACAACGGCTTCAGAGTCATCGGGCATACCATTAATAATGGCTATCCCGTTGGTATTTAGAGCGCTCATCCACTCATACAAGGCCCTGTCGCTGGTCATGATTTCCTGCTGGCTCTGCTCCGGGATCTGGTTAATAAATTCGCTTCCCCAGCTTTGATAACTACTACTATGATCTTTGCCCAATTCACCAGAATAACAAAATTCACGTAACCAGCTTTGCTTGAAGCAGCTGACATGCCCCTGCTCAGACCACTCGATAATAAGCGTCCCATTATCCAAAGAGATTGATAACGGATGGATATTCTGCGAGACGCTGAGCAGATCAAAGCAACGCTCACCGGTTTGAGGATGGAATGCTGAGGGACAGTTATCACGCAGCCAGATGGAGTGATAGGTAGTATCGATACCGTCGCTCCAGCGCATTTGAATTGCACGGTCACTTTGCTCCACTGATTCTATGTAAAAATCGGTTACTGCTGACAAATCTGATGTTGGTTGTGTTTGAAGTGTTTCCATTTAAGCGGGCCCTGCATATACATGGTCGAAAAAGATGCCCATGGTATGTTGCCAGTATTAATTATTCAAACAATAAATTTTGACCCTGTTGATAAGAAAACATAACGGTAAAGCGTACTAATCTACCACCACTAAACTGGCTGAAAACATTTGAAACGGCCTCAAGATTACTCAATTTTAGCGCGGGAGGGAGTTGCATCTGACGCAGTCTGCGGTGAATCAGTAGATACGGCTACTGGAGCACCATCTGGGTGAGCCGTTGTTTATTCGGGAACACCTTACGAATATTTAACCAATAGTGGTCTGGCGTATTTGCCGGTTGTGCAGAGTGCAATCAGCAATTTGCAACATAACACCTCGGAAATCTTTTCCCCGTTATGTGAAGGTCGTCTGGTGATTGGAATGGAATGCAGCTACATCCGTTATTTACTCCCGAGCTCAAACCCTACTGTTCTCCCCGACTTCCTAGTCAGTTGAGTGATCCTGGTGAGCTGTTGTCATTACCTCTCCTTGAAGTTTTAGGTAACCGACAGGGATGGCCAGAATATTTTCAGAAAGCCTCTGTTGAAACGGATAGTGCCGATATTATCTATCACAAGACTAACAATCTAACAGCAGGAATGTCGATGGGTGAAATGGCTGGGTGTGTTTCTGGGCTACTCGGACTTCTCTACTGATCAACCGGACAGTGCCAAATTACAGGCACCTTTTGATATATGTCTTCAAACGGAAGATAACTATTATCTGGCTTATCCAAAAGGAAGACCTCTATCCAAGTCTGCAACAGTGTTCAATGAATAGTTACTGAATGAATTGGGGTTAGATCCCTCAGGAGCTAAGCGGCGTGCCCTCTCGCAATAATTTTTTTTACCAACTTCGGCTCGGTAATGATATCTCTACAGGATAATCTACGGATGACATCATTCGCAGATAAGTACAAAGGTTATTGGTTCCCACCATTAATCATCCAGCATGCTGTTTAGTTGTACTATTACTCAACTCTTTTACAAAATTACAGGTAAAAACGAAAGTCCCTCCCGACGTTGTCTAAACCAGCTGCTTTTGTTTATGATGAACTTGCCTTTATTCAAAAAAATCATCTTAGGAGGTGTTCTACTTTCCGGAACAAAAATTTTAACAATTTCGTCATTTTTATTCATATGACTGCTAAATTGCGATCCAACACTAACCTTAAGGCAGCTGCATCAGTTCCATGGTCCGGGCCTGATGTTCTTCGACCAAATCACACGCTTGCGTCATCAGTAATCGCGTGGGATGAGATAACTCGGCAGCACAATCAACATGATGAAGCAGGCTATAATTCCTGTTCGAACAATGGTAAGCAGGATTGACAATATGCTTCGAACTATGGATGTGTAATAAGTGATAACGTCGGCTTATTTTACAGTCGCCACAACCCTGATTAATAAGTTATTGAAAAATAGGTTCTAAATATCTGGCGTGTTAATTGCATTGTCATTAACACGATAATAACTGACCAAAAGGAACCACTCAAATGCTAAAAATCAAAATAATAACCGCAGCAATCATGCTAATAGCTTTTGCTCCGCTTTCTACTGCCGTACCGTTCACCGAAACAATCACTCTCGAACAAACCTCGAGAAGTCAGGACTTGACGTATAATTTTACCAATTTGCCAAGTTCAGATGGCAGTGACGGCTTTATCACAGTTGCCAGCGCTCCCGGGTCAGAGTTTGATTTATCCACCTCCTCCATCGAGTGGTTTGATCTGGTTATTGACGGCACCACTGGCGGTCGATATACCTGTAGTGGCAGTGTTGCCGGGGGAATAAACATGGGATGCGGCGGCGCTACTAATAAGAATACGTTTAGTCTGGCGCTCAGTTTCAGCAGCCTGCTGGCAGATTTTGGGATCGACATTCCAGCGTTTCTTAGCGATGGGGCGTTGGACATCACCTATGCAACTGGCGCAGGTGTTGACGATATTGGTGACTCATTTCTCGATGTCACTTTGGCCTACAACACGAGTACAGCCGTACCAGAGCCATCGACCTTTGCTATTTTGGGTCTCGGTCTGGTATTGATGGGAATTGCTCGCAGACGCAAAGTATAAAAGCGACTACAATTGAAAAGACCCAGCCTGGTGCCGGGTTTTTTTTGTCCCGCAACCTTCTGCATGACTAGGAAAGAAATAGCTGTTCTCACGCATTTTACTTTTAGCTCGCTTATACGCTCTTGATAAAAGTGACGTACAACCAGATAAGTCAAATTCCTTTTTATCTTTTATATGTATATATAGAAAGTATTTAATCTCATTAATATATTCATTCGTTGACAATTCATAAACCAAATTATTCTGTTTATTTGTCGATATGTTATTTCTTGTGATTTTTTTCTGTGCCTTAGATGATAAGTGTAATTGAAAATGCTTTTGGCTTTTATCTCTATCATAAATGTCTTTAGGCACATTTATAGTTGCAAACATCGAGTCATATTTATTGTCAAAATCGTTTTCATATAACTTATATGATTCATTAAGTAGCTTACTTAATCTAACAGATTCACTGATAACAAACTGAAAGTCTTCAACGTTTTTTTTGTTGCAGCCATAGAAACTTCCCAATTAAAATATGAGGCGAGCATTTACTGGCCTAACAGCTTTATATGGATCACTACGCATGAAATACCGCGATACCTACATCATAAAAAATAATCATAACAATATTTATTTAATCTCACAAAATCAATATATTAAGTGAATTTTTAATGAATTGTCAATTTAAGATAGTTGTTAACGTACCACCTATCTCATTTTTAAAATAGATGATAATCTATTAGTTTATAGCTAAATTTAGCTGCTCATAAATATAACCTGCAGGATGATACCTATCACTGAAAAAAACCTTGAAATGGCTCACCGCAAATAAGCGGAATGCTTCATGCCATGAGGATCAAGTGTTTCATTTTGCATTATAAAAAATTAAATAAAGTATGAACGAGTCGCCCTTTACGTTTAAGGTTATCTGGTACCCTTCATCATGTGACATCGCATGCTAATGCTAGGAAAACTATCTACTTAGAATATTGCAATTCAAACCTAACTCCATCCTGCAATGAAGCTATCATAAAATTTTATCAATCAGGTGGTTACACAGAGAAAGAGAATGGCGACTATCTCAAAATACATTATTCATCAGTAACTCGTATTGTAACTACGAGTAAAAAAACAAGACAATGCAAAATAAAAGAGCTGACTCTATAGGCCCAAGCCAGTTTCAAGTTTGAACTTGGTTACTAGCTAATAAGAGAGCAGTAGCTGAATAAGTCAAGCATTACTAAATTTGGCTTCAGAAAAATCTAAATTAACAATAACGTTTGATCCAACAACATTGGATTAAACTAAAGGCAATTATGTACCGTATACCTGATAAAAAATATTCTAAAATAAAAATTGCCCACTTAAATCTAACTGCTTTATGGTGGCAGATTCTTGAAGTCAGAAACGAAGTAAATATTACTCAATTTAACGAACTAGCGAAGAAGTTGAGGGTCATGGTGGCTGAGCAAAGCATTAAAATTACAGATTCTCTTTTGGGGCGCACCAAAGCAGACAAAGAATGGAATGAATCCACGAGTGGTGGTTTTTATAAGGACTGGGGTAAAGCATGGCGTAATTACTACACTTTTACCCTGGAGCCTATCTCCGTAGACGAAAATGCACAGGAAAAAGAAAAATCCATCAACATGAAACTACCGAGACAACATTTTGATAAGTTACACTTAAAAGTACAAAATGCTGATCAACAACCCTCGCCTGTCAAAATGCTTCAACAAGTTGAAACGCCTGTTGATATGAAGAAAACAGTTCATATAAAGAAAATGAAAAAGCTATTAGATAATATTGAGATCGCTACCATTCTGGGCGGAAATTCTGTGTTGGACACGAAGTTTCCACATGTGTCTCATGAAATTTGCTGTTATTGGGGTACTGAAACGTTTTATAGATACATTTATGAGCTAAGCATTAATACAAGACCCGAGCCGCGACAAGGTTTTCCTAAAGTGGCGTGGCTTGAAATACAACAAATTAAAAAATACCATACCACTCAATTCCCTTCTACTGCAAAGAAAGATATTTGGGAATTTTGTTAATATAGAGTGAATTACCGATTATAAGTCTCTAATAATGCAAAATAAAAGACTTGATAACCCATATACGTATCTGTCTTGTTGTATGTTTATGCACCAAGCAGATCTAGGTGCTTAATTTTTTTATAACGCAATGACATTGATATGCAATGTGCTAGTTCTTTATAAGGTACAACCTGATTTATTTTAAATACAATTGCACGATTTCCCTCATAGGCAAAAGTATCACCATAAACTTCTTTAAACGTTTCTATCAGCGAAGTTTTACAGTTGAAATATATACAATACTGATCCGGATATTTATCTTTCCAGTCAATTCTAATAGTGCTGCCTATTTTCGAAACATAACTAGGCTCACCCCATTTCAATGTTTCTGTTATATCGAAAATCCCCTCTTGCTTAGCGACATTAAAAATAAGGTCACGTACAGTACCGAGTAAAACAGCAACATCTGCGGGATAAGTAGAAAATTTTTGTTGTACGCCTACGTTCATTTTATCACCTCGACTTAAAAAAAAACGATCCTATCAACAGACAAGATTTGCTCGTAAAAAATACAAGCGTAGCGAATTAGCCGGCCATATTTTGTGCTTGTAGATTAACTTAGTGGACTTATTGGCGAACCATTAAATCAATATTCAAGCCTTGTTGTACGTACTTTAATTTTCTTTTAATTAAAAACTCAGGCACGTCTTTTGGCTCAGCAATAATAAAACCAGCATCACCATAAAATCTAACGAGGTGGTGATGCGCTAAGCAATAACAAGGCGCTTTAATCTGTGCAATATGATCGCTCGTGTAGCTCAACAACTTGCGGCCAATTTTCTGGCCTCTCAAGGTTGGCAAAACCTGCATACCTCGAAGGACTAACACTCCATATTCTAGGGCAATTCGTACCACAGCAAAGATACAGTTATCCTCAACTGCATAGAAAACATCATCAGAACCGTCAAAAGTTCCCCCGTAACCACACTTTACATAGAAGTCTGACAGTTCACTCAACTCGCTTGCTTTAGTTTTAAACAATTGCATACAACCTCAACGCCTTAATAAAAGGCAAAATTTGGGTGGATAAATACAAGCGGAGCGAGACAGCCAGGCGTATTTTGTCCATGTTGATTGATTTCTTTATTCCGTTTTGTATACATCAGGAGCCCAAATCTCCATAAATTTTTGTGGAGCAGCTAATTGCTTAAAACCAAATTTTTCATATAAAGTATGTGCGTCTGCAGTGGCCAAAACCATTCTTCGCAAACCCTGTAATTGCGGATGATCTATAATAATTTTCATTAATTTTTTACTCAGACCTTTCCCTCTATGTTCTTCCAAAATATAGACATCAGATAAATAAGCAAAAGTGGCAGAGTCAGTAATTAATCGAGCAAATCCAACTTGAGCCGAGTGATGGAATACACCAAAGCAAAGTGAATTATCGATAGCTTTACTGACAACATGATGTGGTACGTTTTTAGCCCAGTAGGATCTTGATAAGTACGAATGAATAGCATCAATATCCAGCAAACTCTTATTCGAAGTTATCATATATTCGTTAGTCAATTTAATTTTCCTCACATGGATTGATAGCAACGCCTCGTTCACCGGCGGGTAAGTTGGCTGATTTTTCTTTTTAGCAAAACCGTTATTCGTCGAGTGATTTTATTTGTTACATTATTCCCATAAGTTTAGAGCTTTGCTCAAAACCATGCCTCTGATACAGGTCATGCGCATCACCGGTCGCCAACACAAGAAATAAATTTTTCCAGCGCGGATCATTTACCACAGTTTCAACCAACCACTTTCCAAGATCTTTTCCTCTATATTCAGGCATAACAATAACATCGGCAAGATATCCAAATGTTGAGTAATCCGTGACCACTCGAGCAAAACCAATTTGATAATCATCGTCATATAACGACAAACATTCTGAATGCTTTATTGATTTATCAATGACAGAAAGTGATCTATCTTTAGCCCAGTAGGATTGTTCGAGAAGCGCTTTAACTCGCTGTAAATTAACTTTACCTGATTCATCATAAATGTAGAACTGCTTATTCGAATAAATCATTTCAGCTTCAATTCCTTAAAATATAAACGCCCAGCTTAGCTTAAAATACATAACTAGGCTGTAGAATTTATCCGCATTTCCTCTGGATAGTTAGCACTGTTTATTTTGTTTAAATTTGATACTGAAGTAGCAAATTTAATAAACCAATTAATAGGTTAAAAAGGAAATGAAAAATATTAATCATGTAGATAGAGACGAAAAGTCGGTATCAACAATAAAAACACGAAATAACGCTTACCTGTATATGAAAAATGTAAAGTTAAACTGAGGAGGGGATATAAAACATCCATTTTTGTCAGCTGTTACAAATAGATACGAATAAAGTTTACGGCAGAAGTAGCGTTTCTTTTATCACCTGGTTTATCAATCAAGCATGTAAAATATGTTTAATATATTTATTTTTTAAGATGCTTTTAATATGAAGTATTCGTTTCTTTAATCATTCTAAAGGTTAAATTAATACGGGGAGTGATGACTTTTTTAGTGGGTGGTAATCGATGTAACCAATGACGTTGAGTTTCACCTCTCATTACCAGCAGGCTGCCGTGTTGCAATGAAACTGAAATAGTTTGCTGATTCACTTTATGTTTAAAAGAGAATTTACGTTCAGCACCAAAACTTAATGACGCAATTGCTGCATTTTGTTGTAAGTCTTTTTCTGCATCACTGTGCCAGGCCATGCCCTCTTCGCCACTGTGATACAAATTCAGTAAACAGGCATTAAATTGATGCCCGGTTGCTTCTTCGACTTTTTGTTTCAGCTCTAATAATTCAGCCGTCCACGGTAAAGCGACTTTTGTCATATTAGAGTAGGTGTAATGGAAAGGCTTGTCAGCATACCAAGCCACTTCGCGTTGAGTGACAATGACTTTACCGAATATATTCGCTTGATCATGCTTCCATTGGATTGTTTCGAGAAAGGCATCGAAGTAATAATTAGCTTGGTCAAAAGGAATTAACAGCCCATGGTATTCCACCACACCATCGTAATTAATGATATTAATCGGTGAATCTTCTAGTGCTGCAAATAAGTCCATGTTGTACATTTGATTTCCTCTTTAAAATTATTAGATTCATCATCAATAATACTTAATTGCTTATTATAAAGGCCTGTAGAATTTCAACAATCAATAATAATACGAGGCAAAGTAAACAGCACTAAAGGAGTATTTATAGTGATCTTGCTATGCAATATATTGAATAAACAACTCTTTTACTACTGGAAAAACAGAACCAATTAATAACAGAGCCATAGATAAATTAAATATTTTTTGGTGTTTTGGCGAATTGAGATATTTTTTAAGACCAACACCAAAAACCAACCAAATCCCGACACAAGGAAAAGCAACTATAAAGAAAGCCAACGCAATAAAAATCACTTGCGAGAATATATCTGACGAAATGGAAGTGTAAGCTGAAACAGCACCTGTGGCCATAACCCATGCTTTGGGGTTTACCCACTGAAACAATGCAGCTTGAGTAAAGCTTAAGGGCTTAGCTTTTTTCACTTCTAGTGAAGTCGGCTGCGATGATGCGATAAGCCAGGCTAAATATAATAGATAAGCGACACCTAGTACCTTTATTGCTTCGTGAAACAAAGGGTACATTTCAAATACAACACTAAAGCCTAAACCGACCATTATTACCATTGCAGGAAAGCCAAAACAGATGCCTAACAAGTGTGGAATACTATCTTTAACTCCGTGGTTAAGACCGGAAGTCATAATCATTATATTATTTGGGCCAGGTGTTACCGTTGTTGATGCTGCAAACATAATAATTGCTAAATAAATTTCCATAACCGTTGAATATTCCTTGTTGTATAGCCCCATTAATAGGCATTTAATAATTGGCTTAAATAGAACGAAGCGAAACCGAGATGGCTGTTATAACGGAACGGCAGTGACCAACATTCTAATTGCCATTACGCTTAATAAAATTTTAATAACAAGAATCAACTTTTCATTATTTGTAACTAATCTTATCCGTGTACCAATAAAAGATCCAAGAACCGACCCCAAGACCATATACACTAACAAATTAAAGTACCCCACAAACGATACGCCAATAACCATAAATACAGGAACCTTTGCTAAGTGGCTAATAGTCATGAACATTGAGCTAGTTGCTATGATCTCATCTTTTGATCTTAGATCCCTAGTTAAAACGGCAAGTGATAATGGCCCCGTCGCGCCAACAATTAGCCCCAAACCAGTTTGAAATAAACCAATAATATAATAACTTTCAAATTTTTTAATTAATTTAGTAAAGCGCTTACTCCATAAATTAAGAATAATATACAACCCAATAGCAATCGGCACATACTCAGTTGATATATTCGATAATAAAAAACCAAATAGAAATATACCAATAAGCGAACCGACAAGAAACTTTGGAAGTAGTACCCATTGAACATATTTTAGGGAAAACACAACGCGCGATGAATTGCTGGCTAATTGCGTAATACCGTGAATTGGAATTATTAAATTAGGACTTAAAAATAGAGGAAGAACCGCTATTAGCAAAATACCGCCACCAAAGCCAATAATGCCAGCAATTAATGATGTGATAAAAGAAATGAGCCCTAAAATATACTCGATATGCAAATTATGTCCTGTTCGCCTTAATAACAGGAAAAATTTGGTGGCTAAAATACGAGTGCAGCGAGGTAACCGGCCGGTTTTTATGCTTGTTAATTAACTTATAGATTTACTTTATATTTTAAATCATTAACTTCATCACCGGTTATTCCACGAAACCCCCAGCAATGTTTAGGTTGTTCTTTGATTGTTATTTCAATGTCTACAGGTGAAATATTGAGATGCTTTTCAATATGTTGAAAGAGTGATTTTATTAATGCTTTTTTGGTCTCTATTTGACGACCTTCCATCATGTTTATTTCAATAACGGTATAGTTATCTGATCGACCGCCTGGATAATAGAAATCAGATTTATCCATGGGAATAAAACGATGAATACGCTTATCTTCAGGCATACCTAAAATAGCTTGCATAGATTGATTAATCACATCTGATAATTTAGCTTTTATTGGATTGAGGTTTTCTTTAATACCGTATATTACTATCATGTAGCTCTGTCCTTAAACGAATACCGCCGCATCAAGCGGACTAAGATTATTGGTTTTAATGTATAGGAGCAAAACTGAGCCAACTGTATTAGTGCCGTTTAAATGCATTGTTTTACCTTTATTCGTATAAAAACTTCTCGCTAACATTGTCGCTACTATACTCGACTAACTCCCACTCGAACCCAAAATTGTCAAAGAAATACAACCTTTTACGGTATTTTTCTATGGGAGTATCGATACTTCGTTTGTACCCATATTTCACTAAATCACTTTCGACTTTCAGAAGGTCATCAACAACAATTGCAATATGATTAACTCCATAGTTCTTATATGTTGTCCGTGGGCTCTCAGGATCTGAATCTAAATGAGGCTCTTGAAGGGCAAAATAATATTCGTCATTTCCAATATGAGCCCAACGATAACTAGAAGATGATTTTACATCCTTTCTTACTTTGAAATCAGGCGCGACTATTTGAATAAATTTAATCGCTTCATCTATATTTGGAACGGTGATATTTACATGTTCAATTTTCGACACGAATAACTCCTAGGGTATAACGTCTGAATAACAGACAAAATTTAATTGATCAAAATACCAGTACAGCAGAATAGTCAGCCGTATTTTTCCCCTTTTAATTAATATCTTATATTTTTATTGGTTCAATATGTCGACATTTGGGATACCCACTACAAGCCCAAAATTCACTGCCAATAGACTTTCCCTTTTTGGCAACTTTAATGTGCATTTCAGATGAACACTTAGGACAAAGTTTCTTGCTTGTTTCAAGCTCCGTTGCAGCTAACAATAATGCTTTTTCTTGAAACTCGGAGAAACAAACACTCAATGATTCTCGAATATCATTAACACTATATGTTGATTTAGCCGGAAATCTGATTAATGGGAAATCAGCGGATTTACATGCAGATTCTAAGAAAGCATCTCTAGATTTTTGTTTTTCACTATTGTGAGATTTATCATCTAACTCAATGCCACATACAAATGACAAATCACTTTTATTACAGAGAACAAAATCAAAGTGCTTAGCTGATATTTTATTAAACGCTCTTTGCCAAGCTCCTTTTACACCGCCTTTTGTAGGTGTAATGGCATCTGCAACTCGCACTTTACCAAAAGCAATAACATCATCACTGATAGCTTGGTTTAGTACACCAAAAAAAGATCGTTCGGCAGGAGTAAAAAGCACATCTAACCTTTCATAAGAATGTTCAAAGTTTTCACTTTCTTGTTTAGGCTTCACCTTAAGTTTAAAAAAAATAAAAAGGATAAAAACGATTACAACTAAAATAATTAAATTCACAACGACTCCTTGATGTATACCAATGCGCGTAACAACGATACCTAGGATTGGTGCTGTTTGTTACGGCTATTTTTTTGTAAAAACCGCGACATGACTAAAGTGTCCGATTGCTTGAAGTTGTTAGCTAACTTAGCGCACAAACAAACTAATTAGCAAACTCATTGAAATTCATCACCAAGATTTTCTAGTTTTTTGCGTCCACATTTTTTACAAACAACATACCTATCAATCAGATCTAGCGATGCACCGACTTGGCTGGCTACGCCTCCAAAAAAACCTGAAAGAAAGGCTTTAAATTGCTCTTTTTTACTTTTACCGTATTTTGAAGGCTTCTGCTTAATAACTTCTTTATGCTCAGTTTCTTCGCCGCAATGTTCACAAAATTGCTTTAACATTCTTGAAGCTCCATTTCTTATATTTGTTAGCTAACGGCTTCAACAACAGCACTTATGTTTATGTGCGATGAAGCCCATAAACAGCATGGTCGACAATTCGCCCATTTAGGTTTTCTGCATTAGAAATTACCCCCTCTCGCTTCATACCTAAACGCTCACAGACAGCTATACTGGGAAAATTTTCAGTCGCTGCTGATATTTCGACTTTATGCATTTCAAGCTCATTAAATGCAATATCTATCAATTTTTTGCAAACGCGAGTCATGATGCCATTACCTTGAACTGACTCTGTTAGCCAATAACCAATATCGACTTTCTTCAATTCATGATTGATAGTATTGAAGCCAAAATTACCAACTAATTGTTCATTGAACCAAATTCCACAGACCATTGATTTACCATCTGCATAATCATGAAGAGATTTACGAATAAATGAAATAAAGTCCTGCTTATTTTTACAATGAGGGGGCCAAGCTAACCACTTTTCAAGATAGGTAAAATTATCCTTAACCAACTCTGAGTAGATTGGAGCAAAAGACTATTGAACCAGTGACAACTTAATTTCATCATCTATTATTGTGCTAAACAATAAACTCTCCTTGTAATCTAACGTCGCAAATAACCGCGCCTAGGTTGGCGGAGTTTTTGCTGGTTCTTTGTATTATTCGAAAATAAAATAAGAGTATGCATGAGTAATCCTTTACGTTTATAGTTCTCGGGAGCACATTTTCAAGTTATATCTCGTCGTAATGCCAGAAAAAGCTATGTGCTTAGAAAAGTGCATTCAGACTTAACCCCACAGCCCTCTGGCAGACGGCTCTGTTTTTAAATACTCTCTATTGAGTTCACATCTGGTGTAGTTTACACATTTACGCTTAAATATCCTTCAGGGCAATATTGGATGGCGATTTTTCAATAGATGCCTTAAATTTTTCAAAAGTTTCTTTTAGTTTATTGAATTCGTCGGAATTTATCATTGGAACAGCATCAATGCCATCTTGATCTAAGACTTCCATAACATTAAAAATCGTTAGGAATTCAGGATCACGTGCCGGTTGGTAAAATAAGGTATCAGCATCATTCAATTTAACCTCAACCAACAGACCTGCTTCAGTTAATTCAAAAAGAATCTGACGTACAAGCCGAATCGGTAATTCTAAAAAATGTGATATTTGATCTGCGTGCCAGGGTTTTTCTCCCTTACAAAAATTTTTAACACTTAATTGAACAATGTATAAGGAAATTAATAGCTTAAATGAATGACTGGTTTTTAGACAATCCGGCTCAAACTCATAGGTTTCCACATTTTGTTCCGCAAAAGAAACCTCTGCACCTAAAAGGACAATCAGCCAACTCATCTGCAGCCATACTAAAAATAGCGGTAAGGCCGCAAAGCTTCCGTAAATGGCGCCATATTTTAAGACTCCCACCTGAAAGGTGATATAAACCAATTGGACAATCTGATAAATAGTCCCAGCAATAATCCCTCCTAAAAGGCCTGCCTGAAAGTTAACTTTGGTATTAGGAATAAAAATATAAATAAAAGTAAATACCGTCCAGATGACTGCATAAGGAAGGATTTTAAGACTGATGATAATAAGCGGCACAATCGGTCCGAGAAAGGATATTTTTTCTACCAGAAGTGTCACTTGGCTAGTAATAATGACGGTAGCACTGCTAGATAGAATTAATAAAACAGGGCAAATCAACATAATAGAGACATAATCGCTAAACTTTCTCCCAAGACTTCGACTTTTCTTGATCCCCCAAATTTCATTAAAGGATTCTTCTATCTGACCTAATACTTTGATCACAGTCCAAAATAATACGACGGTACCAATCCCGGCAATCACACCTCCTTGAGTATTTTCAAGCATCGCCTGAGAAAACCCGATCAGTTTCTCAACGACCTCTTCCTGCCCCTGCAGGTTATTAAATAATAAAGTTTCTAATTTTTTATCAAAGCCAAACCCTTTTGCAATGCCAAAAGCCATAGCAGCAACCGGCACCATGGATAATAAAGAGAAAAAAGTTAAGGCCGAGGCCCGCAACATGCATTTATCTTCCGCAAAACCACGAACCGCCAACAGGATAATACGCAGTTGACGAAGAGCAAACAATTTCACTCCTGATAGCTGGTTAGCCCGAATCCGCCAAATATCCGTTTCAATAAAATTAATGATCTTTGTAATAAATGATTTCATTAATAGTCCCTTATTATAAAAATTTAGAAAGTATGAAGCTTTGAGTGCTCAGCTGATCTAATAAAAGCCTTGACGAAGAGATAGGAGATATCACACCTAGCAATACGCAGTTTTCTGTTAGTCTGCGCATTTTTAAGAAATTTCAAAATAAAACCTAAGTAATTATTTTCCTTTTGTCCCGCTTGAACAGCTGGTCATATGCCACTGTGTTTACCATATGAAGAATAAGTTTTTAAACCTAAAATTACCATAAGAAAGAGTGATAATAACAGAATGCAAATGCAATTCGCTTCAGGTATTTTATTTTGCCCAGTCAAAGCCCCTCGATGAGGCTATCGTCAAATCTTATCAATCAGGTGGGTTACATAATCAAAGAATTTGACGGCTATTTTAAAATACATTATTGATCAGTAAGTTGTATTGTAGCTGCGGGTAAAAAATAAGATAATGCAAAATGAAAGACTTGATACCACAGACCCGCTTTCAGCAATAACTACATGACGTAAAGCGATTATGTCGATCAAGTTCGAGTAAAACTGAAGACCCATTAACTCTGAGTTTTCACAAATTAATGGTTTCGTATTTCAACCGTAATTACGGAATAATTTTGTATCAGTACCTGTTTAACAATAAAGTTTGAGATTTAGCTTGCTGCTTTTTATTACCAGTAAGTAAATAAAAAAGCAGACCAATAATCGTTATCTGCTTTTTATTCAATCAGTTAAGAAGTCGCTATTTTGAGGCTTAATTATTTATTTAAAACTTAACTACCTTTGAGGGGTAATTAAGTACTTCTCACCTGTAGCATTTTTAGAATAAGCCGCTATTGATTGTAATTGTAATACCTCTGCCAATGACACTTCATGTGTGTAGTGGCTAGCAAATGTGGTGGTTATCTCATCTGCAACACGATTACGCATCGCCATAACAGTTTTAGTACCTAGTTTGCCTAGTGCATTGAATAATAAGAATCCATTGACACCCCAAGCAAAACCGAAGTTACGATTTAAGGTAATCGGGCCACGGTTTAAGGCGCCATAAATGTAAACTTGTTTGAAAGTATCAGAGCCATAAATGGTGTGTTCTTTCATATCACGCGCTGCAGCAACTTCCATACAGTTAAGGATGTCACTTGTTAATTGACCGCCACCAATTGGATCAAACGCAATAGTTGCTCCCGTTTCAATAATCGCCGCCGTTAAGTCAGCAAGGAAAGACTCGCTATTTGAGTTTACAACCTATTTTGCGCCCATTTCACGTAACAGCGTTTCTTGTTCTGCTTTGCGTACAATGTTAATTAAGTCGATGCCATCGGCAATACAAATACGGTTTAACATTTGACCAAGGTTAGACGCCGCCGCCGCATGAATGATGGCTTTATGACCTTCAGCTCGCATCGTTTCCACCATCGCTAATGCGGTAAGCGGGTTAACAAAAGAAGATGCGCCTTGTTTAGCCGTAGTGCCTTCTTTTAATACTAAGCAGCTTTGCACATTGGCACAGTGATATTGACGATAAGTTCCACCGCCAATTACAGCAACGGTCTTACCCATTAATGCTTGTGCCGCAGATGATGAGCCGGCTGCTACAACCGTTCCCGCACCTTCATTACCAACAGGCGTTGCTTTACCAACACGTGTTTTAAGCGCTGGCATAAACTGAGCGGGAACATCAGCAGTAATGACAGGGTTTTGTTGAGTGCCCGATTGTGTCGCGGTTGACATATCAGCGCCGCTGAACAGAACCCCTAAGTCAGACGGGTTTAATGGCGCGGCTTCAATGCGAATAACGACTTCATCGGCACCAGGTTGTGGCATTTCGATCTCTTGTAAAGCAAGTGTTAATTTATTGTCTTCGCTGATTGTTGAAGTAAGTTGGATATTTTTATTTGTATTGGTATGTGTCATTTAAATTTTCTCCTGAAAATAATTAATTTTTTGAGCCAATCACTTTATTGTATTGGTCATACTGTGTTGGTAATAATCATTTAGCCTTGGGTGTTTTTATTTAGCCTTCGCTGCTTGAAACTGAACTTTCAACTTTTGCATAAACTCCGGCTTGTTTGCCAAACGATCTTCCTCCACGTTTTGGGCAATGACAGATTGACTCATGGAATGGTTCCACTCTTTCATTCCCGGTACCTCTGCAAGTACATCCCAGTCAAGTTGGCTAGCGCCAAAAGTGCTGACAATGGTGTTTACGTGATAAACGTAGATGTCAGCCATCGTGAATTGGTCACCTGCAATCCAAGGTGAAAACTGACACAAACGGCTTAAGGCGGTAATGCCACGCTTTAATACTTGGCGTACTTCAGCTTTAACCGATTCAGGCGCTTCAGTACCTGAAAATGCATAAGGTATAAGTCGTCTACTTGGCAGTTCAAAATAAAGTTCTGCGATTTTCATGATTTGACGCACAACAGCACGCTCTCCGGTATTTTCAGGGTATAGCGGCGTGGCCGGATAGGTTTCTTCGATAAAGTCACAAATGACACTCGATTCTGAAATATGAAGGCCTTCAGACGTTGTAATAACAGGTACTTTGCCTGCAGGACTGATTGTCAGTAACTCGTCACTACCACCGTAAATAAGGTTTTCTTGGAATGGCAGTTCTTTGTGTAGAAGTACATGTTTCACTAGATTGTAATAGTTGCTAGCGGCAAAACCGTGCAAAGTAATCATAAGTCAGTTTTCCATCATTAACGTGAAGGTTGTTTTTAATTGCCGAAAAAATGCAATTAAAGCGCATGTATTTAACACGCTGCAACAGGATCCAAGTTGCAATGTTTAAGTTAAAGACATTATTACTTGTTTTAATTTGGTTATATATAAGGGGAAATGTGAATCACTATTGCTTTTTGAACAATAATAAAGCGGAAATACTCAATTTTATGGAGAAGTTAGTTGGATCAACTACGAATTAATAATTGGACAGCCAAATATTTAAAAATATTCATTTAACGATAAATAAAAACAAACCAATAGCAATAGAAAGCATTACAAGCGAACTAATAAATAGGTCGTCGCAATTGGTTTTTACTGGTTACCCAGCATTTACCAGTATGTGCTGCGAACAAGGCTAATTCCTCCAAGGAACCCACTGCGCCTTGGTAATATTTACCGAAATTATTTGCCAACGTTAAGCAAATTTTTGTATCTAGACCGAGTGCGTTGAGTAATTTAGGATGTTCACTAGGTATCGCACCACGCTTATCTTCTCTTAAAATACGCCCGATCCAATCGACTAACTCAATGCAATCTAATAATGAAAAGGGAATACCTTGATTGTTATGCTCATCACCAATAAAGCTAAATAGTGATTACTAAAAGATAGAATGGCAATAATCATCAGTCAAAGTTTTTGGGTCCAGCTTCATTTAGCTTCCAGCTTCAATTTTTATTAATCTTGATATGAAAATTAAAAACCTGTCCCGTCAACTTGCTTGCCCTACCACCTAAGATACTAGTCTAATGGCGAAAAAATGATATTTGATATAACACACCCAGGTGCAAAGTTAAGCGTCCCCCAAATAGCAGACGGTGTGCTCGGAAGGTTATCGGATATCTGTAATGTATCATTAAATGTTAAGCCATATCCCACTGGAAACAGGGCATTAGAGGTCTCACTCGGTGAGCCGGTGCAATCGTATGCAGGCCAATTTACACTCAAACGACCGTTGATTTGAGACTCGCCAAATAGTCCATCAGCCACGCCGCCACCTTCCGTTCCCGGTAGCCAGGCCACCACAAAACTTGAAGATTGGTTAATTTGAGGATTCATCCACAAAGGTCTTCCACCGAGATAGACAACAACAATGGGCAAATCCGGTTGTTTAGTTCGTAGTTCTTCTAATGCACTAGC
Source organism: Psychromonas sp. (assembly GCF_047632955.1). Taxonomy (GTDB): domain Bacteria; phylum Pseudomonadota; class Gammaproteobacteria; order Enterobacterales; family Psychromonadaceae; genus Psychromonas. The sequence continues at coordinate 83,502 of NZ_JBLIED010000003.1, read as the reverse complement.
CCCGGCACTGCCCTTTTGTTGCGCAAATGAAGTGCCTAACCAGGGTTCAATATCGCCATTGCCTTCTGCATAGAAACGCTCGGATAAAACAATTATGCTGCTGAAACATCGTTTTGCATTGCGAAATTATATGAAGTGAATACTTGTCCACCTTCAGGCTTAACCAGTGATTTAATGCCGGATAAGATAGTTTCACCTGCGGGATAAAACATTTCCTCCAAACTGTAACCTTGCCAATCTATAGACCAGCCACCTGCTTGTCGCGAGATATTGTCACCGTTAATCACTAAATATTTTTTAGATTTACTTAAAGGTAATAGCTGATCACTGTTTTTTAGCATCACTAATGATTGTCGTACCGCTTGGCGAGCCAGTGCTTTTATTTCAGGTGAACTCATCAATTCACTATTACCTGAATGTTCTCTAAGCGATGGTTGAACCTGTTCAAATAAGCCTGCGCGCATTTTTACTCGAAGAATGCGGCGCACCGCATCATTTATCCGTGAAAGTGCTATTTCACCATGTTCAACCTGACCAACCGTATTTTCAATAAACGGCTTCCAATTCTTAGGCACCATGAGCATATCCACACCGGCGTTGATTGCAGCAGGACAGCTGGCTATTGAACAGCCAGCTATCTGCCTAATAGCGTTATAGTCAGAGATAATGAAACCATCAAATCCCATTTTGTTTTTTAATACTTCGCTGAGCAGGTAATGATCTGCGTGCAGCTTGGTTAGCCACCAACTGCTAAAAGAGGCCATCACAATTTGCACATCGGCTTCTAATGCTGCGTAATAGCCCATTGCCTGCATATTAATCAGTTCATCTTCAGTGATATATGCTGCGCCTTGATCATTCCCATTTTTCACTGCGCCATCCCCAATAAAATGTTTAGCCGTGGCTAATATTCCATCAGTGCTTAAATTATCCTGCAAGCCACTTACCATCGCTTTGCTTAAGTGATAGACCAACTCAGGATCTTGGCCATAACTTTCGTAACTGCGTCCCCAACGCGTGTTTTGTACCACCGCAACTGTTGGCGCAAATGTCCAATCCAGACCAGTGGCTCTTACCTGACTCGCCGTTGCCCGGCCAATGTTCGCAACTAACTGCGCATCGCCAGACGCGCCTAAACCAATATTATGCGGGAACAATGTCATCCCCTTCACACTATTATGACCGTGAACTGCGTCAGTGCCCCACATAATAGGGATCTTATGGGTTGTTTGTTGTGATGCTAGCCAGTAGCTGTCAGCTCTATCAACCCAGTCTGAAAGTGAACCATATACGTAACCGGGTCGAGACCCCGCTTCATTTAAAACAGACCCTAAAGCATATTCTTGTACATCACTAGGCGACACCCAGCTAATTTCTCCATGTGTCATCTGCCCAATTTTTTCAGGCAAGGTCATCTTGTTTAATAACGCATCGATACGCGCTTCAATTTCAGGGGAAAATGGTTTTCGTTCAGGCTTTGGCCACTCATCCATGTGCTTTGAATAACGATTGTGTAGATTGACTTTTTATTGGGTTGCCTGATAGCTGGGGTGGTACAAAAAAAACCAATAAATCCATACGAGCGCTAATAGAGTAATAATTAAATAAGGTAGTCTTAAGTAAAATGGTTTTGGTTTTTTATGCATTATCACATTCCCAACTTGATTTTTAAATTTATAACTGGCTGTTTTTTAAGTTTAATTTCATAAGGATGTGGACAACCATAAACTTCTGACGGCAACATAATACTCTTTTCGTTATTAACAAACCGAAACGATAATCGAAATAATTTAATTTCTAATCATAAAAAATAAACGAATCGGCCGCAAGCAACCGAGTTTTAAGATAATCCAAAGCCTTGAAAAGCCAATGCATTCGATCAACCACCCACTGTCGGCGATGCTCAAAGGATTTTTCTATGTATTTATCTTCACCGCATAAATATGCACGGCGAACGCAACGAGAGATGCAATGGTAATAAGGGGTATCCGATAGCGATACTTGTGATTGGCGAGATTGCGTCATAACAAACTATTTCCTAGTATGCAAAACACATTACTAAAAGATAGAATGGTGATATTCATCAGTCAAAGTTTATGGGTGTCCAGTTTCACGTTTGAAGTCGGCCGTTAACACGACCAAGAACTGCGTCATTAAAACCACCGAAAGAAAATTCCTGGGATTCACGCTTCGGGCAGGACGTCGCCCTTAGATGAAGGCTTAATGAGCAGTTCCAAAACACCGTGGATACAGCAAGCGTTAAACGTCTACCTGAAATATCAAGGATCAGTGGCACTGGGTGATATGGATGGGTCAGAACTTCACTATTCTGAGTGCAACGCTATGTGCGTCCCGCATCCCGGGCTGAGGGCTAATGCCCGATTAGTTGAGCTTGCAACGCTCATTACAATCCATCGTTTAAGGAAGTAAATTTCACCTAAGCTTATCCATTTAGCTTTGGCACATCCTGCTTACTCACGCCTTTTTTTTCAGCTACTATTTTACCCTGATGGTGATCCTTATCATCAGCCGTTAGCCCCTCTTGATCTGCACCCACCTCAGGGTTATACATAAGCACTGTAAAAAGTGCAAAGTGATCTGAGCCAATCGATGGCAAACGCTGTATATTTTTTACATTAAAATGCGAACTGTGAAATAGATGATCCAACGGCCAGCGTAAAAAAGAATAATCTACATGAAAGGTATTGAACATGCCACGTCCTACGCGAGGGTCAAGTAATCCACTGATTTTACGAAAAAGTCGAGTTGTAGCAGACCAAGCTACATCATTAAGATCACCCGTTACTATAACTGGTTGCTGAGTCTCTGCGACACTTCTAGCAATGGTAATCAACTCAGCATCCCGTTCTGTCGACTCAGTGTTTTCAGTGGGACTCGGTGGTGCAGGATGGACGAAATGCATTTGCACTTTATCTCCGGTACGTAGCTCCAAAGATAAATGTATTGATGGAATATCCTTCTCAACCAAGTAAACTATTTTTTCTTTACTAAAAGGCAATCTAGAATAGACATGCATGCCATATAAATTTTCAAGGGGACACTTGACGCTATATGGCATGTCAACCTCCAATACCTTGAACTTGTTTTCCCACCATTGATCCGATTCCAGAGTGACTAGAATATCGGACCTATATTCTATAACAAGAGCAATTAACGCATCACTGTTACGGTTTGTTTTTAAGACGTTAGATGTAATGATACTGAGCTGCCTATTGGGATCAATCTCTTTGGAGGTTTTAACCTCACTAGGCCAGATAAGGGTATAAGGTAATACCCACCATAACTGCCAAAAAAAACAGAGGGCTGTGGCAGAAATGAGCAACCAAGTAACAATCATTTGCAGGTCGAGAAAAATAAAATGAACAATAAGCAAGGCCGCAGCAAGTAACGCAATTTGCAGACGCGGAAAATCCATTCCCCTGACGACCCAATGTGTATATTTAAATAATGGCAGTACAGTGGCAATGACAATCAATAATGTGGCTATAGCAGATATCATTAACATATTGCTCCCCGTTGTTTATTTTTAAGCATAACTACATATCACTCCCAGTGCGTTAAGCATTATTTTCGTCTAACTGCGTTATTGGTATCACTATGCAGCCTAACAATAACCTGCAAAGTGTCATTTATCTGCTGATCCGTATAAGAGAAGAGCATTGAATATTAACCATAAAGAATGCAGTGTAGTGAAGCGTCACGGCAGTTATTACCTGCAAAAAAAATCTGAAAAAGTGATCGTGCTTTACACAGCTTAATGCTAGAGGGTTGGTTAGGCGATTATGCGCACTCTTCCGACCACACGGCAAACTCGTTACCGCTTGGCTCCAGAAAATGGAACCGGCAACCACCCGGAAATTCGAAAATGGGGCGATTAATGACTCCGCCATTTTTCTCTATTTTATCTAATGTCGCTTTAATGTTCGCGCTGTAGAAAACGATTAATGCAGCGCCCGAAGCGGTCTTTGATGACAGCTCTGATTGGAAAAAACCGCCGTTTAAACTTTCATCAGAAAAGGCTGTATATTCGGGGCCGTAATCGGTAAATGACCAGTTAAAAACCGCGCTAAAGAAGACTTTTGTTTGCTGCAGGTTTTTCGCTGGAAGTTCAATATAATGCTTATTCATAGTATTCCTTAATTATCGTTAATAGTGGTAAGGCGGAAACTAAAAGATGACACTGCTCCGCAGCAGGATGTTTTAATATAAGGTCAGTATAGCAAAGCGCAAAAATAGCGGTTCAATTTACGGGTAACCGCAGGACATACGTTGCGAAAAGGCTCATTACTAATTATCCCCTTCGGTGGTGATGTGCAATACATTGCCGTAATGTTTGCAGTGAACAGCATCATTATCGTGGCGATTGAGCCCGCAGGTTGGACACTCAAAACGTATTTTAACCGGCCGAAAGATGGTTTGAATCAGGCGCAAAAACAGCGAAATGCCGAATATTATGATCAGCACCGCCAGCAGATGTCCACCGGTAACCACCAGCTTGATATCACCAAAACCCGTTGTGGTTAACGTTGCAATAGTGAAATACAAAGCATTGACATAATTTTTTATGGCGGGATTGGCGCCTATCTGGCTGACATAAACGATGGCGGTAATAACAAAAATAAACACTAGCAGGTTAACAATGCTGAAAATCAGATCTTCATGTAAACGGACAAACCTTGATTGGCGGTGCAGATTTTTTAGCATGTGATAAAAGCGCAGCAAACGCAGTGAGCGTGATACGCGCAGAAAACTGAAATTTCCCGCCAGCGAGGGTGCTAATAAGGAGGCAATGACGATCAAATCTGCCAATTCAACCGGATCAAAGATATTGTGCAGTCGAGTTTTGCTGATAGTCAGGCGGGCAAAGAGTTCAAGCAGATAAAGAGTAGCAATGCACTGCTCGAGCATATACTGACCATCGATAGTGTGAAAAAATAAGCCGATGGCAAAATAAAGGATAGTAATGCCATCAAAGGCCAGTCACCCCCAACGAAAATTGCACGACCAGCTGATCGAGTCGTGATAGAGCAGATCGATGCGCTTACGAAATTCTTTACCAACCCCGCTCGGTGCTGGTTTCTTGACCACAATTTCTTATCTATCAGTTACTTAATATAAAAAGACTACCCGCTATCGGCACAACAATCTGTTATTAACTAAAGTGCATAGCATCATCGATACTGTTTCATTTTTGTGATTTAGCCAAGGGCATTGTGCTAATCAGAGTATTAGCGCAATAAAATTGTGGAGTCCACGGCCTAAAAGCATGATTGGTGTAACGGCTGCGTTAAACATCAAGTACGGGCAGTTTAATAATTGCGCTTAATCTAAGCAGATAAATGTTTAATGTTCCTCCCGATTGCATCGATCTTATTTGCTTAGGGCCGCTGCGAATTAAGGAGCGTTTTGATTAAAAAATTGAATATTATATTTGTGACCCGTTTGACTATATAATGCTTCAAAATCCAATTTGAATAGATAACCCATAAGGAATCATATGATTCACTTCTCCACTGAAATTTATAAACTGATCACCACCGCTTTAACTGAATTGTCTGATTCCCAAGATGCTCGTAGAACGCCGCATACCCCGCTCAGTGAAGCACATTATTTAGGTGCCTGGATCACAACGGCAATGAAAAACAAACGTTTTGACTCTGTTGTTCTGCCTACTTTACAGGGCTGGCAAAAACAAGCGCGCAGTCTTGGCAAAAATGCCGGACTGAAACAACAGTTTGCTTATTTACTAAAATGTTACAGCGTTGTGTTTGATGAGCAAAAAGAAATCCGTCTGGTCAATAAAAACCAACTGGAAAAACTTTTTGCTGTACTTGAAGAAGTGCAATGGTTGGTGACAACTGATTTAGCCGTTGGCGAAAGACTTAACCGCCACAGTGGTGGCAAAGAGTCATTGATCGTTTGTGCGCAGCAACTGGAAGATTGTTTTGATGAGCAAGGTGTATTAATCAAGCCGATTTCTTTATATGTGCGCGGCACTCTGCAAGATATTATTGATTTGGCCTTTGCCCAGGATCTGCTTTTATATAAAAAGGCCGATAATAAATCTAAAGTGAAATATCACGGCGAGTTTATCGTTTATCCAAATAATGATGGCAAATCTTTGCCTGAGCTTCCGAAGAAAGACAGCGAAGAGTCTTAATCACGGATTATTGCTGAATCACAGCGGGTTAATTCAACTCACGCATTAACCAGCTGTTTTTCTGCCAGCAACTCAGTAACAATTAATTGTAATAAAAAGGTTTCACGCGCTATCGACAGGCCTTTTTTATCACTGTTTAACATGGTTAATTGATTATGTTTTATTGCATCATAAATATTTAACCAAACCGGTTTCATGCCGTTTTTTATTTCATAATCTTCGTAGTTTGTGACCCCTAGTTTTGTATCAATCTCACATAGATAACAATATGATTTCATGTGCATGATTTCAAAACCGTCTCTATTCCAAGGGCGAAACTCTTCGTATAAACCAAAATTTTGTATTCCACGTATATTTTGCGCGCCGGTTTCTTCCTGCAATTCGCGGATTAATCCTTCCACCAGCCCTTCCTCTTTATCAACGCCGCCACCCGGCAGGGTATAATCATGGTAACGGGCGGTATAAAGCATTAAAATCATGTCGCCTTTTAATACAATTGCCCGAGCCGCATTACGCAAAAACGTACTTTTGTTTAATGAGGTGATATCGGGATGAATGGTGGTTTTTAACAAGCGCATAATAAGACTCTGGAATAATTTGGCCGCCGATGATATCAACAGACGTGCTGGGTTAATAGTAACTTTTTAACTGTTTACCTGTTTAATTAGTGTTTGCCCATCTTCAGTCAGAGGTTGAATTTCAACTGACACTTTGTCTATGCAGTAAGTTTTGATACTGATGAATAATGGCTTGCACATTAGTGAGCGGATTTTTGGCAATACGCTGGTAGTGTTTAATGTTTTTGTGCAGGTGATCAAGATGCGCCTGCTGAGAAAAATCCCACATTTTTGAACCCACCGTTGAAACCGGATCAGCCACATTCTGCGCCACGTGCAATATTTCATAACCGCGTTTATTTTCAATGATCAGGCTTTCAGCTATCAAACCTAACTGCCTGCTGATTAAAAATTCACGGACTTTATAATTATGATGAACGGGACACAAAATAAACTCTAACGGGTAATTACTGAACCGGCTTAAAATTGCCGTCATTAATGAAATGGTCAGCTCGCCTCCCACTCCTGCAATTACTATCAGGTGTTTATCACTGTCAGGATTTTCACAGACCTCTACTAAGGGTAAATTGATCACATCCGTGCAGTGCACCTGCCAGCGGCTTTTGCTCTGCATCTGCCCGTAATGGGTTTTTAAATCATCTTCTAATTGCCTTAATAAGACCGGCACAATATCCACAAAGTGAACAGTGTCGGCGGCCTGCCGCTTTAACAGGGTCAACCCGAGTAAGCCGTGGTCGCAGCAGCAATCCCAAATATGCTGGTAGGATTGCCCGATCATGGTATCGATTTGTTGTAAACGGCGACTCATTTTTATCTGATAATTCATCTCTGTTATCAGGCCGACACGTCAAGGCGCATGCTCAGTGCAATGCGTTTTCTTGGCAGATCAATTTCAACCACCCTAACCTGAACCAGCTGTCCGACTTTAACGATCGCAAAGGGATCACTGACAAAATTATCTGCCAGTTGCGAGATATGCACCAAGCCATCCTGATGCACGCCGATATCAACAAATGCGCCAAAATTGGTGACATTCGAGATAACCCCCTGTAACAGCATGCCTTCCTGTAAATCTGAAATTTTATTAATGTCTTTTGCAAAATCAACCCGTTGAAAACCGGGTCTGGGGTCGCGTTTAGGTTTGGCGAGTTCTTTGATGATTTCACTAATACTGATAACACCAAATTTCTGATCGGCATAATTTTGCGCATCGAGCGAATTTAACAACCCGGAATTGTTTAATAACTGCGGCACTTTAACCCCTTCCCGCGCAGCAATGCGTTTTACCAGATCATAAGCTTCCGGGTGAACAGCCGAGTTATCAAGCGGGTTAAGCGCATTGTTTATGCGTAAAAATCCGGCACTCTGCTGATAAGCTTTATCACCTAAGCGCGCGACTTTTTGCAGCGCCTGGCGGGATTTAAAAACCCCATTTTGATCCCGATAACTGACAATATTTTTAGCAACCGTTGAATTTAATCCAGCCACCCGTGCAAGCAAAGAGACCGATGCACTGTTCAAATCGACCCCCACTGAATTCACACAATCTTCGACCACACTGTCCAAACGTTGGCTTAAACTGCTTTGATTAACATCGTGCTGATACAAACCGACGCCAATCGCTTTTGCGTCTATTTTAACCAGCTCAGCTAAAGGATCCTGCAGTCGCCGTGCAATGGAAACCGCGCCGCGAATAGACACATCAAGGTCAGGAAACTCCTCGGATGCAAGCTCCGATGCAGAATACACCGAGGCACCGGCTTCACTAACGATAACCGTGGTTACCTCCTGACTTTGCTGCGCTAAGGTGTCGCGGATAAAATCATCGGATTCCCGCGAGGCGGTGCCATTACCAATGGCGATCAGTTCGACCTTGAAATCTTTAATTAATTTAAGCACTTCCTGTGCTGCCTGCTGGGTCTTATTAACCGGTTGATGCGGATAGATAGTTTTATAAGCCAGTAATTTACCGGTGTTATCAACCACGGCTAATTTGCAGCCGGTGCGCAAGCCGGGATCTAACCCCAAGGTTACTTTTGCACCTGCGGGCGCGGCCATTAACAGGTCTTTTAAATTAGCTGCGAAGTTACCCATGGCATTATCATGGGCGTCATCTTTTAAGCGGCTGATTAACTGCGTTTCTATCTGCCCGGCTAATTTACTGCTCCAGGCTTTATGGATCACTGTTTTACGCCAATTACCGACGGACAACTGCAACCAGGAAAAACCTAAATGGTTGGCAATTAAATTTTCACAATAGGAGGATTTGGTTTTTTTATCCTGCTTGGGATCTGCGTTTAAATCAAGTTTAAGCAGCCCCTCTTTTTTGCCGCGCAAAATAGCTAAAAAGCGGTGTGCAGGAATTTTACGGACAGGCTCCTGATAATCAAAATAGTCTTTATATTTTCCCGCGAGCGGCTCTTTCCCTTTTGCCACTTTGCATTCAAAAGCGCCATTGGCAAACAGATGTTGACGCAGTTTCCCGACGAGTAACGGATCGTTAACGATCCGTTCTAGGCAAATAAATAAAGCCCCCTCTAGAACGCTTTCAATATCAGCAAAACCCTTACTGGCATTGATATAATGCTTGCCTAAAGTCTGCGCAGCGCAGTCCGGTTGCATCCACAATTTATCGGCAAGGGGTTCAAGCCCCGCTGCAATCGCCAATTGCCCTTTACTGATTCTTTTACTCTTATAGGGAAGATAAAGATCTTCAAGGATGGTTTTATTATTACATTGCTTAATTTTAGCTTGTAACTCCGGGGTTAATTTTCCCTGAGAAATAATGGCTTTTAAAATGCTTTGGCGGCGAATATTCAATTCGCGTAAATAAATCAGGCGGGTCTCCAAAAGACGCAGTTGAATATCATCTAAGCCCTGGGTTGCCTCTTTACGGTAACGGGCAATAAAAGGCACGGTATTACCATCGTCATAGAGAGCAATAAAGGCGTTAACCTGCACAAGGGGAAGATTAACTTCATTTGCAAGCTGTTGATTGACTGGTGTCGTTGTTTTCATAATTATCTTTTTGGTTGTGTTATTTAAATATTTCATCATAATTGTGGCCTGCTCACATTTTTTGTTTTATTGTGACCAATGCCCATTTACAGGATGATAACATGATTAATTTTGCCGTTATCGGTAGCAACTGGATAACCGAAAAGTTTGTTAACGGGACATTAGTAAATAATGACCTGCGTTTAACAGCCGTTTATTCCCGCACTTTAAAGACAGCACAAAACTTTGCCAGTCGATTTAACGTGCAACTCTGCTTCAATGACCTGCAGGCATTGAGTCAATGTGACGATATTGAGGCCGTTTATATCGCCAGTCCGAATTCTTTACATTTTGAACATGTTTTACTGATGCTTGAAAATGGAAAACATGTTATCTGCGAGAAACCCCTGGCGTCTAATATTAAGCAGGTTGAAGCACTTTACCAAGCGGCGACTGCCAACAATGTTATTTTGTTTGAAGCCTTTAAGACAGCTTATTTGCCAAACTTTACACAAATTAAAAATAATCTCTATAAACTCGGGAAATTACGTAAGGCGCATATTAATTACTGTCAGTATTCCTCACGTTACCAAAAATATCTCGATGGTGAAAACCCAAATACGTTTAATCCGCACTTTTCTAACGGTTCGATCATGGACATCGGTTATTACTGCGTGGCTTTTACTATTGCCCTGTTTGGCAAACCAAAGCATATTCAAGCCGATGCGGTTTTACTGGATTCCGGCGTAGATGGTTGCGGTTCGGTACTGCTCAACTATGGCGATTTTTCGGTCACTATTGACCATTCAAAAATAAGTAATTCAGACCTGCACAGCGAAATACAGGGTGAACAAGGTAATATGCTGATTAAACACGTCTCTGAATGTGAACAGGTTACTTTAAGAGCAGAAAGTGTAACTGATATAACGCTAAATCAGCACGAAAACAGCATGAGTTACGAAGCGAGTTTTTTTGCCCGACAAATTAAGCAGGGCAAAATGGATTCACCAAGCGTTGAACGTTCCAAAATTACCTCTGCCGTTATTAGCGAAATTCGCCGTTTAACGGGTGTTAAGTTCCCGGCAGACAACCAATAATCGTATAATAAAAATAACTTCTCTAATATCAAACCTATATCACCGCTGATTTCATGGTCAGCAGGTGACTAACAACGAGTATTTCTAAGTGTTATTGTTAAAAAATAATTTTATCCGCAGCCTTACTTACCTAAGCATTATCGCCCTGCCGGTTAGCGTATCAGCAGAATCCGATGCAACGATAGATACCTCCTATCATACCAAAGTCACCAACTCAGCTTGGGAAACAAAAGATATCGATCAGAGTTTTTATAACTCCCCCTATGCGATTTCATTATTTAATCCAAAAAATGGGGAAGACGCTGACCGTTTATTAGACCAAACCTACACCGTATTTGGTGCCGGATTTGCGGTGATCGGGGTATTGAGTGTGATGCCGACTTCATTTACAAACTGGGAATCCACCGATGAAAGCCTGGGTCATAAGTGGCTGACTAACGTCGAGGACAGCCCGGTATGGGACAGGGATGATTGGTATATAAACGTCATTGGTCATGGTTATTTTGGCGGCGTTTATTACCAGGCGGCACGAAAATCTGGTTACCGCCAATGGGACTCCTTTCTGTACTCGTTTATGATGTCAACGTTTTACTGGGAATATGGTATTGAAGCTTTTGCAGAACGCCCTTCGATTCAAGATGTCGTCATTACGCCGGTCATCGGCTGGGCATATGGTGAATGGGCATATGATACCGAGCAGAAAATTTGGAACAATGGCGGCACCCTTTTCGGTTCTAAATTTTTAGGCGGTACCTCATTAATAGTGCTTGACCCGATTGATAGCCTTGGGCGCAATATAAACGCCCTGTTCGGTCACGATATTATCAAAGCAGGTACGGGCTTTATTACTCTGGACCAGCAAAAAACCGGTTATGGCGAACAAGTTGAAAATCAAGTTGGTTTTAAAATGCGTTTTGAATACGGCGGCGATGACAGTTCAGCGTTACCCGGGATCAGCAAAGACCGTAAAATCGACAACGAATATACAACATCTACCGTAGATCCCGTTGACACTGGCATTATAGGCTTTAGCTTGGGTACTGTGTATGTCAACCCGGATGACAGTTGGGGACTGACCGATGGTTATGGTTACCAGTGGTCTCTGGGTTTGTATTTTACTCGAAATATCTCAGCGCGTTTAAACTACAGCAATGCAGATTTAAGAGATAAGAATACCAATGAATCCGTTGGATACGAAAATTACGGGGTAGATGCACAGTATTATTTTAACAGTGAGGCTAATTTACGCCCCTTTATTACCACCGGTTTTGGCGAAACCATGTATAACAAATCCAGAGATGAAAAAACGCTTCAAATCAATGCCGGTCTGGGTTTACATTATAAAATAAACAATAAATGGGCGCTGCAGACAGATTGGCGTCATGTGTACACAACCATTCAGGCAACCAATGAGGATCAGCTCAGTACCTCGCTGATTTATAGATTTGGCAAAGGTGAATGGTCTTTGTAAGCAATCCCAACACAAAAAAAGACTGCTAAGCAGTCTTTTTTTATGAGCATAATTTCCCCCGAAATCCTCCTATCAATAAAAGTTAATGTCCTTCTCCCCCTATCCTCACTGCCTCACGGGCAATACAATTAATTACCTTTTGCACGAATACAGATATCAATAGTATTGAATATGACCTTAGAAATTATCCATTATTAATAAAGTGGTTATTACCCTATTGTGGTGGTGCGCTGAGCAACAGCGCTGACAAATATTCTTAAAGGGAATCATCTATGAAAACAACTAACACAACAAAAGCATTTATTGGAGGCATGATTTGTCATGACAGATGTTATGGACAGTAATAGCCCTATCAAACTTCTTAACACTTACCAAGCTGTGCCTGCTGTAAAAAACAGCCCGTTTCAAACTGCAGAAGATTATGGAATGGGTAAAGTTGCCAAAAAAGCAGCCAAGTCATTTTCACTTGCTATTTTTGCCGGTGCCTTTATTGCCATTGCTTTTGTTTTTTATATCACCGTAACAACCGGTGCTGAAGGCGCGCCCTGGGGCGTGATTCGTCTGATTGGTGGAGTCGCCTTCAGTCTGGGATTAATTCTGGTTGTAGTTTGTGGTGGAGAGTTGTTCACCAGTACAGTATTAACAACAGTTGCCTGGGCTCAGGGTTTCTTTTCAACCACGCAGTTATTGAAATGCTGGGTAAGGGTTTATCTCGGTAACCTTGTAGGTGCTGCATTAATGGTACTGCTTGTTATCACCGCTAAAATGTATCTCTTAGATGGTGGTAGTTGGGGGATTAATGCCATAGAGATTGCTCAGCATAAACTGCATCATACTTGGATACAGGCCTTTGCATTGGGGATTTTGTGTAATGTATTAGTCTGCCTGGGTATTTGGATGACCTTTACGACTAAGGATATGTTAACCAAATCCGTGCTAATGATTTTGCCGGTAGCAATGTTTGTCAGTAGTGGTTTTGAGCACAGTATTGCCAATATGTTTATGGTTCCTTTGGGCATTGTCATTAACGCCATCAGTGAGCCTGAATTTTTTATTGCCCATGGTTTTGTTGCGGCAGACTTTGCTGATTTGACCTGGTCAAACTTTATTAATCACAACTTAATCCCTGTCACCCTCGGCAATATCGTTGGCGGTGGTGTATTTGTAGGTTTGGGTTATTGGCTAACGGAGAAAGGCACCACGCTAAAAACAGAAAATACAGCCAGCTTCATTTCAACGCCGTCAAACAACACGCATCAGCCGAAAAATTTATCGGCAAACACACAGCCAACCAATTCAGGAGAGCCAAACATCATGAAAAACACACTAAATAAATTAACCGTAAACGACGTTATGGACAAAAACCCACTTGTATTGGAACAAACTGATTGTATTTATCAGGCACTTTCATTACTGGTTAAACATAATGTTAAAGGCGCGCCGGTTGTAAATAAGCAGAAACTGTTAATCGGTTTTGTATCACAGCAGGACATATTAAGATTATTGTGGTCAGAAGAATACGCGCTCGGATTATCTGTTCCAGTATCAACTGTGATGCAAACTGAAATTTTATCAGTCGGTAACGAACAACCTATCTCGGTACTGCTTGAATTTATGGTAGTCGATAAGGAAGCTTTATTTCCGGTGACCAATAGCGGTATGTTATCCAGCTATAATTATGAAAGTTATGACCAACGTTTAAAAGGTGCCTCAGCTAAACGCCCTTCTATCTATCCGGTTGTTAATCAAGGGGTTGTTTGTGGTGTGATTAGTCGCAGTCAAATAGCTGAGCTTATTACCCTGCACTGTTGCCCAGATGATAAACAACAGGTTGATGCTGCTTAAGTAAAATAGTTAAAATTATTAAAACGGATAAAACAAGCTTAACTTGTTTTATCCGTTTTTTCATACAAGCATTCAAGCTAGCTTAAGTTACTGTTATCCATCTGTTTTTTATAATAATTCACCAGTCTGCGCGCCTCTGCAATAACACAATCACGAAGCGGATTTTCACCGCTGTCTTTACGCCACACAAAGGACAAACTGCGTTTCATGTTCAGATCCGGTGTTGGCAGAATAACCAGTGATCCCTCTTTTACCTCTTTGATAACGTCTAGAAAAGGTAAACACCCTAAATAAAAACCATCTAGCACCAATGCCTTGATCACCGGAACACTGTCATACTCTTTCCACACATGAATATTATCAATTTGGCCCTGTACAGCGGCGTCAAAAATATGACGCGTTCCCGAACCGTGCTCGCGTTGAATCCATTTAGCCTGCTCTAACTGCGCAAGACTTATTTTTTCATGTCTGGCATAGGAATGATTTGGATTAGTAAAAACAACCAGGTGATCCTCTAACAGGGTTTCCTGATGAAGACGATGGTCATCATTACGCCCTTCGATCACTCCCATCTCATAATCATGATTAATAACACCTTGAACAACCAGCTCGGTATTTTCAACCTTCAATCCAATTCGCAATTCGGGGAAGTCAGTATCAATTTTACTGATAAGCGAGGGTAAAATATGCTCCGCTGCCGTTTGGCTTGCACAGATTGAAAATTGACCGCTAATGGACTGTTGATCATGCAGACCCAGTTCAATTTGCTGAGCATCCTGTAACAGTTTTTTTGCGCGCGGGCGCAGCCAGCGTCCCCAGTGACTTAGTAACAATCTGTTACCCTGACGCACAAACAGCGGACGATCTAATACATTTTCAAACTGTGAAAGTGACATACTCACGGCGGACTGGGTCATGGATAATTTTCGTGCGGCAGCACTTACACTTTCCTGGCTGGCAACAGCATCAAAAACAGCCAGCTGTTTTAAAGAATATTTCATCAATCTACCTTAACTAAGATTTTATTATGATCAGAATACAGACAAACCAAGTATCAATTTAATTGATACTTGGTTTCTTAGGATTTTATCTATAATTTATTGTTTTTACAAAGTTAATTAATTCTTTATTGAAATCACCGAGATTAAACAGATATTTTCCTGTCGCGCAGATAATTTAATAAAAAAAGATTGGTAAACATTGGTTGTAAAGGTGAGTTAGTTTATTTGTTTGTTTGTTTGTTTGTTTGTTCAGGAAGAAAAAAAGCGGAAGGCAGCGTATTTGCATATTGATTGAATTAATATTTAAAATAAAGATTCTGTAACTGTAATTTTTATAAGATAAAAAAAGTGGTTATTCGATTTCGAATAACCACTATGCTTTGAGTTTTATTTCTATTTTATAATCGTTTAATTTGTTTCACTCGCGGTCTGATTAGTGACGTGTCCCTGCTCACCATCAACAACCTCGTCCTCTACTATCTTACCTTTTGAGCGTTTAATAACATAAACAGTGATCATTAGCGCGGTTAGGATTCCAACGACGGTTGAAATATTCATTGCCAGTCCAAAACCAAGGGTTGAATTATTTAAAATGAAAGTGACAACAACGGTGGTCATAAACATCGCCGGTACGGTGGTTATCCAATGGAATTTATTATGACGTGACAGGTATGCTGTCGCGGTCCATAACATCATCACAGCGGTGGTTGCATTAGCAAAACCAAAGTAGCGCCAAATAATTCCGAAATCTACCTGAGTAAGGATTGCACCTATAACAAACAGCGGCATCGCCATTAACAAACGATTACGGATAGATTTTTGTTCCATATTAAAGTATTCAGCCATAATTAAACGGCTAGAGCGGAACGCTGTATCACCAGAGGTGATAGGCAAGATAACCACACCCATGAATGCCACAATACCACCGAACATGCCCAACAGACCAATCGATGAATCATAAACAACACTGCCTGGACCACCGTTAAGAATCGCTTCTGATAAGCCATCTACAGAATCAAAGAATGATAATGCCAGTGCACACCAGATTAATGCAATGATGCCTTCACCAATCATCGCACCGTAAAATACGAAACGACCACTGCTTTCATTTTCAACACAACGTGCCATTAGCGGTGATTGTGTCGCATGGAATCCAGATATCGCACCACAGGCAATAGTAATAAATAACGCAGGCCATAATGGTAAATCATGGGGGTTCATATTAACGAACATTTGGCTCAATTCATAACCGCCTAATACACTATGATCACTTGAGAAAGCCAATGCTGTCATCAGACCCACGGACATAAATATTAATAACGCGCCGAAGAAAGGGTAAAGACGTCCAATCACTTTATCAACCGGCACCATAGTCGCAAGAACATAATATGCGAAGATAATCCCAACCATAATAATCGTCGGCATTGCCAAATCAGTTTGTGAATTAACCAGATTGGTTATCATGCTCGCGGGGGCAGATACAAACACAACACCAACCAGTAAAAGTAAAACCAGGGCGAAAATATTCATAAAGTGTTTTGCGGTTGGGCCAAGATATTTACCGGCCAATTTAGGCACCGATGCACCACCATTACGTACGGATAACATACCCGAGAAATAGTCGTGTACTCCGCCGGCGAAGATACAACCGACAACAATCCAAAGCATCGCAGCCGGGCCGTATAACGCGCCCATTATTGGCCCGAAAATGGGGCCCACACCGGCAATGTTTAATAACTGAATTAAATAAACTTTTTTAGTTTTAATTGGCACAAAATCAACACCGTCCTGTTTACTAAAAGCGGGTGTTGTACGTTTTTTATTGACGCCAAAAATCTTTTCAACAATGGCCCCGTAGATATAATATCCACCGAGCAGCGCTGCAACACAAAATAGGAACCAAATCATATTATTCTCACTGTATTTAAGTTAATTAAGAAAGGTAAACAGGAGTCAAATAGAGAGGTTGATATTCAACTATTTCGAGTAAAGATGATTAAAAGAAAGTATTTATTCCGGTAATAATCTTAACAATAACTAAACATCGTTCTGTGTACGGCACTATTCAAATCCAACTGTTAGCCACCACAGTACAGAGATTAAAAATAGATTCATTAGCTAATAAGCTCAGTGGTCATATATCAATTTAAGTGGTCGATAAGAAAATTTAGCGGATCTGGCTGGCGTGGGAATTTGATACGAAAAAATTAACCAAGCGCAAAACGGTCCTTTAACGCTTTTAAATAACGGCGGCTAACGGGTGCCACTGAGCCATTAGTGGTTATAATTTCGGCGAGAGAATTATCTAATAATTTTATCTCACGAATAGCCGTCGGATTGATTAAATACTGGCGATGGCAGCGGATCAAGACGGTCTTTTCCTCTAACACTTTTAAACTCAGCGAACAGATGATTTGATTGTCCCGCGCTTCGCTATCTCGACTTATAACATGTACTCCGCATTGATCCGAATAAGCCATCTCAATGTCCTGCGGTTTAATTAATATAATGCGGTTATAGCCCGCACAGGGCACTAATTCTAAGTGCGATTTTGTGAGCGCAGTAAAATCCTGAGAGGCGGCCGATACCTGCAGACGTTTTAGCGTTTTTAGTAAACGCTTTGCAGCGACCGGTTTTAACAGATAATCAATGGCGTTGTCTTCAAACGCCTGCAGTGCATATTCATCATAGGCGGTAACAAAAACAACCTGCGGCATGGTTTCGGGGTCGAGCATGCTAAGCATCTCTAACCCGGTTATCTGCGGCATCTGAATATCTAAAAAAATGACATCGGGTTTTAGAGCATGAATTTTTTTAAGCCCCTCTATCGCATTCGGGCAGCTGCCGATAACCTCCACTTCACCGGTTTCATTTAACAATTCAATCAGCTCTTCGCGTGCATACAGCTCATCATCTATTACAATCGCTTTAAACATTAAGTAGCCCTATTAACAGTATCATTGACTAACGGAAAAATTATCTCGGCAGAGGTAGATTCCCCCTTGATGCAGCTCATTTGCAAACCAAAACGTTCACCAAAGGTATTTTGCAGGCGTTTACTGACAATCTGCAAGCCTAACCCGGATTCCGTCTCGCCACTCAAATATGTGCCAGCATTATCGATAACCTGCAATTTTACATGAGGTTTTTTATCAAGTTCAATCAAAGTGCCGGTGATCCTTATTTTACCATTTGCCAGAAGCGTCGACGTTCCGTGTTTAATCGCATTTTCAACCAGAGGTTGCAGCGTAAAGGTCGGCACGTAAACATTTAATATCGACTGATCAACTAAATAATCAATTTCTAATCTATCGGAAAAACGCGCAAGTTCCACTTCAAGATAGGAGGTAATATGTGCCAACTCTTCTTTAATGGTCACCCTTTCTATATTATTTTTTAGATTACGGCGGAAAAATTGTGATAAATGTTGAATGAGATCGCGTGCTTGATTGGGATCTTTTCTAATTACGGCACTGATTGTATTTAACGCATTAAATAAAAAATGCGGATTAACCTGGGCCTGCAGTAAACGTAATTCTGCCTGAGTTAATAGCGTTTGCTGCTCAATATAACGCCCGGTTAATATCTGATTTGATAACAACTTACCTAAGCCTTCACCCAGGCTGCGGTTAAGTGAAGTAAATAATTTCTGCTTTGCCTCATAAAGTTTAATAGTGCCTAAGACCTGCTCTTCGCCACCGACTAATGGAATAACCAAGACCGCGCCTAATTTACATTTGTCGTGTAATGAACATTGATATTTTATTTCATATCCATCTGCATAGATTAGCTCTTTATTATTGATTGCCCGCCGCGTGTAGTCAGATGAGATCAACGTACCGGGTAAATGATGGTCAGCGCCAATACCAATAAAGGCGAGTATTTTATCGCGGTCGGTAATAGAAACAGCCCCTACTCCGGTTTCTTCATAAATTATCTGGGCAATTTTTTTGGTGCTTTGCTGGTTAAAACCTTCGCTTAAAATGCCCACGGAACGATGCGCTATTTTTAAGGCTTTACTAGAAAAAGCCGCTGAATACTTTTCATAAATTGCCTTTCTGTCTTGAATAATTCCGATAAACAGTGCCGCACCGAAGGCATTTGCAATAATCATCGGCAAAGCAATGGCCTGCACTAAATGCAGTGCCTGATCAAAGGGTTTTGCCACCAACAGAATAATACTCATTTGCATTATTTCTGCGACCACCAACACAGTAAAGGCACAGCCCGGTCTAAATATCTTATCAACCAAACCGCGGCGAAAGTAATAAGCATGGACTAAGCCGCCTAACAGACCTTCGGCCGTGGTTGATATAGCACAAGCCAGATCGGTAAATCCGCCCATGCTGTAACGATGAATCCCCCCCGTTAAGCCAACGGCAAACCCCACCACCGGACCGCCTAGCAAGCCCCCTAATACAGCACCAATGGCACGCGTATTAGCGATTGCATTTTCAATACTCAGACCAAAATAGGTTCCTAGAATACAAAACAGACTAAACACCACATAGCAGGCAATACGCTGTGAAAAATGCCCAGAAACCGTAATCAAAGGCATAAACAGCAGGGTTTTACTTAATAAATAGGCTATCACCAGATACACACTTAATTGCTGTAACAGTGAAAATACAAGTTCCATATAAAGCTCGTTAAATAAGAAGTGACGGAAAAAAATTTTATAATTAAAATAACAAATTTATAAATCTGAAGAGCAGAATAACAGTAAAGCGGGGTAATTACCTCATTCTAAGCATAAACCTGCAGTCACAAAATAGTATTCGGACAAAAACATAAGCGCCATGCAAAGCATAAAATAGCAGTCAATAGCGACTTTAAATTTGATATAAAAGAGCAAAACTTAAGATATTTAGCACAAACAAAATATTTCATATTATTAGCTCCATTTTTTTTGTAACTGTTATACTCGCGGCCAATTAAACTTTCAAAAAATATAAAAATGGTGATCAAATGAGTGTTGATGCAATAGGCTTATCTGCTGAGTTATTAAAAGCTGTTAAAGCTTGCGGATATAAAAACTTAACCCCGATTCAGCAGCAGGCAATTCCGCTTATCCGTAGCGGGTCAGATCTGCTTGCAAGCGCACAGACCGGCACCGGAAAAACAGCGGCTTTTACCCTGCCTATTCTGGATATATTAGCTAAAAACGCCAATGAAAAACCGACAACAAATACAACTATTAAAGCCTTAATACTGACCCCTACGCGGGAGTTAGCAGCCCAGGTTGCAGAAAATGTAAAAGAATACAGTCAGTTTTTACCACTAACTTCAGGTGTTGTTGCCGGTGGCCGTAGTATGGATACCCAAACCAAAATGCTTAAAGTCGGTGTTGATGTATTAGTCGCAACTCCCGGACGCCTGCTGGAACATTTAACCTTACGTAATGTCGATCTTTCTCATGTTAAATACCTTACGCTTGATGAAGCGGACCGTATGTTAGACATGGGATTTTTAACTGACATCCAAAAACTGATGGAAGGGATCAAACAAAAACATCAGACGTTAATGTTTTCAGCTACTTTTTCAAATAAAGTTAAAACCTTAGCAAAACAGATATTAAGCACTCCGAAAACATTAGAAATCTCACCGCAGAACTCCACTGCAGGCAAGGTTAAACAGCAGGTTTACTGGGTATCTGAAACCCGTAAGCACGAGCTTTTATCGGAGCTAATTGGTGTTAAAAACTGGAAACAGGTGTTGGTCTTTGCTGGTACCAAAGAGAGTGCCAATCTGTTAGCAAAAGAGTTACAGCTTGACGGTATCAAAACCGCAGTTTGCCATGGAGATAAAACCCAAGGTGCACGTAATCAGGCGATCGAGAAATTTACTGCCGGCAGCGTCCGTGTTTTAGTGGCGACAGACGTAGCAGCGCGTGGCCTTGATATTCCTGATTTACCCTACGTGGTCAATTTTCATCTTCCCTTTTTAGCTGAAGATTATATTCACCGCATCGGCCGTACAGGTCGTGCAGGTAAAAGTGGCACAGCGGTATCTTTAGTCAGCCCTAAAGATGAGCAGTTTTTAGATAATATAGAAGCCCTCATTGGCCGTAAGTTTGAACGTATTATCTACCCCGGTTATGAAATTGACAGCTCCCTGCCCGCCCATTATGAGCAATCCAGTGACAAGCCGCTGAAAAAAAGCCGTTACAAAGCAACGCAGGAGCGCAACCAAATGCTTTCGGCGCAAAAAGCAAAAAACACCCCTGCTGCTATTCGCAGAGAAAAGAATAAAAATAAAAAGAAAAGATAAATTAAGGTGACCTAAGTTAAGGTCAGAGAAGTAAAACAGAGGAACAAAAACCTCTGTTTTATCTTTTCACAAATTCCCCCATACCATTAGTATCAATAATCTTCTTCTGCATCTCCTCTAACTGTCATTAAAACTTAAATTAATTTCAGAGCAGCAACAGTATTTTGATCCGTTGAAAAGTAAACATATTACTTATGACCAATTAAACAAATATCATTTTTTATTAGAGCTATGGCATTGTTCTTTCAGCATTCGTTCTCTACTTTAGTCGAGAAAATAATTTTCTCAGTTAAAGTAGAGAAATGACATTGAGGAGGGAATTATGAACATAGTACCAAGAAGTCAATGGTTAAGCCCTGAGCATGTTTTCGATGATTTTTTTGCATTATACAAACTCAAAGGCAGTGCGGGTTATTTTGAACCTCGTGTAGATATTATTTAAAAAGATGATAAATAGGTGTTCGTTGCTGAGTTGCCCGGTGTCGATAAAAAGGACATCAACGTCCAGCTTCAGGATGGTTTATTGACCATTGAAGCTAAGATGCATGAAGAAAAAGAATCTGAAGTAGATAATGTTATCAAAAAATAAATCAAAAGCGGTTTCTTTAGCCGCAGCATTAATGTCGAAAAAAACATTAAAGAAGGTGAAATAAAAGCCGAACTGGTCAACGGTTTATTAAAACTGACAGCGCCAAAAGTAAAACCCGCTGGTTCCAAGGTTCACAAAATAAAAATCTCATAAAACCGATTTCTACTGACAAAAAAGGGGTTAAGGCTTAATAGCCTTAACCCCTTTTTTTTAATTCTTATCATCGGCAACCTAACGGCCGATAATGTTTACATTTGCAGATGTTCTGATTACTTTATACATTTTGAATTTCAGTACTCGTTGGTATTGGCGGCGATTTATGTTTCTGACTAATTATAATACCCGCAAATACGATAGAGATGCTCAGCCATTGAGCACTGTTTAATCGCTCGCCTAATAGTATTGCAGATAATAGCAGTGAAAATATTGGTATCAAATTAGAAAAAGAAGCCGCGGTTAATACTGACACTTTGGTCAATGCATAATTGTATAAACCATAGGCGCCAAAGGTCACCACTGTGCCAAGATAAAGAATATTAAGCAGTGCGTTACTGTTATGTATAACCGGCAGTTCATTAAAAAGCAAAAAAGGTGCAAAAAATAGCGAGCCGCTTACTCCCTGCAGTGCGATCAAAGTGAAAGGGGAATAACGTCCGGAAAGGTACTTAATACTGACCGAATAATAAGCCGCACAGATCATGGCTAAAAACTCCACAAAATTACCCAGGACCGGATTACTGGCATGTACTGAACTGGGGGAATAAATAGTTAACAAAATGCTACCCGAAATACACAAAGTAAAACCAGTCAGAATCGCTTTAGATAATCGTTCTTTTAAAATATAAAAGGCAAGTAAGGCAATTAAAAGCGGTAAACAGGAAACCAATACTCCCGCTTGAGATGCAGATGTATTTTGCAACGCAAAACCCTCAAATAAAAAATATAAACAGGGCTCGGCCAGTGACATGGTGAGCAAAAACTTCCAATCACCCTTTCGATAACTGAAACGTTTTACCCAGCGCCAAAAAAATAGGCTGGTAATTAGCGTTATCAACATTCTAAAAAAAATAACAAAAGTCGGGTCATAAAATTCGATCGCATATTTTAATGCAACAAATGAACTTCCCCACAAAAACGTGGCAATAATTAAACATAAACTGGCGGGCATATATTACTTCTTAACGGCAGAGAGAGTGGATAAATCAACAGAAAATACGACTAACAACAAAAACTCAAGTGCCCCAAATGGACATAATCCCGGAGAATAACGCTCCGGAGCCTGAAACCGTGCATAGAACAAGTGACATTCGGCGTACAATTTGTTGTGATATACGGTCAATAAAATGCTGTGCAACACGATAGCCTAAATAACCGGCCGGTAATAAAGGCAGTGAAATATAAAGGTGATGCAAGGTCATAAACCCGATTGGAATTTGTACTATTAATGACATGATACCGCCCGCCACAAAAAAAACGGCCATATTAGCCCGGATTAAATTAGCCTGCTGGTGTTGTAATAATAACGCCATGGGCGGCCCACCGATGCCGGAGCTAGCGCCAAAAAAACCCGACAAAAATCCTGCCATCAGCAACCTGCGCGGTGTCGGCTCTAATTTAACCGGCAGTAAACTAATTACAACAGCCATTAATACAATGATTCCTAATAATAATGAAAGCTGAGCAATGTTGATATAAAAGAGTAACAGCGCACCCGCAACCGTCCCTGGAATACGGCCCAGAATTGCGTACTTAAGCCCTGCTAATGAAATGTTAGCACGGTACTTCAGGCTGTTAATAACCCCCAAAAAAAGCCCTACTATGATAATAGGACCGGGGATAAATTCAGGAGACAGATGAATTAATAGCGGTGCTGCGACCACCGCCAAACCGAAGCCGGTCGCGCTTTGAATGAAAGAGCCACAAAAAATCAATAACATTGCAATTAACAAATTAATATCCATTTTTACCCGCTAATATTTTATCAACCGATTCTGCTTTTTAGAGCATAAGCACCGCTCTTATTTTTAGTCTTCGTCTACGCTTTGCAGCTCCACGGCTTTTTGAAGCGCTTCATTAATCTGGCTTTCTACCGGTTTATCTGTGATTGAATGGGTCAGATAAGTTTCAGAGTGCGGCTCTGCATCCTGTATAATTTCAACAACATCCGATGCAACTTCGGGCACGATATCGATAAAGGTATTAGCAACCTGAACGGCATGTTCCGGTATGCTGTTAGCCACTTCTATCATATATAAATTAATCGCATTTTGAATGTTTTTAATAGATTCCATTTTCTTAAACGGATTTTCTTCACTCAACAATAAATTATGCAGATAAGCTTCTGCCACGTCAAAAGAGGCGTCCGGTAAAGCTTCGGATATCGCGATTGCTATTTCAGCGGACTGTTCAGGTGCTACATCCTGCATTCGGTTGTAAAGCTCCGTTGCCGTTTGCTGCGGATCGACCGCAATTCTATCAACAGGTCTCATCTCATCCAACGAGCTGGACAGTATGTTAATATATTCTTCGGTCATTTCCAGGATCGCCAGAGGATGTTTCTCGACCATATTTTGTGCTGCATACTGCATAATATTAATGCCATTATCTGGCATGGTAACAGCAATGGCCACGATGATTTTACACATATCATCGGTATTCTGGGTAATTATCCAATCTACAAGTTGTTCCGCTTTATCCGGTGCAGCATTGGTTAACAGTTGCGCCGTGCGGATACTTCTATGTGGGGCAACGTGAACGATGGCAGAATATAATTTACCAATATCAACGGTTTTGATTTGGCTTAATCCGGCGGCTAAACGACTGGCATTTTTAATATCCCGTCGTGCCAGGCCTTTAACCATGTTGAGCGCAATAGCGGGGTTTTCATAGGCCAGTTTAAGCGCAATTTTCACCCCTGAATTTGTTGATAATACGGGTTCTGCATAGACGGTCCGCGGATCCAATACCGAAACCGCGCCACTGGGAGTCTGCATCACAAAGCATTCCTGGTCGTCAATTGCCAGCGCTTCCGATTGATTCATACGAATACTGATGAAAATCAGCAACAAAAGTGCTGCAATAACCATAAAGCCGAATAATGCATTATTACCTAATGCCTGCATGGCGATGGCAGCACTGTACGGACCTAAAATACTGCCCAGTGCATAGATTGCCAGTAATGATCCCATTGCTGCGAGGATCTGCTCTTTGATGACTTTATCAAAGGCTTCGGAAATACTCATGGGATAAAGACAAGCAGCCAGGCCGGTTGTTATTGCCAGCGCAATTAAGGTCGCTTTAAACCATTCTAAATAGATTAAAAACGGAATTAAAATACTGAATAAAATGAAGGTTACCACCATCCCAAACATCACTTTTCTTCGGTCAAAATTATCTGATAAATAAGCGATTGGAAATTGTAATATGATCCCCCCGGCAATGGCTGCACCCATAAAAATAGATAAATCAAATCCCTGAATACCGTTGTTACTGGCAAATATGGGTAACATATTTAATAGGCCGGAGTATAAAACACCACAAAAAAAACAACAGACAACACCTAAGGGGGAAAGTTTGATAATAGTAAAAAAGGACATGCCCTGACTATCTTCAATAAAAGGCCCTTTGTGTCTGCCTATAACAATTGGAGTAACTGAGAAGCTGAACAAAATACCCGCAATAATAAATAAAGTGGTACTGCCAACGGGTGCTAAGTTTAATAAAAATTGCCCGGCAAATAATGCGCTCATTATTATAATCTGGTTAACTGCCAGTATTCTACCGCGGTTTTTTTCCGTGGCGCTATGGCCTAACCAACTATCGAGTGTTGCATTTGTACAGGCAATACAAAAACCGGTAATGATACGCATTGCGCCAAGCATTAAGGGTTCACTGTTGAGCCCGGACAATAAAATGGCGACCGCGGTTAAACTGCCGCAAATTGCAAAAGTTTGGATATGACCGACGCGTTGTAATAATCGACGGCAGTAGATTGCACCAAATAAAAAACCGACCGAATACATCGATAGAACAATACCTATGTTACCGACATCAACACCATCGAACTGCATTCTAACGGGTAATAGAATATTACTCAGTCCATTCCCAAGCATTATTAAAAAACCGCTTAGTAACAACAATGGGAAAGGTTTTAAAGTATTTAACACGGAAATATCTCTTACAGTAGTTAGCTTAGCGGGGATTAGCAGTTGCCGTTTCCATTAAACTAGGAATAAAAAGGAAAGCTAAATGTTTTTACATGCAACATCAACGTAACATTATCATGAGGTTGAATATAGGGCAAAGTTAAACGACCAAAGAGGCAGTAATAAAACCAGTGTCGACTAATCATTAAGCAAAAGCCGGACTGTCGTTTTATAGAATGAATTATCACTAGCCATCTGCCTTAATGGCAGTAAAAGATATCTTTCACTCCAATAGTGCCAATGATAAACAACCCGAACAACAACCAGAAAAAAAAATTTCCGATAAACCATTATATTTTACGTGCTAGATTTAGCGCTTAAATTGTAAATTCACCTTCATTTTGATTTAAAGGGCATTTATTAAGATGGTATTTAAAGAAGAGAATTTAAATGAGATTGTAGTCCTATTAATTACATTATGTATGCGGGCCTACAGTTACGCGGCCACATTAGCAGGTGGAAAAGCGTATAATTTTTAGCTGTGGATGGTCAAAAATACAGTAACAAAATTTTCAAAAAACCAAATTCACACTGACCAATGGCATGCATCAGGTAGTGATCAGGTATTTAAATAATTTTCCTGAAGATGGAATGCTAACCAGTAAACCTTATATTTTTAATATACAAACGGATAAAAATACGATCATAGCAGTCGAGACATTCAACCATTATCAGCAAGCTAAACAGCAGTGGAGAAAGGCATTGTTTGGCATGTAACAAACCACAACTGCAGTACTAGGGTAAGGAGTGCCGATAGCCTTTTAGATAAAGGTTTTTTCCCCTACCAAGATATCGAAAAGTTGATTACTGAATACCATAAAAAGAACGCCATAATGTTAGCCATAAACGCAAAAACAGCAATGCCAAAACTGCATGGATCTTCTGCTCATTCACATAGCGCGCAAACAGAGCGGCAAATAAAGGTTTATAATTCAGCAGGGAAAGCGGATCAAAAAACGTTCAGAATTTGGTTGATTGAAGAAGAAATGAGATACCACGGTAGACATTTGCATAAATGAAGGCGTGGTTTTCTTATCTGAAAACCACACTGCTATTAACAGTTATAACTTACAATTCTGACGTTTTACATTAATTGCAGGTAAAGCGGCTATCTCGGCCTTTAAGTTTTGAATACGTGTCGAATTTGACGGGTGTGTGGATAATAATTCAGGCGGCTGATTTCCACCGGAAGCTTTAGACATATTTTCCCACAAGTTAATACTTTGCTGCGGGTCAAATCCAGCTTCAGCCATTAGTTTTAACCCTATAGTGTCAGACTCAGATTCCTGCGCACGCCCGTAGGGCATTAACACCCCATACTGCACGCCTAAACCAAGCCCTGCCATAGCCATACTTTGATATTCCGATCCTCCCAGAGCAACGTTCGATAATTGTAATCCGGTATTGGCTAACTGGGATCTCGACAGCCTTTCGTTACTATGGTTCGCCATTACGTGACCAATTTCATGGCCGATCACGGTTGCTAATTGATCTTGATTAACCGCGACCTTGAGTAAACCGCTATAAACCCCGATTTTCCCTCCCGGCAGTGCAAATGCATTGATCTGTTCACTATCAAAAACAACCACTTCCCACTCTGTAAAATCAGTTTTAGACGCTATACGGGCGGTAATTGCGTTGCTCACACACTGTACATAGGCATTGGTTTTTTTATCTGTATTGATCTTTTCCTGCGCTTTTATTTCTTCGAATGACTGCGCCCCAAGTTGTGACATTTGCGTACCGGAAAAGAGTAATATCTGCTGCCGGCCTGTAGGAGAATTTGCACACCCGTATAATGTCAATGACGCGGCAACCACGGTCGACAATAAAAATGGCTTTATCATTTTCATACTAAAAATTCCTTTAGTTATCATTATCTCGCTGAACACTATAAAAACGGTACTGCGATATTGTTCGGCAAAAAGCGTCATTAACAGCTTTTTTCCCGTTTATCAGCACCCAATAAAAGTTTGAATGTAGATGTGTTTTATAAATGAATTGTAACCTACAGCGGTGCAAAATACGGAGATAAATCTTACAATAAAAAGCAATAAATAGGATTTTATCTTTGTCCATCGAATTAATTTTCAACCCTATCGGGCAGAGATGCCAAAGCAAACATTAAATAGGGTTTGCTTTGCAGCCTCTGCCCTTGCTCACCTATTTCAGTTTGGTAATACCCATTAATTTAAGCATGTATTTTTCATAAACAGGCTCGGTTGTGCCATTCTTCATCTTCATCATAAAGTATTTTTCAAAGGCAACTTTTGCAAAATGTACCCATTTCCCTTTTTTAAACCAAGTCACATTTCTCGGCGGTATTTGTGGAATAGCCACAAAAGCGGCCCCCGTGTCCCCCATATCAGCAAGACAAATTGCGCTCCAACTGGCTTTATAGGAAGGCGCTTTACCGGCAATTACATCGCTAATATTCCGAGTTATCGCGGTCATCATTGACTCAATCATATAGCCTGTTTTTGGCACGCCAAGTGGCACCGGTGTATCTTCTAAGGGTTTAATCGCAATGCAGACTCCCGCCGCGTAAATGTTTTCATAACGAGGACTGCGCTGGTATTCATCAACAAACACAAAACCTTTTGGATTACACAGACCTTCTACATTGGCGACGGCAGAGACGCCACGAAAAGGCGGGATCATCATGGCATGATTAAAGCTCAGCTCATGATTTTTTATGACCTCTTTGCGGTCGTTATATTCTTCAACATACATTTTACCCGCTTCAACTCTGCTCACTTTAGCATTACAAATCCAATGAATATGATGGCCACGCAGGTCACTTTCTAATAATCCTTTTGAATCGCCCACGCCGCCAAGCCCTAAGTGCCCGATGTAAGGCTCGCAGGTGACAAATGTCATTGGAACACGATCTCGTACTTTTGCATCACGCAGCGCTTTCTCCAAAATAAAAGCATACTCATAGGCAGGGCCAAAACAGCTTGCTCCCTGAAAGGCTCCCACTACCACAGCACCCGGATTTTCAATTAACGCTTTAACATTTTCAAAGGAAGCTTCTGCGTGATCTAAACTGCACACGGATTGCGTAAAACCGTCGGGACCGGCCCCCTCTATTTGATCAAATGCCAGCTCAGGTCCGGTTGCAATCACTAAATAATCGTAATCAAGTATCTGACTATCATCAATTTTCAACTGGTTTTTATGTGCAATAATCTCGGTCACTCGCCCGGCAATAAACTCAATTCCCTTTTTATTAACACACTCTTTTATCGGCAGACTAATTTGTTCACGTTTACGCCAGCCGACCCCGAGCCAGGGATTTGAGGGTACAAATTGAAAATCTTCACGTTCATTAATTAATGTAATCTGATGTTCACTTTTACTCAGTGCATCACGCAGTTCATAAACACCTGACATTCCCCCTGTTCCTGCACCTATTACCACTATATGAGACATAGTATTCCCCTTGTTAGTCTCCTGTTTAGATGCAGCAAAACAATCAGCGCATCTTTTATGGCACAGCACAAATCAGCACTCTTCACTTAGTTCATGCTTAGAACATAGAACATAGATGTTAAGTACAGTTAAAAATTAGGCTGCTATTAAAAAGTATAATTGCAATCAGAAAATAATCCATCGCCAAGGAGTCAGAGAATGAATTTCGAATATAAAGAACAATTTTTGTTATTGTTAAGACTTATCAAGGCTAAACTTAAAGCTGCGCTAAAATCCAAATTGCCACTAATTAATATCAACACGGCTTTAGTCACAGCGCCTAATTACGTTTTTTTTGTTGATTTAATTCTATTCAATGCCTTGAGCTGTTATGGTTCTGAAATATAGCTTTTTATAGCGTCTGCAACTGAGGAATGTCATGCATTTTCTGTCCTTATCCATCTTCTTAATCTGTTTTAACTCATCCGTTTATGCCGATATCCAAAATACATCAGCTGCACCACAAATAATTACCGCAGAGCAAGTTGAACTGCCGCAAAACAAGCAACCAGCAATCCAGAATCAGATCAGTGCAATTGAAAAAATCGCACTGCCCATGTCGGAAAAAAGTACTGAGCTAAACACTGAACTGAACATTGAACTAAGCGCTGAAAAAAGTACTGACAGTGCAATAAATTTACAGCAGCAATTAGACAAACTTAAAGTAGATATCGAAACAATTAATGCGCAAAACAGCGCCATTAATCAGGGAGATAGCTTACAATTCAGACAATCAATCCGGATTTTAGACAAAGATATTGTTATTGATAATAGTTTGTTGGCAATATTAATCGCCCTATTAAGCTTATTGGTTGCTTTTGTTGCCTATATCTCCGCACTTAACGCAAAAAATAAAGCCATCAAGAATGCTAAAAAAAGTGCGGAAACACATTCGCTTATGTGGTTGGAGGAGCAAGAGCCTGAAATTATTAATCGTCTGATAGAAAAAACCGAATCTTTGCACATTAACAGTATGCAAAAAACCTTAGGCTTATTGGATGAACGTGTATTTACCGCCCAAAAAACTGCTGCAGATCTGGGCCGTTTGTCGGACTTATACCAATCATTAACAGACCAATATGAAAATGATATTAGATTTCGGCTTACTCAGTTTGATCAAACATCAGATCCTGACGATATTAAAAAATTTGAGATCACTTTAAATAATCGCTTAATGCATAAAGAAAAAATTGATTATTCAGCAGCCGACAGCTTTGACCAGGCTATCGTATTATTTCACCAAAAAGACTACCTGGTATCCATCTCATTTTTAGACAAGGTTATCAACAATCCAAATAGCAGTGATTTATTACTGACAAATGCATTGTTTAACAAAGCTCATACCTTGCAAACATGTCAGCGTACAGAGGAGGCCATCACAGTTTATGATGAAATTATTATACGTATCACGGCAGATGATCCTCTTGAATTACAACAACAGGTTAGCAAATCATTTTTTCAGAAAGGGTTTTTACTAAAGCAACTCAATCAAGTTGAACAGGAAATTGCTGTTTATGATCAAATCATCGCCAGATTTTCAGATTCAACGGGGCTGTTTTTCGAAGTTGAGATTAACCGTGCACTCATTCATAAAGCCCTTGCACTCTGCACAAAAGATTCAACAACTGAAGTATTAGCTATTTTTGATGACCTGGTATCAAGATTGGGAGAAAGACCCGAAATAGAAATGCAGCAGATTGTGGCTCAAGCGCTGGTCAATAAAAGTGATTATCTGGATAAAGTCGGACAGCAAAAACAATCAATTACCGGTTACGAGTCAGTTTATACACGTTTTGCAGACAGTGCGGATCCACAACTTCAGAATCTGGTGACTCAATCACTGGGTAAGATGCTTACAATATTTGATCTGCAGGAGAAACCACTCGCGGTGATTGAACTGTGCGATAAGATACAAATTCGTTTTGCCCGTAGCAACGAATTGATCTTTAAACAACTCCTCGCACGAGCCTTACAAGATAAGGCAATGATTCTTTTGAAATTTAATAAAGCAAAAGATGCAATTAAACTTTTTGATAAAATTATTGGCCGTTTTGATAAAAGTAGTTCATCTTTCTTAAAGGAAAAAGTGAAAGATGCATTAACCTATGCTGCGCAGGTGTCGCTGCTCTGTGAAGAGATTGAAAGCACGAAGGACAGAATACAACAAGCCGAGAAAGCAAATCTCAAAAGTTCATTGAATTTTACGGTACTAACCTTTGTACGTTTTTTGATTGATGAGGCAACGGTCGAAACATTTATCGACAATGCCGAACAATTATCAGCAGACACAAAATTTGATCGCTCTTTTACCACTCTTAAAAATTTTATAAAACGTTTGCCACAGGTAAAACAGATACAGGCCAATGCGGTGGTTGATTTTTTTGAAACACACCATGATATTAATAAATTAAAACAACTGATAATTCACTAAATCCTTAATGATATATATCTTTTGGTATCAGCAGTTGCTGATACTACTCATTAAGTGGTCTATTTAGGCGCAGGAAAATGCATGAAAACAAGACATGAAAACAAGGCATGAGTTATAACTCCCATAAATGTACAGAAAATATTATATACAAATTAATGTCAGGTTTTTTGTAGTTAATCGGCAACAAGTTTGTCGATTAATCTGATCAGGTCTTTAATTTCAGTGCGCAGGTGAAGCAACTGTTTTTCTGTTAATGTCGAGCTTATTTCAAAAAGTAACTGCATCGCAAGTTGCCGATTTTCATTTGATTTTTGCTTGTACTCCGGAGTCATAAATTTACTTGAATCATTTAGCAATTTGTTCAATTCAACCCTTAATGTCCGCGGGTTTTCAGACTCAAACGTGGACCTTAATGCCTGCTGATAGCGCCTGACATAAGCCACATATTCAACCTGAGTTAACTCTGATTTTGACACAAAATGCTGCACAAAAGATTTTTGCCGAACAGTCGTTGAGCCTAAACGATCCTCTATAAAATCAACGATTCGTTGATATTTTTTGTTATTATATTCCTGCAGACTCTGCGCCTTAAACTGCTGCAAGCGATGTTGATTTTTTTGTTCTAAATAATCGAATAAATAATTAACCTGCTGTGCATTTAACAGTGGTGCCATTTGCGATAAATAATAACTGCCCTTCCTGCGTAATCTTTGCCAGTGCATCTCAATGCTATGCAGATGTGCTTGCAATTTTTCAGTCGATATTGGCAGTTGCTTAAGATCATCTGAGAATTTAACAAGTTGATTTCGATATTCAGCTAATTCATGGTGACGATGCCAGTAATGAACGGCATTTAACTGCGAGGCTAAAAAAATGTTTTGTTGTGCGTTTAATTCAACATAATCATCTAAATACCATTTGGAAATCCAATCCATATTATTGTAAACAAATTTATTTGTACAACCGTACAATAAGCAGCAAAAGCTCAGCAGGAAAAACAGTTTATAATTCACAATAAAGGTTTCCAAAGTTAAAATTGAACGCGGCTGAATAAAAGGTGCATTGGAAAATTAAAAGAGTATGGTTTTTAATATAAAACTGTAGATCTGAGCTGCACATTAGTCAAAGCTATAATGTTTTATTAGGCTACGCTAATGTATAAAACAATTTTTAACCTTGTCTATAAGGACAATACCAACATGAAAATAACGACGCTTACCATGCTGACGGTTTCTCTTATTTTAACTCTCAGTGCCTGCAGTGAAATAAATTCGCCACAGAGCGACCACTCTGCGGCGATTATTGAAGATTGCCCCAGTTCGCCAAATTGTGTTTCAAGCAATGCAAACGATAAAAATCACTTCATTTATCCCTTTCAACTGGCAACCACAGCAGATCGGGCATGGCCTGTTGTGCAGAAGGTCATTAGTGAGATCCCGCGCTGCAAGATTGTTCAATTAACAGATAGTTTCTTACAGGTTGAGTGCCGAAGTGCAGTGTTTCGATTTGTTGATGATCTCAAATTAAAACTGCAGGCAAGTGACGGTATTATCGAAGTTTATTCCGCAGCGCGTGTTGGACATTCCGATTTTGGCGTTAACCGTGATCGTATTGAGACATTACGGGCAGCATTGATCAAACGCGGTGTAGTAAAATAACTGGCTGTTTACGAATCTTTTTTAAATTGAGAATGAACAGTTCTTAGCGGAATCAGGAAAGCAGACCGTTGCGCACCAAGCCTCTGCGCACATTTTTGCATAATTTGGCAAAACTAGAGATATCTTGAAAAGTGGGTGTTTCTCCGCATGCAAGTTCCGATTCCCAGTGCATGATTTCCGTTTCAACTAATTCAATTAATTTTTTGGGGCAGCCAACACAACTGTCCCCGCAAATATTAATATTTGAATCCTCAAAAGGAAAGTCAGCTCTTACCAGTGTAATGATATTGAGCATTGCTGTTTTACAATCTGGTTTTTTAGTCATTTTTATTGTGCCTCCTTGGCAAAGCAAGTATAAAATGTCATTGATAATAATCCGCACAATGCCATCATCAACACCATCGGCCAGGCACTGCCACTGGGTAACACAGAGACCGCAGCGGCCACCAGTGCACCTGAACCAAACCTAATGGATCCGGCCAAAGAGGATACCGTACCCGCCATTTCGGGATATTCATTTAATAACAACGCCATACTATTACTGCCTACGGTTGAAATAGTACTCACAAATAACATCACCGGCACAACAACTCCCCATAAACCTAGATCCAGCATCTGTGCTAACACTAATAATAAGCTTGCGAGCAGTTGCACAGTCAAGCCTGCACGAAGCAGGAAATGCGAACCCAATTTTTTTACGTATTTGCCATTTAAGGTCGTCATTAACATCATCAAAAGTATATTTAAAGAAAATAAATAACCAACATTTGCTACGTCTACATCGTATAATTCGACATAAATAAAAGAGCCTGCCGTTAAAAATGCAAACATACCCGCAAAAGAAAAAGCCCCGGTAAAAATCAACCCGAATGCCATCGGTCTGGTAAATAAAGTATAAAAATGCCGAAAGGTAGTGCGCAGACGAAAAGGCTGTTTATTTTCATCTTTTAAGGTTTCAGGAATAGTTAAGCTGGCAGCGATAATCACCGCAAATGCAGTAAAGGCCAATAACCAAAAAATAGAGCGCCAACCGAACCAAACGGCCAGATGCCCTCCCACTAAAGGCGCTAATAAAGGGGCAATTGTCATGACCAGAATAATAAATGACATGGTACGAGCGAAATCTTCTTTGGCAAACATATCTCTGACGATAGCTTGTATAACAACGACTGCAGCGGCGCCGGCAAAACCTTGTGCCGCCCGTCCCCAGATTAATCCGTCAATACTGCCGCTCATTGCAATTATGATAGCGGCAAGCGCAAAAAAGAATATTCCCAGCAGCAAAACCGGTTTACGACCAAAACTATCGGATAAAGGACCGTGCACCAGCTGACCAATGGCAAAGCCGCCAGTATAGGCTGTTAAGGTAATTTGGATGGCACCGGCATTGACCCCAAACTCATTGGCAATACTTGGCATGGCCGGTAAATACATATCAATGGCAAGCGGAGTAAGTGCGGAGATAGCCCCCAGAATAATAATTAGCAAAAAACTTAATTTGGTACTATTGGCACTAGAAGATGAATCCATCTTGGTCTCTGGAATAAAAGGGAGGAAAAAATAAGATTAACATGAACCCGCTCTCCTTTATCAATTTTTTTCCACTTGACACATTGAATTATTATTATTGAGGATATTCGCTATCAGAAGGGGATCAAGACAGATAAAATGAGCTCGTTAGTGTGGCTCGAAGAAATTTTACAAAACGACTAACATTAACAGCGGATCGATAAACTAAAAAATGTCCGGTTACTGTATAAAGTAACCGGACACAAGGTCAGCTAATTCATTGTTTGCTTTACGCTACTTTTTCACTCTGTGCTAATTTGATCGCCATCACTTCGGCGTCAGGCTGATTTTCCGGGTTAAATTTATCAACGATAACCGCACAGGCAGCATCACCGGTTATATTTAACGCGGTTCTAAGCATGTCAAAGATCCTATCCAGCGCAAACAACAGCGGTAGACCTTCGATTGGAATACCGGCTGATAATAATACCGCAACAACCAGAAAGGAAGGACCGGGAACGCCCGCCTGGCCGATTGCCCCAATAGTTGCGGTAAAAATAATAGCCGCATAAGCCGTCACACTAAGGTCAATATTAAATATCTGCGCAAAAAACACCGCAACTAAACCATAGTAGATGGCGTTACCACTCATGTTAATAGTGGCACCTAAGGGTAATACGAATGAAGCGGTAGAGTTAGAAATATGCAGCTCTTTTTCGACTGTGTCCATGGTCACCGGTAAGGTTGCCATGGAAGAGGCCGTAGAAAGCGCAACTGCTTGAGGACGTTTCATCGCAGAGATAAATTTCCACACGGGTGTGTTAGTTAATATTTTGATTAATAACGGATAAAAACCAAAACAGAATAACAGAATAGCGGCAACATAAACAACAAATAACTTCATCACCACAGTTAACACATCGAAACCAAAGGTACCAACGGACTCCGCCATCAGACCAAAGACACCAATAGGCGCTATGCGCATAACAACGTTGATCATCCAAACAAAGGCATCCACCAAACCGTTAAGAATATTTAAAAGTGGCAATCTGCGATCTTCTCTTACCTTAGACATTGCAATGCCTAAGAAAAGACAGAAAACCAATATTTGCAAAATATTGGAATTAGTAAGTGATTTAAATATATTGGTCGGGATCATTCCTAATACGGTTTGGAAAAATCCGGGCACATTACCTTTGTCCGCATATTCATTAGAGAAAATACTGTGCAGGCCCGATAAATCAAGCCCTACTCCGGGTTTAAAAACCTCTCCCATGACAAGCGCCAAAGCAACAGCAACGGCCGATGTGAGCATGAAAAACACAAAAGTACTGATCCCAATTTTTCCTGCGGCCGGGCTATTCCCTAGATTTGCAGCTCCCGTAATAATAGCAACGGCAACCAAAGGCACCACTAACATTTTTATGAGGTTAATAAATATTGCGCCTAAAGGAGAAAATACCGAAGCCGATTCCCCCATATAAACCCCTACCAGGGTTCCTAAGATCATAGCTAAGACGACCTGCGCTCCGATGTTATTGATGATGCCTGATTTTTTAATTGTCACTTTTTTCCCTTCATTAATTTCAATTTTGATGATACTAAGCGGTTTTTAACGGGAATTAACCCGGCGGAATTGTCAGTAAAAAATACATATAAAAGTCATGGTTTTTAGTCATTTATTTTTATATCTGTGCTGTGATGATTTGGTTTATTTACTCGACGGCGCTTATTCTCTCATTTGTTACCTCGGCAAGTAACAAAAACAATTAAAAATTAATATCTTGCAGTGAAATTGTGCAGATTAATAGCGGGCTCGCCTACGAGGAGGCTTTATGAAGAGGAAACGGCCAGTTTGGTTTGAATAAACATACTGTGTTCAACGTATATTAATGTAGCAACCTTACGAATAATTGCCTCTTCAAGGGGATCAAGATGGCCATCGGCATAAGCCACTTCCCACATTGCTCTTATTAAATTAATCCGCGATTGCCTGTCTAACTCTCTTAATTTAGAAGTAAAATCGAACAGTGAATTTGAAGATTTTATTGTTTCTGTAGCGATCAAAACTAACTCTTTTGCTTTGGATTTATCAATGGACAACAGCTTGCATAATGTACTTTCTATCGCAGCAATCTCTTCCGGCTGCATTGTTTTATCAGTATGAGAGACCTCACAAAGTAGACAAACAATGGCAAGAGTATCATCATAGGCAGCGGTTTCGGGCTCTGCTTCCATCATCGAATTTAAAAAATCATGAATTTTGCTAAACATTTTTTGTACTCACTTTATTTATAAAGACACGCATTATGTCTTTTAGAACAACCTATGGTTAACAGATTGTCTGATATAACAGAAAAATACAATCTATATTGTTTTGCTGTTATTATTTATTATTTATTATTTATTATTTATTATTTATTATTTATTATTTATTATCAAATTTAATGGAGCGACTGATATGTCTGCGTATAAATTTATTATAATGTTTTTTGTTGTTGGATTAAGTGGATGTACTCAGCTGCAACAATTACAAGATTTAGAAGTGAGTTTAGTTAATATAGCGCCCGCAACGGTAACGGGTCTATCGCCTCGTTTTAATGTACGTTTATTAGTCTTAAATCCAAATGCTCAAGATTTAGAAATTGAAGGCGTAAATTTAAGCCTAAATATTAATGATAAAAAAATCTTATCCGGTGTGTCCAGTCAAATCCCTAAATTAAAGGGTTACAGTGAGACAACTGTCGAGATACAAACGGCTGTTAATATATTTGATTTATTTAAATTATTAACCTCTCTAAGCCAACATTCTGGTGATGATATTAAATATCAACTTAAAACAAGAATCGATCCTAAGGGGTTTATTGCCTTTAATCTTAACAAAGAGGGATTTTTAAATGAAAATCTTTTACAAGGATTAAGCGGCCGGTCTGAATAACCCCCATCACCAACCGGACAAACTAACGTACAACTTCGACTCGCACTTTAATAACACCTGAGTCAGGATTACCAATAGCGCGGAATGCCGAGCGTGACAGGTCAATAATACGCCCTTTAGCAAAAGGGCCCCGGTCATTGATGATGACAACAACCGATTTGTTATTTTTTAAATTGGTGACTTTCACTTTTGTACCAAAAGATAACTTTTTATGCGCTGCTGTTTTAGCATTTTGATTAAAAACAGCTCCGCTGGCCGTTAGTCTTCCTTGAAACTTATTTGCATAAAATGAGGCTTTCCCAACCTCTTTATAGCCTGTACGTTGCTCGCTACCCTGAGAGGGTAGCGCCGTACAAGCGACTACATTGACGGCAAAAAAAGCTATCATTAATCGTTTAATACTCACTTTCATCATTTAACTCGCTTTAATATAAACCGTTACAATACGGTAGGTGATAGCTATAACAACTAAAAAATTCAGCTCTCCGGGGTAAATATCGGCTTGCTATCAATAGAATTACATTTTAGCCTTACATTTTTTTACGATGGCTTTTGTCATGCCCTTGAAGATAAATAAGTGTGCGGGCATCAGTGCAAACCAATATAACAAACCTGAAAAACCGGCAGGATGCCACCAGGCTCGAATATCTAATTCCCGATAAGCCCCTTTATCCACGATCCTAAATTCAAGCCGTCCTAATCCTGGTGCTTTCATTCCCATTAATAAAGACAAAAATTGATTCTCTTTAAGGCCGATTACTTTCCAGGAGTCGATTCTATCACCTAAGGCTATTTTATCAGGCTGGCTACGATAACGCGTTAAAGAATTCCCACCAGCAAGGTGATCTATCCATTCTCTTATTCGCCATAAATAATTTGCATAAAAATAACCTTCCTGCGTACCAATTAATTGAATCTGCCGCCAAAGGCATTCTGCACTGACATCCGTTTTCAAAGAGTGACCCGTTTGCTTGGGATAATATGCGTAACCGGGTCGCCAATAAGAGAGCGCATCGGGATCAAATCCCCATACGTCACTGTTAATAATATTCTGTTCATTTTCTAAGGTTTGGGCCACGGCCTGTTCATAGGAAAGTAATGTTTGTGGAATAAGAGACTGAATCTCTTTGCCGTCGGCCGTTAAGTCGTAGCACATTCCCTCGACCAATGCTCTGACAATATTTGTGGGTACCGAGGTAATGACTTTAAACCCGAGGGCGGCAATCTTAGGTGTTAAAATAGACAGCGGGATAATACGTACTTTTTTACCCGTTAAATTGGCAATTATCTGCATCTGCTTTTGATAGCTAATTAACGCAGGCCCTGCCACATCAAGAATTTTATGCTCAGTGGCAGTCACTTTTAATAACTCCAACAGGTAATAAAGCAGATTTTGGAAGGCAATAGGTGAGTTGTGAGAATTTATGCACTTAGGGGCTATCATAATAGGCAGGTGATAAACTAAATCGCGCATCACCTCAAAAACTGCGGAGCCCGGGCCAACAATAATTCCGGCCCTTAATTCAGTGACGATAACATTGCTTTTTCTTAAAATGTCACCGGTTTTTTTGCGTGCGATAAAATGTTTGGAGTCACTGGAAGCCGGTTGCAGAGAGCCTAAATAGATAAGCTGTTTGACCTGACTCATTTTTAACTGGTCACTAAAGTTTCGAGCGTTATCAAGTTCAATATCAACAAAATTCGAGCCGTTATTCATGCTGTGCACAAGATAAAAAACCACATCAATATCCCGCAGAATAAGCGATAAATCAGTATTAACGGTTAAATTTAATGCCACTACTTTAATATTATCGAGTTTGCTCCAACTACCCTGTGAAAATAGGCCAGGATCGCGCACTGTCGCCGTGACATTATAACCTTTTTGCGCCAGCGCCGGGACCAGTTGACTGCCAACATAACCCGAAGCCCCCACCACCAAAATATTTTTTGTCATTAATAAGTCCCCCTTCTTATATTTATCATGAACAGCACATTGATGATGCGGCATATATTGTAAAGAGCAAGGCGACAAACCTGGCTCTTAGTTGGTACACAACATTTTTCGTTTAACTAGATGACTTTTCTTCTCTCCGGAAGTTCATCATTGACGGTATTACTAATGACGGTATCTTCAAGTAATTCGGGGTATGTTATAGATTGTTGACTCTTTTGCTGTGCCAAATTAGCCAGATAAAAAGTGGTATCTAATAAACGATTGGCAAATCCCCATTCGTTATCACACCAGACTAATAGTTTGACTAAATTCCCGTCACTGACGCGGGTTTGCGTGCCGTCAATAATACAAGAGCGGGGATCGTGATTAAAATCAATTGAAACAAGCGGCGCCTCGGTGTAACCCAAAATATCCGTTAAGTTAGTTTCAGAGGCCTTCAGCAGACAGGCATTAATCTCTTCAATAGTGACATCTTTACTGACCGTAATGCTGAGATCCATGGCGGTCACGTTAATGGTTGGCACGCGCACTGCAATTGCTTCAAATTTATTGGCAAATTTAGGCAGGATACGCTCTATTCCGGCCGCCAATTTGGTATCAACGGGAATAATCGACTGGCTTGCAGCGCGGGTGCGGCGCAAGTCGGAATGGTATGCATCGATCACCGGCTGATCATTCATGGAAGAATGGATGGTCGTAATAGTGCCGCATTTAATGGCAAATGTTTTATCCAAAGTATCGATTACCGGCACCATACAGTTAGTCGTACAGGATGCGCCCGAAATAAAGGTTTCGTCACCGCTCAGTTGTTGATGGTTTATTCCGTAAACAACCGTGGAATCAACATCGGAACCTGCCGGATGAGAAAAAATTACTTTTTTAGCGCCGGCTGCGATATGCGCATCGGCATCGGCTCTGGAGCCGTAAATACCGGTACAATCTAACACGACATCGATATCGTGTTCATGCCAGGGTAAATCAACAAGTTCAGAGACACGCAGCAAATGAATATCATCATTTTTAATTCTTAAACAATTATTGTTTAATTCAACGGGAAAAGGAAAACGCCCATGAGTGGAGTCATACTGCGTTAAATGGGCAATTGCCGACGGTTCAGCAAGTTCATTAATAGCCACAACTTTGATCTCATCTTGACGGTTATTTTCATATAATGCGCGTACTACACTGCGCCCTATCCGTCCGTAACCATTAATAGCAATTCTAATTGACATATAATTGTAAAACACCCAATAAAAAAACGAACACCATTGTAGGATAAATTTGCCCAGAAGCGAATATATTAAAGGCTTTAATTGCACTAAACCGCCTGCGGTAAGGTCATAACCATTATCATAAGCAATTGATTTAATATTACATTTACGTTTTCAAATCGGTCACAGTTGAAATAAAAGCGGCGCAACTAAAGGCGTTGGCATATTAAAATACACAGAATAAATACACTCATCCACGCTATAGCCCTCAACACAACGGCACTTGATGACACAATCAATTAACGGCAGCGACAACATTTGGCGGGTCATCTCGGGTGGTCGTTAACCGTTCTAACCAATAGGCGATAGTGTAAATAATTAA
The DNA here is from genome assembly GCF_047632955.1 of Psychromonas sp. Taxonomy (GTDB): domain Bacteria; phylum Pseudomonadota; class Gammaproteobacteria; order Enterobacterales; family Psychromonadaceae; genus Psychromonas. Next base: position 41,711 of record NZ_JBLIED010000003.1, on the reverse strand, counting down.
CAATACAACAAGCAATTCAAAGGCCCGCAGAATGATTGAATTAAGTCCAAAGTTATTACCATATTGGCCAATGTAAAGTTGATATGGAATTAAAAAACCCATCAATGCATCGCTGTGAATCAGCCCTTCATTTTTATCCGGATGGTTACACCACAATAAAATGGTAAAAACCAATACGCTGGAAATAAATAAATAGGTAAATAAGTTAATTTCAGTACCTGAAAAAAATATCGCAACAATAAGGGCAAGACTGCATCCGCCCACCTGAGACAGCATTTTATTACGCGAATGAGTTTTCATCAGATCGTGTGTCGGTTGCATTGCCGATGTAATAAGTGGCACTAAACAAAATACGGCGCTAGTCACTTGGTTAATCATAATAAACGCCAGACCAACACCCACCAGCAGCAGCATTTTCAAACGATCCACCCCCCTTACCGGCATGGAAACAATAGGTGCCATCACCATCTTTTGTTTTATGGGCATAATGTGGTTGATAAAAGCGGCAACTAAAGCGGTAATAAGCGTGCTTAAAACAAGGTCTCTTACAATGTCGGGTATCGATAAGATGTATGCCGTGCTATTGGCATAGGTATCAATGAAAATGATCATAAATAGCGGCAGCGTGACCATTCTTGCTTTCAGGTTTGAATCGACTTTACGGCGCACATGGTCGAAGTACAGAATGCTGCATGTCCAAATAATAAAAGGATGCATCGCAAATACTTGGTTTACCATTACCGCCCCTAACGCTGCAAATAACGAGGGTAATATGCGTTTAATAATTTCCCAAATATGGCTCGAATCACAAGTCGTCGCAATCACGATAGAAAATAACACGATATAAACACTGACCGTTAGATGAAGCATTTTACTTAACATCAAGCACAATACGATAATCAGTGTTTTGCGAATTAACTCATACATTAATAAATATACCTTAACCAGCTTAATAGTCTCATCCAACTATCTGAAATAATTGAGCCGTCTCTGAGCATCACACTTGCGCGGCTTCCTGCAACAATTAAATTCAATTTTTGCTCTGGGATCACGCGCACCCGAATCTTCTGTTGTGGCCTAATCCAGCGCGTTTCTGAGGTTATTTCACCAAGGTATTCATGATTACTCAAGCCACTACTAATGGCTTGATCTATCGATGCGATTTTTCCTCTAAATACTTTATTGGGCAGCGCATCATAAACAATATTGACTTCCTGATCGCGTTTTAACGAACTTAGCCCTTTTTCAGTGAAATCCGCTTCAATCCATTGCTGCTCATTTTTAACCAAATGAATCACAGAGGTTAATGGCGAGGCATACATCCCCTCGGTGAAACTCAAATTAGTGACAATACTGATTTCTTTTGCTTTGACCAGCGTCCGCTCAAGATTAAGTTGCGCCATTTTCAGGCTGGCTTGCGCTGATAAATACTCGGCATAGGCTATCGTTTCATCTGATTGTGCACCATCAAGTGCTTCTTTACTGACGGATGATCCTTTACGTAATGATTTAATACGTGTTAAATATTTTTGCGCCTGAGTCCAACGACTTTTCATCTGTACAACGGCAGCTTGTGATTTTTGCTTTTCAATCTGATAGGGTTGCGGATCAATTTGAAACAGTGCTGTCCCCGGTGCAACGGTCTCACCTTCATGAACAAACAGCGCCTGGATATAGCCCTTCACTTCCGGCACAACATTCACCGAGGTGGTTTTAACTGTTGCTTGGGTGGTGAACGGCAAAACATTATCGCTGTAAATAAGGAATGCACTAAACCCGAATGCAATCACCAGCGTGACTGTGGTTATATATGCATAGACATCACGTTTCATTTATTATGTACCCTATTTTCAATAACTTATAAACCCCTGATTTAGAGTATAAAACAGGGGTAACTTAAGGTTTAATTAACCTTTTAACAGGGCTTCGAGCGCGCTTTGTTTGTCAGCATAAGGTGCTCTTAAACGTGACGTTTCTGCGCTAGTTGCACTTTGAATAACAACGGGTTTAGCATGAGAAAATTGCTTAAAACCATGCTCTCCGTGATAGGCGCCCATGCCTGAATGACCAACACCGCCAAAGGGCAGATCATCAATGCTGACATGGGTCATCACATCATTAATGACCAAACCACCGGAGGTTGTATGATCGGCAAAATGTTGCTGATTTTCTGGGTTATTACCAAAATAATATGCAGCTAATGGTCGTGCATTGGCATTGATGTAGGCAATAGCATCGAGACGATCCGTATAGGTTTTAATCGGCAATAGCGGTCCAAAGATTTCCTCCTGCATAATCGCCATCTGATCATTCACACCAATCACCAAATGGGGTGCGATAGTGCGGGTGAGCGCATCGTAAGGTGCTTCTTCCGCAGGCGCTAAACTGATAATTTGTGCGCCTTTGTCTTCGGCATCTTTTAATAAGCTAATTAAACGTTGGTAATGTTTATCATTGATGATGCTGGTGTAATCCGGATTATCAGCAATAGACGGAAAGGCTTGACTAACAAAGTGTTTCGAAGCTTCAACAAAACCGGATAATTTATCTTCTGGCAGCAGTACATAGTCCGGGGAGAGACAAATTTGCCCGACATTAAAAGTTTTTACCGTTAAGGTTTTTTCTACAGCGTCAGTAATATCCGCATCGCTATCAATCATTACCGGCGATTTTCCCCCTAACTCAAGAGTGACGGGGACCAGGTTTTCTGCTGCGGCGCGCATAACATGTTTACCAACGGCGCTACTGCCGGTGAAAATCAGATGATCAAAAGGTAACGCACTAAAGGCTTGGCCGACTTCTGCGTCTCCTAAAACAACTTCAAGTTCATCGGTGCCAAAGCTCGCGCCCACCAGCTCAGCTAATAATTCAGAGGTGCGTGGTGTCAGCTCCGATGGTTTTAACATTGCGGTGTTACCGGCAGCAAACACGCCAGCAAGCGGACCAAAAGCCAGGTTGATCGGGAAGTTCCATGGGCTGATGATACCGACCACACCAAGAGGCTGATGTTGAATACGCGTTTGCATACCAGGCTCGGGAGCATCAATCAGGGTTGCTTTCATCCATTCTGGCAGGTTCTCAAGTGCATGCTGCAACATCTTCATCGTAGTGCCCAGATCGGCGACCTGTGATTGGTATGAACTACGATGTCCAAAATCGTCATTCATTGCCTTAGTGAGTCTTTGATAGTTGTTGCGGATTAAATTAATACTACGCAGTAAGCGATCTTGACGAAGTTTAACATCGGCAGGACCATGGGTTAAATGCGCGCGTTTCATGGTTTGTAATACTTGCTGTAATGCTACATGCGAATTTGATGATTCCATCATAATAATCAATCCTTAACCTAAAAGTGTTTAACCTTGTGCTTTTGATTATTTGGCATATTGGGTTAGTGCGTTGATAGTAATAAAAGTGGTGCTCTGCTGCCAACAATGTTATTTTCGTAGGGGTATAAATAAATTTATGGGCACCTAATTAACTGAGGTTTATCATGTCACTTGTTCGTCTGCGCACTTTTATCGAAGTCTATCGTCAACGCTCCATCAGCAGCGCGTCTCGCATGCTCAATCTTACCCAGCCTGCTGTCTCCCAACACATCGCCGGATTAGAAGTCGCTATTGGTCGTCCTTTATTTGAAAGGTTAGCAACAGGTGTCACCCCGACTGCCGCAGCTGATGAATTGGCGCTTGATATCGGAGATAAATTAGATTTAGCAGAAGCCGCTTTAGCCTCAGCAAGAGCAAGGTCGATGGATGTTGCCGGTGTCTTGCAGTTTGTTGGCCATGCGGACTTTATTTCGGAGGTCTTATCGGAACAACTTTTACCGCTCCTCGAAGCGGGAATACGCGTTAGAATGCATACCGGTGATGGCCCCTTCGTCAATAACATGCTCATTGAGGGGCATTGTGACCTTGGCATTTCAGCTCATCCGGTTATCGACAGCCGCTTAAAAAGTGAAAGAATCATGACCAGTCGCGCCTTACCCGTTGCATCTCCTGATGTTGCACAACGGATTATCGAGGCGAAAGATTTGACCTTAGCGCTAACAACAGAGCCGATGCTCGCTTACAATTTAGAACTCTCACTGATTAATAATTGGATAATAAAAAATAAATTAAAAAGTGAACGCTTAATCCCGGCTGTTGTTAGTCAGGACTTAAGGGCGCAACGAAAACTGCTTATTCAAGGTTTTGGTTGGTCTGTCTTACCCGAATTTTTGTGCAGAGAACAAATTAAAAACAATGAACTGGTTGAAATCCCCTCTCCCGTTGGCACCTGTGAACTTCATTATTATCTGATTTGGGCACCAAGCGCACTTCGTCAGTTTCGGGTTGCTCATGCCAGACAAACGCTGCTACAAGGTTTAAAAGATCACCGATAAGTCCTACACATGATTCTCATGGCACACTTAATTAGCTTCTTGCACGGTAACTCTTCTTTTGTTCCTGCTGCGATGTTCTGACGTGTTTAATCAACTCACACCTTGCAGTTAATTCAAAATAAACTTTAGTTAGAAAGTTAACTATTTTAGTTGCTCTTCGCTAATTAATAGAAAGCTCCCTTTGGTAAAAGGGAGCTTGAGTCTTAAGTGTATTAATTACTTTAAATTTACGTTAGGCCAATGCAGCTTCAGCTCTTGATTGACGCATTTTTTTAAGTGTTAGACAAACCATTGCTGTTACCACTGCACCTGCTGCCATACAGAACAACGCAAGAGCAGGTTTATTCATCGCACCTAACAGCGCAACGATCGGGCCACCGTGAGCAACACTATTAGTGATACCGAATGAAAATGCCATCACGGCTGCAACCATAGAGCCGAGTACATTTGCCGGAATAACCGAGAGTGGATCCTGCGCTGCAAATGGGATCGCACCTTCGGAAATACCCACCAAACCCATTGCACCGGCTGCTTTACCTGCTTCAATCTCTGATGCTTCGAAGAGGTTAAATTTACGACCAAGTACCGTTGCCAGCCCCATACCTAATGGTGCAACTGGGATTGCACAAGCCATTGCCCCCATAAATTGAGTTTGACCACTTGCAATCATGCCCACAGAGAAGAGGAATGCCACTTTGTTAAACGGCCCGCCCATATCAAAGCCTGCCATACCACCAAGCACAATACCCAGAAGCACAACATTCCCGGTACTCATGTTAGTGAGTAGTGCATTCATGTTGTCCATTAAGCTTGCGATTGGCGCGCCAATAACAAAGATAAATAGAACAGAGATAAACAGTGAGCCGGCAATGGGGGCAATCATAATAGGAACAAGGGGTTGAAGAAACTTGTGCCAATTAATATTGACCAGCCATTTAACAAAGTAACCGACTAAAAGACCCGCAACAATAGCACCGATAAAACCGGTTCCTGCATCTGCATCGTAGAAAGAGCCGTTATTTGCAATCCAGCCTCCGATTAAACCCGGCGCTAAACCCGGGCGATCGGCAATCGCATAAGCGATGTAACCGGCCAAGATTGGAATCATTAGTGTAAAGGCGACAACACCGACATCAAGCACCTTGTTCCACAGACTTCCCGCGGGAATAGCCATTCCGGCTTCTGTTGGTTCACCGCCAATGGCAAGTGCTAGTGCGATTAAAAGACCACCCGTTACAACAAAGGGGATCATATGCGATACCCCGTTCATCAGGTAACGGTAAAGATTTGTGCGGGTTTGCGATACTTTACTCTCCGTAGATGAAGAAGCCTTATTCTCTGACTTGTATATCGGTGCAGTTAGCGCTTTATTAATTAACCCTTTGGCATCTGTGATCGGCGCTTTTACACCCGTTTCGATCAATCTTTTCCCTTCGAACCTATCCATATCAACCTGTTTATCAGAGGCGACGATAATGGCATCGGCACGTTCAATCTCTTCAGCTGTAGGACTACTCTTAACACCAATGGAACCATTGGTTTCCACTTTGATTTTGTAACCTAATTGTGCGGCACCTTTTTCAAGCGCTTCTGCCGCAAGGTAAGTATGGGCAACACCCGTAGGGCAGCCCGTAACACCAATAATAAACCCTTTGTTGGGCGCAGTAGAAACTTTGGTTGGCGCTACTTTTTCAAGCAGAATTTCCAGCGCCTGCGCCGGGGTTTTAGCAATTAGAAATTTATCAATGAAGCCTTCTTCAATCAATTTTGAAGAAAGCTCTGCTAACACGTCAATGTGTTGATTCGAGGTATTATCTGGAGAGGCAATCATAAAAAATAGTTTTGATGGTTTTCCATCTTCAGCGCCGTAGTCAACCCCCGCTTTACTTACGCCAATGGCAACCGCCGGTTTTATTACGGCAGTACTTTTTGCGTGCGGTAGTGCCACTCCTTCTTCAAAACCGGTATTGCCCAACTCTTCACGGGCTTGAACATCAGCAAGAAATTGTGCTTTATTGCTGATCCGCCCTTCAGTATCTAGTGCATCAATTAATTCTACAAAAACATCTTGTTTGGTTGTGCCTTTAAGATCAAGGCGAATCAAATTTTCATTGATTAAATCAGTGATCATCATAATGTTATCTCCATTGTCTGCTCATAGGTGTTATCTCTTTTGCTTAGTAATATTGTCGTCTAGAGTTAAGGGGAGCGACAGTGTATAAGAAAGACATTTACTGGAATATTGTAACTACATTGTTTGAGTGTGATCTTGCGCATAATTGATATTTTATTTTCAAACCGATTTGATCTGCATTTTATTACATTAAATCAATCATTTACGTATTCATCAATAATTTACCATGTGTCAATCAAGCATAAAGATAAATATTATCTTTTACCTTTCTGGATTTAAGTGATGTAGTAAGGGTGAAAAAAGATGATAATATTCACTTTTTTGGCATAACGTCTGCTATTACTAAAAGGAATTTTCAATGGATAATGTTTTTCATGATTTACTTGAAATACTACTTTCCGAGAGAGAAAACATTAACCGGATTTGGTTTGCAGGCAATAATCTCACCCCGCCACTGTTTAGTTACCAGGTTAACTTTGCTCGTTTAGAGTTGGTGATTAGCGGTGAGTATGTCAATCAGATAGAAGATCCTGACCAGGGGATCGTTGATATCAAAGTGCTTGCCGGCGATGCGCTTTATATTGCGCCTAACTGCTGGAATAAACCCGATTGGAATACCGACTGTTCGGTATTGAGCTTACTGTTTGGCCGCAGACAGTTAGGTTTTAGCCTGGTAGATAAAAGGAAAGGAGAAGCAGGTTTTCTGGATGTACGTAAGCACAGTATTCAAACTAGAACAGGTCATGCAATTGATCATATACTGGAAGCGCTGAATGCGCTTGCCAGTGAATCACGTAAAAGTCCAATGGATGAATATTTGTTATTTGCATTAATGAGTTATAGCCAGTCAATGATTGCAGATCCCGCTCACACTGCAAAAAAACGCAGTGAAGATTTGTATCAGGGAATTTGCATTTATATTCAGGAACACTTCCACTGTGCGATTACTCGTTCAAGCATTGCCACCCGTTTTAATATTTCCCCCAATCATCTATCGCGAATGTTTCGCCATCAGGGTCATATGACACTTGCGGATTATATTAGCTGGGTGCGAATAGACAGGGCAAAATTTATGCTCAAAAAATATCCATTCCGGCTGAACGAAGTTGCCACTCGCTGCGGTTTTCAGGATGTGAACTATTTCTTTCGAGTTTTTAAAAACAAAACGGGCCATACTCCAAGTGAATACCGAAGTATGTCTTAATGTTATAACGTTCTGTTATTTCTGGCCATAATATGAAGAACAATGGCTTTAATAGCTTCAGGCTCAATCGTACTGGTTAAAAAGTTACAGTTAACGGGATCCAGCAGCGCGCGTGAAATTTGAGTGAATGCTTTCACCACCTTCAGGCTTGCTGGTGCCGGAATTAACATGGCGATAATAAGCGTTATCTTGCCGCGGTTGCAATGCCAATCGACAGGTTTATCTAACCGCAACACCACTATTGCGGGTTTCGTTATACCTTCAATCATGATGTGGGGAATAGCGATACCATTACCGATGCCCGTCGATGATATTTTTTCTCTTTTGAGCATCGCTGCCAACAGGGATTGGGCCATTACTTTGTTAAAAATCGTGCTGATTTTCGACATTAAAATGCTTTTCCCAATGTCATCGTCAACCTCTATGGCTTCAAAATAATAATTGAGTGAAAATGGAAGATGAAAGGTAGGGTGATTTTTAATTATTGAATTACTGTAGTTTTCACTGCGCTTATGGGAGGTGTTAACGATTTCAAACTGATCGGCAATAAAGTCGGTAAGTACCATACAGGCAAGTTCTGCATCAGAGCCTTCGATCCAAAGTTGGCAGAGATCATTTTCCTTACAACCAAGGCTCATCACTTTCAGAGAGTGTTCGCTATTACTGGCTTCTGTTGTGGTGATATTTTGTAATATAATAACCGAGCGAAAATAGCCAGCAAGAGTTTTTAAGCGGGTTAATTTCCATACAGCAAAACCGTCATCACCTATAACAAATGTAATGCGCCGCTCTATTATCATTCAGTTATAGCCGCAAACAGTCTGCTAAAACACTGTTTGCATCGGTTAATACTTGTTCAATAGTGACATGGCGAATTTTACTGCCGGCAAAACGCGCACGCTGTTCAATTTCAATATCAGATGCAATTAAAACCATATCTGCATGGCTGATATCAACAGAATTTAACTGATCTTCAATGCCCATAGCACCTTGAGTTTCAACTTTTATTTGAATTTTCATTTTTTGCGCTTCTTTACGCAAAGCATCGGCTGCCATATAGGTATGTGCGATGCCTGTTGGACAAGCTGTGACTGCAACAATTTTCATTTCTAGGACACTTCTGCGAATTATTATTTATTGAAGGATATTCTATCGTAAAAACGCTATTTATCTTAATAATGAAACGAAAAATAAGTGTCTAATGTGATCAACGATATTATTAAAACAGTCTCTATCAGTCACATTAAGTAGAAACCCTAAAGCAACAGCTAGTCCACTGTTTCGACTGTGTATATCTCAACCTATTTAGCGATCAAGCAACCCATTTTTATTGAAAAATTAGAGATTCTTTTATTACTCATTAAGACAATTTGTTATGGCTGATCAAAAGCATAAATTGAACGATTTTTTCAATCAATTAATTTCTGAATAACGAAAAATTAGGAATGTCGCGGTTTTAAAGCAGCAGAAGAAGCTTGATATCAATCAGTCGGAGCATCACTTTCTATCCTTGAAGAGTTGAGCCAGCGTTAGCAATTTACTGCTAGCTAATTGGTGTCATTTTCTGGCTAAATATCCACCGTATTTACTTAGTGCCCGCGAGGTGCCTACCGTCACTTTAATTTAATTAGCAAATTCTGTGCTGACTATCACCAGGGAAAAAACTTACAAAAATAATTTTAAATAATTGATATTAAATAATAAAATTTAAAAACCCGCTTTAACAACAGCGTTAAAAACCCACCAGCACTTAATAAATAAAAGCATTGACAGAATCTTTTATGACGATAGACTGCACACCTTAATGATAATGATTACTATTAACAACAAGAAGGGACTACTATGCGCTTTAAAAAAACTTCACTGGCTTTGACTTTGCTTGCCGCTTTATCCATGACAAATACAGTTCAAGCCGTGACCAATGTTGACAGCGAGTTACAGCAATATAAAACCTTTGCTGTCAATAAAATTGACGCCCTTGTTATTCAAACTCAACAATTCGTTGATTACCTTGACCAGGGAAAAATAGCAGAAGCAAAAGCGCTTTATCCCCTTGTTCGTATGAACTTTGAAACCGCCGAGCCCATCGCTGAAAGTTTTGGTGATTTAGATCCGCGTATTGATTCGCGTAAAGCAGACCTTGAACCGGGTGAAAATTGGACTGGTTTTCATCCCATTGAAGAAATTCTTTGGGTACACAATACAACGGATGGCACTGAAAAATATACGGCACAGTTAATGTCCGATGTGAAAGAACTGCGCGCAAAAGTTGCCACTGTTGAGGTAACACCCGAGTTAATGGTACAGGGTGCGGTCGATTTACTTAATGAAGTCTCAACCAGTAAAATTTCTGGTGAAGAAGAAATATTTTCCCATACCGATCTTTACGATTTTCAAGGCAATATTGATGGCGCAGAAAAGATTTTCGTTATTTTCCGCCCTAAGCTAGCGGCAAAAAATGCCGACTTAGTCAAAACCCTTGATAACCGTTTTGCAGCAGTAAACCAATTACTTGCGGCACAAAAAATCAATGGCAAGTTCAAGTATTACACCGAGCTAACCGACCAGGATATTGCCGGTTTAGCGGAAGCGGTTAATAAACTGGGCGAACCTCTCGCGCAAATGGGAATTATTCTGGAGTAATCTATGACAAGTAAACGACAAACCAATGCGGTTGATAATTGTTTAAGCTTATCGCGTCGTCGCTTGCTAAAAGGAGCTGCCATTGGCGGCTCTTCACTTTTTTTAGGGAAAGCACTAGCAGCAACATCGACGGACCAAGAAATAACAACGACCACCAATACATACGCTGCGGGACAAATTCCTTTTTACGGCAAGCATCAAGCCGGAATCACAACACCAGCGCAACGCAATGCATACCTTATTGTCCTTAAGTTAGATAACTCTGATAGGCAGGCCGTTATTAAGCTTTTCAAAGAATGGACAAGACAAGCAGCTTTACTTACTCAAGGTCAAAATATTGATTCTTACAGTACAAACAAATTTCTTCCCCCTACAGACACCGGTGAGGCCGATAATTTAAACGCTTATAATTTAACCCTAACCTTTGGTGTTTCACCCTCTTTTCTAGAAAAATTGGGGCTTCAAGACAAAGCACCTAAAGAATTCAAACCGCTGCCTCACTTTCCTCGCGATCAGCTGCAGGCACAATACACGGGGGGTGATCTTTGCATTCAATCCTGTGCAGATGATCCTCAGGTGGCTTTCCATGCTGTCAGACAATTAATTCGTTATGCACGTACTTCAATGGTCTCTATGTTGTGGTCACAAAGTGGCTTCAATGCGCAAGACAGTAAAGATGAAACACCACGAAACCTGTTTGCTTTTAAAGATGGAACAGCAAATAAATTAACCTTATCCACGCCTGAAGAATATATTTGGGTTGATAACCAAGATTGGATGAAAAACGGTAGTTACATGGCCGTTCGCCGTATTCAAATGCATCTGGAAACCTGGGATCGAACTAGCTCTGGTGAACAAGACAATACCTTTGGACGCCATAAAAAACATGGTCAGCCAATGGGTCAAAAAAATGAGTTTGATAAGGTTGATAGTTCTTTAACCAAAGAAAATGGAGAACCGGTCATGCCTGTCGATTCTCATACACACCTTGCGCATAATACGGGTGTGCAATTGCTGCGTCGTTCTTACTCATATGCAGATGGTATTGACCCGCGCACCAGCCAGTATGATGCCGGTTTATTATTTATTTCTTTCCAGAAATCACCACAGCAGTTCATTACAGTACAAAATGCCTTTGGCAACGTCGATAAAATGAATGAATATATTACCCATGTCGGTAGCGGTCTTTTTGCCTGCTTCGGCGGTGTCAAAGAGGGAGAATACCTTGGACAAGCATTACTCGAAGGTTAGTTTTTATCGCCTTGCGAAAACCGTTACTTTTTGTTTTTTTATTGTTTTTAGCGGTGCATCTATTGGCGCTGAAAAAATAAATTTTTCACCGGCTTACATTAAGCTTTCCGATGCTATTGGCGCAACAAAAAGCAGCCAACAGGAAGTTGCTAAAAATAATTTACAGGAAATGGCTAACTATTTAAATGGTTTAAATATTGCTCAAACAGCCAATAAACAAGTCGTTTTTAGTGCACTAGAAACGGCTAAGAAAAATCCTTCAGTGGATAATTTAACGGCCTTATCTTCAGCTTTAATCAAACTTGAAAAGTACGTTAATCCCGTTGATTACAAGAGCATGCGTAAGCAGTTTATTAAACGGGTAATGCCAACTTTCAATGCGATGGCAGAGGCGGTAAATGATAAAGACATGGATGCGCTGCAAACAACCTTTCGCATATTCAACCGCGCCTGGGCTAAAAGGGAGCGTGTTGTTCACGAAACCAGTATGGGCCACTATGGCAGAATAGAAACGGCCCTTGCTCTGTTAAATGTTGCCAAAGCGAGAACAGCACTATCATGGGATGAAATTGCCTTACAAAGTAACCGCTTAGGTGAAACGCTGAGGAGTTTTAATAATGGCGAAATCATTGCTACCAGTAACAGTGATATGGGTTTAAGTGAAGGTATAACATTATTAAATACCGCATTAAGTGATTACCAACAGCAAAACAGTCCGGCAGGTAATCAACACTTACTTACCTTCATAAAAAATTGGCCGGTATTTGAAAATGAAGTCAGTACCCGTTCGCCTGGCTTATATACACAAGTTGAAAGTCACCTGCCTTTGATTATTGCCGCTGACGGCAACACTAAAAGCCAAGTAAAATTAGCACAATTGATCACCCATTTGTCAGCGTTAAATCCCGGCGCAAATTATACCGCTATGGATGCGGCGCTAATTTTACTGCGTGAAGGTTTAGAAGCATTGCTTATCGTGATTGCTTTATTCTCGGCAATGAAAGCAACGCAGCAAAAAAGTGGTCAACGTTGGATTATCGGTGGTGCAGCATTAGGGTTAGTGGCCAGTTTATTAATGGCATGGGGATTAGTACGCTTTTTACCCTCGAACCTCGCCGGAAGCACTCGAGAAATGCTTGAAGGGATAGTTGGCATTGTTGCCGTGATCATGATGCTCTTTGTCGGACTGTGGTTGCACAGTAAATCTTCCGTCGTTGCCTGGAGTAAATTTCTACAAAAGCATACTGCATCGGCAGTAACCGCGGGAAGTTTATTGTCACTTGCCACCTTAAGCTTTCTGGCTGTATTTCGTGAAGGCGCTGAAACGGTACTCTTTTATGCGGGAATTTTACCTAAAATAGCACTGAGCCAATTCTTTCTCGGTATTATCATTGCGTTGCTGATTTTGGCATTAATTGCCATTATCATTTTAAAAACTACGGTTAAATTTTCCATTCCAGTGCTCTTTAAAGTATTTACCTGGTTGATTTACTTCCTTGGATTTAAGATGCTGGGTGTGAGTATTCATGCATTGCAGCTAACCGGCGATAGCAGTATTCATGTGCTTGATTTTTTACCGACAATTAACTTTATTGGTTTTTATCCAACCACCGAAACAGTCGTTGCCCACTCTGTTTTTGTCTTTATTGTTTTTGCCTCTATTTCCTGGCAAAACAAAAAACAGTAAATAACAACATCAAAGGGGAACATCTATCTCCCCTTTGTTTAAACAGTCACAATCAACCACAATTAACCAAGTATTCAATTAAGTAATCAACCAAGTATTCAATTAAGCAATCAACCAAAAATCAACTAAGTCAGCGGTTTTTATCACGCCAATAATCTTGGGTGCCCATGTTGATTCTATTGACCTATACACGTGTAAGACAATCAACTGTTACATGTCAAATTATGTAAACTTGCATTTGTACATCGCGTGTATTTATGTAAATATACAGAGGTGATACGCGATTAATTTGGCAAGTAAATTTTTTTAAGGACAATCTATGAAAATAAATATTTCTGGTCACCATGTTGATGTTACTGATGGCATCAAAGAGCATTTAGAAGCAAAATTCGCTAAAATAGCGACCCATTTCCCTACACTTCTCTCGCTAGATATCATCATTTCCAAAGAGCACGGTGAGTATGATGTTGAAATTCGCACCAATTATGAAGGAACCAGCATTGCCGCTAAAGGTAGTGATTCGGTCATGTACCCCGCTATTACGAGTGCCGCTAAAAAATTAGATACCGTATTAAAGCACCGCAAAGGTCAATTAAAAGCAGATTTACATGAAAAGCCAGATGTGACTGAACCTGAAACTGCTGAAGAAACAGAAGAAGAACTTAAATTAAATTAACCCTACTCGTTAATTAACTACCCCAAAACGCAGCCCAGGCTGCGTTTTTTGTTTGGGTGCTATAAACGATTCAAGTTAGATGTCACCCATTTTTATACCAATAATCATGGGCGGCCATGTTAATTAGTTGAGGAGGGTTACGTGAAAGAAATCTATGCTAATCCGAAAAATAATTATACTAAACGTTTATTGAAAGCCATTCCAATTATGCATCCAAGCCAACGAAAAAGAGATTATCAGCGAACACCTGATAAGACTTTCCTTCAAGTAAATATCAAAGAAAACCATACCTATAAAAGCATGGTTTTCTTTTAAAGTTAAGAGCAAATTGTTCTATGAAATCAACAGATTACCTAAATAATTTAAACCAAACCTATTTAACCGTTCACCGAAAAAAAGAAGACTTTTTTTGGGAAACTTATATGGGGTTAAGCGATGACCATGCAGGCTCAACAGCAGCCGAAGCAAATTGGATTAACTACCTAAGCGAGTCTTCAAAAATCGGTGAAATTGAAGCACATATTGAATTGACTGAAGAGATACAAGACCAACAAGAAAAGCAGAAAACCATTTCAGGCCTTAAGGGTTGGTTAGCCATGTTCCGTGCGCATGCCATGGAATCAGATCAAGCTAAGCAGCAAAAACAAGGGCTTATTGAATTTGAATCGACATTGTTTGAGAAAAAGCAAAAGTATGTAATGACCTACTCCGATGAAAAAGGACAAACTTGCGAAGGGTCTTTACCTGTTTTAAGTTCAGTGATCCGTTCAAGTGATCATCAAGCAACTCGACAATCAGCGCATGCCGCATTATTAGAGTTGGAGCAATGGATACTTCAAAATGGTTTTATCGAGTTAGTTAAAAAAAGAAATGCCTTTGCTCGTTCCTTAGGCCACGACAATTTTTTTGATTATTCCGTTCTAAAAACGGAACATATGACCAGTGAAACGCTATTTTCAATTTTAGATGAATTTGAAAAACAAACTGCCGATGTGAACCAAGCAAGCCTTGATAACCTCAAAAAAGAAAAAGGTGATCAAGCCTTAGCGGCCTACAATTTTTCTTACTCTTTTGCTGGCGATGTGATGCGAGAGTTAGATCAATATGTGCCATTTTCTAAATCATTAAAGCGTTGGGTTGAGTCTTTTGGACGTTTAAATATTCAATACTCTGGTGCTGAGTTGACCCTTGATTTATTAGATCGTAAAGGTAAATACCCAAATGGTTTCTGTCATGGTCCTATTCCTTCATATTATGACCAGGGTAAATGGGTTGCTGCAAAGGTTAACTTTACCAGTAATGCAAAACCCGATCAGATGGGCAGTGGCTATGACGGCATTAATACATTGTTCCATGAAGGTGGGCACGCAGCGCATTTCTCTAACGTAAAAATGAATTCACCTTGTTTCTCAATGGAATTCGCGCCAACTTCAATGGCGTATGCTGAAACTCAATCTATGTTCTGCGATAGCTTACTAACCGATGCGGATTGGTTAAAAAGCTATGCGCTTGATGATCAAGGCGAAGTGGTCCCTGACAGCGTGATCCAATCGATGATCAATAGTAAACAGCCTTTCAAAGCCTATGGAGAACGCAGTATTCTGGTAGTGCCTTACTTTGAGCGTGCTTTATATGCACTAGCGGATGATCAATTAACAGCAGAACGTATCACTGAATTGGCTCGTTTCACTGAGAAGAAAATATTAGGATTAGCATGTAGTCCTCGACCTATGTTAGCAATCCCGCACTTATTATCAGATGAATCCGCTTGTTCTTATCAAGGATATTTATTAGCGCATATGGCTGTTTATCAAACTAGATCTTACTTTATGGAAAAACTGGGTTACCTAACAGACAATCCTAAAATTGGGCCGCTATTAGCAGAGCATTACTGGAATAAAGGCAATAGCGTTAACCATAATGATGGTATCAAATCGCTGACTGGTGAAGGATTTAATCCGAAATATCTGGCCGATGCCTGTAATTTGACCGCACAACAGGCTTGGCAAGAACAGCAAAGCAAAATTGCCGCGTTAGCGATAAGGGAGACTGCGCCGATCCACTCTTTGAATGCGACGATAAAAATCGTTGATGGTGCAACGGTGCTTGCCGGTAATCAGGAGTCGGATGAAAAAATGTGTCAGGATTTTGAGGATTATATTGTTGCACGATATGGCCGCTGATCTGCAACTGAGACTTGAGCAATAGGCTGCAGAGTAAGTACTAAGTACGGGACACCCAATGGTTTAAAAAACTTAACTTATTGATTTAATTAAAATCAGTAAGTGGGTGTCCAAACCTTCCCATCCAAATTTCCCTAAAATTCCCTAAAATTTCCACGTTACGGTAGTTCATCAGCATGAAAAAAAGCAACAATCATTTTTAAAAATAAAGTTCTGATAATCTCATATCAGTTATCTAACATATGTATTAAACACAACAAAACACTTGCATGAATGCGCAAGTGATCATATATTATCGCTAATTGAAATTTAACAGAGAGATAATATAAGTATGGATAAATTAACGATTGCACTAAATGAATTCATTCATGTGGGTGGCGCGCTTGTTGTGATAATAGGTGCCGTTTCTATTTTAACCGGATTTATGCGTGAGTATATTCCACAAGATAAATTACAAAAAAAACTAACCAAGCATGAGAAATGGGGACCTTTATTTGCCGCTTTACTGGGTATGTTAACGCCATTTTGCAGTGCCTCGGTTGTTCCTGTCTCAATGGGGATGGCAAGCATGGGAGTGTCGCTTGGCACTGTTATGAGTTTCCTGATCTCAGCACCTCTTTGTAATTTCATTGTATTAGCAATGATTTATGTCGCATTTGGCTTAAAACTGACAGCTTATTATCTGTTGATTACTTTAACAGCGGCTATTTTGGGCGGTTGGTTTATTAGCAAGACACCTTGGAGGAATGAAATTAAACGAGATGGAGAGCTCAATAATAAAAAAACACCACCCGCTTGCTCTGCATCTACACCTAAAACTCAATGTGCTTCAATGCCTAAACTTGTGCAAACCTGTGGTAGTGCGAATATAGGCAATGAATCAGTGGGTGTTCTGTCTATCGCAGAGATCGAACCAAGTAAGACTGTCAGTGCATTACGTTTTGCGATGGCTCTATTCAAAAGGATTATTCCTTATGTGTTACTAGGCGCATTGATAAGCGGTGTATCGGCAGCTTATTTGCCATCAGAGTTAGTTGCTGAATATGTTGGTGGTGACAATATCTTTTCTATCGTTCTTGCAGCGGTCATTGGTGTGCCACTCTATTTACGTATTGAAATGGCTATTCCACTTCTTAAAGTGCTAATTGTAAAAGGAATGGGAATTGGACCTGCAATGGCGCTTATTATTGGCGGAACTGGCGCCAGCCTTCCCGAGATTGCAATTGTTTCTTCTCTCCTAAAACCAAAAGCTGTGATTGCATTTGTTACGATTATATTGACAACCGCCATTATTGGTGGGCTTTTATTTCAATATGTAATCTAAAAACAAGTCAATTTGAGGTGCCTCTTCTCGATTTATTAGAGCGTGGGTTTTGTCATTAACCAACGTTAGTTTGAATAATTTTGTTTTATTGGATTTATTATGAAAATTGGGATTTTACTTTGCGGTGATGTACCGCCCTCTTTAGTCGAAGAGTTTGGTAATTATGCAAGTTGCCTACAAAGACAATTAAATTTAAACCGTTACGGTGATGTGACTATTTGGAACCTGTATGAAAAATCAGAATTACCCGAACATACTGACATATGCGATGTTTACATTATCGGCGGCAGTCCTGCTGGGGTTAATGATAATTTGGATTGGATCAATGCATTGGCAGGATTTATTCGCAACGTTTTTTGTAAAGGAAAAAAGCTTTTTGGTATTTGTTTTGGACACCAAATTATTCATCATGCACTAGGTGGTGTTGTGGCACGATCCCCTGATGGTTGGGGGATTGGTCCTTATAGCGTCACTTTTTTACAAAACTTTGAAAAAATAAAAACAGGAACCCCCCTTTCTCTGTTGGCAATACATCAAGACCAAGTCGTTGAGCCAGCTAAGTCTTTTAATGTCGTTGCTGGCAATTATTTTTGTCCAAATTATATGACTAGATTTAAAAAACAGGTATTAACCATTCAGGGGCATCCTGAATTTAACTTTCTTTTCTTTTCCGCTTTAATAAACCAGAGAAAAGATATCTTATCGAAACAAGCTTCAAACGCTCCCTTTGAAGAAGGCAATAGCTCTGCGGATAGCCGTTACTTTAATACCATGATTAACCTATTTATTTTTGAACGATAGAGGTAGTTGTTAATGAACGGAATATTACTTACAGAAACAGTAACAAAAATAGCCACTCGATTAAGCAAATTGTGTGCTTATTGCTATATATATAAACTGCTTTTAACACTTATTAATAGGGGGAGTTATCCGAACTGACAAAGAGTGGCCGTAACATTGCATTGTTAGGTATTTTCTGTCCTTTTTTCTGGTACGCTTTATTTTCAGGAGCAGATTCATCAACACTTTTGCTTAATGCGGTACATTCAGGCATCGTTTTCTTAATTGGAGTTGTTATAATGTTTGTCAGTTTTAAAAAGAACAATAAAAAATGAATAATGAACGATATATCGATGCTTTAAAGGCCTTGGCTGAACCACATAGATTGCGCCTATTCTGGTTACTAATACATGTTGATCAACGTATTACGGTTGCTGAAGCGATGGATGTGACTAAAGATTCGCAATACAATGTATCGCGCAACTTAAAAATGCTTTATAAGGCTGGGCTGCTCACCCAAGAAAAATGTGGCAAATGGGTTTATTACACGCTTGCACAACAAAAACTTCCTTATTGGTGTTTTCTTGTCGAGTCTGTGCGGGCTCTTCCTTCTGCTGGTTTCTCTGATGTATCTTCACGTTGTATCAAACGATTAGCAATGCGAGTAAATAATCAATGTGTAGTGGGCCCGAATAGTGATGAGTGGCTAAACCAGTTGTTACATGATAAATAATGAATCTAAGCTTTGATCATAAGCCGTGGCCAGTGCAGATTGATCGTGTAATGACAAAGCAAAAGGCTAAGGGCCGTGGCAATACAATAAAACAATTATAATACAACAATAGGGATGTTATGACTTTTGGATTAAAAAATCAGCCTCTTACTATAATGTAAAAGGCTGGTATAGAATCGGCAAGTTATTTATGGATGTAAAAACTCATGGCGAGTTGCTGGGTTTGATTTAAAAGTACCACCAAGGGACGTGGTCGTTGTTGAACTGGTTGAGTCCATGACACCACGAGATTTAACACAATAATGTACCGCATCTATTTTAACGGCAACATCTTTCGTTTCCAGCAAAGTTTGTAAAGCAACGAGAATCTGCTGTGTTAAACGCTCTTGTACCTGCGGTCGTTGCGCAAAGAAACGCACAATGCGATTAATCTTAGATAAGCCAATAATATTTTTCTTGGGTAAATAGGCGACCGTTGCTAAACCATCAATGGTCACCAGATGATGTTCACAGGTACTTATCATAGTGATGTCATTGACCTTAACCATTTCATCGAAATGCATTTTATTCTGGATGACGGTTATTTTAGGAAAGTTAGCGTAATCTAACCCTGAAAATATCTCATCAACATACATTTTTGCAATACGTTTAGGTGTCTCGGCTAAACTGTCATCGGTTAAATCTAATGACATTAGCTTTAAAATCTCTCGCATATGCGATTCTATCTTCACTTTACGTTCTTCAGGACTATATTGAGTAGGCGTCATTGGGGTTTCTAATCCACGCTCCATGAGAGCATCGCGTACTTGAATCGCTGATTCACTTAACATTACTGCTGATTTTGACATATTTCCTCTATTAATAAATAACCTTAATCAATAAAATTATTTGTATAGTCATATGGATATTTGCTGAAGCTGGACTATTTGTACTGAATAACATGTGCATTTCAGTACAAGCCATAACGATGAATATTATTTTGCGATGATTATAAATCAAAAGATGAAGAAGAAGTGAAATACCACCTAATTCTTCGGTTTAACATTATTTATGGCTGGAAAGTTTATTGCTTTATCGTTTAATGGATAAATTTAAATAGCCAAGCGCACCGTAGACGACTGCCACTTGCGCTGATCCAATAACCCTACATGAGTAAAGAACAAAATAATGCAAAATGAAAGACTTGACCCCAGAGCCTCCACAGAGCCTCCAGAGCCTCTGGTAAAAATAGAAGTTAAAGACTGTAGGCGTTCGACCATCCATTGTCTGCGATGCTCAAAGCTTTTTCCGCTGAATCTATCTTCGCCACATAAAAAAGCACGACGTACACAACGGGAAATACAATGATAGTAAGGCGTATCAACCAAGGAAATCTGTGTTGCACGATATTGCGTCATAATGAGCTCCTAATCATTCAAAACAGTGTCTGAATGAAATATAGGAGCGGATTAATACTTAGTCAATTAGGTGGGTGTCCAGCTATTTGTTCATTTTTGTACAGCTATTTTTGCAGCTATTTTTGAGGAACACCATTGTTGGCATAAACAGGCGTAGAGATTGCCAATGTAACAACTAAAATAATTTTATGAAATTTAATATACTTCCTTTCGTGGGTAACACCGCATTCACTAGCGAGTAAGATAGCGTTGTTTTTGCTACTCTTTCTTTTAGCAAAAAAACGCTATAATTGTATCGAATCAGCGGGCAGAAATTTGTTGTTTTTTTGTATTATCGATAGGCCAATCTTTATGGGCTAAATAAAGTAAAGCAATAAAGTTAGCTACTGGAATTAAGAATAAAATACCCATTCCCCCCTTGAAGCCGGCTCTAGAAAATATACGCCAACCTGCAAAAGCGATTAACGCCCAAATAGTAATAAGAATAATATAACCCATTATAATTCTTCCCTAAATCGAGGCCATTCTATAAAAGCTAAATACAGCAAGAATGCAAGATTCAATGCTGGAATCCAAAAAACGAATTTTGGAGTGTCTTTAAAGCCTGCTTTAGAGTAAATTTTCTCTATTGCATGTCCACTTGCAAACCAAATTGCTAATACAATTACTATTTCTACTACTGCCATACTATTCTCCTTTATTGATTGGTGGTGAAAAACTAACGCCAGCAGTAAACGGCGTATCACGGTTGATTTGATTACCTAGTTAGCTATCGGTTGCAGGTTCTTGACCTGTTAATATTTGTTGCTTTCTTTGAGCTTCAGGTAAATCATTTATGCAGTAATTGATGTAATACACTGTTAGAAAGAATGCATAAAAGGTATTCATTCTTAAGTCTATTTTATGCTCAGTTAAAGCGTATTCTTGCAATGCACTTTTAGCTCTAAATGACCAAACAATATATAAAACCCATGACGCAATTGAAACTAAACCTGCAATAACGTCAAACATTTCGTCTCCAAGATTTGATAATGTACCACCAAGCCCGATACAAATAGCTATCCAAGTTAAAAAAGTATTATCCGCTATTTTTTTGGAAGTTACTTTTTCTAACTTTTGAGTGTTGAGGAATATCCATATTATTGGATAGATACCAGCCGTCGCTATTGTTAAAAGAATAAAGTTTAAAGTTTTGGTGTTGATAGTATCTTTTAGTTCCGTGATTGTTGACATAATGTCACCTTGTTATTGATTAATTTGGCTTGAAAGCTAATGCACTGTTTAGCTTTATGATAAAGGTTTGTCGTTATAAAGATCACTTCCACAACCACTTAAGATAAAAGAGAAATTGAAATGATTTTTTTCATATGGGACATCCTGTTTATTGTGTTATTTTATTGTTTGTGTTCTATGTTCAGTAAATAATTAGTCGATGGTATTGTGTCTCCTTACTTTGAACCAGTTAATAAAAAAGCTAACAGCTTTATAAGCATCACTCGGAACAAAAATCGGCGCTGCCTCTCTCATAAAAAATGATCACAATAATATCTATTTAACATCACTAAATCAATATTTTAAGTAAAAGCTTAGTGAACTTTTACTTAAATATAGATATTAAGGTGCCACTTATCCGATTTTATAAAAAGATCCTAACCTGTTAATTTACAAACTAATTTAAGGAGCCCCGAATATCACATGCAGGATGATGCTTATCACTGATAAAATCATTAAAATAGCACCCTAAAGATCAACGGAGAACTCCTTATTATAAGTTTCCTCAGCGATTTTAAGCAGGTATGAGTATGCGAAACTTGTGCATCGATGGTTCATATCAGGGGCAATAAAAGTAATCTTTTGACTGGCATTCCCGTGAATGCGTTCATGGGCAGAAGTGTATTCAGAGGACTCGATGCTATTGGCCATTTTGGCGCGTATTGGGTTTAAATCAACGTAAGCCATGCAGGTGAGCAACGCATTTTCATCTAATAGAGCCTGTGATTTAAAACGCCCTTCCCACCAATATTTAGGGAGAATATTGGAACAGCTTTAGCTGGCCCGCAGGGTGAGCGCCATGGATGGCAGCGAATAGAATCGACCCGCGCAATTGTCTTCTTTATTCGCTTTACGGGCGATAAATTCATTAATACTGCGCATACTAATTTATCGGGAATAAATTAGAACAGCTTTAGCTGGCCCAGAGGGTGAATGCCAAGGATGGCGGTGAATCAACCAAGAGATATCCATTAACCTTTCTCGTCATCTATCGATGACCGCTTTTACCATTAATGACTGCCCTTCAGATAACCCTCCGCTTGCCTGCCATTGGCTTACCAATGTTGGCATTGAATAAAGACAACTCCAACGCAGACAAACTTCTTTATCGGTTAACTCACTGTTTTCTAATTCATTAACATGTAAAACCAAATGCCTTTTATTTTAACTACGGGGATTAGACATAATGGCATAAGCTCAGATATCCATATTAAAAATAAAGGTTAAAAATGGAGGTTAAAACTGTAGGCGTTCGACCATCCATTGTCTGCGATGCTCAAAGCTTTGTCCGCTGAATCTATCTTCGCCACATAAAAGAGCACGACGTACATAACGGGAAATACAATGACAAATTTTTAGGGAATAAATTTGAACAGCTTCAGCTGGCTTCGAAGAAGTGAATAACAGGGATGTTATTCATAAAATAAGGCGTATCAACCAAGGAAATCTGTGTTGCACGAGATTGCGTCATAATGAGCTCCTAATCATTCAAAACAGTGTTTGAATAAAATATAGGAGCGGATTAATACTTAGTCAATTAGGTGGGTGTCCAGTTATTTTTCGTTTTTTGCGGCTTTTTGTTTTAGCAAAAACCGCAACAACTGTATCGAGTCCGAGTGCAACGCCTTGTTAACTATATTTAACTTATTCCAAACTGTTTTTTTAAAAAAGAACTAAGCCCATAATGGTCAGGAAACTGACTGTAATAATCAATACCAAATAACTGCAGATAAAGTTTCAATGGTTCTATCAAATTAACTGGGATGTCAATTTTTTTCACTGCAGCGGGGCATTGCTTTTCGATACTATCTTGGGATTTACAATGCACAGTAAATCGCCCTCGTTGAGCAGCAATGCGACGATTACTATGAGGTGGTTGAATCGAAAATGGTTTTGTAAACTGACTCTCTCTCAATAAAATTTTTGAAACATCAAAATTTTTATTATAATTAGCCGTATGAGAATTCAACTGAGCAGTATCATAAACAATTGAATTATGGGTGCTTTGCTGACTCAACTCATATGGATCTAGTAACCAAATACAAGGAGATGGAGAATTTCCATTTAAAGCAAAGAATAAGGCAGTACCTAATGATGTAGTCCAATCCAACATCCTAGTAGGTAACCCGTAATGTTGCATATCTAAAAGAAGCGCCCAGTCTTCTTTATTACTATTATTGATAGCTGCAACATTAGCTTTATATTCATAAAACAGCCCTATCTCATTTATATCCTGAGCGCGATAGATAGTTGGTACCAATTCATAATTGGTTTCGGAATGGCCTCTATACCAAATGTCATCATGAGGCAGTAACGTTCTTGACTCGGAAACTATTTTATTGAAAAACGCTTCTATTTTCATATAACCTTTATATAGTTAACGAGGCTGTAGAATTTCTCCATCTTCAGAAAAAACACAATTTCTCTAAATTTAATTTACTTTTTAAAACAACAAGTTAAAAAGTATAAATTTTGATAAATTTATAAAAAACAAGTTATTCTACAGCCTCAACGCCGCGCTAAGCGGACTAAAAGAGCCTTGTTAGCATTATAGATTATTAACATCTACACGTTCAACATCCTGAGACAGCCTATCTAAAAACATGCATAAAGATGAAAATAGAACATCAAATGAATACCGAACACCAATTAAGGATATTAAATTTTTGTTGTCTCTAACAATACCATTATCTTGAAAAGCTTTATTTATACTTTCCCAAAATGCTTCTTCCAATTCAGGGTTTTTATTCAGGATCCCCTGCATTTTACTTCGGTTTTGCTCACTATCAAGTTGTGCATCAGTTATTCGATGAGCAAAATCATTTCTAATACTTTTAAAGAGTTGTAATTGCTCTACAGCGTGTGCTTTAAGAAAACCTAATCTATAACACATTTCAATTTTAGCGGAAAAACTACCAAGCGGTGCATATGCACCACTTACTAATTTATCTGCTTTTTTCAAAGGAGGAAGTAGGAAGGAAAGAATTAAATTTTCGAGAGTAACATCAAGAATTGAGCCAGCTAGTATGACAGCCCCTCTGTCACTCTCGGATGAAATGAGAATATGATATTTAGAAAACAAATCGCCACTTTCTTTATCTACGATATCAGACATAATAATTCCCTATAGTGCTAACGCCGCAATAAATGGCGTTTTGGATTGGCGGTGTTTTTGCGGCTTTTTGCAAAAACAGTGACAAGACTAAAACGTCCGATTTAATTGCTTTGTTATGTGTTTATTGCTGATCTTCTGGTAATGCGTGAGTTTGGAAATAACCATTGGAACGCCGAGTTATTGTATTACGACAATAAGGGCAAGTTATGTCTTCTGATTCCTTTGAACCTGGCATTTGCCCACCTGACTCAGTGACTTGATAATTTTTTTTACAACTACCGCACTTTTCTACTTCTGACATTTAATACTCCTTTAGGCAATCGATGTATTACTAGCTTATGACTTTTCACTTTCGACTTTATCTTTAGGTTGAAAGTCGGACCACCAAGCTATATGGTCACAGTCCATACATATTAAATCTTGTGTATCTTGCCCCATTATTTTCTCTTTAGCAGGGGTACTCGTTGAACCACAATTTGGACAAACAGCTCCGGCACGTTTCATATAAACCTCTTTTTGTTGTTAATTAAAAATTCACTAGCAATGGACAATACTGACACATAACAACTTATAAGCATCACTATGCACGAAAATCTGTGCCACCTATCTTATAAAAAATAATCATAATAACATCTATTTAACCTCAATAGATCAACGCGTTAAATAAAAGTTTAGTAAATTTTAAATTTAAGATAGTTGTTAAGGTGCCACCTCCCTCATTTCAAATAAAACACCCTAACCTGTTAATTTATAAATTAAATTTAAAACCTCTAAAATATGCCCTGCTGGGTGATACTCATCACTGATAAAATCATTAAAATAGCACTCTACAAATCAACGAGGTGACTCATTAATATAAGTTTCCTCGTAGATTTTAAGCAAGTATCAAGTATGTGAAATTGGTACATCAAGGGTTTCTATCGAGTGCAATAAAAGTGGTAACTGAAATGGGGTTATGCTTAACTTAAATTTCAAGCACCTTCGCATCTTGTTGAAAAGAACAGCCGGATAACCAGCAGAATAAATATTAAATTGAGTGGTTAAAATGACAAAAAGACTTTTTCTGGGCATCGCATTAAATAAACAACAGACTCAGCAGCTCTGTGAACTACAGGCAAACTTTGACTCAACCGTCAGGCTGGTTAGTGCGACAAATTTACACATGACCCTGGTTTTTTTAGGGCAAGTCGATGCTGAAACTGAACTTCAACTTGAGCAGCAAATTTCACTGATGTTTAAACCCAAGTTCACCCTGTCGCTGGATACATTAGACCATTGGGCAAGGCCAAAAGTACTCTGCCTGACGGGTCAATGTGATGATCCGGTATTATTGACACTCGCTAAAAACTGCGCGGCACTGTTATCTCAACATCAATTGCACGACGAAAAACATCCTTTTACGCCTCATATTACTCTGGCAAGAAAGGCTAAACATTTGCCCGAAAACATGCCAACCATGACCATTAAGCCGCTTTTGTTAGCACCCACAGCTATCCATCTGTTTCATTCCCAAAGCACAACAGAAGGTGTTAAATATCAAATTTTACGTTCCTGGGACCTTGAATAGGGGCAACAGCTGACATAATGGTTCAAATTAAGTTATTCTTAGTATTCTTCTCTCTTTAGACAATGAACAGGTTTTATGAACAATCCAGAAATTACAAAAACACAGCTGATTACCCTTCTAAACAATTGGGGTGAAAAAAAAATATCATCGCAGCAACTGCAGGACTGGATGATTACATTCTACGATCCGCCGGAAGTTGTTATTGGACCTAGCGAGCCAGAGTGGACGCAGGCAGCAATGAACATCATTATGAATGAGTATGAGATAGCTAAAATAAGCAAGTACCGTATTGAAAATTATGCTCTGGCGATTGCTTTTGCGCAATGCACCGAGGAGACTTTTAATCAAACCAAACATCTTTTTATCTATGACGGTTTTTCTGACTGAGTTGATAAAAAACTACTTCAAGATACAAATTCAAAGCCTGGCTACAGATAACATCTTTTAAGTTAAATAATCATTAAATTCTGCAAATGCAGAATAAATGAGGAATATTATATTTACACTTTTGCTTGCTGATTGGTTTATTATATTCTTCAATTGAAGAATTAATTCAGCAAGGTAATATTGGATGATAAAAAATCACGTCGGTAGACCTGCCACTAAGACGGACAATCGCGCCAAATTGATCACAGCGGCACGCACACTCTTTGTTGTTAATGACTATGACAAAGTATCGATTCGTGCGATTGCCGCACAGGCAAATTTAGATCCCGGCCTGATCCGTTATTATTTCAAATCGAAGTTAGGTTTGTTTAATGCGATGCTTAAGGAAATATCTGATCCTCTGATGGCGCAGTTTAGTGTCGTTGCTGATCAGCTCAGCGATGAAACCCCATATATTATCATGCAGTCCTACTACCGGATAATGAGCCATAATCCGGATTTCCCCAAATTAATCTACCGAATTGCTTCAATGCAGCCTACAGACGTCAATCAAGAGTTAAAGAATATCCTTAAGAATATTTTACAGCCGAAAAATTTAAACCTGTTTTCGCGTTTACAGAATAACGGTATTTTAGACGACAATGTTGATCCTAAATGTGCGTATCTATCTTTTTTCAGTATGATGATATTTCCTTTTTTAATGCCAAATTTATTTAAAACTGCGATGGATATTACTATCGCCCCTGAGTTTATGGAGCATCTTGCAGAGCAGAATAACCAACTTTTACATCAGGGTATTTTTACCAGCAAAACCACCAACAAGGACGATTTAAATGACCAGTAATAAAAAACGCTTTGTATTCCCGGGCATCATTTTAGGTGTGGTGGTTTTGTTTGCGGCAATCACGCTAAAACCCTCTCCAAAATCACAAGAAAATGTTGATAAAGCGCGTTTAGTTGAGGTCCTGGTATTAAGTAAACAAAACAGCGCGCCTGAGGTTAAAGGCTTTGGCCGAGTATCCCCCAAGAATAGCTGGCAGGGCATTGCCGAAGTGAGCGGTAAAATTATTTATCGTCATCCGGCGCTTGAAAGCGGTCGTTTTGTGCCCAAAGGCACGCTGGTATTGGCCATTGATCCTCTTCAATATGAATTGAAAATAGCGCAGGCGCAGGCCAATTTAAATTCATCGCAAGTGCAATTAGGACGAATTGACCAGGAGCAGCAGAACATCAATGCCAGTCTCAGTATTGAACAACAAAAACTGAGTTTATCGGTTCAGGAATACAAACGACAATCATCACTGAAAGAACGAAATCTGATTTCCAGTTCGAATCTGGAAAAAGAAAAAAAGACATTACTGGCGCAGCGTTATCTGGTGCGCGAATTAACCAGCCGACTTGAATTATTACCCGATGATAAAAAAGTTATTCAAGCACAAATCAGCGTCAATCAAGCTTTATTGGCAGAGACCCAAAGACAGTTGGAAAACACCCGTTTTATATTGCCTTTTGATGCTCGAATTGCCGATGTTAATATCGAGCAGGCACAAGCGGTGAGCAGCGGCGCGGTGTTGTTTGAAGCCTACCAGCCGGATATTATGGAAGTTGAAGCGGCACTGTCACTGCAGGATGCAAACACGCTGCGGGCGAGTATTTCATCAACTTTTGATGATCAGTCAGGCTCCGTTGAAAGACTCAATCTTAAGGCCAGTGTCGAGCTGTTAATTGGCAATAAAACACACAGCTGGCCTGCAAAATTGACCCGTATTGCTGAAAAAATAAATCCGGATCAGGCGACTGTCGGTTTCTATTTAGAAGTGACTCAGAATATGAGCGATAAGCAGCTGCTCACTAAGGGCATGTTTGTCACCGCTAAAGTGCAGGGATTTGCATCACCACAGTTTTTAGTGCCCGAGAAAGCACTGCATGGCAGCCGAATTTATGTGATGGACAAAGCTAACAAGCTGCGAATAAAACCGGTCACCATTCTGTTTAGAAACGATCAAGGTGTTGCCGTTTCCGGTGAAATAAATGCGCATGAAAGATTAATTTTAAATGACCTGATTCCGGCTATTTCCGGAATGAGTCTAAAAACAGCAGAGATGGATTCAGCAGTATCCGAGGAGAATGTTCAGTGATCCAGTATTTCACTCGTCATCCAACCCTTGCAAATCTGATCATGTTAAGTTTTTTTGTATTAGGTTTAAGCGGTCTTAATTCCCTGAAACGGGAAACCTTTCCTGAATTTACGCCTCCTTATATTATTGCCACGGTGATTTATCCGGGCGCCTCTCCCGCTGAAGTTGAACAAAGTATCTGCCTGCGACTGGAAGATGCCATTGACGGTTTAAGTAATATTGAAGAAACAACATGTGATGCTCAGGAAGGCAGCGCATCGCTCAAGGTTAAACTTGGCGGAGACGTGGATATTGGCCGCAGCTTGGTGGATATTCAAACCGAAATTAATGCCATTCAAGATTTCCCCAGCCAGATTGAATCCCCTACTGTTAAAGAATTAGACTGGGCAGAACCAGTCATTGATATTGCCATTTCCGCCGACACCAGCATGCCTGATTTAAAAGCCTACGCCGAGCACTTAAAACGCCGTTTAAAAATAGATGCCGACGTAGAGCTGGTGACTATTAGCGGTTTTTCTGATCACCAGTTACGTATTGAATTGAATGAAACAGATATGCGCCGTTTAGGACTGACGGTCGCAAACATAGCCGATAAAGTTGGTCGGCAAAACATCAAGATGCCGGCCGGAACGATTGAACTGCCCGATAAAAATTTATTGATTCGTTTTGACGAGCGTAAATTAACCCCGGCAGAACTGGGTAAAATCATCATTTCATCGACCATCGATGGCGCAGTGGTTCGCCTTCGAGATGTTGCCTCCATAACCGATGTTTTTGAACTTGAAGAGGCTTATACCCTTTTTAACGGCAAACCCTCGGCGATGCTCAAGATTCAAAAAAATAAAGCCGGTGATGCGCTGCGTATTAAAGCAAGAGTACAGACTTTTGTTGAGCATCAGCAACTGTTAGCCCCCGAAGGCGTCACGCTGACGCTGACCAACGATTTGTCCTCTTTACTGCAGGATCGTCTCAGCATGCTGTTAAAAAACGGCCTGCAGGGGATCATCCTGGTGTTCTTTTCGATGTGGTTATTTTTCTCCTTGCGTTATTCTTTTTGGGTCTCAGCCGGACTGCCCGTGGCTTTTCTGGGCGGCCTGTTTGTGATGAGTATGTTTAGCATCTCGATTAACGTCATGACCCTGGTCGGTTTATTGATGGCAGTCGGCATTATGATGGATGATGCCATTGTTATCGCTGAATCGGTGGCGGCCCATGTTGAAAGAGGTCTTTCGGTGGATCAGGCTGTGATCAAAGGGGTCAAGAAAGTGGCGCCAGGTGTTATTTCATCCTTCTTAACCACTATTTTCATTTTCGGCAGCCTGCTGTGGTTAGACGGTCAAATGGGACAAGTACTCTCGGCAGTGCCGCTGGTTTTGATCATCATATTGACAATCAGTTTGGTTGAAGCCTTTTTGATCCTGCCCAACCACTTGAGTCATTCCCTCAATGCCAGTAAAAATGATCAACCGCCGCTTAAATTTAAACGTATC
Source organism: Psychromonas sp. (assembly GCF_047632955.1). Lineage (GTDB taxonomy): Bacteria > Pseudomonadota > Gammaproteobacteria > Enterobacterales > Psychromonadaceae > Psychromonas. Next base: position 11,346 of record NZ_JBLIED010000003.1, on the reverse strand, counting down.
TTTTTAGAAAAGTTCGAGCACTTTCGCACTCACTCTCTGGTGAAGATGGTGACTTTTGTGGTTAAGTGGCGTTACGCAAGCTTAGGCTTAACGTTTGGTGTTTTACTGATATCAATCGCGTTACTTGCCGGCGGAATAGTGAAGTTTTCGCCCTTTCCAAAGTTAGATGGCGATATCGCCGTAGCGCGTATTATTTTACCGCCCGGCTCAACCCTGGAGCAGACTCAGAAAACCGTTGAACATATTATCAGTGCGGCAAAATTAGTTGGTGAGCGTTATACCCAGGAAAAAAATGAACCCTCGCAACTGGTTCGGGATATCACCGCGCAATATAATTTTAATGCCGATGCCGGTGAAAAAGGGCCGCACGTGGCAACCGTACGTTTGGACTTGCTGTCGGCGGAAACTCGCCATTCATTGATTGAAGAGTTTATTGGAGACTGGCGGTTAAAAAGCGGAGAAATGGCGGATCCGATCGTCACTGTATTTAAACAGCCGTCCATGGGCCCTGCCGGTCGAGATGTTGAAGTACGGCTGCAACATGATGATTTAAATACGCTTAAAACAGCATCAGTAGAACTGCAGAGCTATTTACATGAATTTACCGGAGTTAACGGTATTCTCGATGACATGCGTCCGGGTAAGGAAGAAATCTTAATTAAACTGAAAGATGGCGCAGAAAGTTACGGTGTAGACGGTCAAATGGTTGCCAATCAGCTGCGCGGTGCATATTTTGGGCAAACCGCCGATGAAATTCAGGCCGGACCGGAAAACATTAAAATTCAAGTGCGCTTAAATAAAGATCAGGCGGCAAGCATACAAGCGCTGGGTAATTTCCCCATTATACTCGCAGACGGTAATCAGGTACCGCTTAACGCCGTGGCAACCTTTGACTATGAACGCTCCTTTGTGAGAATTCAGCGCATTAACAGCCAGCGCACCATCACCGTAATGGCCGATGTTGACAATAGTAAAGCTAACGGCACAGAAATAATGAATAAAGTGCAGACCCTTTTTATTCCGAAGCTGCTCCTGAAATACCCGGGATTAAGTGTGGATCTGGAAGGTGCCAGCAAAGAGTCGGCTAAAACCGCCAGTTCTTTTATAAAAGGTTTTTCTATTGGGCTATTTGGGTTGTTTGCAATTTTAAGCTTTCAGTTTAGAAGCTACCTGGAGCCCTTGGTGGTTATGCTGGCGATTCCATTGGCCTTAATTGGTGTTTTTTGGGGTCATTGGTTAACCGGGAATAATCTCTCTATGCCTTCTATTTTAGGTTTTGTGTCACTCGCCGGGATTGTGGTGAACGATTCCATTTTATTGGTGCAGTATATTCGCCACCATATTGATATTGGTGAGAATATTTATGAATCCGTTGTGAAAGCCAGTCGCGATCGATTCCGGGCGGTATTTTTAACCTCGCTGACAACCGCTGCCGGTTTATTACCCCTGCTGCTTGAAACCAGTTTACAGGCTCAGGTTGTTAAACCTATTGTGATCTCCATTGTGTTTGGTATTTTTGCCTCTACGCTGCTGGTACTGTTTATCATTCCAAGTGCTTATGCGGTGCTTGCAGATTTTGGTTTAATACATAAACATCAAGAATTTAAGGAAACAATTAGTGCAAAAAAATAACAATCTCTTGAGTAGTTTTTTCGGGCATAATTATTTTGTTACATAGATCTATAAAACAACGCAAACCGGGAGATTCTGAGATGGGGAGTGCTATATTGAAGTTACTATTATTTGTCACGAGGAATCAATATGCTCAATGAAAACCATGCACTGATTATCGACTTTCCCGAGTTCAAAAAAGACATTGTTCAGTTAACCCACCACGATCCTTTGTTTAAAGAAAAATCACAGCAGTATCACGAATTGGATTATAAAGTTCGTCAGCTGGAAATAATAGGCACTCCAACTGATGATCATCACATGACTCAGCTGAAGTTGGAAAGAGCCAAATTAAAAGATTTATTATATCGACAATTAAAAGGTCATCACGACGAATTAGTGTAAAGGTTTTTTATACATTATCTATTAGACGGGCCCTGCCCTGAAAAATTAACCATGGCGCCGGGATAAGATCCACAGCGTCATTCGTAAAGCGAAACTAAAACCACATGCGGCTGTTTTACTTATAATTTAAAGCCTGACATATCATTATCCGAAGATGCCAGACGGACCTTTTACGGACGTCTGGTCTGATAGCGGACTACTCTAACATCAGCAACTGATCATAATTTTCGACTGCGATTGAACATGAATTTTATGTTCAATCTTCAGCTTGCCAGAATTTCTTTTACTTGTGCCAGTGCGCCACGGTGATCCTTATAATCCAACGCAATGGGATGCAATTGGCCGCGATGCGACAACACCATTGAAGGGAAACCCTGAATAGGCAGACTTCGCGCTAATGATAACTGCTGATTAAATTCATTGTTCAATTTTTCCGAGCTTAAATCAGTGCTGAACTGCTCAACATTCAAACCAAGTTCTTCCGCCAAAATAACATGAGTTTTAATATCAGAAGGGTTCATCGCGCGTAAATAGTAGGCTTTCTGCAGGGCAATATTCATTTCATGCATGGCATTTTGCCAGCTTGCTGCCAGCACTGCACGACAGGCCGGGTAGGTTGAGCGTCTCGGGGTGTTTTCTGACCAGAAATCAAAATTAAACTCTGTGCCGAGGAGATTACTGATTTTCTGCCAATAACCGCTAATGGCCTGTTGCTGATCCATGGGCATAGGCACATCACTGTCCGGTGCAAGGCCCCCTAATACATATTCAACGGGCAGTAACTCAGAAAGATGCGCCTCTAATTTTTGCCATTCAGGCAAATGTGCCCAACACCAACTGCACATCGGATCGTGCACATAATAGAAAAGGCTTTTATTGCTGCTCATAACGGAAACTCCTTAATGACAAATAATGCGCGCTTAATACCGGTGCGCATAGATAAATAACATAGATAAATAAGCCCAATCATAACTGAATAATCCTTAAAGGTAAGAAACACCTGTATTTATTACTAACCAAGTCATAAACAATTATTGTAAACTGAACTTTCTATTGCACATCGACACATGGACAGAATGATGAATAAAAACCCGCAAACGCTGCTGTTATGGATGACTTTTATCATGTCTCTGGTGTTTTCCGTGTGGCAGGTGTTATTGAATAATTTTGTTATCGAACAGGCACAATTTAGCGGTGCAGAAATTGGCATATTACAAAGTTTGCGCGAAATCCCCGGCTTTTTAGCCTTCACTGCTATTTTTATTTTAGTGTTTATTCGCGAACAACTGTTTGTCATTCTGGCGCTCGCAGTGATGTGCATCGGTGTCGCGATTACCGGATTCTTCCCCGCCGTCCTGGGGCTATACTTAACCACCGTATTAATGTCCATTGGCTTCCATTATTTTGAAACCGTTAACCAATCCCTTACCCTGCAATGGATTGATAAAAAAGATACCGCGGGATTTTTAGGTAAAGCGCTGGCCTGGCGCTCCGCTGCGGCACTTTCAGGTTATGCGAGTATCTGGCTTGTAATGACCTGGCTGAAACTGGATTATGTCTGGATGTACGGATTAATTGGCTGCTTGGGTTTGTTGATGGTCGTGACAATGGCCTTTTACTTTCCCAGATATGATGTGACTGAAATCCAGCATAAAAAAATAATATTACGCAAAAAATACTGGTTATATTACCTGCTCACTTTTTTATCCGGCGCCAGACGACAAATATTTATGGTCTTACCCTTATCTTCAACAAAAAACTTTAAAATATCCAAATTATTTCCCCTAAAGCTTATATACATTGCATCGCAGAGAGTTTCAAAAAAAAATATTGCTTACAATTTTGACTGATTTTGTAAAACATTATCTATTTCGATTAAATCAACCAAAATAACCACACAAAAAGAGTAATATCCTTTACAAAAAAATCCTCTTATTTGCACTGTAGTAAATGATAATTAATTGCACTATGTTAATTGTATAACAAAGTATGGAAAGTCCACATAGATAATTGCCATATTAATTACCCCCCCTGTTCTCGTCAAGATTCTACGGAAGGGAGACTGCAGTAAAAAGCATCCGGATATTCAATCATTACGCAGAGCAACAGACATCAATCAATAAGCAAAAAATCTAACTCACCCGGTGTCCCGTTGCCCTTTATAAATTACAAATGAGAGGCCAAAGGAACATAGCCACTTCATTCGTGATTTTAGATTGCCAGAGTAAAATAATCAGTATGTTCCTGTCAATATTTTTTGCAATATTTAATTACTGCATTTTATAGTTGACTAGTATTTATATCTGCGCCAAGATACTATTTCATAAATTAATGAAATGTCATTAGCGCTTGAATAAGAGGCAACTGGCAGTACTAACGCACACATAAAAAAGGCTAAATTAACTCAATGAATACAATGCTTTGCGATATTGCAGACATTCGCCCAGGGCATCCGTTTCGTGGCACTATTGCGCCAGTGAAAGATGGTGAAATTCATGTAGTACAGGTTCGAGATGCCGATTTAACAGGTGAAATAGTTCAGGATGAAATGATCACAACCAACTTGCCGGGTAAAAAACAGCCTGATTGGTTGCAGGACGGTGACGTGTTATTTGTCACCAAAGGTGCCAAGAACTTTTCCGCCTTGGTTGAAAACTTACCAACCACAACCGTTTGCTCTCCGCATTTTTTTTTGGTGCGTTTAAAGCCGAAAATGAGAAACAAGGTATTGCCAGCCTTTATTTGCTGGCAATTAAACCAACTCCCTGCCCAGCGCTATTTCCAGGCAACAGCGGAAGGCTCCCTGTACGTCAGCATACGCAGACAAGTATTAGAAAACACCCCCTTTGTGCTGCCGACAATGGAAAAGCAACGCCAGTTAGTCGCGCTGCATCGCTGTGCAGTGAAAGAGCAAAAAGTATTACAACAGCTTATTGATAACAGGCAACAGCAGCTTGATGCCATCGCTATCGATCTGCTTAGCCAATAATTTAACGACCAAAGAATTTATTATTAAGGAATAAAAACAATGCCGAATAGCCAAATAAATCAGGATGATATCAATAAGGCAGTGTGGGCCGCCTGTGACACTTTTAGAGGAGTAATAAGCGCGGACACCTACAAAGATTTCGTACTGACCATGCTGTTCTTAAAATACATCTCCGATGTATATAGAGACGATCACGCCAAGTTAGTCGAACAATACGGTGATAACCCGGCACTCATTAACGCCATGATGGCAAAGCAGCGCTTTGTGCTGCCCGACGGTGCCAGCTTTTGGCATTTATATGAACAACGCCATCAAGCCGGTAACGGCCAGCGTATTGACCAGGCACTGCATGCCCTTGAAGAAGCCAACGGCACTAAACTGCAAAATGTGTTCCAGGATATTAGTTTTAACACTGACAAACTCGGCCAAGAAAAGCAAAAGAACGAGCTACTGCGCCACTTATTAGAAGACTTTGGTAAAGAGATCCTTAACCTAAGTACAAGCCGTGTAGGAACCTTAGATATTATTGGCAACGCCTACGAATACCTGATCAAAAATTTTGCCGCAGGCAGCGGCAAAACAGCGGGCGAATTTTATACGCCACCCGAGGTCTCCGACTTACTGGCCACCATCTTAGAGCCCCAAGAAGGCGACCAAATATGCGATCCCGCCTGTGGTTCAGGATCGCTATTAATGAAATGTGGGCGCATGGTGCGCAACAACTTCAATGGCTCTAAAAAGTACGCTTTGTTTGGCCAAGAATCCATTGGCTCCACTTGGGCACTGGCAAAAATGAACATGTTCCTGCACGGTGAAGACAACCACCGCATTGAATGGGGCGATACCATTCGTCACCCTATGTTGTTAGACAAAGAAGGTACTGGCTTATTACATTTTGATATCGTAACAGCCAATCCCCCGTTTTCATTGGATAAATGGGGCCATGCTGATGCCGGCAACGACCCCTATGGCCGCTTTCGCCGTGGCATTCCACCCAAAACCAAAGGTGACTATGCTTTTATCAGCCATATGATTGAAACCCTCAAACCTGAAACAGGCCGTATGGGTGTTGTGGTGCCGCACGGGGTGTTATTCCGAGCATCATCTGAAGGTAAAATCCGTCAGCAACTGATTGAAGAAAACCTGCTCGATACTGTGATTGGTTTACCTGAAAAACTGTTCTTCGGCACCGGCATTCCTGCTGCGATTCTAATCTTTAAAAAGCATAAAACCGATAACAAGGTATTGTTTATCGATGCCAGCCGTGAATATAACAAAGGCAAAAACCAGAACGAATTAACATCGGAAAATATTCAAAAGGTTATCAACACCTACAAAGATCGTGAAACGACAGATAAATATTCCTACCTTGCCAGCTTTGATGAGATTAAAGAAAACGACTTTAACCTTAATATTCCACGCTATGTGGATACCTTTGAAGAAGAAGCAGAGATTGATTTAATGGCGGTGCGTACTGAGCGTGTTGCGCTTAAAAATGAACTTAATACGCTCGAAGCAGAAATGGAAGGCTACTTAAAGGAGTTAGGTTATGGTGCCTAGTGGATGGGAGCTAAGTAACGTATCCGAAATATCTGATACTGCAATGGGTTATGCTTTTAAAAGTTGCGATTTTGTAACAGATGGAATGCCGTTAATACGGATGGGAAATCTCTACCAAAATCAACTGCAGCTAGATCGTAATCCAGTTTATTTGCCTAATAGTTTTGCTAAGGAGTACTCTCGTTTTGTTCTCCGTTCCGGAGATTTAGTGATGTCTATGACTGGCACTATGGGGAAACGAGACTATGGGTTTACGGTCAAAATACCAAAGGGGACACCCGACTCTCTACTAAATCAACGAGTAATGAAATTTGCAGCTAAAGAAAACACCTTAATTTCATTCCTCTTATATTTACTAAAAAGCGAATATGTTTTAAACCGTCTCTATGCTTTCCCTGGCGGAACAAAGCAAGCTAATTTGTCAGCTAAACAGGTCGGTGAAATACCATTTTTTCTTCCACCCCTCCCCGAACAAAGAAAAATCGCTGAAATCCTATCTACATGGGATAAAGCGATTAGCTCCACCGAGCGTCGAATCTACAACAGTCAACAGCAGAAAAAAGCCCTGATGCAACAATTGCTGACAGGGAAAAAACGCTTTTCTGAATTTCAAAGTGGTTGGTTATTTGGTAGCTTTACAGATTTATTCAAAATAGAAAATGACAAGAAAACACAAATTAAATCTTCTGAATATTGTGAAACTGGCAAAACACCTGTTATTGACCAAGGAAAATCCAAAATTGCAGGGTATTCAGACCATACTTTTATTTACACGAACATACCTGCAATTATTTTTGGTGATCATACGAGAATTATTAAATGGATTGATTTTGCCTTTGTTATCGGTGCTGATGGAACGCAAGTACTCAAAACAACGAATAAATTATTTCAAAAATTTGGATATTTTTTGCTGACCAACACGAATATTCCGAATTTAGGTTACAGCCGTCACATGAGGGAACTAAAAAAAAATGATTTTAAATATCCTTCTGATATTAAAGAACAACAAAAAATCGCCTCCGTGCTCACGGCTTCTGATAAAGAAATTGAACTTTTAGAACAACAACTTAGCGATTTAAAACAAGAGAAAAAAGCCTTAATGCAGCAGTTATTGACGGGTAAACGACGAGTAAAAATTAAGGAGGTAGAAGCTGCATAGCGGTTTCTTATTAACGATATGGATATCAAAAAATCACAAGATCTAGTAGATAAAGTGAGACAACTGCCGATCATTGAGCGTGAAAAAACCGTGTTTGATATTGGAGTTCGCGGACACTTTGAAAACCCAACAACCGAAGTGCTGGCCTTTTTCTGTGATGCGTCGGCAGAGCACGGGATGGGCGATTTAGTGATTAATAGCTTTATTTCCCTGCTTAAAGATAATGGCTTAGATATAGCTGACACGCCGGTTTACGCAACGCCAGAGAGAGAGGTAGTCACCGAAACAGGCAAGCGAATAGACCTGCTGCTCAGTTCCGATCAATGGATACTGGTTATTGAAAATAAAATCTGGCATGACCAAGTAAATCCATTTAAGGACTACGAAAATTATGCAGATAAGCTGGTTGAAAGTGATGAACATAACGACAAGAAACCCCTATTTGCTGTGCTTTCGCCACAAGGTAAGGTGGATAATCCCAAGCTGAACCCCCGCTGGGTTGGTGTTTCCTACTTTGATTTAATTCAAAAAATTAAAACCAATCTACACCAACACTTCTTTGATAAACCATTTAACAAATGGTTACTGATCCTTAAAGACTTTTTACTGCATTTGGAGAACCTTATGAGTGGACAAAAACAAGATGAGTTGCATACACAATTTGCTTTAGAAAATTTGCCTGATATCGGCAAAGCTTGGCAGTTGCTGGGTAATAGCCTGATAAATATTAAAGAGCAGGTCATCTCTGAAACGTCTGAAACACTGGATTGCTCGCTAATCTGTCAAAAGCACTCTTGGTTCGGCATCCCCTCTTTTAAGTACATTATCAATGGGAATCAAGTTGAACTTGTTTTGTTCGGCTCAAGTGATGGTGTAGGTAACGACAAGCTAGGCAATAATCAGCTTAACGATGGAAAGTTTCTCTTTATCCAGGTTCATGTACCCAAAAATCACTCAGATCAACTTTACCAGCAGATAGCCAGCAAACTCAAAATGAGCATTGTTAATCATTGGGATGATAATAAGACCCGTTATTTGAGGTGGCCTGTTACTGATTTATCTTCAACAGCTATTGTCGGTGAAATGGTTTCTACACTGTTTATTATCCATGAAGAGGAACAAGAGTGCATAAATTCTACCCTTATGCTTAAGGAGTCAGTGTGACTCAGCAAATAGCCAACTTCAAAGAAGAATCCAGTGCCAAAATCCCTGCATTAACCCTGTTAACCAATTTGGGGTATCAGTTTATTCCGCCTGAAAAATGTGAAGCGTTACGCGGCAGCAGCTTTTCAAGCAACTCGTTATCTGACAAAAAATCCACGGGTAAGGTCTTGCTATTACCCGTGATGCGCGCCTTTTTAGCCAAACAAACCTTTGGTTTTGCAGGTAAGCAGCATCCTTTATCCGAAGCCGCCATTGATAAAATTATGCATGAGCTTAACCCTGCCATGAACTTAGGGTTAAAGACGGCGAATGCAAAGATTTACAATGCGATGACCTATGGTGTGGGTGTCACTGAATTTATTGATGGTAAAAAAACCTCACCGACCATTCAGATAATTGACTGGCATAATATCGATAACAACCAGTTCCACTTTACTGAAGAACTCATGGTACAAAATAGCGAAGGGACGGGTAATCGCATTCCTGATATTGTCTGTTTTGTAAATGGGTTGCCGTTGGTTGTTATTGAAGCTAAACGCCCGGACTCAAACAAAGAGGGTAAATCAACTTGCTCTGAAGCGGTATCCCAGCAGATTCGAAATCAAGGGCAAGCAGAGATCCCTCACCTCTTTGCCTATAGCCAGTTATTGCTTAGTGTAAACGGCCACCAAGGTTTGTATGGGACTTGCGGTACGCCTGAAAAATTTTGGGCTAAGTGGAAGGAAGAACAAATTATAGAAGCGGAGTTTGTTCGCTTAAAAAATAAAAATCTGAGTGTTGAACAGTTAGCGGCCATCTTCAACCACCGTCCTAATTCTGCCAGAGATGAATACCTCTCGTTGCTTGCTGCGGGTGATTTAACCGTCACCGATCAAGACCGACTGATTGTCAGCTTATTACGCCCGGATCGTTTGCTGGAAATGACGCGCTTATTTACTTTGTTTGATGATAAAGCAGGCAGAATTGTTGCACGATACCAGCAATTTTTTGGCATTAAGGCATTGCTTAAGCGCATCAATTCATTTGATGCAATGGGCGCACGTGAAGGTGGTGTTATTTGGCATACAACGGGTAGCGGTAAGTCATTTACTATGGTGTTTTTATCAAAAGCGCTGATATGGCTGGAAGAACTTGCCCAATGCCGAGTGATCATGGTAACAGACCGTGTGGATTTGGAAGATCAATTAAGCCGTACCTTTGCATCCAGTGGCGTATTAACAGATCGTGATAAAAAAGATGCGATGGCAACTTCAGGTAAACGCCTTGCGGAGCAAATTGGTAAGGGTAATGAACGGGTTATCTTTTCAATCATCAACAAGTTTGGCTCTGCTATTAAACAAAAAGCATGCTTTAACGACAGCCCGAATATTATTGTATTGGTGGATGAAGGTCATCGTAGCCAAAACGGTGAAAACAACATTCGAATGCTGCAAACATTGCCCAAAGCGGCGTTTATCGCTTTTACGGGTACACCACTGTTAAAAGATGACAAGACTGAGAACAAGTTCGGTAAAATCATTCACTCGTATACTATGCAGCAAGCCGTGGAAGATAAAACCGTAACACCACTCTTATATGAAGAGCGTATTCCAGAGCTTAACGTCAACGATAAAGCCATCGATGCATGGTTTGAGCGCATGACAGCAAAGCTCACTCCTGAGCAAAAAACTGACTTAAAAAGAAAATTCTCACAGAAAGGCCAGATATATCAAACTGAAGGTCGTATTGAGTTGATCGCCTATGATATTTCGGATCACTTTCAAAACTTCAAACAGCAAGGCTTAAAAGGCCAATTAGCTTGTGACTCTAAAGCGTCTGCCATTCGTTATAAAAATGCCTTAGATAAGATTGCTAAAGTCACCTCGGTTGTGGCTATGTCAGCACCGGATACCCGTGAAGGCCATGATGTCGTTGACCAGGAAAGTAAAGATATTGTGCAAAACTGGTGGAAAAAGAATGTGGCGCAAACCTATGGAGGTGATGAAAAAGCCTACACCAAAGCTATTATAGAAGACTTTAGCCGTGATGATGGGCCCGACATCATGATAGTGGTTGATAAGCTTCTGACAGGCTTTGACGAGCCTAAAAACACCGTACTTTACATAGACAAGCCGCTTAGAGAGCACAACCTTATTCAAGCTATTGCTCGCGTTAACCGACTACACAGTAAAAAGCAGTTTGGTTATTTAATTGACTATCGTGGCATCTTAAAAGAACTGGATACTACTATTGAGAAGTATCAAGATTTGGCTGAACGTACCCAAGGCGGCTTTGACGTTGACGATATCAAAGGTTTGTATAACAGCATGGATACGGAATACAAGAAGTTACCAGGGTTTTATAATAACCTTTGGGCAATTTTTTCCGACGTTAACAACAAGCAAGATTCGGCCGCACTTCGCCAGGCATTAACGCCAAAAGTCAATGAGGTTGAGGGTCAGTTCGTTGATACCAATCT
>NZ_JBLIED010000002.1:0-344498 GCF_047632955.1 Psychromonas sp. | reverse complement strand
GGCGAATGCACCTGCAACGGGGGCTATTTTATTTTCAATAAAATCAAAAAAAATGTTAGACATGATTTTTCTCCTGTTATTAACCAATCATGGCCAATGCATCGTTAAGGATTTTCTCGCCTTTCATCATGCCGTAATCCATGGAGTTGATGACACCAACGGGCTTACCTGCGGCATCCCCTTTGGCTTTAAATGCGGCCAGTTTGTATTTAATTTGTGGGCCTAAAAGGCAGCAATCGTAATTAGGTAATGTGGCGTCAAACTCATCCATACCGACCGCGACAATATCAACTTCAATGCCTTTAGCTGCTGCAGCTTGCTGCATTTTTCTAACGACCATGCTGGTAGACATACCGGCTGCACAACAAAGAAATATTTTTTTCATGTTATTACTCCTGATTTGATGAGGTTAAACGTTATTGGTTAAGTAAGGTGCTTGCATGCATGGCAGGAGTATAACAGTAAACTGGTAGCGGTTTCTGCAAGCGCTTGCACGTTTTATTTGAAATGTGAGTTAGCACAAAAAATGCGTGTTATTTGTTCTGTTAAGCGAGATGCTGATCACAAAATACAGGGTTAAAGTGAGTAAGTTATTTTTGTGGAGGAGATAGAGAACAAGATGTTTTGAGTTTTGAGTTTTGAGTTTTGAGTTTCGAGTCTTCAGCAAAGGTTGATAGTCACAAAGACAAAGATATATTTTGTGATGGCAGCGCACTGCCATTCGAGTACTGATCGCAGTGAGCATCGCCGACCTAAAACGCTGCGGTCATGCCGTTATTTGATTTGAAACGATGAGAAACGAGAATATCATTCAGTGTAAAACAGAGTGTAAGTTAGCGTAATGGGCACTCTGCCTTGAGCTGTTGTGGTTTTTCTCAGAAGGCTTATTGATAAAAATTTTCCATCCAGCTCTCAAGAATAAGGGCGGCGGATACGCTGTCAATTTTGCCTTTTTCAAGGGCTTTATAACCACCATGTGTAAAGATAAATTCTTTTGCGCTGGCGGTGGTTAAACGTTCATCCTGTAAGGCAACTTTAACACCAAAGCGGCCATTTAAACGGTTGGCAAATTTTTTGGCGCGTTGTGTAATTGGCTGCTCGCTGCCGTCCATGTTCAGGGGTAAGCCAACTACAATTAAGTCAGGCATCCAGTCGCGGATCACTTGTTCGACAATATTCCAGTTGGGAATACCGTCATTTGCTTTAATGGCTGCTAAGGGCTGGGCGGTTGCGGTGATCATTTGACCGGTGGCGACGCCGATACTTTTTGTACCGTAATCAAAACCTAATAGGGTTGCTGGTGATTTTAATGCTTCAGTCATGGGTATCCTGGTGTAAATGGGGCATTTATATGTTTTTATTAACCGATGTTTTATAAAAACAGCGGTCAAGCTTTGACGGCGCGCTTATGCGTGGCCCATCTCAGTTGATAATTGTTCGGGATTTATTCCCAGTCGTTGCAAAGACGCAGTCCAACGTTGCTCTGCGGGAGTACTGAATATTATGTCATTTTGACTTTCCATGGTAATCCAATGGTTGTCATGCATCTCTTTTTCTAATTGTCCGGAGCTCCAGCTTGCATAACCCAGGGTCACTATATATTTTTCGGGTTCATTTTTAGTACCAAGGGTTGATAAGATGGCATTGGAATTGGAAATCATCAATTGCTCATTAAGCTGGGTACTTTTTGAATTATCGGCAACGGGAGAGTGTAATACAAATCCTCTTTCAAGTTCCAGTGGTCCGCCTAAAAAGACCGGATTGAGCAACGGAGGTTCAGGATGATGATTAATACTGTCAACGTTGTTTAATAATTCCTGCAGGGTTAATTTTACGGGAAAGTTAATAATAAAACCCATTGCGCCTTTTTCATCATGTTCGCAGATGTATACAACAGAATGTTTAAAATAAGGATCGTTCAAAGAGGGCATAGCAATTAAAAAATGATCCTTCAGTGTGTTGAGTACTTCCGCCGGGTTATCAATTTTTATGGTTTCCATATGAAGGCTCCTGATTATTGCCATACTTTGAGTATGGCAATAATTACATATATTACTGTTTTTTTGTAATACGTTTTTCGATCGCATCCATTAACTTGGCGCTGATGTTGGTGCCAAAGGCATTATCAATTTCCTGTATACAGGTCGGACTGGTCACATTTATTTCAGTTATCTTGTCACCTATAACGTCCAAGCCAACAAAAATAAGCCCTTTTTCTTTCAGTTGAGGACCAATGGTATTGGCAATATGCCAGTCACTTTCAGAAAGCGGCTGTGCCACACCGCGACCGCCGGCAGCTAAGTTACCACGCGTTTCACCCAATGCTGGAATACGCGCAAGTGCATAGGGCATCGGTTCGCCATCAACGATTAGAATACGTTTATCACCGGCATTTATTTCTGGCATAAATACTTGCGCCATGCAGTAGCGGCTTTGATGCTCGGTTAATGTTTCGATGATCACGCCAATATTGACATCATCTTCTTTAATTCGAAATATTGAAGCGCCGCCCATACCATCAAGCGGTTTTAGAATGACGTCTTTATGCTTTTTATGAAATTCGCGAATTTTTGAACTGCTGCGAGTCACTAAGGTGGTTGGCGTGAATTCACTAAACCATGCGGTAAACAGTTTTTCATTCGCATCACGTAAACTTTGCGGCTTATTAACAATTAAGCAGCCTTCAACTTCAGCGCGCTCTAACAGGTAAGTGGCATAAATGTATTCGGTGTCAAAGGGAGGATCTTTGCGCATTAATACCGCATCGAGATCCGCAAGCGGATGATCGACGGCATCTTCAAGTTGATAAAAATTATTAGGATCGCGCTGCACCGTCAGTTTTCTACTGCTTGCAAAACAGCGGCCATTTTCTAAATAGAGATCCTGCATTTCTAAATAATAGAGTTCCCAACCACGGGATTGCGCTTCCAATAACATTGCAAAGCTAGAGTCTTTATGAATTTTAACATCTTTGATTGGATCCATTACGATCCCGATTTTAATGGTCATTTTATTTCCTATTTATCGGTCTTATTGAGTATCTTATGCGAGATCACCAAAACGGCATTGCAGTGCGGTAATTGCACTTAATGCAGCGGTTTCTGTGCGTAAAATACGCGGGCCTAATAATGTTTCTGTGAAGTTTAATGTTTCAGTCAAGGTTATTTCTTGATCGGTTAAACCACCTTCAGGGCCGATCAGTAAACGAATCCGTTTGATTTCCGGCGGTAGCGTATTAATCGAATATTTAGCACGTGGATGCAGGGTCAGTTTGGTGGCTTGCTCGGTACTACTGCACCAAGTCGTTAACGCCTGAGTTTCATGGATAACCGGAATGATATTACGGCCCGATTGTTCGCAGGCTGCCACGGCTATTTTTTGCCACTGCTGCTGTTTTTTAGCCATGCGCTGGTCATCGAGTTTAACACCACAACGTTCACTTAATAATGGGGTTATTTCATTAACGCCTAATTCTACGGCTTTTTGAATAACAAACTCCATGCGATCGCCCCGTGAAATGACTTGTCCCAGGTGCAGATATAACGGACTTTCATTATTGGTTTGATTAAATGAGTTTATCAATGCCGTGCAACTGCGTTTCTGCAGGTCAGTCAGGGTTGCCAGAACTTCTCCTCCCAAGCCATTAAACAGAATTATTTGTGCGCCGACTCTTAAACGTAAAACATGGATATGCTGTATCGCATCTTTTGAAAGGTTAACTTCAGTGGCAACGGTTAATGTTTGTGGATCATAAAAACGAGGAATACGCATAATCATTCTGTTTAAGTAGAGGAAAATTTTGCCAAGTATAACGTGAAAACATGCGATAAAACTATGCTAAAAATTGTTTTATCAAATGTATGAAATTCAAGTCCTATAAAAATATTTTTGAATAACGCCCTGCATGACTTTAAACATAAGGTAGATAATGGTTTGTTTTTAACTCATTGCAGTCTGCAAAATGCATGGCGAATAATTTTCTTAAAAGGCTGGTTATCCATGCCGAATATCGCGTAATAGCTTGTCTGCCAAAGGTTGTAAAATATCAACTTGAGGATGAGTGTGAGAAAAAGTTCTTAAACCGTAAATACCCATCATTAAATATTGCGCTAAAAATTCGCTGTTACAGTCTTTATCTAATAATTTCTGGGCCTTAGCGTTATCAAATACCTGCGACAGAGCATTTTGCCAACTGTGTAAATGTTTATTAATCATCAGTCTGATATCGTCGTCTTGCTCACCCATCTCACTTAATGATTTGGTTAACAAGCAAGATTTTGTGGCATCGCAGCTCAGACATTCTTCAACAATATGTGTTAAATAATCACGTAAATTGTCTAATGCCGGCTTAGCATTATCAAAAAATTGTTGAAATTGCAGATTTCGATCTTGCTGATATTGGTCAATTGCCGCTAATAACACGCCTTTTTTATTTTCAAAAGCGCAATAAATGGATCCTGGATGTAAGCCTGTTGCTTTAGTTAGATCCTGCATACTGGTTTTAGCATACCCATTGACCATGAATGCACTCATAGCCGCACGCAAAACGGTTTCTCGATCAAATTCAGCATTTCTCATGACATGTCACTGTAGGTTAACAACAAAGCATTATATTCCATAGAAGTTGATTCTAACTAATTTTGAACATTTATTCAAAAAATACTTGAATGAATGTTCAAGTAAGACTATCTTGAATGAACATTCAAGATAGGAGGTGTCAGATGACATCTAATTTATTTACACCCTACAAATTCAATGACACTTTAACATTAGCAAATAAGATTTTAATGGCGCCGTTAACGCGTTGTATGGCGGATGATGATCTTGTGCCAACTCAAGCGATGGCTGACTATTATGCCCGCCGTGCAGATGCCGGTTTGATTATCAGCGAAGCAACGATTATTCGCCCTGATGGTCAAGGTTATCCTCATACTCCCGGTTTATTTACGCCTGCACAAATCAATGGCTGGCGTGTGGTGACCGATGCCGTACACCAAAAAGGAGGTAAAATTTTTGCTCAACTTTGGCATACCGGCCGGGTCGCACATCCACACTTTTTTGCTGGCGGTGATGTCCTATCTGCGTCTGCGCAGGCGGTTGAAGGTACAGTGCCAAGAATGCGCGAACTGATTTATCAAACGCCCAAAGCAGCAAGCTTAGAGGATATTAAACAATTAGTTGCAGATTATGCACAAGCGGCAGAAAACGCCATCGATGGTGGTTTTGACGGCGTTGAGATCCACGGTGCTAACGGTTATCTAATTGATCAGTTTTTACACCACGACAGTAACCGCCGCGAAGACGAATATGGTCAGAGCGCCGAAAATATGTCACGTTTTGCGCTTGAAGTTGTCGATGCGATAGTGGCGCGCATTGGCGGAGATCGCACCGCTCTGCGTGTATCACCTGGTGCTTATTTTAATATGGCAGGCGATCCGCGTGACCGTGATGTGTTTGATTATTTACTGCCTGAGTTAGCAAAACGGGATCTTGCCTTTTTACACGGGGGTATTTTTGACGATTCAATGGAATTTGATTATCTCGGTGGTACTATTTCATCTTATTTACGCAGTGTTTATCCTAAAACCTTAGTAGGTGTCGGCAGTTACACAGCTGAAACGGGAAGTGCAGCCATTGCGGCTAATAAATTTGATTTACTGGCCATTGGTCGCCCTTTTATTGCTAATCCCGATTACGTGGAAAAAGTACGCAAAGGTGCTGAACTTGTTCCTTACGCTGATACTATGCTATCGGAACTGATTTAATAGTTTGTTATTGTTTTAGGTTATGGCTGGTTGTTTTTAGTCATTTCTTTTCAATATTTGTTAAGACTACCGCCTTTTATGCGGTGGTCTTTTTTATCCCGGGTAGCATTGATCAGGCTGCCGTTTAAGACGTGATCATCAAGTCATTATGGTTTGCAGCTGATACCAAATCCTATTATTCCCTACTGTGCGGCCAGCTTAAGCTGCGCTCGGTACTTCTATCATTACCTTTATCATCTTCTTCAATACTGTATTTGTTAGTTGTTTGACCATGGTCAATATGCGACAATTTAGCATAATTATGCTATCTCGATTGTTTAGGAAAAACTTATGAGTTTGACGTCTTTAAAAAATAAATCCAGTGATCCCAAACAGGGGGTTTATTTTATTGGTACAACACCACCCAAGCAGGATACAGCGATAGAATTGGTGGCTGGTATTGCAGATAAATTATTAGACAGGCTCGATTCGATTGATTATGACGGTTTAATTGTTTATGACATTCAAGATGAAACCTCACGTATTGATAAACCACGTCCATTTCCCTTTAAATATACCCATGATTCGCGCTTATATTCAAAAATTTTACATGATAAGTCGACTAAGCCGGTGATCACCTATAAAAGTGTTTCGCAACGTGACGGAGTTGATTTTTCGCGCTGGTTGTCCGATGCATGGCACCAGTTTTCGGTGCGTGACATTGTCTTAGTCGGCAGCCCCTCGGCCGATGGTGATATTAAATTATCGTTAGCCGATGCTTATCAGGTTGTGAAAGATCACAATTTAGATTTTCATTTAGGTGGCGTGACAATTGCAGAGCGCCATACCAATAAAGGTGATGAACATCTGCGTATGCTCTCTAAAGATGATCAGGGTTGTGAATTTTTCATTTCACAAGCGGTTTATAATGCTCAGGCAACCATTGATATGCTCACCCGTTATGCTCTGGAATGTAAAAAACAGGGGAGAAAAGCAAGACGTGTGGTACTAACTTTTTCCCCCTGCGGCAGTGCAAAAACTCTGGCATTTATTGAGTGGCTGGGTATTTCCGTGCCCGAGGCTACTAGCCTGCGAATTCTCGAATCGGATAATCCATTAAAAGAATCGTTGTTAATCAGCCGCAATAATTTTGAACAAATTCTGCAAGCATGTCTGCCTTTGGATATTCCCTTAGGTTTAAATATTGAAAGCTTAACCAATCGCAAAGAAGAGATAGATGCAGCCATATTATTATTCAAATTGTTAAAAGCAACATTAGATCTTAAGTTGGCAGAATCGCAACTTTAAGTTTGATTGATATACCCAAATTCCTTGAATATGCAGATTTAAGGAATTTGAGCATAGAATAATAGGATAAAAAAATGTCTCTAAGTAGACAAGCACAGACAGAGTTAACGCGTATTGCCGCTAAAGCCGGGCAATTATTGCATCAGCATGGGGCAGAAAGCCGTTTAGTGGAGCAAACAACACAACGTCTGGGAATGGCACTCGGTGCCCGCAGTATTGAGTTGTCCGTTAGCCCCGATGCCATCGTTATCACCAGTTTATTTGAGGACGACTGTGTTACCACAACGCGGCGATGTTACGACCGGGGTATTAATATGCAGATGGTATGTGATGTACAACGCATCTGTATCATGGCTGAAAAAAAACTGTTGGAGGCAGACCAGGTAAAAGAACGGCTTAATCGTTTAAAACCGATGAAATATAATCGTTGGGCAGTGGTGCTCATGATTGGCCTGGCATGTGGCAGTTTCAGCCATTTTTTCGGTGGAGATTGGCCGGTTTATATCACTACTTTTTTTGCTTCCGCAGGGGCAATGACGATCCGTCAAGAAATTGCTCATCGCCAGCACAATCCTCTGGTCAATTTTGCCGTTGCGGCATTTGTTGCTACCACTATTGCCAGTGTTGGTGTTATTTTTCAATTTGGTGAAAAACCTGAAATCGCACTGGCGGCTTCGGTATTATTACTGGTTCCCGGTTTTCCTCTGATCAATGCCGTGTCCGATATGCTCAAAGGGCATATCAGTATGGGCATCGCGCGCTGGGTATTCGCAAGTTTATTGACCTTGAGTGTTTCCGTTGGAATAGTCGCTTCTATGGCGTTAACGGGGGTTGTTGCATGGATAGGATCATAAAACGGCTGGCTTTTTTGCAGACCCAGATTAAGGAATGCTTAAAATGGATTTAATAAGGTTATTGATAATAGATGCCTGGTTTGCCTGGATCCCCGCGGTTGGTTTTGCGATGGTCTTTAATGTGCCTAAAAAAATGCTTATTTACTGCGCAATTGGCGGCGCATTTGCGCACAGTTTCAGATTTTTATTAATGCACTTTGGGGTACATATTGAGTGGGCAACCCTTGCCGCTTCAAGCAGTATGGGATTTTTAGGATTGTACTGGTCGCGTAAACATTTGATTCCGCGTCCGGTGTTCACCGTCGCATCTGTTATTCCTATGATTCCGGGCAGTTTTGCATTTACCACAGTGGTGGGTATTGTGCAGTTAAACTCAGGTGGATATAGCCTGGAGTTGATCCAAGTTGTGATTGAAAACGGTTTACGCACTTTGTTTATTTTGGCAGCTCTGAGCTTTGGTTTGGCCATACCTTCACTGCTCATTTACCGTGGCCGGCCTATTGTGTAATTTAATAGCGTAAAAACAGTCATTTTTCTGTTATTGAAATTTAATTAGCTATTTGCTAATACCTCTTTATACCAATTCCACTAATTAAGTGATCTGTTTAGGCGCAGGGAAAATGCATGAAAGCAAGGCATTGATTGCAGTAACTAGTTGTTCTAATTATCAAATAAATAGCTAAGACTAAAACGTAGTTTTATGTCTAGCTAGCATGTATTTTAACCAGCATAAATGAACAGAAAATTAATGGATTTGGTATTACCTGTTAATCGTGTAAACTTCGCGCTCTTAATTTTTGAAATAAGGCTTTAAAATGTCAGACAAATTTTTCTTTAAGGGTAAAAAAGAGAAAAAACCCAAACATTCCAGTTATGGTTTTAATACCAAGCGCGCAGCAAAAGCAGGCACTGAAGAATCTCCCTTTTTATTATCAGTCAACACTGAAACAAGAAAAGCTGAAATTGAACAAATTTTGCAGGACAATAATTTGTTTGCAAAGATTGAAGTGAATGCAAATGTTGCTGAAAATATTGCCGAACTTGAAGGGTTCTTGAATAAACCTAAAACTATCACCGTTGAAGCAAAACCGCAACGTAATGATCCCTGTCCTTGCGGCAGTGGTAAAAAATACAAAAAATGTTGTGCTTAAAGCAGTAATTAACCCATTTTATGATATTTCAGGGAGCTAATATGACTAACGAGCAACAGATTCAACTTGAGGCCGCCGCTTTTCGCCGTTTATTAAAACATTTAGACAGCCGTAAAGATGTGCAAAATATCGAACTCATGAATACAACGGGTTTTTGCCGTAACTGTTTATCTAAATGGATGATGGCAGAAGCAAAAGAGTTAGCGGTTGAACTCGATTATGACCAGGCTCGAGAACACGTTTACGGTATGCCCTACAGTGAGTGGAAAGAAAATCACCAGTTACCGGCAACCGCGGAGCAGATGGCTGTTTTTGATGCATTACAGGCGAAAAAATAAGCACAGTTTATGAGGGATTTCACTCCCTCTCGCGTATTTTTGGCTACTCTATTTGCCGGGGTTTTCAGCGTAATATTTTAAATCTTCTTTCCATAACCGTTCAAACTCCATCATCTGAGTATGCCTTTTTGATTGATTATGATTAAGCCTGTCTTCCTGCCGAACAAAGGGGCCTGCGCGGCAAAGGGTACAGAGGTCATCATCCAGGTAAAGTGCACCCTGTAAGGCGTCACTCAAATCATGTTGTTTTTTGCTGCTCCAGACATAAGTGGTGCCCTTGGTATCTTTAACAAATTTATCACGTTCAACATTACGGATTTTGTAGCCGGGGAAATTGGTAATGTCAAAATCAATTGAGCCTAAGTAGTTAATATCTGTCTGTACATGCAGCGAATTTTCAATATTCCATTCGCGGTACGGTTTAACATCTTTAGAGGTGATGAAACACAGTTGCTGGCCATCCGGATCTAAAAAATGCTTAAAGGAATTAATTAAAAATCTCCGTAATAAGCGCCGGTTAAGGGTATTGAAATTGACATCTTTACCACGCTCCTGATACTCGGAAAATGAACGGAAAGCGGGTAATAATGGAAACTGAAAGATAACCACATCAAAACTGTTTTTTTGCAGACCTTTCCAGGTTTTTGGATTGGTCAGATCAAATCCAAATATGAGAGGAATCTCTTTGGCGCTTAACTGCTGCTGAAAATGATCGCCGTATTTTTCGCTCATAGTGGCGAATGAGTCATAGACAGTTGCTGTTAAAGCTGCCGGTTGATGACTTAACAGGGCATTGGAAAAAGATAAATCACCATCCCCAACGGTTAAAATTCGCCACTCTTTTTTAATAATCATGTTGTTAACTCTTTGAAATAAATTTGCGAGTGTAATCTAACATTTTATGGCTGCTATTAGTATTATACTGACCTAAACCGTTATGTTCTTAGGTGGGGTTGTATGAGTGACAGTTGGTTATCTAAAAGTCTATTTTTTACCCTGTTTTTTGTTTTTTCTGCTATTTCCTCGGTTATGGTTTCAGCGGAGCCGCCTATTGAGAATAAGGTTAACCAGCAAGCTTATGAGATTGGTCTGATGGTGCGGGACTTACAAAGCGCCATCAAATCACCCCAACAGCAAGAATCATTATTGCTCATTCTCAATTACGGGTCCGATAATCGTTACCACAGGATGATCCGCGCTTGGTTATTTGAAACCTTAGTGGTTGTCGAAAATCAGTTATACGAGAGTCAAAATGTTAAACAGCAGAATAAACTGCAACTAAAATCGGACGCATTAAAAAAAGCCATCGCTCTGCTAAATACTGATTAGGGGAGGCTATAATAAAAATCACGCTAATCATCAGAAAAGGGGACTTGTGGTGATGATACTACTTATCGAAAATGTGCATTCAAATTACAATTAGATTAAACTTACTAACCCATTATTTGCAATCAATTAGTTATAAATATGTATACGCTTCGCCCCTATCAACAAGACGCTGTTCAAGCGACTGTTCATTACTTTCGCCAGCATGCTACTCCTGCCGTACTGACGCTTTCAACCGGTGCGGGGAAAAGCCTGATCATTGCTGAATTAGCCCGGATCGCTAAAGGAAAAGTGCTGGTGCTGGCACACGTTAAAGAGTTGGTTGAGCAAAATCACGGTAAGTATGAAAGCTATGGCTTAAAAGCGTCAATTTTTTCCGCCGGTCTGGGCCGTAAAGAAAGCGAACTTCAGGTTGTTTTTGCGTCGGTACAGTCAATAGTGAACAGTTTAAAAGAATTTTCTGAAGCTTTCTCTTTACTGGTGATTGATGAGTGCCAC
This sequence comes from Psychromonas sp., assembly GCF_047632955.1. GTDB lineage: Bacteria > Pseudomonadota > Gammaproteobacteria > Enterobacterales > Psychromonadaceae > Psychromonas. Next base: position 333,279 of record NZ_JBLIED010000002.1, on the reverse strand, counting down.
CGCGTACCGGAAGACGAAAACAGCAGTTACCGAAGAGTTATTAGCCATCTGCAAAAAATCAATCCGAAAATAAAAGTGTTGGGGCTTACCGCCACACCCTATCGTCTCGGAACAGGGTGGATTTATCAATATCATACGCGCGGGCAGGTCCGTACGCAGCAACCTCGTTTTTTCCGTGATTGTATTTTTGATTTACCGATTCGCTTTTTACTGGATGAAAAATACCTGACTGAGCCCAAAATAATGGACATGGCTGTTTTGGGGTATGATTTTTCAAGCCTTAAATCATCATCAAACGGGCATTTTAAAACCGCTGAACTGGACAGTATTGTCAAAAAATCCCAGCGCGTCACACCAGAGATTATCAAGCAGGTGATTAATACTGCGAAAGATCGACTTGGGGTGATGATTTTTGCTTCAACGGTTAATCATGCACGAGAAATCATGGGCTACTTAGAGGATCAAAATGCAGCGCTGGTGATTGGCGATACGCCGCTTGAAGAGCGTGATCGTATTATTAACGCTTTTAAACAACGCAGCATTAAATATCTGGTGAATGTCTCAGTATTAACCACCGGATTCGATGCTCCGCATGTCGATTTGATCGCCATTTTACGTCCAACGGCATCCCTGAGCCTCTATCAACAGATTGTGGGACGGGGTTTACGCCTGTTTGCGGGCAAAGAAGATTGTCTGGTGATGGAATTTGCGGGTAACTGCTATGATTTATATCAACCGGAATTGGGTGAACCTAAACCCGATAGTGACAGTGAAATAGTCACTATCCCTTGTCCTGCTTGTCGCTTTAATAATAACTTTTGGGGAAAAATGGATCCCGCCGGGTTTGTGATTGAGCACTATGGCAGACAATGCCAGGGTTATGCTAACAATGAGCAGGGTGAAAGGATCATATGCGGTTATCGTTTTCGGGCTAAGTTTTGTGAACTCTGTGGTACGGATAATGATATCGCGGCGCGGCAGTGCCATGATTGTGGCCATGTACTGGTGGATCCCGATAAAAAACTGCGCGAAGCGCTTAAGCTCAAGGACGCATTAATTATAAATTGTGCGGATCTTAGATTAGAGCCCGGCAAAAATAAATATGGCAAACCGCAACTTAAGGTCACTTATATTAGTGACGAGGGTGCAGAGCTGAATGAATTTTGGCAGCTTTCGACTAAAACGCAAAAATCTGAATTTTTAAATAAATTTATTCAAGCGCATTTAATTGACCGTCACCATCCTTTTACAGAAACAGCGCCGAGTAAGATTTTTAATAATCAGCACCGGCTGCGTCCGCCTGAAATTGTTATAGCCAGAAAAAAAGGCCGTTTTTGGAGTATTAGCGACAAGTTGTTTGATCTCAAGCTGTATCAAAAAGACGCGGTTTGATAATTTATTCCGTTTTAACGTTTTAACGTTTTTAGTGATCATCAGCCGATAACAATGATATTAATCTGTTCTTTTGGCCAAGGCTTTGAGCATACTCGCCGTGACCAGAGTGATCCCTTTTTCAGTCACACGGAAACCGTTTGCTATATCTTGCTCTTTATCATAACCAATGGTTAAACCGGCAGGAATACGACAGCGACTATCGACGATAACACGCTTTAATTTACAGTGTTCACCGATATCGCAGCTATGCAGTAACACGGATTCCTCAATAACACTGTAAGAGTGGGTATGAACATTTGAATATAATAATGAGTTACAAACAGTTGAACCTGAGATGATACACCCGCCGGCAATCGTTGAATCTACCGCCATACCACGGCGATCTTGGTTATTAAAAATGAATTTGCTCGGTGGAAGCTGCTCCTGGTATGTCCAAATTGGCCAGGCTTTATCATACAAATCCAGCTGTGGTTTAGGCATAACAAGTTCCATATTCGCTTCCCAAAATGAATCTAATGTACCCACATCGCGCCAGTATGGTTGATTATCACTAGCCGGATCTTTGAAGGCATAGGCAAAGACGTTATTATCTTTGATAATGGCAGGGATCACATCATGGCCAAAATCACGACTGGAATCTTTGCTTGAATAATCATTTAGCAGATGTTTGAATAAAAAATCAGTATTAAAAAGATAATTACCCATTGAAGCCAGACACTGACCCGGCTCACCTGGTATTTCATTAGGTTGAGCAGGCTTTTCATTAAATGCAATTACTTTATTATTCGCGTTGATGGTCATTACGCCAAAGCTACCCGCCGCTTCTTCCGTTGTGGCTTCAAGACAGCAGACGGTCATATCAGCATTATTGGCAACATGCTCAGCTATCAGAGGGCCATAATCCATACGATAGACTTGATCGCCGGATAAAATCAAAATATATTTAGGATGTTCAGCAAGAATGATATCCATGTTTTGGTACACTGCATCGGCTGTCCCCTGATACCAATCGTTGCCACTGCCTTTTGATGCCGGCAAAACTTCAACAAATTCGGATAAATTAGCCTTAAAATGTCCCCAGCCGCGGTGAATATGGCAGATTAAAGAGTGTGACTTGTATTGAGTGGCTACCCCGACGCGGTTAATACCAGAGTTGATACAGTTTGATAATGGAAAATCGATGATTCGAAATTTACCGCCAAAATAGACAGCAGGTTTAGCTCGCGAATCAGTCAGTTCGAATAATCGACTGCCACGACCGCCTGCTAAAATTAATGCGTAGGTATCTTTAGTGAGGTTACTAATATTCCTATCGCTGTCGTAGCGCATAAAAATCTCCTAAAAATTGAGTAAGAAAGAGATAACTTTTGTTATTTTTATCACTAATATGAACATTAACCAGATAAAGAATAATAAAATACAAACTGTATTCTTCACCCCTTGATTTAAATACTTGAGTCATAACAAAGGCTTTGTTTGTCCAGTGCCTGTTTATGACCATGTGCATGGAAACTATAAATAAATGCTGCAGTAAATTGTCAGGTTAGCCCAATATTTTGCTTATCTTTTAAAAATATCGGCATTATTCGCCATGTTGCGACTTATGCCTGAATAACAATAGATCTTATTTTTGTTAAAACTAAAATCAATCAACTGATCAATTAAATATGATTTTTTAATCAATTTCAAGTGATTTAAGATTTAAGTATATATAAAATCGATGACGCCATTGATTGAAGTAACGGCTCATTTTTACCAGAAAGAAAAATCCTGTGCGTTATCGCTAAAATATTAAGTTGCAGCAAGCACTCGGAATGTATTTTCGGTAAATATTTTTATCTTACCTGTGCATTCACTTTTTAACGCACCGGCTTGGACAGCTGAACCATCTACCGAGCCAAGTTTAGTGAAATTAAAGACATACAGAGTTTCGTACGTTCATAAAACTAAACTGGCGTTTAATTCGCTCGATGATTTCTTTAGCTAACGTCATTTAACAGACAGAAAAATGTAAACTAAGGCGCTTGCCGAAAGGGTTGGTTTATTTATAAAAATTTTGGATGTTGCCGAGTTTGCATTTTAATCTTGAAAAGTATCAAAAAAAGAAAGTTCGCATTCAAATTGCCAATATTCATCGCTATAGTTTTAGGGCTAGTCTTGCATACTCACCAGCAAGATTAAGCCAATATCGACTTGTTTTGCTACTCGATCGGGCGAATTTAAAAAGCAGTCAAAAAAAAAGAGTAACCGAAGCTACTCTTAATTTATTTTTGCACTAAATAAGCGCCTCTAATCAATGGCAGTCCATTCCTTAGAACCACTATCCTTGCTGTTTATCTGATCAATTTGTTTTTTAGCCAAGGCTTTCAGCATATCACGAGTAACAAGCGTTACCCCTTTGTCAGTAACACGGAAACCATTTGCGATATCCTGCACTTTATCGTAACCAATTGTTAAACCCGCCGGGATCATACATTTACTATCGACAATCACTTTTTTTAATTTACACTTCTCGCCGATATCGCACCCATGCAGTAATACTGATTCTTCAATAACACTGTAAGAGTGTGTATGCACACTTGAATATAGCAATGATTTACGAATAGTTGAACCTGAGACGATACAGCCGCCGGAAACCGTTGAATCAAGCGCCATACCGCGGCGTTCTTCGTTATCAAAAATAAACTTAGCGGGAGGAAGTTGCTCCTGATATGTCCAAATAGGCCAAGCCTTATCATATAAATCAAGCTGTGGTTGAGGCTCCACAAGTTCCATATTGGCTTCCCAAAATGAATCTAATGTACCTACATCGCGCCAATAGGGTTGATTATCACAATCCGGGTCTTTGAATGAATAGGCAAAGACGTTCTTATCTTGGATAATTGAAGGGATGATATCATGACCAAAATCACGACTGGAGCCTTCCGTAGAACAATCCTTTTCTAGCTGTTCAATTAAAAATTCAGTATTAAAAACATAATTGCCCATTGAAGCTAAACACTGACCTGGCTTACCGGGTATTTCATTAGGCTGGGCCGGTTTTTCATCAAATGCTATAACTTTATTGTCAGTATTGACTGTCATCACACCAAAACTACCGGCGGCCTCTTCCGTTGCGACTTCGAGACAGCAGACTGTCATATCTGCATTATTGTCAACATGCTCAGCGATTAAAAGACCGTAATCCATGCGATATACATGATCGCCAGATAATACCAATACATATTTAGGGCGTTCAGATTTAATGATATCCAAGTTTTGGTATACCGCATCTGCTGTCCCTAAATACCAATCTTCGCCTTTCTGTTGTGATGCCGGCAAGACATCGACAAACTCAGATGCATCAGCTTTAAAATGTCCCCAACCACGGTTAATATGACGGATTAATGAGTGTGACTTGTATTGAGTTGCAATCCCTACGCGGCGAATGCCTGAGTTGATACAGTTTGATAGCGGGAAATCGATAATACGGAATTTACCACCAAAATAAACCGCTGGTTTAGCGCGCGAATTAGTTAGTTCATATAAACGACTGCCGCGACCTCCAGCTAAAATTAATGCATAAGTATTTTTAGTGAGGTTACTAATATATCTATCAGCATGATTATGGGGCATAAAAAATCTCCAGAAGGTATGATATGAGAGGGGTATTGTCGTATTTATAAATAAATATGGCTTACACCAAAGAAAGGATTTACTTTCGAAAATAGAACGAACTGAGTTTGAACATTGGTTTCCAGTATCCCCGTAGACTAATATAAATAATTAGTTTTCAGCAATCTGTAATGTAGATCTGAAATTGTTAATTTCATCGAAATAATGATGATTTTATTGTGATTTTTGTGAGGTGCGTTAATGTGGTAGGTTGCTGTAAATTATGCTGAGTAAAACATCTTTTACACTCAACTGACCATAAAATAGAATTTATTTTATGGTCAGTATGACCAGAGGTATATATTAGGTGATAATATTTTTCATTATCTGGTATTCATGATTGATTAGTTTCTCAGTGTTTTATTTTAAAAGGTTGGCAAAGGAATAACTTAAAATTATTTTTTCACTAAATATTTTGAAATTTAAACGGACCAACATTTATTTGCAATTCGAACTCGTCAGAATAATAGTAAATCAACTTGTTTTTTATTTTTTGTATTTTATAAAGAGTATAAATGCGATGCGTTACTAATTTGTGCTACCAATAAATTCATTTATGATAAATAATGTTTATATTGATATGTTATTTATTTTTCCTGAGGAGAACAGAAAAATCTATTTTCCAATCGATTTTTCAAAAACTATCTTACTTGGTAAAAATTATACTATGTCTAATTTGTAAACAGTCTTGTCGTTTGAAATTTTGTTACTAATTTTTAAACAGAAAATACCCCTCCTAATGCAGGTCATTTTAAGGGGCAGTTATATTCTTAATGCACTGAGTATAATTAAACCGTACCACACTGAAATTATTTACTTAAATATAAACAAGGGATGTTATGAAAAAAACTTTAAGTACCACTGCGCTGGCCGTGTCGTTAGCTTTATGTTCGTTTGTTGCGAACGCTGCAGATTTTAAACCTGCAGTTGCCTATGACTCCGCCGGCAAGTTTGATAAATCGTTTAATCAGGCCGTTTTTCAAAACGGAGCAACTAAATTCACTGAGGATACACAAATTGCAGTACGTGATTTTGTGCCGTCAAATGATGCGCAACGCGAACAGGGCTTAGCCCGTCTTGCTCGTGGTGGTTATAATCCGATTGTTGCCGTGGGTTTTATGTATGGCTCTGCACTGGAAAAAATAGCTAAAAAATATCCTGATACGCAGTTTGTGATTATCGATTCGGTTGTCGATTTACCGAACGTTAAGTCACTCTTATTTAAAGAGCATGAAGGTTCATTCTTAGTGGGCGCATTAGCTGCACTCAAATCTGAAAACAAAAAAGTGGGTTTTGTGGGTGGAATGGATATTCCACTGATTCGTAAGTTTGCTTGCGGGTATGAGCAGGGCGCTAAGTACATCAATAAAGACGTTGAAGTATTTCAAAATATGACCGGTTCTACCAATGCGGCATGGTCCGATCCTGCCCGCGGTGCTGAGCTGACCAAAAGTCAGTTCACTAAAGGGGTTGATGTTGTTTTTGCAGCCGCTGGTGGTACCGGTGTAGGTGTTTATCAAGCAGCCAAGGACGGTGGCAAGTATGCGATTGGTGTTGATTCAAACCAAAACCACTTACATCCTGGAGTGATGCTGACATCTATGGTTAAGCTGGTTGGTGTGGCAACCTATGATATTTTCAAAAAAGCGGAAGCGGGTAGCTTTAGCGCCGGTATTGATACCCTTGGTTTAAAAGAAAATGGTGTTGATTGGGCGTTAGATGAAAATAACCGTGCGCTGGTAACACCCGAGATGGAAACTCAAATTAATAATATCAAAAGCAAAATAGTAGCCGGTGAGATTGTAGTACACGACTATACGACTGACAGCAGCTGTAACTATTGAAATTAATTTGTAACAAATGCTAAATGATAAAAAGCTCCCTTATCCGCAACGGTAAGGGAGCTTTTTTAAGTATTTATAGCCAATCTTACTGCTTCAGGCAGATTAGCTATAAATAGTACCAGCAAAGAGAAATAGCGATGTCTACAGCTACAAATAAGCAAAAGTTTGCCTTAGAGTTACACGGTATTGATAAAAAATTCGGTGCTGTTCACGCCAATAATAATATTGACCTGCAGGTGCCCGCCGGCAGCATTCACGGTATTATCGGAGAAAATGGCGCGGGAAAATCCACTTTGATGAATATTATTTATGGATTTTATACGGCTGATGCCGGCGAGATTAAAATTGAAGGCATCCCTCGCAAACTGTTAAGTTCTAAGGAAGCCATCAGTTATGGCATTGGTATGGTGCATCAGCATTTTATGTTGATAGATAACTTCAGTGTGCTTGAAAATGTGATTTTAGGCGCTGAACATGGCCTGTTATTAAAACCTAGCTTAGCCGCTGCGCGTACTGAACTCGAACGTCTTGCCAAGGAATATCAACTTGATGTGCCGATTGATGCGTTGATTGAAGATCTGCCCGTTGGTTTACAGCAGCGGGTGGAAATTTTAAAAGCGTTATATCGGGGCGCTAAAATTCTTATTCTAGATGAACCGACAGGGGTATTAACCCCTCAGGAAACAGAGCACCTGTTTAATATCTTTGATGCACTGCGTGATCAGGGGGTGACCATTATCCTGATCACCCATAAATTAAAAGAGATTCTGGCGGCAACCGATAATGTTTCGGTTATGCGTCAGGGAGCGATGGTCGCCCACCGAAAAACATCGGATACGGATAAAGAAGAATTAGCTGAATTAATGGTGGGGCGCAAGGTAAGGTTAAAAGTTGATAAAAAGGTTGCTCATCCTAAACAAATATTATTATCAACGGACAAGCTGACTTACACGGATCAGATGGGCGTGGATCGTCTAAAGTCTGTTTCAATAAACATTAAAGCCGGTGAAATTGTCGGTGTTGCGGGTGTCTCCGGCAACGGGCAATCTGAATTAATCAATATGTTAGCGGGCTTATTAACCCCGACTAGCGGCAGCATTATTATTGGCGATACCACGATAGATGCGGCTCATCCGGCAACGCCGGACAGTACTCGTCAATTAAGTGTCGGCCATATTCCCGAAGACAGATTGTCAATGGGCCTGATAAAATCTTTTTCTGCCGAAGAGTCTGCTCTGCTTGGTTATCAGAACCTGCCTAAATATAACGGTAAAATACTCAATAAATTAAAGGTTATTACCAAGGAATGTGCCCGATTAATGAAGGAGTGGGACGTTCGTCCGCAAAACCCCAAACTGCGCAGTTCATTATTTTCCGGCGGTAATCAACAAAAATTAATTATTGCGCGCGAAGTGGATCAAAACCCCGATATATTACTGATTGGCCAACCAACACGCGGCGTGGATATCGGTGCAATAGAGTTTATTCATAAACGTATCGTTGAATTACGTGACCAAGATAAAGGGATCTTACTGGTTTCCGTGGAGTTGGAAGAAATTATGACCTTAGCTGACCGGATAATTGTTATGTTTGATGGCCATATTGTCGGTGAAGTAAGTGCCGCACAAGCCAATGAGAAAATTCTTGGCATGATGATGGCCAATATTATACCCGATGAATTGCAGGGAGAAGCGCAATGAATGATTCAAAAATACCCGCATGGGTAAATGCTTTTGTCCTGCCGATGATTAATATTTTATTGGCCTTTGCATTTTCGGCTATTATTTTTATCGCCGTGGATGTGGATCCCATTGAAGCTGCCCAGGTAATGATTCGCGGTGCTTTAGGATATCAGGAAGGCATAGGTTATACATTGTATTACGCGACTAACTTTATGTTTACCGGGCTCGCGGTGGCGGTGGCTTTCTCCGCTGGTCTGTTTAATATCGGCGGCGAAGGTCAGGCTTACATGGGCGGGCTTGGTGTCGGCATGGCCTGTCTGGCGCTCGATAGCACCTTACCTTTCTGGGCTCTTTTACCCATTACCATGTTTGCCAGTATGGCTTTTGGCGCATTATGGGCATTAATACCTGCCTATTTGCAGGCCTATCGCGGCAGCCATATTGTTATTACCACTATTATGTTTAACTTTATTGCTTCCTCATTGATGGTCTATTTAATGGTCAATGTGTTTAAGCTCGACGGGCAGATGGCGCCGGTATCGCGTATTATTGAAGACAGTGCCAAGTTGCCTATGTTCCATGAGATGGCCGCCTGGTTCGGTTGGTCATTTGAATCTTCACCGATGAATCTGAGCTTTTTTATTGCTTTGCTCTGTTGCTTGTTAGTGTGGATATTATTATGGCGCACTCGTTGGGGGTATGCGATTCGCGCTATGGGATCCAGTGCCACGGCCGCTGAGTATGGCGGCATCAATTATAAAAAACTGACCATAGTGGTGATGCTTATTTCAGGTGCGCTGTCGGGTTTGTTAGGCATTAATGAAGTGCAGGGTTATAGCCATCAGTTGAAACTGGATTTTGTGGCGGGGTATGGTTTTACCGGTATTGCGGTTTGCCTTATCGGTCGTAGTCATCCCGTTGGTATTATTCTGGCCAGTTTATTGTTTGGTATTCTTTATCAGGGCGGGGCTGAGCTGTCCTTTGATTTTCCGAATATCGACCGGGAGATGATTCAGGTAGTACAGGCCTTAGTGGTTTTATTTAGCGGTGCACTTGCTTTTATGTTGGTAAAACCCGCTGAGCATCTATTTTTTTACCTAGATGAGCGTAAAAAATTATCCCTTAAGCAAATAAATTCGGAGACTTAAATTATGTATGAGAATCTGATTTTAATATTAGACGCCACCTTAAGAGTATCAGCCCCCCTGATATTAGCGGCACTGGCAGGGCTTTTTTCTGAACGTTCCGGAATCGTCAATATTGCCCTAGAAGGTCAAATACTGTTTTCCGCCTTTGCAGCTGCGGCAGCGGCTTCAGTAACAGGATCTGTGTGGCTGGGATTGCTCAGCGGCATCGCCGTTGCCTGTAGTTTGTCTATGCTGCACGGATTTGCATCCATTACCCACAAAGGTGATCAAATTGTATCCGGCGTAGCCATCAATATGTTAGCCGTCGGCTTGACCGTTACTCTGGGCCGTTATTGGTTTGGTCTTGGCGGGCAGACGCCTGCCTTGCTTGATTCGCAACGTTTCCTGCCGATCACACTTCCCGGTGCAGATGCGCTGGCCGATGTACCAGTACTGGGTTTGTTATACAGTGAGCTGATATCCGGCCATAATCTTCTTGTCTACGTGGCTTTATTCGCCGTGCCCATCTGCTGGTGGGTGATCTACAAAACTCGCTTCGGACTGCGCCTCAGGGCGGCGGGAGAAAATCCCCATGCCGTAGACACCGCAGGTATCTCGGTTGCCTGGATCCGCTATCGAGCATTGCTGGTGACGGGATTGTTAACTGGGATTGCCGGGGCTTATTTATCAACGGCACACAGTGCCGGTTTTGTGCCTAATATGAGTGCAGGTAAAGGCTTTATTGCACTGGCGGCATTGATCTTTGGCAAATGGCGTCCGGTTCCTGTGTTATTCGGTTGTTTACTGTTTGGCTTTTTAGATGCAGTGGCTATCCGCTTGCAGGGCGCTGAACTGCCCTTTATTGGTGAAATACCGGTGCAGTTGATTGAGGTGCTACCTTATGTCCTGACTGTCCTGTTACTTGCTGGTTTTATCGGCCGAGCGGTGGGGCCAAAAGCCGTTGGTATACCCTATATCAAGTCCCGCTAATCATTAACTTACATTAAAGCAATTTAGGGATTAGTATTGATCGTCAGCGCTCACTTTAGGCGCTGGCGATGCGACTAATTCCTAATTGATAGCAATGCATACTCTATACGGGTAGAATCGCCTCCAAAATATAAGTAACTTATAAAAGAGAGTGATTTCGTGACCCAACAAAAAATTGAATTATTGGCCCCCGGCGGTGATGTAGACGCGATTAAAGCCGCTATTATGGCGGGTGCAAATGCCGTTTACTGCGGTTTAGATACTTTTAATGCGCGCAACCGCGCAGCCAATCTTTCATTTGATGAGTTAGTCGGTGTGATTGGGCTTGCCCATCAATATCAGTGTGAAGTTTTTTTAACCTTAAATATTGTGATTTTAGAGCACGAAATAGCCGGTATCGTTAAATTACTTAATCAATTGGTTAATACCGGTGTTGACGGCATTATTGTGCAGGATTTAGGGGTGTTTAATCTGGTCAAGAAACATTTTCCCAGCCTTAAAATACATGCTTCAACGCAGCTGACTACCCATAATGAAGGGCAAATCTTGTTTCTCGCTAAAATAGGCGCAACCAGAGCGAATTTGTCACGCGAATTGAACCTTGGCGAAATAAAAAGTTTAACGACAGTTGCCCATGAGAAAGCGGTGCTGACCGAAGTTTTCGTGCATGGCGCTTTATGTATTGCTTTCTCCGGGCAATGTTATTCAAGCTCCGTCAGTGTTGGTAACTCAGGTAATCGTGGTCGTTGCAGTCAGGCATGCCGCGATGAGTATGAAATCACCGCTGCGGGTAATAAATTTCCGCTTAATTTAAAAGATAATTCAGCCTATTTTGATCTGCCTGAATTGGTTGATGCAGGTGTTGACTCCTTAAAGATTGAAGGGCGCATTAAAGGGGCTCAGTATGTTCATACCGTGGTCGATACCTGGCGTCAGCAGATCGATGCATTTGTAACAAGCGGTAAATTATTAGAAGATGACTCTAATCTTTATAAAGTCTTTAACCGTGATTTTACCAACTCCTTCTTGAAAGGTAATCTCACCAAAGATATGTTTATCGATAATCCCCGTGATAACAGTTTTCAGCATGCTAATGACAAAGAAAATGCAATATCGGTAGTACAGATTCAAGAGGTTCAACAAACACTTTCCACGGAAAAAAATGAAATAGGCAGCTTGGTTGCCGAAAAAATCAAACATCTGAACATTGTCAAAACGCCCGTTTCAATGGCTTTTTCAGCAAAACTGAATAAGCCGTTAGTGGTTACCGTTAATAAAGATAAAAAAGTCTTTGTGGTTGAGTCTGCCATGCAATTAATAGCGGCAGATCAATCCTCGGTTGATCAGGCTGCCATTGAAAAACGTTTCAAAAGTTTTAAAAACGGTGAATATAATCTTCAAGATTTTGATTTTGAGGAATTTGATTCCGGTTTGAGCCTGCCTTTTAAAGAACTTACTCGAATCAAAAAGCAAGTCGCTTTTCTATTAAATGATTCCGTTGAAATTATTCCACCCGTCACTCTACCGGCGCTTAAAAAGTATCCTAAAAAAGAGGGCAAACCAACCTTATCAATACTGATCAGTAATGAAAAGGATCTGCACCTCTGTGATGTGACCGACGCTGATATCTATTTTAAATTACCGGAAAGCTTTAAAAAGAACTGCACCAAGTTTATTAAACTCTTTTTACAAAATCCGAGATTGATTCCATGGTTCCCGGCCGTATTAATAGGCAAAGATTACCTGGAAGCGGTGAAAATTTTAGAGCAGGTAAAACCTCAACGGATAGTGACTAATAATACCGGTATCGCCTATCAGGCAAATGCTCTGAATATCGATTGGATAGCGGGGCCGTTTTTAAATACTACCAATTCCTATGCCCTGATGACGCTGCAGGAAGAGCTTAATTGTTCAGGTGCGTTTATTTCTAATGAAATTAATCGCAATCAGATTAAAAATATCGCCCGTCCGGAAAACTTTAAGCTGTTATACAGTATCTATCATCCTATTTTAATGATGACCAGCCGACAGTGTTTTTTCCAGCAAACCGTCGGTTGTAATAAACCCAGCATTGAAGATGGCTGTATGCTGAAATGTGAAAAAGCGACAACCATCACCAATGTAAAAGGATTCTCTTTTGCGGTTGATAAACAGAAGGGCGGATACCCGAGTATTTACAATGATGAACAATTCTTAAATTTTGACGTGGTGACAGATTTTGCCGATTTATTCGATGAGTTTTTTATTGATTTAACCGATATTGGCGCCGGTTCAAAAGCGCGGCAGGATAAGGTTGCTTTGATTAAACACTTTGAAAACCTGCTGGCAGGTGTAGAGGGAGCGCAACAGCAACTTGAACAGAGAGTAACTGTTACAACCAACGCTCAGTACAGTCAGGGTTTATAAATATAAAATGCTGGGCAAGGAAAGGCAGAGCGCCTAAACCTTGCTCAGTGAATTCCAACCGCAGAGCCGCTTCGATAAGCTCAATCTGTCTATTTGGTCTGTTGCTTATACCACTGGCTGAGATACTCGGCTCGAATGATAATGTGCAAGCGGCCGCGAAATGGATGGGTATATTCACTTTTTTCAACTAAAAAATCATCCGCTTTTTTCACTGTTAAAATGACTAAAGCATCAGGATGAGCCTTTAACCAGTTATTCCGCTGGGATTGATCTTGATCCAATATGACTAACGGCTGCTCAAGTCGTCCGGAAAATTGAAACTGATTATGATATTTCCCCATATGGGCAACAACAATCCCTTTTTCCTGTTTTTGATGAATAAAAGTTGCCGTTTCCGTCACATCATAAATTTGTGTAAGTACACTCGATAAAGCGGGTATGAGTATATATATGCCTAGTGGAAAAGAGATTAAAACTAATTTAAAGTAATGCTTTCCTAACCTCTCAGATAAAAGCATTAAAGCCGATAAAAATAATGGAACAATGCCCCAAAGTATATTAATTTGCGGGTTTTGCGCAACGGGAAAAGCCTTCGCTACCCAGAGATTTCCTGAAAATATTAATACCGCTAACAGTAATAATATTATTGCTAAAAACGACTCTTTCCTAAATTTTTTAATATCCACTTTTGCCGCTAAAAAAATCGCTAATGCGGGGAATACCGGGAACACATAATGTATCTGTTTACCGCTGATGCAACTAAAAATGAGCACCACCAAAAAGAACCAAGCCAGTAAAAATCGGTCATTTTTTGATAAATTTAAGCAATTTTTTGTTTGCCACATTCCCCTTAAAAATATCCAGGGTAATAATAATATTGGCAGGATCATTACAAACCAATAAAAAGGACGCGCATGTGCGAAGGAGTCTTTCATTCGTCCTGCAGACTGTCCCCAGAATATTGCCTGAGCGTATTCTTCTCCACCTGCAATGGCTGCTGGTATGGCCCAGGATAAAACAATGACACCCCCTAAAATTAATGAAATTAGCCCCGCTTTAAGCAGTTTCCCGGTAGATATCATGTTTTCTCTGCGCCACATGAAATACAGGATAAATACCGTAATAGTATAAATAAGAATAACTGGTCCTTTGACCAGCATTCCTATGCCTAAACTGACGCCTGCCCAGAAAATGAAAGACCAGCGCTGGGTTTGTGCAAAACGCCAAATACAGATGACGTAACTCAATACGAAAACCGTTAATAAAAGATCAAACATTGACATGGGGACATATAAGAACCAACCGGTGAAGCTCAATAAAATCAGAGGGCTATAGTTTGCTGCTTGCGTATTATCATCATAGATTAATAAAGATAAACGGCGAATAAGAATAAAATTAAGAGAAGCCAGCAGAGGCACTACAATACGCGCGCTCCATTCGTTAACGCCAAATATGGCCCAGCTAAGGTTCATTAACCAAAACATCATAGGGGGTTTATGGGCGTAAGTTTCGCCATTGATATGCGGGACTAGCCAATTGTTACTTTGCCACATCTCCCAGGCAACAGAGATATAACGTGTTTCATCGAGAGGGAAAATAGGACGAAAGTACAAATTTAATGCAATAAGCAAAAAACTTAATAAAAATGCTAAAAATAACGGTTGTCGATCTTGGGAAAGATTCATGATTGATCCTTGTCGGCATTTTCTAATGCTGATAATTTTCGCTTATAACTGATCATCAAAGTGATATTTCTAATATAAATAAAAAGCCCTAGCGATTGACCGACGATAAAAACCGGATCTTCCCGATGTACTGCATAACAGAATAAAAATAATGAACCAATAATACTGAGATACCAAAAAGGCGCCGGTATAATACTGTTTTTGGCTTTTTCACTGGCCCACCATTGCACTAGCATGCGCAAAGAAAACATTATTTGACCAATAAATCCGGCGATAACCCAAGGATCTTTCATAAATTCCCACATTAACTTATATCCTTTTTATTACCTGCCGTTAGAGAAGCCTTACTGTTTGGATCTTCAACTTCAATTTTAGGTAGATGGGTTCGACGAGTCAGCCAAAGAACACCTAAAACATCATAAATACCGGCAAATAATCTATCTAATGTGCCGTAATTGGAAATACCGTGTGTACGATCTAGATGATTCACTGCTAACGAAGAGACACTGTAACCTTCGTTACGAAATAACACCGGTAAATAGCGATGCATATGCGTAAAGGTCGGTAAATTTAAAAAGGCACAACGTTTGAAAATTTTAATCCCGCAGCCTGTATCTGGAATATTATCATTTAATACTGTTGCTCGAACCCAGAGTGCAAATTTAGAACTAAAACGACGCCATGATGTATCCTTGCGATTTTTTCTGTGGCCAATAATCATCGCTAATGCAGGATCGTTACTTTGTGAAAAGGCACTGATTAAATTGGGAATATCAGCCGGATCATTTTGACCGTCACCATCGAGTGTAATAATAAGGGGAGCTTTGGCCTGTCGTATACCCGTTATAATAGCGCGACTTTGTCCGCATGCATGATCATGATGAAATACGCGTAATGAGGGGAATTTAGTCAATAATTGTTGAAGTTCGTTACGGCTGTTATCGGTACTACCATCATTGACATAAATGATTTCATAGCAGCAATTTTGTAAGTTATTAGCGATGCCTTCTATAAGAGGTTTTAAATTTCCACTCTCGTTATGAATAGGCACAACCACTGAAATATCGGGGATTTGGACGCTCAAAATAATTCTCTCTTTTGTATGAAACGGATCAGTAATTATTTTTCTAAATATTTTTTTCTTTCTGATTTATCCTTATTAAAAATAATATAATCAGCATTAAAGATCCCATAAATGCATAATTTGAATAGTATATATAAATTTGAGTTTGTGATCTAACGCATTGAAAAAATAGTGTCTATATTCTCTATTTTTTAACTTAATCAAGGTCGTTTTATCATTTAACTTTGATTTTGTTGTTATTTTTATCAGAAATCTCATAAACCATCAATCGCATAAAAAGCATAAGAGTAATCAGCTTTGTTATTGACAGATTGCGCAGTAAAAAATACCGAAGAAAGAGAGACTGAATACTGACACCTAGCGCGTACCTTGAGGAACAACCGAAAATAATCTGTGGTTTTTTTGATTTTATTACAGGCATAAAAAACCAGTAATAAGCTAATTTATTCTTCTACCGAAGGTAGTAAAAGAGGGGGGTGAAAGAGAGACTTGAACTCTTGCACTTTGCGCGTACCTTGAGAAATAGTTGAACCTAATCTGAGGTGTCTTTGACTTTATTATAGGCATAAAAAAATTAGCAATAAGCTGATTTATTCCTCTATCAAGGAAGTAAAAGAGGGGCTGGAAAGAGAGACTTGAACTCTCACACCTTGCGCTGACTTTGAGGAACAGCTGAACCTAATCTGTTGACCTGCTCATTACTTTCTTACAGGCATAAAAAAACCAGCAATAAGCTGGTTCATTTATTCTTTTACCGTAGTAAAAGATGGTGCGGAAAGAGAGACTTGAACTCTCACACCTTACGATACTAGAACCTAAATCTAGCGCGTCTACCAATTCCGCCATTTCCGCATCAATGTGGCTGGGATAAGAGGATTTGAACCTCTGAATGCCGAGATCAAAACCCGGTGCCTTACCGCTTGGCGATATCCCAGTTGTTATTTTAAAGAGATTACTTCTCTTTTATTCGCCATTCAGAATGCCGAGATCGTGATTAACACTCTCAGCGCATTACTGCTTAGCTATATCCAGTTGTTAAGTTTAGACTTCTTCAAGTTTTCCAACCCGTTTACACGTGTCAGAGAATGTGGCTGGGATAAGAGGATTTGAACCTCTGAATGCCGAGATCAAAACCCGGTGCCTTACCGCTTGGCGATATCCCAACTGTTATTTTAACGAGATTTCTTCTCTTTGGTAATTCTTTATATAAATAAAGAATGGTGCGGAAGGAGAGACTTGAACTCTCACACCTCGCGATACTAGAACCTAAATCTAGCGCGTCTACCAATTCCGCCACTTCCGCAACTAAGGTAAATGGTGGCTACACCGGGACTCGAACCTGGGACCCCATCATTATGAGTGATGTGCTCTAACCAACTGAGCTATGTAGCCATCTACCTTAATCATCTCAACTCATACTGCCGAGGCAGTCGTCGTTTCGATGGGGCGCATTATGCGGATATCGATGATTGTCGTCAACTCCTTTTTAAGAAAAAAAGTGATTTTCTTTCCGTTTGCTCGTTTGCTAAGCAAGTTGATCTTATTTTAATCAACAACAGGGCTTTTTTAGCTAAAAGATTGATAAGCACAGGATAACTAAACAGGATAAGTACCCATAACAATCTAAAGGTGAGCAATGATGGGGATCACCTCTGTGCGGATATTGATGATTGTCGTCAACTCCTTTTTAAGAAAAAAAGTGATTTTCTTTCCGTTTGCTCGTTTGCTAAGCAAGTTGATCTTATTTTAATTAACCCTATTTTACGCAACAAGGAAACTTTTTTAGCTAGAAGCTTGATAAGCACTGGATTACTAAACAGCTTAGGTACCCATAACAATCTAAAGGTGAGCAATGATGGGGATCACCTCTGCGCGGATATCGATGATTGTCGTCAACTCCTTTTTAAGAAAAAAAGTGATTTTCTTTCCGTTTGCTCGTTTGCTAAGCAAGTTGATCTTATTTTAATTAACCCTATTTTACGCAACAAGGAGACTTTTTTAGCTAGAAGCTTGATAAGCACTGGATTACTAAACAGCTTAGGTACCCATAACAATCTAAAGGTAAGTAATGATGGGGATCACCTCTGCGCGGATATCGATGATTGTCGCTACTTATCTTTAAGGGAAAAAGTGATTTTATTTCTGTTTGCTCGTTTGCTAAGCAAGTTGATCTTATTTTAATTAACGCCTATTTTACGCAACAAGGAGACTTTTTTAGCTAGAAGCTTGATAAGCACTGGATTACTAAACAGCTTAGGTACCCATAATAATCTAAAGGTGAGTAATGATGGGGATCACCTCTGGGCGATATCGGTTATTGTTCTTAACTAAACTCCTCGGTTTATTATTCAAAACGGTTTTTTATGTCTTAAGTGGGTAAACTTAAGCGGACTAAATCCTTTACCGTTAAGCAATGGACACATTAATGAAGATATTACACACTTCAGACTGGCACCTTGGCCAGTATTTTATGATGAAAACCAGAGAAGCAGAGCATTTACATTTTTTAAACTGGTTAATTGAAGTGGTCAATAAGCAAAAAATAGACGCCCTAATCGTTGCCGGCGATATTTTTGATAGCGCATCTCCCCCTTCCTACGCGCGCAAGCTATACAGCGACTTTATTGTCCGGCTGCAAAAAAGCAGCTGTCGGCAGATCATTATTATGGCCGGGAATCATGACAGTGTGGCCGTGCTCAATGAAAACAAAGATTTATTAAAAGCATTAGATGTTTCTGTATTAGCCGGATTAAATGATGATTTATCGGAACACATTATCGAGCTTAAGGATGCGCAGCAAAAAACTCAGGCCTTAGTTTGCGCACTGCCTTTTTTACGGGCCGCAGACGTAATGAAAAGTGTTCAGGGCAGTTCGGCCTCGGATAAACAGATTTCTCTGCAACAGGGCATCGCAGACACCTATCAATCGATCTTTGATCTTGCTAATGCGCAGTGTAATGGTCAAACCCTTCCTATTATTGCAACCGGCCATCTGACCGCGGTGGGCTGTAGTGTTTCTGATTCGGTGCGTGAAATTTATATCGGCACACTGACCGCTTTCCCCGCGGCGCTCTTTCCTGCTTTTGACTATATTGCCCTGGGGCATATCCACCGTGCGCAAAAAGTGCAGAAATCTGACCATATCCGTTACTGCGGCAGTCCGATTCCCTTGAGCTTTGATGAAACCAAACAACAGAAAAACATTAATATTATTGAGTTTGATACAGATAATGCTTTAACCGTTAATGAAACAGAGATCCCTGTTTTTCAGAAAATGCTGGTTATCAGCGGCGATTTGGAATCTGTCACTGCGCAGTTACAAGACCTTAAAAAAGAGTTAGACGGTCAAAGTGCCTGGGTAGAGGTCAAACTCAAGCAGGCTTTTTATCTTTCCGATGTACATGCGTTATTGAATGAACAGGTGCAGGAAAGTGAAATAGAGATTTTAAAAATCAGCAGTCCGACCATTAATGAAAAAAACCAGTATCAGGCAGCGGATAAATCAACGCTGGACAATTTAACCCCGGCGGATCTTTTTCAGCATCGTTTAGAAATCGAAGACAGTTACAGCGACCAGCAGAGAGAGCAGTTAACCACACTGTTTGCCGAAGTCTGCTCTGAAGTGGAGCATAAATCATGAAAATTCTTTCTTTACGTTTTAAAAACCTGAATTCATTAAAAGGTCATTGGAAAATTGATTTTCAGGATGCTGATTTTTTAGAAAACGGTCTGTTTGTTATTACCGGACAGACAGGGGCAGGTAAAAGCACCATTCTAGATGCAATATGTTTAGCTTTATACCAGCAGACGCCAAGGCTGGACCGAATTACCCAAAGTAAAAATGAATTGATGACACGTGGCACCTCAGAGTGTTCGGCTGAAGTAGAATTTAGCGTCAAGGGTGAAGGCTACCGTGTTTTCTGGGAGCAAAAAAGAGCCAGAAAAAGTGCAGCCGGAAAACTGCAGGCGCCTATCTGTGAATTAAGCACCATAGAAGGCGATGTACTTTGCACTAAAAGCAGCGAAGTATTAAAGCAGGTGATTGAGCTGACCGGACTTGATTTTTCCCGCTTTACAAAATCGATGCTGCTTGCGCAGGGTGGTTTTGCCGCGTTTTTAAACGCCAATACTAAAGATCGCGCGGAACTGCTGGAAGAGTTAACCGGCACTGAGATTTATTGTGAAATCGCCAAGCATGTGTTTGAACGTAATAAACAGGCGCAGGCGGAATTAGATTTATTAATCAAAAAAGCAGATGTTTTAGAAGTACTCTCACCCGAGCAGGTTGAAGCGTTAAATGAGCAGGTTAAGCTGCTTGCCGCCGATAAACAGACTCTGCAAACAGACTTAAAAGATATCGAAGGCGCTTTATTATGGCTGAAAAACGCACAAACATTAAAACAGCAGGTAGAAGCGCAGTTGACACTGTTAAACAACTGTAAGCAGTCGATCGCTGATTTTAAAGATAAACAGCAGCAGATTGAACTGGCACAGCAGGCTAAACTGCTTGAGGCGCCTTACCAGAGCCAGCTGTTAAACGCGCAGAAGATCAAGTCTGGCGAACAGTTAATAGTCGCCAGTGAGCAAAAAAAACAGATATTACAAACGCAGTTAATAGAGAATAAAAACAGCGTTGAAACGCTAACGCAGTCGCAGAAGTCCCTGCAACAAAACCATGCGCTTCGCCAGAAACAACTCAATGAACGTCTGCTGCCTTTAGATTTAGCGATAGAGCAGTTAACCAAGCAGTGCAGCGAACAAAAATTGACTGTCGACAAGCAGACAAAAACAGCCGTTACAGCAAAACAGACTCTGGATATTCTGTCAGTTAAACAAAATAGCGATAATTTGGCCTTAACAACCTTAAATGAGGCATTACAAACGCAGCAGACTGCGCATCAGCTTCAGGAAAGTCTGCCGCTCATTGAGCAGCAGTTTTCTTTGTATATTAAGCAGCAGTTACAGTTAAAAGAGTCTGTCTCAGCCAGTTCTGATTTGCAGAAAAAGCAAACTGTGCTGCACAATAAACTGCTGAATGTACATAAGCAGGTCAAGCTTAGTGCACAAGCTCAGCATGAAAAGCAGCTGCTCCTGCAGCAACACCAGCAGCACCGAGAGTTATTATTGGAAAGTGCGCAATTTAGTCGCGCTGCGCAGCTTAATACGCAGCTGACAGCGCTCTATGATCAACAGTCTCAAAACCAGCAAGCTTTGTCCTTAACCAAGCAGCTCGATGATACAACTGCAAGATTAGCCGCGCTGCACAAAAACAGCGCTGCATTAGAGCAAAACATTAAAGGTAATGAACAGACATTAAAGGTCAGTGAGCAGCAAGGTCTGGAGTGTAAAAGTGCACTGCCTGCGCTGCAAAAGCTGTTAAAACAAGATCAAGTTATTTCCCAATTGGGCGATCTTAAAAAATTGCTACAGGAAAAGCAGCCTTGCCCTTTATGCGGATCCATTGAACACCCCTCGGTGAGCGATTATCAGCCCGTGGATATTTCTGAAACGCAAACCGCGCTATCGCTGCAAGAGCAGCATCTGGAGAGTCTCAGAGAGCAGTATTCAGATCTTAAAAATCAGATAAAAACAGATAATAAGCAGCTCGCAGCGTATCGTCTTCAGGTAGCGGAGCTTAATCAGCTGTTTGAAAATCAGCTCGATGAATGGAAAAATAGCGCTTATTTATCTGAGTTTGTCTATCAGCAGAGCAGTTTTGCGGATTTATCTTTATTAACCCATAGCTTACAAAAGCAACGTTTTGATATTGAAGCGCTACACCAACAAGTTCAGAAAATCGATGAGCAACTTCCTGATTTACGGGAGGTGATGGAGGCGCTAACGCAAAAAGCCAATGACCATGAAAGGTTATTGCAGCAGCTTAATAACGAGCATGAGGTTGCTGATAATGAACAGCAGCGATTAACCAAAGAGCAGCAGGCGCTTTCATCTCAACTTGACGAAAATCAGCAGGACATCCGCCGCCAGCTCCCTGATGAGTTATTAAACAAGCAGGCTGAAGTAGAGCAATTATTTAACAATCCGGCAGCGTGGCTTGAAAATCAGAAGAATTTAATTCTTTTGTACCAGTCACAGCAGACGCAAAGCATTACCCTGCAAAGCCTCATCGACAAACAAGCTCATGAAATAGCACTGCAGGAGCAGCAGTATAGACAGCAGAAAAATGTATTAGAGCAGCTGCAGACATTATGGCAGTCTAATCAAATGCAGCTTTCCGAGCAGCTTAAGCAACGAACGAATGAATTTGGCAATCAAAGCCAATTGCTGATTCGTCAGCTGCTTGAATCTGAAAAAAATGAACTGTCGCGCAAGTTGGAGCTTGCGATGACCGAACTGCACTCTGTTCAGGGGCAATCAGCGCGTTTATCCGGACAGCTTACCGAGCAGAAAAACACGCTTGCCGAGCTGCAGGGTAACCAGCAGACACTGTTGAGACTTTTCGAAACACAGCTAACCGCCAGTCCTTTTACAAATCAGAACGACTTTATTAACGCGCGTTTAGCAGAAGAGCAGCTACAGGCGTTACTAACGTTGCAAAAACAGCTGCATGAACAGTTACTCACAGAGAAAACCCGTTTAAGTTCGGCGCAGCAGAGCCTTGAAAAACATCTTGGTTTAAAGGTGACTGAAAAAGAGCAAAGCGTATTAGAAAATGAGCTTGTCGTGAATCAGGAAAAATTCGAGGTTATCGGTGAACAGCTGGTGGAGAAAAGAGGCAAGCTGCAGGCAGATCTTCGTTTAAAAGCGCAGCAGCAGGCGCTGCTCGACGAACAGCTGCAACAAAAAGACAGTGCCGAGCAGTGGGCGATGCTCAATAAACTGATCGGCTCAGCAGACGGCAGTAAATTCAGAACCTTTGCGCAGGGTTTAACCCTGGACAACCTGGTTTATCTGGCTAATAAAGAGATGGCGGATTTACATCAGCGTTATCAGCTGCAGCGCAATATTGATGAACCCTTAGCACTGCAGGTGATTGATTTATGGCAGGCGAATGCCGTACGGGATGTAAAAACCCTGTCCGGCGGGGAAAGTTTCTTAGTGAGTTTAGGCCTCGCTTTAGCGCTTTCTAATCTGGTCAGTCATAAAACCCAGATAGAATCGCTGTTTTTAGATGAAGGCTTTGGCACCTTAGATGCTAATACCTTAGAAATCGCCCTAGATGCGTTGGAGCGCTTAAACGCAACGGGTAAACTGATTGGAGTGATTTCCCATGTTGAAGCGCTTAAGGAGCGGATTAATAAGCAGATTCATGTCAGTAAAGGTAGCGGGGCGGGTTATAGTCAGCTGGATAAGCAATATGTTTTTGTTGAAGAGAGTTAACTCTATGCAGGGGACTTTTGTCGATAAATAAATACTCATGGTCATTCTCGGAATGTTTTAATCGGGAATCTTAATGAGTTGGAAACCTAGATGATTTGGTGACTTTTGGACTGCGCTGCATAGTAATCCTGATTTCCTTTGCTAAAGTCATCGAGAAAACAAGAAAAACGTACGGGAATTTTCGTAGCAGCATTTTATTTTTAAGATATTTAGGTGCTTTATTCAGTTGGTAACTTTTTATTTTGTGCTCGTTCCTTTGCTTCTTTTCTAGCATTAGAACGTTTCTGTTTACGTTCTAATGCCGCTGAAAAACGTTCTCTCTCTCTATCTGTTTCACAAATTATCTGTGGAATATGACGCGGTTTTCCGTCCGGATCGAGAGAAACAAATGTGAGATAGGCTGATGCAGTATGGCGGACTTCGCCTGTTAAAACTGACTCGGCTTCAATTCGAGCTCCAATTTCCATTGAAGTAGAGCCAACATAATTGACACTGGTTTTTATTCTTAGAATATCACCTACATACACTGGAGAATGGAAGTCTAGGCGGTCGAGAGATGCTGTGACGGCATTACCTCCGGTATGACGCATACCCACCATACAAGCAGTATTATCGACTAATTTCATGATTGAGCCACCGTGAACATTACCGGCAATATTGGCATCAACATCCATCATTTGCTGAACAATCGTTATAGTGCTGAATGCAATTGTTTTTGGTTCCATGTTGTATTCGAGATACGCGTCTGTAGGTCTAACTTGTTTTCTATCGATAATTTTTACAGCGTTCATTGTTTCTCCTGAATAGGTCAGTATTGAAAAATCCTACTAACGTGACAGAAATTGTCACCTAGTTGATCTGCGTCACACTTTTAAGTATTGGAGTAGTATAAATATTTTTTAATATAATTGTTAATAATTTGTTATAAAAAGATGAATTAAGAGGATCAGGTTTTTAATTTTGAGTTTTAACAGACTGATTTTATTTAAATTCTAGAAGGTTGGATATCCACTTATATTTCATTATCAATTCAATATATTAGCGCAGCAACATGGCAACCAAGATTATTGGCGACTTAAGTGACCAGTATTTTGTATGTGGCCACTTTTTTTTCATCGTCATTCTCGAGATGTTTTAATCGGGAATCTTAATGAGTTTGTAACCTAGACGATGCCGCATTGGGGATAAGTAAGCTTTCGCTTGTGGCTTTTGGTGTAACTTTTATTGTTGGTCTTTCGCCCTTGACGGCGAGTAGACGATGAGAAACCGAAACGCAGTTTCGCAGTTCGAGAGAGTCATGCTCTTTCAACGGCCAAAGAAAAGTAACCAAAAGAAAGGCTGCCCCGAGCCATTTTTTGATCTTGCACTGCCTATCTGTTTTTAACGCACCAGTTCGGAATGTACGTCCCTGTGCATGCCGAACTTAGTGGAAACCTCCATGTTTCCACTTGCTAAAACAGTTGTTCATTACAAGATAAATGGACGGGGAATCCGTAGCCGTATTGGTTTGATTTATCTAAAAAAAATTTGGATATTCCGCTTTTTCTTCGTTTATTTATCATCGTCATTCTCGGAATGTTTTAATCGGGAATCTTAATGAATTTGTAATCTAGGCGATATCGCATCTGTTCTTCGTAGGCTTTTGCTTGTAACTTTTATTGTTGGTCTTCCGCCCTTGACGGCGTGTAGACGATGATAAACCGAGACGTAGTTTCGCAGTTCGAGAGAGTCATGCTCTTTTAACAGCAAACAGGTCACACAGAGCTTAGCCCGATCGTGACACTATGTTGCCGCATAACTCACAGTGCAGTTCCAACACGTTTTTTATTCTTGTACTGCCTACCACTTTTTAACGCACCACCTCAGTATCAACATTGCCACGCTGAGCGTGGGAACGAGAAATAGCCCTCCAAGCGAAAGCTTACGAATAATCGATGCGGCATCTGATTGCTAATCCAGACGTTTAATCAATTTTGCGGGTTGTCCTCCGACCATAGTATCGGGTGCTACATCTTTAGTTACCACTGCACCTGCGGCCACCACCGAGCGCGCTCCAATGGTGACCCCCAGACAAATCACTACATTGCCACCTATCCAGACATCATCTTCCACGGTAATCGGCAAACATATTGTTTCCCATTCTCTACGTCTGCGGTAATCAATGGGGTGGGACACGGTGTAAAACTGTGCATTTGGGCCAATCAATACATTATTGCCGATAGTGATGGGGGCGTTATCTAACATGGTAGCGCCCATATTGATAAAGCTCGATGAACCTATCGAAATTGTTTTTCCATATTCACAGCGAAAAGGGGGGCAGATAAAGCTGCTTACAGTCATGCTTTTTAATAAGGTTTTGAAAAAGGGAGACGATTTACCGAATGGACATTGGTTAACTTTTTGTAATAAGTTGAATGCAGTCTCTTTAAGTGCGGTTAATTCAGGGCCAAAATCGTCGTATTTCAAGCCTAATTGCATTTTTTCAAATTCAGTCATTGTTTCAAGTTGGGACATCACTAATTGCCTTCTGGTCAGGTTTATCTGTTGTTTATAAAATGGAATTATTATCCAAACAGGTGGCTTAGGGCGCAGGGCCGGTCTTTTATTTTAAAAAGATTAATTTCATTTCAATTCAATCTACTAGAATAGCAAACCAATGCGGCTACGGAAATTCCCATCCATTTTTGTTGTGATGAATGACTGTTTTAGCAAGAGGAAACACACCGTCAGGGCAAAAGGTTTCATAAAAACTTTGAATAAAATGGTTAAGCCAGCAGGGGCTGTGATTGGGTTAATATAGTAGGTCACAAAAATGAAAGTGCTTTATGTGACTGCCCCCTATCGTTCAGGGGACAGTATTATTACTATTATTCAGGCATATCCTGAATGATATTGTGGGTGAAAACTATCACTTTGCGCGCGTCATCGGCATGCTCAGTGAAAGCCGCTATATTGCTAGTATCGGTATCTGTTTCATCATCGTTAATACCGCTAGTATCACTATCCCTGAGTACACGCTCCCAAATGTCTTGCGTCTCATCAGTGTAAGTAAAGCTGAAATCTGCTTCGCTTGAATCGTGCCACTGAACGTACTCAACATCGAGCCCTTTATACTCACCCTGGGAGTTATGCCCGTAACCACTAAAGTTTGCATAAATCTTGTCTGAGCCTAAAGCGATACCGCCAATAAAAACACCGCCATCTTTTAAATAACCCAAACCGTGCTCGTCAATATTGAGATCACTAAGACTAATATAAACGTCTATTTCCTTTCCTTTCTCTTTGACAGTAACGGTGCCTTCCAGTTTACCCCATTCCATGAGTGCCTTATAAAGGGCTAGGTTCTGCAATGGTGAATCGATGGTTTTGTCCATTGTTATATCATAACCATCCTCATCGATTTGGATTTCTCCATTCTCATCCTTGACGGGTACGCTGTAGATCAGGCGTCCACCAAGATCTCGTTTAAGCATGGTGGCAGTGTTGATATCGTTGATCGCTTCGACAAGCTGTCGATTGAGCACATAAGGGTTGGTCATGGCGGTGCGAACAAGATTCAGACGACCCAATTCGAGTTCCTGTACGTATTCTTCATAACCGGCTACCACAGCACATTTACTAAGGCCATCCATATATTCTTCTACGACCATAGGAACAATATCGGTATCGATATTATTCCCTTCTTCGTCAATAATAGTTAACGTTTCAGAAGCAACGGGCTTTACACAATTGTTCAAATCAAGTAAAGGGATCCCATTTTCATCACGGTGAAGTATCCACAGGTCACCGAAAAGATCCACTTGCGCTATATCGTCCAGCTTATTGATGCCGAGCACATTATTAACAAAAATCAGCGCATCGACAGTTAACGGGACTTCTTTGCTCATTGCGGCTGCTAGGAAAGAGGCGGCGCTGTCTAACACACGCGGATCATTAGCCGGATCATCGGTACCTGTCAGCGTGAAGGGTGCAACGGCAGGCAATGAGGCAATGTCATTATCAACGGGAAGATCCTGAATGATATTATGCATAAAGGTGATAACTTTACGCGCATCATCGGCCAACTTGGCGAAGGCTACTATATTAGTTCCAGAGAAATCCTCGCTATCAAGGACCCGCTCCCAAACATCGGCTGTAGCGTCGAAATAAACACGCGGATCCATGACCTCGTCATAGTTGAGATTATACTGGACAAAATCGATACTTGTCTTGTGATAACGCTCCTTACTGTCATAGCTTACGCTTGAAAAATCAGCATAGTTATTATACAGATCAATTCCTTTGTCGCGTCCAGGAGTACCGTCACGCAAGTAGGCCAGGTCTCCCATCGCAAGATCAGAGCGAATTTCAAGCCAGGGTGCCGGGATAATTTCTCCTTCCTCTCCCCTTGTTTCTATTCCGTAGCCGGCAATACGTCCCTCAATTATCAAAGCCATGTACAAGGCTAAATTCTCCAGTGGTGAATCGATGGTAGAGTCTTCGCTGAGGGTGGTAGTTTCTCCGGTTAGCTCATCCAAAATTTCTGTATTGGTGGTCAGTATCAAGCGACCAGCAAGGTCAAGGGAAATTGAATCAGCAGCGTTAATGTTTGTGATAGCTTCAGCTAGGGAGCGGGCTAAAACATCGGGGTTATTGGCTGAACTGCGCACTACGTTGATTCGCCCGATATCCACTTCCAGTGTGTAGCTTTCAAACTCAGGATCCACTTGACATTCTTCAGCTAGCATAGGAACGATGTTAGTAACGATAGGAATGCCGGCTTCATCCAAGAGGGGCTTGCCTTGATCGTCAAGCACTGCGATTGGTTCACTTGCTAAAGGCTGTTCGCAACCATTTTCATCAAGAATGGGCAGTCCGTAGTCATCACGCAATAGAACCCAGAGATCTCCATAGATATCCTGCGGTGTCCCCTGCACCTCATTAATACCCAAGACTGAGTTGACAAAAATCAAATTATCCACGGTAATTTCATTTTCCTTGCCGCTGGCAGCCGCTAGAAAAGATGCGGCACTAGGAAGAATACGGCTGTCAAGTGGCACATCCATAACAGTGTTATCTACAACAGAGTCATCCATAACAGTCGTATTATCTTTCTGACAACCACCCATGACCAATATAAGTATTAAAAAGCTAAACTTAACTAAGTGTAAAAGTAAATCTTTCATTTTAATTCTCCTTATCATTAATCGTCATCTATAAGTGAATGATAAGTCAATGTTTTTGGCTTCTCCTTTGGGGAACTAAAGTGATATTGATACAGATCATGCTTTGGTGGGTTAACGTGGAGCTGTTGACTACACCGGTCGCATTTTTGTAATTTAAAAGTCAACTTTACGCTCTTTTTAAGCGTCACTCTGACTACTTTCTTCCTGTAGATGTTTTTAGAATGAATGAAAAACAGGTGGGCAGTGCAGGATCAAAAAATGCTCAGCGCGGCTTGTCTTTTACTGACTTAACTTTGGCCGTTTAAAGATCGCGACTTCTTCAAACTGCAAAACTGCAGCAAAACACTGCAAGCGAAAGTACACAAACAAGATAAATCGTCTCAAAAAGCGAGCATTCATCTGTCAGTTATAAAACCCGAATAGAATCGTTATTTTTAGATACCAATAGCTTATAAGTCGCCTTAAATTAGCCGGAAAAGTTAAACACAACGGGTAAACTAATGGGCATTATTTTTAATGTTGAGCATTGAAAGATCAGAACAGTAAAAATGCTCTAAAAAATAATAATTAAATTATTGAATAATAAGACTAATTTTGTTTTTTTTGAATGTCGGTTGCGGGTTTCTCAGTAAATGTTAAAGAGAATTTTTTTTTGATGTTGATCGCAAAATTAGCTATAATCTGCGACCAATTTATTATAGCGTCCCATTAAGTCATAGTGGGTACTATTTGTACTCATTAAGGATTACAAGCCGTGTTTGAATTTCCACATGTTGATAAGAGTAGTGTCAAAAACGATCTGTTCTCGGGTATAACCGTTGCCCTTGCGCTAGTACCAGAAGCGGTTGCATTTGCATTTGTTGCGGGTGTTGAACCTATGGTCGGTCTGTATGCTGCCTTTATGGTCGGTTTAATAACCGCTTGTTTTGGCGGGCGTCCGGGAATGATTTCCGGTGCAACAGGTGCGATGGCAATCGTTATTGTTGCTCTTGTCGCTGAGCACGGTGTTGAATACTTATTTGCAGCAGTTTTACTCGCCGGTCTGCTGCAGATTTCCTTTGGTGTTTTCCGTCTGGGTAAATTCATCCGCATGGTGCCACATTCAGTGATGATAGGATTTGTTAATGGTTTGGCCATTGTTATTTTCTTAGCGCAAATGGGGCAATTCAAAGTATTAAATGATGCGGGAGAACTTGGATGGATGCAGGGTGCACCGTTATATACCATGCTTGCTTTAGTACTACTTACGATGTTAATTATTCATTTTCTACCTAAATTTACCTCTGCAATACCGTCAACACTGGCGGCGATTGTTGTTGTTACATTATTAGTCTATTTTATTCCCGCTTTAGAGGTGCGTACTGTTGTTGACTTCCTGCGCACTATGACAGGTGATGAAAGCGCTACCGTTGCCGGTTCATTGCCAACATTTGCATTGCCAATGGTGCCATTTTCAATGGAAACCTTAATGATTATCTTACCTTATTCATTCATATTGGGGGCGGTAGGTCTTATTGAATCCCTATTAACCCTGACTGTTATTGATGAAATGACCGGAACCCGTGGTCGTGCTAATAAAGAATGTATCGCACAGGGTGCGTCGAATATGGTCAATGGTGTATTTGGTGGTATGGGCGGTTGTGCAATGATCGGACAGTCGATGATTAATATTAATTCAGGTGGCCGCGGTCGTTTATCGGGTATTACAGCAGCACTAACACTGTTAGCTTTTATTTTATTTGCTTCCGGTTTAATTGAGATAGTTCCTATTGCGGCATTAGTTGGCGTGATGTTTATTGTGGTATTAAGTACCTTTGAGTGGGCGTCCTTTAAGATGATGCGTAAGGTACCAAAGAAAGATGCGATTGTTATTATCTTAGTAACAGGCGTGACAGTCGCGACAGATTTGGCCATTGCCGTCTTTGTCGGGGTAATTGTTTCAGCGCTCGTATTTGCGTGGGAGCATGCTAAACATATTTATGCAGTAAAAGTCATTAGTGAAGATAAAAAAGAAAAAACTTATCGAATCAACGGCCCATTATTTTTTGGTTCGACAAGTCATTTTCTGGACCTGTTTGATGTGACAAATGATCCGCGCTGCGTTATTGCTGATTTTGCCGAATCGCGTGTTGCCGATCATTCTGCCATTGAAGCTATCAGTGTATTAACGGATCGTTATGTCAAAGAGGGCAAAAAACTACATATTCGCCACCTTAGTAAAGACTGTCGCAAGCTATTAAGTAAAGCCGGGGTGCTGGTTGAGATTAATATTATTGAAGATCCCATCTATAAAGTTGTCTCCGATGAACTCGCTTAATAAATTAAGGCTCCGGACAAGTAAGCCCTTTATTTTTAAAATTTGCTGCTTAAACGGCGCATAATAGAGATGACAAATCGATGGAAAATAACAGTGAAATGAATGAAAGTTTCACTATTTTCCGTCGGTAATAACGGTTTTAGAGTGGATTAAGTTCGACTTGTGAAGAGAGGGATTTATTTCAATCAATGAGTTATAACATGATGGCGGTTTTAAATTCATCATGTAACACATTGATTATTTGGTTTTTGTCTGTTTCCCGGCTCCTTCAGGGAAATAATTTAAAATGCGACTTAGTGCTTTAAAAATAGGATGCTGATGATTCTTTTACACTTTAGCGACTATTTTTATTTAGTTGAAACACGAGTCGGGCGGTAAACTGCGTCGCATTTAGGAGTTGCGTGAAGGTTTTTGGCATTCCACACGGAAAACCAGATGTGTTTGTTACGTAAGGTTTTTCTATTAGATTTCATATTATTTCTCCTGTTTAATTTAAGTTATTATAAAGACTTTTCATTACAAAAATGTGACGATAAAAACATTTTTTTGTGCCTGATCTTGAGAAAAAACAAAGAATGTTACTGCTTTTTAGCCGATAATCAGCGCAAATCAGACAAAATCTTAATATATCATCGTAGCATTTATTGAAAAAGTAACAAGAATGTCATTAAATAGCTGAATATTATAAAGCGTAATTAAATAGATACATGTCACAAAAAAAGGTAGACTAATTTATATTAATTACAGAATTTACGATTTTTTTATAAGAATTTAAGGCAGGAGAGATGAAATCATCTTCCGCCATTATCACATATTTCGAATATTTACTTAGCAGTTACAGTAGTAACAGAATGAGGTAGCAAATGATTAAGAAGATTGGTATTTTAACAAGTGGCGGTGATGCACCTGGGATGAATTCAGCGATACGTGCAGTGGTACGCTGTGCACTGACAAATGGTATTGAAGTGTATGGTATTTATGATGGTTATGCCGGACTTCATAAGGGTAATATCAAACAGTTAACTCGTCATTCTGTTTCGGATATGATCAACCGTGGTGGTACTTTCTTAGGTACGGCCCGCTTTCCTGAATTTAAAGAAGAAAGTGTTCGTAAAGAAGCGATTAAAAATCTGGAAAAGCACGGTATTGAAGCCTTGGTTGTGATCGGTGGTGACGGTTCTTATATGGGTGCGAAAAAACTCAGTGAAATGGGTTATCCCTGTATCGGTATTCCCGGCACAATTGATAATGATATTGCCGGAACAGATTATACCATCGGATTTATGACCTGTTTAAATACCATTGTTGATGCGGTAGACCGTTTACGTGATACTTCTTCTTCACATAACCGTATCTCTATTGTTGAAGTGATGGGCCGCTATTGTGGTGATTTAACGCTTTGGTCTGCTATTGCGGGCGGCAGTGAATATGTTGTTCTGCCGGAAATTGGTTATAACGAAGCTGAATTATTCGAGCATATTGAGACTGGCGAAGCTTCGGGTAAAAAGCATGCCATTATCATGATCACAGAACATGTTACTGATGTGACTGCACTGGCTAAACGTATCGAAGCTAAGACTGGCCGTGAAACACGCGCCACTATTTTAGGTCATATTCAGCGTGGTGGTTCACCTATGGCGTTTGACCGCGTATTAGCAAGCCGTATGGGTGCCCGTGCCGTTGAACTTTTGATTGATGGTAAAAGCGCACGTTGTATTGGTATTCAACATGGTGAGATGGTTGACCATGACATTATTGAATGTTTAGAAGAGATGCAGCGTCCATTCCGCGAAGATTTATACAATTTATCGAACGTGTTATTCTAATCACAGAAAGATAAATTTATATGCTATCAGCCTACCTTTCGGTAGGTTTTTTTTTAGG
Organism: Psychromonas sp.; assembly: GCF_047632955.1. Taxonomy (GTDB): domain Bacteria; phylum Pseudomonadota; class Gammaproteobacteria; order Enterobacterales; family Psychromonadaceae; genus Psychromonas. Next base: position 300,705 of record NZ_JBLIED010000002.1, on the reverse strand, counting down.
TGAAAAATGAATAAACAAAGCTCCCCTTATCAACCTTTACTGGCACTCTGTGAGATAGCTGAAATCAAAAAGAGTGCGCTGGATGCAGACCAAATGTTAGGGTTTATCTGCGCCATCAGCGCATCTCCCGTACAACTTGAGCTGCAGGACTGGCTACCCGGTTTATGGGCTGAAGGTCAAACACCCTCTTTTAGTAATGAGCAGTTGGCGGTTGAATTTGCGACTGCGGCCATGCAGTTTTACGATGCTTGTTTTACTGGCTACCAACAATCGGCAGCGCTTGTGTTACCGACCCAAGATTGGATCAATGAATCCTTGCAGATTACCGCGCAGGGCAGACATTTCGCATGCGGTTATTTATCGGGTTTTCAACATGTTGAGGAAATTTGGCAGACTATCGGGATGACCGAAGAAGGGACGCTTGCGCAGCTGTTGCAGACCACAACATTATTATTAAGTAAAATGGCAGATAACGGTGACGATCAAGCGCAGATGTTGGCTGTATACAATCAACTGCCGGAAATGGATGAAATAGTGTCTTCATTGCCTTTATTGTTGAGTACACTGGGGCATTTTTCTTTGCAGGTAAATAACCATGTCTAATGTATCGGGTGATCTTTTGGCGCGCTATAAAAATTATTTTTCAGTGGTCCATGAAAATAACGAATTTATTGTGATCAATAAACAGGCCGGTATTAATTTTCACAGTGAAGATGGTGAGTTTGGAGTAGTGGTTGCCGCGGAAAAAGCCTTTGAATGCAAACTTTATAGCGTCCACCGTTTAGATAAAATGACCTCGGGTTTATTACTGTTGGCTAAATCATCCCAGCTTGCCGCACAACTTTCTGCCTTATTTTTTGATCATCAGGTTCAAAAATATTATCTGGCAATCAGTGATAAAAAACCCAAAAAGAAGCAGGGGTTAATAAAGGGCGGTATGGAAAAATCCCGTCGCTCTATGTGGAAGTTAACTAAACAGCCCAATAATTTGGCGATCACCCAGTTTTTCAGTTATCCATTGGAGGATGGCAAACGTCTGTTTGTTATTAAACCGCGTACCGGGAAAACACATCAGATTCGTGTTGCCCTTAAAAGTATCGGCAGTGCTATTTGCGGTGATCCTTTATACGCTGAAAAATCGGAGCAGACTGCGGCATTTGATCGCGCTTATCTGCATGCTTACCAGATTGACTTTAAATTAAATGATCAAGACTATCATTTTAAAGTTAATCCCGAGTCAGGGTGTTTATTTACAAATGAAGTTTTTATCGAGCAAATAGAAGCGATCGGTGCCACCGAAAAGTTGCCATGGCCAAAAATTTAAACTCACTTGAAAAATTAAACTCACTTAAGAAGCACTAAAGTGAGTTCAAATAAGTTTGATAGCAATTCCACTAATTAAATGCACAGAAAATTAATGGATTTGTCATCAGTTAGCAAATTCTGTCCAGATAGGAGCATGATCAGAAGGTTTCTCGATAGCTCTTAACTCATAATCGATGCCGGTATCGATGGTTTTTTCTGCCAATTTTTCCGTGGCTAAAATAACGTCTATCCGTAAACCTCTATTATCATCAAAACCACGGGAGCGATAATCAAACCAGCTGTACTGGTCAGAAACTTCGGGGTTTAATAATCTGAAGGTATCAATAAGACCAAAATCCATTAATTTAGCTAACCATTCACGCTCTTCCGGCAAAAAACTGCATTTTTTCGTTTGTAACCAGCGTTTTTTATTGACTTCACCGATGCCGATATCCAAATCAAGCCGAGAGATATTAATATCTCCCATCACAATCAGTTGTTCCTGATCATTGTGAAACTCATTGAGATAAATATTTAAATCTTGGTAAAATTTACGTTTTGCAGGGTACTTGGTTTCGTGAGTTTGGCTCTCTCCCTGGGGAAAATAACCATTGAGGATGCGCACGGGTAAACCCTCTTTATCTTCTATTGTGACCATGATCATGCGGCGCTGCGCTTCTTCGTCGTCCGTAGGAAAACCGTATTGCACATCAAGGGCTTTATTTTTACACATCATTGCCACACCGTAATGGCCTTTTTGCCCATGAAAATAAACGTGGTATCCCATTGCTTCAACATCAGCAACGGGGAAAACATCGTTATGGACCTTGATTTCCTGAAGCCCGATGACATCTGGTTGGTGTTTATCAATAATAGCTTGCAGCTGGTGAAGACGAGCTCGCAGCCCATTGATGTTGAATGAGATAACTTTCATTAAAAGGCCTTAAATAAAATCAAATGACAGAAGACGGAGAATGTACCTCGTCCGGTTTAATAACTCAACAGAGTCGGCTACAAAAATATTACCTTAGTTGAATTGGGATAACTGAGAAAACAGCGCTAAAAAGGGAGGATGAAAAAAGTGGTTCAGCTTAATCGCTTAACTGAGCGACATAGCATTTGAGTTTCATGACGTTAAAAACAGAAGGTAAAAAAAAGCGGCTCAGGTCAATGCCGCTTGATAGATTAGCTGAGAAAAATACTGTCTTAGTCTGATAATGCTAAAACAAAGAGATGAGAAAAACACTGTCTTATCCTAATGTCACTAAAACGTGGTTAAGGTGATCGACCGTTTCAAAACCGCTGTCAGTTAAATAACCACCATCGGGATTCGTTGTTAAACCTTTGTCATACAATGATTTGGCTGCGGCAAGGACGGACGGATCTGCATCTTTATGGACTTTAATGCCGCCTAGTTGAGATTCAACAGGGAATTTGGCAAGCAGTTTCATTTCTTCAAATAAAGTATCTGGGTAATTTTTCATTATGATTATTCACTTTTATTAAATTAGGAATATTTATAATATGTAGTTGTGATTAAATTGCAATTACTAGCGGATGTGAATTTGTTCTTGATCAAATTATTAGGATGAATAAGTTGAGTGTAGGTTGTTAAATAAACAATCTAGTGGTGCTGAGCTTGCCGGAAAGTTAACTGTTTGTTTCCAATAGCTACTAGCATCCCTGTTAAGCGTTATTTGGGCAATGGCGGGTTAGTTTTAGGCATAAAAAAACGCAAACGGATGTTTGCGTTTTTGTAAAGAGATTAATGCTGTTTACGGGTTATATTTACCAATAACCCTGAGCATCTCTTTTAAAGGTTATGTTTACGAATAACCGTTAGCATCTCTTTTAACAGCTTTGGATTTGCTGCAACAACATTACCGGATTTCATGTGATCATTGCCGCCGTTAAAGTCGGTCATCATTGCACCCGATTCTTTAATTAATAGTTCACCAGCCGCGATATCCCAAGGCTTTAAACCAAATTCCCAGAATCCATCCATACGACCAGCCGCAACATAAGCAAGATCAAGCGCAGCACTACCGCTACGACGCATATCGGCAACATCCATAAAGAAATCTCTAAAGATATTTAAGTATGTTTCTGTGTGGTGTTTTTGCTTGAAAGGAAAACCTGTGGCTAAAAGTGTACCGGGAAGTTTTGCGACTATATTAGTACGCGTACGGTAACCATTAATTTGAGCACTCTGACCTTTAACAGCCGAGAACAGCTCGTTACGAATTGGATCGAATACAACACCAACTTCAGTACGGCCTTTTATTTTTAATGCAATAGATACAGCAAAGTGCGGGATACCGTGAAGGAAATTAGTTGTACCGTCTAACGGATCAATAATCCATTGGTAATCCTTGTCTTTACCTTCATCTGCGCCTGACTCTTCTGCAATGATGCAGTGGTCCGGGAATGATTTGCGTAAAGTACCAATTATTGCAACTTCCGCTTCTTTATCAACGCTGCAGACATAATCATTTAATGATTTTTCTTCAACTTCGACAGCTTCTAAATTTTCGTAGCCTTTAACAATTACTTTGCCTGCATTACGGGCAGCACGAATCGCAATATTTAACATTGGATGCATTGGATCACCATTAGATTTTAAAGAACATTGAAGGGAGATTCCCTCGGCGCAGAATTATACAGAGATCACATAAATCTGCAATATTTCACCTTGTTTATTTTTCGAACTGTTTCTAGTTTCACTGTTAATCATCGACTTTATTCTACAAAATAGATGGTTAAGCGGCGATAATAGAACTGTTTTTTGTAATTTAATTAGTGGTAAACTTCGGGCACTTAAATTCGTCTTAAACATAAAGGAATACAGATGCTAGAAAACGTACGCATTATACTCATTGGTACTTCTCATCCCGGAAATGTCGGCAGTGCAGCAAGAGCAATGAAAACAATGGGGTTAACAAAACTAGTACTGGTCGCGCCTGAATGTGAAATTGATGGAAAATCCATTGCACTTTCGGCCGGTGCTTCGGATGTATTAAAAAATCATCAGCTTTGCAGTACCTTAGATGAAGCGCTTGCCGATTGTGGTTTGGTGATTGGAGCCAGTGCACGCCCGCGAACACTCGACTGGCCGATGCTGGACCCGCGTGAAATGGGTCTGAAAGCGGTTGTTGAAGGAAGCAAACACCCCGTAGCATTAGTGTTTGGTCGCGAAAACAGTGGTTTGACTAATGATGAGCTGCAAAAGTGTCATTTTCATGTGTTTATTCCTGCAAATCCGGACTATAGCTCCTTAAATTTAGCTATGGCAGTACAAACTTTGAGCTATGAGATTCGCATGGCATTTTTGGCTGCAACGGCTTATCCCGAACAGCTCGAGGAATATCCTCTTGCGCAGGAAATCGAAGGATTATTTAACCACCTGGAACAAACGTTAACGGATACTAACTTTATTGTTCCTGCACATCCAGGCTTGGTAATGAATAAATTACGGCGCTTTTTCAACCGCGCTCGCCCCGAAGTTAAAGAGCTTAGAATGTGGCGGGGGATTTTAAGCAGCGTCCAAAAAGCCGTGGGTTCTGCGGGTAAAAATGTTAATAAATCCGCCGATTCAGACAAACAATAAAAACCTACTAAAGCGTATGGTTTTTTACTTGACTATTTTTGTCAGGTATTTATACTGACCTTATGAAGTCCACGGAAAGTGTTGTTATATCTCATTTTCCCACTATATAAGTGAAGCATTATGAAATTAACTTCAAAAGGTCGATACGCAGTCACCGCCATGCTTGATGTCGCCATTAAAGAGCATACCGGACCTGTACCATTAGCTGATATTTCGGAACGTCAGGGCATATCCCTTTCATATCTTGAGCAGCTTTTTTCCAAATTACGTAAAAAGGAATTGGTTAGCAGTGTCCGTGGGCCGGGTGGAGGGTATAGACTGGGCAAAGAGCGCAATGAAATCTCAGTAGCAATGATCATTGACGCCGTAAATGAATCTGTAGATGTCAGGAAGTGCACCGGAAAAGGTGCTTGTTCCGACGATGGCGTACAGTGTTTAACACATTCATTGTGGGCTCAGCTAAGTGATCGAATCAGTACCTTTTTAGATAATATCACCCTTGAAGAGTTAATGACCTCTGAGCATGTGCAGAATATTTCTGAAATTCAGAATAACAAATTTAACCAAACTGAACAATTAAACGTTAAAGCACAATAATACGTTTATCCGTCACAGTGGAGATACAAATGAAATTACCAATTTACCTTGATTACTCTTCAACTACACCTGTTGATCCCCGTGTTGCAGAAAAAATGATGCAATATCTGACCTTAGGTGGCGAGTTCGGTAATCCGGCTTCCCGTTCGCATCGATTTGGCTGGCATGCCGAAGAAGCTGTGGATCTTGCGCGCGAACAAATTGCGGATTTGATTAATGCAGATCCTCGAGAAATGGTTTTCACCTCCGGCGCAACAGAATCAAACAATCTTGCTATTAAAGGTGCTGCTCATTTTTATGTTAAAAAAGGTAAGCATATCATTACCGCAAAAACTGAGCATAAAGCCGTATTAGACACTTGTCGTCAGCTTGAGCGTGAAGGTTATGAAGTGACTTACCTGGATCCCAAGGAAGATGGCATCATAACACCGCAACAATTAAAAGAGGCATTACGTCCGGATACGGTTCTGGTTAGTTTAATGCACGTAAATAATGAAATTGGGGTGATTCAAGATATCGCCGCTTTTGGCGAACTGTGCCGCGCGAATAAAACCATCTTTCATGTTGATGCGGCGCAAAGTGCCGGCAAAGTAGAGATTGATACACAGGCAATCAAAGTGGATTTAATGTCATTTTCAGCGCATAAAGTTTACGGTCCTAAGGGCATCGGTGCACTGTATGTCAGTCGTAAACCGCGTGTTCGTTTAGAAGCACAAATGCACGGTGGTGGCCATGAACGTGGTATGCGCAGCGGTACATTACCAACACACCAAATAGCCGCTATGGGCGAAGCTTTCCGCATCGCTAAAGAAGAGATGGCCTCTGATAATGAACGTATCCTGGCATTACGGACGCGTTTATTAAACGGCGTTAACAACATGGAAGAGGTCTATGTAAACGGCTCTTTAGAAAACCGTGTTGCGGGTAATATCAATATTAGTTTTAACTATGTTGAAGGTGAGTCTTTGGTAATGGCGCTTAAAGATTTAGCTGTCTCTTCGGGCAGTGCATGTACCTCGGCAAGTTTAGAGCCTTCGTATGTTTTACGTGCTATCGGCCGTGATGACGAGTTGGCGCACAGTTCAATTCGTTTCAGTATCGGTCGTTTCACCACTGAAGAAGAAATTGATTACGCAATTAACATTATTCGTAAAAATATCGGACGCTTACGTGATATGTCTCCTTTGTGGGATATGTATAAAGAAGGCATCGATATCAAGAGTATCGAGTGGGCACATCACTAGGTTTGATTGAGGCTTTTAGATGATAGTACAAGGCTTACAAAGAAGCATTGTACTTTTACTCAAGAGAATGAACACTAAATTACATTTACGAACAATATTAGACAAAAGACTAAAAGGATAACTATCATGGCTTACAGCGAAAAAGTAATAGACCATTATGAAAACCCACGTAACGTTGGTTCGTTTGACAAAGATGATCTAAGTGTTGCAACCGGTATGGTTGGTGCACCTGCTTGTGGTGATGTAATGAAACTACAGCTTAAAATTGGTGAAAATGGCGTGATTGAAGATGCCAAATTCAAAACGTACGGTTGTGGTAGCGCAATAGCATCAAGCTCTTTAGTAACTGAATGGGTAAAAGGTAAAACGCTGGAACAAGCGGGCACTATTACTAACACTCAAATCTCAGCAGAGCTTGCTTTACCGCCAGTGAAAATTCACTGTTCTATTCTTGCTGAAGATGCAATTAAAGCGGCAATTACTGATTATAAAAGTAAACATCCGAACGCATAAAAAGCGGTGGTATGTATCTGCGGATATTTGCCAATATTAAATTTTTGAATTAATAACGGGAGTCACTTTTGGCTATCACAATGACAGAACCAGCGGCAAAACATGTTGCTGCTTTTCTCTCTAATCGCGGCAAAGGAATTGGTTTACGCTTAGGGGTTAAAACATCGGGTTGTTCAGGTATGGCTTATGTACTTGAGTTTGTTGATGTGCTTAATGATGACGATGAGGTATTTATCGATAAAGGTGTCAAAGTCATTGTTGATAAAAAAAGTCTCACTTACCTCGATGGTACAGAATTAGATTTTGTTAAAGAAGGCCTGAATGAAGGTTTTGAATTTAACAACCCTAATATAGACGGTGAGTGTGGTTGTGGTGAAAGTTTTAGTGTCTGATACTTAAATTTAAGCCTCGAACTCGTTATACTGATAAATCGTATTTTACTGAGGAATTATGTTTACATTTTTCCTCTTTTTTTTTAGGAAACTGTTGTGAATTACTTCGAGCTATTTTCTCTTCCGGTCATCTTTCAAATTGACCAAACACGATTATCTGCAACTTACCGTGAACTGCAAAAACAATACCATCCTGATAAATTCGTGATGCAAAACGCCAGTGAACGTTTGCGTGCAATGCAGAAAAGTACAGAAATAAATGATGCTTACCAGACATTAAAAAACAGTTGCTTACGTGCACAATACCTGCTGTTATTGGCAGGTGTAGATATCGCTTTAGAACACAAAACATTACAAGATACTGCTTTTTTGATGCAGCAGATGGAGTGGCGTGAAAGTATCGCGGCATTTACCGAAGACGATCAAGATAAAATTGATGAATTTGCACTGAACATACAACAACAGGTCACAGATTTAGAGTCAAAGATAGAAGTGCAACTTCAAAATGATGAATTGGAAGCAACCGCAAACAGCATTAGACAATTAAAATTCATGCTCAAACTTCAAATTGAATTGGCTTTAATCGAAGAAAAATTGTTCGATTAAGACTGACACTAGAAAACAGGATATTAAACGATGGCATTACTTCAAATTGCAGAGCCCGGTTTATCTGCAGCGCCGCACCAGCATAAATTAGCTGCTGGTATCGATTTAGGGACAACCAACTCATTGGTTGCAACTGTCCGCAGTGGTGGGGCTGCTACATTAGTCGATCATCAGCAACAAGATATGCTGCCGTCCGTGGTGCACTACGGTGAAAAAGATGCCCTGGGTGATACGCAGATAAGCGTCGGCCATGATGCTCGGCAACACCTTTTAACGGATCCCTTAAATACTTTAGTTTCCGTTAAACGGCTGATTGGCAAAACTCTGGTTGATTTGGATAAAACCCATCTGCCCTACGAGTTCAGTGCTCACGAAAGCGGCCTGGCGCAAATTAATACCAGAGCGGGTGCAATCAACGCCGTTCAGGCTTCAAGTGAAATTTTAAAAGTATTAAGCCAGCGAGCGACGGATAGTCTGCAGGGCGAGCTTGACGGGGTTGTTATTACGGTTCCCGCCTATTTTGACGATGCACAACGTCAAGGCACCAAAGACGCCGCGCGTTTGGCAGGTTTACATGTTTTACGTTTATTAAACGAGCCTACCGCTGCGGCCATTGCCTATGGACTTGATTCCGGGCAGGAAGGCGTGATTGCCGTTTATGATTTAGGAGGCGGGACCTTTGATATCTCTATTTTACGCCTCCATGCGGGCGTTTTTGAAGTGCTTGCCACGGGTGGCGATACTGCCCTTGGTGGTGATGATTTTGACCTGACTATTGTTGACTGGATTAAATCTGAAGCCGCCATTACAGGCGAAATATCGCCGCAATTACAGCAAGAGTTATTACATGTTGCTCGGACAGCCAAACAGCAGCTTAGCGATCAGCCTCGGGTTGAGATTAAACTCGAGTATGCGCAATGGTCAGGGTTGCTTGATAAAAGCACTTTTGAGTCGCTGATTGAAAAATTGGTGCAAAAAACATTACGTGCCTGCAAGCGGGCGATTCGAGATGCCGGCATTAACCTTGATGAAATAGCAGAAGTAGTGATGGTCGGCGGTTCAACGCGCGTTCCCTTAGTGCGTGAAAAAGTGGCTAATTTCTTTAAAAAAGAACTGTTAACGGGTATTGATCCCGATAAAGTTGTCGCTATCGGCGCTGCCATTCAGGCTGATATTTTAGTCGGTAATAAACCTGATTCAGAAATGTTATTACTGGATGTGCTACCTCTGTCATTGGGTTTAGAGACCATGGGTGAGTTAGTTGAAAAAGTCATTCCGCGTAATACCACTATTCCGGTTGCCCGCGCACAAGAATTTACGACCTTTAAAGACGGTCAAACCGCGATGCTAATCCATGTCTTACAGGGCGAGCGGGAAATGGTCGGTGACTGCCGTTCTTTAGCGCGTTTTGTGTTGACCGGTATTCCGCCAATGGCGGCAGGTGCCGCCCATATCAGGGTGACTTTTCAGGTTGATGCCGACGGTTTATTAAGTGTCACCGCGATGGAAAAATCCTCCGGAGTGAATGCCTCGATAGAAGCAAAACCTTCCTATGGTTTAAGCGATGATCAGGTGATGGAGATGTTAACTGATTCCATGACCTTTGCTGAAAAAGATATTCAAGCGCGGATGTTAATTGAACAGCGAGTTGAAGTGAAACGTGTTATCGAAAATCTTGACGCGGCACTTAATAAAGATGGTGCAGAGCTGCTTGACTTGGACGAGTATCAAGTCATTAAAGATAATATCAAGGTGCTCGCTAAAATTGCTGAAAATGATGATGTTAATGCCATTAAAGAAGCACTTGAAGCGATTGACAAACTAACTGATAATTATGCATCATTACGCATGGATGCCTCAATTAAAAAAGCTTTAACGGGTCGCTCAGTAGATCAAATCTAGCACGCATTAATTAATTTAAAAGATAGAAGGGGCCATTAAGATGCCACAAGTAATATTTTTACCCAATGAAGAGTTATGTCCCGATGGTTTAGTGATTGAAGCTAAAGAAGGCGAGACTATTTTAGATATTGCCTTAAAAAACAATATTAATATTGAGCATGCCTGTGAAAAATCCTGCGCCTGCACTACCTGCCATGTAGTCGTTCGAGAAGGCTTTGATTCACTTGAAGAAAGTGATGAACTGGAAGATGACATGTTAGATAAAGCATGGGGACTTGAGCCAGAATCACGGTTAGGTTGTCAGGCCTGCGTAACAAAGGAAAATTTAGTGGTAGAAATTCCTAAATACACCGTTAATATGGTTTCAGAAAGTCATTAGTGATATCAGACCAGGCTGCAATTAACTAGGAGATAAAGATGAAGTTACAATGGATAGATTCTTTAGAAATAGCGTTAGCTTTGATTGATAAATACCCTAAGCAAGATCCAATTCAACTGCATTTTACTGAATTGCGAGAATGGATTTTGAGTCTCGATGATTTTGATGATGATCCCAGCCATTGCAGCGAACGGATTTTAGAGGCCGTACAGCAATGCTGGATTGACGAAGTTTAATGATATACACAAATTACTGTGAATCTGAATTTTCCGGTAGTTTGACTATATAGTTTTTAAAAACGCAAGCTTTGGCTTGCGTTTTTGTTTTTCGAAAAGGAAAAAATATGAGCGATGTTTTTTTGGTTTCTTTAAGTTTTGCAGCGGCATCGGCCATCTGGGGAAAGGGGGCTCTGCTGAGTTTTAACGAGGGTCATGCCACTGTCCATTTGAATAAAGATAAGCCTTTATTCCGGCAGGTTCAAACAGCGGCCCGCAAGTTAGATAGCATGTCGCTTGAGGGGGTTCAATTAAGCGGCTCACTATGGGATAAGGAACTGCGTTGGGCATTTTCTCAGGGTTTTTATAACGCCAAAAAGGGTGCAAATATAGACTTTGCTGAAGTGGATCCAATACAGTTACAAAACCTCACAACGCAAAAAAAGATTGTTGAATGGGTGCGGGAAACGATTAATCTCGGGCCTGAAGCTTTACCGCCTGTTTTGCTCTGTGAAAAAGCGGTGCAGTTAATCGAGTCTGTTTTACTCGAAGGTGGCGCAATTTCCCATCATATAATTTCCGGTGAACAGCTGCTAAAAGAAAACTTTCAGGGAATTTATCAGGTCGGCCGCGGCAGTGAGCGCCCGCCCTGTATGTTACAACTGGATTTTAATCCAACGGGGAATGCTGACGCCGTGGTTGACTATGCGTTAGTCGGTAAAGGTATCACTTTTGATTCAGGTGGTTATAGTTTAAAACCCAGCGGTTCGATGGCCACCATGAAAAGTGATATGGGTGGCGCAGCGACGCTAACCGGGGCATTAGCGCTGGCCATTGCTAACGGATTAAACAAACGGGTTAAATTATACCTGTGCTGCGCGGAAAATTTGGTCAGTGGCCATGCTTATAAATTGGGTGATGTGATAACTTATAAAAATGGCGTTACCGTTGAAGTGTTAAACAGTGACGCGGAAGGACGTTTAGTCTTAGCCGACGGTCTGATTGCAGCGCAGGAAGATAACGCTAAAATTATTATTGATGCGGCAACCTTAACCGGAGCTGCTAAAATGGCCGTCGGACGTGATTATAACTGTGTATTAAGCATGGACGATCAACTGGTTGAGCTGGCAAGTGCTTGTGCCAAGCAGGAAAATGAATTTCTGTGGCGTTTACCGCTAGAAGAGTTCCATTTTCAGCAGATCAGTTCATCATTTGCCGATATTGCAAACATTCACAGTGGTGAAGGCATGGCAGGGGCTTCAACTGCGGCGGCATTTTTAGCAAAATTTGTTATTAATCCACAATCAAACTGGGTACATTTTGATCTCTCCGGTTGTTATCAACTGAGTGATAACGGTTTGTGGGCGGCGGGTGGCAAAGGCCACGGTGTGCGCACTATCAGCAAAATGTTATTCGCTTAATCCGTAATCAGACAATAAAAAGCGCGCTATAAAAAAAGGACGGTACAATTAAATTGTACCGTCCTTTTTTCCTCTTACTTTAGATTCGATTTACAGAATCTGCTAAAAAGTAGCGACTGTTGTTGTATTTTCCGCTGTGACTTCTACTGGCTCTCCGGCTGAATGGATGAAGAAAGTAGGGGCTGTTGTTGCGTCGTTAGCCAGTTCCGGATCATCATTCTGCGCTGTACAGGTATAACCTAAGCTATAGCTGCCGGCAACCACAAAACCGAACTCATAGCTATACCCGTTATTGGAATCGCCATCAATCGCATTGGCCCGAGCAGAAGCGATGGGTGCTATTGCTGGTTCGACTAGCGCATCATCTCTAAAATCAGACATGTTTTCCAACAATGTATCGCCTGGGTACAAATATACCGCGTGTCCAGAGTCTTCCCCACAGTTTATGCTCGTATCTATGCTGATTTCACCGGATATGCTGCCAACATCAGATAAGTTAATCAGTTCAATGCCCGTTGGTTTAAGAGTCCAATAATCTTTATTTCCTTTAGGACCCTGTAAGATTTTCAATAAATCAAATTCTGCTACAAAATTGTTACTGCCTGCCGCTATGGTGAATGTTTTGTTAATAAATAAGCGTCCTGTATCTGTTTCTTCAGCTCCAACGCCACCACAGGAACCATTGCTGACAGTTGTCAGTCCGGCAATACTTCCATCCATTGTCTGAACATATGAACTGCTATCATCTGCGGACTCATTTTTTTTGATGTAGATACACATCTGGTATTCACCCACCGGAATAGATTGCCCGCTGACTAATACGTCCATCTCTTTCCCTTGAAATTCGAGCAGGTCGACATTTTTTAATGCGCCGTCTTGTGAGACATCAAAAGAAATAGAGCCTTCACTGTTTTTAAGCACAACTTGTTTAAAAGCAATATTAACAACTTTTACGTCAGCCGGGTTATCAGATACGGCCAGATTGAATTCGCCCGTTTTTGTGTCTTCACTACTGCCGCATGCCGTCAGTAAAGTGCTTAAAGAGAGTGCGATTAGCGTTTTGTTGTATTTCATAATTCACCTTTTATTCAAATTACTTAGAAGTGACTGTAGGCTCTGTTTTAATTTATTAAAGTAAATGAAAACAGAAACAGTTAAAATATTAATAACAACGAATCTATTGATGGAGCAATTATATAACTCATGCAGGATACGGGGTAAAGTATAACCCGTTAACCTTAATGCGCCCAAAATACAGCTGCAAGCGCTTTAGAGAGAGATTAAGTTATCCGATCATTATGCTTAAATTGCATTCATTATATTGATTGTAGGATCATTTGTTTTATTCAGAATGAGTTGGCGGTTTAAATGAACAAAGCTCAGTCTGGCTACTTTTATGGACATAGACAACGGATACCGTTAAGGATTAAGCATGCGTTACGGCTTAGATATTGGAGGCACTAAGATTGAAATTGCGGTTTTTGACCGGGATTTTAAAGTGCTAGATGTTACTCGAATCAGCACTCCAAGTGAAAATTATCAGCGTTTTATGCAAAGCGTTTGCCGGCTGGTAAGGCAAAAAGATAAACAATATTCCTGTATCGGCAGTGTTGGTATCGGCCTGCCCGGCGTGCAGGAAACTCGGTCATCGAAGCAGATATCTTCAAATATACCCTGTTTAACCGGGCAGCATGTCGCCCGTGATTTAGCAACAGAGCTTAACAGAGCCGTGTATATTGATAATGACAGCCGCTGTCTTGCGCTTTGTGAGGCATTAACCGGCGCAGGTCAAGGTATGCCCAGAGTATTTGCCGCTGTGCTCGGAACCGGCGCGGGTGGCGGATTAGTGCTTGACGGTAAAGTCTACCGTGGTGCGAGCGGGGTTGCTGGCGAATGGGGGCATATGCCGATTGCAGCGCATTTAGTCAACCAATATGGGCTGTTTGTAAAACAGTGCAATTGCGGTCTTTATGGCTGTTTAGAGCATTACATTTCAGGTACCGGATTAAGCAATCTCTGCGAGCATTTTTTGAGGATACGGCTGCCTACCGAAGAATTTTTAAAACTGCTTGCAGAAAAAGATCCAAAAGCGTTGCATGTCTATCAAGTTTTTATTGATATTTTATGTAGCGGATTTGCAAGCCTGCAATTGACCTATGATGTTGATATTATTGTGCTTGGTGGCGGTTTATCAAATATAAAACGTCTCTACGCCGACCTTGATCAGCGCTTACCCGATTTTTTATTTAAAGGCATTCAGGCAGTGCCTATTGTCCCTGCGCGGTTTGGTGATAGCAGTGGTGTGCGCGGAGCGGCTTTATTGGGTGACAATTCATTTTAGATTAAACCGAATCATCCATTAATAATGTTATGCCCAGAAGAATCAGTACAGCGCCGGTTACACCTTTCATCCTGGTCATATAACAGATGTGCTTTTAATAAATTTTGGCAGAATTGATTAAACCACCGAATCATCCATTAATAATTTTATGCCTAGAAGGATCAGTACCGTGCCCGTGACACCCTCCATCCAGGACATAATAGAGGTGCTTTTTAATAAATTTTTGGCAGAGTTGATTGCCCCGGATAAGCTGCACTGCCAGACCATTGCAATTAAAAAATGAATACCCGCCAGGGTTAATGATTGCAGAAAAGGAGAGTAATCGGGTGAAATAAATTGTGGTAAAAAAGCCAGGTAAAAAATGGCTGTTTTGGGATTAAGTACGTTGGATAAAAAACCTTCACGAAGAGAGCGTTTAGGGTCAAAGGTAATACCCGCACTGCTGCTGATATTTAGTTTGCCTGTCCCTTTAAAGGTGGCTCTAAGGCTGCTTAAGCCCAGCCAGATTAAATATGCAGCTCCACACCACTTCATTATCTGAAACAGTTGTGCCGATTGTAGCAGAATAGCTGAAATACCCACGGCTGATAATGTCGCATGAACAAACAGCCCCAGGCAGATACCCAAGCTTGTAACACAACCGTCGATTCCCCCTGAGCGGCTAGCATTGCGAATAACCAGCGCAGTATCTAAACCCGGTGTTAAGGTGAGAATCGTGATGGCGATTAAAAAGGTTTCAAAATTTAATATATGCATGCGCTTGGCTCTTTAATTTTTAATCAACCTTTATACCAAGAATCTGTCCAGAATGTAAAGTTGTTAAATTTAAGTTCAGCAAAAAGCTGCTCCGATTAAGCGGCGCAATGACCCCTTTTTAATGGGGCATACTTGTAAAAGCAATTTGAGCGGAATGCTTTATACTAGGGAATTTATTTTTGTAATGTTGATAATTTTAGCTTATTAAGCGACTTTTCGGCATAGGTACATTTTACAATGGAACAAATATTCAATGCTTAAAAATCCGTCACAAGGACGCTTTGTCGTGCGTTATTTATTGCTGTTATCTTTTATTCTGCCCTTAACCGTTTTTGCACAGCCCGAGACTCAAACTCGGCCTAAAATAGGGCTGGTTTTAGGTGGAGGTGGTGCTAAGGGGGCCGCGCACATCGGTATTTTAAAAGTATTAGAGCGTAATAATGTGCCGATTGACTTTATTGCCGGCACCAGTATCGGCGCTTATATCGGGGGCCTGTATGCGCTGGGGTACAACGCCGATGAGATTGAAGAAATTATGCTCAATGTTGACTGGGACAGGGGGTTTTCAGATTTTATACCGCGCGAGAATTTGCAGTACGCAGACAAACAGTTACGTGATGAATATAATCTTACCCTGCGCCTGGGTTACAGCGATGGAACGCTTAAAACCGCCAGTGGTCTATTGCTCGGTCAATCCGCATTTCAACTGCTTAAGCTTTCAACCGGGGTGGTCAGCGAATTTGAAAGCTTTGATCAGTTACCTATCCCCTATCGCGCGGTAGCCACTGATATTGTCACGGCTGAGACAGTGGTGCTCAATCATGGCAGCCTTGTTCAGGCCATGAGGGCATCCTCAACGGTACCCGGTGTTGTTGAGCCGACCGTGATTGACGGGCGTTTACTGGTTGATGGTGCGATTGTTAATAATATGCCCGTTGATGTGGTTAAGTTAATGGGGGCTGATATTATTATTGCCGTTGATATCGGATCGCCTTTATTAAAGCAGGAAGATATTACCCTGCCTATTGATGTACTGGATCAGTTATCCAACATATTAACCATCAATACCACAACAAGACAAATAGACCTGCTCGATGACAAAGATCTGCTGATTCGACCAGCTATCGGCGAGTTAAGCACCAGCGATTTTTCGCAGATGTCCGCAGCCCTTAAATTAGGTGAACAATCCGCCCTTGAAAACATTAATAAAATACAATCCTTAAGCATAGATGATAAGCAATACGCGCAATACAAGCAGCAAAAACAAGCTAAAAAAGAGCAATGGATAAAAGCTGCATCACAGCCGATTGTTGATATTCAATATGAAAATGACTCTAATGTGGCAGTGGAGATTATTGAACGGCAGTTGGGCATCAGTGTGGGGGATGTGGTCAGTAAAGAAAAACTAGAAGATGCTATTTCTCGTGTATACGCATTGGATATCTTTAACGCGGTAAATGCGGAATTTATTGATACAACTGCCGGCCGTACTTTAGTGATAAAAACCAGAGCAAAGTCCTGGGGTCCTAATTATTTACACTTCGGTTTCAGCTGGCAGGGGGATTTTTCCAGTGATTCTCACGTGTCGATGGATCTCGCTTATATTCTGACCGATATAACCGACAACGGAGGGCAGTGGATAAATGAAGTTTCTTTAGGTTGGGAGTCAATGTTTGCGACTGAGTTTTATCAACCCTTAGACACCGAGCACGATTATTTTAGTCGTGCCCGAGTGCAATACCGGCAGGATAAATATGAAGAGAGCAGCAGTAGACCGGAATTAACCCATGATTACGGGCAGATTAAGCTTGGTTTGGGGAACTCTTATACGGATAACGGCATCTCGGAAATAGGGCTATTAGCTGAGATTGGAGAACTGACCTTTGAAAATAGTGACTATGATACGCTTGGTTACCATTCGCTGGGTGCTTACCTGTCATTTGGTTATGATAATCTCAACAGCATCAATTTCCCGACCCAGGGGAATAAGCTTTCGCTGGATTTTTATTTTCGTAACGATCAATATGCCGATCCATTTTTAGACAATACCGAAAATACCTCAGTGGAAATCAATTTTGATTGGCGTGGCGCGGTGGGAGTAGGAAAGCATACCTTCGTGGGGATAAGCTCTCTTGCCACGGTATTAAGTAAAGATGATTTTTCTATACGGGCTTCAGAGCTGGGAGGTTTTTTGAACCTTTCCGGTTATCATAAAGATGCATTTATTGGTGCGCATAAAGTATTCGCTGCGGCGGTTTATCAATATGATTTAGGACGGACAGTATTTGATAATGCAGGTTTACCGCTGTATCTGGGAGGGAGTTTGGAAATGGGGAATGTCTGGGGAGTAAATGAAAGCATTCAAATAGATGAGTTAATGACTTCCGGCAGTTTGTTTTTAGGGACAGATACGAGCTTTGGACCTGCCGTGTTTGGAGTGGGTTATGGTGTTGCTCTGGACAATGATGAGGGGAATGATCTTCGAGTGTTTTTCTCTTTAGGTAAAAACTGGTAAGTGACACTTAAATCAACCCGGATTGTAATCAGCGTAATCCGGTTTTTCACTTTATCTTGTATCTACTTAATTTTTGACCGTTTAATTTCACATTTACCCTATCAAGACGCTGTTATCACCGTGGCAACTGTGTGAAAATAAGCGTATTAGGTAAATTGACTTAGTTGCCAGTACACCCATTTTATATGACCCATTATTATTCCTAAATAAAAATAAAATAAGAAGAGAAATGATGAATCTATCAATTATCAAAGCCGAGCTGTTAGAAGCTGAAAAAGTATTACAGGCATTTTTAGCCGATCAGCAAAACTTAAAAAACATTGAAAAAGCGGCCAGCTTGCTCGCTGACTCCTTTAAAAATGACGGTAAAGTGCTTTCTTGTGGTAACGGTGGTTCACATTGTGACGCAATGCATTTTGCAGAAGAGTTGACCGGCCGATATCGTGAACATAGACCTGCCTATCCCGCTATTGCTATTTCCGATCCGAGTCATATCTCCTGCGTTGGCAATGATTACGGTTATGATGCAATTTTTGCACGTTATCTGGAGGGCGTCGGGCGTAAGGGTGATGTGTTGTTCTGCTTGTCAACCAGTGGCAATTCTAAAAACATATTAAACGCAATCGCAACGGCAAAATCCAAAGGTATTTCTGTTATTGCGCTAACCGGTAAAGATGGCGGCCAAATGGCGGGGCTGGCAGATGTTGAGATCCGTGTTCCTCATTTTGGATATGCTGATCGTATCCAAGAGGTGCATATCAAGATTATCCATATTTTGATTTATTTAATAGAAAAGAAAATGGCTTAAATAATAAAAAGTAGGATTTATAAATGTGTGAATTGTTAGGAATGAGCGCAAATGTGCCCACTGATATCTGTTTCAGTTTTAGCGGATTGATCAAGCGCGGTGGCGAAACGGGCCCGCATAAGGATGGTTGGGGAATCACTTTTTACGAAGGTAAAGGTTGCCGTAGTTTTAAAGATCCCAGTCCCAGTTGTAATTCTCCCGTGGCAAAATTAGTTAAAGAGTATCCGATCAAGAGCAAATCTGTGATCAGTCACATTCGTCAGGCGAACAGAGGCAGTGTCAGTTTAGAAAATACCCATCCTTTTATTCGTGAATTGTGGGGAAAAAACTGGACCTATGCCCATAATGGTCAGCTGACCGGTTATGAAGCGTTGCCGTTGGGACAGGATATGCCCGTTGGACAAACCGACAGTGAGCGTGTTTTTTGCTGGATTTTGGGTCAATTACGCCAGAGTTATTCCAGTGAGCCCGATGATATGCTGGAGATGTTCAAAAAAGTGGCGGGTTATGCCGATACCCTGCGTGAAATGGGCGTTTTTAATATGTTATTAAGTGACGGCGAATATGTGATGAGTTACTGCACCAATAACCTTTCCTGGATAACACGCCGTGCACCCTTTGGCAAAGCCCGTCTGATTGATGAAGATATGGTTGTCGACTTCAATGAAGAAACGTCAGCGACAGATGTGGTGACTGTCATTGCGACCCGTCCATTAACCAATAATGAGCAATGGACGAAAATGCAGGAAGGTGAATTCTGCGTATTCTATTATGGCGAACGTGTGCTTTGATGGTGACTGTTACTTTTTATTAACCATTAAAGAGATAAGGAAAAAAGATGGCTGAGCTGTTAAAAGATGTCTATAGCAAGGCCTTTATTATTGATCTTGCCGAGCAGGTTTTATACGTTTATCCAGAATTTTGCAGTACTGCTTTTCAAAAACTCATCTTTGATGCAGAGTGGAATGATAAAGCCTTGAAGGCACGGATGAGCACTATTACCCGCGCCCTGCATCGCTTTCTTCCCGCGTCTTTTGAGCAAAGCATTGTCATTTTGAAAAAAGTTGCTCCCCGGTTTAGCGGTTATGAAGCGCTGTTCTTTCCTGATTTTGTTGAAAAATATGGCCTGGAAGATTACCAAACATCGCTCCAGGCGCTGGAATATTTTACCCGCTACTCAAGCGCAGAATTTGCCGTCCGGCCCTTTCTTATTAAATACCCCGAAGCGATGATGGCACAGATGTTTATCTGGAGCCAATCAGGCAATGAACATGTGCGGCGCCTTGCATCCGAAGGCTGCCGGCCACGTTTGCCCTGGGCCTTTGCGTTATTCGAATTTAAAAAAGACCCGCAGCCGCTGTTAATCATTCTTGAACAATTAAAAGATGATGATAGCGAATATGTGCGTCGCAGTGTGGCCAACAACCTAAATGATATCAGTAAGGATCATCCGGACGTTGTCATAAAGGTTGCGCAAAACTGGTTACAGGAAAAAGCAGACGGTCTTAATAACAGTATTAACAACAGTATTTATAACAACAGACGGCGACTGGTTAAGCATGCCTGCCGGGGATTATTAAAGCAGGCGGATCCTACCGTCTTATCCTTATTTGGATTCCACCGGCCTGAAAATATAAAAATTATCGCTTTTAATGTCGATGATGTGGTCCTGATGGGAGAAAAATTAGGCTTTTCCTTCACCCTAAGCAGTCCACAAGTCTTAGGTAAACTACGTGTTGAATTTGCCATTGATTTCATCAAAAAAAATGGCAGCTCAGCAGCTAAAATTTTCCAAATATCAGAATCAACTATCACCACAAATTGTAAAAACATCGCTAAACAGTTTGATTTCAAAAAAATATCAACACGCAAATACTACCCCGGTTTACATCACCTGTCGGTTATTGTTAATGGCCAGCTAATATCCAAAAAGACCTTTTCTTTAAAATAAGATCGTCAGATTTATTTTTCAATCAACTTTTTCTTAGGTTATTCTCGATTTTATGAGTGATTTTCATACAATAATGGCGGTTGATTACGCTTTTTCACGACTTATTATGATCTGACCCCTTATATAGCCCTGTATTGCGGCCTCCTAAACTGCTATATTGCGTTCACTTAATTTGACCGTGAGGGTCACATTGTCTATCCCGGTACTTCTGGTGATCAAGGCTCCCCTCATACTAAGGGTGATTTTAAGTACACTAAAAAACGGCATACTTCTCTAAACTGAGCATATTTTTACCTTACTGTTTTTTTTATAAGTAAAAACCGCTTCAATTTTAATTTTGCAAGCAACCTTTTTTATCCGCTATCCCTAAAATATTCGCTGCTTTTTTATTGCTAATCTCCTGTTACGGATTATTAACAAATGAAAAATAAGCATAAAAAAGGGGGATGACGCGATTAATATCAGTAAAAGTTCCAATCACTGGACAATAGTTTTATTAACGGCTTTAAAGCTATTTTATAGCGCTAAATAAATGCGGTTATTACAATAATCTTATTTTCTGACACTTTGTAATGCGAGGGAATTAACATCTAATTCAGGCTTTAGTTTATAACACGGCGTACTTTTGTCGACCATAATAATTAATCTCAAAGGAGTTAACATGACACAAAAAAAACAAAAAATGTCGCTCACTAAACGTGTTCTACTGGGTATGTTTATTGGTATTATGACGGGATTTTTAATCCGTACATTTTTACATGACAACGCATTTTTTAATGAATATATTGTTAATGGTTTTTTTGAAGTGGGTGGGAAAATATTCATCGCTAGCTTGAAAATGTTAGTAGTACCGCTTATTTTTGTATCATTAGTTTGCGGAACCAGTTCCTTAAAAGATATTTCAACCCTGGGGCGTTTAGGCGGAAAAACCGTCGCTTTTTACCTGATGACCACCGCGATTGCTATTACTTTTGCAATTATTATGGGCAACATTTTTCAGCCCGGTGTGGGGATTGATCTTTCTTCCGCCACTAGCTTCGCATCATCAGAAGCGCCTTCATTAGGTTCGGTTATTGTTGGCATGTTTCCTAGCAACCCCATTAATGCAATGGCAGAAGGTAACACTTTACAAATTATTGTTTTTGCTATTTTGTTTGGTATCGCAGTCAGCGCTTCCGGTAAATCGGGTGCGCGTATTGCCGACTTTTTTGTTGATCTTAATGAAGTGATCATGAAGCTGGTTGTGATGTTAATGAATATTGCACCCTACGGTGTATTTTTCTTGATGGCGAAATTATTTACGGAAATCGGATTAGATTCGATTAGCAATTTATTAAGCTACTTTTTAGTGCTTTCTGCGACATTAATACTGCATGGTTTAATCACCTACGGCGTTTGTTTTAAAGTGTTTACCGGTCTTAATCCAATTCTCTTTTTAAAGAAAATGGAAACCGCCATTACCTTTGCTTTTTCAACGGCTTCATCAAATGCAACCATTCCGGTAACACTTGAAACTGCCACTAAGCGTTTAGGTATTTCCAATAAAATCGCATCATTTACCGTACCGCTGGGCGCCACCATTAACATGGATGGTACTGCAATCATGCAGGGGGTTGCGACGGTATTTATCGCACAAGCCTTTAACATTGATTTATCCTTAGCGGATTATGCTGCGGTGATCTTAACTGCCACACTAGCATCCGTTGGCACAGCCGGTGTACCCGGTGTTGGACTGATCATGCTGGCGATGGTACTTAATCAAGTGGGTCTGCCGGTTGAAGGTATTGCCATTATTATGGGTGTCGACAGATTGTTAGATATGATCCGTACCGCGGTTAATATCACCGGCGACTGTGTTGTTACCTGTATTGTCGCAAAATCTGAAGGGGAAATGGATGTTGATGTATTCAATGATCCTAATGCGGGCGATAAAGACGAAGAGTTGCGTCTCCATAAATTAGGACTAGAAGTAGAAGCCGAAAGAATAAAGAACGCATAAATTTTTTGCAAATAGCAGCCCCTTTAGCTATATAGCTAAAGGGGCTTTTTTTTGAGAATTTATTCTTTAACCTTTATTCATTAACAAAAGCATCAATGATCGCACATTGCGCGTTTTCATCACCATGACACTGCTTGGCAATGTCTTTTAGGCTATTTAATAAAAGTTGTTGCTGATCGATGCGGTGCTGTAACTCTTCTATTTTTTGCTCTGTGATTGCTTTTACATCTGCACTGTTGCGGCTTTTATTTTCAGATAACAGCAATAATGCTTTGCTCTCTTTTAAGTTAAAACCTGCTTCTTTGGTTTTTTTAATAAAATGTAAGCGTTTAATTAACGATTCCGAATAACAGCGGTAATCGTTTTCACTGCGTGGCGGCGGCGGGATCAATCCTATCTGTTCATAATGACGGATTGATTTGACCGATAATCCCGTTGCTTTTGCTGCCTGACCGATAGATAACATATTAAGTGTCCGCTACTGATTGAATATAGGTGATGTTTTTAATCATCCAGCCTGTCGATTGATTTGTTCGGTCATCCCGTTGCTTTTGCTGCCTGACCGATAGATAACATATTAAGTGCCCGCTATTGATTGAATATAGGTGATGTTTTTAATCATCCAGCCTGTCGATTGATTTGTTCGGTCAACCCGTTGCTTTTGCTGCTTGACCGATAGGTAACATATTAAGTGCCCGCTACTGATTGAATATAGGTGATGTTTTTAATCATCCAGCCTGTCGATTGATTTGTTCGGTCATCCCGTTGCTTTTGCTGCCTGACCGATAGATAACATATTAAGTGTCCGCTACTGATTGAATATAGATGATGTTTTTAATCATCCAGCCTGTCGATTGATTTGTTCGGTCAACCCGTTGCTTTTACTGCCTGACCGATAGATAACATATTAAGTGTCCGCTACTGATTGAATATAGGTGAAATTTTAATAATCCATCTGCTTTTCTGTTTAAGCGCTAGATTACTTAACTTGATGACTTTTAAAACGTTTTAACAGCAAAGAGTTGCTTAAAACGGTAATACTAGATAAAGCCATTGCACCGCCCGCGATAGCGGGATTTAAATAACCCAGCGCAGCTGCCGGAATAGCAACAGTGTTAAAAATAAATGCCCAAAATAGATTTTGCTGTATTTTACCCCAGGTGGCCTTTGAAATATCTATTGCTAAAGCCACTAAACGTGGATCATTGCGCATCAGAGTAATAGAAGCACTCTCTTTGGCCACATCACTGCCAGTACCCATCGCGATACTGACATCGGCCTGCGCCAGCGCCGGTGCGTCATTTACGCCGTCTCCCACCATAGCGACCTGTTTACTATTTTGTAAAAGGGTTAATTTTTCAAGTTTTTGCTCAGGTTTTAATTCGCCAAAACTTTTGTTCATTCGCAGTTGTTGACTGATATGCTCAACCACACTTTGTTTATCTCCACTTAACATTATCGTCTCTAGGCCGCGGCCCTGCAACTGTTGAATCGCTTCGGAGCTTTCCGGGCGAAGCGCATCTTCGACACTGACATAACCTAAAAATACACCATCGGCTGCGACATAAACGATACTGCCCGTGGTTGTTTTTTGTTTATCTAATAACCCCTCCGGTATTTTAACCGCAAAGTGATTCATCAAACTAATATTACCCGCGACTAAACCTTTTCCTGAAACGATTCCCTGAATACCCTGGCCACTGATTGCTTGTACCTCACTCGCCTCTAAAGGGCTGATAGCATTTTTCTCACAGTAGTTTTTAATGGCGTGTGCAATAGGGTGCTTACTGCCCGTTTGCAGGGCGCTTAGCATACTCAGCAGCGTAGTATTATTCTGAGTTGTGCTGTAAATGTCATTTATTACCCCTTTCCCCTGGGTTAATGTGCCGGTTTTATCAAAGATAATAGTTTGTAATTTATGGGCTTTTTGCAGCGTATCAATATCTTTAATTAAGATCCCTTTTTGTGCCGCAACGCCGGTACCTACAACCATGGCTGTTGGCGTCGCTAGCCCGAGTGCACAGGGACAGGCGATAACTAAGACGGCGACGGCGCTGATTAAGGCCTGTTGAAAATCACCCGTTAACAGATACCAAGCTAAAAATGTGATGGTCGCAATAAGTAGCACAACGGGCACAAAAATAGCGCTGATTTTATCAACCAGTTGCATAATAGGGGCCTTACTCATTTGTGCATTTTCAACTAAGGAAATAATTTTACTGAGACTGGTAGATTCTCCCACGGCTGTTGTTTTGATTAATAAAACCCCGTCACCGTTAATACTGCCCGCAATGACCGAATCATTATGCTGTTTTATAACGGGTTTGCTCTCACCGGTTAATAAAGATTCATCCAGGTAGCTTTGGCCTTCGATCACCAAACCATCAACGGCGACTTTTTCGCCTATCGCTATCTGCACTAAATCACCCAGTTGTACTTGATCAATATTCACATCAACAAAAATATTGCCTTTTTTGACCTTGGCTGTGTCGGGGCGTAATGCCATCAAAGCATTAATGGCACTGGTGGTACTTTGCTTAGCGCGATGCTCTAAATATTTACCCAGAGTAACCAGGGTGATGACCATGGCACTGGATTCAAAATAGAGAGGCTGATTTAAGCCGCCGAACAAAAGAAACAAACTGTAAAAATAGGCGGAACTGGTTCCCAGTACCACTAATACATCCATATTGGTGCTGTAGTTTTTGACACTTAACCAGGCTCCTTTATAAAAACGGGCGCCGATAATAAATTGCACCGGGGTCGCTAAAGCAAATTCTAACCACGGAGATAATAGGGAGATATGGTTGTTAAAAAACATCATTACCATGTTCACTAAAAATGGCAGGCTAAGCAAAATTGAGATGGTGATCGTTAGCAGCGCTTTTTTATCCGCAGCTTTTTGTTTGGCTATCTTTAATGCGTTTTCAGCTTTAAAGTTTTGTTTGCTTGAGATGCTCAAACTATAGGGGATTAATGATGAAAAAGTGTCAATATCAGCTTTTTTTAAGGCGCCCTTAATGGTTTGCACCTGCACTTTTTCAGTGGCCAAGTTAGCTTGTGCATTTAACACTAAGGTTTGCGCATTAAGCATCTTACTGGTTGTATTAGCGCAATTTGCGCAGTTCCAACCCTCTGCCGTTAAAAGAATAGTTTCAGTATCTGTTTGATAACCTTTCTGATCTAACACGCTCATAATTAAATTGAGGGTATTTTTATGGTCTATCTCGGGGTCAAAGCTTATCTGTGCAACTTCTAATGCAAAGTTGACTTCAGCTTGGATACCTTCTAGCGCATTTAATGCAGATCGCAATCCCGTTGCACAACCCGCACAGGTCATACCGTAAACGGGCAGTTTTAAGGTGGATGAATTGGTCATGACAGATCCTTGAGTTACCGATAAGATACACACAGTATAAGTATTACCCTAAGGGTAAGGTCAATGTTAATGATCAGTTTTTATTTCTTTTTCAAATATCAGAGCAGCTTGTTGATTGCGAGCCGATCAATAAGCAGAGGGATTCAAAAAATATCTGTTAATTTTATACCAAGATCAAAGGGCAGAGACCTATAAGCCAAATATTTTTATCATCCAAATCATAATTATGTAATACAAAACCCAGTACTTTTATGTTTATTTGTGCAGCTTAGAAAACATATAAAAGCATCTTTTAGGCTTTGAATTTATTTTACCTGTTACTCACTATTTTTGTTTTTTGGACAGTTAAAGCGTTATTAAAATAACATCTTACTTTTGTAACTAATTGTAACAATTTGTTACTTAACAAATACTTTCCTTTTCTGGGTTTTTTCGTGCTCAATAAAGCACACTCATGCCAGTGTTGTTACAGCCAGAACAACTAATTTCTTGTCTGAACCTTTTTCTATGTTGAAAAATATTAAATTAAGCGCTAATATCAGCTTGTATTATGCTTTTGTATGACTATTTAGTTGGTCGTAACGGTGACTAAAAACATAATAAATATTTTTTTTCTGGTTAATTATGGGAGAAGAGTTGATAAAAAATAGCATTTGCATGAAATTAAAGTCAAATATTTGGCATATGAAACTAATGTTTTTCAGCAGAAAAACATAAAAATATTTTAACATCGGCTGGAACGTGATCTATGTCACAATTAATAAGTTGCTTTAAAAACAGTGTGATAGGATTTTTAGAGGGAAAATATTGCTTTTAAGTTTAAATTGTGATTGGCGTAATTGACTAAATCATCTTGAAATTTAGCGTCTTCCAATCGCTTAATGACTAGTGTAATTTACTTAATATTATCGATGGAAGCGGTAAATTTATAAAAATTGACATGATGTCAGCTTAGTAAAAGCGAGTAATTGCAAACCTTTGCAATTTTGTTATATCAGCCACAGGAAGGTAATCTTCTCTGTAACGATCTTTTATTTTTTGAAGATACGTATGACGTAATCTTTATAAAGATGAGCAAGATTTGAATGTAACAAATATTATTAAATTAGGATAAAAAAATGCAAAATAATACAATAGAAGAGATTCAACTGTCTGCACATCACTTAGGTGATCCGCAAATTATCGAAACGCTAACTTCATTTGCTATTAAAAATACGTTAGAAGAGCATGAGTTAGAAGTAAGATCCTGCTTGAATGCGATACTTGAAGAGCGTCACGGTTCATCTGAGTTTAAACATATTGAATCGTTAATCGAAAAGAGAATAGTTGCTTAATAATCGTTGTTAGCAATCATCATTAAGCAGGGAGATGTTTTTTATATTTTGTAAAAAACAACTCCCTGCTTGTTCTTACTCTGAAACTTCTTTTCCCTGTTGCTGCTAACCCTTTCAATAAATAGCAGTTGCATTATAACTAAAAAAGTTCAAAATAAGCTGTCTATAAAAACAGGTGTTTATTTTGTCTGATACTCTCCTCCTTAAGCAACGCAAAATTATCCATATCGATATGGACTGTTTTTATGCGGCCGTGGAAATGCGTGATAATCCTCAATACCAAAATATTCCCTTAGCCATTGGCGGCAACAGTGAGCGTCGTGGTGTGCTGTCTACCTGTAACTATATCGCACGTGAGTTTGGCATTCATTCTGCCATGCCCAGTTTTAAGGCCAAAGAGTTGTGTCCTGAATTGGTTATTATTCCCGGCCGAATGTCCGTTTATGTCGATATCTCCAAACATATTAGATCCATCTTTTTTCGTTATACCGACCTGGTTGAGCCCCTTTCATTAGATGAAGCTTTTTTAGATGTCAGCGATTGCCGTTTATTTAAAGGCTCTGCGACCTATATTGCACAGGATATCCGCCGCGCTATTTTTGAAGAGTTAAATTTAACGGCCTCTGCCGGTATCGCGCCCTGCAAGTTTTTAGCAAAAATTGCTTCCGATGAAAACAAACCCAACGGGCAGTGTGTCATTACTCCCGATGAGGTACCTGAATTTGTTAAAGCCTTAACCCTTAAAAAAATACCCGGCGTGGGCAAGGTTGCCCAGCAAAAACTGGCGTTAAAGGGACTGTTCACTTGCCGGGATGTCCAGCAGTATCGGCCCGAGCAACTGCTCGGCGAATTCGGCAAGCTCGGGGAGTCCTTAATTAATTTTAGCCGGGGCATAGATAACCGCGCGGTTGAGCCTAATCGCGCGCGAAAATCATTGGCGGTTGAGCATACCTTTGAAAAAGATCTGCTTAATGAAGCGCAGTGTCTTGAAAAGTTAGCGTTATTTTATGATGAGCTGAACAGACGTCTGGAAAAAGTACTCAAAGAAAAAAAGATCAATAAAGTGGGGGTTAAAATTAAGTTTGGCGATTTCACCCAAAAAAGTGCGGAACGAAAGTCGGCTGAATTATCTTTGCCCATGTTAAAAATACTAATGCAGCATCTGTTAGCCCATCATCCCGAGAAAAGCGTGCGTTTATTAGGGATTTCAGTGGGGCTGGAAGCGCGCGGGGCAGATCATCAAAACAGTCTGCAACTGCGTTTTATTGAAGAGGGCTTTACTTAACTGAAAAGCTTTAAGGCTGGAATGCTCGAAAGCTCGAAGCATCTAGATTAAAAGCCGATATTCTTGATACCATCGTAAATAAACTGAATAGCAAGCGCTGCAAGGATGATTCCAAAAAACCGCTTTAAAATTTCATCCCCGGTCTTACCGATAATCTTCTTCAGATATTTAGACACCAGCATACAAAAAAGGGTGAGTGCTAGAATACTGATAATCGCAGATGAGACCGCAAGTTTGCCGGTTAATTCTGTGGTGTGCGAAAACAGCAGAATCGACAGCGTTAACGTACCTGGCCCGGAAATCATCGGAATAGACATAGGATAGACTGAAATATCATCACTGTTGCTAGCAGACATAATGCCCGTTGCTTTGGTCACCATATTAAAAGCCGTGTAAAAGAGCAGCAATCCACCCGATATGCGCAGTGAATTAATATTGATGCCCAATTGTGAAAAAAGGGCTTCCCCGTAATTACCAAACAGGATCAGGGTGACTCCGCTAATAAGCACCGCTTTGACCGCCATCACGGTGCGGTGTTTTTTCTCACAATCCCCCGTTAAGGAGTTAAAAATAAGGGCCGCTCCGATCGGATCGATAATCACAAAGAGTGCTGTTAATGCATGCAGATAAGCTGAACTATCCATTCTATTTTAATTTCCTGTACAGGTGACATACCCAAACTGCTTGCTGATGTTTGTATCTTTAAGCAATTTGGGAATAAGTTAAAAAATCAGGTGGGCAATGCCGGCGATCACGGGCAAAGTCACTAAGGTTCTTAAAATGAAAACCACAAACAGCTCAGCGACATTGATCGGAATCTTACTGCCCAGCATTAATGCACCAATTTCACTCATATAGATAAGCTGAGTAACGGACATGGCCGCAATAACAAAACGGGTCATATCAGATTTAATTGAAGCGGCAAGAATAGAGGGGATAAACATATCCGCAAAACCCACCACAATGGTTTTTGAGGCTTCGGCGGCTTCCGGAATATGCAGCAATTCCAGAAAAGGAATAAATGGATAACCTAAGTACTCAAAAATAGGCGTGTATTCAACAACCACCAGCGCCATTGTGCCAATTGCCATGATCACCGGAATAACACCAAATACCATATCAATGACATTTTTTAGGCCGTCGCTACAAGTTGCCTTAAAACCTGGCGTGTTTGCCGCTCGGTTTAAAGCATGCTCCAACGCCCATGAGAAAACATGATGGTTGGCAGGTGTTAACTCATTATCAGCACATAACTCGCTGCCATCGATATATCTGTCTTTCTTCCAGGAAAGCGGGGGTAATTTCGGCACAACAATCGCAGCAACTACACCGGCAGCACAAACAGCCAGATAAAAAGGCACAAACAGATGTTCAAGTCTGACCTGGGAAAGAACCACCAGAGAGAAGGTAATGGAAACCGCCGAGAAGGTTGTCCCGATAACCGCCGCTTCACGCTGAGTGTAAAAACGCGACTCATATTGTTTGCTGGTCAGTAAAATACCAACACTGCCATCACCCAACCACGATGCCATGCAATCAATTGCACTGCGGCCCGGAAGATTAAATACCGGACGCATTACTTTGGTTAACAACGTGCCAAACAGCTCAAGCAGCCCAAAGTTTAATAAAAGCGGCAGTAACATTCCGGCAAAAATAAACACACAAAATAGAATCGGCAGCAGATCGTTTAAAACCAGTGCACCGGTATTGCCGGAATGAATGGCTTCAGGGCCGACAGTAAAAAAAGTCATCACAATAAAGATGGCACCGAGTAGGCGGATCACCAGCCAGACGGGTGAAACATTCAATAAGCCTTTTAAAAAATCACTGTCTTGAATGAATTGAATCTTGAAAAATTTACTGAGCAGCGTCATAAAAGCGGTAAATAACACAACCCCTGTTACCAACGCTGTGATTGAATCACCGAGCAGACTCAGCAGTCCCTTAGCTACAATTGCAATGGGGATAGTAATATCACCCTGATAAGAAACTGGCGTCATAAACAATAAAAGGCCGATTAATGAAGGCACAATAAAAGTTAACATTGTCGACAGACTATGGGTTTTTCTGGCCGTTATTTCGGTCGTTACTTCTGGGATTACTTTGGTCGTCACATTTACCGCCCTAAAAATGTATATTAAATCTGAGTCGCTACAGGAATGAGAATATTCAGATAACAGGAAACGCGCAAGAGTACTTACTTTTAGTGGGGATGTATACCCAAATCACTTGCAGATGCTGGAATCAGCAATACCATGAATAAAAACCTATTAACCTTCTATTAACCACAAAGAACATCGGTTAGTGCCTTGCCCTTGAGAGATTTGTCCGAAAGCGCTCATTGCCTTGTAACACGGGTAACTTGTTCCAGGATCAGAGCAAAATGCTGAATCTGCACCTTAAAATACTTTGATTAACGGTTATTGAATATTTTCCTCTCTTTATTTAAGGCTTAGAACATCCTTTTTCAGGCAGCCTATCAATAAAAAAGCACAGACGATCTGCAGATTTATAGACTGAAGCACTAAAACCAATGGATTTTAAATGCTTAGTTAAAAAGAGATTTATTGATACTTTGTTGATTATTTGTTATTTTATTTTTCACTTTAACGTAGGTGTAAAATAATGGTGAAGTAATGGCGGCCCAAGAAAAAAACATTTCAAATAATTGTGCGTGCAAGCGATTCCAAGGCGCTGTTATTCCTCAGTTAAACAGCAGCACAAAAGAGTATTAAGGCTTATCGGCAAACAGACTTTGTGCGGAAAAAATTTTCTCAGCGATTTCTTTTGTGCATCTTATTGGCAGCCTTTCTGATCACCCTTTTATTGAGTAACAAACAGCAGCTATTAAATTACTGCCGTATTTTCAAAACACTTTAACGTGAGCAACAATAGCAATCAAACGCATCTTTTTAGGCCCAATGGCGATCGCACGTAACTATTAACAGCAGGGAGTTAACTATGTATTTATCACAGGTGATGCTCAACACGCATGACATTTATGAGCAGCATCAAGCTATTTGGAGTTTGTTTGCGAATGTAGCGGATCGTAAGCGTGATCATTTATTTCGAGTTGAAGTGGCGGATCGCAAGTCGTGTAAAGTTTTGCTGCAATCAAGCACCGAGCCTAAAAGCAGCGAACAAGCCAAGGTGTTAGCCAGTAAATCATTTTTAGCTGAGATTAAGCAAGCTGCATTTTATAAATTCAAACTGCTGGCTTACCCGACAAAGTGCTTGAGCCAGGGTAAAAAAGTAATAGAGATAAAAGATCCCAATGAACAGGTAGAGTGGTTACAGCGAAAGCTCAGCGGAGCTAATGTGACCGTGACGGCCATGGATAACGTTATGGTGTGCAGTAAAAAATCATACAATAGTCGCTTTGTCTGCTTTGAAGGCATTTTACAGGTAACCGATAGTGAGCAAATACAGCGTGCATTAGTGATGGGAATTGGCCGTAAAAAACATGCGGGAGCAGGTTTGTTATCACTTGCCCGCACACAATAAGGACAGAGTATGTATCAAATAATATATACAGCTTATCAGTTACTAAGTGATGGTGATAAGGCAGATTTAAAACGCTGTAATTTAAAAAAACTGGCCGACTCCCCAGCCTATTTTCGAGTATTAAAATTCAGCGGTGCGAAAGATACACTGCAAACACAGCGTATTTTGTATTTATTGGTTGGCCTTAAAATAAGTGATGATCAGCCAGGCGTGAATGTTGCCAATGCATTATTAAATGCGGGCGTAAAAGAAGCGCAAATCATTCAAATCACCCGTAGTGGTGATAACGGCATTGATTATTTGAAACGCCAGCTAGTACGCTGCGACAATATTAAGCTGGAAAGTATCGGCAAGTTAGCTCAATTTTGGGATGACAATACTCGCCGTAATCTATTAAAAAACTTCATTTTATCAGCCAACGATACACAAGCCGCCAGCTAACCATTATCAAATTAATTAAAAGGATATTTTCCATGACAACGTTTATTAATATTCATACTCTTATCTCCCATCCATCATCGATGATGAATAGAGATGACTCTGGCATGCAAAAAACCGCCGTTTTTGGTGGTAGTGTACGCAGCCGTATTTCCAGCCAATGTTTAAAGCGTGCTATTCGTCAAAGTGATATTTATAGTGAAGCCGTTGCGGAAAAGTCTATTCGTACCAATAAGTTTGATGAATTGTTAGCCCTATGCAAAGAAGCAATGCCTGAAACTGATGTCAAATTAATTGAAGATGTGTTGTTAAACATGGGTTCAAAAGTAACTAAAGATAAGAAAACCGGACTACGAAATTTCGATGCGGTACAACCTTTTGTAATTGGAGCCATTCGCGAAGCCATAAATATGGTGAATGAAGGAACTAAATTAAAAGATCTTAAAAAAATCGTGCAAATCCCGACCAGCGATGTGGCGTTGTCAGGTCGGATGGATGCCAGCTGTCCACAGCGAAATGTTGAAGCATCAATGAGTGTCGCGCACAGTTTAACCACGCACAGCGCGGATATTGAAGTGGATTGGTTTACCGCCTGTGATGATTTAGCAGAGCAAGGCTCCGGACATATAGGGA
This sequence comes from Psychromonas sp., assembly GCF_047632955.1. Lineage (GTDB taxonomy): Bacteria > Pseudomonadota > Gammaproteobacteria > Enterobacterales > Psychromonadaceae > Psychromonas. The sequence continues at coordinate 267,581 of NZ_JBLIED010000002.1, read as the reverse complement.
CAATGGAATTCAGCTCGGGTGTGTTTTATCGTTATGCTTCAATCAATGTTAATTTATTGGCAAAAAATGTTAAATCCACCGTGAGTGAAGTGACGCCCATTATTAATACCATGATCCGTTGTTTTGCTCAGGTATCACCTAGCGCCAAGCAAAAAGTATTTGCAGCCTACAATCAGGCTGATTTTGTGATGGCCACACATTCCAATCAGCCGATTTCCCTTGCCAACGCCTTTAGAAAACCAATTGAAAATAATGGTGATGTGATGGAAAACTCCATAGCAGCATTAGTGAAACATTATGAAAGGCTAACCAATGCTTATGAGCTTGACTCACAGGCGATAGCACTTGATTTAACCGATAGTGCGCAAAGTAAACAGATCAATTTGGTTAACAAAATCAGTGAGATTCGTTTTTAAGTTTGCAAAGGATACGTGTGATGAAAACCTTGATATTAAAAACCGTAGGAATGTCGGCCTACGGCCTGCAAACTTTTGATGTGCAGCGCAGAGCAAATCACTTTCCAACGCGCTCGGCCGTTATGGGTATGCTAGGCGCTGCCATGGGGATAACCCGTGAAAATTTCAATCAGCTTTATACGCTCTCAAAGCAGCTGAAAATTGCGGTGCAGGTTAACCTAAGTGGTGAAAAAATGGTGGATTACCATACGGTGCAATATTTTCGCAGTCCACAGGGGAAAATTCAAAAGGGAGTGAAACCAACCTACCGGGAATACTGGTGCGACAGTGAGCACACCTTTGCCATCAGTGCGGAGAATAGCATCATTGCAACACTCACAAGTAAAGTAAAAGCGCCTGAATTTACTCTGTTTCAGGGGCGTAAATCTTGTCCGTTAACCCGGCCCTTGTTTGAAGCTGTGAGTGATCATGATAACCCCGCTAATGCGTTGAAACATTATGGCGGACAGGGGCAAATATTTAGTGATGTTGGTGGTGATAATCAAGTGGCTATCGTGCAGGTGCGCGACCTGATCACCGCAATACCACGCAAATACGCCATGCGGACAGTCTATGTTTGCGGCCAAATAGCAAAAGTACAAAATAATAAGGAGGAAATGAATGAACCTGCTTAAAGACGATTTCATTTCCACCACGCAAGGCAAAGTCTCCTTAAAAACAATTTTAACCGGAGAGCAGAACTACCAACTGCAATACTATTTTGATGAAATTCAGCTGGCAATGTTGCAACTGTTAAGTTCGCTCAGCACTGTCCTGCTACGGCCAACAATTGCAGATCTTAAAGGTTATCTAAAAAATGGATTAACACCTGAGCAATATGAATCGGCTCTGGACAAAGTGGAAAGTCAGTGGTTTGAAAATGATTGTTTTATGCAATCTAAACCACCCGCTAATGCCAAATGGCCTAGTGCGCCAATCACTAAGTTATTATCAGGCATTGAATGCGGAACATCAGCTAACGCGATGGGGCTTTTCTCGGAAATTGAAAAAACAGAAATAAGCTGTACTGATTGTGTTCATGTTCTGAATTATAACCTGCACATGAATATCAAAGGTGAATGCTTTGGCCCTTCTGGTGCGACTGGCATTCGAGGTGGCGGGGCAATTAGTACCTTAATTGCAGGTGAAAATTTAAAACAAACACTTTTGAACAATACAATTGCTAAAGATTACTTTAATGATTATGCACAACTTGACAGCAATGCCGAATCGAGACCGATGTGGGTAGCACCCTTATCAGGGATCGTTTATCAGGCATCAAAAATAGGTCTTGATCGTGGGTTATTTGCTTTGGCCTATCACATCGCTTTTAACGTTGAAAATAAACCTTGTCTTTGCGATATTTGCGGTACTGAATCGCTGCAATCGGTCAAAACCTTTAATCGAGAAAAATATAAAGGTAATTATGGTTCAACTAAAAATGGACGGGAGTCGGGGGCTAGCTGGTGGCCCCATCCTTATACACCGCGAACCATAAAAGAAGATGGAGCTTTTGCCGTGTGTGCCCGTGATCAAAACTGGCAAAGTTGGCAAGAACTGGGCAGTTATATCGTGGGTAAAGAAACCGATAAAGCGACGGTAGAGCCTGCTTATATTATTAAACAATTTCAATATATGAAAACCCCGCGTCAAAGCAATTTATTAGTTGGCGGTAATATTGCCGATCAAGGCGGGATTACGGGTCGCGTATATGATTTGTATTCCATGCCCTCATCGTTAAATAAACACTTGAGCAAAGTGACTCAAGTGCTGGATTCTGGGCTTGATCAAAAAAACCGCTTATCGCAGGCATTTAACAAAATGTTTGGGGCTGGCTATGACAAACATTTTGTCGGGGGAATTAAAGAAAATGCAATGTACCGCTTTAGCGCAAATGCGCAGCAAATTATTCAACGAACCCTGCTTGATGTTGAACGCAAAGAGGCCTCTGAATTAAGAAAAACAGCCGTCAGTGAACTTAAGCAAGAAGCGCAACGGATCTTTATGGGCGTTCAAAGAAAATATCAGCATGATCTTCCGCTCTTTAAAGCCCTAGTGAAAGGAGAGAGTACGTTATATAAGAAACAAGAATCTGATTTTCTATTGAAAGAAGAAGGCTGAAAGGTGACATTTATTCTCCTTAAACCCATTCCAATAAAAGCACGAACGTCGATCAGCTTTGTGGGAATGAGACAAATTGATGTAAAAGACGGCGCATTTGTGGTTATTGATAAAAATGGCGAGCGAATGCATATCACAGTCGGCACTATCGCATGCATTATGCTTGAGTCGGGTACTCGGGTTAGCCATGCCGCCATTAAACTTGCCAGTATTTGCGGCGGCGAAACGGGTATTAGGCTTTATTCAGCCGGGCAGTGCACGCAGTGATAAATTACTTTATCAGGCCAATTAGCATTAGATGCTGAATTGCGTTTAAAGATTGTTCGTAAAATGTTTGAACTGCGTTGTGGTGACCAACACCGCAACGCCGCAGTGTCGAACAATTACGGGGAATTGAGGGGCTAGGGTAAAAAAACCTACCAGTTACTCGCTAAGCAGTATGGGATTGAATGGCATGGGCGGCGCTATGATCGAAAAGACTGGGGTAAAGGGATACTATTAATCAATGTATCAGTGCCGCGATCTCTTATTTGAATGGCATTACGAAGGCGGCAATTTTAGCGGCAGGTTATGCCCCGGCGATTGGATTTTCACATACGGGTAAAGCCTTGAGTTTTGTCTATGATATTTCCGATATTATAAAATTTGAAACGGTTGTGCAGGTCGCCTTTCAGGTTGAAGCTAAAAAAACATACTCTCCGGATCGGAATGCACGCATTTGATGCAGGAAATCCTTTAGAAAAACCAAGATCTTAAAAAGGCTGATTCCATTGATAGAAGAAGTGTTAGACGCTAGAGAAATAAAACCGCCAGAGCCTTACGAGGATGCTCAGCCGTTAGGTATTCCTATGCCTGAGACGATAGGTGATGACGGTCATCGCACTTCTTAACCAGCAATAAATATGTCAATGGTCACAGTGGTAACAGAAACTGTTCGACCTCGTTTGCGGGGGAGATTAGCGGTTTGGTTGTTAGAAGTGTGAGCAGGTGTCTATGTGGGTGATGTTTCAGGGTGAGTGAGAAAAATAATCTGGTATCAGATTAATGAGCTTGCTGAAAATAGAAATATTGTCGTGGCATGGTCAATCAATACCGAATCAGGATTTTATTTTGTCACTTACGGTGAAAATTGCCGTATGTCAGTTGAGTTGGATGGGCTAAGATTGGTTAAATTCAAACCTGAAATCAAATAAATTAAAAAATTTGTTCTTTAAAAATCAGTGGTTATTGAAGTTCTCTATTCATCTTTACAAAACAATGATATATATAGCGTTCCCCGTGCTCACGGGGATGAACCGATATATCGATAGAGTTTATGGCTATTAAGCGTGTCTTCTCCGTGTCCACGGGGATGAACCGGTAAGATTGACGACCTTGTTGAAAATCGTGGAGTGTTCCCCGTGTCCACGGGGATGAACCGCTTTGTTGATAGCAGTATCATGGTTGATATTGGAGTTCCCCGTGCCCGCGGGGATGAACCGTGGAAATAGTAAAAGTGAATGAGCTCCACAAAGTGTTCCCCGTATTCACGGGGATAAATTGGGTTATTGTTTGAATTAAGGGCTTTTTAATCTGTTTTGGTTGAAAAGTATTTTTAGTATTATTTTCTGTACTTAATAATCAATTAAAGGTTTTAAAAATGGAATTTAAAATTGCAGAGTTAAGCGATATTCCGGGGATATTGGCACTGCATGCAAAATATCAGGTTGATACTATTAACGAACAGGATAAAAAAGACGGTTTTGTGACCACCGCGTTTACCCAACAGCAGTTAACGGATTTGATTAATCAAGAGCAGGGTTTATTTATCGCCAAAGAGGGGCAGCCCGTTGTTGCCTACGTGATGGCCGCTTCCTGGCAATTTTGGTCAAGATGGCCAATGTTTGCGCATATGATCAAAGATTTACCCAATTTAACCTATTTAGGGCAAACCTTAAGTGTGGATAATTCTTATCAATACGGCCCGGTTTGCATTGATAAAAGTTATCGCGGATCGGGCATGCTGGAGGATATTTTTGATTTTTCCCGTGTTGAAATGGCCAAACGTTATCCGATTTTAGTGACTTTTATTAATAAAATTAATCCGCGCTCTTTTGCGGCCCATACTAAAAAATTAAAACTTTCTGTGATTCAAGAGTTTGAGTATAACAATAATCACTATTATGAACTTGTCTACGATACCGCTAAACCGGTAAAAGCCCGTAGTTTCTAATCAGCAGCGGATCTTAATGCTCGGTTGTGCTGATTTAATCTTGTGAATATGACGTTGCGGGACTTAACCGCGGAATGATTTAACCTAAAAACAGGTGCTGGTATGAAACAAATAAAGATCGATGGTAAATTATGTTGCCCTTCTAAAGTGGTCTGTATTGGCCGTAATTATGTTGAGCATATTAAAGAGTTAAATAATGAGCTACCGACACAAGCGGTTATTTTTGTTAAGCCCAATTCTGCCATCTCTGAGCAAATAATCTGTAATGACCTTGAACCTATCCATTATGAAGCTGAAATTTCATTTATTATCAATGCCGGGAAAATAAGCGCCGTGGGTTTTGGCTTAGATCTGACTAAACGCGCTTTGCAGTCAACCTTAAAAACTCAGGGGCTACCCTGGGAACGCGCCAAAGCTTTTGATAATTCAGCGGTGTTTAGCGAATTTGTCAGTTTTAGCGACGCGCTGGAGACATTGTCGCTGCAGTTATTTATCAATGATAAATTAATCCAGTATGCAAATGTTGCTTTAATGATTCATAAACCCGAAGATATCATCACCGAAGTAAGTCGTTTTATGAGTTTTGAAGAGGGCGATGTATTGATGACCGGCACGCCTAAAGGTGTTGGCCAACTGTTTGAAAATGATCATTTTACCGGACGTGTTTTTCAGGGTGATACGCTGTTGATTGAACAGCATTGGACAGTCTGTGCTAAGTAAAAAACTTCAAAATCCCGGTGCCAGCTGTTAAAGTGCTTTAACTATAAGCAGCCTGGTTTTACCTGCACTCTCTTTTCTGCGCGAATCATGAGGAGTTGATTTATTTAGGTTAATTCCTATTTTACGGCTTTTCATTTGGTCTATGTACTAGCCAAATCTCTCTGATTTTAGTAAAGTCGACTGCTATTTTTCTTAACCTCCAATCAATACGATGGTTATTGCTTGCTTCACAGATGAGATTAAACGAATGCAACACCTTGATGAAATCGTTGCGAATGCGCAACAACAGATAGAGAAAGCCGCCGACGGCAACGAATTAGAACAAATTCGTCTACAGTATTTGGGTAAAAAAGGCTTAATGACTGAGCAGATGAAAGGCTTGGGTAAACTGCCTCCTGCAGAGAAACCCGCTGCCGGTCAAATGATTAATAAAGCAAAACAAGCTATTCAAGCTGTTTTGGTTGCACGCAAGCAGGCGATGGAAGCTGCGGTTTTAAATGCCCGGCTCGCGGAAGAAACTATTGATGTGACCTTACCCGGACGTGGTGCATTGTTGGGCACTGTTCACCCGGTGACACGCACCGTTGATCGTATTACTGAGTTTTTTGCTGAATTAGGTTTTGAAGTTAAAACCGGACCGGAAGTTGAAGATGCTTACCATAACTTTGATGCCTTAAACATTCCTGCACATCATCCTGCGCGGGCTGAACACGATACCTTCTATTTTAATCCTGAGCTGGTATTGCGCACGCAAACCTCTGGTGTGCAGATTCGCACCATGGAAAAAGAAAATCCACCTATTCGTATTATCTCTCCGGGACGTGTTTATCGTAACGATTACGACCAGACTCATACACCTATGTTCCATCAGGTTGAAGGTTTGATGATTGCCGAGAAGGTCAGCTTTACTCAGCTTAAAGGTATTCTGCATGCCTTCCTGCATAACTTTTTTGAACAGGATTTAGAGGTGCGTTTCCGTCCTTCTTATTTCCCCTTCACTGAACCTTCAGCTGAAGTGGATGTGTTAGGTAAAAATGGCTGGTTAGAAGTATTAGGCTGCGGCATGGTTCACCCGACGGTATTACGTTCAATGGGCGTGGATCCTGAAAAATATTCCGGTTTTGCATTCGGTATGGGGGTTGAGCGATTAACGATGTTACGTTACGGCGTAAATGATTTACGTTCTTTCTTTGAAAACGATCTTCGTTTCCTCAAGCAATTTAAGTAAGGGTTAGAATAATGAAATTTAGTGAAGCTTGGTTACGAGAATGGGTTAACCCTGAAATTACACGCGATGAATTAGTTCATCAAATTACCATGGCAGGGCTTGAAGTTGATGAAGTACTACCCGTTTCCGGTAAATTTACAAAAGTGCTGGTGGGTGAAGTGGTTGAATGCGGTCCACACCCCGATGCAGATAAATTACAAGTTACCAAAATCAATATCGGTGCAGAGCAGCTAATTGATATCGTTTGTGGTGCTAAAAATTGCCGTTTAGGATTAAAAGTCGCCGTTGCTGTTGTTGGCGCTGTATTACCCGGTGATTTTGAAATAAAACAAGCAGAACTGCGCGGCCAGCCATCAGCCGGCATGTTATGCAGTGAATCCGAACTGGGTATGGCAGAAAATTCAGAAGGTATTTTAGAATTACCTCAGGCTGCACCGGTAGGCACTTGTGTTCGTAAATTATTACATTTAGATGATATTACTATCGATGTTGATTTAACGGCTAACCGCGCAGATTGTTTAGGTATTGCAGGTCTTGCCCGCGAAGTTGGCGTGTTGAACAGTGTTAAAGTAAATGAGCCGACTTGGGAGAATGCTGCCGTCACGCTGACCGAGCAAGTGGCCATTAATTTACAAGCCCCCGAAGCATGCCCGCGTTATTTAGGACGGGTTATTCGCGGTATTAATCAACAGGCTAAAACCCCATTATGGATGGTTGAAAAACTACGCCGTTGTGGTGTGCGCAGTGTTGATGCCGTGGTTGATATTACCCAGTATGTATTACTTGAATTGGGTCATCCGATGCACGCCTTTGATTTAGATAAATTAGAAGGTGGCATTGAAGTACGTCTTGCACAGCAAAATGAAAAACTGACTTTGTTAGACGGTAAAGAAGTTAAACTCAATGCCAATACATTAGTGGTTGCCGATAGCCAAAAAGCGCTGGCAATAGCGGGTATTTTTGGCGGTTTAGATTCAGGTGTTTCCGAAGGTACAACCAATGTTTTTTTAGAAAGTGCTTTCTTTGCGCCGCTTGCAATTGCCGGACGCGCACGTTCTTATGGTCTGCATACCGATGCATCGCACCGTTACGAGCGTGGTGTTGATCCTATGCTGCAAACCAAAGCGATAGAGCGGGCAACACAACTGTTGGTGTCTATTTGTGGTGGTGAAGTGGGGCCTGTTACCGAGGCATTCAGTGAACAGCATATTCCTACTCAGGCCACGATCACTTTACGTGCTAATAAGTTGAACAGCTTGATCGGTATCTCTATTGAGCGCAATCGTGTTACCACCATTTTGACTCAGTTAGGTTGTGACGTTAAGGTCACTACTGAAGGTTGGGAAATTGTTGCACCAACCTACCGTTTTGATATGGAGATTGAAGAAGATCTTATCGAAGAGGTTGCACGGGTTTACGGTTACGATAATATTCCCAATGTCGCACCCTTAGCGCCCTTAACCATGACCACTCATAACGAAGCAAGATTAAAACTTTCTAAAGTCCGTGATGTATTAGTGGGCCGTGAATACCATGAAGCTATCACTTACAGCTTTGTTGACCCGGATAAACAGCTGAAACTGCATCCCGAAGCAGATGCATTAATTTTACCCAATCCAATTTCTAAAGATATGTCCGCCATGCGCGTGAGTTTATGGACGGGGTTATTAGAAAGTGTTTCTAAAAACCAGAAACGCCAACAAAATCGTGTGCGTTTATTTGAGACCGGTTTACGTTTCACAAAAGATGAAAATGCTGAAAATGGCATTCGTCAGGAAGAAATGTTATCAGCTGTCATTGTGGGTAATTTAAATGATGAACACTGGGATATATCAACCCGTCCGGTTGACTTTTTTGACCTGAAAGCGGACCTGCAGGCGTTATTTGATTTATGTGCTGACGCGCACAGTTTTGAGTTTAAAGCAGAGCAACATAGTGCGCTGCATCCCGGCCAGTCAGCCGGAATCTACCGTAATGGTAAAAATATTGGTTATATTGGTACTTTACATCCAAGCCTGACTAAACCCTTTGCACTCAACGGCACCCCGATTGTCTTTGAAATTGAACTGGCGCAGATTACTACCCGTAATTTGCCGTCTGCGGGTGATATTTCTAAGTTTCCGGCTAATAACCGTGACTTGGCATTTGTCGTAGATGAGCAATTAAGTGCAGGTAACGTACTAAAATTTATAGAAAAAATTGGCGGAACCCAATTAGTTGGCATAAACTTATTTGACGTATACCAAGGACAAGGCGTTGAAGAGGGTAAGAAAAGTTTAGCAATAGGCTTGATCTTACAAGATACAACACGCACCTTGGAAGAACAGGAGATTGCTGACAATGTAACAAAAATTGTTGAAGCGGTTTCTAAACAGTTTAATGCATCATTGAGAGATTAATTTATGGCACTGACTAAAGCTGAAATAGCGGCACATTTATCGGAAAACATAGGTTTAAGCAAACGCGAAGCAAAAGAGTTTGTTGAATCTTTTTTTGAAGAAATTAAAGAAACACTGGAAAACGGAGAAGCGGTAAAAATTTCGGGTTTTGGTGGCTTTGAATTAAAAGATAAAAGTGAGCGGCCAGGTCGTAATCCTAAAACTGGCGAAGATATTCCCATTGCTGCCCGTCGCGTTGTTACATTTCGAGCAGGACAAAAACTAAAAGAATTGGTAGAAGAAAATATGCCTCATACCGAGGAATAACTTTAGTCAGCTAAGGATAAAAAAGCCGCTTTGTGGCTTTTTTATCCTTGTTTCGACCTGAAATAAAACCCGTAAATTTTATATTTATTTTTGCCGGGTCAAAAAAGTCCTGCGTGCGGGTAAACTGCTTATTGATTTTATTGATCTGATTCTGTTATTCATCTCTTCCTCGTTATTTTTTGAATTAAAGCATAGGGTTAACGCTTGCTTTAATTTTTCATGACTTTAAATAGACCTTCTCATTGAATGAGTTCAAAATTATGAACTATCCTACAATTTGGTTTTCTCATTCAGGTACAATTGTTAATCGTTATTGAGTCCAGTTACGTTGAAAATTGTTCAATCATATTAACCCGTTTAATAATAAAATCTGTTTTAACGTGCAAGTTCAGTCGCACCTTTGCTATCACGTGCTATCAAGGTGTTAGTGGTGCACTGGCAAATATAAAAACAGATCTGTTGGTCTAAATATTAAAGGTCGGGTTGAGTTTTTCTAAATGAGCGGATAGCAAGCTAGTGAGGTGTTTTTTGTCATTCCATCAATATAAAAAAATAGTCGTGTTAACCGGTGCCGGCGTATCAGCTGAATCTGGTATTCAAACCTTTCGCGATACCAATGGTCTGTGGGAGAACCATAATTTAGAGGATGTCGCCACAGTAGAGGGTTATAAAAGAAATCCGCAACTGGTGCTCGAGTTTTATAATCAACGTCGTCGCGATTTCTGTTTAGGGCATAAAAAACCTAATGCTGCTCATTTTGCCTTGGCAGAATTAGAAGAAAAGTTTGCTGGTGAATTCTTACTGGTAACACAAAATATTGATAACTTGCATGAGCAGGCTGGATCTAAAAATGTTATTCATATGCACGGCGAGCTACTCAAGGCCCGTTGCCCTAAAACCAATCAACTTGTTGAATGTGTTGATGATATTGTAAGCGGTGATTTATGCCACTGTTGTCAGTACCCATCGGAATTACGGCCGCATATTGTTTGGTTTGGTGAAATGCCGCTAGGTTTAGATATTATTTATCATCATTTATCACAGGCGGATCTGTTTATCGCTATTGGCACCTCGGGCACGGTTTATCCTGCTGCAGGATTTGTGGAAGAAGCTAAAAGTGTCGGTGCATTTTCCATTGAGTTAAATTTAGAAGCGAGTGAAATTCATAGCCACTTCGATAAGGTTATGCAGGGAAAAGCCACAAAATTAGTCCCCGATTTGGTTAACACTATATTAGCTGCCCAAACTACTTAAGATGTAGATTCGAAGTTTTGCTGATTGGCGCATTTTCAAGTAATTTACTGACGACAAGTTGATTAATCAATTTGGCGTAAGCCATCAATAAACTTGAAAAGTTAACGGAACTCCCTACAATAGCCCTGCATTTATAGTTTATAGCACAACCGTGACAGCGCTTTCTTCGCGCCGGGTAATAATCAAAAACAAACTTTATTTTATTTAGGGTAATTAGCTTGTATGAGTGAAAAACATTTTATTTTAGGCGGGGATATTAAAAAATCACTCACCGAAGGTCATCGCTTCGATCTTAAGTCTCTTTTTAAAGACGCTTTTGTTATCACCAGAAAAAATTATCTGCCGTTGGCTGTTGCATGTTTTGTGACGATCGGTCTGTTAGGCCTGGCATACGTTTATATTTTTAATAGCTTGGGCGACTCCGATCAGACCATGCAAATGATACTTAATTATATTGTCACTTTGTTACTTGCACCGCCGCTATTAACGGCTTTACAAATGATGGGTATTCATCACTCTGTTGGTTTGAAAACTAAATCGAATGATCTTTTTAAATACTTTAATATCATTTTGAAACTGTCACTGGCAACCATGATTATCAGTTTAATCTCCAACGCTGTGACACTGCTCTTCACTCAACTATTTGGCAGTATTGGTTTCCAACTTTCTATTGTTGCACTGTTATATTTCAACATGGCTTTTTGTCTGGTGAGCCCTCTGGTTGCAGAAAAAAAATTAACCCCGATCCTGGCAGTGACCTTATCTTTTAAACTAGTGAATAAAAACTTGCTGCAATTTTCTTTCATCTTTCTGTTATTGATGGTGCTGTTCTTTATCGCCATAATTCCTTCCGGTTTAGGTCTATTGTTCTTTGTCCCTTTCTATTTTAATTTAATGGGCATTGTTTACCGTCAAGTTTGTGGTGTGAGTGTTGTTGCAGTAGAAAGCAGCTCGGCAACAGATGGTGATGATCGCAGCTCCGGCTTTGATGCTTAGAATTAATGAACACAGAAAGGAAGATAATAATGCGCTTGGGATTTTTTTTGGTTTTATTGCTAACCACTAACAGTGTTTTAGCTTCCCCCTTAAAATTAAATTATTCACTTTTTTTTGGTTACATGAAAACCATTTATAAGCTTGATTATGAGTATGTCACCACGGCTTTTTATTTACAGGATAAAGATTCCAAGCAGGCATGTTTAATCAAAGATGCAAAGATAGTTGTTGATCAAAAACGTGAGCAGATAACCTTTACAAGACAAGGGCAGTTATTACCCTTTTATTCAGATCAGCATCGTAAAGATGGCGCCATGATTGAGGTTGAATTGTTACCCGGGCAGGAAAACTATCAATGTGATTTACAAGTGACCATCATGGCTAAGGCATTTGATTCAGTGCAATTAGCGGATCCTAAACTTGCACTGATAAGTACACAACTTGAAGGTATTCTAAAAAAGAATGCCGGTATGATAGGAAAATATTTTTTACCCGCGTTTTCAGGTATTCGCCTGAAACTCAGTGAGCCGCTCAGTGAACAACAACTGTCTGCCTTACCCAAGCAAGTGAGTTTTTCTAAAAACGGGGATTTGTTGATCTCAAATGCGCTGTTGCATTCAGGTTTGGCGGACAGTCATGTCACGCTGAAGATTAAGCGCATTACTCCCTGGATAACCCAATAATATTTTGTCCCTATTAACCTACAAAGAATTTATCGGCAAAGAGTTAACAGACGAAGAATTAGCCTGCAATGGGTCAACCGGCAAAGCGTTAACCGATAAAGAATTAATTTGGATTGGCGCACAGCAAAGTGAGCCAATAGTGGTCATCGAGCCGCTTGAACAGGCACTCACTAATGCGGTTTTTTTGTTAACCTTAGCTAATAATGAAAAAATTATTTTCAAACGGCTGAACCTGAGTGCGAGAAATGAAAGTGATAGAAGACGCGAATTCAAGGTTGATCAACTTGCCATTTTTGTAGGATTAACCCCTAAAGCGATTGCCTGTTGCGGGTCTTATAAATTGCAGGAATATTTTACGGGGAAGGAATTAAGCCGTTTATCCGTCAATAAAGAAATCATTAATCTGCTCGCTGTACAGTTAAAAAAAATTCATCACTTGCCTGCACTGCATGCCCAACCTCAAAGCTTGACCTCGACCCTAACGCAGCTAAAAAAAACAATAACGTCTGCCATCGATGAGCAGCAGTTTTCTGTTATTTTAAAGCGCGCCATCATCTTGGATAATTCCAGTGCTAAAAATGTCTTATGTCATGGTGATCTGTCGTTACATAATCTGTTGATAAATAACAAACAGCAGGTGATGATTTTGGATTGGGAATATGCAACACTGGCTTGCCCCGCTTATGATTTAGCGTCCTGCATTTGTATAAACCGATTAGATAACCTGCAGCAGGAAAGCTTAATAGCAAGCTATTATTCTTTAAATAAAGCTCAGCTGACAATCTCTTTATCAGCCCTGCGCAGAGAATGCCAATTGTATTTTTCTGTTTTCAGTTATCTTAACGGGTTGTGGATGAGCTGCTTTGCGGTCAATAATAAATAGATAAAGCAGCTGGCTTTCAACTATTTTCCCGCCTATAAAGTTGTGCTTGAATAATGTAACGATAATTATTATCTTTTTGTGACTGAGATGGCATAATAAATTCCTTTCCACCAATAAATTATCTAAAGGCCTTAAAATTGAAATTTACTAATAAAGAAGTTATTTTATTTGATTTAGACGGTACCCTTATTGACAGCGCGCCAGACTTGTCATTAGCCATTAACCACATGTTAAGTGCACTGCAACGTCCTACCTTTGATCAAGAACTGATTCGCTCATGGGTTGGTAATGGCGCGCAAACCCTGGTTCAAAGAGGGTTGTCAGGTCAATCTGAGATTGATCAAAGTATTGCTCCTGAGTTGTTTGAAAAATCATTACAACTGTTCTTAAACTTTTATAAAAATAACTTATGCATTGAAACCAAACTTTACCCGAGCGTGCGCGCCTGTTTAAAAGTATTAAAAGCCAAAGGTTACCGCTTGGTGATTGTGACCAATAAACCCTTTGAGTTTATAGAGCCAATTTTAGAAGGGTTGCAACTGACCGGATTGTTTGAAATGTTATTAGGGGGTGATAGTTTGGAAAAACGTAAACCCGATGCGCTGCCTTTATTGCATGTGTGTGAAAAACTTTCGGTCACCGTTGAACAGTGTCTGATGGTCGGAGATTCAAAAAACGATATTCTGGCGGCTAAGGCAGCTAAGATGGAATCTATCGGTTTAACTTATGGTTACAATTATGGCGAAGATATTGGTCTGCATAAGCCTGAAGCCGTTTTTGATGATTTCTCTGATATTGTAGCAACCCTCAGCTAATATTTTTACAGCTGTTATTTTATAAACAATAATAATAAATTTACACGGGTTTAAAGTGGTAAGTCAAAATAAACAAACAGATAAGATCAGTACGTTTAATGTTGCCATCGTTGGTGGTGGTATTGCAGGTGCAAGTATCGCTCTATATTTAAGTGAATTAGGGATAAATGTCACTTTGCTTGAAAAAGGAGCCAGTCTAGTTAACGGACCTCCTATTTGCCATCTGCATGCCGGAGGTAATTTATACCGGGAAATTTCCGAACAGCAATGTTTGACGCTGCTTGCACAATCCATTGATCTGCTGCGTTTATATCCCTTTGCCGCAGACTATCGCCCGACGGTGTTGGCGGTGCCCAAGCATGACGAAGGTACACCACTAGAGCTGCTACCGCGTCTGCATAAACTGCAGTCAGAGTACCAACGTTTGATTGATGCTGACCCTGAAAATAAGGTGCTCGGTGAAAGCCGCGATTACTTCCGTTTATTTGAGCGCGAGGAGCTGGAAGCGCTGGCATTGCAAACGCCCAGTCGCGATCCTCAGAGCCTAGAGCAGTGGATGGTTCCCGTGGCTAAATATGTTGATTTGGATAAGCTTAAATTTCCGCTTATTCTGGTTCAAGAATTCGGTTTGAACATCTTTCGTTTAGGGGCCGGTTGCACTCTCTCTTTGCATAAAAATCCGCATTGTCAATTACTTACCAACTGCGCCGTCAGCGATATAACCCCCAGCGACAGCGGTCAATCCTGGTTGGTAGACTACCAACAGCAAGGACTAAATAAACAGGCTGAATTTGATTATCTAATTAATGCGGCGGGCTTTAGAAGCGGTAAGATTGATGACATGTTAGGCTTTAAACGTCAGCGACTGGTAGAGTTTAAGGCAGCTTACGTTGCCCGCTGGACAGAGACTGAGTGTCTCTGGCCGGAACTTATTTTTCATGGTCAACGCGGTACGCCTAACGGCATGGCACAATTTACGCCTTATCCCGGCGGTTACTTTCAGCTGCACGGTATGACCGATGATATTACCCTGTTCGAGCAGGGGTTAGTCACCAGCAGTGAGCAAAGTGCGCAACCAAAATTAGGCGAAAAATTTCTTCACAAAATCGACTACCGATGGTCAGAGCAGGAAATAGCGACGCGTACCAACCGTTCGATACAACATCTTGCCGCTTATATTCCAAGTTTTAAGTCTGCAAAAATAGGGGCTAAACCATTATTCGGCGCACAGCAAATACCGGGCGGCGATCCGACATTAAGAGCGGCCGACGTGTCTTTTGTCAGTGACCGATACGCACGTTGCGAAACAGTCAAAGCCTCATCGGTTTTAACCTGTGCAGATGCGATTGTTGAGCAGATGAAATCTAATCATTTAATAGCTGCGAGTATCAAACCGACCCGTTCTTTTCCGGTCACCCAGGGCATCAGCGAGCAGGATATCAATGCGCAGGCGGAAAAATTAGCGGCACAACGTGATTATCCCTTGTACCTGGCGCACCTTAATATCGCAAAACTTCAGTTGGCCTAAAATTCCAACTTGGAATCCCGCCTTCAGGCGGGCTTGGATAATAGAGCCTAGGCATTTCCAACTAACAACACCGTCATTCCCGTAATCTTTTAATCGGGAATCTCAATGAATCTGGCGAGATCCCCGATTAAAACACCTCGAGGATGACAGAAAAAATTTTCACTTGGAATCCCGCCTTTAGGCGGGCGGTTTTGAGCAATTGATAAAAACCCAGACCTCCGATTAAAAAACTTCGGAGGTGTGAATAATAGGACAGACATACCTCACAGAAACGTCGTTCAATTCATACCTACACACTAGAATACCAGGCCAATGCGGTTATGGAGATTCCCGTACGTTTTTCTTGGGGTGAACAACTCCTTTAGCAAATGAAATCCTGGACGATTTCATTAGGCTCGGCTCTGCACAAGGATGTGCTGTCCGAGCTGGTGCGTTAAAAAGGAGTTGGGCAGAACAAGAATAAAAAAAACGGCTAGGCGAATTAAACGACAGTTTAGGTTCATGAGCGGGACAGGCTCTGCCGTCCCTGTATCGGCTTTTCTCTAGGCGAGTTATGCATCAGCATATTGTCACGAGCGGGCTAAGCTCTGCGTGACCTGTTCTCTTTGGCCGTTCAAAGAACATGACTCTCTCGAACTGCGAAACTGCGTTTCGGTTTCTCATCGTCTAGTCGCCGTCAAGGGCGGAATTCCAATAATAAAAGTTAAACCAAACGCTCACAGGCGAAAGCCTACGAATAACCAGTGCGGTATTTACATTACCACGCAGAGCGTGGAAACGAGAAAAAGCTTAAATAAACCGCCGAGCCTGAAGGCTCAGTTCCAAGAACAAGGCTGCTGTGCGAAGCAATCTCCAACTTGTAATCCCACCTTTAGACGGGCAGGTCTAAAGATTAAAAACTGTGCTGGCCGATCATTGCCGGGCTTTGGTGACTGCTGAATAAACGTGAGTGCAGGCGCAGGGCATGATTGTCCGTAAGGCTCGAGATATAGTCCGCTATAATGCGTTTTTCGCGAGAAATATCCCCCTGCTGTGCTTTCCATAATGCTTTTACCTGTTCAGGTAAAAAACGTAACGGACCGGCATTAAAGGCTTCAAATAATTCCATTACAATCTGTTGCCCGCGATATTCCATGATCTGTAAATCAGGGCTTTTAATCACATAGTTTAAAACAAATCCTTTCAGTATTTTTAATACCTCAAACATTGCCGGCGCTAAATAAGCGTTATAGGCGAGCAGCGGATCGTCAAAATCAGCCGTTACT
Source organism: Psychromonas sp. (assembly GCF_047632955.1). GTDB lineage: Bacteria > Pseudomonadota > Gammaproteobacteria > Enterobacterales > Psychromonadaceae > Psychromonas. The sequence continues at coordinate 250,716 of NZ_JBLIED010000002.1, read as the reverse complement.
TTTTTAATCTCAATGGAGGTGATTAGTGCATTAACCAGCGCGCCAATCGCATCTTTACGTTTAAAGTTCTGCAGAGAAAAGAGGTTGTCAGTTATCTCTGGAAGATTATCCAGCAGACAAAAATTAGTTATTTTGGCAAGCTCTGTTGCCACTTTCTCCTGCCATAAGGATTTACTGATAAAACCCATCGCAATAGCATCCTCTAAATCATGTACGCCGTAGGCAATATCATCGGCAATCTCCATGATCGAGCAATCTAAAGATTTGTAGCGTGATTTTTTATGGGACTGGAGATTAGCGTTTTGTGGGCGAACGGCTTTAAATAATTTTTGATCATTTTCTGATAAGGGTTCAAGGACCGCATTTAAGAAATTCAGATCATGGTCGTAAATACCTTTTGCCGGCATCCACTCTTCGGTTTTTAATTCTCGAAAACTGCGACTGGTATCCGTTGGATAGGGCGCACTGATCTGGCTCAGGCAGACCGGATATTTTAATAAACCCAATAACGTTCTGCGGGTCAAGTTCATACCATTAAACTCGGTGTAGGGTTCAAGCTGGGTTAAAATTCGAAATGTTTGTCCGTTGCCTTCAAATCCACCGTGCTCAATCATCATATAATTTAAGGCAGTTTCCCCTCCATGACCAAAAGGAGGGTGGCCAATATCATGACTTAAACAAATGGCTTCAATCAGGTTGTTACCGGGTAATAAGATTAAGAAATCAGGCTGAGTCAATTTTAAATGTTCGACAATGCCCGCACCAATTTGGGCCACTTCAAGGGAGTGAGTCAGGCGGGTGCGATAGAAATCACTCAAACCGTTATTGTGAATTTGCGTTTTAGATTGTAAACGGCGGAAAGCTGCAGAGTGCAGCACGCGTGCTTTATCACGTTGGAAAGGGGTGCGTTGATCAAATAGACGTTTTTTACCCGGTTCATCAGCCAATCGGGTCAGCCATTGCTTAGATATTATTAATTTAGGCACCGATTGCGGCTTAAGGTTATTATTTTCTAAATTCATATTGACGCCATTAACAGTTAATGATGTTAAAAAGTGTAACGTGTTTAAATCACAATACATACCAAAATAAGTAAAAAAGCAAGGGATAGATAATTCTGCAATAGAGAGGGCCGTTGCAGGCAAAAAGAGCTCACTATCTCTTATTTTTAAATCTATCGGCCAATATAGCTCTGCTAATTTATGGAAAAGTTGCTAATATTATATTTACTTTGCTAATTTGAGGGCTCTCTTATGATGGAAATTAAACACTTATTAAGCATGGACGGTGAAATTGTTTTTGGTATTATCAATGAACGGTTACGATTAGAGTGCGACAGTTTAGATAAATTATCGCACCGTTATAACCTCGATACCGAGGCAATAATTGCAAAGTTAAAATCGGTCGGTTATCACTACGATCCTGTGACTAATCAATTTAAAGCTGATTAGCGGATCATTTCCCGGTACAGGGCCTTTGATTTAGAATATCATCTTGCCGATGCCTGCCTCTTCAAGTAATTTGGCTGTAGATAAGTGACACTCAATTTTACTGCTGGAATTCAATATTATGAATCATTACGCCTATTTTAAAAGTCCAATCGGCATGCTGACCCTGCAGGCAAATGCGCAGGGGTTACTGGGGGTGTGGTTTGAAACCCAGAATAGCCAACCTGAAAATCTCGGGCGGTTAGACAAACAGCAGCCAATATTGCTGCAGACTATCGTGCAGTTGGAGGAATATTTCAGCGGGACACGGGAGTATTTTACGCTGCCAACAGCTTTGACCGGAACCGCATTTCAGCTGCGAGTGTGGGCTGCCCTTGCAACTATCCCCTTTGGTAAAACATGGTGCTATCAGGAACTTGCCAATGCGATAGGTAACCCTAAAGCGGTGCGCGCCGTTGGCCTTGCAAACAGTAAAAACCCAATTTCTATTATTATTCCCTGCCATCGTGTGATTGGAAAAAATGGCAAACTGACTGGATATGCAGGCGGTATTGAACGTAAACAAGCTTTGTTAAAACACGAAGGAGTCATATTGAGCTAATGGTGCTTTCCTGAATCTGCGCTGAGTTGCTGTTATTCCATTAGCATCAAATTTAAAAGTGCACTGCCAGCATGACAATCTTATAGATCTTACAAAAATGTTAACCAGGTCAACTTATGATTTTTTGTAAGACGATACACTTAGTCTTTTAGTGTAAACGTTTCCACCTGTTCTTCCAGTTAACATTTATTAACGGCTGTATCTCAAAAGGTGGTGTTTATTTCCGTAGTACATTCTCTTGAAATGCATTAATTGGCGGCTTGAATCGGCATCATAAATTTATTTTTCTGAGCTTGTTTTATGATGAAAATATTCTTGCTGCTAACTCCTTTTAAATGAACTACTGTTAACAAAATAATCATAAAAATAACCATAAAAAATTTACAAAAACACTTATAAACAGTGTTCTTAAGGAATTAAATGAAAACATTCAATGAAATTATCAATGCGCGTGATTGGGAAAACCAGCATGTGACCCATCAAAATGTGGCTGAAGCACATGCTCCGACATTCGCCTACCCCTCACGGGATGCCGCGCTTAACGGACAACCTTCCGAGTACACTCAATCTTTAAACGGACAATGGGATTTTGCATTATTTGACAAGCCTGAAAGTGTGCCTGCCGAGTGCATTGATATTGAATTTACGAATCCTGCTTGGTCGGAAATCACCGTACCGAGTAACTGGCAATTACAGGGGCACGATAAGCCCATTTACACTAATGTGAAGTATCCCTTTGCAGATACCCCGCCTTTTGTCCCACACGAGAACCCCACGGGTGTTTACCGTTTAAGCTTTGATTTGCCGGCGAGCTGGTCGGGACGCAATCAGGCGATTATTTTTGATGGTGTGAATTCCGCCTTTCATCTGTGGTGCAATGGTATCTGGGTGGGGTATTCTCAAGATAGCCGTCTGCCGGCTGAATTTGATTTAACTAAACACCTGAGCTCAGGCAAAAATCAATTAACCGTGATGGTCCTGCGCTGGTCCGACGGTTCCTACCTTGAAGATCAGGATATGTGGTGGTTGAGCGGTATTTTTCGGGATGTGACCCTACGCAGTAAAGCCACAATATCAATTCGTGATGTGGCGATTAGAACCGATCTGGATGCCTGTTTTAATCATGGGATATTGCATGTTTCAACCTATTTAAATCATCTCTACAACGATCATAGCGTGCAGGTGCAACTCTTTGATGCAAATTTAAAACCGGTCACAGAGGCGCTTTCAGTGGCATTTGGTCAACGCCTTATTGATGAAAAAGGAGCCTGGGCAGAATTGGCTGAACACCATATTCCTATTCAATCACCGCAAAAATGGAGCGCCGAATCTCCCTATTTGTATCGTGTTGTTGTGTCTTTGCTGAACAATCAAGGGGAACTGGTGGATTGTGAAGCTTACCAAGTCGGTTTCCGAGTCGTTGAAATCAGTGACGGGCAGCTTAAAGTTAATGGTCAGCCGCTGTTAATTCGTGGTGTTAACCGTCACGAACATCATCCGGAAAAAGGCCATGCTGTGTCCCGTGCCGATATGCTTGAAGATATCAAACTGCTCAAGCAAAATAACTTCAATGCGGTACGCACCGCGCATTATCCGAATCATCCGCTTTGGTATGAGCTTTGTGATCAGTACGGATTATACGTGGTTGATGAAGCAAATATTGAAACTCACGGTCAGTTTCCGATGTGCCGTTTATCCAACGATCCAAGCTGGTTAAATGCTTATATGCGCCGTATGACGCGCATGGTTGACCGTGATAAAAACCATCCGTCGATCATCATTTGGTCTTTAGGTAACGAATCCGGTATTGGTAATAACCACCATGCCATGTATCAGTGGACTAAACTAAAAGATCCAACGCGTCCGGTGCAGTATGAAGGAGGCGGCTCGAACACTGCTGCGACAGATATTATTGTGCCCATGTATGCCCGTGTTGAGAAAGATTTAACCGATCCGCGCGACCCGAGTGTTACGCCAAAATTGGGCATTAAAAAATGGATTGGCATGCCCAATGAAACGCGTCCTTTGATCCTCTGTGAATATGCCCATGCAATGGGTAACAGCCTGGGTGGTTTTTCTAAATATTGGGATGCATTCCGTCAGTATCCGCGTTTACAGGGTGGTTTTATCTGGGACTGGGTTGACCAGGGTTTAACTAAGACCGATGAAAAAGGCGTTAAATATTGGGCATATGGCGGCGATTTTGGCGATCAAATTAACGACCGTCAGTTTTGTATCAATGGCCTGCTTTTCCCCGACAGAAGTTTACACCCTGCGGTACTAGAAGCTAAAAAAGCACAACAGTTTTACCAGTTTAGTTTAGCGGATAATCATGCCTTAGCCGTTAACGTAAGCAGTGAAAATTTATTTACCGCCAGTGAGCAGGAGACCTTAAGCTGGACATTAACAGAAGATGGTTTTGTTATTTTAGCGGGTGAAACACAATTAAATGTGGCGGCGCAAAGTACGCAGTTAATCACCTTAGCTGAGGAAATTCCCGAGCAGAAAATAGGCTGTGATTATTTTCTCAATATTGAGGTAATATTAAGCGCCGATAAACCCTGGGCAGAAAAAGGTTTTGTGGTGGCTACCGAGCAGTTTGAACTGGCAACCATTATGCAGTTAAAAACGCCTGACTTTTCAACCCAGGCAGCGCCTAATTTATCTGAAACAGAAACGGCTTTTAATGTGATCGGTGATGATTTTAAAATAGTCATCAATAAGCACACCGGGGTTATCGACAATTGGTCAATTAAGGGCGAAGAAAAAATATTACAGGGACCCAAAGATAACTTTTATCGAGCACCTTTAGATAATGATATTGGTGTCAGCGAAGTGGACCGTGTTGATCCCGCTTCCTGGATGGCCCGCTGGCAGTCCTCTGGCCTTGACAGTTTAACAAGTCAATGTGCAATGATTCAGGGGCATCGATTAAGCAATCAGGTATTAATTGAATCGCAGTTTAATCATTATCATCAAGATAACGCGGTTATTGTCACGCATTGGAAATATGTTATCAATGGGCAGGGAGAGATGACGATTAGCGTTGATGTTAACTGTGCTAAGTCGCTGCCTTCATTAGCGCGCGTGGGCATGGAGCTGGTATTACCCGATAGTCATAAAAAGGTCGATTGGTTTGGCCGCGGCCCCCATGAAAACTATCCGGACCGTCTTTTATCAGCCCATATTAATCGCCACTCATGCTCGATAGAGGAGATGCATACGCCTTATATCTTCCCCTCTGAAAGTGGCTTACGTTGTGATGTTAAGGAAGCTAAAGTCGGCGACTTAAGCGTGTCGGGAGATTTCCATCTGGGTGTCAGCCGTTATAGTCAGGAAAACCTTGCCAGCGCGAAACACACCAACGAACTGCAGGCCGAGCAACAGCTTTATCTGCGTTTAGATGGATTTCACATGGGCGTGGGCGGAGATGATTCCTGGAGTCCCAGTGTTCATGATGAATTTAAATTAAACAAACAACATTACCACTACCAGTTAATGCTCTCTTTTGATTAAGCATTAATAATAAACTGCTTAGCGATATCCGCTAAGCAGTCTTCGCTAGTCCGTTTTTTCTATACAAGTTCAGTTATATAAGCTCAGCCCAGTCAATCCATCTACTTAATCATAATCACTTAACCAGACCTCCGATTAAAACACCTCGGAGGTGACGGGTAGGGAGCGTAAAAGCTGTGAATAACAGTGTGTTTCTACCATCCCAAATAACATCACACCGTCATTCCCGTGGTCTTTTAATCGGGAAGTGACAAATTTGTCAGGAACAAATTTGAACGTTGGAATTTATGACAACGACCTGAAAGGCGTAGGGCAGGACGCCCAGAGTCATTTACGGCAGTTCAGTGTCATGAACGGGCATAAGCTCTGCGTGCCCTTTCCAGTGCACATTGCACAAAAGCCAATCGGCTAGTTAATCGCCGAGCCTGAAGGCTCAGTTCCAAAAACACACCTGTATCTCACTATTAAATGGTACTCCCTTTGGAATCCCGCCTTTAGGCGGGCTCGGATAAATGATAGTCCTCCGATTAAAACACCTCGAAGGTGACGAATAGGAAGCTATGAATAACGATGTGTTTTTACCATCCCAAATAACATCACTCCGTCATTCCCGTGGTCTTTTAATCGAAAATTCAATACATTAGCATACCAAGCCAATGTGGCTATGGAAATTTCCGTACGTTTTTCTAATCTGAACTATGACTTTAGCAAGCGGAAACAGGAAGTTTCCACTAGGCTCGGCTCTGCACAGGGATGTGCTGTCCGAGCTGGTGCGTTAAGAAGTCATTGCTCGGGTTAGAATAAAAAAACGTCTCGGAACGGCACTCTTTTGGTTACTTTGCTCTTGCTGTTGAGAGAAAAGTAACACGCCGTCAAGCGCGGAACTCCAACAATAAAAGTTAAACCAGACGCCTCAAGCGAAAGCTTACAAACAATCCGTGTGGTATTTACATTACCACGTAGGAACGAGGAAAAAGCTTATAAACAAATCCAATCGGCTAGTTAACCGCAAATAAACCGCCGAGCTTAAAGGCTCAGTTCCAAAGACAGGGCTGTCTTGATAAATGTATTTGGTATGAAATCCCAGCCATATTTCATGGTTAACAACATCGACTACCATCACAGTGATGGTCAAATCAATCAATGTTATTTAAACTGCTCGAACAATCATTAAATCAGGGAAATAAGATGCTAATTCAATTCAATCAGGGCCGAATAGTGGCCAATAATCGGGACATTATGATCAAGCTTGAAGGTGATGCAAAAGTGACACTGCAGGCTCAAGTTGATGAAGTTGCACTGATCGGTGGTGCAAATGTGATCACCGCCTTAGGCAGCGGACTCAGTTGGTCTGTACGCCTCGACAATCGCGATCAACTCGACAGCCTTGCCGCTGCGATAGGTATCGCAATTCAGGAAGCTTAATTTATTTAACGTAAGCAGCAATCAGTGTTTGCGATAAATCATCGGGTGTGATACATAATGTTTTTAGAAAAATAGCCAGAAAAAACAAAGCCTTTTTCAATTTTTATCGCCCTTTGGTCATTATATGGGGCTATTTCTGTGGTTAAATAAATTGTTTTGCTTGACCTCAGAGTAAAAAATTAATGGATTTGGCTTACATGCCGAATCATAAACTATTATATATTTACACTGGAGCAAGTCATGCTGGCACAACCACTAAAATATTATTCAAAATCTACTTTTGAGCGCATCTGCACAAAGGCAAAAGAGCTAGAAACCCCCTTTGTGATCATAGACAGCGCAACTGTTGAAGAGCATTTTGATGCCTTGAGGGATAATTTCCCCTGGGCGGAAATCTATTATGCTTTAAAGGCAAATCCCGCCCATGAGATTATTGATATTGTTAATCACAAAGAGGGTGGATTTGATCTTGCCTCCGTCTATGAGCTTGACAAAGTGCTTTCCCATGGCACTAATCCTGCGTTTATCAGTTATGGCAATACCATCAAAAAACGTGCAGATATTAAATATTTTTATGATGCCGGTATAAGAATGTTTGTCACGGATTCAGACGCGGATCTGGAGAATATTGCAACCATGGCACCCGGCTCTAAAGTTTACGTTCGTATTCTTACGGACGGTACATTGACCGCAGACTGGCCGCTGTCGCGTAAATTTGGCTGCCAACCTGATATGGCGATGGATCTTTTAGTCAAAGCTCAAAAACTGGGTTTAGAGCCCTATGGTGTATCATTTCATGTGGGCTCCCAGCAACGTGATATTGGCGCCTGGGATGGTGCTATTGCGACGGTCAAAGTGATTTTTGAACGTCTCAAAGCAGAAAATAATATTGAATTGCAGATGGTGAATATGGGCGGTGGTTTCCCTGCTCATTATATTAATCAGGCTAATGCTCTGGAAGTTTATGCGGCGGAAATACATCGTTTTCTGGTCGAGGATTTTGGTCTAAAACTGCCGCGTATTATTCTTGAGCCGGGTCGCTCCTTAGTGGCTAATGCGGGAATTTTGGTGACCGAAGTGGTGCAGGTTTCACGTAAAAGTAAGACTGCGTTATATCGGTGGGTATATACCGATGTCGGGCTGTTCTCCGGAATGATAGAAACCCTTGGCGAGGCGATTAAATATCCTCTGTACTTTGAATGCTCTTCACCGGCAATGGATTCTGAATCTGAAGAAGTGGTGATAGCAGGCCCTACCTGTGATAGTGCGGATATTTTGTATGAAGATTATAAATACAGATTACCGCATAGTTTGAAAGAGGGAGACCGGCTTTTTTGGTTTTCAACGGGGGCCTATACAACCTCCTACAGTGCAGTTGAATTTAACGGCTTTCCGCCCTTAAAATCCTATTTCGTATAATCAAGACCCTGCCGGCATAAAATGGCTGGTGGGGGATATCTGTTGCGTTTTTACATTATTTTAGGGACAAATTATGGAAGCCAATCACGTTGAAGTCAGGCATTTAACCAAAAAAGATATGCAGGAACTGCAAAATGCTTGTGCAGATGTATACCAGATAGACCAGCTTAATACCTGGGATGATCAGACTATAGATGCGTTGTTAACCCGTTTCCCCGATGGCCAGATCTGTGTTTGTGTGGACGGTAAAGTGGTCGGCTGTGCTTTTTCGTTAATCATTGATTATGCAAAATTTGGCGATGAGCATACCTACGATGAAATCACCTCAAAAATGACCTTTGCTAACCACGATCCCGACGGTGATGTTTTGTATGGCATTGAAGTCTTTATTCATCCTGACTATCGCGGCCTGAGACTTGCGCGTCGTTTGTATGCGGTGCGCAAAGAATTATGTGAAAACCTTAATTTACGCTCTATCATGGCCGGTGGTCGTATGCCCAACTATTCAAAATACGCGGAGCAATTAAGCGCAAAACAATATATTGAGAAAGTAAAAGAGAAAGAAATTTACGATCCGGTATTAAGCTTTCAACTGGCGAACGATTTTTTTGTGCGTAAACTGCTTAAAAATTACCTTTCCGGTGATGTTGAGTCAATGGAATATGCGACCTTATTAGAATGGCCAAATATTTATTATACCCGTTCAGTGAAACTGATTAATGCTCCTAAATCCGAAGTGCGTATCGGTTTGGTGCAATGGCAAATGCGCAGCATGGCCGGTCTTGAAGATCTCTATGAGCAAATTGAATTTTTTGTGGATGCGGTATCGGATTATAAAAGTGACTTTATACTCTTTCCGGAACTTTTTAATGCGCCCCTAATGGCGCAATTCCATCATTTAAATATTCCAGAAACGATCCGTAAATTAGCTGATTATACTATTCCTATTCGCGATAAATTTATCGAGTTTGCCATTACCTACAATATCAATATTATCACCGGCAGCATGCCCTATGTGGTTGATGATAAACTCTATAACTCAGGATTTTTATGCCGCCGGGATGGGTCCTGGGAGCGTTATGATAAAATCCATGTCACCCCTTCCGAAAAACGAAATTGGATAATGACCGGGGGAGATAACATCAAGGTCTTTGATACCGACTGTGGCAAAGTGGGCATTATGATCTGTTACGATGTTGAATTTCCAGAGTATGCGCGTTTATTGGCCGATCAGGGCATGAATATTCTATTTGTGCCTTTTTTAACCGACACCCAAAACGGCTATACCCGAGTGCGTCATTGTGCCATGGCGCGCGCCATCGAAAATGAGTGTTATGTGGCCATCGCCGGTGCGGTTGGTAACCTCGCCCGGGTTAATAATATGGATATTCAGTATGCACAATCTGCACTGTTTACACCGTCAGATTTTGCATTCCCAACCACGGGTATTAAAGCAGAAGCCACCCCTAACTCGGAAATGAGCTTAATTGTGGACGTCAATTTAGATCTTCTAAAAGCATTACATAATCACGGCAGTGTGCATGCGCTGAAAGATCGCCGCCATGATCTTTATTCACTGAAAATTATTGAAAAATAGTTAGCACATACAATTAAGCTGCACTTTTTTGGTTATCAAAAACCGCCCGCCTAAAGGCGGGATTCCAAATGAAGTGCCACTTAGCTGCTATATACCGGTGTCTTTCGGAACTGAGCCTGTAGGCTTGGTTGTTTATTTGTATTAACTAGGCAATTGGTTTTTATGAGTGGGAAGTGGGACGTCCACTTTTATTTCATAAAAAATTCAATGTATTAGATTATCAACCCAATGCGGCTACGAAAATTCCCATCCATTTTTCTTGTACTGAACAAACGCTTTAGCAAGTGGAAACATGGAGCGAGTTGAACGCCAGTTCAGGCTTATGAGCGGGCTAAGCTCTGCGTGCCCTTGTTGTTTCCACTAGGCTCGGCTCTGCACAAGGATGTGCTGTCCGAGCCGGTGCGTTAAAAAGCGGTTGGGCAGTGCAAGATCCAAAAAATGGCAGGGCGGCTTTTCTCTTGCTTACTTCTCTTTGGCCGTTCAAAGAGAAGTCAAGTCGCCGTCAGGGGCGAAACTCCAACAAAGAAAGTTAAACTAAACGCTCAAAGCGAAAGCATACAAACAAAGCAAATCGGCTGTTTATTTATATTAATCAACCGATTAGATTTTATGCACTATACTCCTCGTCACCTCCGAGGTATTTTAATCGGAGGTATGGGGTGCCTTTTATGTGCTAAGCACTCACTTCATCTACCAGATACAAAATAGACTGATAAGGAATCCCGCTGTGGTGCGATAAACCTATCTCACAGGTTCGGCTGTTGCTGAATCCGCGCGTACAGTTATCCGGTACCTGTTGTTTTAGTGTCTGCAGCGCTGCTGCATTAAGTTCCGGCGTAGTAAAACCTTTATCACCGGCCCAGCCACAGCACTGAATATGTTCAGGTATGATGACATCGGAAGCGCAGGCATTGGCAAGTTTTAACATGCTGTTTGCAAGGCCCATGCGCCGTGAACTGCAGGTAATATGCAGCATGACCGTTTCTTTAAGCGGTGAAAGGGTTAAATGCTCAAGCAGGTGATTGAGCACAAAAGCCGTGGGCTCGAGAATCTCCATTGGCCGGGTAAACTGCTCAATACTGTGTTTTGCACAGGGACTGGTATCCATTAAAACTGGCCATTTTCCCTGTTCGCTGGCCTTCCACAATGCCTCTTCCAGCTGCAGTGACTTTTGCTTCGCAATATCATTCATGCCCTTACTGTCATAGGGCATACCGCAGCATTGATCGCTCAGGGAGTCAGGAATAATGATTTCAAAGCCGGCTTTGTCGAGCAGCGAGGTGGTGACCTGCGTGAGCGGGCGGGAATCACTGTTGTCCGCTTGCTGTCCCATGGTACGGCTGGCGCAGGAAGGCAGATAAACGACCTTTTTGTCATCTCCCATATTATGTTTTTTGGCAGTATTGTGATTGAAGACAGTGTGATTGGAGACAGTGCTTTTGGGGCGATGCGGATTAGAGTTCGGTATTTCCGGAATCCACATCGGCGTTTTACCGCCGCTTAGCTTGCGCATGCCGTTGGTGACTTTGCCCACGACTTTGTCGCCGAGGGTTTTCTGGGCAATATTATTAACTTTAAGTCCGATATTCACCATTTTGGTGGTGGCCGTGAAATGCTCGGCTGTCCAACGGGCGATAGAGTTGTATTTCTTGTACTTACTAGTACGCAGTTTTTTCACCAGATCACCGGTATTAATACCAACCGGGCAGCGTTCGGCGCATAGGCCGGTGGCCGCGCAGGTATCTAAGCCCTGATATTCAAAGACCTTACGGAACTCCTCCAAATTTTCTGTTTCACCGGCAGCTTCGCGGCGTTGCAGCTCGCGATATAACACAATACGCTGGCGCGGTGACAGGGAAAGAGTGCGGGAAGGGCAGACCGGTTCACAGAAACCACATTCAATACAACGGTCAATCAGATCGTCAGCTTTGGGCATAGGTTTAAGGTTTTTAAGGTGTGAATGCGGATCCTCATTAATAATCACCCCCGGGTTTAATATGCTGCGCGGATCAAATAACGCTTTAATCTGCTGCATCAGGGCATAACCATCTTTACCCCATTCAAGCTCCACATAGGGGGCCATGTTACGGCCTGTGCCGTGTTCCGCTTTTAATGAGCCCTGATATTTCACCGCGACTAAGTCCGCGACGTCATCCATAAAGTCGCCATAGCGTTTGATTTCAGCGGGTAAGTCAAAACTCTGAGTGAAGACAAAGTGCAGGTTGCCCTCTAATGCGTGGCCAAAAATGATTGCTTCGTCGTAGTGGAACTTATCAAAAAGCTGCTGTAAATCACGCACGCCGGCGGCTAAATGTTCAACCGGAAAAGCCACGTCTTCAATGATTACGCTGGTACCGACTTCTCGCACCGCGCCAACGGCCGGGAACATGCCCTTACGAATGCCCCACAGGGTGGCGACGGTCTGTGCATCGCTGGTAAAAGCGATGGATTCAATGACCTTAAACTGCGCGACTGTGTCCATGATGGTGGCGCACTGTTGATCTAATGTTGCCTGATCACCGGAATGGGATTCAATCAACAGCGTACCGGCTTCTAAATCTAAGCCCTTGATGAAATCAGGCATACCGGGTGCATTCGCCACCGAAGACATCGCCCGTCCATCCATCATTTCAACCGCCGAAACGGGATCTTTTGCTAACGCGGTGACGGCCTGACTGGCTTGTTCAATGTCCTTAAAGACGATTAAAGCAGAGGCTTTGTGCGGGTGTTCAATAACGGTGTTGTAGGTTATCTCGGCAATAAAACCCAGAGTACCTTCAGAGCCTATCATCAGGTGCTTGATTACTTCGATCGGATCAGAGTAATCAACCAGCGCATTGATTGAATAGCCGGTGGTATTTTTAAGACGATATTTATGACGAATACGCTGGGTCAATTGCTCATTATTCTGCACATCGCTACAGAGTTTTTTAATACCGGAAATTAACGGCTGCTGGTTAATTTCAAAAGCTTTAATACTTTCTTTGTCGGAAGTATCAAGCAAACTGCCGTCGGCAAAAACCAGCTTCATGCTGTCAACAGTACGGTAAGAGTTTTGTGCTGTACCACAGCACATGCCGCTGGCATTATTGGCCGCAATACCGCCAATTTTACAGGTATTGATAGAGGCCGGATCCGGGCCTATTTTACGCCCGAAGGATGCCAGGTATTGATTGGCATCGGCGCCAATAACCCCGGGTTGCAGGGTGATTTTGTGGCCGTCGTTGTGAATACTGTGGCCGCGCCAATCATCGGTGAGCATGATTAAAACGGAATCTGAAACCGCCTGACCGGATAAGCTCGTACCTGCTGCTCGAAAAGTGCAGGGAATGTTGAACTTAGCGCAGGATTGAATGGTAAAAATGACTTCATCAAGATCTTTTAAACACACCACCATTTTCGGCAGTAAACGGTAAAAACTGGCATCTGTTCCGTAGGCAAGCATCTGCGCTTCTTCGGTGAAAATACGCTGCTGATTAACTCGAGTCGTCAGCAAGTCCTGCAGTTGTTGGTAGTTATGTTGCTCGTTATGTTCCATTACATATCCTCAATTAAAATCACGACCAATTAGCTTGGTCCGTGGGCACCGTAAGTCAGTTTTTGATCGTTATATTGGTCGTTTGTTTTTATTACATATTCTCAATTAAAATCACCATTAACTGGCTTGGTCCATGGGCACCGTAAGCCCGTTTTTGGTCGTTATATTGGTTGTTTTCCATTACATATTCTCAATTAAAATCACAATTAACTGGCTTGGTCGCTAGGCACCGTAAGCCAGTTTTTGGTCGTTATAATGATCGTTGTATTTCATTACATATTCTCGATTAAAATCACAATTAACTGGCTTGGTCCATGGGCACCGTAAGCCAATGTTTGCTGTATATCTGCGGTTTTAGACGGGCCGGAAACTAAAACGATATTAGTCGGCATGTTGTTCTGCCATGCCTGCTCTATCATCAGCTCTGCAAAGTTGCTGACAATTGTGGATTTTTTGATCAAGGCAATGTGGCAGGGTGGTATCAGTGAAAGGGTTCTTGGCTCGGCAATATCCGGCCACAACACTAATGTCCCGGTGTCTGCTATACCGGCTTGGCAATGGGTAATGCCCGCATCGATATCATTAAACAGTGCCGATTTCCAATCCTTAATATCCTTGTCAAAAAAGTGTGTTTTTAAAAGCGCTGTTGCCTGGACAATCTGTTCATGAAATTCACCGCTGCTGCCCAGGGCAATCTGCTTAAGCGCTTTAGTGACTACGATTTTTTCTATTGTACTGCTCAACGCTGCAACATCCGTTGAAATCACCTCGGCATGGCTGGCCGATAAACTGGCAATAAAACGTTCCGTTAAAAGTTGCTGATCCTGACTTATCCATGGCTGGTAAGTGATGGTTTCCATTACTTTTGCTTCGGGCTTTGCATCACGAAGACGAGCTAGAATTGCATTTCTTGCATGACTCATGATTTTTCTCCCTGTTTCCGTGCTTTGATTAATTGGTGTAAGGTTTTTCCGGCGGGTTTGGGCGCTGTTCGGCATTGGGTCCATGCGCCTAAATTGCCGGGCATCAGGGCTTTTACCTTGGTGGCTGACCAGGTACCGAGATGATAAACAGTCGGGTGAGTTGCGGCAAAGGCAAATCCTTTCATGGCCAGTGACTCTATTTTGCTGGCTGCGGCCGCTTGCCCTTTTATGGCCGGCATGTCCGCTGTGGGCGGGTTTTTAGCTTCCTGGCGTAAGCGCTGCAGCATTTCGGGAATGGGGATCCGCACCGGACACACTTCACCGCAGGCACCACATAAGCTGGAAGCTGTTACTAAATCTTGGGTTTTATCAAGTCCCATCATATGCGGGGAAATAATCTGGCCGATAGGACCGGGATAAGTTGTACCGTAAGCATGACCGCCAATGCGCGTATAAACCGGACAGTGGTTCATGCACGCGCCGCAACGAATGCATTGCAGTGTTTTACGCATCTCTTCGTCGGCAAACGCCTGCGAACGGCCGTTATCCAACAGTACCAAATGGACTTCTTCTGGGCCGTCTAATTCACCTGCGCGGCGCGGTGAACTTATCATATTAAAGTAAGTAGTAATTGCCTGTCCCGTAGCCGATCGAGTAAGGGCGCTGTACAGCGGTGGTACATCGCTTAAAAACTCCACCACCTTTTCGATACCGGTAATGGCAATATGCACATTGGGCACGGTCGTACACATACGTCCGTTGCCTTCGTTTTCAACCAGACAGAGGGTGCCGGTTTCAGCTACCGCAAAGTTAACCCCGGATAAACCGATATCCGCGTCGTGAAATTTTTTGCGTAAACGAGTTCGTCCGGTTTGAATAAGCTCATCCACGTCTATGGTCGGCGTGAAATCATCGAGGTATTTTTCAAAGGTATCGCTGACCTCCTGCTTGTTTTTATGAATGGCAGGCATAATGATGTGCGAGGGTTTATCGCCATCGAGCTGCACAATGTATTCGCCCATGTCACTTTCTAAACATTCAATGCCAAGCTTGGCCATTTCATGGTTGAGTTCAATTTCTTCACTCACCATGGATTTGCCTTTAATAATGCTCTTGGCATGATGCTTTTTCGAAATGCCGGCAATAATGCTGTTGGCCTGCTCGGTCGTTTCTGCCCAATGCACCTCAATACCGTTGGCTTTACAGTTGCTTTCCAGCTGTTCCAGTAATTCGGGTAGTTTGCTCAGGCTGCGCTGACGAATCGCCTCGGATAAATCGCGAATTCGTTTTTCTTCTGCCGGATCGGCAAAGGCAGTTTTACGCTTGTCTTTTAAGTAGTCCATGGCGCCGCGGAAATTCTGTCGTAGCTGCGGATCGCCAAGGGCCGCTTTGGCCTGCTTATGAAAATGCTCCGGTGCCAGCTCTTGAATGTGTACGCCGTTTTTTACGTTGTCCATTCTATTTGCCTCCCGTGCGTGTTAATAAGAAACTTGCAAGGTGACGACCACGCATCGGGTTGCCCTGATATTTTTCAAGGTGGTCGATATTATTTGCTTTATCCATTCTATTTGCCTCCCGTGCGTGCTAATAAGAAACTTGCAAGGTGACGACCGCGCATCGGGTTGCCCTGATATTCCAGCGCACCGTTAATATTCAGCAGGCAGCCCCAATCGGCACTGACAAAATCTTCGGCTTTAGTATCTGACAAATGTTGCGTCTTATCTTCCACCATGGACTGGCTGATGTCAGGATGACGGACTGCAAAAGTACCACCGAATCCGCAGCATTCACTTTCGTATGCCTGTTCGCGAATCTCGACATTATCCAGCTGGCTTAGCAGTTGTGTGGCTGTTACGTGGACGTTCATTTCCCGGCGCGCCGCACAGGAGGTGTGCATTACCACCGAGGTACTTTCTCCTCGGTCTTGAAGTTGTACTCGGCAGACGCTGACTAAAAATTCTGTCAGCTCAAAAACGCGATCGCAAAAACTATCAACCTCGGGAAGGTTTTGATCGTCTTTGAATAAACGCCGATAATGATGATGCATCATGCCACCGCAGGAGCCCGATAAAACAATCACCGGCCAGTTTTCCGTGAACAAATCCATCTGGCTTTGCGCTATTTGCTTTGCCTGTTGATTATAACCCGAGCTGTAAGCCGGCTGACCGCAGCAAGTTTGTTTTTCGATGAAGTGCACCTCGACACCTTGCTGCTCTAACAGGGTGATAGCATCAAGACCGGCTTGTGGATCAAAAAGATCAACCAGACAAGTCGCATAGAAGTATACTTGGTCTGGTTTTGCAGGATAAATTCGCATTGGTTTTTCCTTTTGCTGCCATTGTATCTGTGGTTACGATTTCAGAATGGGCCGAGTAGCCCATCCTGAAACTTTGTCATAGCGGTGAGACTCTTATTGAAGCTGTTGAGCGCTCATTAGGGAATCGCTGATATTAAAACCATAGATGACTATTAAACCAATCACACCCGTCGCAACAATATAATAGAAGGTCGGAATAGCTGTTTTACGCAGTATCAAACCTTCGCGGCCTAACAGACCTACCGTTGCCGAGGCTGCCACAACGTTGTGAATGGCAATCATATTACCCGCCGCTGCGCCTACCGCCTGCAGGGAAACAACAGCCGCAGTGGAAACAGATAATGTTTGCGCTACTTCAAATTGGAACTGGCTGAACATCATATTGGAAACCGTATTGGAGCCCGCAATAAATGCGCCCATTGCACCAATGGTGGCACTGAGCGCCGGAAAGAAGTCACCCACTAAGTTTGACGCAAAATGTGCTGTTGTTACCGGCATGCTGGCTAAATCTGCGGCGTTCACACCGGAGTTAATAAAGATACGCACCATAGGAATAGTAAAGACCAGCACAAAACCTGCACCGAGCAGTATTTTACTTGATTCACCAAAGGCACTGACCAGAGGTTTGACGCTGCGTGATTGTAAGAGAACCGCAAGCAATGCCACGAAGACCAGAATACCACCCGGCAGATAGAGCGGTTGAATGGCTGCACTGATACCCGTTTCGCCTAAAATGTTGCTGAAGGATAAACTGATACCCGTTAAGAAACCTTTAAAATCAGCATTCACACGACTTGCAACAAGAACCACGGCTAACAATACGTAGGGTGCCCAGGCAAGCGTCAAGCTCATTGGTTTATTGTTTTTCTCTTTTAATTCTATTTTCAGTGAACCTAGCCATTCTTTCGGCCAATTATTTTCGCTTTCAAAATCCCACTTAGTTTTCGGAACAAGGAAACCTTTTTTAGCTGCGGTGACCACAATCGCCAGGCTGACTAAGCCGCCCATTAATGATGGAAATTCAGCGCCGAGGAAAACACCAGTAAGAGCATAAGGGACGGTGAACGCCAAACCTGCAAAAATAGCAAATGGCAGAATATCTAAGCCTTCTGTCCAGCTTTTATTTTTACCAAAGAAACGCGTTAACATCATCGCCATCAACACCGGAATAAAGGTACCCACGACGGCATGCATAATGGCCACATTAGAGGTAATTTCCTGCAGATAAACATCCCAGGTTGATCCACCGGCAACCAGAGTTTCGCTGATATTGTGTGTATCAAGTCCCTTATTGACACCGACAATGATTGGCGTACCGACCGCGCCAAATGAAACCGGAGTAGATTGAATCATCATGCCCATTAACACCGCGGCTAATGCGGGGAAACCGATAGCCACTAAAAGCGGCGCGGCAATCGCTGCCGGTGTACCAAAACCGGAAGCACCTTCAATAAAGGATCCGAAACACCAGGCAATGATAATCGCCTGAACGCGGCGGTCGGCGGAAATATCCGTGAAGCCGTTGCGAATAACGGTAATAGCCCCCGTATGTTTCAGAGTATTAAGCAGAAAAATGGCGCCGAACACAATCCACAGAACGGCAACGGTGATCATTAAACCCTGCAGGGATGATGCAATAACACGGGTGACCGACATGTCCCACACAAACAGTGCTATCAGAGCGGTTAATACAAAGGCTATCGGCATGGCGCGTTTAGCCGGCCAGTTTAAACCGACCAGCAATACCCCCGAGATGAGTATTGGCGAAAAGGCGATTAACGCGAGTAGGGTTTCATTCATTATGGTGTATCCTTCCATTGCTGTTGTGTTGTAATGGTCTGCATATAAACAGAGTAAAATGCTGTCTTTTGTTGTTCAATTTTGTATGCGGCTTGTGAACCGTTTGTTAATTTGATGTTAAGATACGCCTATCTTTTTTATGGATATATGTAGATAATGAATTACATTATTTCCATAAGTTGCATAATCATGGCTAAAACAGATGACCTTATCCTCTTTGCTCAGGTGGTTGAAGAGGGCTCTTTTAGTAAAGTTGCAGAGCTAAATTCCCTTACAAATTCAGTGGTTAGCAAACGAATTAAACGATTGGAAGCGGATCTCGGAGTGCAGCTTTTGTATCGCACCACGCGAAAACTTACCGTCAGTGAAGCAGGTAAAGTGCTTTATCAGGGTGCCAAAAATGTGAAGCAGGCAGCATTAGATGCCATTGACGCGGTGTGCGGATACGGTGAAAGTGTTACCGGTCATGTCAAAATGTCGGTGCCGTGCATTTCCGGTGATTTAGTATTAGCCGCTGCAGTTGCTGAATTTTGCGGTATGCATCCCGGATTAACCGTTGACATGTCGCTGGAAAATGCCTTTGTTGATATCATCAGAGACGGTTATGATCTGGTGATACGGACCGGATATTTAGCCGACTCGGGTCTAATCGCCCGGCATCTTGTGGACTCTCAATGGGTTATCTGCGCAGCGCCTGCTTATATCAAACGTTTTGGCAAACCTATGACGCCGGAAGATCTGGTTAATCACAATTGCCTGCAATACGCCTATCAAACAACCGGGGCTTCGGAATGGGAATTCAAAGGGATTAACGGCAACTATATTGTCAAAGTGGCGGGTAATTTCTCAACAGACAATGTAGGGGCACTGAGAAAAGCGACTTTAGGCGGCCATGGTCTCGCCTATGTGCCAAGATGTCTGGTCTATCAGGATTTTTTAAAAGGCGATTTATTGGATATATTTCCTGACCGGGTAGGTAAAAAACTGGGCATTTACGCCGTTTATCCCTTTACCCGTCAGCCGCCGCTAAAAATCCGTATGCTTATCGAACATATCAGAGAAAGCTATGTATTGATTGCCGATAGTCTTTAAGCCGCGATTAAAGCATGTCTATGGTGATATCATCAAAGGCATAAACGTTGCCACCATACTCGCGGCTGAAAGCCCGAGCATCTTCCTGCAGGCCAAAACTTGCCAGGGTTTTACCCATCGCGCCTTTCTTTGAAGAATCAACAACGAACCAGGCGGATCGAGCATCAATAAAATATTGATCGTCCGGTTTTCCCCAGGGCGTTTTACTCATATCATGTACAAATACCTGCTTTACTTGACGTTTATTTTCCGGCTGTAATAAATAGCCGAACAGATCCCGTGTTGAGCAGAACTTAGCAACATCTTCCGATGTTTTTTGGTAAAGCTCACCTTTAGGCCCGGGGAATCGAGAAATAATCATGCCGCACAGGTGGCACTCATCGGAACTCTCAATAGCCACCGCCTGTTTAAGCATCTCTTTTTCGGTTTGTTCGTCCGAGCAGCCCAGTAACAGGGCTAACAGACTGAAAATTAGTATTGATTTGGAATAAAAAAAGCGCTTCATGTTGTTAACCTTTGTTGTTTAAATTAGATCGTTATTCCCTTAACTCAGTAAGAAAACAGTATTTTTTGCTTAAAAAGCCAATCGGCACATAACCAGATCCCCGATTAAAACACCTCGGGGATGACGACTAGAGGCGGCGTAAAGTCCAACATGTTTTACGTCATTCCCGAGGTCTTTTCCTCGTTCCCACGCTCTGCGTTCTCTTTCCAGTACAATAGAATGCCAAGCCAATACGGCTACGAAAATTCCCGTACGTTTTTCTTGAGATGAACAAGCGCTTTAGCAAGAAAAATCAGGGAGGATTTTTCTAATCTCAGCCAGTACAGGGACGTAATGTCTGAGGTGGTGCGTTAAAAAGCGGTTGGGCAGCACAAGAATAAAAAACGTCTAGGCGAATTGAACGCCAGTTCAGGATCATGAGCGGGACAGGCTCTGCCGTCCCTGTATCGGCCTTTATCCTGGCGAGTTATGCAACAGCATAGTGTCACGAGCGGGCTAAGCTCCGCGTGACCTGTTCTCTTTGGCCCTTCAAATAGAAGTAAAGTCGCCGTCAAGGGCGAAAGACCAACAATAAAAGTTAAACCAGACGCCTCAAGCGCAAGCTTAATAAAATCTAATCTGCACATAACTAGATCCCCGATTAAAACACCTCGGGGATGACGACTAGGGGCGGTGTGAAGCCCAACCTTTTTTACGTCATTCCCGAGGTCACCTGATCGGGAAGTGAACGGCAGTTCAGTGTCATGAACGGGCTAAGCTCCGCGTGCCGTTTCTAGTACAATAGAATACCAAGACAATACTGCTACGAAAATTCCCGTACGTTTTTCTTGGGCAAAGCTCCGCGTGTATTTTCCTGTGCACATGGCGCATAAAAGCCAATCCGCACATAACCAGACCTCCGATTAAAACACCTCGGAGGTGACGAAAATACGGTACCTTTATTCCAAATAACAACACCTCCGTCATTCCCGAGGTCTTTTAATCGGGAATCTCGATGAATATTTTCACGGTAAACGCTAATAAACAAAAACCTCCGTCATTTCCTAGGTCACTTAATCGGGCAGTTCAGTGTCACGAGCGGGCTAAGCTCCGCGTGACCTGTTCTCTTTGGCCCTTCAAAGAACATGACTCCCTCGAACTGCGAAACTGCGTTTCGGTTTCTCATCGTCTAGTCGCCGTCAAGGGCGAAAGACCAACAATAAAAGTTAAACCAGAGGCCTCAAGCGTAAGCTTACGAATAACCGATGCGGTATTTACGTTACCACGCAGAGCATGGGAACGAGGAAACGGGCTAAGCTCTGAGTGCCATTTCCAGTGCATATAACGCATAAAATTCAAGCAGCACATAACTAGATCCCCGATTAAAACACCTCGGGGATGACGACTAGGGGCGGCGTAAAGTCCAACATGTTTTACGTCATGAACGAGGAAAGCTCTGCGTGCCGTTTCCAGTGCACATAGCTTATAAAAGCCAATCAGCACATAACCAGACCTCCGATTAAAACACCTCGGAGGTGACGGTTAGGGGAGTCTATCAAATACTTTTTCTACTGAAAATAAACAGCGCCAAAAGCAGTGGCGAAACAACCCAGGCGAGCATCATTAATAACAAACTTGACACCGAATAGTCACTGTTAATAGCAACCGCTAATACCCCGTTAACATCGCCGCTGTCGAGAGCTGCAAGATTAATCAGGCGAAACAGATCCGCGGGATTAAAAAGCATCAACTGCACTAATCCCTGCTGTGTTACGCCGTCCTCAATACCGATTAAAATCGCTAATAACGCCAGATCAAAAATCAGCACAAAAAACAGCCAAATGATCAATGCGAGACCTGCCGCTTTAGATTTTTCCGTTACTGACAAACTGATAATATAAGCCAAACCAACAAAACTCAGGCCGAGCAAACTGGCGGTTAAAATAAACAGCGCAAAGGCCGGTAATACCGAGGCAAAATCGGTACTAAAACCGAGCAGAATAGCGGCACTGCCAAAACCAATAACAGTGGCCAGCGTAATAATGCTGCCTTGACCGATAAACTTACCGAGCAGCAGCTGAGTATGACTGACCGGGTAGGTCAGCAGTAACAATAAAGTGCCGGATTCCTGCTCGCCGACAAAGCTGTCGTAACAAAGTAATAACGCAATCAAAGGAATAATAAACACCGACAGGCTGGATAAACTTGCAATAGTGGTGGATAGCGAAGGGGCGGTAATTTGTCCCGATGCCACCGAGCCATAATAACTAAGGCCAATGGCTAACAGCGCAAAAATGCAGGTGATTGAAATAAACCAACGGTTGCGAAGGCCGTCTTGAAACTCTTTTAAGGCCACCGCCCAGATAGGATTCATAATGCTTTCTCCTGTGTAGTACCAGCCTTCTTATTTTCCAGAAAGTAGTGATATATTTGCGCTAAAGTGGGTGTTTCAACCTGCAGGTCGGTCAATTTTTTAAAGCTCATTAACTCACGAATAACATCAATTTTTTCAGATTCAGGCACGTGCAGCAGGTTAGGGGCAACCATAAAAGCGGCCAATTTTTTATTATCCAAAAGCTTTTCATTAATACCCTGAGTTTTAATCGACACCGGCAGTTGCGCGATATCACGGAGTGTCGAGAGTGTCCCTGCTGCAACGGATTTTCCGCCCGATAAAATCATTGCCCGGTCAATATGCTGCTCTACACCCGGTAAAATATGCGAACAAAGTATAATACTTGCGCCATTACTCCTTAATTGATCAACACTGGCATAAAACTCCTGGGTGGCAATGGGATCTAACCCCACCGTGGGTTCATCAAGTAATAATAATTTAGGGTCGCCTAAAAAAGCCTGGGCTAAGCCTAAACGTTGGCGCATCCCTTTTGAGTAGGTTCTGACCGGACGATTTTCGGCAAAGGACAAGCCGACTTGGTCAAGCAGCGCCGCGACCTGTTTTTTGTCTGCGGATTTTAAACGGGCAAAATAGGTGAGCACCTCAAATCCGGTCAGCTGATCGTAAAAACTGACATTTTCCGGCAGGTAACCAATTTTTTTACGGCTGCTCCAGGCTTTTTTATTTTGCGGATCAACCCCAAACACCGAGACTTTTCCCGAGCCGGCTTTGATGATCCCTAAAATCAGCTTCATCATGGTCGTTTTACCCGCGCCATTATGACCAAACAGACCCAGTACTTCACCGGCGGCAAGCTTTAAATCGATGTTTTGCAGCGCGGCAAGCTGCTGATAATTTTTATTAACCTGCTCTAATAATACAATATTTTCACTCATAAATTTGTTGATCCTTTGAGCAGACTAGTGTGTTGAATTAAGCGTTGTTGCTTCGCCCTTGGTATCAACCTTGGTTTCGGGTTTGGTTTCAGCTTTTATTTCGGCTTTTGTTTCGATATTGGGAGGCAACATGAGCGGAAAACTGTCTTTAATGCCGGCGGGTTTGAGCACCGGAAATTGTTTTTGAATCCAGCGCAGCAATAATACCGCGGGACTGTCTAATAACACTTTAGCCTCGGGGTATTGCCAAATAAGTTTATCGATGCCGTCGTTGGGTTCAAAGGGGGTATCCCCGGTGCCGTTATTATCAAGATCCCAACCTAAATAGTTACTCCAGTAATTACCCCGGCCATCCTGGCTCCATTCCTGCTTTTTATTAGAAACATATTTAACCTGCACCGGATTATTGATAAAGCTGTTGCCGAACAGTTTGCTGTTTTCTGAACCGGCGGTTAAGTGAATGCCAATTTCAGCCGTGTCTATTTTATTGTAACTTATTGTATTGTATGCTGAATTATAAACAAACAAACCTTTCCCCTGACGTCCGAGCACTTTATGTTCCGGTTTGGTCCAAACATCTTTGATGCTGTTATGGTCAATGGTGGATGAGGTAATAAAGTTCAGCAACATACCATAATCTTCGCTGTCACGGCTTTCATTGCCGCTTACCTGCAAGTTTTTAGAGCTCATTAAAGCGTATCCTGCACGGGTATTGTAAGTCAGATTATTAAGCACTTTATTGTCGTAGGAATACATATAATGGATACCATAACGTAAATCGTGCAGGGTGTTATTGCGCAATAGGCTATTCTGACTGGAGATAATATATAAACCATCGCGAGTGAAGCTGACGTCATTGCCAACCACATCGGCGTTAGTGACCACCGATAGCTGGATACCGTTACCCCGGTCTGCGGAGCGTAATTTTGGGTTGCCCTGAATATGATTATTGGCAATTAACACTTGATTCGAGTCCTGTACCCAAATCCCGAAACCATCGCCTTTTAAGTTGTTATTTTTGATAATAAGATGGTCGGATTTTTGTCCGACATAAATAGCGGCGTTTTGCGCGGTTAAATCAGCACCCCAGTTAATGATATTGAGGTTTTTTATACTGATATTCGATGTTAATAATCTCAGGGCATGACCTTTCCCCTGAGCATTGATGGTGGCATTTTCTTTTCCGGTCAGGGTGATGCTGTGACGGATCACAAAATTACCCCGATATTCACCCGCCTGTAAAAACAGTGTATCGCCAGTTAATGCCGAATCTAATTTTTGCTGCAGATTATCACTGCTGTTTACTGCTAGCACAGCAGCGCCAAGACCTGTCTGAAATAGACTTAATACGGTTATTAATAAAACAGTGATAATTTTAGACGAATTAATGTTCAACGAATTTATTTTCCCAATATGTTTATGTAGAAGACTCAGGTTATTTGTTTGTAACACATTTAAAGGTATTACCACCGAGGCGCTGCGCGCTATACGGAGGAAAGACTAAAGCTAATTATTGCTGATTTTTAACAATATGTTTTTGCAAAACATTGCCCCGCCTAAAGACGGGGTTCCAATTTGGGTGCCACTTATACCAAACGCATTAATAAAGTGATCTGATTTGCTATTTAAAATTGATCATAAATTTAATGGCTGTCTTATTTGAACGCCAACTAGCACCAACCATGACAACAAACGCATAGCTCGTAGGGTGCATTCTATGCACCGATTTTCTCTGCCCGCGGTGCATAGAATGCACCCTACCGATAACACCATATCAAATACATTAATAAAGTGATCAGATTTACTATTCAAAATCATACCAACGGCTTTGTGAGTGTAAATTTTTCCTTTGAAGCAACTGATCATAAATTTAATGCTTTTGGTATTAACTGCGGCAGTCCTGTTTTTTGGAACTGAGCCTTTAGGCTCGGCTGTTTGTCTTTTCATCTTTTAACTCTGTTGATGAAGAAGAACCGAAACAACGTTTCGCAGTCTGATGAAGCGTGCGTGGTACATTCTTTAATTTACCGGAGTGAAGTGCATAAGCATGTTTCCTAATAGGATCCCGGTCAATAAGTTACCGGGAACCAATGGGAACGGCTTATGCTTCGACTAACATACGACCGCGCATTTCCATATGCAGCGCATGACAGAACCAGTTACAGTAATACCATTGCACACCCGGCTGATTGGCGGTAAAGGTAACCGATGCCGTTGCCTGCGGGCTAATTTCCATCTGCACACCGTGGTTAATCATACAAAAACCATGGGTAACATCTTCAACCATGTCCAGATTGGTTATGACGACGGTAACTTCATCTCCGAGCTTCACTTTAAATTCAGTCATGCCATACATAGGCGCAACGGAGGTCATGTAGACACGCACTTTGTTACCGTCGCGAATGACTTTGTTGTCGGTCATGACATTGACGCCATCTTTTACACCCATGGCAACGGTTTCAGCAAACATCGGATCATCACGTGACCATAATTTTGCGGTTCTGATTTTGCTGCGGTGCACCAAAATACAGTCATGGGGTTCAGCAAAAGCCGGGCCGTCATGCACCAGTTTCATTTCGTCACCGGAAATATCAACTAACTGATCGTTTTCTGGATGTAACGGGCCAACGGGTAAAAATCTGTCTTTAGAGAACTTGCTCAGTACCACTAACCATTTGCCGTCTGCGTCACGTGTTTCACCCATAGAAGTATGGTTATGACCGGGTTGATAATGCACATCGAGTTTCTGGCGAAGATAATTCACCTTTTCACCGTTATGCGCTCGGATTGCATCGTCAATGTTCCATTTGGCTATCTGACTGTCAAGGAACAGAGTCGTGTAAGCATTACCTTTGTTATCAAAGGCAGTATGCAGCGGACCTAAACCTACTTCAGGCTCTGCCACAACCGTATCGCGCGGCTTGATTTTATCATCAAACAAAGCGTCTAATTTCTCAATTGAAACGATAGAAACCGTTGGAGACAATTTGCCGTTGACAATAAAATATTTGCCGGTAGGTGAGGTATTAACACCATGGGGTGATTTAGGGACCGGAACATAACGGGTAAGCTTTGATCCTTTACGGCCGTCTAATACGGGCACTTTATTATCATTGTAAATTGTGAATTCACCCGCTTTAACGGCTGCTTCACATCGCGCTAAACTAAATACCACCAAATGGTCTCGTTCAGATGTGATCATGGCACCTAAGTTCATGCCCATTTCTGAGTTATAACAGGTAGACGCAAAATATTTACCATCGTAATCAGCATCGGTATTATCGAGGTTTCCGTCGACCATTACCTGGAAAGCAATTTCCATTGTCTGCGCGTTAATCACGCTGAATAATGAACGGTAAGTACTGACATCTTCCAGTGACGCTTTGCCGTCATTATTCATTGGAATTTCAAACTCACCATTACAAATTACATATTTAGTCTCGGGTACTTTTTGCACGCGTAAACCATGGACCCCTTGAACGTTAGGGATAGTGATTATTTTATCGGTTTTCATGACATCACAACGGATACGCGCAACACGTGAGTTAGCTTTGTCGTTGATGAAAAGATACTCGCCGTTATAACGGCCGTCGGTCATACTCATGTGCGGATGATGCGCATCACCGGTCATAAAGTGCGAATTTTCGCCTTTAACGCGTATACTTTCGTTGGTTAATCCCCAACCCGTTGCACCGTCTAAATTAAACACCGGAATACGCATTAATTCGCGCATTGAAGGAATACCCATAATACGGATTTCGCCGGACTGGCCGCCACTCCAGAAACCATAATATTCATCTAAATCACCAGGATGGACAGTGGTACTGTTGCCCGCCTCAGCCGCCTGCGCTTTTGCCATAGTGGAAAACATTGCCGCGCTCATCGGCACTGCAGCTGCTGCTACGCCAAAGGCTGCACTTTTACCAAAAAATTTACGTCGGTCTGAATTTTCTAACTGTTCATTTTTGGGTAGATCGCTTTTATACTCACTCATGCTTCATCTCCATCCTGTTGTTTTATATTAAAATTAATAAGCTATCTGCTTATGTAGATGACTCTGGTCATTTTTGTAAAAAGCTTAAAGACTTCTACCACCGAGAACACAGAGGCGCTGCGCTACACGGAGAAATGACTAAAACTAATTATTGCTTGTGTTGTCTTTTGCTCCTTTCAGCTCGGCGCTTGTTTTTTTACTAAAGCAGTGCATTGCTGATTTTTAACAATATGTTTTTGCAAAACATTGCCCCGCCTAAAGACGGGGTTCCAATTTGGGTGCCACTTAACTGCGGCAGTGCTGTTTTTTGGAACTGAGCCTTTAGGCTCGGCTGTTTGTCTTTTCATCCTTTAACTCTTTGTCCTCGGTTGATGAAGAATAATCGGAACAAAGTTTCGCAGTCTCATGAGGTGTGGGTGGTGGTGCATTTCCACACTTTTAAAGTTCTATTATCGCTATTTCAGTTTCATTTTTTTTACGTTTTTTATAGGCCAACTTTTTCAGCGGTGGACATTTTTCTTCGTTGTAATAGGTGATTTGACAATCCAGACAGTAATGACACTCGCGCATGTTAATCACGCCATCGGGTGCAATCGCCTGAATTTCACACTCTGTCGCACAGATTTTACAGGGCGAACCACATTCCGGGCGGCGTTTTAGCCAATCAAATAAACGCACCGTATTAGAAATAGAAAGCGCAGCACCTAAGGGGCAAAGATAGCGGCAGAAGGTTTTACGGTTAAATAAATTGATTACAAGTAAAAATACCGCCCAAAGTACAAAGGGCCATTCGCGATCAAATTTGAGCAAGAAAGTGGTTTTAAAGGGTTCAATTTCAGCAAACTGTTCGGCTACTGCAATGGAGTCTAAGGAGAGGCCAAACAGGGCTAATAGGATAAGATATTTAATGGCCCATAGACGTTCATGGACGGCCCAGGGTAATTCTATTTGCGGAATTTTCACATGGCGAGCAAAAGTGTTAAGCAATTCCTGCAGGGCACCAAAGGGACATAGCCAGCCACAATAAACCGCTCGGCCCCATAAAAGAATAGTGACCGCTGCGGCGCACCACAGAATAAAGATAACCGGATCTAATAAAAACAGATCCCAGGAAAAATCTTTCACCAAAGCATGTAAAAAGGTGAACACATTAACCACCGACAATTGTCCTCCCCATGACCAGCCGATAAAGACAACGGTCACGGCTAAAAATCCGTGGCGCAGATTGTGCATAAAGGTAGGGTGACGAACGAGAATATCCTGAAAGAATAAAATCAGTAACAGCACGGTTATTAAAATGATCAATATCACCACTTTAACCTGATGCTCTAACCAGATCTGTTCGGTCAGGGTTAATTCCGGCTCAGGATAGATGGCAGGCGGAGTATCAACGTATTTTTCTAATACATCATAACTGCCTTTAAAACTGTTAAATAAACTGTCAACGGGGCCGGTTTGGCGGCGCACTAATAACTCTATTTGCCAAGTTGCGCCGGGATCAAACTCATGGTGTGCAGCGACTTTAAACACCGACATCTCTTTAAATCGGGGGGCATTCTCAGTGTAAAGGTCCGCCACTCGGTTATGTTCTAAATCACGGAAAGAGATATTGTTATCATTTTGATGAATCTGAATGCGGTCAAAAATACCGCCACGTACATAACCGGAGCCTTTATAGGAATAACCGTTACCAAAGACGGCAATCAAATGCTCGCCCGCTTTTAAATCGCGAGTGAACCATTGATAATCAGACTCTCCAAAAAGGTTTTTACCGATTGTTGGAATATCCGCAAGGGCATAATAAATCTCAGCAAACATTGAATCTGCCTGAGATGCCGGAACATTATCGACGCCTTCAGCCTCGGTTCCCACAAAGGCATTCTGCACCGTCCGATTGCTTAAATATAACTTTCTGATGGAGCCGTCTCCGGTCAGGTTGGCCCAGTTTTTCTTTTCAAAAAGATCTTTTTTTATGGTAGAAATAGGCTGAATAGCACCGGACTTTTCCTCAACAATTCCTAATGAAAGGGCGGCTATATGAGCGGCTTTTGTGATTGCTGAATTCATTACAATAACAGTGACCGTAGCGCCGGAGAGTCCGTCAATCGGCACATAACCCTCGCTTGTTGTTCCGCCGACTTTAATAGCATCAGCGACCGATAAACCAACGTATTGATCAATAAACCCCCATAACTTTTCTTCCGGAATACCGGCCAGAATAATTGGCTCATGGTGCTCTAATACTTTTGCGTTAAGATATTTTCCGGCGGGATCAATGATCACCAGCATATTAACGGGTTCGCCGGAATAGGCAGGAATTCTAGCAAGATCATTGGTTTCAAAGGCATAGCCTAATATTTCCGATTCCTGGTAGACAGTCCACAAAAGCGGTTCACCCTGTTTTTCTGAAATTTTGGTGAGTGTTGGAAAGGTTTCTTGAATAAAAGGAATGGGATCTTTAGGCGGGCTGACAAACAGGGCATAAGCAGGTAAAGAGAGACAGATAAGAGCGAGTATCAGTAATTGAATAAAGTTTTTTTTGATTGCCGTATTATTCATCACGTTGTTCATGACAGAGTTCCCTGCTTAAATTGCGACTAACTGCGAGGGTGTAGACTAAGTGGGTTGTTTAACCGGACACTTGATTTCAATCAATAAAGTTAATTTTATGTTAACTTTAGTCCCGTTTGGTGAACTGTGCACTGAAAAATAACCCTTAAATAACATAGGGTTATTGGGCCGGTGAGGTTTGTTTGTTAATTTTTTGTATTTTTATGATATTTATTTAACTTAACTTTTATGTAATTTAGGCATTAAAAGTTATATCCTGTTGATCAGTTTATCTAATGCTTTATTGCTGTCAGGGTGGGCCGTGACAACGTAATAAATGACCTTATCAATCA
The DNA here is from genome assembly GCF_047632955.1 of Psychromonas sp. Lineage (GTDB taxonomy): Bacteria > Pseudomonadota > Gammaproteobacteria > Enterobacterales > Psychromonadaceae > Psychromonas. The sequence goes on along the minus strand of NZ_JBLIED010000002.1, from coordinate 220,368 downwards.
ATCCGTTATTAAAAAACATTAAAAAAATAATTTAATATTTTTTGAGACAAGGTTAAAGTGCTTATATTATGGCATTCGAGTCAGGATATTATGTTTTTATCGGCTGAGCTGAGGCATGTTAACCCGAGATTGGCCTAAAGAAAAACACTAGATTACGTTATTTCTGTCCTGTTTTAGCTGGAATCTCAGAAAGTTAAAAAACAGTTATCTTTCGAATAAGCCTTATCTCGTCGAGATCTTCGATTAAAACACCACCCCTGTCATTCCCGAGGTCTTTTAATCGGGAATCTTAATGCGGTATAAACAGTAACAATAAAAGATATGATTAACGGCGCGCAGAGTTTGGCCCGTTCATGGTATCGAACTATCGTTGAATTGAGACCTCCGATTAAAACACCTCGGAGGTGACGGATAATAGGGCGCGTTATTCCCAAAACACCACCCCCTGTCATTCCCGAGGTCTTTTAATCGGGAATCTTGATGCATAATAAACAGTAACAATAAAAAATATGGTTAATGGCGCGTAGAGTTTAGCCCGTTCAATGTATCGAACTATCGTTGAATTGAGACCTCCGATTAAAACACCACGGAGGTGACGGGGAATAGGGCGTGTCATTCCCAAAACACCACCCCTGTCATTCCCGAGGTCTTTTAATCGGGAATCTCGATGCATAATAAACAGTAACAATAAAAAATATGATTATCGGCGCGCAGAGTTTAGTCCATTCAAGGTATCGAACTATCGTTGAATTGAGACCTCCGATTAAAACACCTCGAAGGTGACGGATAATAGGGCGTGTCATTCCCAAAACACCACCCCCTGTCATTCCCGAGGTCTTTTAATCGGGAATCTTAATGCGTCATAACAGTAACAATATGAAAATATGATTAAAGGCACACAGAGTTTAACTCATTCAATGTATCGAACTATCGTTGAATTGAGACCTCCGATTAAAACACCTCGAAGGTGACGGATAATAGGGCGCGTTATTCCCAAAACAACATCACTGTCATTCCCGAAGTCTTTTAATCGGGAATCTCAGAGAATATTGCAAAAAATCTGAGCGGCTACGAAAATTCCCGTCCATTTTTCTTGTAATGAATAGCTGTTTTAGCAAGTGGAAACATGGATGTTTCCACTAAGTTCGGCTCTGCACAGGGATGTGCGGTCCGAACTGGTGCGTCAAAAATAGCTGGGCAGTACAAGATCAAAAAATGGCCCGGGCGGCTTTTCTCTTGCTTACTTCTCTTTGGCCGTTCAAAGAGAAGTAAAGTCGCCGTCAAGGGCGAAAGACCAACAAAGAAAGTTAAACCAGACGCCTCAAGCGCAAGCTTACAAACAATTCGTACGGTATTTACGTTACCACGCAGAGCATGGGAACGAGGAAAAATCGCCATCAAGGGCGGAACTCCCTCTAAGAATTAAAACCATTAGCCTCAAGCGCAAGCTTACAAACAAGGAAAATCGGCTACAAGAGTTTTCATTGGCTAAGCACGAAGCCAAAGCATCAAGGGCTGGCTGTGTTGTATTATCACCTTATGGGGTATAGTTGCCAGCTATCACAACCATGGAGAATTTGATGGGTCATTGTAGCGAATTTGCAGTCTTTAGCGTTTCCAAAGAGAATCTTGCCCGCGTCATTAAATTGAGCGAGTCTCTGTTTGCCGAGATAAATGCGCATGATAAAGTGATCATTTCCCATGAGATACTGCAAAAAACCGATAATCCTCAAGAAATCTGCTGGCATATCATCTGGTCCAGTGAAGAGAGCGTAAAGTTAACCGCACAAAAATGGGCAACATTTCCAAGCAGCAAAGCGCTGGAATCCCTGGTTGATGAAAAACGCTATTATGGTCATTTTATTCCGTTGATTTAAGCAACAATCAGAGGCTCTGTTATTATCCTGTGCCGAAGGTCATTAACAAGTAAACATTTTATAGACATTTAATAGGAAAATTATGAGCGGTACACAAAGAAGCAATATCCAAAAAGGTTTAACAGTGTCGATAGTTTTAAAACAGGATCAGCGTAGCGGTAAGCTCACCGAAGGTGTTGTTAAAGATATTCTCACTAATTCAACCTTTCATCCCCACTGTATAAAGGTACGCTTAGAAGATGGCCAGGTAGGCCGAGTAAAAACAGTTAATAGTTAAGAAATGTTTATCATAAAAACAGCGAATATCTTGCTGGCAACTTATTGTCAGCAAAAAACCATATCATTATCTTTAATATCAATCTGTTGTTGCGCCGCTATGGTAAATCCCGTCTAATAGTCACCTGTTATTGCAATTCAAAAAGAGTACAAACCTTGCCGATTGAACTTTCCTATCAAATTATCACCTTATTATTTGCCGTTGCCATTTTAGCCGGTTTTATCGACGCTATCGCCGGTGGCGGTGGTTTGTTAACTATTCCCGCCTTAATGTGGGCGGGACTTCCGCCAACCGTGGCACTGGGAACCAATAAATTACAGGCCTGCGGTGGTAGTTTTTTTGCGAGTGTTTATTTTGTGCGTAAAGGGCGGGTGATTTTAGGGGAGATGAAACTTTCGATACTGTGCGCTTTTATCGGGGCAGCGATTGGCACAATCGCAGTGCAGTTAATTGATATCGTTTATCTACAGATGATTTTACCCTTCCTGATGCTGGCCATTGGCGGTTATTTTCTGTTTTCTAAAAAGATCAGCGAAGATGATCGTCACCAATTGTTAACGCCTGCCGTATTTGCTTTAACGGCAGCATTGGGTGTGGGTTTATACGATGGATTTTTTGGTCCGGGAACCGGCAGTTTTTTTGCCCTTGCCTTTGTCTCGTTATCTGGATACGGCTTAGCCAAAGCAACCGCTCATGCTAAGGTTCTGAATTTTTCAACGAATATTGCCTCGTTAATTTTCTTCGCTCTGGGCGGTAAAGTATTTTGGATGTTAGGCGCAATAATGCTGGTGGGCCAGGCGCTGGGCGCAACACTGGGATCACGTTTGGTGGTTAGCAAAGGCACCAAAATGATAAAACCGCTGGTGGTCTGCATGTCGGTATTAATGAGCGTGAAACTATTGTCCAGCCAATACGCACTGTTTTGATACAAAACACCTACCCGGCAATTCCCCGATAAAAACATCTCGGGGATGACTACTAAATGATCAACAGCGCGTAGAGTTTAGTCCGTTCAAGGTATCGAACTGTCGTTGAATTGAGACCTCCGATTAAAACACCTCGGAGGTGACGGCTACTGCGGTGGCGTCATTCTTAATAACAATATTCCGTCAACACTGAATTCTCCCTTGTTATCCCCGAATAACACCACTTCGTCATTCCCGAGGTCTTTTAATCGGGAATCTTAGAGAACATTGCACAAAATCTGAGCGGTTAGCTAATGTCAAACAAACGCCGAGCCTAAAGGCTCAGTTCCAAAAACACACCGCCATCTCGCTTTTAAGTTGCACGCCATTTGGAATCCCGCCTTTAGGCGGGCGATTTTAACTAATCTATAATGACCATACTTCTACACTCGAATACCAAACCAATGCGGCTACGAAAATTCCCGTACGTTTTTCCTGTGCTGCACAAACGCTTTAGCAAGAAAAATCATGGAGGATTTTTCTAACCTCAGCCAGTACAGGGTTGTAATGTCTGAGGTGGTGCGTTAAAAAGTGGTTGAGCAGCGCAAGATAAAAAACGTCCCGGGCGGCTTTTCTCTTGCTTACTTCTCTTTGGCCGTTCAAAGAGAAGTAAAGTCGCCGTCAAGGGCGAAATTCCAACAATAAAAGTTAAACCAGACGCCTTAAGCTAAAGCTTACAAACAATCCGTGCGGTATTTACATTACCACGCAGAGCGGTGGGAACGAGAAAAGCGAAAGCATAAAACAAAGCCAATCGGCTAGCGAATACCAAACAAACACCTATTCTAAAGCCTCAGTTCCGAAAACACACAAAAATCCTACCTTAAAAGGGCGGTTACACAATGAAGCAAATAGTCGAGCATTTTAAAGTGCATTATTTACTGGTGAGCCGTATAGTAATAACAAGTAAAAAGTAAATAAAAAAGAACGGCAAAATGAAAGAGTTGCCCCCTCGTATTTTTTCAGGTGCAAGATGAATTTTAAAAAATTAAAACCGCAAATAATAAAATTAGCAGAAGCAGATGATGATATCGAACTGCTTTGGCTTTATGGCTCTTACGCCAAAGGGTGTGCGCATGAACACAGCGATATTGATTTAGCGGTTGTATTTAAAACATGGGTTGATGAGGTCATAGAGCGTAGAATACGACCTGAGTTGTTAGCCATCGAATGGCAAAAAAAACTAAATTTGCAGGAAGGTGATGTAAGTATCTTAGATATGAGCAATGCACCTATTCCAATTGCCATGTCAGTACTTAAAAGTGGTCAGTTATTATTAAGTAAAAATATTTCCAGACAGCTTCAGGAGCAACAACGCATCATGTCAAAATGGGAAATAGATTATTTATATCACTACAAAAATAAGAAGACAATTTATGGATGACACTTATCTATTTTCAATGCGCGAGCACCTTGCAGAGTTAAAAAGCGAACTACAAGGTCTAACTGAAATTACAGACGAGCGCGTATTAAGCCGTTATGAATATCGTGCATCGGAGCGGACACTGCAAGTGCTTATAGAGGCTTGTATCGGCATCGCCAAGCATTGGTGTTATGCCTCAACTAAAACGGCTCCGGCAGATGCTTATTCTGCTTTTGAAAAGTTATCGCAGCAAGGTGTTGAATCCGTTAATGAAGTGCCTTGGCGTAAAATAATTGGGATGAGAAATGCGCTGGTTCACGACTATTTGAATATCGAGCCCGAAATTATCCGAGCAGTGATAAAAAAAGCCACCTACTTAGCGCTATTTGATTTTGCTGAAAGTGGTTTAAATGAACTCGAAAAAATATTTAAGAAAGTTTGACGGATAATACGGCACTGTCATGCCGAATAACGCCACCCTGTCATTCCCGTAGTCTTTTAATCGGGAATCTTAATGCGTCATAACAGTAGCAATATAAAAATATGATTAAAGGCGCACAGATTTTAACCCGTTCATAGTTGTGAACTATCGTTGAATTGAGACCTCCGATTAAAACACCACGGAGGTGACGGGGAATAGGGCACTGTCATTCCCAAAACACCATCCCCTGTCATTCCCGATGTCTTTTAATCGGGAATCTTAGAGAACATTGCACAAAATCTGAGCGGTTAGCTAATATCAAACAAACGCCGAGCCTAAAGGCTCAGTTTCAAAAACACACCGCCATCTCGCTTTTAAGTTGCACGACATTTGGAATCCCGTCTTTAGGCAGGCGGTCTTGAGCAATTGATAAATGCCCAGGCTTCCGATTAAAAAAACTGCTGGGCCTGAAGTCGCCGTCAAGGGCTAAACTCCAAAAAATAAAGTTAAACCCAATGCTTCAAGCGAAAGCCTACAAATAACCCGTGCGGTATTTACATTGCCACGCAGAGCGCTGGGAACGAGAAAAAGATATAATTAATGACGCGCAGAATTTAACCCGTTCAAGGTATCGAACTATCGTTGAATTGAGACCTCCGATTAAAATACCTCGGAGGTGACGGATAATACGGCACTGTCATGCCGAATAACGCCACCCTGTCATTCCCGAAGTCTTTTAATCGGGAAGTGACAAATTTGTCAGGAACAAATTTGAACGTTGGAACTTACGACAACGACCTGAAAGGCGGAGAGCTGGACGCCCGGGGTGATTAAACAGTAACAATAAAAGATATAATCAATAGCGCGTAGAGTTTAGATAATTCAAGGTATCGAGCTGTCGTTGAATTGAGACCTCCGATTAAAACACCTCGGAGGTGACGGGTAAAATAGGGCGCGTAGAGTTTAACCCGTTCATAGTAGTGAACTGTCCTTCAATTCAGATCCCCGATTAAAACACCTCGGGGATGACCGGGAATAGGGCGGTGTTATTCCCAAAACACCATCCTGTCATTCCCGAGGTCAGTTAATCGGGAATCTCGATGAGTGATTAGACAGTAAAAAATATGATCAACGGCGCGTAGAGTTTAGACCATTCAAGGTATCGAACTGTCGTAGAATTGAGACCTCCGATCAAGTGACCTCGGGAATGACTGGGGGGTGTTGCCATTCGCGAAATGTTTCCTAAATCGTCATCCTCGAGGTGTTTTGATCGGGGATCTTTTATTTATTTGATATTAACCAGCCGATTGGTTTTTATCTGCATTAAGATTCCCGATCAAGTGACCTCGGGAATGACGGGGGGTGTTGCCATTCGCGAAATGTTTCCTAAATCGTCATCCTCGAGGTGTTTTGATCGGGGATCTATCTGTTGGTATTTACGGTGGTTAGTGAATGACGTAGTAGGGTAGGGGGAGTGATCTTTTTTTACATTTTAAAGTACGAATAAAAGTTTATAATCACACTTTTTAGTACTAATAATAGGTATTTAGTACACTTTTCATGATGAATGTTGTTTTAGTTAAGCACAGATAATTGTATAATTTCGTTAAATAACGAGATATCAAGCGAGCATAAACGATGAAACGATTATTATTGAGCAAACTTTTAGAGTGGAAGAAAAAGACACAGAGAAAGCCTCTACTTATAGATGGTGCAAGGCAGACGGGGAAAACCTACCTTTTGGGTGACTTACTGGGTGCCCACTTTGATAAGGTAGTTAGGTTGGACTTTTTGGAAAAACCAGCGTTAGCCAATGCATTCGCAGGCTCTCTCTCCCCGCAAGCCCCCTGTGTCAGGATAGTTGTCGCCTCTAATTTTTAGTTAGAGGCAATTATAATGAAGAGAAAATTTACTACATCATTTAAGATACAAGCAGTCGAAAAGGCACTTAGTCGAAATGAAAATACCACATTAACTGAGATAGCTAATACATTAGGCATTGGCGCTTCAACACTCAATAAGTGGATTGTTAAAGCGAGCAACCAAGAATTTGAAACAGCTTCACATGATGAGATCACAAGCATGGATAATGATAAACGACCGCAAGATTGGACTTCAGAAGAAAGGCTTAATATGGTTGCGACATGTGCCGCTTTGAGCGGCGAAGCACTCAACGCTCATTGTCGAATGCAAGGCATCTATCCTCATCATGTTAAGCAATGGAAGCTTGATTTTATTAATGGTAATTCTCCCAAACAAAAAGTGGTTTCCCCTTCAGAAATCAAAACCTTAAAGCGAGAAAATAAATCATTAATAAAAGAGCTTAATCGTAAAGATAAAGCGTTAGCAGAAACGGCTGCGTTATTGGTTCTCAAAAAAAAAGTCCACGAGATTTGGGGAAACGACGAGGACAATTAAGTACCAGTTCAGAGCGACAAACTATTTTACGTCTTGTAAAAGAAACAACCGATGCGGGTGCTAGACAAGCGCCGGCTTGTGAAGTGATTAGGATGAGTGCCAAAACGCTACAGCGATGGTCTCAGCCGAGCAATGACAACGATGGCCGAAGAGAAGCAATACGTTCGCCCCAAAATAAGTTAACAGCACTTGAGCGGAAACGAATATTAAAAGTGGTCAATGAGCCTGAATTTGCCCATTTACCCGCGAGTCAAATCGTACCGATACTGGCAGATAAAGAAATATATATTGGCTCAGAATCGACTATTTATCGGATATTAAAAAAGGAAAAGCAGCTTCAGCATCGACTAAAAGACAAGCCTGCCAGGAGGGTGATTAAGCCAAAATTCTTAACAGCAGTCGCGCCCAATCAAGTGTATACATGGGACATTACCTATTTACCGACAAGGGTTAAAGGAAGCTTTTTTTACTTATATTTAGTGCTTGATATTTTTAGTCGTAAAATTGTTGGCTGGCAGGTACACAGTGAGGAACTCAGTGCACTGGCGGCTGATTTGATGACCGATATTTGCTTGCGAGAGGAGGTGAAGCCTCATCAAGTTACGCTACATTCTGATAATGGTAGCCCAATGAAAGGAGCAACCATGCTGGCAACACTACAAGAATTAGGTGTAATGCCCTCATTTAGCCGACCGTCAGTGAGTAATGACAATCCTTATTCTGAGTCAATATTTAGGACATTAAAATATCGGCCAGAATACCCTGAAAAAGCGTTTTCTGATCTTGATGATGCCCGGAAATGGGTGATCGGGTTTAGTCAGTGGTATAACGATGAGCACCGTCATAGTGGTATTAAATTCGTGACGCCATCCCATCGTCATCAGGGGCTTGATAATGATATTTTATTAAACCGAGTGGACGTTTATAACAGAGCGAAAGCACAAAACCCAAGTCGTTGGTCGGGTGACATTAAGAATTGGGAGCCAATTAAAGAGGTTCCTCTTAACCCCGAGAAATCAAAGGTTGAAATAAAAGAGAATAAGGTGGCATAAATTTAAACATCAGGCGACAACTCCCTTGAAAAACACCGCAAGATATCCTTGATAACATTGAATTGCTTACTGGAAAAAGTTTAAATCCTGATAAAGATCTGTTAATACTGGATGAAATCGGTGAATGTCAACGAGCCGTCACTTCGTTAAAGTATTTTGCTGAGAAAGCACCTCAAATGTATGTTGCGGCAAGCGGCTCTAATATTGGGTTATTAGAGTCCTTTCCTGTTGGGAAGGTAGAGCAGCATAACCTACGACCTCTATCTTTTGGAGAGTTCTTGCTTGCTTCCAACGAAAAGGCGTTATTGAAGGCGTATAACAGCAAGGCATCAAATGCCGCTGTTCACCTTAAGTTAATGGATAAGCTTACTGACTACTATTTTGTTGGCGGAATGCCTGAGGCTGTGAGTGCGTGGTTTTCAGACAGCACAAGCAGTACAAAAGAAAGGGTTGATGCTGTTAATACGATCCATGCAAACCTTGTTGATGGGTATGTTAGAGACTTCGGTAAATATTCAGCTAAGGTGAATGCTCAACTTATAGAAGCAGTATTTAGCAGTGTACCGAGCCAGTTATCCGGCGTTTTAGATCAGTCAGTAAAAAGATTCCAGTTTAAAGATGTTTACCCTAAAAAGTCACGTTACAGTGATTTTGAAAATCCAATTACTTGGCTGCATAAATGTCGCCTTGTACTGAAAAACTATCCTATTGACGGAATGCCTCGTACGCCTTTTGCCGGCTATCAAAAGCAAAACGTAGTGAAGCTGTTTCTGTTCGATGTGGGGTTATTGAATCATATGCTTTCAACGGGCTATATCGAGATTAAGCAGCAGAGCTACGAATATAAGGGGTATATTGCTGAGAATTTTGTTCAACAAGAGTTTGCTGTTTTAAACCGGGAGCCAACCAGCTCATGGACTCAAGCAACGGCTGAAATTGAATTTATCCTTAATAACGAGATGGGAGAAGTTATTCCCGTAGAAGTAAAAAGTGGACGCCGTACAAAGGCAAAGTCACTGCAAGCATACATGGAGAGGTACAACCCCAATAAAACGATTAAGCTTACGGGTACTCAAGGTTCAGATGCTCTTGAAACAACGAATATTGTCCTCCCTCTGTACTATACAGAGTATCTATTTGGGATGATTTAGTTAATGCGTGGATTCTGGTGTGTTTTCGGAACTGAGCCTTCAGGCTTGGCGGTAGATACAAATAAGCCTCCGAATGGGAGGCTTATTTAAAGTATTAAAGCTTAAAGTTCAGCTCTCTTTTTAGATTAAGAAATGCGTTTGTATTTAATACGATGCGGCTCAATAGATGCGGCGCCGTAGGTTTTCTTCATCCATTCTTCGTAATCCGTGAAGTTACCTTCGTAGAAATTCACTTTGCCTTCGTCGCGGTAGTCGATGATATGGGTAGCTATTCTGTCTAAGAACCAGCGGTCATGGGAAATAACCATGACGCAACCGGCAAAATCGAGCAGGGCATTTTCTAGGGCACGCAGTGTTTCGATATCAAGGTCATTGGTGGGCTCATCGAGTAATAAAACGTTGCCGCCGGATTTAAGCAGTTTAGCCAGATGTAAACGGCCACGTTCACCGCCGGATAAATTGCCGACAATCTTCTGCTGATCGCCGCCTTTAAAGTTGAAGCGACCCAGATAAGCACGACTTGGAATTTCGATATTGCCAATTTTAATAATATCGCTGCCGCCGGAGACTTCCTGAAACACGCTGACTTTATCATCCATATGGTCGCGGAACTGATCGACACTGGCGAGTTGTACACTTGTACCTATGGTGATTTCACCTGAATCGGGTTTTTCCGCTCCAGACAACATTTTAAACAGGGTGGATTTACCGGCACCGTTGGCACCGATAATGCCGACTATGGCGCCCTTGGGAATACTGAAGCTTAAATCATCAATTAATACTCGGCCGTCAAAGGATTTACTGAGGTGATTGACATCAATTACCTGGTCACCTAAACGCTGACCCGGTGGAATAAACAGCTCATTGGTTTCGTTACGTTTTTGAAAGTCCTGATTGTTGAGCTCTTCAAAGCGCGATAAACGTGATTTGCTTTTAGACTGACGGCCTTTGGCGTTGGAACGAACCCATTCCAGCTCCTGCTCAATTTGGCGTTGACGGGCTTTTTCCTGAGAGGCTTCCTGTTTTAAGCGTTCATCTTTCTGCTCCAGCCATGATGAGTAGTTACCTTCCCATGGAATACCGTAACCGCGATCCAGCTCTAAAATCCAGCCGGCGACGTTATCCAGAAAATATCTATCGTGGGTAATGGCGACAACAGTCCCTTCATAGTCATGTAAAAAACGCTCTAACCAGCCAACAGATTCTGCATCCAAATGGTTGGTGGGTTCATCCAGTAATAACATGTCCGGTTTTTCGAGAAGCAGACGACACAAGGCCACACGGCGGCGTTCACCACCGGAAAGGATTGAGATTTTTGCATCCCAGGCTGGCAGGCGAAGTGCATCGGCAGCACGCTCTAATTGGTTGTCTAAGTTATGACCGTCGTGTGCCTGAATAATGGCCTCTAATTCACCTTGGCGTTTTGCCAGTGCATCAAAGTCTGCGTCGGGCTCTGCATAGGCGGCGTAAAGCGCATCTAAGTCGCTTAAGGCATTTTTAACTTCGCTGACCGCTTCTTCAATCGTTTCGCGGACGTTTTTATTAAGATCTAATACCGGCTCCTGGGCTAAGTAACCGATTTTTGTGCCCGATAAAGGCCGTGCTTCACCGGCAAACTCTTTATCTAGACCTGCCATAATACGTAATAAGGTTGATTTACCTGAGCCGTTTAAGCCTAATACGCCAATTTTTGCGCCGGGGAAAAAACTCAGGGAGATATCTTTTAAAATAGTGCGCTTGGGTGGAACGACCTTGCTCACCTGGTCCATTGTGTATATAAACTGTGCCATGAATGATTGCTCTTATTAAAGAAAAGAAAAAGACTGTGTCCCGATGATAGGGCAAAGCAACGGAAAATAAAACACTCCGGTTAATGATAAAAGGGCTGTATCTTGCTCAATACGCGCTTTTCTCATTTTAAATCTTAAAATTATTCATTTGTTTACGCTATGCAACGGGGGAAAGTTTGCGTAAAATGCGTTACATCAATAAATAAGCCTATTTGAAACCAGACCTAGCAGGAGTTATGCATGTTTAACCGTGATATGAATATTGCCGATTATGATCCAGAATTGTGGCAGTCAATAACTGATGAAGTTCAGCGCCAAGAAGACCACATTGAACTGATTGCATCAGAAAATTACACCAGTCCACGTGTAATGGAAGCGCAAGGCAGTCAGTTAACCAATAAATACGCAGAAGGTTACCCGGGTAAACGTTATTACGGCGGTTGTGAATACGTTGATGTGGCGGAATCTTTAGCCGTTGAACGTGCGAAGGCTTTATTTGGTGCGGATTATGCAAACGTCCAGCCGCACTCGGGTTCACAAGCTAATGCTTCAGTTTATCAGGCGCTTTGTGCACCGGGTGATACTATTCTGGGCATGAGTCTTGCTCATGGTGGCCATTTGACCCATGGTTCTCACGTTAGTTTTTCCGGTAAAATGTACAATGCAGTGCAATACGGAATCACCCCTGAAACTGGCATTCTAGATTACGCTGAAATTGAACGTCTTGCTATCGAACATAAACCAACCATGATTATCGCAGGTTTCTCTGCTTATTCAGGTATTGTTGATTGGGCTAAATTTCGTGAAATCGCCGACAAAGTAGGTGCTTATCTGTTTGTTGATATGGCGCACGTTGCAGGACTAGTGGCTGCGGGTCTTTACCCTAACCCTGTACCTTTTGCTGATGTTGTTACTACTACAACCCATAAAACATTAGGCGGCCCGCGCGGCGGCCTTATTCTTGCCAAGGCCAATGAAGCGATTGAGAAAAAATTAAACTCAGCAGTTTTCCCCGGCCAGCAAGGTGGTCCGTTAATGCACGTTATTGCGGCTAAAGCGGTTGCATTTAAAGAGTGTGCTGAGCCTGAATTTGCTGTTTACCAGCAACAGGTTTTAGATAATGCGAAAGCGATGGTTAAATCATTCCTGGCGCGCGGTTACAAAATCGTTTCCGGTGGCACTGAAAACCATCTCTTCCTGGTTGATTTAATCGCTCAGGATATTACCGGTAAAGAAGCGGATGCTGCTTTAGGTAATGCGCATATTACGGTTAACAAAAACTCTGTGCCGAATGATCCGCGTTCTCCTTTTGTGACTTCCGGTTTGCGTATCGGTACTCCGGCACTGGCACGTCGTGGCGTGAATGCTCAACAGTCTGCTGAGCTTGCGTTATGGATGTGTGACATTCTTGATGCAATCAAAGATGAAGCTAAACTTGCGACAACCATTGAAGCGGTTAAAGTTAAAGTTGCTGCACTTTGTAAAGCTTGCCCTGTTTACGGATAATCTGTAACGAATAAGCAATTAGAAGCTACGCATTGCGTGGCTTTTTTTTACCCTTTTTTTGAGCTTGCCGTTAAAAAATTATTCATAAGCAAATTACTTGAAATGCATTTTCAAGTAATTTGCTTATAAACAGAGTATTATTACCCATTACTATTAAATGCAGGGTAACTTCCTGATATTTTCAATAGATCCGGTCAATTTTTATGCTTGGCATTAATTCTGAACCTTAATTCTGAATAAGAGTGAGATTAAATGTACTGTCCTTTTTGTAATGCTCAAGATACTAAAGTAATCGACTCGCGCTTAGTGTCAGAAGGATCTCAAGTCCGTCGTCGGCGCAGTTGTAATGAATGTAATGAACGTTTTACTACCTATGAATTTGCAGAACTGCTGATGCCGCGTTTAATTAAGTCCGATGGACGTCGTGAACCCTTTAATGATGATAAATTGCTGGTGGGTATTAACCGTGCTTTAGAAAAAAGACCGGTGAGTCTGGAAGACATTGATGCGGCGGTTAATAAACTTAAATCAACCCTGCGGGCGACCGGTGAGCGTGAAATTACCTCTAAAATAGTCGGCGAATTGGTAATGGAATTACTGAAAGGGTTAGATAAAATTGCCTACATACGTTTTGCGTCGGTTTACCGTTCCTTTAAAGATGTTAAAGAGTTTGGTGAAGAAATAGCCAAGCTCGAAGAGTGATTTTAAGCTCGATGGCATTATGCTTGTTAGGCTAAAATTTTTACTGTTTTTACTCTTGTTAATGTAGAAGATTGAATATTAATGAATACTGCGGTTTTTTCGAATTTAGATAAACACTATATGGCCCGTGCTATCATGCTGGCCAAAAAAGGGCGCTTTACCAGCTCACCCAATCCCAATGTAGGCTGCGTGATTGTCGCCAATGAGATAATAGTAGGCGAAGGATTTCATCAAAAAGCCGGCCTCGGACATGCGGAAGTAAATGCGCTGGCGATGGCTAAAGACAAAGCTCTGGGTGCAACCTGTTACGTGACCCTGGAGCCCTGTTCCCACTTCGGCCGTACGCCGCCCTGCGCTTTAGCTTTAACCAAAGCCGGTGTCAAACGGGTGGTCGTGGCGATGGTTGATCCTAACCCTAAGGTTGCCGGGCAGGGCATTAAAATATTAATCGATGCGGGTATAAAAGTTGACCTTGGCCTGCTGGAAAATGAAGCGATGGATTTAAACTGTGGTTTTATTAAACGTATGCAGTTTAAACAGCCTCGTGTCACGGTTAAGTTAGCCAGCAGTTTAGACGGTAAAACCGCTCTTAAAAATGGTCAAAGCCAATGGATCACAGGCGCTGAAGCACGCTGTGACGTGCAGTATTTTCGCGCCCAGCAAAGTGCGTTATTAACCGGAAGCGCGACTGTGATTGCCGATGATCCAAGCTTAAATGTGCGCTATGAAAGCTTAAAAAATCATCCTGATTTTGATCTGGAGTTGACGGCCTCTGAAATACGCCAACCGATACGCATTATTTTAGACTCCCACAATAAATTGACCCTGAAGGAAAAGCTGTTTTCACTTGCAGGTAAAGTGCTGCTGGTATCTCTACTTCCGCGCAACGATTTATTAGATAATCAAAATCAATCAGGCGCTGATATAGAGCAGCTGATCGGCAGCGATGATGGCCAGGGGCGTATCGACCTTAAGCTGTTGTTAACCCAGTTAAGTGATTATGAAATTAATGACCTTTGGGTTGAGGCCGGGGCGACACTCGCAGGTGAATTTTTTAATCAGCAGCTGGTTGATCAGTTTATCCTTTATCAAGCACCAAAATTAATGGGCAGTCAGGCTCGAAACTTAGTAAACTTGCCTGATTATTCAACCATGGACAATGTTGTGCAATTAACGCTGCAGGATGTGCAGTTGATTGGCAATGATATTCGCATCACAAGTAACAGGGGTTAGTATGTTTACAGGAATTATAGCGGCAGTGGGAAAGGTAACTGCCATTAAACACAATGCCAAAGATATCACCATCAGCGTGGATTCGGGCAGCCTTGATTTAAGTGATGTAAAACTGGGTGATAGCATTTCCAATAATGGCGTTTGCTTAACGGTTACCAAGTTAAATAATAACGGGTTTGATGCCGATCTTTCCCATGAGACATTAAAACGCAGCGGTTTTTCGCAAATTAAAAGCGGTTTTTTACTTAATTTAGAAAAAGCGATGCAGATGAATGACCGTTTTGGCGGACACATTGTTAGCGGGCACGTCGATGGTGTGGGTGAAGTGACTTCCGTTAATCCGCTTGGTAATGCCGTTGAATACTGGATTAAAGCGCCTGCCCAACTGGCTAAATATATCGCAGAAAAAGGCTCTATTACCGTTGATGGTGTGAGTTTAACCACCAATGAAATTGACGGTGCTGCTTTCAAATTGACTATTATCCCGCACACCATATCGCAAACCACTATGGTGAACTACAAGGTAGGCACCCAAGTTAATTTAGAAGTTGATCTTATTGCCCGTTATTTAGAACGTTTAATGCTCGGTGAAAAAGCCGCTGAAAGTCATAATGACCATAAATCAACCATGGATCTGCTCGCTCGAAGTGGTTTCTTAGGTTAAGTCGCAAATGCTATAGGCCAACTATAAAGTGGTTATCCAAGTGAATTTAGAAGTTGATCTTATCGCCCGTTATTTAGAAAGTTTAATGCTCGGTGAGAAAGCATCGACAAGTCACAATGACCATAAATCTGCTCGTTCGAAGTGGTTTCTTAGGTTAAGTCGCAAATGCTATAGGTCAACTATAAAGTGGTTATCCAAGTGAATTTAGAAGTTGATCTTATTGCCCGTTATTTAGAACGTTTAATGCTCGGTGAGAAAGCATCGACAAGTCACAATGAACATAAATCAACCATGGTTCTGCTCGCTCGAAGTGGTTTCTTAGGTTAAATCGTAAAAGAATAATAAGGGAACAAAATGAAATTAAGTACTACCGCTGAAATTATCGAAGATATTCGTTTAGGTAAAATGGTTATTTTGATGGACGATGAAGATCGCGAAAACGAAGGCGATCTTATTATGGCAGCCGATCTAGTCACTCCGGAAGCCATTAACTTTATGGCAACCTATGGTCGTGGTCTGGTTTGTCTAACATTAATGGCTGAGCGCTGTGAGCAGCTTAAATTACCATTAATGGTAGATGATAATACGGCGGCATTTTCGACCAACTTTACGGTTTCTATTGAAGCTGCCCTTGGTGTAACAACGGGTATTTCAGCGGCAGATCGCGCAGCTACGGTACTCGCTGCCGTGGCTAAAAACGCCCAACCTGCAGATATTGTTATGCCCGGTCATATTTTTCCGTTGCGCGCCCAACCGGGTGGTGTATTAACCCGTGCCGGACACACTGAAGCGGGTTGTGACTTGGCTCGCCTGGCCGGTCGCGAGCCAGCAGGGACGATTGTGGAAATATTAAATGAAGATGGCAGCATGGCTCGCCGCGCAGACCTTGAGATTTTTTCCGAGAAGCACGGCATTAAATTAGGCACCGTTGCGGATTTAATTGAATACCGTAATAACAATGAAACCACCATTGAACGTGTCAGCACCTGCAAATTACCGACAGAATTTGGTGACTTTGATTTAATCGCTTATCAGGACACTATTGATAAACGAGTTCATTTTGCGTTAGTTAACGGTGAGATTAAAGAAGGGCAAACCACCAATGTGCGTGTGCATCTACAAAACACCTTCGCCGATAACTTCTTTTCTGATCGCTTAAGTAAACGCACCTGGCCATTAAATGCTGCGCTGCAGCGTTTAAATAAAGAGGGTGGCGTGTTGGTTATGCTCGGCCATCAGGAAACTCCTAATTCATTAATTGAACAAATAAAACAAATTGCCAATGAAGATGCCGGTGAACGTGTGGCCAAAAGAGAACCAAAAGTTAGCCGCCGCGTGGGTGTTGGTTCGCAGATTCTGCGTGATTTAGGCGTGCAGAAAATGGCCCTGTTAAGCTCCGAGAAAAAATACCATGCGTTATCAGGATTTGGTTTGGAAGTGGTCGATTACATTACGGAATAGCCCGTATTGTCATTCGTAATACAGTTAACAAATAATAAAAATGTGTTAAGATTCACAAAATTTTGTAATAAGGGTAGGAAATGAAAATTATTGAAGGTGGCTTAGCTGCACCACAAGCGCAGATAGCAATTGTTATCTCTCGTTTTAATAGCTTTATTAACGAGCAGTTATTAGCAGGAGCAATCGATACCCTTAAGCGTACTGGTCAAGTTGCTGATGATAATATTACTGTCGTTCGTGTACCTGGTGCCGTTGAGCTGCCATTGATCGCTAAACGTGTCGCAGCCTCTAAAAAATTCGATGCAATTATTGCATTAGGCACCGTCATTCGTGGCGGTACACCACACTTTGAATTTGTTGCTAACGAATGTAATAAAGGCCTTGCTCAAGTCTCTCTGGATTTTGACGTGCCGGTTGCTTTTGGCGTATTAACAACAGATTCAATTGAACAAGCGATTGAACGTGCGGGTACTAAAATGGGTAATAAAGGCAGTGAAGCGGCCTTAAGTGCATTAGAAATGGTTAATGTATTGGCGGAGCTTGGATAATGAAAATGAAACCAGCTGAGCGCCGACGCGCCCGTCAATTTGCGGTACAGGCAATTTACCAATGGCAAATCACTAAACTGAATGCCGGTCAAATTATTGAGCAATTCAGTGTTGATCAGGATATGTCAAAAACCGACGTTCCTTATTTTAAAGAATTATTAGCCGGTGTTATTCATCGTGTTGATACTTTAGATGAAAAATTATCTCCTTATCTTTCTCGTAAAATTGAAGATGTTGATATGGTCGATAAAGCCGTATTACGTCTGGCCATGTTTGAGTTAACTCAGCGCCCGGATATTCCACATAAAGTGGTTTTAAACGAAGCGATTGAATTAGCAAAAGACTTTGCTACGGACGAAAGTTACAAGTTCGTCAACGGCGTTTTAGATAAAGCATTACGCAGTTTGAAACTACGAGAAGAAGAACAGAGCAACTAATTCTGCTTCTAGGTTTAGTTATACAATACCAAATCCAGTCGCTTCGGCACTGGATTTTTTGTGTAAAAAGATAATACCAAATCCATTAATTGTCTGCTCATTTATGCTGGTTAAAACACATGCTAGCTAGACATAAAACTACGTTTTAGTCTTTGTTATTAATTTTATAATTAGAACAACTAGTTACTGCAATTAATGCCTTGCTTTCATGAGTTTTTCCGGCGCCTAAATAGATCACCTAATTAGTGGAATTGGTATACATATTAAAACAGGAAAAAAAATGAATAAAAGTTTATTGACCAATTTAGTATCAGCCGCCATTTTAGCGGTCGGTTTATTGCTAGATGAAACAGAGCTTTCGGCTATTCTAACCATGGTGGGTTTATTTGCGCTGTCCGGTGCATTAACTAACTGGCTGGCCATTTTCATGTTATTCGAAAAAGTACCTTTTTTGTATGGTTCAGGTGTTGTACCGGCCCATTTTGAGGAATTCAAAAAAAGTATTCACCGATTAATGATGGATGAATTTTTCACCCCTGAAAACGTCGATCGTTTTTTAACTGCCGGATCCTTTTCGGCGGCCAGCATCAACCTTGAACCGGTGATTGAAAAAGTTGATTTAAATCCGACCTATGATGGTTTGGTGGAGGTTATTATGGCCTCGTCATTTGGCGGAATGCTGGTTATGTTTGGTGGTAAAGAGGCACTGATACCGCTGCGTGAACCCTTTATCGAACACATGAAAAAATCCATTATTGAAATGACTAATGATGATAAATTTATTCAGCTACTTAAAGACGAAGTTGAACAACCGAAGATAATGCAGGACATTTTAAGCAAAGTTGAGCAGATTATTGAGCAGCGTTTAAGTGAATTAACCCCGACTATTGTTAAAAACATTATTCAAAAAATGATCAAACGTCACCTTGGTTGGCTGGTTATTTGGGGCGGTGTGTTTGGTGGCCTGATTGGTCTTGTCAGCGCCTTTGTTATCGCCTGATAGCCGGCAGAAGAGAACATTTGTTATGAAATCATCACTCGGGTTAAATACATTTCTGTTTTCTGTATTAGCGTTGCTGGCCTTTGCCGCTAATTCAATTCTTGCACGCCTGGCTTTAGGGGCGGGTGATATCGACGCGGCTGGTTTTACCATAGTGCGTTTATTATCAGCGATGGTGATGTTGACTATTCTGCTGCATGTTAGGCATAAATCCAATGCTAATGCACTGGCCGCTGTTAAACCTGAATCCAGCTGGTTTGCCGCGTTGATGTTATTTATTTATGCCGGCAGTTTTTCCTTTGCTTATCTGTCACTTGATACCGGCACCGGGGCATTAGTGTTGTTTGCTGCGGTTCAAATTACCATGGTGATTAAAAATCACCTGCAAGGCAACCGTTTAGCCTTTATGGAGTTTCTGGGTTTGCTTATTGCGTTCAGTGGTTTTGTTTATCTGGTTTTACCAAACTTAAGCACACCGTCACTGATGGGCTTTGTGTTAATGGCCATATCCGGGATAGCCTGGGCTTTTTATACTCTAAAAGGGCAAGGCAGCCGTGATCCTTTGTCTGCTACTAATACAAATTTTTTACGCACTCTACCTTTTATTTTTATATTGTTCCTGTTTTCGTATTCAGAAATTATCTATAGCTGGCAGGGTATATTATTGGCCAGCGTATCCGGTGCTTTGGCGTCAGCATTGGGTTATTATTGCTGGTATTTGGCATTGCCGGGATTATCAATTACGCAGGCGTCGGTAATACAGTTGTCGGTGCCTGTTATTGCAGCACTGGGCGGCGTAGTATTTATGAGCGAGTCAATCAGCTTAGATTTTATTGTTTCAGCGATATTAGTCTCCACCGGTATTTTGCTGGTGGTGCTGGCTCACTATCAAAAAAACAAAGCGGCATCATCACGCAGAGCGTAGGAACAATCGAACAGTCGAGCCTAAAGGCTCAGTTCCGAAAACATATGTGTACCAGTATTTGGAACCGCGCCTTCAGGCGTGCTTGGGTAAATCACAGACCTTCGATTAAAACACCAAAACGGCATCATCACGCAGAGCGTAGGTACAATCGAATAGCCGAGCCTAAAGGCTCAGTTCCGAAAATATATGTGTACCAGCATTTGGAACCGCGCCTTCAGGCGGGCTTGGGTAAATCACAGACCTCCGATTAAAATACCAAAGCGGCATCATCACGCAGAGCGTAGGAACAATCGAACAGCCGAGCCTAAAGGCTCAGTTCCGAAAACATATGTGTACCAGCATTTGGAACCGCGCCTTCAGGCGTGCTGAGTAAATAACTAACGACTCGCAGAGCTCTGCCCGTTCTTAATACTGAACTGTCGTAAATTACTTCGGGCGTCCTGCCCTACGCCTTTCAGGTCGTTGTCGTAAATTCCAACGTTCAAATTTGTTCCTGATAAATTTGTCACACCTTCGATTAAAAGATCTTGAAGGTGACGATTAATAGGCGAGAGTGTGCAGAAAAGCGAAGGTGTACAAAGGGGCAAGTGCATCACCCCTCATCAAAAACAAGTTTTACACTTACCTGATTCATCTGCATAAGCATGTCTAACTAGTGAGACCTTCTTTTAATGCGGCTTGGTATTTTTCTTTAAATTTATTAAATTTTGGTTGAATGACCATAGAGCAGTAACCTTGTTCCGGATTTTTAAGAAAGTATCCCTGATGATAATCTTCAGCGGGGTAAAATTTTTCTAACTTATCAATCGTTGTTTTAATACTCTTCGAAAATATTTGTTTTTCCTCCAGCAGGTGAAGAAATTCTTCTGCCAGTTGCTTTTGCTGCAGATCATGATAAAAAATCGCCGAACGATATTGCGTGCCGGTATCATGACCCTGACGGTTTAATTGGGTTGCATCATGCAGACTGAAAAAAACAGTTAATAATTCCTGATAACTGATAACGGCATCATCAAATTTGATCTGCACAACTTCGGCGTGGCCGGTTGTACCAGTACAAATATCTTCATAAGTAGGAGAATCAGTTTCGCCGCCCGTATAACCCGAAACCGCACTTTCTACGCCCTTTAAAGCATTAAAAGCTGCTTCAATACACCAAAAACATCCGCCTGCAAAATTTGCTGTCGAAATTGCCATTTTATACTCCGTATTTAATTGTTAAACCTGATACCAAATCCATTAATTTAGCCTGAAAAATTTGCGATTTACTGCCAGTTGATACTCAACATTATGCTTTATATTACATTTGAAGAATGTATCATAAATGATGTGACTTAGCCTGTCTGATATATCATGAGACCTCTGTTTCTGCAATCATAGCCTCTGAGAGAAATAAAAATCCATTTACACCGCTTATTGATTTATTTTCTAGCGCAACAACCCTCAGATAATCTTACTAAATGCGATTTTTTAACGTAAAATTATAAATCTAAACAGATTGAAACTTGTGTTAAAATAACAGCCATTTTTGAATCTGCATATCAGTAATTAACCGACTAGGGTACTTTAGACATGATCCCAAACTTATCTCATCAAGAGAATATTAAACAAGATTACTTTGCATTTTTAAGCGCCTTAAGTGCAACAAAATATAGTGGCGAAATAGAAAAAAGTTATGCTAGTCGTCTTGCTGTGGCAACGGATAACAGTGTTTATCAATGTTTGCCGCAGGCGGTTCTGTTTCCTCGTTCTACCCAGGATATTGTTGAGATTTGTAAACTTGCTCAAGATGCGCAATTTAAAAATATTCGTTTTTCACCTCGTGGTGGCGGCACGGGTACCAACGGCCAGTCCTTAAGCAATGACCTGGTATTAGACCTGTCCCGTTTTATGAATCAAATTATTGAACTGAATGAGGGTGAAGGCTGGGTGCGGGTACAAACCGGCGTGGTTAAAGATCAGCTCAACGACTATTTGCGCCCCTTTGGGCTGTTTTTTTCTCCGGACTTATCGACCAGTAACCGCGCTACCATTGGCGGTATGGTAAGTTGTGATGCTTCCGGACAAGGGTCGCTCGTTTAC
The DNA here is from genome assembly GCF_047632955.1 of Psychromonas sp. GTDB lineage: Bacteria > Pseudomonadota > Gammaproteobacteria > Enterobacterales > Psychromonadaceae > Psychromonas. Next base: position 198,496 of record NZ_JBLIED010000002.1, on the reverse strand, counting down.
GGTAAAACCAGTGATCATGTTCTGGCATTAAAATCGGTATTGGTAGACGGTCAGGTTCTGGACAGTGCACCGCTTATGGGTGATGCTTTAGCAGAACAGAGTGCCCGTCAGGACAGTATTGGTGCTGTTTACCGTCAGGTGATTGAAACCTGCGCGGGTAAGCAGCCGCAAATTGAGCAGGGCTTTCCCAAGCTAAATCGCTTCTTAACCGGTTATGATTTAAAGCACGTTTATGATGCGCAAACGGGGTCGGTGGATTTAACCCGTATTTTGTGCGGCGCAGAGGGCTCTCTGGCTTTTATTACCGAAGCCAAATTACACGTGCAAAAAATTCCCACTTATCGCACCCTGTTTAATGTTAAATACGACAGTTTCCAATCGGCATTACAAAATGCTCCTTTTTTGGTGCAGGCTAATGCGTTATCGGTCGAAACCATTGATTCCAAAGTTTTAAACCTGGCCAAACAAGATATTGTCTGGCACAGCGTCAGCCGCTTAATCACCGATGTGCCGAATAAAATTGTCGAAGGTTTAAATGTCGTTGAATTTGTTGAGGAAGACGAGCAAATACAAGCGCAAAAGGTTAACGATTTAATTATCAAATTAGATCAATTAATTGCCAGTGAAGAAGCCGGTGTGATTGCTTACCAAATTTGTAATGATCTGGACGATATTAATAAAATTTACGGCATGCGTAAAAAAGCGGTCGGCTTGTTAGGCAAGACCGCAGGCAGCGCAAAACCGATTGCATTTGTGGAAGACACTTGCGTTCCGCCGGAAAATTTAGCGGCTTACATTATTGAATTCCGGCAGTTATTGGATGATCATAATCTCCATTACGGCATGTTTGGTCACGTCGACGCCGGCGTATTACACGTCCGTCCGGCGCTGGATATGTGCGATCCGGAGCAGGAAAAAATGCTGCGTAACATTTCCGATAAGGTGGTGGCATTAACCTCTAAATATAAAGGGTTAATGTGGGGAGAACATGGTAAGGGCTTTCGCAGTGAATACAGTCCTGAATTTTTTGGTGAAGAATTGTTTACCGAGTTACGTAAAATTAAAGCCGTCTTTGATCCGCAAAACCGCGTCAATCCGGGGAAAATCTGTACACCTATCAATTCCGATGAGTTGCTAGTCAGTGTCGACGCGGTAAAACGCGGGACCTTTGACCGTCAAATCCCGATCAAGGTGCGCGAAAGTTTTAAAGAGAGCATTGACTGTAACGGTAACGGTTTATGTTTTAACTATGATACAAAATCCCCGATGTGTCCCTCGGTTAAAATAACCCGCGATCGCCGTCATTCACCTAAAGGCCGTGCGGGTTTAATGCGCGAATGGTTACGTCAGTTAGCCAATAATGATATCGATGTATTACAACTCGAAGAGGATCTTTACGCCGGTAAAAATGCCAGTATATTCCGGAAATTTACCAATACTCTGGGCAAACGTAAAGGTGAATATGACTTTTCACACGAAGTGATGGAAGCGATGCAGGGCTGCTTAGCCTGTAAAGCCTGTACCAGCCAGTGTCCTATTCAGGTGGACGTGCCCACTTTCCGGGCCCGTTTTATGCATCTTTATCACGACCGTTATTTACGCCCCTTAAAAGATTATTTTGTTGCCTACGTCGAGCAGTACGCCCCGGTGATGGGTAAAGCGCCGCAATTTTTTAATTTTTTCATGGGCATGAAACTGACCGCCACATTAACCGAAAAGTTTGTGGGCATGGTTGATATCCCCTTACTTTCAAGCCCGACACTGAGCGCTTCACTTAAAAATCAAGATGTTGTTGAGTTTGATTTAAGCAGGTTGCAGGCATTAACCGATGCGCAACGTAAAGAGTACGTGCTGATAGTACAGGATCCTTTTACCACTTTTTATGATACGGATGTGGTCAGAGATGTGGTCTTAACGATTAAAAAATTAGGTTATAAACCGGTGATTCTGCCCTTTAAAGCCAACGGCAAACCGCAGCATATTAAAGGTTTTCTGGATAAATTTGCTAAAACGGCCAAGGATTCAGCACAATTTTTAAATCAAATGGCAGACCTTAATATTCCTATGGTGGGGACAGATCCGGCCATGGTATTGTGTTACCGTGACGAGTACAAACAAGCATTGGGTGAAAATCGCGGTAATTTTCATGTGCAGCTTTTCCAGGAGTGGTTGTTAACGCGTTTAAGCGGTGATAAAAAAGCATCAAACGGCAAACAATATTTTTTATTGGGTCACTGTACAGAAGTCACCGCAGAGCCGACATCAAGCACAGACTGGGCTGCAATATTTAATCATTTTGGCGCTCAGTTTATTAATGTGCCCGTGGGATGTTGCGGTATGGCCGGTACTTATGGTCATGATGCGGCTCATCTGGCCGATTCAAAAGCCATCTACAGTCTAAGCTGGGAAGCTGAAATTGCTAAACGTGAGCGCGGGCAATGTTTGGCAACGGGTTATTCATGCCGCAGTCAAGTTAAGCGCATAGAAGGGCAGACCTTAAAACACCCTGTACAGGCGCTACTGGAAATTCTATAGCAATTTATAAAAATTTTATAGATAGAAAATAATTTACTGAAAAAAAAGCACAGGATAAAAATGTCGATTTGGAAAAAAAACACCGATTTGGCGCGCTTAAATGCCACCAGTGAAAATACACTGACCGCGCACTTGGGGATCTTATATACCGAGGTGGGTGATAACTCACTCACCGGAACAATGCCCGTTGATCAACGCACCGTCCAGCCTTTTGGGCTGTTACACGGCGGTGCATCTGTGGCATTAGCTGAAACCCTGGGCAGCCTGGCGGCTAATTTGGCCGTTCCGCCGAGTAAAGTTTGTGTGGGTCTGGAAGTTAACGCCAATCATATCCGCGGTGTAAAATCCGGGATTGTTAGCGGCACGGCAACGGCGCTGCACATTGGTTACACAACACAAATTTGGTCAATTGCAATAAACAACGAAAGAGGGCAACTGGTTTGTACATCACGGCTGACCGTTGCGGTGATCAACAAACCTGCCTAACTAGATAATTTGGCTAGTCTAAAACAGATAACATCACCCCGTGGTAATTGATCACCGGGCATTTAAATTAAAAAGAGAAAGTTATGATTAAAATTGGTGCTTATAATGAGCTCACTATTATTAAGCAAGTTGATTTCGGGCTGTACCTTGATGGGCAGGCCGATGGTGAAATATTATTACCCCGCCGTTATGTCACCGACGATATGAAAATCGGGGAAACGGTGGTGGTCTTTCTGTATTGTGATTCAGAAGATCGTTTGATTGCTACCACCCAAAAACCTAAAGCGGAAGTGGGTGAATTTAGCTCTCTGAAAGTCGTTGATACAAATAGAGCAGGCGCGTTTTTAGATTGGGGATTACCAAAAGACTTATTGGTTCCTTTTAATCAGCAAAAAATACCGATGAAAGAAGGTTATGGATATATTGTATATATTTATCAAGATGATATAAGCGAGCGTTTAGTCGCTTCTTCAAAACTGGATCGTTTTTTAGACAAAGAAGAAGCAACCTATAAAGTCGGCGATAAAGTCGATTTATTAATCGCAGAAAGAAGCGATATCGGTTTTAAAGCGATTATTAATAATAAACACTGGGGCGTTTTATTCCCAAGCGAAATTTTTGGTGAGATGGGCATTGGTAAAAGGTGCAAAGGGTATATCAAGCAGATGCGCGAAGACGGCAAAATTGATTTGACCCTGACCCAGATAGGTTACGGAAAAATTGATTCCTTAGCCGAGCGTGTTGTGCAAACCTTGAAACAGCATCAGGGTTACCTGCAGCTGTCGGATAAAAGTTCACCTGAGAAAATAGCCAAAATTTTAAAAATGAGTAAAGCTAATTTCAAAAAAACAATCGGTCAGTTATATCGTAAGAAAGTGATAGATATTGAAGATAATGGCATTCGTTTAGTCGAATAATCTCCGCCTTGGCTTGAGTACTGGCGCATTCGCTGCCAGTACTTACCAAGCCGACCTTAGAGTTTACTCTTCTCCGGTGTAATAAGATGAACGTCCTGCTGCGGAAACGGAATAATAATTCCTGCCACCTTAAAGCGTTTATGAATTTCTTTATGCAGTTCAGTAATGGCACGTAAACGATCGCCTTGAGTGGCAACATAGGCCCTTAAAGATATCGATAAGCTGCTGTCGGCAAACTCTTCAAAGTTAACAAAGGGAGGCGGCTCATTGAGTATACGCTCATTCTCCTTGGCACTCTCCTCGATAATTTCCATTGCCAATTCTACGTCACTGCCGTAATCAATACCGACCTTAATCATGATTCGGGTAATTTCATCACTGAGCGTCCAATTAAGCACGCGGCCGGTAATCAGCTCTTTATTGGGGATCAATAACTCTTTTTCATCAAAGTTACGGATGGTGGTGGCGCGAATACGAATACGTATTACCGTGCCCGATGACTCATCGGTACTGCCGGTACTGATAATATCGCCAACGCGAATCGGACGTTCAAATAATAAAATTAAACCGCAAATAAAATTGGCGACCACTTCCTGCAGACCAAAACCAATGCCCACACTCAGTGCGGCAAACATCCATCCGATGCGCGAGGAGTTTATTCCAAGAAAGTTCATGGTTATCAAAATTGTAATAATAACAATACTATAACGTGTTAACGTGACAATGGCATAACGGGAACCGGGGCTGACTTCGCCGTTTTTAAGTAAAATAATGTCGATTAAAGAGGGCAGGTTTTGGGATAATATATAACCTCCCAAACTCACTAAAAAAGCCACCAGGACCTCATCCAGTGTCACCGCAAATAACAGTTCTTTGCCATCCACCAGAACGTCTTTATTCCACAGCTCTATCTGTTCAAGAAAGCTTAATGCCGGTAACATCTGACCCCAGACGATAACGAATCCGACCACGGCTAATACTAAGGTCGCTGCGTTAATCAGTTTGTGACTGTCGCCGTCTAATGTTTTTAAATCGACCTCATGCTCTAATATTTCCTCATGAACCAATTCAGGGGTTTCGCTGCCTGTTGATTTGAGGCGATCCCATTTAACTTTTCGAGCAATGACCAAATTATCATAGGTTAGCCTCTTGCTGGTCATTAATAACCAGCGGCTTAAAAGGGAATGAAAAAGCCACAGAACAGCGGCAAATAAAATCGAGAAATACAGGCGTTCGCCAAATACGCCTGCTGTATAGGTGTATCCCGCTAAAGACATAATAATGATGGCGACGGGCAAGCACATAGTGAACAAAAAAATGATTTTTCTGGCTTTAAATGTTGCCGCCGGATCCGTTGTTTGTGCTTTATATATCAACCCTTTATGGGGGTGTAAAATGCTATAAACGATTCTTACCAGCGCAAACATCATACCTGAGTAGCCTAATATTGCCAGCGCTCCGCCCAATGTTGCGGGAAATAATATAATGGCACTCAGGGTGATGAAGTAGCAGGGAATACCGAAGTAAATGAACAGATTGAGTTTTTTCACATAGATAGAGAGCGCTTCTATTTTTCGCCCAAAATGTACTTCGGAAACCCCTTTTTCAATGCATAGCACTTTTAACAATTGTACCGCAAAGAGCGAAACAGCTGTGTAAATGCCTACATTGGCTAATTCGCCTGAACTGTTCGACGCTGTTTCCGGAAGCTTGATAGCCCAACTGATAATAAATAATATTAATCCGGCGGGCAATGCCAGCAGCGTGGAATAAATCAATGCTTTGACGGTATGCAGGATACTATCCTGTTTTGCACGGCCGACTTTTTCACCACAGAGTTGCAGTGAGGTGAGTATATTTTTGTGTAAAAAGATTAACAAAAATACCAATGATAAGGGGATGAAAAGTAAAAAGAGATCCTGTAATCTGATGTTTTTTAAATTCTGAAATGTATCTTTTAAATGGCTTATGTACAGTTTAATGTCCGAGGGTAATTGGGTAAACATAATAAAATCAAAGGCATTACTGCTTTTTAACCACAACAGGTGCTCAGTTAAATAATTATCATAATCAGTGGTTTTATTTATTAATTGCAGATATCTGGCATCCAGTTCGTATAATCCGCTCTGTTGTACTTGGTCATTTTTGATCACCCTGTCAAGCATATTTTGACGGTCTTCCAACAATTCAGACAGGGTCTGATTATATTCACTGTTTATTTGATTATCGGGCCGTGCGATTTTTGGCGGTTCCTGCATGTCGTTAATTAACATCTCTTCGTGACGGAACAAGCGCAGGCTTATTTTAGCAATATCATCAATCACCACACTTCGTGATTTTGTATAGGTTTGACTCTTGGGGAGTTTCTCTCTTTGGGCACGAATGGATAAAGCGATAAAAGATGAGTCGCTTTGCAGCTGCAATCTTTTGCGGGCATTGTGGAATGCTTCGGAGACCTGCAGTGATAATTTTCGTTCGCTGGTCTCTTTCTCTAACAGTCTTTGCAGCTCCTTAAATTGTAATTCCAATACCGCAATCAGCGCTAAATTTTGTGTGGCTATTTCCTCAAGGTAACTGTCCTCTGCTAATTCACCGTTGAGCACAAAATTTGCCGTTGCAGATATCTTTTTTGTTGACTCGGCTCGTTTGTTAAACATTTTTTCATTTAAAAATGCGATCCGTATTTCTATTTTTTTGAGCAGGGCAATTTCGTTTTTCTGTTTCTCCTGCAGCAGGTTCAGTAACGTGGTGTTGCCGGCGATCTCCTGATCGAGCATTAATAGCTCTGTTTGTAACGATTGACGTTTTGTCTCGCGGTACCAATTATCCGCTTCTGTAAAAGCAGGGCCGCTATCGGATTGCTGATCTATCTGTTTTTCATCAAATTCTGTCAGCTCTAAACGGATATAATTAATTCTTTCTCGAGCTTGGCTGGGGCGTAAAGTGCGCTCCCCAATAGCGGTATTGATGATATTGAGTCTGTCTTCCGATGCCGAACGCTTTACTTCTTCATCTGAAATTAGCTTTTCTAAGCTCTCCAGAGCAGTGAATTGATTGATTTTTAAGCTTTCTAAGGGATCCGTTGTTGAACGTTCCTCCTGCATTTTTTTCAGTTCGTTTATTTCTTGAGGGGCGGTTACTAATGCACTTTTATATTGTGCAGTGGCCTCATTGTGCTGTTGAATCTGATGCCGGTTGGAAATGCTGTCGCGATACAGCTGGATTAATTTATCTTGTGTTTCTGGATCATACTCTTGAGATTTTTTAGCCACTTCAATACTTTTCTCAAGCAGATCAATCTTTACATTATCCAGTGCTTGAGCTAACCCGAGAGTGGTAAAACAAATAAGGCTCAAAAACAAGAACAGGCGGCTAATATTGTTCATCGAAACTCCATGGTCATTTATATAAATGCTGCTGTAAAAAATTCCGGCCGCTAATTCCGGCTACTATAGATGACAGTACTTTCACTTGCCATCATCCAGAGGGGCTATTTTGCTGTTACCTGTTCAGTGTTGACCAAAATGTAAAAATTAATCAAAAGTTGTTAAAGTCTACACCAATTTACTATTTTAAAAGTAGCAGGCGTAAGCATTTTTAATTTTTCAGGGATCATTGCAGCGGTCTGTTATAGCGCAATTTAAACTTTTGGAGGTGTTTTGCTAAAATCGCATAAAAAGGAATTGATGTCAATGAGGTGCTGCTGTCATCACTTTATTTGCAGAGCCTGTTTGGGTTAAAGCAAAGTCAGAGGATGACGGTTGATATTATCAGCAAATGAGTAAAACAAGATGTGCCGCAGGCTGACAAAAGAAAATCAGTTGAAAGGTGCTTGAAATGCTTGGTCAGAGCATTCCAATAACGGGTTTGATTTGCTAATAAAGCTAAGGTGCTGTTTTATTCACTATGGCAATATTATTTAGTCCCTGTTTACAACTGGCAATAATATCCAGTTGCTTATCTTTTGCTGTCGTATCAACACCATAGAGCCCAAGGATAGTATGGAAAAGATTATCGTGAGAAAAAGTACCATTGTTTGCTTTATCAAGCAGACACTGTTTATTGATCCCTTTTGCATCGGCATAATCATTTCCAAGCCACATAAACCAGGGAACATGAGTTTGTTGTTCAGGGGCAATCATATATGGAGCACCGTGCAGATATAAACCGTTTTCACCAAGCGATTCGCCATGGTCTGAGATATACATTAAGGCAACATTATATTGCTTTGAATATTCTGTTAATTTTTTAATGGTCTCGGCAATAACATAATCCGTATAAGCAAGGGTATTATCATAAACATTGAGGATCTCCTGATCGCTGCAGTTTTCAATATCACTTTGATTACAGGCCGGAGTGAATCGTGCTTTATCTTCCGGATAGCGTTGCCAGTAGGTCGGGCCATGACTGCCTTTAATATGTAAAGCGATAAACTGATTACCTTTATCTTTTTTGATTTTTTCGTCTAATTTCTGCACCAATAGTTCATCGTAACAGGATCCAGCAGCACATAAATCCGAGCTGTCGTCAGATGAAATCTCTATTTTGGAAAAATGGTTAGCGACGTTTTTATCACCACCATCATTTTCAAGCCAGAGCATATTTACGCCTGCATGAGAAATAACATCTAAGGCATTATCCTGGTTATTAGCTCGGTTTTTGTCGTAGTTAGAGCGCTTCATATTTGAAAACATGCAGGGTAATGAGTGCGCAGTCGCTGTGCCGCATGAGGAAACATTCTTAAAAGAAATTATCCCCATATCCTCTGTGTAGGGGTCGGTATTACGTGCATAACCATTATAAAAAATATTTTGTGAACGGGCGGTCTCACCCACTACTAAAACCATTAAAGTCGGTTTGTTATTAGCGCTGCTTTCCAGACTCGCATCCTCGCCAATGGTTTTGTATTCCAATTTTTTTGTAAGATATGTTTTATTTATATATCTAAATGAATTGAATGCATGAGCCGGATTAATCATTTTATTCAGGTAGCTGTTATTGCGCCCGATAGAGGAATAATCTTTATAATAAAAAAACGCGATCAACAAAATCCCGATAACAGCAATAATCACCAATAAAAGCCGGTTAACTGCCTCACGAATGATACTTTTTGCATAGGTTATTTTTATTTTAAAAAGCAAAAATGCAGGTAACAGGCCTAACACTATAAAGTATAAAACCGACGTAAGATTGACATAGGTTAAAGCCTCCCCGGTATCCGTTTCAAAAACATTTTCTATCATAGAATAATCAAACATGATGTTATATTTGAGACTGGCATAAAAAGCTAATGCGGATGTTAATAGCAGCGGAATCTGTATTGCTTTGAATAGATAGGGCAGGGCGAGCAGTGAAAAAATAATGATAAATGCAAAAGTTAAAATGATCGGTGAAAGGAAATAAAATATTCCCTGGTTACCCGATAAAATATAGAATTTATCAATGATCGGATAATTGAAAACAAAACCGTAATAGATTGCAAGCAGGGTGATCAAAAACACCATATTGATGGAAAATTTGGGGTTCTTAATAGTTTTTGACGAAGTCGATTCCAAGGTGATTATCCTGAACAGTTAATAATAGGTCAGTATCTTACTTAGTTAACCTTAAGGTTTACTGACGAAATTTCATTTACTGGAAAATGAAAATTTATATTCATTTGGGTTTAAATTGTAGGTCATTTTTCAATTCAAAACTTGATCGAGCTCACCAACAGATTATGTAAACAGATCGAAGAATATATTCGCGGTTTAGTATTTCAGTCGATTTCCTACAGACAGACAAACTGCCATTCTTTATACTGCTTTTTTACATCAATATATTGTTTCAAGGACTATTGAATAATGATTACTAACTCTCTCCCATTAACCGATCTTCATCGTCATCTGGACGGTAATATCCGCATCGCAACTATTTTAGAATTAGGTCAAAAATTTGCCTTACCTTTGCCAGCTTATAATATTGAAGGGTTACGTCCCCACGTGCAGATAGTAGAAACAGAGCCAAATTTGCTGGCTTTTTTATCTAAATTGGATTGGGGAGTGGCGGTATTGGGCGATCTGGATGCCTGCCGCCGTGTTGCCTATGAAAATGTGCAGGATGCCATGGCGGCACAAATAGATTACGCGGAATTGCGCTTTTCACCTTATTACATGGCCATGAAACACAATTTGCCGCTGATCGGGGTTGTTGAAGCCGTGGTCGACGGCGTGCAGGCGGGATGTCGCGACTTTGCTGTCAAAGCAAATTTAATTGGTATTTTGAGCCGTACTTTTGGTCAGCAACACTGTCAGCAGGAGCTTGAAGCGTTATTAACTCAAAAAGATAACTTAGTTGCCGTTGATCTGGCGGGCGATGAATCGGGTCATCCGGGTGAGCATTTTGTCGAACATTTTAAAACCGTGCGCAATGCCAATTTACAGGTCACCGTGCATGCCGGAGAAGCTGCCGGTGCGAGCAGTGTTTGGCAGGCGATTAATGAGCTTGGTGCAACCCGCATTGGTCATGGTGTGAGAGCGGTTGAAGATCCTAAGTTGCTGGATTATTTGGTTAAACATAAAATAGGCATTGAATCTTGTTTAACCTCCAACATACAAACAAGCACCGTGGATTCTCTGGCAAAGCATCCCATAAAGACTTTTTTAGAAAGCGGCGTGCTCGCCTGTTTAAACAGCGATGATCCTGCTGTTGAGGGGATTGAACTGCCCCACGAATACCAAATAGCAGCAACAAAAGTCGGTTTAAATCAAGATCAAATTCGACAGGCACAAATTAATGGTATGGAAGTAGCGTTTCTGTCCGATGCCGAAAAATCTGCATTACGTAAGATTGCACTAAATCGTTAGTTATTTATATAAGCGCTTATATCTTAAGCTGTTATATTGTCTTAGCAAACGCATAAAAGGGATAATTGCTGACAGGAGAGGCACTTCCTGTCACTCTATTTTTCCGGCGTTATGCACTATCACTTGTTATCAATCCGTCTGCAGATTTATATTCAAGGGGATTGGGTATATTATTAAGTAACATCTTGGAGTTATTGATGAAAAAAATTATTGGTGTTGTAGTTATGGGGTTGTTTGTTTTGGGTTGTACGCCTGAAGTGGGAACTGAAGAGTGGTGCACCTATGTAGAAAAACAACCTAAAGGGGATTTAACGGCTAATGAAGTTCGCGATTACGCCAAATTTTGTCTTTTTTAAAAACTTAATCCGGTGTTCAGTCTGTTTTTTAATCTAGGAGTTGTAAGCGATGAATCCAATCTATGAAATGAGCCTGATTGTCTTAATTGCGGGTGGGTTACTGATCTTTTTATTGTCAATCTGGATTGCGAAAGTGTGGCAGAAGAGTGCATTGGTCAAAGAAAAGCTTAAGTCTGATGCTTATCTTGAAACCCTTAAAGCCAAACAGGCACAAATAATACAATCTCTGGAGAATGAGTTAAAAGTTGATCGGCACTCCCTGCGACTTGCTGATACTCACCTTATTGAAAAGCGAGCCGCAGTGATTGATCAATGTTACAAATACCTTGCAGATTTTGATCTGGCTATTGTTGAAGTGAAGATAAGTGACAACAGCCAATCACCACAGGAAAGTTATGACACTGCGCTGCTTAGATTTACTACCTTTGCCTCTTTTTTTGAAAGAAACCGGGTGTATTTTTGCGCGCTTACTGCTAAAAAAGTCTCTAAATCCCATGCTTCAGCGCGAGCAACACTGGATTTGATAAAAGCATTAGTATACACAAACCAACCCTTGTCAAACGGCATCAATGATCAGCTGCAGAGCCTTTTTAATAAGTTAAGTGCCGACATTAATCGCAGCAGAAAGGAAATTGAATCTGAACTGCGCGCTATTTTACAAATCGATGATACCAGCCAGGATAGTGATCCCGACAACAGTCTTGATGCACTGTCAATGTTCCGCTGAGTGTGCTTTTAGTGTTCTTTATTTCGGTTTTTAAAGCACTTTATCCGGGACTGTTTTTATGACATGCCCGGCAATGTTATGCTGTTAAAAATCATAGCCATTCCCCTCATTAAGTGATTCATTTTAACCTCCACAACTGAATGAAATGAGCGGATTGGATGTTCTATAAATTCAACAGGGAAGAGAATCGTGTTTCAAGTATATCATTCAAATCAACTGGCGCTTTTAAAAGATCTATTGGTGGCGTTAATGCAGGGTTCGAAGCTGACGGATCCCTTTGCAAGCGAAACGATTTTGGTTCAAAGCCCGGGTATGGCGCAGTGGTTACAACTAGAGATTGCACAGTCAACGGGGATCAGTGCCAATATTGATTTTCCTTTACCTGCAAGTTTTATCTGGCAGCAGTTCAAACATGTTTTAAAAGATGTGCCCGATAAAAGCCCCTATAATAAAATGTCCATGACCTGGCAGATAATGCGCCTTCTACCCGATTGTTTGGAGGATCCCGACTTTTCAGCTTTATTACATTATCTTGAAGATGATTTATACCTGCGCAAGCGTTTCCAGTTAAGCCAGAAAATCGCTGATATTTTTGACCAATATTTAGTTTATCGTCCGGAATGGATTGCAGCCTGGGAAAACGCCAGCGAAGAAGAACTCAGCCAGTGGCATGCTGCTAATAAGCAATCGATCCCTTTGTGGTTAGAGGATCAGCGCTGGCAAGCCAAGTTATGGAAAAAACTCACCCTGACTATTGCCGATTCATTTGAAGCGCAGGGCAAAGCTTATCACCGTGCCGGTTTATATAAAGACTTTTTAGACACCCTTGCCACTAAAAAAACACTGGATCATCTGCCTGAACGTATTTTTGTCTTTGGCATATCGGCACTGCCGGAATCTTATCTGCAGGCATTATTGGGCCTCGCTGAACATTGTGATGTGCATTTTTTATTAACTAATCCGTGCCGTTATTATTGGGCCGATATTGTTGATCCTAAATTGTTAGCCAAACGTTTTGCGCAAAGTCGTCAGAAATTAACCGTCAGCGACGGTGCCATTAAAAATTTACCGGACTCCAGCTGGCAAAAAGATAAGTCGCATTTACAGTGGACTCAAAGCGGCGATTCCGACAGTGAAGTGGGTAATCCTCTGCTTGCGTCGATGGGCAAAATGGGACGTGATTTTCTTTTCCAGTTGTACTCCTTAGAGCAGCAGGAAGTGGATGCTTTTGTTGATATTCAGCGTGATAGTTTACTGCATCATATTCAAGCCGATGTTTTGGATCTGCAGGACAGCAGTCAGGCATTAAGCCCCGATGCAAGCCAGCGCATCAGCCTTGTCCCGGAAGATAACTCTCTGACCTTACACTTATGCCACAGCGTGATGCGCGAAGTGGAAATCTTACACGACAACCTGTTGACCATGTTTGCCGCTGATAATAACCTCACGCCGAAAGATATTATCGTGATGGTACCCAACATTGATCTTTATGCGCCTTACGTGCAGGCGGTTTTTGCCAGCGTTGAACAGCAACGTTATATCCCCTTCAGTATTTCGGATGTCAGTGCGCAGCAGGAAAATCCTATTCTGATCAGTTTTTTACAGCTATTGAATCTCAACCAGACGCGTTATACCCGGGAAGATATTTTAGCCCTGCTGGAAGTGCCGGCTATATTACAACGTTTCAAATTGAATCAAGATGAATTTGTGCTGTTACAAAAGTGGATCAACGAAAGTGGTATTCGCTGGGGTTTAGATGAAAAAAGTGCGGCGCAGTGGGATTTACCCAAACTGTCGCAGAACAGCTGGTTATTTGGCATAAGGCGTATGCTGCTCGGTTATGCCATGAGTGACTCCTTGTTTGAAGGTGTTTCTGCCTATGATGAAGTGCAGGGGTTGCAGGGGGACTTGTTGGGGCGTTTTATTGACTTCATTGATGCGCTGATACAATTACAGGAGGGTTTGAAAGCGTCCTATAATGCCGCACAATGGCAGGCTTTTGTATATCAGCTACTGGAAGACTTTTACCTCGAAGATGACGACAATAGCGCGGTATTATCTATTATCCGCAATGAACTGGATAATTTATTAGCGCATACCGGGCAGGCGGATTTTACTCAGGATATCTCCTTATTTGTCTTAGTTGAGCACCTCCAGACGCATCTCTCGGGTCAGGAAAATAGCCAGCGATTTTTAGCCGGGCAAGTCAATTTTTGTACTCTGATGCCGATGCGCTCTATTCCCTTTAAAGTTGTTTGCCTGCTGGGCATGAACGATGGTCAATATCCGCGCAACATTGTTCCGATGGGGTTTGATTTAATGTCCGGGCACCGTAAACGCGGTGATCGTTCCCGCCGCGAAGAAGATCGTTATCTCTTTTTAGAAGCTTTGCTTTCAGCGCAGGATAAATTTTATATCAGTTATATTGGCCGGGATATTAATGATAACAGTGAGAAAATGCCCAGCGTATTAGTCTCGGAGTTGCTTAACTATTGCCAGCAAAGTTTTGTATTAAAAGAGAATCAGCAGGACAAAAGCCGTGTTGCAGAAAAAGCGCTCAAGGCATTTATCTCTTTTCATTATCCGATGCAGAGCTTTAGTGAAAGTTATTATCAGGGTGAGGTTACAACCTATAATCCGAATTGGTGGGCGGCATTAAACTTTTCAAAAAATGCACCGCCAGAGTCTTTTGATCATCTTCTGGCGCTAGAGCAACCTCTAATAGAGGTGCCCCTAGAGCAATTGAAACAATTTTTGAAACACCCCTGTAAGGCCTTTTTTAATCAGCGTTTAGAGGCTTACTTTGAGTTGGATGACAGTGAGCAGGATAATAACGAACCCTTTTCTTTAGATAATTTGCAGAAGTATTATCTTAAACATGAGCAGTTTGAGTACGCCCTGGAGGGTAAATCATTAGACCATTTGTTTATTGAAAAGAGGGCGGCGGGTGAATTGCCCTTTGGCGAATTTGCCGCACTTATTTTTAATAAAGATCTCGCGCGAATGGAAGATTTAGCGGATTTAACCGCAAGTTATTATATTGGTGAGATTGAAACCATCAATATCGATATTCAGTTTGCTGAAAAACGCTTATTTGGTGAGATAAATGATCATTGTGCAAAAGGATTAGTACGGGTTAAAACCGGCAATATCAAAGGCAAAGATATTTTAACACTGTGGTTAGAGCATCTTTGTTACTGCATCGCCTATGGCCACAATCTGAACTCCAGTCTGTTTGGCCAGGAAAATGGCATCTTTTTTGAAGAGCTGCCCGCGGATTATGCCTACAACAGAATAAGTGAAATGCTTGAGTTATATGAAGCGGGTTTACAGCAACCGCTGCCCTTCTTTATTCAGAGTGCTTTTGCCTGGTGCACTCTGGTGCATGCACTACAGCCCGAATGTTTTGTCTTTGAAGATTTGGAGTTTGCAACTATTGCTGAAGCGCAGCAGGCAGCCTTGGCGTGTTTCTGCAGCGAGCGTGGTTTTTCAGAAGGCGCTGATCCTTATATCAATCGTTGTTATGAAAACCTGGAAGATTATTGGGATACCTTTCAACCTTTAGCATTAAAAATATTCATGCCTATTTTATCCAATATGAACGCGATTGAATATGCTGTATCGGACGAGGCAGAATAATGGATAACTTAAATACAATAAAAACCACTAAAACAGAGCTGTCAGTCCAGCCGCTTGATGCATTAACTTTTCCCCTGTATGGGCAGCGTTTAATTGAAGCCTCCGCCGGAACCGGTAAAACCTATACCATTGCCAGTTTATTTATTCGTTTGTTGCTCGGTCATGGGCAGCAAGCCGCGCATCAACGGCCTTTAACCGTCGACCAAATTTTAGTAGTCACTTTTACCGAAGCGGCAACGGCGGAACTGCGCACTCGGATCCGAGAGCGTATTCAGGAGGTCCGTTTAGACTTTATTCAAGACCACAGTGATGATCCTTTTACCCAAAGTTTGCTCAATGAGGTAGAGGATCATCAGGTTGCCATCCGTTTATTACGTTTTGCCGAACTGCAAATGGACGAAGCGGCTGTCTACACTATTCATGGTTTCTGCCAGCGCATGTTGATGCAGAATGCCTTTGAGTCGGGCAGTTTATTTCAACAAAATTTATTAGAGGACGATGCGCAGCTGTTACAGTTAGCCTGCAATGATTTCTGGCGGACTTTTTTCTATGATTTATCCACGCCCCTGACCGAGCTTATTTTCAGTTATTGGGAGAGTCCCGAGCAGTTGCAGAAAAATTTACGGCCTTTTTTGTCACGCAGCGACCTGCACTTTTTACCTGAAATTAATGATTTTGATTTTAAAGCGAAATATGAGCGCAGTATCTCGGCCATTGAAACCCTTAAAGTAAACTGGCTTAATGATCAGGCGGACTATGCCGATATTATTAACCATTCCGCGGTTTCTAAACGCAGTTACAGCAAGAAACATCTGCCAAACTGGTTAGAAGAAGTCTCTCAATGGGCGTTAACCTCCAGCTCCAGTTTAAGTTTACCTAAAAGTCTGATTAAATTTTCACAAAAATCATTAGATGAAAAAACCCCCAAGGGCGAAATTCCAAAACATTCGGTCTTTAGTGAGATTGAAGCCCTGTTAGCGCTGGATCTTTCATTAGAAAATACCATTTTGGTCAAAGCCACCCATTGGGTGAAGGCGCATCTGCAATCGAATAAAAATAAACAGATGTTATTAGGTTTTGATGATCTGTTAACACGCTTAGATGCGGCGCTGCAAAACGGCAATGAAAACAGCTTAGCCTTAAATATTAGAACGGCGTATCCGATTGCCCTGATCGATGAATTTCAAGATACCGACCCTGTCCAATACCGTATTTTCACTACAATTTATCAGTCCGTTGAAGGTGAGGAATCAGCTGCAGCTGAGAAGAGCCTGGGTTTATTTATGATTGGTGACCCCAAACAGGCCATTTACAGCTTTCGCGGGGCTGATATTTTCACCTATATGCAGGCGCGTCAGAATGTCAGCGCGCATTACAGCCTGGATTATAACTACCGTTCCACGCCGGAAATGATTAATGCCAGTAATACCTTTTTTGAGTTTTGCCCGGCGCCTTTTATCTACAATGACGATATCCCTTTTATTGCGGTGCAGGCACCGAATATTTCACGCAAAAAATTAGTGGTGGAGAACAGTGACGACCCGGCTCAAAGCGCATTACAATTTATTCACCCCGTTGGCGGCGAAAATATTCAAGGTTATAAAGATTCGATAACCCATGCCTGCGTCAATGAAATCAAAAAAATCCTGCTGTTAGCCCAGCAGGACAAAGCCTACCTGGAAGATAAAAAGGGTAATCGAAGCATCATCAGGGCAAATCATATTGCCGTTTTAGTGCGCACCGGAAAAGAAGCTCAGCTTGTTCGCAAAGCCTTATTTGATGAAAATATTAACAGTGTTTATTTGTCACTCAAAGAGAGTGTTTACGCCACCTCCCATGCGCAGGATTTACTGCGTATTTTACAGGCTTGTTTAAACCCCGAAGACGAGCGTTTATTACGCGCCGCCATCGCCTGTAAATTGTTCTGTCAAACCCCTTACCAGGTGCATCAGATTTTATTGAATACGCGTTTATGGGAAGAGAAAATAGGACAATTTATCGAGTACCGCAGACTCTGGAGCAGCGTGGGTGTTCTGGCGATGTTACATAAATTATTTCATCAGCAGGGAATAAGCGCCTATTTACTTAAAAATGCACAGGGTGAACGTTTATTAACCGACGTCTTACATTTAGCGGAATTATTGCAAAAGAACAGCGTTGATTATGATGGTGAATTTGCTTTGTTACGCTGGTTCAGCGAGCAGATAAAACAGGGCAATAGCGGTGAAAGTGAGCAGAAACAACGCTTAGAAAGTGAAAAAGATCTGGTTCAGGTAAGTACCCTGCATAAAGCCAAAGGGCTGGAATACGATATTGTATTTATGCCCTTTACCGGGTTATATCAAAAACCTCATGAATGTTTATATCATGATCCCGAGAAGGATAATGCGCTTATTTTTGACCTGCAAAATGCCAAAAATAATGCCGCCTTGGCTGAAAAAGAGCAGCTCGCGGAAGACTTGCGTTTATTGTACGTCGGGCTGACGCGCAGCGTCTACCGCTGTTATATCGGTATTGGTAACTACCGAAAAGGGCGCGAGAAAAACAGCCCGCTGTGCAAAAGCGCCCTGGGGTATATCTGCCTGCAAGGCGGCAAAGATCTGTTAGCCGGGGATACCGAAAAATTAAACCAACAGTTACAAAAAATGGCGGATAACAGTGACAATATCTGTATTCGCCCGACCCCGCTGTTAGATGAAACACCTTATCAGGTAATACAAAGCGAGCAAGCTTTACAGGCGCCCCTGGTACTTGCAAAACAGGTTGAAAAAAACTGGTGGATCAGCAGTTATTCTTCACTGTCACGCTTTCATACACAGGCCGTGTCAGTGACTTTGGTTGATGTCGACAAAGAACCGAGTGATATCGACAAAGAGCCGACTGAAGTGTCGCCGGTGCTCTTAACCGCGCCTGAAAAAACTCCCTTCAGCTTTCCACGAGGGGCCAAGCACGGTACTTTTTTACATGAATTATTTGAGTTAATTGATGTTGAAAATAGCGATCTCGAAACACTTAATGAACTGATATTTGAGCAACTCTCATTGCGCCATTATTCGGAACCGGAATTGTGGGCACCGGTCCTCTGCACCTGGATAGCGCAGATTTTAGGGCAAAACTTAGCGGCTGATATTACACTAGGTGATTTATCTGCACAGCAGAAAAAAGTTGAGATGCAGTTTTTCATTCCGATGCAGGAAGTGCAGGCACATGAAGTTAATAAGCTGCTGCAAAAATATGACCCCTTATCTGCGCGGGCAGGGGAACTGCAGTTTCGAACGGTGCAGGGTTTTTTAAAAGGATTTATCGATTTAACATTTGAAAAAGATGGCAAATATTACGTGCTTGATTATAAATCTAATCATCTTGGTGACGCTTTGCAGGATTATAATCAAACCAAAATGGAAGCGGCTTTGATTGAGCACCGTTACGATTTTCAATACCAGCTTTATACGCTGGCGCTGCATCGGCTGCTTAAATCCCGGTTAGCGGATTACGATTATGAAACCCATATCGGCGGAGTTTTTTATACCTTTTTACGCGGTATGCAGGGAGAAGCAGAATACGGGGTGTATTTTGTCAAACCCAGTTTTAAGCTGATAGACGGACTGGATAAACTTTTTTCCGGGCAAAAACACAGCACTAAATCAACAGCGGAGCCGATATGTTAAGACAACTAAAACAGTGGAAAGAACAAGGTCTGCTGCGTTCAATTGATTACCATTTTGCCGCCTTTATGGCGGAATTAGGGGCAGATAAATTAACCCAGTTAAGCGCCGCCTTCTGCAGTGAATATCTAGGTCTTGGGCATATCTGTTTGCCCGTTGAAGAAATCATCATTCGCTTAAATGATAAATGTTTAAGCGCTGAGATTGATTTGCAGGCGTTTTGCCGGGAGCATGATATTGAATGTTTACTGCACAATAATTCGAATGCCCATGCGTTATTAAATAACTCCATCTGTGTCGGTGAGGATGCGCCGCTGTGTTTACAGTTTAATGCTCTGTACCTTGCGCGTTATGCCCAATTTGAGCAGCTTATCGCTGATAAATTACTGGATCAACCGCTGCTCTCTTTAGAGACCGACATTAAAGTCGAATTAGATGCTTTATTTGCCACCGATTATAATTATTTATGGCAGACCTGGTATGACGATCCAAAACAATCCCTGCCCTTATTATGTGAAAAATACATTGATCTGCTGCCTGAATCTACAGTTGACTGGCCGGCGGTTGAGCTGTTATTTAATCAGGCAAAAAATGCGCAGGATTTACAACCGCTTGAATCCCTGATTCCGGAAAAGTTACGCTGCAACTGGCAAAAGGTTAGCGCCGCATTAGCCTTTACCACCGCGCGCTGTGTCATCTCTGGTGGGCCCGGCACGGGTAAAACCACCACGGTGACTAAACTGCTTGCGCTTCTGCTGAAATTTCAACCACAGCTGCTGATTAAACTGGTTGCTCCGACGGGCAAAGCGGCGGCGCGTTTAACCGAATCTATTACCCATGCGTTAGTGGAGTTAGACATAGATTCTGAGCTTAAAGAAAAGATTCCCAAGGTGGCCACCACCATTCACCGTTTGTTGGGGGTTAAAGCCAACAGTAATCACTTTCGTTTTAATCAGGTAAAAAACTTAAATGTCGATCTGCTGCTGGTGGATGAAGCTTCGATGGTCGATTTGCCGCTGATGGCAAAACTGTTAATGGCCTTACCGGACCATGCACGGCTGATTTTATTGGGCGATAAAGACCAGCTCGCATCGGTTGAAGCCGGGGCTGTTTTGGGGGATATTTGCCACTTTATTGAATCGGGCTACAGTACTGAAAAAGCGCAACTGTTAGCAGATTTAAGCGGTTATACTTCATTAATCAGCTGCGTTCCGCGCGCTCCTAATATGGCGGATAATTTAGCGTTGCTGCGTAAAAGTTACCGTTTCGATCAATACTCGGGAATCGGCTATTTAGCCAAGGCGATTAATAGCGGCCACGCCAACAGCAAACAGGTGATGGCCCTATGTGAAAATTATGATGATTTGCAGCATTATTCGAATACCGAGTCGGGTAAAAAACAGTTAGCGACTCTGGTACTGGAAGGTTACCGTCCTTATTTACAAAATCTGGCGATTATCAGCGCAGACAATAGGAAGCTTGCTGGGCAGCTGTTAAAGCAGTTTAACCACTTTAAAATATTGTGCGCGACGCGCGAAGGGGAGTGGGGAGTAAAGAGCTTAAATAAACTTTGCGAGAGCGTGTTAGAAAAGGCCAGCCTGTTAAGTACCGGACAAGCGTATAACGATCCAAAAAGTGACTTTACGCATTGGTATGCCGGTCGGCCGATCATGATCACTCAAAATAATTATAATTTGGGTTTATATAACGGTGATATTGGCCTGTGTTTACTGGATGAATCTTTGCAGTTACGGGTTTATTTCCAGATGCCCGATGCCTCCATTGCCGATTTTCAGCCAAGCCGTTTACCCAACCATGAAACCGTTTTTGCCATGACGGTCCATAAAAGCCAGGGCTCTGAATTTGAGCATACGGTCTTGGCATTGCCAGAAAACCATGTTTCCGTGGTCAGCCGAGAGCTTATTTATACCGCTATTACCCGCGCCAAAAAACAGCTCACCCTGTTTGCCGATTTAGCCTTGATGGCCAGTGCGATGCGCCATAAAACCAAACGCTTTAGCCGTTTAGTTGAGCGTTTGAAAAGCGTGCCCGTGACCCTCGAAGAAAAAGTAAAACAGAAAATAAAAGAATAGAACTGCAGCTTATGTGCAGAGTCGTAAACAACTTGCTTAACAAGGTGAAAGGAAAATGACGCCGGCCGTGGATCTGCTTAATAAACACAAAATAGAATTTAAAATTCATCACTACCTGCACGATAAAAACTGTGATTCCTATGGGCTGGAAGCTGCCCAGAAAATGGGCGTGGATGCCGAGCTGGTTTTTAAAACATTAGTGGTTAATGTTGATAATGACAGTCTGCTGGTGTGCATTTTACCGGTTACAAAAATGCTCAACCTGAAACACGTTGCCAAAGTCTGCGCGGCTAAAAAAGTGCAGTTGGCAGATAAACAAGCGGTACTGCGTTCAACGGGTTATGTGCTCGGCGGCGTGAGCCCTCTGGGACAGAAAAAACCCTTAAAAACCGTTTTAGATAATAGCGCCATAGGCTTGCCGCGTATTTATGTCAGTGCAGGGAAAAGAGGGCTGGATATTGCATTAGATCCGGCTGATTTAATTAGCTTATTAAATGCCCTTAACGCGGATATTTGTCAATAACGCTAATAACTTTGATAATGTTGATAACTCTAATAACTCAGATAACTCTAATAATGGCGAATTTTTCAATTTTGCGGAAGATTATTAATAATACAGGAAACATGATGTTCGTACCTATTGAACAACTCGACAAGCGCAATCTGCGTCCTTTAGACATTTTCTGTGAAATTGCTCAGCAGGGCGGAAACACTGATGCGCTGCAAAGGCTGCTGACTGATCATGCCTAATAGGGTCAATTCACCTCAGGCGGTTATTCGCATCGCACTGCTTGCTCCACAAGATTGCTCGTTGTTGAGTTATGGTGTTATTAGCGAAGTATTCATATTGGCAAACCAGCTATTAGGTGTGCACAAATATCATTTAAGTTTACTCGCTGGTACTGATGACGATAGTACTGATGACGCTTGTACAAATAACCCCAGTTCAAAGCTGTTTGAGAAACACGTCTTTAGCGATCAGCAAAAATACGATTTACTGATTGTTACTGCAGAAACTCCGCCTGAAACAGCTGTTTCTATTGATATTAAAAAATTTCTGCAACGCTATTATCGTCAACAAACCGGGCAAATTATCGCCCTGAAAGCCGGTTTGTGGTGGTTACTTGATAGCGCCATTGGATTGGATCAAGCGTGGGTAGTGCATTGGTCATTAATGGATGATTTTAAAGATCGTTATCCAAATGTGATGCTTAGCCATGAGCTTTATCAGCAGGACGGGCGTCTTGATAGCTGTGCAGGGCAGTTAGCGACCTTAGATTATTTGTTAGCGTATTTAGGGGGGCGTGAGGAGGAAAGTTTGATTAATCAAATATGCGATCACCTCTGTCTCGACCGTCTGCGTTGCGCTAATGAAAGACAACGTTTGCCTAACCACGCCTTTGGTGGTGAAGATGTACAGCCAAGATTGACCATGGCGGTGGAATTAATGGAAACTAATATTGAAGAAACCCTGACAACCGATCAAATTGCCGAGCTGGTGTGTCTTTCCAGGCGTCAACTGGAACGTTTATTTAAACGTCATATGAATACCATGCCTGCCCGTCATTATCTGCAAATTCGCCTCAAACGCGCCCATCATCTGTTACAGACCAGTAATATGTCTATTGTACAGATTGGATTAAGCTGCGGTTTCTCCAGTGGGCCGCATTTTTCCTCAAGTTATAAGTCTTTTTATCAATCCACGCCAAGAGAAGAACGCACAAAATGTTTCGCTAATCACTGACGAATGCGAGTAACAAACATTTTTGTATTCGTCTTGAGATCATAAATTTAATGACTGTCTTATTTGAACGCCAACTAGCACCAACCATGACAACAAACGCATAGCTCGTAGAGTGCATTCTATGCACCGATTGTCGCTGCCCTAGTCTTCATAAGATGTTGATAATAAAGCACAGACTGTCGGCGGCCATTAGAAATACTTTGGCATTTTTATTGTTGCCGCGCTCTGCGTGATGATGCCGGATCGGTTATTCGTAAGCTTTCGCTTGAGGCGTTTGGTTTAACTTTTTTGTTGGAATTTCGCCCTTGACGGCGACTTTACTTCTCTTTGAACGGCCAAAGAGAAGTAAGCAAGAGAAAAGCCGCCCGAGACTTTTTTTATTCTTGTACTGCTCAACCACTTTTTAACGCACCACCTCAGACATTACATCCCTGTACTGGCTGAGGTTAGAAAAATCCTCCATGATTTTTCTTGCTAAAGCGTTTGTGCAGCACAAGCAAAACGTACGGGAATTTTCGTAGCCGCATTGGTTTGGTATTTTAATGTATTGGAAACGGCACGCAGAGCATAGCTCGTAGGGTGCATTCTATGCACCTATTTTCGCTGCCCGCGGTGCATAGAATGCACCCTACCGATAACACCATATCAAATGCATTAATAAAATAATCAGATTTACTATTCAAAATCATACCGACGGCTTTGTGAGCGTAAATTTTTCCTTTGAAGCAACTGCTCATAAATTTAATGCTTTGGTAGAATAGGGCTAAATCTGTACGTTTTAGTCGTTTTTTTGAATGCCAGTCATCCGCTAATCTATTAATCTTTAGTTAAGTTGATAACTAAAAAGGCAAAAAAAATGACTCAAGGACCGATTAGAACTGATTTTGACCAATATATGTTCCCTACTTATGCTCCGGCGCCATTTATTCCGGTAAAAGGCAAAGGCTCGGTGATTGTTGATCAGCAAGGCAAAGAATACATTGATTTTGCCGGTGGTATTGCCGTCAATGCGCTTGGACATGCAAATGAAAAATTAAAAAAAGCATTAACGGATCAAGCGGATTCACTTTGGCATGTTGGTAACGGTTATACCAATGAGCCTGTTTTAAAGTTGGCAAAAAAATTAGTTGAAAGCACCTTTGCCGATAAAGTCTTTTTTTGTAATTCCGGTGCAGAAGCCAATGAAGCGGCCTTAAAGTTAGCCAGAAAATATGCTCATGATCATTATGGAGCTGCTAAAAATGAGATAGTCGCATTTACCAATTCTTTCCACGGCCGAACCTTATTTACCGTGAGTGCTGGCGGACAACCAAAATATTCACAGGACTTCGCGCCTTTACCCGGTGGCATTAAACACGTTGCTTTTAATGACATTGAGGCGGCAAAAGCGGTGATTGGTGCAAATACCTGTGCGGTCATTGTCGAGCCTGTTCAAGGAGAAGGGGGCGTTGTTGCTGCCAATTCTGAATTTTTACAAAGCTTACGCGACCTTTGTGACCAACATGATGCGCTGCTGATTTTTGATGAAGTGCAAACTGGTGTTGGTCGTACCGGGCATCTTTATGCCTACATGCATTATAGTGTACAGCCCGATGTTCTCTCCAGCGCCAAAGCACTCGGTGGCGGTTTCCCCATTGGCGCGGTGTTAACAACGGATAAGTATGCGAGTACTTTATCGGTTGGCGCACATGGTACAACTTTTGGCGGTAATCCCCTTGCTGCCGCCGTCGCTAACGCGGTATTAAAAGAAATCAATCAGCCGGTATTTCTACAGGGTGTTCGGGACCGTCATGATCTGTTTGTCACAAGATTAAATGAGATCAATGAGAAATTCGGATTGTTCAAAGAAATCCGCGGTTTGGGCTTATTGATTGGTTGTGAACTAACTCCTGAGCACAGCGGACAGGCAAAATTAATCAGTAATTTAGCCGCACAGCAAGGACTTATCTTCCTGATAGCCGGTCCAGATGTCATTCGTTTTGCTCCTGCTTTAAATATTCCAGTAAAGGATATTGAAACCGGTCTGGCGCGCTTTACTGCGGCAATCGAAATCTACCTGAAAAAGGAATAACCGCCGATGATTATATTACGCCCGGCAGCACTGAGTGATATCAGCAATCTTGAACGTTTAGCACATGACAGCGGAACAATGGTGAGCACTCTTCCGGCAAAACGCTCACACTTAGTTAATAAAGTTGAGCGTTCAATCTGTTCATTTGAGCAAGATGTTGATACCGCCGGCGAAGAGTCCTATTTATTTGTATTGGAAGAAACCTTAACGGGACAAATATTGGGAACCGGCGCAGTTAACGCATTAGCCGGAAACCGCGAGCCATTTTATGCTTTTCGTAACGATATCAAAATCCATTCATCTCGAGAGCTAAATGTGCATAGCCGCATTCATGCACTGACCCTAAATCATGATCTCAGTGACCATTCTCAACTCTGTTCTTTTTATATTGTGCCTGCGCTGGTGGACAGCCAGTATCCTTCGTTGATCACTCTGGGACGGTTATTGTTTATGAATATTTTCCCGATGCGATTTGCTAACGAGTGGATGGCGGTTTTACCCGGGATTGCCGATCAGCATGGCCGCGCGCCTTTTTGGGAGCATGTGGGGCGGAAGTTCTTTGGTATTGATTACAACCAGGTTGAGCATTACAACGGCACGCGTAATAAAACCTTTATTGCGGAAATGATGCCCTATCATCCTCTGTACGTGGCTTTGATTGATGAAGAGGCACAAGCCGTGATGGGGTTAGTACATAAAGATGCGGAATTACAATGCTCCCTGCTCAGTGATCAGGGATTTGAGGCGGATAAGTATGTTGAGATCTTTGATGCAGGGCCTATTTTAACGGCTCCGCGCAATGGGCTTTCCCTTTCGCAAAAGATTCAACAGGTCAAACTGACGCCTATTACCAGCAAGAACGCGTCACACACTTATTTACTGGGTTTAGCGGAAGGTAATAGTTTTAAGGCTTGTTTAGTACAAGCGGTGTTACAGGGCAACCAACTTCAGGTGTCCCAAGAGAATATTGAGCAGCTCAATTTGAGCCCGGAGCAGCGCGTTTTCTGCATTAAATTGTAAGTAATGGCACAAAAGTCTAAGGAAATATAACCATGATGTTCATTCGCCCGATCCACAGAGAGGACAAGCAGGCTCTTTTGCAGCTTGCCGCAAAAACAGGCTCAGGTTTTACTTCTTTACCTCATAATGAAAACCATCTTGAACAGCGCATTGAGAGAATGATAAACACATGGGAGGGAACAAGTCCGTTGTCAAAACAGGGTTATTTGTTCGCATTGGTTGACTCTGAAACCCATACCTTAGTAGGGGTAAGCGGTGTTGAGGTTGCCATCGGCCTTAACGATCCCTGGTATGATTTTCACGTGGGAACGCAGGTCCATGCATCCAAAGAACTGGGTATCTATAGGCAGATGAAAAAGCTCAGTTTAAGCAATGACCATACGGGTAACAGTGAATTATGCACGCTATTTTTAGATCCGGACTATCGAATGGATAAAAATGGCCAATTGTTATCCAAAAGTCGTTTACTGTTTATTGCTGCATTTAAAGACAAATTTTCGAAAAGAATTATCGCAGAAATGCGCGGTGTCAGTGATCAGGATGGCAGATCTCCTTTCTGGGAAAGCTTGGGCCGACATTTCTTTACCCTTGAATTTGATCAGGCGGATTATCTGACCGGCATCGGCAAAAAATCCTTTATTGCCGAGCTGATGCCTAAACATGCTTTTTATGTTGATTTTTTAACGGAAGCGGCACAAAAAGTGATTGCAGATGTCCATCCAAACACACAGCCTGCGCGCAGAATTTTAGAAAGTGAAGGAATGCGCTATGAAGGTTACGTTGATATTTTTGATGCCGGCCCCACGCTTGAGGCATATACCGAGGATCTGCGCATCGTCAGAAAAAGCCGACTGCGCGAAGTTTGCATTAGTGAGGCAGCGTTATCAGGCGATCAAACCTTGTTAATGGGCAATGAAAAGTATCAAAACTTTCGTGCCATTATCGGCAACCCGATGATCGACGCGACTCAGATTTATCTAACGAAAACACAAGCAGAAGCGCTCTCTGTTATTAACGGGGAGCCATTACGTGTTGTCCCTTTATTTGAAAAGGAACATTTTTTATGAACATAAAATCACACTTTATTAATGGTTGCTGGGAAGCCGGCAATGGCGAATATTTCGAAAAAACCAATCCCGGTGATAATACCGTTATTTGGACGGGTCATGCGGGTTCAGAGCAGGATGTAAGGCTTGCGGTTAATGCAGCAAGAGCCGCTTTCCCGCAATGGGCGACAACGACGTTACAGGAAAGAGTTGCATTATTACAGCGTTTTGCAGAGAACCTTGCAAAACAGGCAACTCAGTTAAGCCAGGTTATCTCCCAGGAAACAGGTAAACCCGAATGGGAAACAAAAACTGAAGTGCAGGCGATGATCAATAAGGTCAAGATTTCGATTCAGTCTTACCATGAAAGAACCGGCGTAAAAGTCACCCCAATGGCGGACGGACAAGCCGTATTAAGGCATCGGCCTCATGGTGTACTGGCGGTTTTTGGCCCTTACAATTTTCCCGGGCATCTGCCTAACGGGCATATCGTCCCGGCATTATTAGCGGGTAATTGTGTGGTATTTAAAGCCAGTGAATTAACCCCCTGGACGGCTCAACTGACACTGGAAATTTGGCAAAAATCAGGTTTGCCAAAGGGGGTCCTTAACTTAGTACAAGGTGCTAAAGAAACCGGTATTGCGCTGTCTAAGGATCAGGGCCTCGATGGTTTGTTATTTACGGGCAGTGCAAATACGGGTTATCAATTGCATCGCCAATTATCAGGCCAGCCGGAGAAAATTTTGGCGCTGGAAATGGGCGGCAATAATGCCCTGATTGTTGACAGTTTTACCGATTTGGATGCCGCGGTGAATATTGTGCTGCAATCGGCTTTTATCAGTGCCGGGCAGCGTTGTACTTGTGCACGTCGTTTATTAGTGCCAACAGGTGCGCAGGGCGATCAATTTATCGCGCGTTTAATTGCGGTAACAAAAAACATAACCGTGGGAAAATGGGATGCTCAACCCGCGCCTTTTATGGGCTCGGTGATATCGAATCAAGCTGCGGATAATCTCTTCGCTGTGGAGCAAAATCTGTGTTCTCTCGGCGCTGTCTCACTGTTAAAACTGACTCGTTTACAAGCGGATTGCGCGTTGTTATCGCCCGCTATTGTGGATGTGACGCGGGTCGATAATTTACCCGATGAAGAATATTTTGGTCCCTTGCTGAGTATTATTCGCTATGAAAGTTTTACTCAAGCGATTGAAATTGCAAATAAAACACGTTTTGGTCTGGCGACCGGTTTAATTTCGACTGAACGTGAAAATTTTGAGCGTTTATTAATTGAAGCCCGTGCCGGCATAGTGAATTGGAATAAGCCATTAACCGGTGCTTCAAGCAATGCGCCTTTTGGTGGAATTGGCGCTTCCGGTAATCACCGCGCCAGTGCCTATTACGCTGCTGATTATTGTGCCTGGCCAATGGCATCAATGGAATCAGAAACTATCGCGTTTCCTGAAACCAATTTGCCCGGTTTACACTTTAATTAATAATTAATAATTTGAAGGACAATTTAGATGTCAGCATATGAAGTGAATTTTGATGGGTTAGTGGGTTTAACGCATAATTATGCCGGACTTTCCTTTGGTAATGTCGCCTCGACATCCAATAAAAGTGCCGTTGCCAACCCCAAACTTGCCGCTTTGCAGGGGCTGGAAAAGATGAAAGCACTGGCCGACATGGGCTTTAAGCAAGGGGTTCTGCCGCCACAGGACAGACCTTGTATTAAAACCCTGCGTGAGGTTGGTTTTAGCGGTGATGATCTCAGCGTGCTTAGGCAAGCAGCAAAAACAGCGCCGCATTTACTGACCGCGGTAAGCTCAGCGGCCTCGATGTGGGTTGCCAATGCGGCAACCGTGTCGCCTTCGGCTGATACGGCCGATGCAAAGGTGCACTTTACCGTGGCCAATCTTAACTGCAAGTTTCACCGCGCCATTGAAGCGCAGACAACCGGTAATGCACTGCAGGCTATTTTTTCTAATAAGCAATATTTTGCGCATCACCAGGCACTGCCTCAGCAGAGTATGATGAGTGATGAGGGAGCCGCTAACCATAACCGCCTATGCGCAGCTTATGGCGAACCCGGCGTTGAGGTTTTTGTCTATGGACGGCAGGCATTGGGTGGCTCGGTTGAGCCGACAAAATACCCGGCAAGACAAACGCGCGAGGCCAGCGAAGCGGTTGCCAGACTGCATCAGCTTGCTCAGCAACAAACGGTTTTTGTGCAGCAGAATCCGAGCGTAATTGACCAGGGGGTCTTTCATAATGATGTGATCTCAGTCAGTAACGGCAATGTATTATTTCATCACCAGGAAGCGTTTTTAAATCAAGCCTCAGCCTTTGCTGAAATTGATCAAAAACTACAGCGACTGGGGACGCAATTTATACCTATCGAAGTGCCTAGTTCAAAGGTCAGTATTAAAGATGCAGTGACTACCTATTTGTTTAACAGCCAACTATTGAGCAAAAAAGACGGCAAAATGATGATAGTGGTGCCTGAAGAGTCACACCGTAATCCTCGGGTTTGGGCTTACCTTAATGAACTGCTTCAAGCTGATAATCCCATTGATGAAATGCGAGTTTTTGATTTGCGTGAGAGCATGTGTAATGGCGGTGGCCCCGCGTGTTTACGTTTGCGTGTAGTCCTTAACGAGGCGGAGCTGCAGGCAACCAACCCGCGAGCTTTGCTGAGTGATGGTTTATATCATTCGTTATGTGATTGGGTTAATAAACATTATCGGGACCGTGTCAGCGAAGCTGATCTCGCTGATCCTAAATTACTGATGGAAAACCGCATTGCGCTGGATGAATTAACGCAAATCATGAACCTCGGTTCTATCTACTCATTCCAGAAAAATTGAGGTTAATATGTTTGATTTTCTAGCCGAAACGCTAGCAGGGGATGAAATCATTGACGCTTCAGGCGAGACCGGCGACGTTGCCTGGTCTCGACCTGAGCCTGGGGTTATGATTTTTGAACCTAGTTGCGGCTATAGCCAAAATATCATTATATCCGCGGCGATTCATGGTAATGAAACGGCGCCGATTGAAATTATTAACCGCTTGATAGGGGATATTTTAAATCATCAATACCCGCTTAAAGTACGTTTAATGGTTATTTTCGGCAACCTTGAGGCTATGCGTAAGGGCGAACGTTATTTAAAGGTCGATTTAAACCGTTTGTTCAGCGACCATTATTTACAGCATGAGTGTTGTTATGAAACCAAAAGGGCGGCGACTTTACAGCAACTAGTTGCCAATTTTTACAGTATCGGTCCCGATAAACCAAGGGCGCATTTTGATCTTCACACGGCGATCCGCGCTTCCCGGCATATTGCTTTTGGCTTGTTGCCTTATCAGGCATCAGGTTGTTATCAAGCGACAATGATAACTTGGTTACAAAGTGTCGGACTTGAAGCGCTCGTGGTTAATCATGCTCCAGCTGCAACATTTAGCTATTTTAGCAGCCATCAATTTGGCGCAAACAGTTGCACATTAGAGCTAGGCAAAGCAAAACCGTTCGGGCAGAACGACTTGCAGCAGTTTTCAGGCATCAATCAAGGGCTGATTAACTTAATCACCGAGCAAACCCCCGATACAAGCATCGGCAATACCTTAACTGTCTATAAAGTCGCCGAAGTAATTAGCAAAAGGAGCGAGCAATTTATCCTTAATGTTGCCGATGATGCGGCAAATTTTACGGCATTCCCAAAGGGTTTTATTTTGGCATCGGATCGGGATGTTAAATATCAAGTGAAGGCAGAAAATGGTTATATTCTCTTTCCAAATAATAAGGTTAAAATCGGTTTTCGAGCCGGCTTATTGTTAAGCAAAGCTGACTTATCTGCGCTTACTCTGGTTTGATAAAAATAAATTAACTGAACCGAACTCGGCTTAAGGAAAAAACTAGATTACGTCATTCCAGCAGTATTTTAGCTCGAATATCAGTAAGTTAAAATTTGAATAGGTCTTCTCACATCTAGATCTTCGATTAAAACAACTCGAAGATGACAATGTTGAATTATAAAGATGACAAGAAGAAGTAATGTCCAATTTAACCTTTCTCCCTTCTTAAAAATTGTTTCTGCCTTACCGCCCTGAGCGGTGAAATTATCTGTTATCCCCTCTAAATATCATCCTAAAGTATGAGTTTTTTCATGCCGATGGCGCATGGTCGTATTCGCTTTACTCGCGTTATTATAATTCCCGTAAAACACCTACTACTTCAATAAATAACCAGGCAGATATAATCCATCGGCCGACTATAAGAGGTTCATTATGATCTATGCAAATCCAGGCAATGAAGGTTCTGTTGTTACATTTAAAGAAAAATATGAAAACTTTATCGGTGGGAAATGGGTTGCTCCGGTAAAAGGGAATTACTTTAATAATATAACACCAGTCACCGGCGAGCTGATCTGTCAGATTCCGCGTTCCAGCGCCGAAGATATCGACTTGGCACTTGATGCTGCACATGCAGCCGAAGATGCCTGGGGAGCTACGTCCGTGCAGGTGCGCGCAAATATTCTATTGAAAATAGCCGATCGTATTGATACCAACCTTGAACTTCTTGCGGTTGCCGAAACCTGGGATAACGGTAAACCGGTTCGTGAAACAATGGCTGCCGATCTGCCCTTAAGTTCCGATCACTTTCGCTATTATGCCGGCTGTATCCGTGCGCAGGAAGGTAGTCTGTCACAGATAGATACCGATACTGTTGCTTATCATTTTCATGAACCTCTGGGTGTGGTCGGACAGATTATTCCCTGGAACTTTCCGATATTAATGGCTTCCTGGAAACTGGCTCCCGCCTTAGCGGCCGGCAACTGTATTGTTCTGAAACCTGCCGAGCAAACGCCCGCCAGTATTTTGGTGCTGATGGAATTAATCGCTGACCTGCTGCCGGCCGGTGTATTAAATATTGTTAACGGCTACGGCAAAGAAGCCGGCGAAGCCTTAGCTACCAGTAAACGTATTGCTAAAATAGCCTTTACCGGTTCAACCCCCGTGGGCGAGCATATATTAAAATGCGCGGCGGAGAATCTTATTCCCTCTACCGTTGAGCTTGGTGGTAAATGTGCCAATGTATTTTTCAGTGATATTACTCAGCATGAGGATGATTATCTGGATAAGTGTGCCGAGGGTTTTGCACTGGGATTTTTCAATCAGGGCGAAGTCTGTACCTGTCCTTCCCGTGCTCTGGTTCAGGAAGACATTTTCGATAAGTTTATGGAAAAAGTCATTGAAAAAGCGAAAAATATTGTTCGCGGAAATCCACTGGACAGCAGCACTATGGTCGGCGCTCAGACATCGGCACAGCAGTTTGATAAAATCATGAGCTATCTTGATATAGGCGTAACAGAAGGGGCGAAAGTACTGACCGGTGGTCATCAGGAGATCCTCGATGAAACACTCAATAAAGGTTTTTACATTCAGCCGACCATCATGCAGGGTGATAATTCCATGCGCATCTTCCAGGAAGAGATCTTCGGACCGGTTATCGCGGTAACCACCTTTAAAGATGAAGCTGAAGCACTAGAAATTGCCAACGACAGTGATTTTGGTTTAGGCGCAGGGGTTTGGACACGAGATGCCAACCTTGCACATCGAATGGGCCGCGGCATTCAGGCCGGACGAATTTGGACTAACTGCTACCACTTATATCCCGCGCATTCGGCTTTTGGTGGATACAAAAAATCCGGTATCGGCCGTGAAACACATAAGATGATGCTCGACCATTATCAGCAGACTAAAAACTTATTAGTCAGCTACAGCACAAAACCGATGGGTTTCTTTTAACGACTAGCGAAGGCCTGCGAGCTGCGAGTCACTAGTGACGGGCAGCTCAAAGCTTGAAGGTTCGAAGCTCGAAGGCTCGAAGCTCGAAGCTCGAAAGCTGGAATCTCTAATATCGTAGGGTGCGCTCCGCGCACCGATTGCCACTGCTTGCGGTGCATAGAATGCACCCTACCGATAACTCTGCTCGAATCCCGATACTCGAATCTCGTAGGGTGCGCTTCGCGCACCGATTACTACTGCTTGCGGTGCATAGAATGCACCCTACCGATAACTATTCGACTCGACGCTTGAATCTCGCAACTCGAAGCTCAACTCTCGCTTTCCCGCCCTCAGTCTCGTTTCCCATCGACCATCTTTGTTATAGTTTTGCCTCATTTTTTAAAATTAACCTTTCTCACGCATTCATTTAAAAACCGGGATTTCCCATGACTAAGATTAAAACCATCACTGCGCTGAGCAGCTTAAGCGATGCCCGGCTGGCCAGTGAAGAGATACATCGGCAGCTTAATCATGATGATATTGGTTTTATCCTCTTTTACTGCTCCTCCGCTTATTCGTTACCGACCTTAGCGTTGTCGATGCAGGCTCTATTTGACAACATTAAAGTGGCCGGCTGCACCACTGCAGGCGAAATAAGCTGCGCAGGTGACCAGCAGCATTCAATTGTCGCTATCGGATTTTCTACAAACTATTTTTCTATCAGCGCAGAGTTAATTGAGTCGATGGCCGGATTTGATCTGCTTGACGCGCAAAAAACCATTAACAGACTCAGTGAACAGTGCAGCTCAAAAGCATTAACGCCTATTAAAAATAATACTTTCTTACTGACTTTACTGGATGGACTCTCCTTTGAAGAAGAGCACTTTTTAGCGTCTTTAAACTCGGCCGCTGCCGGCATTCCGCACTCTGGTGGATCTGCAGGCGGGGATGATAATCTCAGCAATACCCATGTCTATTATAACGGTCAGTTTTATCAGCAGGCGGCCGTGGTTATTATGGTCAGCACCCTCTGCCCCTTTGAAGTATTCAACTGCCATCATATCAAGCGCGCCACCGAAAAACTGGTGGTGACCAAGGTTGATGCGCACAGCCGCACCGTATACGAACTCAATGCCGAGCCAGCTGCACTGGAATATGCGCGCTTATTAAACCTTGAGGTTAAGGATCTCGGTCCGACGGTTTTTTCGCTTAATCCGCTGGCCGTAAAAGTGGGGGGTGAGTATTACATCCGCTCTATTCAGAAAGTCAATGAAACCGATTTAAGCTTAACTTTTTACTGCGCCGTAGATATCGGTATTGTGCTGACGGCCGTAGAGATGGACGATATTCTGCATTCTTTATCCGCTAAGCTTATGGAACTATCCGAGCGTTACGGTAAACCGGAACTGGTGCTTGCCTGTGATTGTGTTTTAAGGCGCCTGGAAATTGAGCATAAAAATTTAAACACTCAGATACAGGCATTAAACAGTGAATATAAAATAGCCGGCTTTAATAGCTATGGTGAACATATTAACGGCATTCACCTGAACCAAACCTTTACCGGCGTTTACATCGCGGGTGGCGCCAATGAATGAGATGCTTTTAAACGAAGAAAACCAACGGTTGAAATATCAAAATGCCAAACTGCTGAAAATTAATAGGGCGCTGATGCAGCGCGTCGAAGAGGGCGGTAACCAGTCGGCACCCTATGCAGCTTTTGAGCATTCAGTACATTTAGCCAAGCAGGTCAGAGAGAAAACCCAAGCCTTGAATGAAACACTGTCGCAGCTGGAACGCCGCAACCGTCAATTGAAAACATTTCAGCAGCGCTTTACCGATGCCATCGAAAGCCTTTCCGAAGCCTTCGTTTTATTAGACAGTGACGGGCGAATTATTTTTAAGAACAGCAATTTTGAAGCTTTTCTGCAGACATCAAATCTGCCCTCGGAAACCGTGCTTAACCTTAAAAGAGTGACCGAAAAAAACCACGGTAATAATAAGCAGCTTAAACCGGTTTACCTGTTGTCCGACGGACGCTGGTTTCAGCTTAACGAACGCTCGACCGTGGAAGGCGGAAGGGTTTTGCTTTATACGGATATCAGCGCATTAAAGGAAGCTGAAACAGTACGTTACGATCAGGCGATGGCACAAAAATCGGTGCAGCTTCATCATCTGGTGGATAATTTGTCCCAGGGTGTGGTGCTGCTTAGCCGTGAAAAACAGATTGAAGTCTGGAACAGCCGTTTTGTTCAACTTAGTCAGTTAGACGTGGCACAGCTGCAAACTGATTCGAGCTTGTCTTTTCTGCAGACATTGACTGAGCTACCACTGCCCGCGCAACCACGCTTGGGTAGTGACTCTGATGTGCAGACTTTAAGTGATGGCACCGTACTGGAAATAAGAGTGCACCAGCTTCAAGACGAAAAAACCATTATAACCTACACCGACATTACCGAGCGCCACCGCTTTCAGCAGTCTCTGCAGGAAAATGAGCGCCGACTGCGCCTGATAACAGATAACGTACCGGCGATGATTGCTTATATCAGCGCCGATCTTAAGTTTGAATTTACCAATCAGGTTTATATTGACTGGTACGGCAGATCGCCGCGCGGGCTGGGTATTTCAGCGCTGGATAAAAGCCTTAATTATAAGCAGATTCAGCCCTTTGTTAAGCGCGCTCTAAACGGTGAAAGTGTCATTTTTGAAAGCAAAGAACTAAACCGTGCAGGAGAGCCTAATTATCTGCTCAAGTCCTATGTTCCAAACCGTGATAGCAGTGGCGCAGTACTGGGTTTCTTTGTGTTAATTCGCAACATTACCGAGCGCAGGATAAATGCATTAGCCCTGCAGAAAGCCCATGATCAGCTGGAAATAAGGGTCGTTGAACGCACTGCGCAGCTGCAAAGCCTCAACCAGAAACTGCTCGATGAAGTTGAAGAGCGTCGCCGAGTACAAACTGATTTACTGGCGGCAAGCAAAGAAGCAGAGCAAGCTAATTTTTCTAAAACAAAATTTCTGGCGGCGGTCAGTCACGATTTACTGCAGCCGCTTAATGCCGCGCAACTGTTTACCAGCTCCATTATTGAGAGCAGCCGTGATGATAATTTAACCCCTTTAATTAACTCGGTCAGTAGCTCGCTTAATGATTTAGAAAACCTGATCTGCACGCTGGTTGATATTTCTAAATTAGATGCTGGGGTGGTGAGGGCGGATAAATGCACTTTTAAACTTTCCGATTTACTGGATAACTTAGCTAAAGAGTACCAGCAGCAGAGCGGCCTTTATGATGTGCAGTTACGCTACGTCAGTTGCGGTAGCCTGGTGTACAGCGACAGTTTTTTATTAGCGCGCATCCTGCGTAATTTTTTGTCTAATGCCTTTCGTTATACCGACAAAGGCAAAGTCCTGCTTGGCTGCCGGCGTGTTGGTGATCAGATCAGCATCGAAGTATGGGATAACGGCGCAGGGATCGAGCAGGATCAGCGCAGCGAAATATTTAAAGCATTTAAACGTCTGAAATCATCACGCAGCGCATTCACCAACGGTCTTGGTCTGGGGCTGGCGATAGTTGATAAAATATCCAAGGTACTTGAGCATCCGGTGAAGGTCTCCTCTACATTCGGTAAAGGTTCGCTGTTTGCAGTGACAGTGCCGCTCGCTGATAAAACTTATTTGCCCGAGGTGGCAGCGCCGCAAAATCTGTTATTAACTAATACAGAATTAGCCGGGAAGACAGTGTGGCTGGTAGATAACGATTTTAATATTTGTTTGGCAATGAAACAGCTGCTTGAAACCTGGGGTTGCTCAATCATCAGTGCGGCAAGCCTTGCTGATTTACAAAAGCGGATTGATATTGGCAATGACCATGCGGATATTTTAATCGTTGATTATCATCTTGATGATGGCACTAATGGTCTGGAGGTTGCAGAGCAAATTAATCAGCTGCGCAGCGCACCGTTACCGGTATTAATGATCACCGCCAATTACAATAAATCATTACAAAAAGAAATTAAAGAGCACGGTTTATTGTTATTACATAAACCGGTCAAAGCGATAAAATTGAAAACAACCATGCTGTATTTATTGAATAAGAAATAAAAAAATCTGCTGTCGGCTGTCGGCTGTCGGCCGTTAGCCGTTAAATGTGAGTTACGGGCTGCGAGTTTCGAGTTTAGAGCTTCGAGCTCTCGAACATCGAGTTTTTAGCTCACAGCTCGCAGCTCGCCACTCGCTTTTATCCTTCTCGCTTTTAGCCCTCGCCCTATCCGCTACTCACAGCTTATTGCTCGCAGCTAGTGGCTCGATACTCGTTGCTTGTTTATAGGTGCTGATTAAAATCAATATCACTGCAGCCGAGCACCACTTTAACGCGGTTAGATGCGCCCAGTTTTTTGAGAATGGAAGAAACATGGCTTTTAACCGTTGCCTCTGAAATAAACAGATTAACGGCAATCTGTTTATTTGCTTCTCCCTGGGAAAGGTTTTTTAATACCATCAGTTCGCGGCGTGTCAGCGTTGCAATTTTTTCCGGTAAAACAACAAATTCATTATTCGGTTTTGGCACTTTCGGCAAACGCATGATATCCGCCGGCAGGCAGACATTACCCGCAAAAACACTTTCAAGCGCATCAACAATGCACGTTTTAGAAGATGATTTAGCAATAAACCCGACCGCACCGTAGGAGAGTGTCTGCAGTATTGTGTGTTTATCCCGTTCTGCCGAAATAATCACCACGGGTATTGTCGGGCATTCATTACGCAACGCTAATAACCCCTGCAGACCGGACATTCCGGGCATATTAAGATCTAAAAGAATGAGGTCAAGATCGTCATGGTGTTTAACAAATTCAAGCGTTGATTCAATATCTTCTGTCTGTTCTACGCGCGATCCATCAAAGCTTTCAGCAATAATATTGGCGATTGCATCTCTGAACAAAGGATGATCATCTGCGACTAAAATTTTATACATACGAAGGGCCTCTGCGTAATAAATAATGCAGGCACTTTAACAGTTTTTTTGTGCGTACAGACAAGGATACGCCAGCCATGTGATGTTTGACGCCCTTTCAAGTTCATTATTATGAACGCTTTGGTTTATGTCTATTTTTTGATGTTAAATTTATGTTTTTTCGCGAGGAAGAAAGAGCGGCGAGTCTTGAGCTTCGAGCTCTCCACTCCTAGTTATCGGTAGGGTGTATTTTATGCACCGTTAAAGATGTTCGGTGCGCGGAGCACATCCTACGGGTTATGTTATCGGTAGACTGCCTTTTATGCACCGCAAACAGGTAATCGGTGCACGGAGTGCACCCTACGAGCCTTAGTACCGAAACGCACCAATATTGCATGCTTAGAACCCCGATTAAAACATCTCGGGGATGACGTTTGGAGGACGCATGTTTTTCCTGTCATTCCCGAAGTCACTTAATCGGACAGTGACAAATTTGTCAGGAACAAATTTGAACGTTGGAATTTACGACAACGACCTGAAAGGCGGAGGGCAGGACGCCCAGAGTAATTTACGGGAGTTCAGTCTTATGAACGGGCTAAGCTCTGCGTGCCCTTTCTCAGTTCCAAAAACACAAAAGCTCTACTTTTAAGTGGCACTCTAAATTGGAATCCCGCCTTCAGGCGGGCAAAAGCAATAACGAGTGCTAACCGGCATAAACTTGCAAGCACCGAGCATGAAGGCTCAGTCCCAAAAACACAAAAGCTCTGCTTTTAAGTGGCACTCTAAATTGGAATCCCGCCTTCAGGCGGGCAAAAGCAATAACGAGTGCTAACCGGCATAAACTTTCAAGCACCGAGCATGAAGGCTCAGTCCCAAAAACACAAAAGCTCTGCTTTTAAGTGGTACTCTAAATTGGAATCCCGCCTTCAGGCGGGCAAAAGCAATAACCAGTGGTAAGCGATTTAAATCCTAGGACACTAGCAAGTGCCGAGCCTGAAGGCTCAGTTCCAAAAATATCCCGACATCGCCTTCAGGCCTTTAGGCCCTCTAGCCGTTCTTCCTAGCCTAAGTTAGGTTTTAACACCTCAAACATGGCTTCAATATGATCATCGCGATCATTTAACGCGGCGATATAGCGATATTTTTCACCGCCGGCGTGTTTAAATATCTCGCGATTTTCAACTTCAATCTCTTCCAGAGTTTCTAGACAATCCGCGCTAAAAGCAGGGCTGATAATGGCGATATCTTTAATGCCTTCTGCAGGATAACTTTTTAAGGTTGCATCGGTATAGGGTTTTAACCATTCGGCTTTACCAAAACGACTTTGGAAAGTGCTGACAACGCACTCCTTATCCAGGCCAAGTTTTTCGACTACCAGACGGGTTGTTTGCAGGCACAAACAATAATAAGGGTCGCCATTATTCAAAAACTGTTTGGGCATTCCGTGATAGGAGAAAACTAATTTTTGCGGCATGCCATTTTTCTGTAAATCCTCACTGACACTGTTGGCTAACGAATTGATGTAGGCTGCATTTGTGTGGTATCCATTAATAAAGTGCAGCTCGGGTACCCAGCGCCATTTGCATAAAACTTTAGAGACAGCGTCAAATGTTGAACCGGTTGTAGGGCTTGAATATTGCGGATACAAAGGAAATACCACAATGCGCGTAAAACCCTTTTCACGTAATTCTTCCAGACCCGCTTCAATGGAGGGATTACCGTAGCGCATGGCCATCACTACCTCGGTATTTTCATACCCCCGGTCTTTTAAAAGGGCGCTCAGTTTATCGCGCTGAACACCTGTCATATGCGTTAGAGGGGAACCATCCTTGGTCCAAACACTTTCATACAGTTTGGCAGAGCGTTTAGGCCGTGTTCTAAGAATAATGCCGTGTAAAATCATCATCCACAGTAAACGCGGGATTTCAACGATACGCCGGTCGGATAAAAACTCTCTTAAATAGATGCGTAACGCTTTGGGGGTCGGGGCGTCGGGGCTGCCGAGGTTGGTAAGTAAAATGCCGGTTTTTTGATGAAAACGTCCTTCATGGGGGTTGTCGGTAATACCTGAAAATCGTGACACACAAAGCTCCTTTTGAGCAGATAGATTTAAAATAAACACTGCGCTCTAAACGTCAGTGGTTTTAGAACATTTTCTGAGTGAAGTGATAGGGCACTCATTTTGATCGCCTAGGAAGCACAAGTCAGCGGTTTTATGCTAGTGGTGACATAATTGACCGATAGATCCCATTTTGAAATCGACCAGCGCCATAACAGCGGATTAAAGGCAAAACCCTTTTTATCTAACGGTCTAAGCCCGGCTTTTTCGGTAATACCGGAAAGCTCGTTTGGGGTGATAAACTTGCCCCATTGATGCGTGCCGACCGGCAGCCAGCGCATCACCCGTTCAGCGCCGATAATGGCCATCATATAACTTTTAGGATTACGATTGATAGTGGAACAGATCATTAATCCGCCGGGCTTTAATAAAGCCGCGCAGGCATTGAGAAAAACCTGCGGATCAGCAACATGCTCGATCACCTCCATATTAAGGATCACATCAAACAGCTCACCCTCATCCACCAAAGCCTCGGCCATGGTATGACGATAATCAATGCTTAGTCCCGATTTCTCCGCGTGAATTTGCGCCACGGGAATATTCCGCGCAGCCGCATCCGCTCCGACCACCTCAGCACCGAGCGATGCCATCGGCTCGCTTAACAAACCACCCCCGCAGCCGATATCGAGCAACCGTAAACCTTCAAAGGGCTTATGAGAATTGCGGTCACGGGCGAACTTGGTGGTTATCTGCTCAACAATATACTCTAGCCGCGTGGGGTTGAGCATATGCAGGGGTTTAAACTTTCCCTTTGGATCCCACCACTCGGCTGCCATCGCTTCAAATTTAGCAATTTCGAATTGGTCAATCGTATTTGTGGATTGTGTTGCACTCATATTATTAACCTACCATTATTAATCTGAATTCGGATTACAGCTCAATATTTTCATCTTCGCCTTAACACCGTCAGCTTCGCCTCAACACCGTCATCTTCGAGGTGTTTTAATCGAAGATCTCGATGCGATAAGGCTTCTTAGAAAGAAAAATAGTTGGCTAACATTATGGCGCTATAAACCATTTCGGTGGCGCTCTTTTAGTCCATTTCGCAAATTTGCTTTTATCACCCCGATAAAAATTTCGATAAGCCGATACCGGATCGTTGATCACTTTATACTGATTAGGCATGGCCTGAGGAAAGGTGGTTAATCCGATAGGCAGAAATGAATAATCAGACATTTCAGTCAGCACAGCGATAGATTTGTGATCACAATGCTTGTCGTATCGATATTTGTATTCTTCATTCAGCTCAAGGACTAATTCACTCAGCCACTGAAAATTATCAAAAGAGGCTTCGGCCCATAAAACCGAGGGATGATTTACATGCGTTGATTTATAAGGGGTAGAAAAGCCTTTTTTATTCAATGCAGTACAAAGTATTTGCACACTTTCCAGAATCATTTTAACGACGTGCTGATCACAATGATATTGTGCACATGTTCTAATATCATTATCCAGAATGAAAATATTCATTAAAGCCTCACTATCTGTTTTCCTGATATTTTATGCTAATACTGAAAATATTCTTTTATAAATTTTCATTGTCAGCCAATAAATTTGATATTCTTTTAAAAAAAATGTCCAGAGTCTCTTTTTTCTGATAATCAAAATCGTGTGA
The DNA here is from genome assembly GCF_047632955.1 of Psychromonas sp. Taxonomy (GTDB): domain Bacteria; phylum Pseudomonadota; class Gammaproteobacteria; order Enterobacterales; family Psychromonadaceae; genus Psychromonas. The sequence continues at coordinate 156,892 of NZ_JBLIED010000002.1, read as the reverse complement.
ACCGTGAAACATTAACGTAACAGTCAAATCCTTATAGGCCAACCAGCAGGTATATCCGTCGAAATCCTGAGATGCACGAATACCGGAAAGCTCATAAACGCCATCAAGCTTGCTGCCCTTAGTGGTTACTAAATTAAATATCTGTAACAGGTTTTGTTTTTTTATTCGATCTAAATACATAACTTCGCTCTCCTGAATATCTTAAAGTCATTTATTTAAAAACTGAGCTTATTAATCATTGAATCAATCAGTTCAAAGGTTAAAAGCCCGACCGATCATAAATTTTGGCTATCAGATCATTTATATACGAGTCAAAAGGGGATAAAGATCAATTGTTGTAGCAGCTCAGCATATTGAAGCTAATTTAAAATCAGTCGAATATATATTTTGCGTAAATTGTTTCACTTAGTTTAATGAGATAGTCTTTACCGTAAGGTCCATTTTCAATGTCCTGTTCAAGAAAATCCGGTAAATCTTTAACGTACTCATCGCAGAAATACGCAATACCACAAGCAATGGATGCCACGCTATCGGTATCTCCGCCAAGCTTGACAGATTTATCAAGCACCTCACTCAGAGAACTAGATTGAGATAAAACCGTTAAAACGGCATCAATAGTATCAATCGCATTACATTCTGTTCTGCTCGCTTTATCCTTTTGAAATATCTCCTGTGTCTGTTGGCAAACATAATCAAACAAACCCTCTTTTTTGCCTAGTTGATTAACAAAATAGTACACCGCTAAAGCGACGGCTTGTGAGGCAACAATGCCTTCATAGGAATTATGAGTCACTGCAGCTTGAATGCGCGCTTTCTCAAGCATCTCGGTTTTATCTTTAATCAAACCTAAGGGCACCGAGCGCATCGCCGATCCATTACGCACGCTGTCAGAAAACATATTTTCAATAAATTCCGTTGCTGTTTGGGTATTCACTAAAAAACCATAAAAATCGTTGGAATAAGATGCGCGGGGATCGCGTTTAAAAGCCTTTAAAAAGTATTCAGCGACCAGATGTTCGTTCCACGGACCAGACTCATTAACCATTAATTCAGCAATCGCTATCGACATTTGCGTGTCATCCGTATAACAACCGGCAGGGGTTTTATCTAAGCAAGCCTGATGATATTTGCTAAGGCAGTGGTTTTCTTTAATATACTCGTCTTCAGTAAACTCAAATCCCGCACCGTAAGCATCGGCCATGGCAATCACTAATAACATTTACTCGTCCTTTTTGTCTCGATAGGGATATGCGCTTGATAATGTTAACTATTCAGTCTGCTGCGCACTAGTAGTTAGATTACCCCCTTTGATTTAAAATACCATTGAGTTGTTTATTTGTGCATTTTTTATCTCACTATTGGTTATTAACGAGCTTGCCATTCAGGAATTGGCTTCTAAGCAGGCTCTACCTTGTATAAAGCACTACCAATTTCGCTTGGGGTTTAATATGCCTGTCCTGATTTTACATACCTTTATTTTTCAGTCTAAAATCTTCAATCCAAATGGCCAGCGTTTGTCGTTCTTCAGAGGACATATTCGTTAAGTTAGCTAAGGGCATATCCTGGTTAATCACAGTGCGCGTATAAATTTTTTCAGATTGTGTTTTAACCGACTCCATGGAGTCAAACATCAAACCCGCCGGTGCGCTGCTAAACATAGCGGAACGTGGTGTTGCGCTATGGCATTCAGTGCAGCGTTTTTCTATTATTGACCATGCTTGCTGATTAGAAACCTGCTTTGCATTAGTCCGTGGAGCAAAGCTTGACCAGGGTGCAATGGCAAGCATCAATGCAAAGAATGCCGCTATGCCACTGATTAAAATAGAGGGTTTATTAATGTGACGCTGTTTAAGGTTAAAAAAGTGTCTGATCCACATGCCGATCATAATTAAAGCGATTAAAACTAACCACCCATATTGATGGGTATAGGTATGAGAAAAGTGATTACTCAGCATAATAAAAATAATGGGTAGCGTCGCATAGTTATTATGTATTGAGCAACGTTTAGCTTTTAATCCGACCTTGGGGTCCGGCGTTCTACCCGCTTCTACTTCGGCCACTAAATAACGCTGACCGGGCATTATAATATGGTAAACATTGCCCGCCATACAGGTGCCGATCAGCGCACCAATATGAATATAGACCGCCTTATCTGCAAATAAGCTATCTAATCCCCATGCCCAAAAAGCTAATAAGACAATGATTGTTGCTGTAAACAAGTAACTTCTTTCAACTAAAAATGAGTTACATAACAGTCGATAAACCGTGTAACCAAGCGCAATACTTGCAAGCGATGACAAAATGGCGTTTATTTTGGAAAGGTCACTTTTGCTGCTGTCTAATAAATTGGCATCAGCCCCTACGTAATAGAGTAAGCTGAACAGTAAAATACCAGTGATCCAAGTAGTATAGGCTTCCCACTTAAACCAATGTAAGGTTGTGGGCATCTGCTGTGGCCCGTTTTGATACTTGGCTATTTCGTAAAAACCACCTCCGTGTATTGCCCATAAGTCACCACTGATCCCTTTGTCTGATTTTTCCTGCGGAGGTGTTTGTAAGCTATTGTCTAGCCAGGCAAAATAAAATGATGCTCCAATCCATGCGATGCCCGCAACCACGTGAAAATACCGTAAAACTAAATGAGCAATTTCGATTAAATAATTTTCCATAAAACATCCTATTTATTTCTATCCGTTTTTTACGTTGCGATCGAGTCTGCAATGCCCGCCGTTTTTGCAGTGTTACAAGGTGAATTTTGAAAAAGGGCTGCTTAATAAAATCAGCTTCCCCGGTAAGTTGAGTAGCCATAAGCCGCCAGAAGTAAAGGAATATGATGATGTTTGCTATCTTGTATTCGAAAACATATTTCTGCGCTTGGGTAAAAAGCCGGGGTGTTTTGCTGCAGCCAATAATCATCCAGTTCAAAAACTATTTTGTAGGTCGCAAAAAGTTGTTGCGGATCCTTATTTTTGTACCAGGTATTGCTTTCCCAGTGGTTAATTCGGCCATCATCATTGGTCACCGCGCTAGAGAGCAGTTGCCACTCTTTACCGTTTAGAACAAATAATTGGGTTTGTACATTAGCGGCCGGCTTGCCCAGTGATGTATTTAATATGTGGGTAGTAATAGGAGATTTATTCATAATAATTTTTCCAAACGTAGTGTGGTTATTTTAGCTTGTTCGTTAGCGGCGATATTAAGCTCGTTTAAGCTGTCATTGCTGATTCTCTTTTTGATTAATTCCAACATTTGCGGTGCACTTTTACCCGACGCACAGACAATAAAAATGAAACCAAATTTTTGTAAATATTGCTGGTTTAGGTTGTGCATTTCCTCAACGACTGATTTTTCTGCATCGGACATTCCTGCCTGTTCGTGACCTGCGCTATCTGACGTGTTGGCATACTTTGCAAGCAAGGTTGTTAAATCGCCTATTTGCGGGTGCCCCGCAAAAGCGGCAAGATAATCGTTTTTGGTCAGCTGCAAAAAGCTTTTTTCTGATGCTGTCAATAAAGCAATGGAATCAGCAAAAGGGCGCGCACTAAGCATGCTTTCTACCCAGTTCGGTGCACAGCAGCAGTTTTCTAACAGCGCATAGGCTTGCGCTAAATTTGCACTGTTTATCTCATTCAAACTCATTCTTTTTCCTTTTCAATATTGATCGCTATTAAGCACCAGGCAGCGCTTTTAAAATAATTGATATGCAGCAATGAATATTGCATATCTTTGCTCCGGCATATCTCCACTATGGTGCGTAAGTCATTTAAAATGTGCATTTTTGGTGCTGCTTGTGCATTTTTTAGTTGCACATATTCAGTCAGTCAGTGAACAACTTTATTTCCTTTTTTTTACTCCTTCCCTTGCCAGTAAAGGTTTGTCAGGCTTTTTTATTGACATGTTGTTAACATTTTTAGAACAATTAATTAATAGTTGGTAAGGTTCTTGCTTAGATCATACCAACTTTGACCGATCGGACAGATTGTTTCATCAGTCATATCACGCTGAGCGAGATAACCTCCAGCTGGCAGGTCGTAATCCAGGCTTTATTATTCAATTATCATGGCAGAAAAAGGGAATTATAAATGAACAATGGTAAGCGCTTAGCGATGCTTGGAATTACTAAACAATACCCTGGTTGCAAGGCTAACGATAAGGTTTCTCTGACTATAGAGCACGGTGAGATTCATGCGTTATTAGGTGAAAATGGTGCGGGAAAAAGTACCTTGATGAAGATGTTATATGGTGTTGTAAAACCTGATTCCGGAGAGATATTGTGGAATGGTAAAGCAGTAAAAATAGACCAGCCGGCGGTCGCCCGAAGTTTGGGTATAGGCATGGTTTTTCAACATTTCTCACTATTTGAAACCCTTACTGTCACTGAAAATATTGCTTTGGTATTAGGCCGTGAAGCTGGCAACCCCAAAATCTTAGCGGATCGTATTAAAACAACCTCCGAGCGTTATGGTATGCCATTAGATCCCGACCGTCGTATTTCGAGTTTATCCACCGGTGAACGTCAGCGGGTTGAAATTGTGCGCTGTTTATTACTGGATTTACAATTACTCATTTTAGATGAACCTACTTCTGTATTAACGCCGCAAGAAGTGCAGGCGTTATTTAAAACATTAAAAAAATTAACCAATGAAGGCTGCTCGGTGCTTTTTATCAGCCATAAATTGCACGAAGTGGCAGAGCTTTGTGATAGTGCGACTATCCTGCGCGCAGGCAAAGTTACCGGGCATTGTAATCCCAAAAATGAGACCCCGGCATCCATTGCTCGAATGATGGTGGGTGACGATATCGCCATCAGTAATGAAACTCATCGCTCACTGGGGGGGGAGGTGTTTGCCCGGATTGAAAATTTATCAACCGCGTCGCAAGGGGACTTTGATGTCGCACTAAAAAACATCAATTTAGAGGTTAAAAAAGGTGAGATTGTGGGTGTCGCCGGGGTTGCCGGTAATGGGCAGGAAGAGTTACTGAAGGTGCTCTCCGGTGAGGTGATTAACCCTCACTCAAAGGCGATCAAATTTGCAGGTAAGATTGTCGATCAATTATGTCCATTACAGCGTCGTCGTTTAGGGTTAGCTTTTGTGCCGGAAGACCGCCTGGGAAGAGGTGCCGTCCCCGATTTGGACTTATGTGATAACACCTTGTTAACCAGTTTCGATTCTAACTTGGTGAAAAAAGGGTTTCTAAGAAAACCAGAAATAACCCGTCTGACAAATAAAATAATCAAAAATTATAAGGTAAAAACAGCGGGGAATCATAGTCATGCAGCAAGTTTATCAGGAGGGAATTTACAAAAGTTTATTATCGGCCGCGAGATTGAACAGGAACCGCGCTTTTTATTGATGTCGCACCCAACCTGGGGAGTTGATATTGGCGCTCAGGTGGCTATTCACGATGCCATTTTAAAGCTCAGAGATCGTGGCTGTGCGATTTTAATTATCTCTGAAGATTTGGATGAACTGTATAAAATTTGTGATCGCTTAGGGGCTATTTGTGATGGCAGTATTTCAGATTTTTTACCACCAGAAGAGCTTCCGCTAGTTCAACTGGGACAGTGGATGGCAGGTGTTTTTGAAAACGCGTCAGTCGCAGGCTCAATGAATGCAAATTTAACTGGAGCAATGACATCATGATCAAGTTAGTACCTCGAGGTCAAACCTCTGAAAAATGGCGTTATTTGTCGCCAATCCTGGCTATTTTTTTGACTTTACTTGCCAGTTTAATACTTTTTTGGGGATTAGGGCAAAATCCTCAAGAGGCTATTTACACCTTTTTTATTAGCCCTATCGATGATTGGTATGGTGTTAGCGAATTACTGGTTGTTGCTATCCCCATTTTGCTGTGCGCCTATGGACTCGCTTTATGTTACCGCGCTTCGATTTGGAATATTGGTGCTGAAGGGCAACTGTTATTCGGTGCGGTAGTGAGCACCACCATGGCGCTGCAGTTTGTTGATTCAACCAGCGACTGGGCAATGCCTTTAGCCTTGCTGGCAGGTGTCGCCGGCGGCATGGTTTGGTCGGGCATCGCGGCTTTTTTAAATTTGCGTTTAAATTGTAATGAAACATTGGTCACCATCATGATGAATTATATCGCCCTGAATACCTTGTTATGGGCGGTCTACGGACCGTTAAGGGATCCTAATGGTTATAACTTCCCTGAAAGTGCATTGTTTGGGGACAGTACTTTACTCCCGGTTATCTTTGAGGGAACCCGGCTGCATTTAGGATTGTTGTTGGTGTTACTCGCTTTAGTCATTGTCTGGGTATTTATAAGTAAAACCTTTTTAGGTTTTCAAATAAAAGTATTAGGCCTGGATAAATCAGCGGCACGGATGGCTGGGTATAAAGAGCAAAAATTGGCATTTATGGTTTTTTTGGTGGGTGGTGGATTAGCAGGTCTTGCCGGGGCAATCATAGTCACAGGAACAACCGGCCAATTAATTCCCGCAATTTCTCCCGGTTATGGTTATTCGGCAATTATTGTCGCCTTTCTTGGGCGTTTACACCCAATAGGAATAACTCTGGCAGGCTTGTTAATCTCTTTGATTTTTATGGGAGGAGAAATGTCGCAAATGACCTTAGGGCTGCCGAGAGCGATAACCGGTATTTTACAGGGATTGATACTGTTTTTCTTGCTCTCCTGCGATGTGCTTATTCGATACCGAGTGGTAGTGAACTATAAAATGGCTGAGAAGCCATTAAAAACGATATAGGAGATCAGCAGATGGATCTGGATTTAATAACTAACATTTTGTACGCCATGATCATGACGGGCACGCCACTGCTGCTGGTTGCGCTCGGTGAAATGGTTTGTGAAAAAAGCGGTGTTTTGAATTTGGGGCAAGAGGGCATGATGTTAATCGGTGCTGTTGCGGGTTTTATCGCCATGTATCAGACCGAAAGTTACTTTATTGCCTTTGCCTGCGCCGTGCTGGCGGGTATTTGTATGTCGCTGTTGTTTGGTTTTATCGTCCTGAACTTTAATGCTAACCAAGTTGCTGCAGGATTAGCCTTGACCATTTTTGGTAGCGGGTTGTCTGCCTTTGCCGGCAGTGGTTACGAAGGCAAACAGATTGCGGTTTTACCAACCTTATCGATTGACGTATTACAAAATATTCCACTTATAGGTAAACCCTTATTTGCACAGAATTTTATTGTCTATTTAAGTTGGATTTTAGTGTTTGCCGTGTATCTGTACTTTCGTTATAACCGTCATGGTTTGGCGGTTCGTGCGGTAGGAGAAGATCCAAACGTTGCCAGTAATTTAGGTTTGCCGGTTATGCGTATTCGCTACTTGACCGTCATTTTTGGTGGCGCAATGGCAGGCCTCGCAGGAGGCTATTTATCAATTGCTTATACTCCCATGTGGAGCGAGGGAATGGTTTCAGGTAAAGGCTGGATTGCACTGACATTAGTTGTTTTTGCCAGTTGGCGAATCGAGCGGGTGATTTTAGGTGCCTATCTGTTTGGTTTGGCAAGTATCATGCATTTAGTTGCGCAAGGGCTAAATTGGTCTGTTTCATCAAACCTGTTAGCTATGTTGCCCTATCTGGCGACCCTCGGAGTGCTTATTTTACTTAGTCGAGATAAACAAAAATTAAGACTGTTTGAGCCCATGGCGCTGGGTAAACCGTGGCACAAAAATCACTAAATAGAGAGAACCAAATAAAGAGAACCAAATAAAGAAAATCATGATATCACCAGAATGGGTTTGTTTATCATGGGGTTGCAGGGAAAGGGTTGGATTTAAGTGGTGAAAATAGCATGTAAGCTCATAACTAAGGAACTATTATGAACAGAGAAACACAATCAGAGCTGATTTATCAATTAAACGATAAACCTTCAGCCAAAGAGTCATTTTTTGCTGCGGTGCAGCATGTTCTGGCCAGTTTTGTTGGCATTATTACCCCGACATTAATTATCGGAGGCGTCTTAGGTTTAGGGAGTGAAATTCCTTATCTGATCTCAATGGCTTTAATGGTTTCTGGGGTTGGCACTATCATTCAAGCAAAGACAATTAAGCGTATTGGTGCCGGAATGATTTGTGTTCAAGGTACCAGCTTTGCATTTTTAAGCTCTATTTTAGCAGCGGGTTTTATTGCAAAAGCACAAGGTGGCGGTCCTGATGAAATTTTATCTCTGATTTTTGGGGTTTCTGTATTGGGCGCATTTGTTGAAATTGGCGTGAGTCAATATTTACACAAGCTTAAACGTGTGATTACGCCCATTGTGACAGGTACAGTGATCACCATTATTGGTGTGAGCCTGATTAAAGTCGGTTTTACCGATCTTGCCGGTGGTCAGTGGGTAATGGACAATAAACCTGAGTTCTTTGGCAGTTTTCAGAATCTCTTTTTAGGTTTTATTGTCATGGCAACTATTATTTTGGCGCATAAGTTTGGCAATCAATGGGTAAAACTCTCTTCTATTGTAATTGGTATGTTGGTGGGACTGGTTGTTGCCATCTTTATGGGGAAAGTTGATTTACATCTTATGACCGAAGTACATTCAGTGGTAAGTATTCCCATACCGTTCAAATATGGTTTTTCCTTTGATATTGCCGCTTTTATTCCGATTGCACTGATTTATTTGATCACCTCTATTGAAACGGCAGGAGATCTTACTGCAAATTGTCTTGTTTCCAAAGAACCTATTCAAGGTGAAGGTTACCTTCAACGTATTAAAAGTGGTGTTTTAGGTGATGGTGTTAATTCTCTTATTGCAGGTGTTTTTAACACTTTTCCCAACACAACTTTTAGTCAAAATAACGGGGTTATTCAAATGACCGGTATTGCCAGCCGATATATCGGTATTTGGATTGGTGCTATTTTGATGATTCTTGGTTTGTTCCCTCATATTGGCGCGCTTTTTAGAGCTATTCCAAATTCTGTTCTGGGTGGGGCGACGATCATTATGTTTGCAACTGTTGCAATCGCCGGGATTAAAATCTTGTCAACCGTTGATTTAAACAGAAAAAACATGATGATTTTAGCGGTCTCTTTTGCGATAGGGCTGGGTGTGCTATTAGTTCCTGAGGTTGTTAATGCTCTTGCCGCTAATATAGGCGGTAGCCCAGGGAAAATATTTGCCAGTATATTTGGCTCTCCGATTACAGCAGGTGGTTTAACCGTTGTTGCTCTGTCTTTATTTTTAGGTGAGTACTCCGATGATTTTGACCCTGTTATTCAGGACTTTCCTTTTGAAGAGGATCTAGTCACTACTGATAAGGTTAAATAACCACAGAGATATAAAAGCATGCGCTTATTTGGCGCTATGCTTTGATTGATATTTTAATCTATTCTCTTGTTTGTTGAGTATTGAAACAAAGATAAATGTTAAGAAAGGGGCAAAATGAATAAAAAAATTTGGATTAAATCACCTTTAGCGATATTGGCTGAGAATGCCGACAATGGCATTGTTATACAAGGCAGTAAGATAGTTGAATTAGTTCCTAAAGGCGCGCTGCCAATGAGTGCTTTTGATGAGATTTATGATGCCGCTGAGAGTGTTGTTCTTCCTGGTCTTATCAACACTCATCATCATTTCTATCAAACCCTGACACGTGCTCATCCCGATGCGCTTAACAAGGAACTGTTTCCGTGGTTGACTTCACTTTATAAGGTCTGGACTCACCTTGATGAAACCATGATTTACCATTCTACAAAGTTGGCCCTGACCGAATTATTGCTCTCAGGATGCACCACCGCCAGTGATCACCATTACGTTTTTTCAGAGAACTTGGAAAATGCAATCGATATCCAAGTTGAAGTTGCGCGTGAACTTGGCATGCGAGTGGTCTTAACGCGCGGCTCTATGAGTCTCGGGCAAGATGATGGCGGCTTACCGCCGCAGAGTGTTGTTCAAGATGAACAGCGTATTTTAGATGATTCTACTCGGCTGATAAATACTTATCATGAAACCCATCAAGGTGCGATGACGCAGATAGCGTTAGCGCCATGCTCACCATTTTCCGTCTCTACTGAACTGATGATAGAAAGTGCAAAAATAGCGAAAGAAAATAAGTTGTGTTTACATACACACTTAGCCGAAACTATCGACGAAGAGAATTTTTGTCTTAAAAAGTTCGGTATGCGCACCGTCGATTATCTTGAACATGTTGGTTGGCTTCATGATCGAACATGGTTAGCGCACGGTATTCACTTTAATGATGAAGAGATACAAAGACTCGGTGCGGCGAAAGTCGGTATCGCACATTGTCCCACTTCGAATATGATGTTGGCTTCAGGCATTTGTAAGACCCTTGAGTTAGAAAAACAAGGGGCAATTATCGGCATTGGCGTGGATGGTTCCGCATCAAATGATGGCTCCAATATGATAACTGAGGTGAGAATGGCCATGTACCTGCAAAGATTAAAGTATGGCTCTTCGAAAATCACCCATCAAAAAGCCTTTGAATGGGCGACCAAAGGCTCTGCGCAAATACTTCGGCGTGATGATATCGGTGAAATTGCGGTGGGCAAAGAGGCCGATTTGGCACTGTTTAAATTGGATGAACTTCGTTTTTCAGGTTCTCACGACCCGCTTGCTGCACTGCTTTTATGCGGCGCAACCAAGGCTGACCGAGTGATGATCGCGGGAAAATGGAAAGTGATTGATGGGGAAGTTTTAGAAATGGATATTAAGCAGCTGATGTTGCAGCATAGCGCGCAGGCAAAAAAATTATATACCGCCGCATTAAATAATTAAGGGCAGATTTTTATTAGTTGCACTACATGTTTCAATGACTGACCCGCTTAATGCGAACACGTGCTTATTGCCCGTGTCGCTTTGAGCATCTGCCGATTGTCTTCACTCTCCTTTTTGGTAGGCGCATTCGCCCATGATATAAGTTTCACTAATAATCCGGTCATCGCCGAGCATCATCAGGCTAAATAATCTCTCTTCTAAACTTGAACACTGCTTTAATCGAAAACCCAAGAATGGTGTGGGCGCATTATCTAAGACCAAAAAATCAGCTTCACAGCCGGGCATGAAATTACCTATTGTTCCCTCTAAATCCAGTGCTTTAGCACCTGCCAACGTGGCCAGATAAAAACCTTTAAAGGCCGACATTTTATTACCTTGTAATTGCTGCACTTTATAGGCTTCATTAAAGGTTTGAAACAGTGAAAAACTGGTGCCTGCACCCACATCTGTTCCCATAGCAACGGTAACACCATGTTGCTCGCAAGCTTTTAAATTAAACAAGCCGGAGCCAAGAAATAAGTTTGAAGTAGGACAATGGGAAATAGCGGCCTGATGTTTGGCTAAACTTGTTAACTCTCTCTCGGAGAGATGAATGCCATGCGCAAAAACGGCGCGTTTTTGCACCAGATCCGCAGACTCATATACCGCAAGATAATCTGAATGTTGCTCAAACAAATTTTTAACTAAGCTGCATTCGTCAATATTTTCCGACAAGTGAGTATGTAGATATAAACCCGGGTATTCTTTCAGTAATTTACCGCAGTTGTTGAGTTGCTCCGGCGTTGAGGTCGGGGCAAATCTGGGTGTTACGGCGTAGCTTAAACGGTCAACACCGTGCCATTTTTCGATCAATTTCTTACTCTGTTGATATCCGCTTTCCGCCGTATCGGCAAGCTCTGTCGGGCAGTTCCTATCCATCATCACTTTACCCGCTATCATACGTAAATTGCGCTTTTGTGCCTGACTGAAAAAAGCATCGACAGATTGCGGGTGCACGGTACCAAAAACTAATGCTGTGGTGGTGCCATTGCGTAATAACTCATTGATAAATATATCTGCAATCTCCTTGGCGTAGGTCAGATCAGCGAATTTTTGTTCCGCAGGAAAAGCATATTTATTCAACCAGGTTAATAATTGCTCGCCATGAGCTGCAATCATTTCCGTTTGCGGAAAATGGATGTGGGTATCGATTAAGCCGGGAATAATCAACTGACCGGTAAAATCTTTAATCTGGCTGTCTGGTTGCGCTAACAGTGACGCATATTGCGCTTTTATTTCTTCAGCAAAACCGGCCTTTACCACTTTCCCTTGTTGAATCAGCAGCGCGCCCGGTGAAAAATAACGATGTGCCTGTTGGTCGAGTTCATTGGGATCGCCAACACAATCTAAAATGTCGCCTAAAACTAATAAAATTTCTGACTTTGTAACTGTCATATTTTGTTACCTTTATGAATGGAAAGTATGGGGCGTTCGGCTCGTCGCTAGAGATAAAGTGACTAATAGCGCTGCAACGGTAAGAGATCAGGGGAGTATATAAAATCTTAATCATATGATTTTTTGCTGTGTTCAAATTCTGACTCAGTTAAACGGGTTAAAGTGTTTTTAAGGGTTTGCCACTGTAATCCTTGTCGTTTTTGCTGTTGTTGTTGTTGCTTATGGGCCTGTGTGCCTTGGTATAGCTCAATTAATTGCCCGGCAATAGAAACGGCCACTTCCATTGGTAATTTACCCGTCACTTGGCTTAATCCAACGGGGCAGATCATTTTTTGGATCTGTGCGGGAGAGAATCCTCGATGGGCCAATCTATGCTGGAATTTTTTATTTTTAGTGTTGGAGCCTATCACGCCCAACCACAGTGCATCATCACGTTTGATAATGGCCTGGCATAATTCAAAGTCTAATTGATGGTTGTGGGTTAAAATTAAAAAGGCACTGTTTGCCGCTGCGCTTGAGACTTGTGCTACGGGCTCGTGATCGATAATTTGCTGAACATTAGCGGGCAGTTGTGCAGGGAAAATATCCGCGCGACTGTCAATCCAGCGGATTTTAATAGGTAATTGAGCCAGCATCGGAATAAGCGCCTGCGCGACATGACCGGCTCCATAGATATCTAATGGTAAATTATCACAGCTAAACACCTCCAACATGACAACCGCATTGCCACCGCAACATTGCCCCAGGCTTGCACCCAGTTGAAAATTTTCAATTGCCTGGCAAGCTTTACCCTGCTCTATTAAGCAGCGCGCTTGTTCAATGACTTTAAATTCTAAATGGCCACCGCCTATGGTGGCGTAAATATTGTTTTGGCTGACCACCATTTTTGTGCCGCTGCCACGAGGTGTTGAACCGGAAGTCCCTAACACAGTCACCAATACATAAGTTTCACCGCTTGCCTCGAGCTCCGTTGCGGCTTGTAACCAGCTATGGCCGTGTAAACCTTGGCAAGATACGTTAAGCATAACTATCCCTTCTCTTTGTCGGCTGGCTGATTTTTCTGCCACTGCTGCGCTTGTTGTACTGCTGCTAAAATAGCTTCAGGTGTCGCCGGGGTATTTAAACTTGGCGCAAATTGATACTCGGTGATACTGGCGATCGCATCTCGTATTGCACACCACACACTAATGCTGAGCATTAAAGGGGGTTCGCCTACCGCTTTTGATTTAAACACTGTCGCCGCTGGATTTTGTGAATCATAGAGTTTTACATTGAACTGTGCAGGTGTATCTCCTATCGCCGGGATCTTATAGGTAGCAGGGCTGGCACTCGCCAGTTCGCCACTGTCATGCCAACGTAAATCTTCAGTTGTTAACCAACCCATGCCTTGAATAAAGCCACCTTCGATTTGGCCAATATCCAAGGCGGGGTTAATTGAGTTACCCACATCATGTAAAATATCGACCCGGGTAACGGTGTTTTCACCCGTTAATATATCTATTTCCACTTCACTTAAAGCCACCCCATGGGCATAGTAAAAAAAAGGATGACCTTCAGCTTTTTCTCGGTCGTAATATATTTTTGGGGTGGCATAGAAACCCGTGGCTGATAATGAAATTCGGTTTTGATAAGCGAGATTGATAAGTTCTGTAAAACTAATTTGACCTTTGGCATGAACAACTTGGTTATCAATCCATTCAATGGAATCGGGAGCAACAAGAAAGTGCTCACAAACAAAATCGAGCAGCCTTTGCTTAATGATATTTGCAGCATTTAAGGCCGCCATGCCATTTAAATCTGTCCCACTAGATGCCGCAGTGGGCGACGTGTTGGGTACTTTATCGGTACGGGTGGCATTGACTAAAATGTGTTCCATATCTATCGCGAGGGCTTGTGCAACGATTTGTGCAATTTTGGTATTTAAACCCTGGCCCATTTCGGTGCCGCCGTGATTTACGTGTACAGTGCCGTCGGAATAGATAACCAGCAGTGCACCCGCCTGGTTTAAATGTTGAACGGTAAATGAAATACCAAATTTAACGGGGGTTAATGACAAGCCTTTTTTAATAAGAGGGGAGTGTTGATTAAACGCTTTAATGGCAGCTTTACGCGCCCAATAATCAGCCTCTTGCTCGACCTGAGTGATCATATCCTGCAATATAAACTGTTCAACTTTTTGCTTATAGGGGGTAATGTCCCGGCCGGGCTGATATAAATTAAGTTTACGAATTTGCAGCGGATCTTTACCCAAATAATAGGCGATATCATCGATGATCCGTTCGGCTATGAGAGTCCCCTGCGGTCCGCCAAATCCTCGAAATGCGGTATGGCTGACGGTATTTGTTTTACAGCGATTACCGTTAATATAAGCGGCTGGATAATAGTACGCATTGTCGGCGTGAAACAGTGCTCGGTCGACGATCGCATCAGATAAATCAGCAGAATAACCGCAATCCCCATTTACGTTGATATCGGTGCCCTTTATCAGACCATTGTCATCAAAACCGACCCGATAGGTATTGTAAAAGGGATGGCGTTTACCGGTAATTTTAAAATCGTCACTGCGTGCCAGCCGAATTTTAACGCTTCTGCCCGTGTAATAAGCGGCAAGTGCTGCAAGGCAAGCCCAAGGTGCTGCTTGTGTTTCTTTGCCGCCAAAAGCACCGCCCATACGGCGCATTTCAACGGTCACAAAATGAAAGGACTGGTTAAGCACTTTAGCCACTAAATGCTGAATTTCGGTCGGGTTTTGTGTTGAGCAGTGAACAAACATACCACCATCTTCAGTCGGTGATGCGATGCTGACCTGTCCTTCTAAATAAAAGTGTTCTTGGCCGCCTATGTACATTTCACCGCTTATTTGATGCTTTGCCTGCTGAATCGCTTGCTGTGGGTCGCCTTTATGTAATGCATGCGGGGGACGTACCCAGCTTTCATTTTCGATTGCCTGTTTAATATCAAGTATCGGTGGGGTGCTTTGATATTCAATTTTCACACGTCGCGCGGCAATACGTGCTGTTTGATAACTGTCTGCAACCACTAATAAAATTGGCTGACTATGGTATTGAATAAGGTCATCGGTTAATAATATATCACCCGAAAAAACCGGGCTGACATCATTTTTACCGGGAATATCCTGGGCACCGTAAATAGCGATAACACCGCTTATCTTGAGCGCTTCCGAGGTATCAATCGAGATAATTGTACCGCTGCTGATGGTCGATAATACCGGGTATGCATGCAGACTGTTTATCTCTTCAGGCCGATCGTCAATATAAACAGCTTTACCCGTTACTTGCTTAATGGCGCTTTCATGGATAAATGATCGGCCAATCGCATCGCTTGCCGGGTTGCCGAGTTTATCGGTTTCAAAGTGCCGCATGATTTATCCTTGTGTGAATGACGTTGCTGGAATCGTCATCTTTCGCGAGTTGAATTTGACCCGATGCTTGAAACCAAATACGGTCAAATAAATTTTTACTGACTTGCAGGCGATAGGCAGAAGATGCTCTGACATCAGATAAAGGCTTAAAATCGAGTTCAATTTGTTGTGCTGCCAGTTGTAAATTTTTCAAACTGAGGGTTTTGCCATTTAATGCAGCTGCTACGTGTTTCGCTGCTGCCGGGATTGCTGCCATTCCCCCCATCACACATTTCACTTGCTGCATTTTTTGATCATTAAGCTGATAACTCAATACTAAACAAATGGCGGAGATATCATCTTCCATGCGTTTAGATATTTTGTGACAGCTTAATTTAAGTGTGGCATTGCGTTTGGGGAGATGGATTGCAACGATCACTTCATCGTCTGCTAATTGCGTTTGACGGTAATCGATAAAAAAATCTTCTAATGCCATAACCCGTTGGCCGCGAATGCTGTGTAGCTCAATCTTGGCATCTAGCGCAATCAGCAAGGGGGCAGGATCCCCGATCGGTGAAGCATTACCTATGCTGCCACCAAGCGAGCCGGCATTTCTAATTTGCAGCGAGCCTAAGCGTTCCAATAGTTCACTGGCTTCGGGGTAAATCTGGCAAAACGGTTCAATAAATTCACTATAAGGCAGTGCGGCACCAATATGCATGCCATCATCGTTTTGACTAAATTGCATTAGCTCAGGGCAATAACGTACCGAAATTAACTGCTTACTCAATTTCAATTGCTGATTAAACTCGACGGCTAAATCCGTTGCTCCTGCGACAAATTTTGCCTGCGGATGTGTGGCTTTAAGGTGATAAAGTTGATCTAAATTTTGTGGTAAATAAAAATATTGTTCAGCACTTTCAATGAATGGAATCTCATTTAAAGCCAGTGCTTTTTTCAGCGTCATGGTTAAGGCCATCACTTGGCGGCTGAAACGATTGTCTTTATGGGCAATATTTTGCTGCGCGTTATTGTCATAACTGAAACATTTTTCAGCCGCTTTTAAAATAGGCTGATAACCGGTACAACGGCATAAGTTACCCCCTAACGCTTGAATAACGACTTCTTTGCCCGGATAAGCAGAATGATTCATATATAAAGCAAACAAACTCATGATAAAACCCGGAGTACAAAATCCGCATTGAGATCCATGGCATTCAACCATCGCTCTTTGTACCGGATGCAAATTTTCTATAGCCGGTTTTCTGCTGACCGTTAAGGCTTCAACTGTTATCAGATGTTTACCGTGTAAATTGCCCACTAGCATTAAGCAGCTATTAATGCTTTTGTAATGCCATTGACCATTAACCAAATCACCCACCACGACGGTACAAGCACCACAATCTCCAGAAGCGCACCCCTCTTTGCTACCAATTTGCCCTATGTTGGTGCGCAACCAGTCCAAAATGGTCAAACTTGGTACGAATGATGTCAGTTCAATCATTTCGTCGTTAACTAAAAACTGAATCACATAAACCTCTCTTAACTTTTCCGGCCCTTTATTCGCAGGCTGTTAACGTTGTGTTTTGCTGGTGGTTGAAAATATTTACAAATAACTAACCAGTTGGTCAGTTTATTGCATTGCATAGTCTGTACCAAAATTAATCTGGTGTTCAAAATGATCGTTGTGCTGGGCGCTATTAAGCGATTTTTAATAACTTAATAATGAATGTAAGTATTTTTAAGGGTGTCATCGAACCAATTATCGAATCATCCATTTCTTATTTTTAGCTTTATACAGGGTGTATAAAGCTAAAAAATCAACATTAATACATTGGAGAAAAACTATGAAAAATACGTTTAAAATATTGTGCCTAATGCTTAGCTTAAGCATTTCGGCCTTTTGCTTTGCAAAAGAACCTTTAAAGATTGGATTTGTTTATGTCAGCTCAACGGGTGAAGCCGGCTGGACCTATACCCATGATCAAGCCAGACTTAATTTAGAGAAAGTGTTTGGCGACAAAATTAAAACTACTTTTATAGAGAACGTCGCCGAAGGCCCTGATGCTGAACGCGTCATTACGCAATTGGCACAAAGTGGTCACGAACTGATATTTACTACTTCATTTGGTTATATGAATCCAACCCTGAAGGTCGCTAAAAGATTCCCCAATGTAAAATTTGAACATGCGACAGGTTATAAACAAGCGGCCAATGTGGGCACTTATTTTGACCGTATTTATGAAGCGCGATATCTAACCGGAGTCGTTGCCGGGTATATGACTAAAACCAATATAGTAGGTTACATAGGTGCTTTTCCAATTCCAGAAGTTGTACGCGGTATAAATGCCTTTACGCTAGGTCTGCGTTCTGTAAAACCGGATGCAGTGGTTAAAGTCGTATGGGTAAATACCTGGTTTGATCCGGCAAAAGAGCGCGAAGCGGCAAACAGCCTGATAGATCAAAAAGCCGATATCATTACCTTTCATACCGACTCGCCAGCAGCAGTGCAAGCAGCTGAAGATGCCGGAATATATGCGGTTGGTTATCACTCGGATATGAGCGCCTTTGGGCCAAAAGCCCATTTAACCGCCGCGGTTCACAATTGGAATGGTTTTTATGTTAAAAAAGTTCAAGCAGTGTTGGATGGTACTTGGAAGGCTGACGATGTATGGGAAGGCATTGGTTCAGGTATGACCGAAATTGCGCCTTTCAATAAGGCGGTACCTGAAGATGTAGTGAATAAAGTGAACGCACTGTCAAAACAGATTGCTGCCAAAACGTTCCACCCATTTACAGGGCCGATAAAGGATCAATCAGGTAAATTAATCCTAGCAGAAGGTGAGGTGATGCAGGACAAAGACTTGCTCGGTATGAGTTATTATGTGCAGGGTGTGGACGGTAACTTAAAATAGAAGCATGGAGTTATCATCACAATGAGAATATTTAGTGTGACGACTAAATATTCTTTTTTTTACGCACCTATTTGCTCAGAAAAAGAACGGGATTCGCATCTTCTTTTATCTTTTTCTTATTCAGATAGTGAGTGAATAAAGGGGACAGCAAGGAGGTTAAAATCATTGCCCCCATCAGCGAATATTGATGAAAATCAAAAGACTCATTCAATAAAAATAACCCCATTAAAATTCCCGCTATCGGATTGCTAATACCTGTAAAAGTAAATTCAACCACACTCATGCGGCTTAATAACCATACATATAAGGTATAAGCTAAAACCGTATTCGGCAGAATTAACCACAGTAATCCTAATCCGTTTAAGCTGTTAATATTTTGCCACACATTAATATATTGTGCAGGTGAAACAATGGCTTGCAGACTTGCTGCCAGCGCTAACAGCGCTCCCCCTAAAATTAACTGCCAGGATAAAACCGTCCACCAGTGAATATTATTACTTAACGATTTGGTGATGTTGCTGCCAACCACAACACAACCAATCGCAGCAGCTAATGCCAGTAAACCGAGACTGCTTAATTGTATCTGCTGTGGATCAAATAAATTCCAGGCTAAGATAATTAATAATATTCCGGAGAGGGTTTGTACTTTAGTGGGCAATTTTTTATTAACAAGCCAATGGAATAACATCGCAAAAACAGGAACGTAAATCATTCCCATACTTGAAATGGCCGAAGGCAGGGTTTGTGACATAACAAATAATAAGGTAAAAAATAGCGCAATATTAATGGCACCTAAACGCAATAAAACAGCCCAGTCATTAGGTTTGGGTAAATTGGGTTTAATCATCAATAACAGTAAACCCGCAGGTAAAGCGCGGAGTGCGCCCAGTAATAGTGGTGGCCAACCTTCAAGGCTGTATTGGGTGACTGCATAGGTCGTACCCCAACAAAAATAAGTCACCATTGCCAATATAATATTCATTTTTGTATCTCTGTATATCTTTACGCTAAGATAAATACTTTAGGAAGTTTCACTCGTCGAAACTATCTTTACGTTAAGGTAAATAGTCTGCGCTAATTTAAGCTTTATGTAAAGTATCTTTACGTGAAGATATGTTGCATCTGTAGCCATGATACTTCAAGATACAATTCGGCTTACCCTAATGGGATTGGCTTAAAAATCAGCGCAAAGAGACACTACCTTATTCCCGTTGAGTAAAGTCGCTGGATGGAAGGCGTAAACATCAATATTAATTTAAGGGTAACATTTTGGATAAATTAGATCTGGTGGTTAAGCAGTGGCATATCGAGAAACCGCATCTAGATACAACCCCGATGGCGTTAATCGGACGTTTATTACGTATCAGCAAACATTTAGAAACACGCATAACCCAATGCCATAAAAATTTTGCTTTAACCTTGGGTGAATTTGATGTCTTGGCGACGTTAAGGCGCGCTGCTAATAATTCCTGTTTAACCCCTTCTGAGTTAATTTCTGCTTTATTATTAACCTCGGGGGCAATGACTCATCGGCTAGATACATTAAGCGAAAAAAAATTAATCCTACGCGCCCATAATGCACAGGACCGGCGCAGTGTGACGGTGGCGTTAACGGATCAGGGGCGCGCTTTAATTGATCAAGCGATTGAGGCGCATGTAGCGGTACTGAAGGAATTAGTTAACTCATTAAGTGCTGCCGATAAAAGTATGTTAAATGGCACGTTAACTATTTGGTTGGGGCAGTTTGAAGCCGAGTGTGTTAACGAACTTTGAGCTGATTTTATGATTTCTCTAACTTCACAATAAAATATAAACGTTTTTACCGGTGCCTGTCAATCTATAGAGTATTGCCAATATATGAATAAAAGAGTAATAAAAAGTACTAAAAGTCGGCGTAAGTTAGCCAATATACGTAAAGATAATTTGCAGCAAATTCTACAAGTCGCTGAGAATATATTTGCCGAGCGTGGTTATAGTGGAACGACCATTTCATCTATTGCCGATGAAGCGGGTTTACCAAAAGCCAATATCCTTTATTATTTTAAAACCAAAGAAGGTCTCTATAAGGGAGTGCTCAATCATTTATTGATTATATGGATGAATCATATGAATGAAATGACGGAATGCTCACATCCCAGAGACGCCCTGCGAAATTACATTGTCAAAAAAGTGCGTCAATCTAAAGATCATCCTAATGCTTCTCGTATTTTCGCCGCTGAGATTTTACATGGCGCACACTACCTGAGAAGGGCACTTGAAGAGGAATTAAAAGATCAATTTGATGATACTTGTCGAGTATTTCGTAGCTGGATTGCCAAGAAATGGATGGATCCAATCAACCCGGAACATTTGTTATTTATGCTTTGGACTTCAACCCAAGCCTATGCGGATCATAGTCTGCAAATCAGCATCTTAATGGGAAAAGAACGTTTAGATGAGCATGATTTTGAACAGGGGATCGAATTATTAACGCAGGTGATTTTAAAAGGGTGTGGCGTTCAACCTAAGTAGATAATATTTTAAATTAGGATTCGATTGGCATATATCCCCGGTCTTAAAATGAATTTAATAAACCGAATATTAGCTAAGTGGCTTTAGATTCTTTGTATCAGCTCATAATAAATAACGGCAGCTACCGCTTATATTAATCCCTATTGATAGCAATACAGTCCTATTACTACAGAATTGAGGAGATACAGAATGGATCAAAATAACCCGCGTGATTATATTGGTTACGGCAGAGATAATGTACCTGATGCTGACTGGCCAAATAAGGCCAAAATAGCGCTGCAATTTGTTCTTAATTACGAAGAAGGGGGTGAACATTGCGTATTGCATGGCGATCAACATTCAGAAACCTTTCTTTCTGACATTGCCGGTGCTGAGGCCTACCCTGATCGCCACATGAGTATCGAATCCTTATATGAATATGGATCCCGTGCCGGCGTGTGGCGCGTATTGAATGAATTTAAAAAGCGCGAATTACCGCTCACAGTGTTTGCTGTGGCAACGGCACTGCAGCGCAATCCGGAAGTGACTCAAGCATTCATTGAAGATGGTCACGAAATCGCCTGTCATGGTTTAAAATGGATTAGCTATCAAAATACGCCCATCGAGCAAGAACGCCAGGATATGCAGCAGGCATTACAGATAATTACCAACTTAACAGGCCGGAAACCTTTGGGTTGGTACACCGGACGAGATTCACCGAACACACGTTTGCTTGTCGCTGAACAAGATGAGCTGCTTTATGATTCCGATTATTATGGTGATGATCTTCCATTTTGGACGCAGGTACCATGCCAGCACAATAAACAGCAGACACGCGGGCATTTGATCATTCCCTATACATTAGACAGCAATGATATGCGTTTTCATTCACCCTATGGATTCAGTCACGGGGAGGAATTTTTTCAATATTTAAAAAATCATTTTGATTGTCTCTATGCCGAAGGGGCGACTAAACCGAAAATGATGTCGATTGGTTTGCATTGTCGTATTATCGGTAAACCGAGCCGTTTTATGGCGCTGAAAAAGTTTTTAGATTACGTACAATCCCATGAGGGTGTATGGATAAGCAAACGCGAAGATATCGCCAAGCATTGGATAAAAACCCACCCTTATCCTGGTTAGAAAGGGCTCAACGGCTGCAATCATAAGGTCAGGCCGTTTATTGGCAGCTCAAGATAAGGTTACGATCTTGTGCCGCCAATACTGTTTTCGTTCACAAGTTATAAAGCCGTATTAAATGTTCCTGCATCAGATTTCCCCTTCAATCTCGATAATTTTTTCTGCTGTTATCTTTTTTTGCACCAACAAAGTGCTTTCCTGCACCATTTTTTGTTTTTTGTCTTCCTAATATATTTGCAATGTAAGTTTAACTAATTGTTTTTAAATGGTTTAAATTTCATATCTTTTTTGGCGCGATTGTTGCAGTTATGTTTGTTGTTGTTCCAATCGATTTATTTTTTAATGCAGTTATACGGAGATAGCAGATGAAATTATGTAAAGTATTATCAAGTGTATTCACATCTTTATTGTTAGTGTTTACGATCCATTCAGCGCAAGCTGATCAGCTCGAATCTATCCAAAAAAGTGGGGTGCTAAGAGTCGCTGTCCCGCAAGATTTTCCACCCTTTGGCTCTGTGGGTACTGATTTCAAACCTCAGGGTTATGATATTGATATGGCTGCCTATTTAGCTGATGAATTAAATGTGAAGCTTGAACTTGTTGCTGTCACCAGCGCCAACCGCATTCCTTACCTGCAAACACGTAAAGTAGATCTTGTTATATCGAGTCTGGGGAAAAATCCGGAGCGGGAAGCCGTCATTGATTTTAGTTCAGCTTACGCGCCATTTTTCCTTGGTGTCTTTGGAACCGATGATGAAATAGTTTCTTCTCCAGCGGATCTTAAGAATAAAACAGTCGGTGTTACTAGAGGTTCAGTGGAAGATCTTGAACTGAGTAAACTGGTCACATCAACGACGACCCTGCAACGTTATGAAGATAATAATGCTACTTTATCAGCCTTCTTATCTTCTCAAGTGAGTCTTATTGCGACAGGTAACTTAGTTATTGCTGAAATTGCGACTCGCTTTCCAGAAAAAGCCCCTAAAACAAAATTTTTATTAAAAAATTCACCTTGTTATATTGGCGTAATGAAGGGTGATGCAGTGTTACTTAAAGAAATTAATCGCCTTGTTGCTAAAGCTAAAAAAGTTGGTGTACTTGAAGGATTTTCACAGAAATGGCTAAAAGCTCCATTCCCTGCAGATCTCAGCGTATAACTTACTGACAATAAAGGAACTTTTCTATGAGCTATAATCTTGATTTTTATGGGTTGGTTCCTTACCTGCCACAGTTTGTGGCAGGTGTCGGTACAACAATACAATTAACTGTTATTTCTACCGTTTTGGGGTTAATACTCGGAACATATTGTGCGGCAGGGCGTATTAGTAAAGTGCGTTGGTTAAATTGGGTTTGCGCTGTTTATATCGAAGTGACGAGAAATACGCCTTTTATTATTCAATTGTTTTTTATCTTTTTCGGGTTGCCCGCATTAGGCATCAAGTTGTCTGCGTGGCAGGCCGGAATGATCGCGATGGTGTTTAACTTAGGTGCTTACAGTGCCGAAATTATTCGCGCAGGTATTGAGGCAACGGCAATAGGCCAATGGGAAGCTGCAAAAACCTTAGGTCTTACACACCGCCAAATTTTCATGCACGTTGTTTTGCCACCCGCCTATCAACGTGTTTATCCGGCGCTGGTAAGTCAATGTATTATTGTGATGTTAGGCTCTGCCGTGATATCACAAATATCAGTTGAAGAACTGACTTTTGCGGCGAACTTTGTTCAATCGCGTAGTTTCTTGAGTTTTGAATCTTATATGTTGACCGCGTTGATTTACCTCGTGTTGGCTATTTTAATGCGTCAACTATTCTCGCTGATAAAAAAATTCATCTTTAAATCATCTGCTGTGTAGGGAACCAAATAATGATGCAATTTACAGATTGGGATATTTTAAGAAATTTATTGTTTGCAGCGCGTTGGACCTTGCTGCTTTCTCTCTTTGCTTTTATTGGCGGAGGGCTGGTAGGACTGGCTTTGACCTTTATAAGAAGTATTAAAAATCCGTTTCTGACTAAACTGGTGCAAATTTATGTGGAGTTATTTCAGGGAATTCCATTATTGATGCAACTGTTTTTAACTTTTTTTGGATTGTCTTTAATTGGCCTTGATGTTGATGCCTGGTCTGCCGCTATTATATCACTGACTTTATTCAGCAGTGCTTTTTTGCATGATATTTGGCGTTCATGCATTGAAGCCTTACCCAAAGGTCAATGGGAAGCTTGCAGAACATTAGGCCTCACTCATGTGCAAATGATGCGTCATGTCATTTTTCCTCAAGCTATAAAAATGGCAATAGCACCTACCGTTGGATTTTCTGTGCAGATTGTTAAAGGAACCGCATTGGCATCGATTATCGGTTTTGTTGAATTAACTAAAGCGGGCACCATGCTAAATAACGCAACATTTCAACCCTTTAAAGTATTTGCGCTGGTTGCTTTGCTGTACTTCGTTATCTGTTTCCCGTTGTCTGTTTTAGCTCGCTATCTGGAGAATAAAAATTATGTACGTCGTTAGTGTTGATCAAATCCATAAATATTATGGTGAAAACCATGTACTAAAGGGAGTTAATTTAAAAGTTAAAGCAGGAGAAGTGATTTCCATTATCGGTCGCAGTGGTTCCGGTAAAAGTACTTTACTGCGCTGTATGAATGGATTAGAAGAGTTTCAGCAGGGGGCCATTATTGTTGATAACCAGGCCGTTGAAAATGATGAATTTAAATTACGCTTATTAAGCCGTAGTGTTGGTATGGTGTTTCAAGGATTTAATCTTTTTCCGCATAAAACAGTGGCTGAAAATATTATGCTTGCACCCGCTTTAGTCTTAAAGAAAACACCGGAAGAATGCCGACAATTGGCTAAAGAGTTACTTGATAAAGTGGGTTTAAGTGATAAGTTTGATGCCTATCCGGCTAATTTATCTGGGGGACAGCAGCAACGAGTTGCTATCGCTCGCTCGCTGGCTATGTCACCTAAGGTCTTGTTATGTGATGAAATCACCTCTGCGCTGGATCCTGAGCTGGTCGGAGAAGTATTAAAGGTTTTAGAAAAATTGAAAGCAGAAGGAATGACGTTAATACTGGTCACCCATGAAATGAACTTTGCTCGCAATGTGGGTGACCGTGTGGTGTTTATGAATCAAGGAAAAGTGTGGGAAACCGGGCCCAGTGATGAAATTTTTTCCAATCCGCAAACACCCGAATTACAAAGCTTTATTTCAGTCGTCAGATAACAGTATTTATTTTAAATTAGGCCTAACTTCATGACACGAACGAACAACCCGTTGAGTGAGCGAATTACTAAAAATTATGCTCAATTGACAAAAAGCGATCAACGTTTAGCCGATTATCTACAGATTAATCCGGAAAAAATACTGATCCTGTCAACCAATGAAATTGCTGAAGCATGCTCGGTATCAAAAACCAGCGTCAGTCGTTTTATTCGTAAATTGGGTTATGAAGATCATTTGTCCTTAAGAAATGAATTGCTCGCAGCCAGAGATAAGGGAGAGCCTTTATCAGTTACTGCACTTGAGGATTCCGAATTTCGTCAGGAAGTGCAGTCCTTAGAGCAATTATGGGCGCAACTGAGCGAGATGGATCTGGAACAGTTAATCGAAAAAATAGCCACAGCCAAACGCGTTAAAATTATCGGTTATCGTAACAGTTATCCGCTGGCACTGCATTTTCGCCAGCAGTTGATGCAATGTCGCCCAAATGTTGACTTATTACCTTTACCGGGACAAACGATAGGGGAAGATTTGGCCTCTATTGATGCAGATGATTTTATTATTATTATTGGTATTCGTCGCAGGGTAAGTAATTTTTCCAATATTATTGAACAATTAACTAACCATGACTGCTTACTGATCACCGACCAGTCAGGTCAGAAATACGCGCAAAGCGTGTCGCACTTTTTAATCTGTTATATGAATAATCAAGCTCCCCTTGATAGTTATGCGGTACCCATGAGTTTAATTGCGCATTTGGTTAATAAAACCTATCGCCTGCTCGGTAGCGAGGCGGTCAAAATAAGCAGAAAAATCAGCATGAATTATTCACAGATCAATGAATTAGAATAATTTAAAAAAACAATAACCCCTATTTTAATAAGTGTGTAACCATATGAATATAATAAAAAAATTAAAAAAAGAGTGGTTTCTGATCAGTATGGCGTTCGCTATTGTTTTAGCGATATTGACGCCTGATGTAGGGCGATCGGGTGGCTGGGTTCACCTTGATCTGCTGACTGGCCTGGGAGTCGCGCTGGTGTTCTTTTTGCACGGCTTAGGTTTGTCACCTAAAGCTATCAAAGCGGGGATTAGCAACTGGCGATTACATATTTATATTCAACTGGCTACCTTCTTGTTTTACCCCTTAATTTGGGTTGTATTGGGTGAAAGCTTTCTTGCTTATATGCCGCCGGCATTGGCGTTCGGTTTCTGTTATCTGTTTGTGTTGCCGAGTACCATTTCATCTTCAGTGGCAATGACCAGCGTCGGTAAAGGTAATGTCCCTGCGGCCATTTTTAACGCTTCGCTTTCCAGTATTCTGGGCATTTTTATCACCCCGTTATTAATTCAGCTGTTTATGGGCTACGAAGGGGTTGAGCTGGATTTAATGGCATCGGTCACCTCTATTGCTCAATTGCTTTTATTACCGATGATTGTTGGGCAGTTAGCGAGACCTTTTTTGCTTGCTCAAGCTGAAAAACATAAATCAGTAGTGAACAAAGTGGATAAATACGTCATTTTAATGATTGTTTACAATGCATTCTGTGATTCTGTTGCAAATGGTATTTGGCAGGAATTTTCACTGGGATTATTGGTGACCTCATTTGCTATTTGTTTGGTTATCCTTTTAATCATGGTGCATTCGATTCAATGGGGGGCGCGTCGTTGCAAATTTGATCTGCCCGATGAAGTTGCCGCGGTATTTTGTGGAAGCAAAAAAACACTGGCCGCGGGTATACCTATGGCGAAAGTGATTTTCGCCGGCGATCCTGCTCTCGGTATGATCTTATTACCGATCATGCTCTACCATCCTATACAGATTTTCTACTGCGCAATGTTGGCGAATCGTTATGTAAAACAAAAAGAGCAGAATGAACAGTTAGCGACTAACCAGCGATAAGGAATGTCAGATATGAATGGATTAGCAGCAAGAGATAAGCGCGTATATTGTCAGCAGGGGCCGCAAATGCTATCCCCCATTAATGCCGGAGCATTATCTGGTTATACGTTTGTTTTTAAAGATTTGTTCGATGTCGCAGGTTATTTGACCGGCGCAGGTAATCCTACTTGGCTTGCAACCCATAAAATTGCAGCGCACAGCTCAGAGTTGATTTTGGGATTATTAAAACAAGGTGCAAGTTGTGTCGGACGGGTACAAAGCGATGAGCTTGCTTACAGTTTAAATGGTCAAAATATCCATTACGGCACGCCGCTTAATCCGATCGCGCCAGATTGCCTGCCGGGAGGATCATCCAGTGGCAGTGCGGTTGCTGTTGCTAATAAAGAAGCTGACTTTTCAATCGGTACCGACACGGGTGGTTCGGTTCGTGTGCCTGCGAGTTACTGCGGGTTATATGGTTTAAGGCCGACCTTGGCAAGGTTTAATCTTGAGCACTGTTTTGAGCTGTCAAAAAGTTTTGATACTGCGGGTATTTTTACCCGCGACCTCATTTTAATGCAAAAGGTGTTTACGGCTCTTAATCAAGCTCCGGCCGAGGGGACATCAGCGCGAACGATTTATCTTGATAGTACCTTAGCAACGCAGCTGAGTAGCGAGCGTTTAAAACGTTTGCAGGATTGCTGTACAGAGGCGGGGATCACGCTGCTTAATGGTGATTTTCTGGCTGAGAATCGTCTGACTCTTGAAGCCCTGAGTCTGTTATTTCGCACTATCCAAGGCTATGAAATCATAAAAAAACATGGTCAGTGGTTAGCGGAATTTGGGCACCGTTTAGATCCCTCTATTTATCAACGGGTGGAGTGGTCTCGCAGCATAAGTGCAGAGCAATATGCTCAGGCCAAAAATCGTCAAACTGATTTTCAGCAACAGCTGTTAATCCTCCTTCAGCAACAAGCGGGTTTATGGCTGATACCGACAACGCCTTCCGGGCCGCCAAAGTTAACATTAGCAGGTGATGAACTAGCCAAGTACCGTTCCGATTTAATGGGCCTGACCAGCATTGCGGGTTTGAGTGGTTTTCCACAGTTGCACTTACCCATGTCCGGGTTAGCAGAAGGGCCCTGCGGTATTTCTTTGTTAGGTTTGCCAAACAGTGAAGGGCAGCTGTTTGCAACAGCGCAGCGCTTAATTCAAGGAGAACAGCTATGAACTACCAATCGGCGTTTAGCGCGTCGCATTATAAAGCGGCACAAGCAGGCCAGGCGATATTAGATGCTGGAGGAACCGCGAGCGAAGCGATGGTTGCCGCGGCGGCAATGATCTCGGTGCAATATCCGCACATGAACAGTATTGGCGGAGATAGTTTTTGGTTAATTAGTCAACCGGGCAAAACCCCCATTGCCATTGATGCTTGTGGTGCGGCGAGTCAGTCAATCGAGGTTGAGGCTTATCGTGCTAAGGGTGCAACTTTACCCGAGAGCGGTGGCGAGTCTGCGATAACCATGGCAGGCACAATATCGGGCTGGCAAAAAGCATTAGAAATTAACGCCGGGCAGTTTAGCCTTAGAGAATTGTTACAACCTGCCATAGATGCGGCGGAGCAAGGCATTGATGTGACCCAAAGTTTAGTTGACGCCAGCGAAAAAACCTTTGAGCGTTTACATGCGCTCGATGCTTTTGCCGATCTTTATTTAAATCAATCTCAGACATTAAACGTTGGTGAAAATTTAGTTAATCCGGCGCTGGCTGCGACCTTAAGGCGTCTTGGTGACGCCGGGTTAGATGATTTTTACCGTGGTGAAATAGCAGAAAAAATAGCTAAAGATTTAGCGCAAGCGGGAAGCCCGATTACTCTGGCTGACTTTCACGCCCATCAGGCAAAGGTGATGGATCCATTAACGGTCGATATATCCAAAGGGCAACTTTATAACTTCGGGGCACCAACCCAAGGCCTTGCCTCATTATTGATCCTCGCTATTTATGATCAACTGGTCAGTAAAGCCGGAAATGAGCTTGAGCACATGCATTTGTTGGTCGAAGCGACCAAACAGGCGTTTATTATTCGCGATAGATTGATAACCGATGAGGCTTATTTAAAGGAGCCTCTACAAGACTTACTGAGCGCAAAAAACATTAAAGAATGTGCTGCTCGTATCTCATTAGAAAAAGCGCAACCATGGCCGCATCAGGCAAAAGTGGGTGATACAGTTTGGATGGGTGCGACGGATCAATACGGGACTATGGTGAGCTTTATTCAAAGCCTTTATTGGGAGTTTGGCTCCGGAGTTGTTTCACCCAGTACCGGTGTTTTATGGAATATTCGCGGGCAAAGTTTCTCCCTTGATGCTAACCACCACAATGTTTTAGCACCGGGGAAAAAACCTTTTCATACCCTTAATCCCGCGTATGCGAAGCTGCACGATGGCAGGCGTATGGTTTATGGCACCATGGGAGGCGAAGGGCAGCCGCAAACTCAAGCCTGTGTGTTTAGCCGTTATATATATCAAGGGTTGAATCTGCAAGATGCTATCGCTAAACCGCGTTGGTTACTGGGCCGCACTTGGGGAGATACAACCAATAACTTACGTTTAGAACAAAGCCTTTATGACGCTAGTGCGGTGCAGCTAAGTAAGCTGGGTCATGAGGTTACTTGTGTTACAGATAACAATGAATTAATGGGGCACGCGGGAGCAGTGGTCATCGACTATCAAGGTCGAGCTTGTGCAACCAGTGATCCCCGTAGTGATGGCAACAGTTTACTTGGAGATTTTAATGAACAGCACTGACCTTTTTGAAACCCTTAACCCTCCGCAACGTCTATTGATGGGACCCGGTCCAATCAATGCTTATCCGCGTGTGCATCAAGCTATTTCTGCCTCACTGATTGGTCAGTATGATCCGGTGATGACAGGTTACATGAATCAGGTGCAATCTTTATATCGTGGCGTATTTGAGACCAATAACCAGCAAACATTATTGGTGAATGGGACAGCGCGTTCGGGTATAGAGGCTGTATTAGTGTCGATATTACAACCGGGCGATAAAGTATTAATCCCGGTGATCGGGCGTTTCGGCCATTTGCTCTGCGAAATTGCACAACGTGTTGGTGCACAAGTGAAAACCATTGATGTGAAATGGGGAGAAGTGTGCTCGCCGGAGCAAGTGGAAAAAGAGATTAAAGCGTTTCAACCAAAACTGTTAGCCACGGTGCAGGGGGATACCTCTACGACGATGAATCAACCTTTGGCGGAAATAGGCGAAATTTGTCAACGCTACGGCGTCTTATTCTACTGTGATGCAACCGCATCGATTGCAGGTAACGAGTTAAAAATAGATGAATGGCATCTTGATGCCGTATCAGCAGGCCTGCAGAAATGTTTAGGCGGGCCATCTGGCAGCGCGCCCATTACCTTAAGTGATCGCTGTGCAGAAGTCATTAATCGCCGTAAACATATTGAAGCAGGTATTCGTGCCGATCATCACGTTGAAGGTTGTGATGCGATGATTCAATCTAACTATTTTGACCTTTCTATGATCATGGATTATTGGGGCCCTGAGCGTTTGAATCACCACACAGAATCAACCAGCATGTTATACGCAGCACGTGAATGTGCGCGCCTTTTTCTGGAAGAAGGTGCGGATAATGTGATTGCCCGTCATAAACAAGCGGGCGATGCGATGGCATCTGGCCTTAAAGCCATGGGCTTGAGCTTATTTGGGAATCAGCAATATAAAATGAATAATGTGGTCGGTGTTTATATTCCGCAGGGTATTGATGGAGATAAAGTGCGCCATGAACTGCTGCATCGTTTTGGCATTGAAATTGGCACGTCATTTGGACCATTACACGGCAAGGTTTGGCGTATCGGCACTATGGGTTATAACGCCCGTCA
The DNA here is from genome assembly GCF_047632955.1 of Psychromonas sp. Taxonomy (GTDB): domain Bacteria; phylum Pseudomonadota; class Gammaproteobacteria; order Enterobacterales; family Psychromonadaceae; genus Psychromonas. The sequence goes on along the minus strand of NZ_JBLIED010000002.1, from coordinate 125,809 downwards.
GGAGTGTGTTCTCACTACCTTGGTGGCGTTGGAATCTATTTTATTAAAATATAAAGTGAAAATTAATTCAGGTCAGGCTGTGTTAGCTGCAATGGCTCACTATATTGATTAAATAAACAAAAGGAGACGCAATGAAAATGGAAGATGGGGCCAACAAAATCATGCGACAATCCGAGCAGCTTGCTCTCTTTAGTTCAATGCAGGGAGGTCTAACGCGCGCTTATTTAACGCTCGAACATGCGCAAGCACATCAGCAATTAGGCACGTGGATGCAGCAAGCGGGACTTGAAACCTGGCAGGACAGCGTCGGTAATCAATGGGGACGTAAAGTCTCTGCCAACCCAACATTAGCCACCTTAATTATTGGTTCACACAGCGATACCGTCAGCAATGCGGGTAAATATGATGGTAATTTGGGCGTATTGCTTGGCATTGAAGCACTGCATGCCTTAGCAGATGTGGAATTACCGTTTCATGTTGATGTTGTCGCTTTTGCCGATGAAGAGGGTACGCGCTTTAATACCACACTGATTGGTTCAAGCAGTGTGGCAGGTTGCTTTCAACCTGATTGGTTGAAGGTGAAAGACAAGCAAGATGTGACCATGGCAGAAGCGTTAGAATCTTTCGGTCTGCAAGCCAATCTGGTGGGCAGTGATGCACGTAACGCACAGGAAACCTTAGCTTATTTAGAAGTGCATATTGAGCAGGGCCCGGTATTGGAAGAACGGGATTTAGCCGTTGGCGTAGTGACCGGTATTGCGGGAGCAAAACGTTATCAATTTACCCTGAAAGGAATGGCGGGGCATGCGGGAACAGTGCCCATTGATATGCGCCAAGATGCACTTTGTGGCGCGGCTGAAATGATATTAGCCATTGAAAGTTATGCAATACAACATGATGTAGTAACGACTGTTGGAAAGTGTGATGTTCTTCCAGGTGCGGTTAATGTTATCCCCGGAGAAGCGACCTTTACGCTGGATATCCGCAGCTTAAAACAACATATATTAGAATCAAGTACCGTTGAATTATTGGCGCAATTAAAAAAGATTGCTCAACGTCGAAACTTAACCGTACAAAGCGAACAGTTATATCAAGCTCAAGCTGTACCTTGTGATCCAAAGTTACAAAAACTCTGGGCTGAAGTCGTTGCAACAGAAACGGGAACACCGGCATTCTACCTTGCAAGTGGTGCAGGTCATGATGCCATGGTGATGACCCAAATTACCGATATTGGTATGTTGTTTGTGCGCTGTGAAAAAGGCATAAGTCATCATCCAAGAGAGCAAGTATTGCAAGATGATGTCGGCGTTGCGCTGGATTGTCTAATAGGCATGATTAACAAAATGGCTAGCGAATACACTAAATAAAATCATTTGGCATTAAAATCGAATCGGAGAAAAAGTACTTTATGGCGGACGATAATAAACTCTTAAAGCCTTTGTTGGGGCTGGGTATTGCCGGGAATTCGGCGGGGCATTTACAACAAACAGGCGAGATAAAGGGGTTAAGTGCAATTGATGACGCTGCAAAACCGCAGGCATTATTTCCCTTTTTTGTAAGCCATGCAAAAGACGCTTACCTCACTTGCATGCCGTACTCAACGACTGAACTTCGCTTACCAAATGAGCTGGGTGCGAAGGTGCAAATGGAGGCCGAGTTAGCGCTCAAACTCGCAGTCGTTTATGACGCAGAGGGGAAGGTGATACAACTGACTGCAATTTCGATGACAGTGATGAATGACGCCACCTATCGAAATGCCAGCGTATGCAAATTAGCCGAGAAAAAAAATTGGGGCCTGGCGACTAAAGGTATTGCTGAACATGAAATTCTGATTGATAAGTTTGTGGCGGGCGGTGAGCTGGATCATTTTCGACTGTGTGGATTTCATCAATCTAATGGTCAATGGCAATTATGCGGACAAGATTCAGCCGTAACAGAATACACTTATTTTTATCAACAGTTGTTGCAGTGGTTAGTAAAACAAATCCGGCAACAGCAGGATAAAAACGCACTGCATAATATACAAGATCTCCTCTCACAAGCGGGTAATCCCGAGCAAATTTTAATCTCGATAGGAGCAACCCGCTATAGTGTTTTTGGCGAACAGCACCAGCTTTTACAGGGTGATCAATTGGTTGTCGCATTGTATGACAGCCGAGCTTATGATTTTCAAGCGCTAGCGAGCGAGCTTGAAAAAACCGGGACTTTGAACGTATTGTCCAAGAATAAAATTATTTTTCTGCAGCAACAAGTTGTTTAAAATAATATTGTTGGCACTGATAGAATCGCAGTGTATTAGCTGCCTAAAATCAAACATAACATCTCTTTAATTTATAAATGATCAAGCTCTCCGTCTGTTAAAACTCTTTTTGGCCATTGCAATCCGCCGCTGGAATAGATTAAACCTGCCCAACAGTAAAGTGCTTGTTCAGTTATATTAATGGCCTTTTAAAACGCCACCGTCTACAGCAATACTCTGTCCCGTAATATAAGAGCCTTTTTCGGAAGCGAGAAAAGTTGCAAGGTCAGCTAATTCTGAAGGCTCTCCCAATCGACCCGCCGGAACCATGGCTTTTATTTGTTCTTCTGATAGCTTTAAGGATTTTAGTCGATCCGTATTAGTGTAACCGGGTAAGAGTAAATTGATGGTGATACCAAAAGCGGAGAATTCATTAGCGATGGATTTTGCAAGACCAGACAAACCTGCTCTTAATCCATTAGAGGTTGTTAAACCTGAAATGGGTTCTTTTGCAGCCACTGAAGTCACCATAATGACTCTTCCGTAATTATTCTCTTTCATATGAGGTAAAACGGCCTTTATTGATTCAACCGGGCTCATCCAGATAGACTGAAAATCTAAATGCCACTGCTCGTCAGAAACATCGAGAAAGTTGGCCTTTTCAGGTCCGCCTGTATTGGTCACAAGAATATCTATTTGACCAATTCTTGCGATCACTCTTTCGATCAATTCCTTTGAGGCCAGGGGTTTAGAAAGGTCACAAACCTCATATCCGGCGGCACCGATTTCTTCTTGGCAGTCGCGAAGTTTTTGTTCAGAGCGAGAACAAATATAGACCTCCGCTCCTTCATTGATCAAAGACTCAGCAATCGCTTTGCCTATGCCTGCACTGGCTCCCATCACCAGGGCTTTTTTGTTTTTAAGATTTAAGTTCATTTTAACTCCGTATGAAATTATTTTGAATATAGGAAGAATAAAAGCCTTTTACTCAAAACAATGTTGATTTGAATAGGATGTTTGATCTCATTATGCTCCGATTGCGATAAAACTTTATCAGAATTTTTTATTCTCCTTCATAAATTTCGGTATGCTATGTCGGTTTCTAACCGATTGGCATTCTCCAGCATGATAAATTCAATTTTATATATATATATAATCTGGTAATTACAGAGTTATGACAGTGATAATAAAGTTTATTTATTAGGTTATGATTTTAGAATCAGATCGTTACGATAGAAATTAGTCCGAAAAGTGTTACTATTCATAACATCATTTTAAAATATATTTTTTCCTCCCTGATTTATATTTAATGTGAAACTGTTTGCTTTAACACACTCTTTTCACAAATTTTTTTATAATTTACTCATGGAAATCAATGGTAAATAATCCCTTTTTTGTTACAAACGAGTTGATGATGCTTAACAAAAACCAGCAATACTATGAGAACAATGCACAGGATTTTTACGATTCGACAGTGACAGTAGATATGCAGACGCTTTATGAACAGTTTTTGCCGTTAATTCCTGCTGGTGGAGCAATCTTAGATGCTGGTTGCGGCGCGGGGCGTGACAGTAAAGCTTTTTTGGATCTTGGTTTTTATGTTGAAGCCTTTGACGCGAGCGATAAATTAGCTTTACTGGCCTCAGAATTAACGCGCATAAAGGTATCTGTGGATCTCTTTCAAACCTTTGAAAGTAAAAAACAGTTTGACGCAATTTGGGCTTGTGCTTCTTTATTGCATGTTTCGTTACTGGAGCTTCCTGTAGTATTTTCATCTTTATCTAAGATGCTTAAATCAGACGGTCTTTTTTACTGCTCTTTTAAATATGGGGAGGGAGAAGTGGCTCGTAACGGACGCGTATTTACCAATTTAAATGAATGCGGTTTAGCCATGCTGATTAAAGGTTCACCTTTACGTATTAAAGATCAGTGGATAACGGCTGATTTGCGGGAAGGGCGTGAAGATGAGCAGTGGTTAAACGTTATTTTACAAAAGGATTAAGCCAAGTTGACTGCCATCGCATTTAATAATGTATCACTGGCTTGTGATGCAAAAAAACTAACAACAGGTGGCGATGATCCCTTATTGCCTAAACTTATTCATGCCATTAATCATGCTAGTGAAATTGAGATTGCCGTTTCATTTGTACAGTGCAGCGGTTTGAATTTATTATTTGAACCCTTAAAAGATGCCATTCTCAATGGCGCAAGCTTAAAATTATTAACCTCTGATTATCTTGATATTACTGATCCAGTGGCATTAAGAGAATTAATGTCTTTGCCTGAGCGTGGGGCTGACATTCGCATTTATCAAAGTGATAACAAGCAAGCCTTTCACATGAAATCCTATATATTTGTCAAAACGGATTCAGGGGAAAAGGTTAATGAACTGCTTGATGGTTGTGCCTTTATCGGCTCAAATAATATTAGTAAAAGTGCATTAACGACTGGGCATGAATGGTGTTTCAGACATGATTATCTACCACCAAAAACGTCACAAGAGGCGCTCGAATTTAACTATATACGCAGTGCTTTTGACGAAATTTTTGCCCATCCTTTAGTGCATAAGCTAGATAACAATTGGATTTCAGCTTATTTAAATCGGCGTAAAAAGATGCAGTTTGTCAGCGTCGATCACCGCTTATACCCAGAAGAAGATTTTGAACCAGTAACCCCTAATCATATTCAAATTGAAGCATTAACGGCTTTAGCAAAAAGCCGGGAAATTGGCTATAAACGAGGTTTAGTTGTTCTGGCCACCGGAATGGGTAAAACCTGGTTAGCCGCCTTTGATGTGTTGCAGCTAAAAGCTAAGCGGATTTTATTTGTCGCCCACAGAGAAGAGATATTACTGCAGGCTCAACGTACCTTTGCACAGTTAATGCCGGAAAAAAGCAGCGGTTTTTATAACGCACAAAATCGTCAAAAAGAGGCTGAACTATTATTTGCTTCAGTGCAGACGATAGGCAGAGAAAATCATTTACAACAATTCTCAAGAGATCACTTCGATTATGTTGTGGTGGATGAATTTCATCACGCCAGTGCATCTGTTTACAGTAATTTATTAGCTTATTTTAATCCGGATTTTCTACTTGGTTTAACCGCAACACCTGAACGAACGGATCAATCAGATATTCTCTGTTTGTGTGATAATAATTTAGTTTATGAACGTAATTTAACACAGGGAATCGATGATAAAATTCTGGCGCCGTTTAAATATTACGGGATCTGGGATGAATCTGTTAACTATCAGGCAATCCCCTGGCGCAATGGACGTTTTGATCCGGAATCTATTGATAATCAGTTTGCTACCCAAAAACGGGCAAGTCATATATTAAAAAAATGGCATCAATTCAAACAACAAAAAACCTTAGCTTTTTGTATTTCCGTTAAGCATGCAGATTATATGGCCGAGAGTTTTAACAACGCGGGTATTAAGGCTGTATCAGTGCATTCTAAGTCAGAAATTAGACGCAATGAGGCTCTTACTCAGTTACAAAATGGCACCGTCGAGGTAATGTTTTCTGTTGATCTATTTAATGAGGGTACAGATCTACCTGCCATTGATACCATCTTAATGCTCCGCCCCAGTGATTCTAAAATTTTATTTCTACAGCAGTTGGGGCGGGGATTACGCCGACACAAGAACAAAACACATCTTGTTGTACTGGATTTTATCGGCAATCACCATTCATTTTTAAATAAACCCTACGCACTCTTTGGCAGTTTCACGACCCGAGAATTAGTGAAAAAGGTGCAAACACACAAGCTCGCCGACGGCTGTTTTGTTAATTATGATATTGAAATAACCCAATTTTGGGAGCAACTGGCAAAACAGCAGCGTACAACGGCTATTGAAGATTACCAAAATTTATATGGGCAACTTGGACATAGACCAACAGCCAGTGAGTTTTTAAATGCGCATGGTGATTTACATAAGGTTAATAAACAGCACAAAAGCTGGATGGCGCTAGTGGCTGCGCAACAGCAGGAGCCTGAATTTTTAGCGCTAATTGAAAACTATGGGGATTTTTTGCTGGAGGCTGTTCAGGCAACAGCAATGGCAAAATCTTTTAAAGCGATTCTATTAGAAGCATTTTTACGTTTAGATGGTTTTGCAAATCCGCCAATATTAGAATTACTCGCCAAGGATAGCAAGTTGGTTTTTGAGCGTTACCCTCTGCTTAAACAAAGAGAATTATCCGAAAAGCTGCAACATTGTCAGCCAGACTCTGCACAATGGCTAGAGTATTGGAAAAAATATCCCATCAAATATAGCTGCACAGAGTACAAAAAAACGGGAAAACAGTGGTTTAAAGTCGAAGATAACAGGTTAGTTGCCAACATTGATGTGAAAGAGCAGGACAAACCAGCACTGCATGATGCCGTTCAGGAATTGTTAACATTACGATTATTACAATATTCACAACGTCCAAATAAAGTTAGTAAGGAAGCTGTGAGCCAACAGGAAAATAACAGTTTAATTAATCGATCCAAAGCCACTCGACTTGCGTTTTATCCCAACTTGAAAATCGCTTGTGGTCATTTTAAAACAGGTGATGATTCACAAGTGGACTATGTAGATGCACCTGAAGGACATGGTCGCTTGCTTGGTAATAAACATTTTTTGGCAAGAGCTACAGGCAACTCCATGAATGGTGGTAAGCATCCAATCCAAGACGGGGATCTGTTATTGCTGGAATTAATATCCCCTGAAAGTGCCGGTTCATTACAAGGCCAAACCGTTGTTATTGAAAATCACGATGTTAGTGGTGACGATCAATATTTACTGCGGGATGTAAAAAAATTGGCAGACGGGCGGTACCAGTTGCTTGCCAAAAATAGTGATTATGAGCCTATATTGGCCGATGAGGCGATGAAACCATTAGCCAGATTGAGGGCGGTGGTAGCGTAAGCTAAGCAGCATGTCTATACATAGTCCGTGGTGGCAAGTTTTTTGGGGCATGTGTATTTTTATTTTAGCCCTGTAATCTCCTGTTTAAGAACATGCTGATACATAAATATAACTGCGCATAACGCTAAATTCTGAGAGTGTAAAAAGAATTGTGTAACTGTTTATTATCTATAACCTTAAAACAGGCCAAAATAATGATTAACACAGTTTGTTTTACACCTTCCACCTGTCAGCTAATAATTTTCATCGTTATTAATTCTGTGATTGAGTTAGATCCTTTCGATGCTTCTTCAATATGTTCACTCCACCAACTCATTAATACTCTACGGCGTTCAATGTAATCTGTGCGATTGTAAGCGCTTCTTACTTTATCTTTATCTACGTGTGACAGAGCAGCTTCAATAACGTCTGCTTCGAAGTTTTGCTCATTCAGGGTGGTACTTGCCAGTGCACGTAATCCATGTGATGTTTGACGGCCTTTAAAGCCCATTCTCGATAGGGCTTTGTTTGCAGTTTCTTTGCTAATGTGTTTTTTGTTAGTTTTATCTGCCGGGAAGATATATTCACTGTCACCCGTAATTGCATCAATTGTCTCTAACAGAGCAAGTGTTTGGTCTGTTAAAGGGATTGTATGCGGCCTGCCTTTTTTCATGCGTTCGGGTGGAATATGCCAAAGTTTATTTTCTTTATCAATTTCATCCCAGCGAGCGCTAGCTGTCTCAGCAGGACGGGTCATAGTGTGCAGTTGCCATTCAATCAAACAGCGTGTGATAAGTTTTATATTAGCGTAGTTAAGTGCTTTTAATAGCTCAGGAAGTTCTTCTGGCTTTAACGACGCTTGATTAGTCACTTGAGCAGTTGCAAACGCTTTACCAATACCTGCAAGCTTGTTGTGTTCGATAATTCCGGTGTTAACTGCAAATGTCATTATTTCATTAAGTTGACGGCAAAGCCTGCCAACAGTTTCGAGTTTGCCTTGGTTAGCAACTGGCTGAAGGATTTTAATCGCTTGTGGTGCGGTGATTTCAGAAATAGGGAATTTACCAAGATAAGTTAACAGATATTTATCTAAACGTTGCTTGAGTTTTTTAGCTGTGAGTTCTTTAATGCTGGTTTTTTTAACGGCAAACCAATCTTCAAATACAGCCTGGAGTGTATTTGAAAGCTCAATTTGTTGAACTTTAAGTGTGGTGTCTCTTTGTTCTTTAGGATCAATGCCATCAGCAAGCAGTTTTCTGGCTTCAATTACTTTAGTTCTAGCTTTGGCTAAAGATACTGAAGGGTATTTACCTAAAGCTAAATGCGCTCTTTTCCTACTGACAGGCCGAGAATAAGAAAAACGCCATAACTTTGAGCCTGACGGCAAAATTTTTAAAGATAAGCCATCACCATCTCCTAGGTTATAAACTTTGTCTTTTGGTTTAGCTTGAAGCACTTGTGTAGCCGTTAAAGGCTTAACTTTTTTTGCCATAATGTAATCACTTAAAAGTCTGCTTTGAATTGATTATATTAAAGGTTACTTCAGAACGTAGATTTTACAAGACGGTAATAGACGTCATAAGATTGCTATATGTGAGGACGTGTTAATTTTAGAGTGTTTGTTTGAGGTTTGTGGACTTATAGAGACGTTCTGGGATGGTATAAAACAAGATTTTGGTGCTCGCTACTGGACTCGAACCAGTGACCCACGCCATGTCATGGCGGTACTCTACCAACTGAGCTAAGCGAGCGTATAGTTGGTTGCCTTTGAAAGCGAGGTGATTTTGCTTGATGGCCGCTAAAGTGTCAATAATTCTTTTTATATTCCAGTCTGTTTGATGTTTTTTTGTTCATATTTAAAATGAAACTGTTAACTGCAACAAAATAAGCCGGTATTTAGGTTTCATCGTCGGCTAATTGTGTTGTGTTTTCTGTTTCTGTTTTTGTTTCTTTATTGGACTCGGTTTGTTGTTCTTTGGTTTTCATTAGCGTTTCTAATGCTTGATTACCGTTTAACCAAACCTGTTTACTGGTATCTTTCACATCATCCCATGCTTTAGCACTGCTTTCTTGCGTATCAAGCCAAATGTCACGCGAATTTTCTTTGGTCACTTGCCATAACTCATCGCTTGTTTTTTTACTTTTTTGTAAAATTTCGCCGCTTGATTTTTTGCTTTTATCCAATAACTCTTTACTCGATTGTTTACTTTTTTCCCAAACGTCTTTACTTAATTGTTGGCTATCTTCCCAAAGTTGCTGTGCTGATTTTGGAGTGGTAGTGGTGTCTTTTTGTTGCTCATCTTGGGCAGGTTGTTGTGCTTTTTCCGCGTTTTTTACCGGTGCTGCTGTTTGATCATTACATGCCATAAGAGAAAGTAATATAGGGCTGAACATTATAAACTGGATAATTTTTTTCATTAATTGCCACCAACAGAGAAGTGAATATGAGAAATATGCCGATTTTCATGGCTTTGCTATTAGTCAGTAATATATTTTAATAGTTCCATTAATAGCGCTTTAAACTTGAATTTGTTATATCAGTATACTACTGTGTAAAAAAACAGTTAGTGAAAAGGTCCCATGAAACTTTATATTGCCGAAAAACCAAGCCTGGCACGTGCTATTGCAGATGCGCTACCGAAACCACATCGCAAAGCAGATGGTTGCATTTATGTCGGTAATGGAGATGTTGTAAGCTGGTGCATCGGGCATCTTTTAACTCAGGTTGACCCTGAAGCTTATGATCCTGAATATAAAAAATGGAAATTCGAACACCTGCCGATTATTCCCGAAAACTGGAAATTAAAATCAACGCCGCGCACCAGTAAACAACTGAGTATATTAAAAAAACTGATCAAACAGGCTGATAACCTTGTGCATGTTGGCGACCCGGACCGTGAAGGGCAGTTACTAGTGGATGAGGTGATTCATTTCAGCGGTGTTAAGGGCAATAAACTAAAACAGGTAGAGCGCTGCCTGGTCAGTGATTTAACCACCAATGCGGTAAAACGTTCGCTGCAGCAACTCCGCTCTAATCAGGAGTTCATTGCACTCTCAACCTCGGCGCTTGCGAGAACGCGTGCTGACTGGTTATACGGGCTGAATTTGACCCGGGTTTATACGTTACAGGCACAAAAGTCGGGTTATCAGGGGGTGATCTCGGTTGGCCGGGTGCAAACACCTTTATTAGGGTTGGTGGCGAGGCGTGATAAAGAGATTGAAGCTTTTGTGAGTAAACCCTTTTATGAAGTGGAAGCGCATTTAACGACGCTCAAACCTGAAACAATCGCGTCTTTTACGGCTAAATGGAAGCCCAGTGAAGCCTGCGAAAAATATCAGGATTCGGAAGGGCGTGTACTGGTTAAAAAATTGGCCGATAATGTTGCGCAGCGTATTTCTGAACAGCCCGCTGTGGTGAAAAGTTTTACGGCTAAAAATAAAAAACAGGTTGCGCCTTTACCCTATAATTTATCGGCGCTGCAGATTGATGCTGCAAAGCGCTTTAGCTATACAGCGCTGCAGGTATTAGATATCTGTCAGGCATTGTATGAAAAATATAAGTTGATTACCTATCCTCGTTCTGATTCCCGTTATCTGCCCCAAAATCATCATTCTCAGGCAGGATCGGTGACTAAGGCGATTGCTAATAATCAGCCTGATTTAAAAAAGGCGGTAAGCGATGCTAATCTTTCACTCAAGAGCCGTGCATGGAACGATAAAAAGGTCGATGCCCATCATGCGATTATTCCGACGGATAAACAGCAGTCTTTAACGAGCTTAGATACCGCCTCTAAAAATATTTACGGCCTGATTGCCCGTCAGTATTTATGCCAGTTTTATGCTGATTATCATTACGGTGAATGCGTGGCTGAAATAGAGATAAATAACGGCTTGTTTATCAGTAAAGCGAAAGCGAAAATCAGCGACGGGTGGAAGGTATTATTTGATAAGCAGGAGAAAGACAGTTTTTTACCTGCGCTTAGCAAAGGGCAGGAGCTGTTTTGTGATAAAGGCGAGGTGATTGAAAAAAACACTCAACCGCCGGCACATTTTACCGATGCGACTCTGTTAGCCGCAATGAGTAATATAGCCCGTTATGTGAAAGATAGTGAATTGAAAGGCATATTGAAGGAAACCGATGGTCTGGGAACAGAAGCGACACGAGCGGGAATTATCGAACTGTTGTTTAAACGTTTGTTTCTGCAGCGCACGGGTAAACTTATTAAAGCGACTGAGACCGGCCGAAAGTTAATTGAAAGTTTGCCGGAAATGTTGACCCTGCCCGATATGACTGCGCAGTGGGAGATGCAGCTCAATGCTATCAGTCAAAAAGAGCAAAGTTATCAGGGGTTTGTGGTGCCGTTACAAAATCAGCTCACAAGCATTATAGAAAAGGCGATTGCAGACGGGCCGCGGGCACTGGCGAATTTACCAAGCAGTGTTAATACTTTTAAAAAATCCTACAGAAAAAAATCACCCAAAAAAGGCACTTATAAAAAGAAAAGCAGTTAATATCGGGGTGCTGTTATTCTGGGTACGATGCTGCCTTATTTTCCGTCATCCTCGAAGTGTTTTAATCGGGGATCTAAGTATGTGACGTCGGTTTTTTTTCGCAACTGAGTCTTCAGGATCGGCACTCGTTAGTACCTTCGGACTTATACCAGTTACGACTAGTTATTGCCTTTTGCCCGCCTGAAGGCGGGATTCCAGTTTAGGGTATTACTTAATGGCGGATTTTATGTATTTACAGCACTGATCTTCTTTTGCCGGCCTGAAGGCGGGATTCCAGTTTGAGGTATTACTTAATAGCGGGATTTTTTGTATTTTCAGAATTAATCTTCTTTTGGGTGTTTTCGGAATTGAGCCTTCAGGCTCCGCACTTATGCCAGTTACGACTGGTTCTTGCTTTTGCCCGCCTGAAGGCGGGATTCCAATTTTTGGTATTACTTAATAGCGGGAATTTAAGAAAACTATCTCACATTAAATGCCAGTAATATCTTGGTCATTTCATCTATACGCTGGTGAAAACTTGTTTTTTTAGCGCGTTCATGGATTGTATGATCACCATCACCAAAGGGCCCAAAACCATCAAGCGTTGCGACACCGGCAGCCGAAACTATATTAGCATCACTCACACCGCCACGTTTTTCCGTTTTCAGCGGATAGCCTAGTATGCTTTCCAGTTGCTCTAATAATTGAGCTTGATTATCAGATGGCTGCATAACATCCCGCTGTATTCCCCCGGTCATTGTTGCAGTTACGCCTTCAACAAAGGTCTGATCAATAATCGCTTGAACAGCAAGTAATAATCGTTCTTTCTCGTGGCTTTGGGTATAACGTATTTCGACAACAATTTCGGCTTTAGGTGAGATGGTATTTGCGCCAATCCCGCCGCTAAATTTACCGGCATTTACGGTCGTACCTTCGGCTAAATTAGTTAACTCTGTTAGTTTGATTATCATGTGCGCAGCGGCTAAATTCGCATTACATCCACTAATATAATGGTTGCCTGCATGCGCCGCCTTACCTAATAATGAAATAGTGAAAGTACCTACCCCTTTTCGGCCAATGACCACTTCATGGTCAACACCTGCCGCTTCAAAAACCAGGCAAAGATCATAGTCTTTTGCTAATTCAGCGGTTAACTTTTTACTGTCATCACTGCCGCTTTCTTCATCACTCACCAATAACATATCAATATTACTGATTGCGCCATGCGTAGCTTTTACCGCTCGTAACGCTTCAAGGGCAACGATGTTTCCCCCTTTCATGTCACATACTCCAGGGCCATATACCCACTCTTCATCTTCTGAAAAAGCAACAAAGGTATTAGGAGGAAAAACCGTATCTAAATGTCCCAATAATAAAACGCGCTTGCCCTCTTTTTGCAAGGGCGCATTAAATAACAGATGATCTCCAATCTCTGTCCGTGGAAATACGGTACATTTATAACCCAGCGCTTCCATCCATCCTCGGAAAATGACGCCATTTTGATCGACACCACATTTATTCTTGGTATATGAATTCAAATTGATAATGCTAGCTAATTCTGAAAAATCCATTGTGTTGATTCCTATGTGACGCTTTGAGTAATATTGCTTCAATAAAAGTAAAGTTCAAACTTCTTAAGCAAGACTGATACCAAAAAAAATAAATCTTACATTATCAGCAGAAGCACTCAGCGTAAGGCTTTTAGCCGATTTATTTTTTATTTAATGCCTATAAAAAAATTTAATTGTCCTAAATAAGGCAATTAAATGCCCCGTGCGCCCAATCTTGGTGCATGCAAAACAGTATATTATCGGATAAAAAAAAATATTCTATAGCGAGGAAAAATTTGACTGTTTTTTAACCACCAAACTTAAATAACACCTTGATTTAATGACGCGATTTGATTTAAACTTTATTAAAATTATTTATGTTTGATGTTTTCTGTGGGCTTTGATCTTTTTGTGCTAGCTTTGATCTTTTGGCACGAGCCTTGCTATTTAATTATTGAGCATAGGGGAATATTTTATTAATCGTAAAAATACCTCGCGTTTTTATACGCCAGGATCTACTTGAAACGGGGCCATCAAAAAATGAATAACAATAAAAATTTAGGGTCAGAACCAACGGTTGGAATGTGGCTATATAAAAACTCTGGGGGCATTGAAATACAGCAAAAATTAATCGATATACTTGCAAAAAAAGGCATCAGGACAATAACGGATCTAAATTTAGGAGATTCTTATGCATCTGGAGGTGAAATAATTTGCAACGGCATTAACATGGAAAACTTAAACGCATTTTTTTCATATAATGCAGGCGAGCAATCAGCTTTTCAAATGTATATGTATCAAGCACTTAATCAAACTATTTCGACTCTTAATAATTACGATGCTTTTGCTTTGACCGAAGATAAGTTTTTAACCGCTCATGTATTAAATCAAGCGGGAGTAAGAACCGCTGAATATCGCATGATTCATCGTGATGATATGGCATTATTAAAAAAAACAGTCAGTGATTGGCAGGGCCAAGTTGTCTATAAGCCTACCGATGGATGGGGAGGAAACGGATTAGTTAAAATAGAAGATGAAAGTGCATTCGATGTTTTAATTCCCTTTTTAACCAAAATGGGCATGGAAAACCTTTATTTAGAAAAATTTATTAATTATGATAAAACAGATTGGCGAGTTGATATTGTTAATGGTGAATTTGTAGGCTGTTATGGCCGTAGCGCTCCAAAAGGTGATTGGAAAACCAATATCACCAGCGGCGGTTCTATTTTATTACGGGAACCTAATGATGATGTTGTTGAATTAGCGATCAAAGCCGCAAAAGTTACCGGACTCGAAATTGCTGGTGTCGATTTATTATATGATTTAGATCTCCAAAAATATGTTGTGCTTGAAGTGAATGGCATACCCGCATTTGCAACACCAGAGCAAGAAAAATTAGGGCTAAATTTTAATGATCTTAAAATTAATAAAATAGCGAATCTTATAGAAAGTACTATAGAAGGTGAACAGAGTGAAAAAATCCACACCAAAATCGTTGCCTAAAATTGGTTTATTATATTTAGACCATGTATTACGGTTTTTTGACAAATCAAATTTTAAGGGTTGGCCTAATAAAATAGATATCGTTATTTACCATTGGAGAAATGATAAACAACGCTTTATTGATGAAGTAAAAAGAAAGAACATTGAAATATTAATCGGTAATATCCCAGCCACTGCCTATGAAACGTTTAGAGATATATCTCGCGCATTGCCAAACGTACAGTTTATACCTTCATTAGATACACAGTTTTCCAACAAATCTAAGGAAAATGTGACTCAATTTTGTGAAAAATATAATATTCCAATTCCTAAAACAAAAATATTTTACGAACCAACAGAGGCCGAGCAGTTTTTTAAAGAAACGGTTTACCCTAAGATTATTAAAAAATCCTATGGTCCTTCTAATTACGGCGGATATTTTGTTCATAAAGTAGATAGTTACCTAGAGGCCACTGAATTACTTAATAAGAAAAAATATTATCCCGTTTATACCCAAGACTTTGTACCTATGGCTGCTGATATCCGCGTCATGTTAATCGGTCATAAACCCGTTTGTGCTTTTTGGCGCAGACCACCTGAAGGCGAATGGTTAACCAACACCAGTCAAGGTGGCAGTATGGACTATATGGATGTACCGAAAGAAGTATTAGATCTTGCGGTTAAGGTGTCAACAGATGCCAATGCCGAATACTGGGCCTGTGATGTTGCAGTAGGGGTTGATGGGAAATATCGTATTTTAGAATGTGCGACAGCCTTTGCTGCCTTCCCTTATATTCGTGATTGGATAGGTCAGTATTTAATGTGGAAATTTTCAGCAGGACAATTCAATCAACCTCATATTCCTCTCTACAATTGGGAAGAATTGTGTAAAATAAACTCACATCTTTTACGTACTATGCGCTACATCACTTTTGGACGAAAAGTCTATCCAAGTTGTGATAGCGGTGAAATGTTTACGGCACTCAGTGATGATAATTACCCAATCATCAATACGATTGATGGTAAGCAGGAAGAATGGCCGAGTGAAGTCTGGAACAGACAAGATAACTATCGTAAGCAAGTCGCTAATAAGTCAGTCGCAACGACTACAAGTGTAGCCGTTAAGGAGAGTTTATTATCTTTAACAGAATCTTGCGATATCCCCTCAAAAGAAGAGTGTAGTGAATTACCTGTACTTGATCATTCTTTAGCGGGATCCGATGATATTCCCTCAAAGGAAGAGTGTAGTGAATCACCTGTACTTAAAAAGATAGAAGCAATTTTAACCATGACCGTTAATGATGTTGAAACATTTTTAATGGGTATTAAGGGCATAGGTAAAAAACAAACCGGGCTTATTATTCAAACTCTCGGTGTTGAAGGTATTTATAACGCCTTGCAAGGTGATGGCAGTCATTTTTATCAAGTGAAAAATTTAAAAGATAAAAAAGTTGCCCGCATCATGAAAGCTTGGCAAGTGTTTAAACAGAAGTTTAACTATTAGAGCTTAGAGAAACAATGAAAAAACAATATTTTTCGTATCAAGAAACGATTGATTTCCTTAACACGGCAGCCACTTTGTACCCTAATTTAATCAAGGTACAAAGTATTGGCGAAACGTGGGAAAAGCGCCCGATTATGATGGCTACGATTAGTCTGGATGTTGCAAATGCAGACTCTAAACCTGCTTTATTATATACCGGAACTATCCATGCGAGAGAATGGATAGGCATTGAACTCGCGAATAATTTCATTAAATACATTATTGAAAATCACCAATTCAATCCTAAGCTGCAACATGCGTTAACGCTTAATACGCTTTATATTGTTCCCTGTTTAAACCCCGATGGATTTGAGTTCTCTCGAACTCACTTTTCATTTTGGCGAAAAAATCGCCGCAATAATGGTGATGGCAGCTTCGGTGTAGATTTAAACCGTAACTTTGGTGTGCGCTTTAAAACCCGCGCCGATACCAGTTCAAATACTTACAGTGGCCCATCTGGCTTTTCAGAGCCGGAAACCTGTGCGATTCGTGATTTTGTGGAAAGCCATAAAAATATCACCACTGCACTTGATTACCACTCGCAGGGTAATGTTTTCTTCCCGGCTCATAAATTTAATCATGAAGCTGAAATCGATACCACAGATCTCAATACTCTGTGCGCCAATATGGCATTTGAAATAGAGAAGGTGACCGGTAGAAAATACGGCATTCATCGCGGAAAACCACCAACAAATTTAATTAATGGTAGCGGTCGAGAGTATTATTATAATTTGGGTATACTTTCTGCCGTTGTCGAAGTGGGCACAAAAAATATTCCTGACTATATGGAAAATATGTCACAAAGTGTTAATGAAAATATACCCGCATTGGTGCATGCGTTAGGCTCTGCAATTAGCTACTCTGATTTGGCACCTAAACGTGTAGACAACTTTAATATTAAAGAACTGACTGAAAACAGCGTGACATTTGAATGGGAATATAAAAATAACGATAATATTTATTTTGAAATATACCGTAGTGTGCGTCATAAAAGCCCGTGTAGAGACGATAACCTGGTGGGCATTACTAAATCGTTGTTTTTTACCGACGTACAATTAAAAAGTGGTCGGCACTATTTTTATAAAATTCGTGCGGTTGAGCAAAACACAAAAATCAAAGGTCCGTACGCGCCAGAAATAAAGTTAAAAACCTTACTGGCACATGATCAATACAATAAAACTTTATTTCCTGCCAGCCAGGATATCGGTTATGTCGGCCAATACACAGAAGAAAAAAACCATGATCACTTTGGCTTAAATTCTTTATTCATCGGGGTCAATAAGTCGCGTGGTATTTGTTACGGTGTTATCGCCTTCTCACTTGATAAATTACCCGATGATGCGACTATCAAAGAAGCCAGTTTTTCACTTTATCCGATGAACAGGGTAAGTGCGAAAATTGAAGGCTATGGTGAATGGGGTCTGTCGTTTTTAGATGCGAGCTCTGTTCCTGATATTCGTGACTATAACGATATTGCCAATGCCACCGTCATTCACTCGGGACAAACGATTGAATCCGATCGCGTCACTCAAGGTGTCTGGAGTGCCTGGCATTTAAATGCGAAAGAGCGCGATATTCTGCAAGAGCAATTAAAAACCGGTACCGTGCTTATTCGTATTGATGGCCCGACGCTATTACCTAAGGGTAATGATTCGCAAATAATGCAGTTTGACATCGGTTATGGTCGCTTTGGCTCTGGTATTCATTACCGTCCTAATTTAGATATCACTTATAGCCGTCAACCTAAAACCGTTGAAGTATATCCTACCGCTGTTAATACTATCTCTGAAAATGGGGTGGTTTCGGGTAGTCTGCAATCGGGTTATGATGGAAATGGCCATAAAATATACGGCCAGTTAGCATTTGCCCTGCATTCTATGCCGGATCCAGAAAAAACAGTGATCACCGATGCTTATTTAGAGCTGGAAAACACCAATGCCCTTGGTGATAAAAAAGATATTCGTTTTACCGTCGAGCTTGCTGAATTTGAAGACATTAATTTTGAAAGTATTAAGCAGCGTGACAGTATTCAGTATATTGGATACGAAGTGGGTAACGAGCAGTTACGCTATAAAACCCAACATATTTTTGACTTTGATACTTTCAGTCGAGTTGAGCTGGAAAGGTTTCTTTTAGAAAATAAGCAGGCCTATTTCATTATTCGTGCAACTGCCGCATTGAAAAATGGGCAGGGTGAATTGATTAACTGGCTTAATGATCCCATTCATGACAAACAGGCTAAATTAGTCATTCAATATATCGAACGCGCTAAAGTTGCCTTACAAGCGCCAAGCGATATAAAAACATCAATAGAAAATGGTCAAACTAAAATTACCTGGGAAAATCCTAAAAACAAAGATTTATTAGGATCGTTTGTGGTTAGAAACTGTTTTCATCCGCCGCGTACGCCTTTTGATGGTGTTAAAATTTATGCGGGTCAAGATACCTATACCTATGATAGTTTTGGTAACCCCAATATACCGAAATATTATTCTATATTCTCATATGATGACGTGCCTAATTATTCAATTCCAGCTTGTATTCACTTCAGTGTTAAAGAAACCATTCCGGTGATCGAAATTGATCCCGAAGAGGTTGAAGTGCAAGGGGATGAAAATATGCAGAGTTCGGCTGATAATAATTAAATAGCTTATAAGCCTGCAAATAGGCTCTTTATAAGGGCTTGGTAAAGAAACAGCTAGGGCAGCTTACAGTGATGTAGGCTGCCCTAAATATTTTGCATTATCTATACTTTATCCAACACTTCAACAGTTTCAGCCATCTTTCCTGAATTATTAATAATTCTGAAAGTCGCATAGATCGGATTGTGGTCTGAGATTTTCTGGGTATCAATTGCTTCGGCTTTGAGCAGTTCCAGATCTCTATAGAAAATATGATCGAGCGGTTTTTTAAAGATCTGTTTGACGTGATGCCCTTCCTGAATGTCTGCTTTTTCCAATCCGAGTGCGTGTTGAAAAGTATCCAGTGCCATGATCCGTTTTTTAGTCCAATTATTAAAATCACCTGCAACTATTATCGGACCGCTGCAACTGTGCAGTACTGCTTTTATCTTCTCCAGCTCTTTTATAAATATTTTTATGGAGACAAAATTGATGCCATGAATATTGACAATATGCAGGGGTCGGCCGTCGGGAAGTTGGTGATACGTGATGAGCATACTTTTATGGGTAATAAGACCGATTTCTCGCCGATGCGTAAGGTGTGGGCTGATGGTTGCAAAGGCGGTTTTGGTCGCAGTTAAAACGCCGTAGATATGCTGAAAAGTCTCTATATTACTGGCCATCGCATAGGAAAACTCATTCAATACCGGGGCGATTTTTTTTAGGAATTTGACCTCTTGAAAGAGTAGAAAGTCACAGGGGTACTCTTCGAACAGAGTTGCAAAGCGCTCTAGAAATTGTGTGTGCAGGTTCTCTTTATGAATATTCCATACAATAAGAGAAAACTTGTCCGTCAGCTTGTGCTGCTGGTGATCAAGTCTTTGCGGGAAAATATGTGGTATAAAAATAAGTTATCCCTTAGGGTCTGTTGACCTTTTGTATGAGTCTAAAAGCGTCCTGCGCTGCGTTATGCGTGTTTACATAGAGTAATACCAAACGCATTAATAAAGTGATCTGATTTGCTATTTAAAATTGATCATAAATTTAATAGCTGTCTTATTTGAACGCCAACTAGCACGAAGCATGACAACAAACGCATTGCTCGTAGGGTGCATTCTATGCACCGATTTCCGCTATCCGCGGTGCATAGAATGCACCCTACCGATAACACCATATAAAATGCATTAATAAAGTAATCAGATTTGCTATTCAAAATCATACCGACGGCTTTGTGAGCGTAAATTTTTCCTTTGAAGCAACTGAATATAAATTAATGCTTTTGGTATAACTATCTTCTCTCCTCATGCCTTACTCAGAACACTTTTAGATTGAACTAAATTTGTACTCCAAAGGTCAGCAGACCTAGAGTTGCGGGGCTATGATACGCATAAAATTTTCGGCAATACGACGTAGTCTGGAAGCCTCTTGCATTTGTGTGTCAGCCTTAGTGATAAAACCCTGCATCCACTTTTCTATTCCGTAGATAATGGCTTTAGAATAGGCAAAGCTGACGACTTCATAATTAAGCAGCAGGGAGCGGTTGTCAATATTGACCGAGCCTATCATAACGGCATCTCGGTCAAATAGAATAGCTTTGGCATGCAGCATCTTACCTTTATATAAGACCAGATTGATTCCCTCTTCCTGCAGTTCTCGCATGTAAGAGCTGCGTCCAAGGTCGGCGACTAAATGATCGGACTGCTTGGGTGTGATCAGTTTGATATCAACGCCATTGTGTTTGGCAATCTTTAATGCATGCATCAACGTCTCGTCGGGCAAAAAATAGGGAGTGACTATCCAGATGCGCTCTTTTGCGGAGTGAATCGCACTGATCAGTGCTTCATAAAGGGCATCACCTTTGATATCGGGCCCGGACGGCACAACTTGGATATAGGCATCACCACAGACCTTTTGTAAGGGCCGGGCTGCCTGACGCAGGGGAGAGTCGGAGGCATAGGCCCAGTCAGCTTCAAAGATCTGAGCATACTGGTAGGCGGCATCCCCTTGGGTCTTAAAAAGAATATCTTCGCATTGATCCTGTTTTTTTGCGGGCCCCATATACTTATTTGAGAGATTCATTCCTCCGGTAAGCAAGGTGGTCTCGTCAAAGAGATAGATCTTACGATGGTTGCGCAGATTAATGGAGTTTTGATAGGGCAGACGAAGCAGCGGCATAAAAAAGTGGACTTCGCATCCCGCTTTTCTAAGTTTTCGCAGTGGACCTTGAAAAAAATAGAGTTTATAGGAACCGAGTGAATCGACCAGCAGTCGCACATGAACACCGCTTGACTCTTTCTCTATCAGGGCATTGATGATTGTTTTAGTGACCTTGTCTTGTTTTAGAATATAGGTACTGAAACTAATGCTCTTTTTCGCATTTTTGATTTCATTTATTAATATATTGTAGGCGTTGACGCTCTCACTGATAAACTCAAAACTGTTATGCTCACTTGCTCCGGTAATACCGTTAGCACGTATAATACCGTCTATACTGTTGATTTTTCCGCTACTTTCGCTGGTACTTTTGACATGTAAAGATGATTTTTTCTTTCTAACCGGACGTTTGCGAACACCGATCAGAAAATAAAGTAAAAGAGAGAAGTAGGGCAGTATGATCATCAGCAGAAGCCAGGAGATCATGCTCGTCGGAGAACGTCTTTGGTAGAGCATGTGCAGCATAGTAAACACGATAAGAATTTCGGTTATAATAAAAACACTGTTGAGTGTCAAATACTTTAAAAAATCATTGTCCATAAAAAAAGCTTCCCTATGTCTTGAATAATCAGAGCAACCTCGTACCCAAGATGAGATTGTTATTGAGATCTTAGTGGCAGAGAATAAGCAGACCGGCAAAGAGGGGAAACTTTTAAAAGTAAAAAAGTAAATTATCCTATCGTGTATTCATCTCATAATAGTAGCGACAAAATCACTATTAATAGTCCGATAAAATCTAAGTCGCTTTCCCCCGGAAGGGCTTGTTATCAGCCAATGGCGTAGTGTTTGGGATGCCTTTTAGTAGTATAAGTATATTTTTAAAGCTGCACTGTGCATGTTAACACGTTATCCATAGTATGAAGAACACACAAAAAAAATACGAGTCTCAATAATCAAGCATTTCAATGAGTTCTGAATAATCTCCTTTGAGTAGCTGATTAATTTTTACAAAAGCCTTCTTAGCACATTTCTGTTATGTCATATCCTCATTTGAAAATGCCACGAATTTTCAATAGCAGTTTGCTTATTCATTATTATGCGCCCACTGGCAGATATTTGTATTTATTTATATTCAGTGACTGAACATGTGCCGGGCTGATTGATGGCCAAGCATGAGCTGTTTTAGCCGAAAAAACTCGAAGCCTGAAGCTGAAAGGCTCGTTGCCCGCCGCTCATCGCTCAAAACCCGTAACTCGCAATTCATCACTCGTAGCTCGTAACCCACAGCTCAAAACCCATAGCTCATAACCAAGCTACACTTCTTTATTTGAATCGGTATTAGTAACTGATTGGTGTTATTAAATTTAAAGGAATAAGTCTCATGAAAAGGATCATCTTCACACTCGTTTTAATTTATTTATCTGCCTGTACTATCCAACCTGACACACAGAGTCCGGTTGACGTTAATGAGATCCAATGCATTGGTAGTCTTGAATTAAATCCGCAGCTCGCGGAGCTGTTTATTGTTGCCGATGATCAGCAAATGCTGCAGCGTGCGTTAGGGGAGGCTGAGCATGGAAAATTGTGTCAGGGTCGTGTATATCAACTTAAACAGGGGCAGAATCTGCCGCTGTATCGCTCCTAGAATAGTACTAATCCAAACAGTCAAATGGGTAACTGGTGGGCGTTTAATAAACCTACTGGCAAGGTCAGTTTATACCGCAGTGATTATGAAATCTGTTATCAGTGGTCGGCATTAGATAAATTAACCCAGTGTCAATTAAAAGCAGGCGCAAAGGTGGTGATTGGTAATGGGCAAAGTGCGCAATGTTCCGATTATTTATCTTATCCGGTTTCAGCTGTACAGCAGGTTTATATTGAGGACAGTAATGAGTTAATGCTGGACTGTGAGCAGTTTGATGGTGTATTTAAATGGCAGTGAGATGTGATTGAATCAAAACTTAGATTCAAATAATAAAAGGGCCGTTATGGCCCTTAAATCAATTAGCTGATCTTGATTAACGACTTTTATAGTTACGTTTTCGAGATTTTTTCTTTTCTATTTTATTTTCTGCCTGTTCAGCCATTAGCTGTGCGACGGCCACTTTTTCTACTTTTGCCATTTCCGGTGTTTCAATACTTAAAGGACCCAGTGCTCCGGATCTTAATTCATTAAGTAAAATGGTGGAAACCTTATAGATATCAAAATGACCTCCGGCGCGTAAACAGCCTCGACGTAATGCAATGCCTTCCATTAGCTCATGATCACTTTCGGGTAAGGTCTCAAATTCGTAACGTTCTTTTAGACGGTCGGGATAATTTGCCAGCAGGTACTCAGCGGCATAATAAGCGATATCTTCATATTCAATGGCGGTATCTTTTATCGCGCCTGTAACGGCAAGACGGTATCCGGAATTTGCGTTTTCAATTTTAGGCCATAAAAATCCGGGTGTATCGGAAAGCATGATGCCACTGGGTAAACGGATCCGCTGCTGTTGTTTGGTGACGGCGGGCTCGTTACCTGTTTTAGCGATGATACGATCAGCTAATATATTGATAATGGTTGATTTTCCAACATTTGGAATGCCCATTATCATAGCTCTAATCTGTTTGTCCTTACCCAATTTGTTGGGTAACATCTGTTCACACAATTTGGTGATTTGATGTACCTGCTCAGGTTTGCTGGTGGTAATAGCGAGTGCTTTTATACCCTGCTCTTGCTCTAAATAAGTGATCCACTGCGCAGTGACCTCCGGATCTGCCAAGTCAGATTTATTAAGTACTTTGATGCAGGGGGTTTTTTCACGAATATTAGCAATTAACGGGTTTTCACTGCTGTAAGGGATGCGTGCATCAACGACTTCGATAATAATATCAACCTGGGGCAAGACCTCTTTAATCTGCTTGTGTGCCTTGTGCATGTGCCCGGGAAACCATTGGATATTAGCTTTACTCATTTGATTTTAAACTCTTTTGTTTTTTATAGTATCCAATGGGGTCGTTCTTGGGGAACTAAATGTGATTATGGAAATGATGGACAGTGAGACTGCCTGAGGAAAGTTTAACTTATTGGACGTTAACCATCAAATATCATTGCTGGCGAGAATGTCTTATATTGCCCGATGCAGCCGTATTTTTAAGCTCGGTGCAATTTCACTCTATAAAATGGCTACTGCGTTTTAATAAACCTAAATTAGGTGATGATGCAGGCATCGTCACCTAATTTGGTTATCTATCACTATCTTGATCAGCGGCTCTGTTTTATTCGCTCTTGGCCGTGGAATGATTGTTTTTTCTCTCGCGAATCTCTTGAGCAGCTTCTTCCGCTGTTTCTGGTACCGTTTTTTTCACAGCTTCTTCGGTTGTTTCCGGTACAGCTTCTTTCACAGTTTCCTGCGCGGCCTCTTCAGCTTCTTTCACAGTTTCCTGCGTGGCCTCTTCAGCTTCTTTCACAGTTTCCTGCGTGGCCTCTTCAGCTTCTTTCACAGTTTCCTGCGTGGCTTCTTCAGCTTCTTTCACAGTTTCCTGCGTGGCTTCTTCCGTTGTTCTCAGTACAGTTTCTTCCACAGTTTCCTGTGCACCCTGTTTTTCTGCCGAAGGTGTTTTCAGTTGCGGAAAGGGCACGTCGGCATCAGCTGCGTCAAGCAGATCCTCGGACTGGCCGGCCATATGGGTATACAACGCCTGATAACTGCTGGCGACTTGTCCCATCAGCTTGGCGCTGTCGGAAAAGTGGTTGCTGACTTTAGATTTGTAATGATCCAACTCTGCTTTAGCAGTGTCGATCTCTTGCTGCTGCGCGGCTTTTTGTCTTCTGCCTAATGTCATACGGCATATTACAAAGCCGATGATACCACCGACAATCCCGCCAATAATAAAAATCAAAACTTCGTTTATTTCAGACATGTGCACCCCTTATTATAATGTAAAACAATTTACCACATCATCGGCATAACGATTTGAATAATATAGATTAAGACAATGCAGATAGACTTTGGACAAAGTATAGTAAGAATAAACACTATTTATAATTATGCAAACCCTTCTTTTTTCGCCGTGCTGTCCGTATCAATCATCTGAAGTTCTGCCGTCGAGTGGATCTTATTGCAAAGATCATCAATTTTTATAAAATGACTATTCACTACCGAGGGCGTAAACGTTAGAATATTAATATTAATCAAAAATGACGGAAGGTAGCGATGGCTTATATACCCAGTAATTATAAAAGTTTAGAAAGCGATTATCGAGATAAAGCATTAAAATTATTTCCTTGGGTCTGTGGAAAGTGTGCGCGTGAATTTGTATATTCCAATCTGCGTGAATTAACGGTCCATCATGTTGACCATGACCATGCTAACAATCCGGCAGACGGCAGTAACTGGGAGTTGTTATGTATCTATTGTCACGACCATGAACATGATAAATATACTCAGGCTGACCTCTACGGCAGCAGCGTTAAGGCGGGTGATGATGACCACGTGGGGGCCACCTATAATCCATTTGCGGATTTACTGAGTAAAATAAAAAAATAGACTCAATAATATTTATTAAATAACTTTACTCCGTGTCGTACATTGAAACTCGCATTTACAGACTGCATCGGTATAATCGCCTTTTTTCTTGAGACCTTAGAGTAAATTATGGAAAACTTATTGGACAAACGTTTTCGGGGCTTTTTTCCGGTCATTATTGATATTGAAACTTCTGGTCTTAATGCGCAAACCGATGCTATTTTAGAAATAGCGGCTATTTTTCCGGCGATGGATTCGCAGGGGTATCTTTATGCCGCTGATAAAGTTCATTTTCATGTATTACCTTTTGAAGGTGCAAATTTAGATCCAAAAGCTTTAGCCTTTACCGGTATTGACCCTTTTAATCCTCTGCGTGCTGCGGTGGATGAACGGGATGCATTGACTGAGATATTTAAATTAGTGCGTAAGCATCAAAAGGATAATAACTGCAACCGGTCAATTATCGTTGCCCATAACGCCTCATTTGATCAAGGTTTTATCAATAAAGCCACTGAACGCCTCAACTTAAAACGTATGCCATTTCATCCTTTTGCGAGCTTTGATACCGCCAGTATGGCCGGTTTGATTTTGGGACAAACGGTTCTTGCCAAAGCCTGCCAACAGGCTGATATCGCCTATGACAGTAAGCTGGCTCATTCGGCTTTATATGATACGGAAGTGACCGCAGAGCTGTTTTTTTATATGGTCAATAAATGGAAGGCGTTAGGAGGCTGGCCGATAGCTTCAGTTTAACAGGTTGAATTATAAAACAATAAGCTGAAATATTGGGATTTTTTTTGGATGGTTGTGATCGCTTTACATCGGACTTTCAAAGAGAAAAGCAGGATAATTACTTTTGGTAATGGATAGGCAAAAAAAAAGGATACATTCAGTATCCTTTTTTTTTGTGTCGCGATTTAGACTTTATTCTTGCTCGGCAGTTGCTGTTGCCGCAACGGCTTGCTCGATGATTGGTTGTAATTCACCTTGCTGAAACATTTCCATAATAATGTCACATCCGCCAACCAACTCACCAGCAACCCATAATTGAGGGAAGGTTGGCCAGTTTGCATATTGTGGCAGTTCTGCGCGAATATCTGGATTTTGTAGAATATCTACGTAAGCAAAAGGGTGACCACATTGCATTAACGCTTGAGAAGCCTGAGATGAAAAACCACAGCTGGGTAATTTTGGTGAGCCTTTCATGTAAAGCAATACTGCATTTTCACTGATTTGGCTTTTGATTTTATCTAATGTTTCCATTTTTAATATCCGGTAATTATGTTATTGGATCGTGCCCACACCTTAGCATAGTCAAAACGCTTTATAAATATGGACTAATTGAATCTACTTTAGCATAAATTTTCATTGACATGGATCATTTTCTTGTCGAAAATTAGGAGTTAGGATTACAATAAGTTAAGATCAAACACAAGAAATTAAGATCGAAAAATGATAGCAATAATTCTATCACTCATAACTACATCAAATTGGAGATTACAACCATGGCTTTTGAATTACCAGGATTACCCTTTGCAATCGATGCGTTAGAACCACACATTTCTGCTGAGACTCTTGAGTACCATCACGGCAAACATCACGCAACTTATGTTTTAAAATTAAATGGGCTAGTTGAAGGTACTGATCTGGCTGAAAAATCATTAGAAGAGATCGTTAAATCTTCTGAAGGTCCTGTTTTTAATAATGCGGCGCAAATTTGGAACCATACGTTCTACTGGAACTGTCTTGCACCAAATGCGGGTGGCGAACCTACTGGCGCTGTTGCAGATGCAATTAACGCAAGCTTTGGTTCATTTGCAGCATTCCAAGCGGCTTGGAATGATAAAGCAGTCAACAACTTTGGTTCATCGTGGACTTGGCTAGTGAAAAAAGCAGACGGTTCACTGGATATTGTTAACACATCAAATGCAGCTACACCATTAACAGACGCTTCAGTAACGCCTCTACTGACTGTTGATCTATGGGAACATGCATATTACATCGATTACCGTAATGCGCGTCCTAGCTACTTAAACGGTTTCTGGGCATTAGTTAACTGGGATTTTGTTGCTAAAAACCTAGCTTAATCGCTTTATGCTGCCTCTTTAAAACACTGAAGAGGTCCAGCTAAGCAGCTATTGTTAATATTAAAAAACCTTAATAGTGATATTAAGGTTTTTTTATGGGCTTTTTTATAGGTGAAAGTAATAAATCTAAATCATTATTTAATTGAAAGAGATTGCTGTTATTTTAAATTTTGTTGGTTTTGTGCAATTAATCTAGGTATCAGGCCCGACAGACGATAATAAGATGCTTCAATTCTTTTAAAAAACAGTGCCATAATAATGGTGCCGACTAAAAAAGATAAGACAAATAATAACAACATGGTTGAAAAACTTTTTTCCTGATAATCATTAATTAAGCTGAGAATTTTTTCCTGCTCAAGTGAGATTCGTATATAACCAATCTTCTCATTGTCTTTATAAAGTTCGGCTATGTGCGGAATGATCCCCTGCGACCGTTGCTTATCGGAAGACTCTATTTTAAGCAATAGAGGTAATGGAATTGCATCTTTTGATTGAAAAATCACTTTTCCAAATTGATCGTAGATTGTGACGTCCCTGACGATAGGATCATGTCTTAACTCTTTGATAAGTAATTGTAAATCTTTATCTTTCTGCTGTGATAGATAACGAGAAGCCTCCGAGGCTGCCAAGTTTGTCAATGAATATGCAAATCTTTCTGTTTGCTGATAACGAATGCCATCGGAAGTATTACGCAAGCTTATAAACTGATAGGCAATAACGCTACAGATAATCACTAAACTTGAAATTTGCAATGTCCGCAGCAGATAATACATCTTTTTATGCATTTATTATTCCTCAAGAACTGACGGGTAAAACTTGCAATGCCAAATCGCAATAGTTATGGTGTCATCCATAATTTAAACCCTTTAGATGTAGGTATTTTACAGTGAAAGTAATCAAAAATCTTTGCAACCCTTCAAATTCTCAATCACTAATTCAATGGCGAGATTGTTTAAAACAAGAAGTTAGTCAATTAGAAAATCTTTTTTACCATCAAGGAAACTTAACACAAGCATTCGTTTCTGATTTTACAGTGAAAGCCGAGCTTATTGTGATGGGTAAACAATTTACAACACTGGATTTAGATAACTTACTTACCCTTTTAGAAAATGAAAAAATCGACTCGATACAATTATTTTCACCTGAAATAATAGAAAATATTGTGGTTATGCGTTTTGCTTTAAATGCTTTCCCACAATCTTTAAAGGCTAAATTAGATAACTTCGCAGCAACGTTGAAGTTGGATTTTGCGTTGATGGAAAAATTCCCTGACTGGTCTCAACCCGGTTTAGTATTAATGGATATGGACTCTACCACGATTCAAATAGAGTGTATTGATGAGATTGCACGACTGTTTGGTGTCGGCGAGCAGGTCTCAGCAGTCACCGCGCTTGCGATGCAGGGAAAAATAGATTTTAATGAAAGTTTAAGGACACGAGTCGGTAAATTATCCGGGGCACCAGTATCAGTTTTAAAAGAGGTTGCAGATCATATGCCCTTGATGCCGGGCTTGCTTGAACTTATTAAGGGGCTAAAAGAAAGTGGCTGGAAAGTAGCTATTGCGTCCGGTGGATTTAACTATTTTGCGGATCGCCTAAAAGAGGAACACGGTTTTGATAAAGCTGTCGCAAATTCCTTAGAAGTTGTGAATAATCACTTAACCGGTCAAGTTGTTGGTGAAATAGTTAATGCAAGCGTCAAGGCGCGGACACTGTCTGAATTAACGGAGCAGTTCGATATTCCATTATCACAAACCGTTGCTATTGGTGATGGTGCGAATGATTTAATGATGCTGCAGGCTTCGGCGATGGGCATTGCCATCCACGCTAAACCAATTGTACAAGAGAAAGCGGCAGTAGCGCTGAACCATCTGGATTTGTATGGTGTATTAGGTATTTTAAGTGCTAATAACTGCACTCATTGGTAAATTTAGTTTCAATTTAATGGCTAATCAAAACCGATGGGTCGAGTTTGAGATTTGAATACATCATTAAGATTAGTCTATACCCTATTGATTTATAACAAAACAATAGGGTATCGTACTAATTATTAAGCATTATGTAATTGATTGGACTTTGTTTGCTCAGCTATATCAAGTTCAACGATACGCTGCAAATGGATTAAATTGTCTAAATTTACTGTCAAAAATTGAATGCCTAAAACACCAAGTTGTTGGTGCACAATAATACCACTCAATTTAAGTTCGATATCTACTCCTTCTAATATTAACGTCATGCGAACGTTATCATCCTGCATACCAGGCCAATTGTCAGGGCATTCAATTGAAGCCCCCTGAGCGTTGATATCTAATATGTCACTCTGCCATGTTTCTAAGTCTGCCACTCCTTCTCGACTCAATATGCAATAACCAATATGATGGATGCGTGGAAACTCCCGTTTTTCTTTCATACCATTCCTTATGTCTTTATCATGGTGTTTCGATATTACAGATGAACTGCTTATATATGATAGGTAACTGTTCGCATATAAGCGATTTTGCTAATACATTATTAGCTGAAATTGTTGCTTCTATAAGGGGCAAGGTTAATTTATCAATTGCCTGTTGAGCAATTGGAAAATAGCTTAAATGCCAAGGTTCAATGGCCACTCCACCGTTATATTTCTGGTAGGGACGATAAAATCCAAAGCTTTTCATATTCTCCGAGAGCCATTGAGTGAGTTCAAAAAAGTAGCCTGCTTCGCTGTATTCACTCACTGTTAATTGTAAGTTTTTACCTGCCGGAAGACAATCTGGATCAAAAAAATCAAAATCGGTTCCCCAATGATGGCGACTGGTACCCGGTAAAGCAGACCAGTGGAGAATGGCAAATAATTTTTCACTCTCAGAGAGTTTCTCTACTGCTAAGGGCACCCCATTTTTATCTAAGATCGGGGTTTTGTCCGAAAACTTGTTATTCCAGATTAATTGCTGCCGTTCAAAACTACGAAATCCGCTGGCTATTTGCAGATTAAAGCCCGCTTTTTGTGCTGCCATTTGCAGGCCATTAAAAGCACCGACAACCTCTTTATGTACATAAATATTATTTGAAAGTTGGGTTAAATGAGAAAACACTTGACCGGTTAATTGCTCAGCTAGCATGTTAATAATTTTTCCAATGTGAGCCGGTAAATATCGACTAACTCTTCAACATCAGTAATTTTCACTGATTCATTCACTTTGTGAATGGTTTTATTACCGGGACCGAGTTCTACAACTTGCGCCCCTGTCGGTGCAATAAAACGTGCATCGGAGGTGCCGCCACTAGTGGAAAGCTCAGTTGTTAAACCGTTCACAGAAAAGATAGCCTCACTTACCGCATTAGTCAATGAACCCGGCTGGGTAATAAACGGAGAGCCGTTATAGGTCCATTTAACCTGATAATGAAGTTCATGTTTTTGCAGCACAGCAACCACGCGTTCAATAATCATTTCGGCTGTTAACTCGGTAGAGTAGCGGAAATTAAACTGAATCTGTGCTTCTCCGGGAACAACATTACTCGCACCCGTGCCGGCATTAAAATTGGTGATTTGAAAACTGGTCGGTGGAAAATAGTCGTTACCGTTATCCCACTGCATCTGCGATAATTCAGTGAGCGGCCCAACGCAGGCATGAATCGGGTTTTCGACCATATGTGGGTATGCCACGTGACCCTGCACACCATTAATGGTTAAATCGGCCGTTAATGACCCTCTGCGGCCATTTTTAATGGTATCACCAACATGATCTGTGCTTGAAGGCTCTCCAACAATACAATAATCAATTTTTTCATTACGCGCTTCAAGTGTATCAATCACGCGCACTGTACCGTTGATGAAAGGTCCTTCTTCATCGCTGGTGATAAGCAGCGCAATGGACCCGTGATGATCCTGGTGGGTTTTGATGAACTGCTCTACAGCAATCATAAAAGCGGCAATACCACTTTTCATATCTGCAGTGCCGCGGCCAAATAAAATACCGTCGACAACGGTTGGCTCAAAGGGAGGATAAGTCCAATTTCCTTCGGGACCAGTTGGTACCACATCGGTATGTCCCGCAAAACAAAAAAGCGGTTTTTCTGTTCCTCGACGTGCCCACAAATTGGTGGTATCTGCGAATACCATTACTTCACACTCAAAGCCTAATTTTTCAAGTCTAGAGATTAATAACTGCTGGCATCCTTCGTCGCTTGGGGTAATCGAACGTCGGCTTATTAAATCTTTTAAAAGAGCCAAAACTGGGCTGTCTGACATAGTGTTTCCTTTATAATGAAAATAGAGTTTGGTAGGTGTCGATGTTAAAACCAAGCTGATAGTGATTATCGTGGATCAGAAGAGGGCGTTTGATCAATGTTGGGAATGCGATAAAAAGTTCGATAACAGTTTCGGCAGATAAATTTTCTTTCTGCTGAGCAGTCAGTTGCCTGAAGCTAGTACTGCGTTTGTTGATAAGATCTGTCCACTTAATATGTTCTAAAAAAGAGCCAAGCAGGACTTTATCTAAACCGTCTTTACGATAATCATGGAAAATGTAGGGTAAGTTATTTTGCTCAAGCCATTTTCGGGCTTTTTTAATGCTATCGCAATTGGGGATGCCATAAACTGTGGTAATCATTTTTTACTCGTTAGCAATAATAGTTGAAATATTGTAACAATTAATAATAATAAGATCAGCACAGAAACAAAAAGAGTCGCATCAGCGACTCTTTTAAAGGTTAAAATAAGTTTATATTATTTAACGATTTTAAGCACAGCATCAACGCCAACTACAACAGTACCAGACATTTTTTGCAGTTCTTTAATCTCATCCATGTTTGAAATAACAACAGGTGTCAGGATTGATTTCGCATTTTCAGTAAGAAACGCAAGATCAAACTCAATGACAGTATCACCCATTTTTACTTTTTGGCCTTCAGATGCAATACGTGTAAAACCTTCGCCTTTAAGCTCAACGGTATCAATACCGAAATGCACAAAAAGCTCAATACCCGTGTCAGACTCAAGAGAGAATGCATGGTTTGTTTCAAAGATTTTACCAATGGTTCCGTCACAAGGAGCAACCATTTTATTACCGGTAGGACGAATGGCAATACCATCACCTACTATTTTTTCAGCAAAAACAACATCAGGCACATCTTCAATTGCAACAATTTCACCGGAAAGGGGCGCGATGAGATTGATTGTATCTTCAGTTTGAGCGCCACCTGTAACCGCTTTTTTCAGTGAATCGAAAAAACCCATATTTTAACTCCCTATTATTGTTAATTATTATATTTTTAAATAAACTATTTTTGTTTTTATTTACATTGTAGTTCGTTTAAATATTTAGTTAATGCCTTTAGTTTTATTAAACTCATTAACTAATGCTTCTATTTCAGCTGCTGTTGCGACCGATAATGCTTTATCAGCAAGTGCTTTTACGTCTGAAAAATTAGTATTACGGATAATTTTCTTAACCGTTGGGATAGAGATAGCACTCATCGAGAACTCATCAAGACCCATACCAACTAACAATAATGTGGCTTTTTCATCACCGGCTAACTCACCACACATACCCGTCCATTTACCGGCCGCATGAGAAGCATCAATTACTGTTTTAATGAGGCTTAATACAGAAGGTGTCATCGGATTATAAAGATCAGAGATAAGTTCATTACCGCGGTCTACAGCAAGCGTATATTGGGTTAAATCATTTGTGCCAATACTGAAAAATTCAACTTCTTTAATCAGGTGATGCGCAATAGTTGCAGCTGCAGGCGTTTCGATCATCACACCAATTTCGATCTCTTTATCAAAAGCCAAACCTTCATCGTCAAGTTCAGCTTTCAGTACTTCTAAAATATCTTTTAGTTTACGAATTTCTTCAACCGAGATGATCATTGGGAACA
Source organism: Psychromonas sp. (assembly GCF_047632955.1). GTDB lineage: Bacteria > Pseudomonadota > Gammaproteobacteria > Enterobacterales > Psychromonadaceae > Psychromonas. The sequence continues at coordinate 92,373 of NZ_JBLIED010000002.1, read as the reverse complement.
TAATACGAATTTTACCAAATGCAGATGCACGTAATAAAGCACGTAATTGAGGGTTCATTATTTCTGGTCGATCAAAACAGATGCGGATTGCACGCCAACCTAAGAAAGGATTCATTTCCGTTGGTAAATCAAGGTAGGGTAAATCTTTATCACCACCAATATCCATCGTACGAATAATACAAGCTTGACCATCCATTGCTTCCACAACGTCTTTGTAAGCTAAAAACTGTTCATTCTCAGTGGGTAACTGGTCACGGTCCATAAATAAGAATTCAGTGCGGTACAGACCAACACCTTCAGCACCATTACGTTTTGCACCTTCAGTATCTTTAACAGTACCAATATTTGCACAAACTTCCACATGATGCCCATCAAGCGTAACAGCAGGAAGGTCTTTCAATTTAGCAAGTTCAGCTTTATCAGCCAAAAATTCTGCTTTGATAAGTTTTGCCGCTTCAATTTGTGCATTCGTTGGGTTGATAGTGATCTTATTATTAAGTGCATCTAAAATGATTAAATCACCATTTTTCACACGCTTAGTAATACCGTTTGTGCCAACGATGGCAGGAATTTCAAGGGAGCGAGCCATGATTGAAGTATGTGATGTTCTGCCACCGATATCAGTGATAAAACCCAGTACTTTATCGAGGTTAATTTGTGCTGTTTCTGATGGCGTTAAATCATTAGCAATTAACACAACTTCTTCAGCAATCTCACTTAAATCAACAATTTTAATACCAAGTACATTTTTCAGTAAACGGTTACCGATATCACGGAAATCAGCGGCACGTTCACGTAAATAAGGATCATCTAGTTGTTGAAGCATGTTTGCATTTTCTTCAACAATAGAATGAATAGCAACATCTGCGGTACATTTGTTTGAACGAATATAAGAAACGATATCTTCTTCTAGCTCTTCATCATCAAGTAACATCAGATGACCTTCAAAGATTGCCTCTTTTTCTTCGCCAAATGTTTCGAGTGCTTTTTGTTTGATAATTTCAAGCTGAGTTGCTGTTTTTGCTCGCCCATCTTTAAAGCGTGCTATCTCTTTATCAAAATCACTCACTTTTGCCGTATTAAGGGTAATTTCATCTTCTTGTAATAATAATGCTTTGGCTATCGTTATACCAGGAGATGCTAGAATACCAGATATCATAATCTATCCTTTAAATTTCTAATTAAAATCTGGACTCTGCCTAGTAACTCGTTGTAATTAAATAGTTATTCTTGAAACGGTCACGTGTGGCAGAGCCTAAAGTTTACATATTATACAATGAAACTATACCAACGTTGCCATTAGAGCAATTAACGATTCTACTGCTTTCTGTTCGTCGCTACCTTCAGCTTTAATATTTACTTCAGTTCCTTGAACTAAACCTAAAGTTTGTAGTTTAAAAAGACTTTTCGCACTTGCTGATTTTTCACCAACTTCAACCGAAATAGTTGATTCATAAGATTTGGCTTCTTTTACAAATTGTGCTGCTGGACGAGTATGAAGGCCGTTTGGTGCAGTGATAGTAACTTTTTGTTCAAACATAGTAATGTCCTAATATTATAATAAATGGGTCGTTATTTATTCACCTTAATACTTATAAGGTAAGGTGATAACAAAGAAGTATTTTTGTGTTGTTTAAAATAACTAATAAAGTTAACCCGAGTGTTAATCTAGGTCAAGTTTTTGTCTGCCAATGAATTATTAAAGGGTAAAACATCATTTACCGGGCAGATGATATTGGTTATTCTAAAAATGTTGATGATACTCCGCAAAAATGGTGAGCAGGTCAATATATTTTTGCATGGAAGTGACAATAACTCAATCATACTCTGTTTTTTGGTGATTTTTCATATTAAATAGAGGCGGGGGATTGGCAAATGATATTTAATAGTTTAAAGGAGGTAGACCAAAGCTATTGCGACTACCTGCATCTTCGCCTGCTTTGTAAATCGCGAGCAGATAATGTACTCGCGACGTTATTATTTCAACACGGCTTAAATATGGGCGAAATTTTCACCTTCAAAAGCACCTGCAAAAAGTGCACTTGATAAGTAACGTTCAGCTGAACTTGGTAAAATAACAACAATATTTTTGTCTTTAAACTCTTCTAATTCGGCTAAACGAGCAGCAGCAACAACAGCAGCACCCGATGAAATACCTGCTAGAATTCCTTCTTCTTCCATTAAACGACGTGCCATTGTGATTGCATCTTCATTACTGACCGCTTCAACGCGATCAATTAAAGAAAGATCTAAATTTTTAGGAATAAAACCAGCGCCAATACCTTGAATTTTATGTGGACCAGGCTTGATTTCTTCACCGGCGAGCGTTTGTGCGATCACTGGCGACTCTGCTGGCTCAACAGCAACACTGATAATTGCTTTACCTTGCGTCTTTTTAATATAACGGGTAACACCGGTAATTGTACCACCAGTACCTACACCGGCAACAAACACATCGATTTCGCCATCGGTATCATTCCAAATCTCAGGGCCTGTTGTTTTTTCATGAATTTCAGGGTTAGCGGGATTATCAAATTGTTGCACTAACAAGTATCGAGAAGGATCTGAATTGACAATCTCTTCGGCCTTGTTAATCGCACCTTTCATACCCTTCGCGCCATCCGTTAATACTAAATTTGCGCCTAATGCTGTCAATAGTTTACGACGTTCCATACTCATTGTATTTGGCATCGTTAAAGTGATTTTGTAACCACGAGCAGCGGCAACAAATGCCAGTGCAATACCTGTATTGCCACTTGTTGACTCAACAAGTTCAATATCTTTAGTTAACGTTCCTTTTTTTTCCGCGTCCCAAATCATGTTTGCACCGATTCGGCATTTAACACTGAAGCTTGGGTTGCGGCTTTCAATTTTTGCAAAAACATTACCTTTGGTAACGTTATTTAAGCGGACAAGAGGTGTATTACCGATAGATTGTGAGTTGTCACTTAGTATGTTGGCCATGTTATTCCCTTTTATTATCGAATATTTGTTAACGTTATTGCAGCAATATAGCAACAATACAGTGGTAGTCACAATATAGCGAACCTGCTGATTGTGCGGAAATGAAATTTTGTTCTAGCATAGAGGATTTTACGATAACTTAGCTGTTAAGGGGCTTCCCGCATGTTTTTTGGAAATTTTAAATCACCCATTAAATTACTTGGCATATTAAAGGGTTAGAATCGAGATTCAAAACCTACTAATGCTTTACTGGTTCCATAACCCGGAATCTCGTTATTAGAGAAAACAATTTTGATTTTGCTGTCCGAGCCGGTATTAAAACTGATGCCGGCACCCAGTGCCAGATCGCTATTGTAGATATCAAATACTTCAGAATTGTTGCGGTAATTGTAAAGAAGATGATCCGCCGACAAATTACTTAAATACTGTGAAGACGGATTTGAAAAATTACCAAAAAATTCCAGCTGAAAACCGTCTTCATTGGTTGGAATGATTGGGATAGCAACAAGTTGAGAATAAGCATTTTTTTTAAATGTACTGTTTGCTATCGAAGTATTAAAAGACAATCTTTGGTAAAAAGAAGAAAACACAGAGTCGAGATATTTGTAGGTTGCTTCCGGAATCTGAAAAACAGGATTTAAATAAAATTCACTTGGATTTTGTTTTGTTTGCTTGAAATTTTGCTGATATTGCATCTGTAATGCATTAGTCGGCACCATGTCGGCAAAGCAACCTGTTGATAGAAAAGAAGCTAAAATAATAATAGGTTTTATCACAAGGTTAGCTCTCTCTTCTTAGTCGTTAAAATATGACTTGGCTTACTAATCAAAATACTCGCTAATTTTAGGATTATCAATTGATTATTCATAGTGTAAATAATTCAAGTATTCATATAGTTGCTGTAATAATTCTATTTTTGCGGGGTTGCTCTGATTTTCCAGCGCCAGGGCTTCAAGTTTTTCGATATATGATTGACTATTTTCCAATAAATAAGCCTGGCGGTGCCTTGCCCATCTCTCCTGCTCTGCTAAATCCAATGAATCTGCTGCATTTCTGGCTCTATAGTGCCATAACAGAATATCCAGTCGCTCATCTTCAAAGTTAAATTCTTTATGACTTAACTCCTGCCAGCTGCTGTTACAAACCTGTTCTATCTGCGCTTTGTCTTTTGCAGAAAAGAATCCGCCGCTATATAACATCTCCTCCACTGATTTGTCTTTTGAATTGGGCATATCCTGGGTAAACACTTTCTGCAGCTTTTCTGCAAGACCCTGCTGAGTTTTTAAAAAATCTAATGAAAGCCTGCATTGCTGACGATTAATTCCCAATTGATCTGCACGTTCCTCGGTCAAGGTTTTTGCCGGGGCAATGATCGGGCATTTATTAATATGTATTAATTTGATAGCAGGGCGCTCAATACCTTCCGGTAAATCAATAGTGGGGGTATATAGGTAGTTTTGAATTTGTTCTACTGAAAGTGTTTCTAACCCGGTTAAATCTTTATTTAAATCAACTACGATCACCGCATTTTTATTAGTAGGATGCTGTGTAATCGGCATCACGTAGGATGCGCAACCTTGAATGGCGGGAAACATTCCTGAGATATGTACTACGGGTGTATTACTGCCCAATTTGAGTTGTGCCATGACATTGTGTTTTTTACGCAGGCCAAAGAAATAATCATAAAGCTTGGGATGTGTCTCTTTTATCAACTTCGCAATTGCAATCGTGGCATAAACATCGCTCATCGCATCATGTGCATGTTGATGCGCTAGGTCATTCTCTTTGGTTAACAATTCTAAACGAAAGGAGGGCGCATCATTCTCATCCAAAGGCCATTTTATACCCTCGGGACGCAAAGCATAACAAGCTCTTACCATGTCGATAATGTCCCAACGAGAGCAGCCATTTTTCCACTCACGCTCATAGGGATCGCGAAAATTTCGATACAGCGTAAAGCGCGTCACTTCATCATCAAAGCGTATATTGTTATAACCGACAACACAGGTATTTGCCTGGCTGAACTGCTGGTTAATATGATCAATAAACTCACTTTCTACCAGACCTTTTTGTAATGCGCGTTGTGGTGTGATTCCGGTAATTAAGCAAGCTTGTGGATTTGGAAGGTAGTCATTGGGTGGGCGGCAGAACCATTCATCAGGCTCAGAGATAATATTTAAATCGAGATCGGTACGAATACCCGCAAATTGAGAAGGGCGATCTATTCCGGGATTAAGTCCGAAAGTTTCATAATCGTGCCAGTATAGCGTTGGCTGATCACTGGTGTTTTTTTGCGTTGTTTGTTGTGATGAATTACCCATTTAAGACCCTGTTTCTACTGTTTTTATTTTTATTATTTATGATTGTTACACGTCGAGTTTTAATTTTCAGCACTGCTTGTATTATTTTTGTCTTGCTTTGCAGCGCAGTCATATACGGAGATTACTTTTAATTTTCGTTTTCAATGGCTTGGCAATGCTCAATATCAACCAATTGTACGTTATCAAGAGGTTAGACTAGGTGAAGCGCGAGAGCAAGTGATTAAGCTATGACGTGCGCTGTCTGATGGTTAACTATCTGTTTAACAGTAGCCCTAGAAATTAGTTGTTGGGCCATATAACACTGTGATTTTGAACATTACGTGTTAATAGGTAATTGCATGAATAACCCAAAGCCTTTGTCATCTAATGGCTAATGAGTTGACTAATACCTACTTTAAAAATGTAGTCCAAATACAACATTAAATAGTCACTGATTTAACCAATAACTTGCAGGGCGATAAATTACTGCAGAAGCATTGTTCTTACCATGTTTAAATCTATGCAACGTATTTAAACATGGATAAGGAGAGTAAAATGAATGAACTGAAGATATTGTTAACTGACTATCAGAAAAAGCATAATCAGAGATGTGCTACATTCATTCAAAAAGTAGGTTATAAAAACATATCAAAAGGATTAATCGTGCTAGATGTTTTTATTGCGCGCCCTGATAATAATGCTTTAAAGTACAACTATGTAACCAACATGATATTTCGGTTGAGTCTATGCATAAAGCGCTAACATTAATATGAAATAGATGTTTCAGAAAGACTCTTAGATTCAAATAATAAGTGTTACTGGTTGACTAGATCAACCGCTTCGCGGGTTAAGCGTCCAATTTCATCCCATTGTCCATTATCAATAAGTTTTTTATCAACCATCCAGCTACCTCCACAAGCAATAACACGATCAATCGCGAGATAATCATTGATGTTTGCGCTGTTAATGCCACCAGTCGGCATGATTTGAATCTGCGTATAGGGAGCAAGAAGGGATTTAAGCATGTTAATCCCTCCGGAGGCTTCTGCTGGGAAAAATTTTAATGTAGTCAGTCCCATTTCTAGAGCCGCTTCAACGGTTGATGGGTTATTAACGCCAGGGACAATATCGATGCCTAACTCTTGACAAGCTCTTACTGTATTAGGGTTAAAACCCGGGGATACAACAAATGTTGCACCAGCCTCTTTTGCTGCGATAGCTTGTTCACGATTAAGTACAGTGCCAGCACCGATAAGCATATCCGGTTGAGCTTTGCTCAGTAATCGAATCGCTTCTGCAGCTGCATCTGAGCGGAAGGTGATTTCAGCAGCTGGTAAGCCATTTTCAGCTAATGCTTTGCCTAAAGGAATAATATCTTCAGCGCGTTCAAGCGCGATAACAGGTATTATTTTAATTACAGCCAGCTGTTCCAATATTATACTCATTGTATTGTTTCCTTATTGTTCGAATTAGTTGTTACATTAAAATTGATTGATTCAGTCGCAGAGTTGGGAATGATTGCGCCTTTGTGTTGGATAACGATACCGGCTAATTGATGTCCTTGCTGCGCGGATTCTATTGAGTTTTTGCGGGTTAAGTAACCAGCGAGGAACCCCGCGTTAAATGCGTCTCCTGCTGAGGTGGTATCGATAACGTTTTTGACAGCTTGCGTACTGATCAGTTCTGGTGTGTCGGTATTAAAATCTGTGTATAAACAACCTTTTGCGCCCATCTTTAATACCACTTTATTAACTCCGCTATTGTGCAGACGTTGCAATGTATATTGTGTTGAAATATCTCCCCAAAGGGCCGCTTCATCATCATCGGTGACTAGTGCTAGATCAGTGTGTTTTAATACTTGCTGGTAACAATCGCGCGCTTCTTGAGGATCTTTCCATAACGCTGGACGATAATTAGAATCAAAGGATATTTCGACCCCTTTGACTCTTAGTGCTTGCAAGAGATCCATTAGTTGTTGCCTATCGGCTGCGGGTAAAATCGCAAGGCTAATACCGCTAAGGTAAACCATATCAACGTCTGCAAGATGATTTGCTATCAGAGAAAATTCACTATGCTGTAGAAGATAACGGGCGGCCGACTGATTGCGCCAATACAAAAACGTCCTTTCTCCTTGCGCGTCTAGTTGGATAAAATATAAACCGGGTTGGCGAATTGAATCTCTCAGTACATAGTTAGTATTAATACCTTCTTGCTGCCAGCTTGCAATCATACCGTTACTGATAGTGTCCATACCTAGTGCACTGATGTAATCAATCTTAACAGATTGTCCAGCGGTACGAGATAGATAAACTGCCGTGTTCAGTGAGTCGCCGCCGTAGGTTTGTATCATGGCACCGAAAGGGGTGCCATTTAACTCAATCATGCATTCGCCAATGATTGCGATACGTTTCATACGCGCTCTCCAGGTAACTTAAAGTAGGTTTTTGCATTGTTAAATGCGATATCTTGCACCAGTTTACCCAGCATCATTATGTCATTGGGTGCTTCACCATTTTCAACCCATCGACCAATCATATTGCACATAATACGACGAAAATATTCATGGCGAGTATATGATAACAGGCTACGAGAATCGGTTAACATCCCCACAAACTGACTTAATAGACCCAGCTGCGACAACTGCTGTAGTTGTCGTTGCATGCCTTCTTTTTGATCGTTAAACCACCAACCCGAGCCAAATTGCACCTTTCCGGCAATACCGCCGCCTTGGAAATTGCCTATCATAGTGGCCAGCATTTCGTTATCACGCGGATTCAAACAATAAAGAATCGTTTTTGGTAGTTCATTGCTGATGTCCATGGCATTTAATAAAGACGCTAACTGTAATGCAAAAGGACGATCGCCAATCGAGTCAAAACCACTATCGGCGCCTATCAGCTTAAACATACGGGTGTTATTATTACGTTGTGCGCCAATATGCAGTTGCATGACCCAACCTCGTTTCGCATATTGAGACCCTAACCATACTTGAACCGCAGTACTGAATTGATCAACCTCCAGTTCTGTTAGGGTTTCATTGTTGAGACGGCGGTTAAGCATGGCATCGAGACTTTTTTCTGAGGGCACGCTGCTATAACGCATAATTTCAATGCCGTGATCTGCTGCGCGGCAGCCATGATTTGCAAAATGTTCAAGGCGAGACGCTAGTGCGCTGAGCAGATCAGAAAAACGACTGATCTCAATATTTGCCACCGTACCTAACAGCCGCATATATTCAGTAAAACCGGCCAGCTCAATCTTGAATGCGCGATCTGGACGCCAGCTTGGGGCAATTTCAATATCGAAAGTGGGATCATTGGCAATGCTCTGGTGATGTTCGAGGCTATCAATAGGATCATCGGTTGTGCCCGCCATTACTACGTTCATCTGCTTCATTATGCCCTGCGCGGAGAATGCCGGCGTTGCTAATTTCTCATTACACTCGTGCCAAATATCTTCAGCGGTTTCCGGGTTGAACAGTTTACCCGTGATTGCAAATGGACGTTGTAACTCCAGGTGTGTCCAGTGATAAAGCGGATTACCCAGTGTTTTTGGAACGGTTTTGGCCCATGCCATATATTTTTCAAAATCAGAGGTATTTTTACCGGTAATAAGTGATTCGTCGATACCTGCCGAGCGCATAGCTCGCCATTTGTAGTGATCACCTTCTAGCCACATTTGCCCAAGGTTATCGAATTGGCGGTTTTGAGCGACTTCCTGCGTATTTAAATGGCAGTGATAATCATAGATAGGCATCTCTTTTGCATAGTCGTGATATAAACGACGTGCGACCTCATTGCTTAGCAGAAAATCTTCACATAAAAAATCTTTCATTAATGACTCCAGAAATAGCCCCTTGAAAATACTATCTTCATGGGGGTGGAAAATGGTTAAAGTGAGGCAACTGCGTTGCGTGCACCTTTACTGATAATGAGTTCATAAGCCTTGCTTACTTCATCAACAAATTGATCGTTTTTAATCAAATCTGTGCTGAAGATAGCTTCGATACCTAAAAGTGCTTTAACCACCGAGCGGTTTTTGCCGTGTTGTTGGTAGATAGTTTTAAACTGCTCACTCATTGGATCCCGCACATCAATCGCATTGCCTTTTTCATCAACGCCACTGACGTAAACCATCCAACCTGCAATCCCCATGGCCAGCCATCTATAATCTGTTTCGTTTTGTAAATGAAAACGCAGCGAACCGCCCATACGTTGCGATATTTTCTGACTACCATCCATAGCGATTTGCCAGGTTTGGTGTTTCAGACTCGGGTTGCTATAGCGATCAATCAGTAGCTTGGCGTAGGTATTTAAATCAGTTCCTTCAGGCATATTTAAAGTTGGTGCCTGCGCTTTCATCATCATATCAAAAGCGGCTTTGCGGTAGTGCTCATTAGTCATTGTATCGGAAATGTGAGCATAACCGCCTAGGTAGCCCAAATAAGCTAAAAAGGAGTGACTGCCGTTTAACATGCGCAATTTCATCTCTTCAAAGGGTACAACATCGGGCACAAATTCTGCGCATGCCAGGTTCCAATCAGGGTGACCATTAACAAAGTTATCTTCAATTACCCACTGGATAAAAGGTTCACAGGCAATGCCGCAAGGATCGCTCACGCCCAGTAAGTCAGTGATTTCAGATAATGTTTCAGCTGTGGCTGCTGGCACAATACGATCAACCATAGTGCATGGAAAGGTGACATTAGTTTTAATCCAATTAGCCAGTTCAGGGGCGACCAAGTTGGCAAAATCCAGCACAGCCGCACGTGCAACATGGCCGTTTCCCTGGATGTTATCGCAGGACATCACAGTAAACGGCTGGATATTTCGTACTCGCCTGATACGCAGGGCTTCAACTATGTAAGCAATAGCTGAAGTCGGCTCGCTTGGGGTGATTAAATCGGCTTTAATCAGGGCATTATTTTTGTCTAAGCATCCCGTGGCAGGATCAATGCAATAGCCTTTTTCAGTGATGGTCATAGAGACTATTGCCACTTGTTCTTCAGCCATTTTTTCAAGAACCGCTTGCTGACCATCAAATGTTGGGTGCAGTGATTCGATCACTGAGCCAATGATTTTTACGGTAGTGGTATCTGCACCCTTTTCAGCCACGCTATAGAGGTGATCTTGAGCGCGCAATTGGGTAATAAGCTCTTCCCCCCCAAATAGGTTTATTTCACAAATACCCCAGTCAGCGGAAGTTTTTGCTAACACTTCACTGGTGATCAATGCTTGGTGAGCACGATGAAAAGCGCCAAATCCCAAGTGGACAATTTTTGCTTTTAAGCGTTTTCTATCATACGTTGGCAAGCTTATGCCGGCATTTAATGTTGTGTTGCTAATATTGTGAGTCATGAAAATATCCTGTTAAATTGTCGCAATGGGGAGCGATGCAAGAGTGAGTTTCTGTGATGTTTGATAAGGTTTGCTATTGATCATTAACTGCCGTGTTTCTCCCTTAGCCAGACAAAGTTCAAACTCATGGTAAGCTGGTTGCCAGTGACCTTGACGCGCAATGGTGAGGTTAATGCTTTGCACCGTACACTGTAATTCGATGTTTAGTTTGCAGTAGTTATCTGTTAGATACTCATTACTTTCGCCATCATCATCAAAGAGGTTAATTGTCGCTGAGCCACAGCCTTGAAAAGGCATGATCAATAGTTGTCTTTGGCTGTCTTGGTTTACATCGATATAACCTATACGTGAACTAGTCGGAATCACACTGCCTGCTTTAATAAAAAGCGGTATCTTCTCCAAGGGGGCATCAACGTTAATAGTTTGTCCTGCGCCATACCATTGGTGAGTATAAAAATCGAACCAGCCATGGTGATTGTTGGGCAGATAAACGGAGCGTTCACGTTGTTCGGGTTCAACCACTGAGGCCACGAGAAGATCTTGGCCTAACAGGTAATCATCAGATTCTTCAAATGTGTGCGGATCGTTTTCATGATCCAAGAATGTAGGGCGTAAAATAGGTTGATTATCGGCATGGGCCTTCCACAGCAGATTATAAAGGTAAGGCAATAATTGGTAACGTAATATTATCGCATCACGGATCATCGGAGTCACTTCCGGATACATCCAAGGCTCATTGACGGTAGCATCATCGTTCCATGAATGAATGGTAAAACGTGGGTGCATCACGCCGTTTTGTACCCAGCGAACAAAAAGTTCAGGCTCAGGACGCAGACCAGAAAACCCGCCAACATCATGACCCACATTAAAAATACCTGATAAACTCATGCCGAGGCCCATACGAATATTATAACGCAGGGTATTCCAGTTGGTTCGATTATCACCTGTCCAGGTTTGCACGTAACGGTTCATGCCTGGGCAGCCAGAGCGGGAAATTAAAAAGGGGCGTAAATTCGGTTGAAATTCCTGTTGCGCTTCAAAGGAAGCCCGCATCATCAGTAATGGCTGTAGTGGGCGGATCAGACGAATGGGGATCGTTTCACCAAAACCATAACAGCGTGCATTGGCATCCCAGATTTCATACTCATTGTTATCATTCCATGTTGAATCAATGCCTTTTTCTAACAGTTGCTCAGTGACATTTTGCTTCCACCAGTTGATGGTATCAGGATTGGTGAAATCCAGGTGCGATCCTTCATCATCCCAAAATATCGAGCGTTCTGGCTGATTGTTTTCAGAATCTTGAATAAATAGACCTTTCTCAGCAACCTCTTGATATTTTGGATGATCTTGTAATAAACAGGGTTTGATATTGGCAGCAAGGTGGATCCCTGCTTTATGGAAGCTGGCACTCATCTGCTCAGGATTGGGTACTTTATTGTAGTTCCAATTGAATACATAACGTTTATCGCCAATAGAAGTATAACCAGAGGAAAGCTGGAAAGAGTCACAGGGCATCTCATGTTGTTTACACAGCTCTACAAACTTTAATAACTGCTCTTGTGCATTTGGCGCATCGGTATAATGCATAGTTGAGCCGCTATAACCTAAGCTCCATTTTGGACCAAATAGTGTACCGCCAGTGAGTTGCGCATAGCGGCGTGTTACATCAATCACCTGAGGGCCATAAATCATATAATAATCTAAGTCACCGTCTTCCGCGCGGTAGCTACGGTAGGGAGTATGGTAGTTGTCTAACTCATTACCAAGATCAAACCAGCAGCTGGCGAGATTATCATAAAACAGACCATAACTGATATCTGCGTGGCGAGTAATATAAAAGGGGATATGTTTATAAAGCGGATCGGTAGTTTCTGCGTTATAGCCCATCGCATCGAGATTACGCATTTCAAAACGGCGACCATAACGATTCAAGTTACCGCTTTTTTCACCCAGCCCAAAATACTGATCATTTTGGTTCCGTGACATAAAATGGCTTACACTATTCTCTTTAACCCCTAGCATATAAGCACCGGTTTGACGATCCGATGCCATGGTTTGCCATTGTCCATCAACGTGATGCTGCCATTCAATCCATAGAGGATCATGCAGGGTGAGTTTTAACAGTTCGGTTTCAATTTGTAGTGTATCGGCATTTTCAGTGAGTGTGTATTGTGGCAAGTAGAAACCATCGGTAGAGAGTTTATCGCGGCCTTGCCAAGCCACGTCTTGTTTATCGGGGGCGATAGTCCAGGTTTTATTTAAACGCAAAATACCGTTCTTTTTCACTAATACGCGAATAATATCTTTTTCTAAAATAAAAATATGTAGGATATGGCGGCCGTCACATTCAATATCAACGCGATTATCTTGTTGCCCAATAAGACGCCATTTTTTAATGCTCTTCATAACTGAAAATCCTTATTAAATCAGCAGAAATAAGCTTTCTACTGATTTTTTTGTGTGCTTGTGGACTGCTTTAAGATCTTACTTTAGTAGCCAAGCAAGGTTTGTGGCAGGATGAGGCTGAGTTGAGGAATAAAAGTGACCAGCATTAACGCAAGTATCAGCACCGCATAAAAGGGTAATAAAGGCCTAATAACCTTGTTGATTCTAACTTTGGCTACGGAGCAACCAATAAACAGCGCGCTGCCCACGGGAGGGGTGCAAATTCCGATACATAAATTGAAGGTCATCATAATTCCGAAATGTACCGGATCCATGCCTAGATCCAAGGCAATAGGGAGGAAAATCGGGGTGAAAATTAGTAGTGCTGGCGTCATATCCATAAACACGCCAACTACCAGTAAGATGATATTAATCATCAATATAATAATGATAGGATTGTCCGAGACAGCCATTAGTGCATCACTGATCATATAAGGAATATCAGCATTGGCCATCGCCCATGACATGCCCATAGAGGCGCCAATCAATAACATCACAATCGAAGTGGTGAGTACCGATTCTAATATGATACTAGGCAGTTGCTTGATGGATACTTCTCGGTAAAAAACCATGGCTAGCATTAAGGTATATACAACGGCAATGGCAGAGGCTTCCGTTGCGGTGAAAATGCCGGCAATAATCCCTCCCATAATAACGATGATCAAGCCTAAGCTGGGTAGTGCCTCCAAGGTTTTACGTATGACTTCTGCTTTACTGGCACGTGGTGCAATCGGATAACCGCGTTTTTTAGCAATAAATCCCGCAACCAACATAAGTCCAAGCCCCATCATTAAGCCGGGGATATAACCCGCTAAAAACAGTGCCGCAATGGAGGTGCCGCCAGAGATTAAGGAGTAGACAATAAAGGTATTACTAGGCGGAATGAGTAGCCCGGTTGGGCAGGAGCTAATATTAACGGCCGCTGAAAATGAGGGATCATATCCTTCCTTTTTCTGTAGCGGCGACATAGTGCCGCCAACCGCTGCAGCTGAGGCGACTGCGGAACCGGAAATGGCACCGAACATCATATTAGCGATCACATTAACGTGTGCCAATGAACCTGGTAAACGCCCACCTAGAATTTTGGCAAATTCAATTAAGCGCATAGCAATGCCGCCTTGATTCATTATATTACCGGCCAAAATAAAAAATGGGATAGCTAACAATGCAAAACTGTCCAACCCTGTTGCCATTTTTTGCGATATCACCGTAATTGCCGCATCAAAGGGGAGTGAAAGCATGATGGTTAACAGTGAAGAGACACCAATTGCAAAGGAGATAGGTACGCCTATCCCTAAAAAAACAAAAAAACTGCCAAATAAAACACTAATTACGAGCCAATCCATTAGATTATCCTTAACTATAGAGTTTCGCCATCTGCTGGCTGGTGAGGGGACGCGATCAATTGCACGTGATTATCTAAAAAGTCTCGGCATAAGTAGAGCGTCATAAATATACCGCTCAGAGGGATAGCAGCGTACACAAATCCCATTTCTATACCCAATGTGGGTGATATTTGCCCTGTGCTTAAGGTGCTCAGCATTAATTTACCTCCACCGTAGATCATAATAACAGAGGTGAAGAAAAAGCTAGTTAAGTTGATAAATAGTTGTATTACCGCTTGTTTTTTAGGTTTATAATCCAACGACATATGTAATAGGTCGATCGCTAAATGACGCTTCTGACCGAGTGTGTAAGCTGCACCCATTAGACCGACCCAGATAAACAGAAACCGGGCAAGTTCATTGGTGACTGTGCTAGGCGCATTTAATACATAACGAGAAAATACCTGCCAGACGACACAAACAACCAAAAAACAACTCAGTGAGACACAAAAAAAAGACAGTATTTGGTCTAATTTTTTGATAAATCGATTCATATATATTCCTTTTAGACTTGGCCGCTATAACAGCCGTGATAGTTAATCGTATGTGACTGAATTGCTGATGGCAGAATTGTAAAGTATTTTTTTGGTTAACCACGTGCGGGAGATCACATATAATTGGTAGAGCCAATAAGAGTGGTTTTTCTGTGACATTGGTCGACCAATTGGTTTTTTTGTGTTGACCAGTGTGCAAAATAAAGAGAGATTAATAAGGCAAAAACGCTTAATCAACAATGACAGGTTAACTGTAATTAACTTGGCCGGATAAATATCAAGCTAGTAGCTTGGTATTTATCTACCGTAAATAAAATGGAGTGTCTTTAATGTTTGCTAAAAAGAAAGTAGTCGCCACCATATTGTCCAGCCTATTCGCTGCTGGTCTATCATTTTCAGCCATTGCTTCAACAACGCTAAAAATCAGTCATAATCAAGATAGAAATCACCCCGTACATAAATCAATGCAATATATGGCTGATGAAGTAAAGGAATTAACTAATGGGGAGTTGAAAATTCGTATCTACCCAAATGGTCAACTGGGTACGCAGCGTGAGTCCATGGAGTTATTACAAAATGGGGCACTGGATATGGCAAAGTCTAATGCCAGTGAGTTGGAGTCCTTTGAGCCCGCCTATGGCGCATTTAACGTCCCTTATATCTTTCACGATCGCGACCACTACTACCGTGTGATGTCCAGTGAAGTGGGGGAAAAAATTCTGGCTTCATCGCATGATAAAGGCTTTATTGGCTTGACCTATTATGATGGAGGAGCACGTAGTTTTTATGCTGGTAAGGCAATTAACAGTCCCGCAGATTTAGAAGGCATGAAGATTCGTGTGCAGCCAAGTCCGACTGCTGTGAATATGATTAAATTGATGGGCGGCTCAGCAACCCCTCTTTCTTATGGTGAGTTATATACGGCATTACAACAGGGGGTAGTTGATGGCGCTGAAAATAATCCTATGGCATTGACTACCTCTCGTCATGGCGAAGTGGCCAAATTCTTTAGTCAAGATGAGCATACTATGATACCTGATGTGTTGGTTATTAGCACTAAAGTATGGGATGAACTGCCAATCGAACAACAGAAAGCACTGAAAAAAGCGGCAAAAGATTCGATGATTTATCACAAAAAAATATGGACAGAAATGACCAAAACCAGTATTGAAAAAGCGAAAACGTCGATGGGTGTTAGCTTTGTCAAGGTCAAAAAACAGCCCTTTATAGATGCTGTAAAACCGATGCATGATCAAGCATTGAATAACCCTGATATCAGCGAATATGTGCAAGGTATTGATGCCTTAGCGAACGACTAATTTTTAGCTAAGGGTACTTAGGTACCCTTTTCAGCGACGGGGCGATTAAATTACCCCGCATAAGTGTATTAGTTTTTATGAGTAATTGGTTAACCAATGTATTGACCTATTAATCATAAATGCTATGATTTACCTCAGGTATACCAATAAATAGAAGATCATTATGAATGCAGTTGAAACACCTCGAAAACGGCTCTATCAAGAAATTGGTCAACGTTTAAAAGATCGTATAGTAAGTGGTGAATTCGTTGTTGGCGATCGCCTTCCACCAGAAAGAGAGATCGCAGTGCAATGCCAAGTGAGCAGGTCTGTGGTGCGAGAAGCATTGATTATGCTGGAATTACAAAATTTGGTGGAAGTAAGAAAGGGCTCGGGTGTGTATATTATTAATCAACCTGATGAAGAGCTTGATCAGAAAACCTATTCCATTGAGCATGATGATGCGGGGCCTTTTGAAATGTTACAGGCGCGGCAATTGTTAGAAAGCCATGTGGCAGAGTTTGCGGCAACGCAAGTGACTAAAAATGATATTTCACGTTTGCGCAAAGCCTTGCAAATGGAACACCAGCATCTTGAAGATGCAAGCTTAGATTATGATGGCGATGAGATGTTTCATATGGTGATTGCTGAAGCAACACAAAATAGTGTCTTGGCGGACATGGTGAAAGCATTATGGGATCGTCGGCAAAATAGTTCGATGTGGAGGCAGTTGCATACACGAATTGGTGATCAAGATTACCGCAAAGCCTGGCTACATGATCATGAAAAAATATTGTTAGCCTTGCAACGCAGAGATCCTGCGGGAGCGCGACTTGCAATGTGGCAACATTTAGAGAATGTTAAGCAAACATTACTGGAGTTATCGGATATTGATGATCCGCAATTCGATGGTTATTTATTCAGTAGTTACCCCGTGATTGCAGTGTCTTAGCGATTATTTAAAAAACATTTAACCCGATCGAGAACAACGGACTGATATTAACTTAACTTAACTGTTTAAAAGGTGGAATTTATGGAACAAACATGGCGTTGGTATGGCCCTAATGACCCCGTATCACTTGATGATATTCGTCAAGCGGGAGCAACGGGCATTGTAACCGCGTTACATCATATCAAAAATGGTGAAGTGTGGAGTAAAGAAGAGATTGCAACACGTAAGGCTTTAATAGAAGCGAAAGGATTAACCTGGTCGGTCGTTGAAAGTGTGCCAGTGCATGAGCAGATTAAAACCCAAAGTGGTAATTTCTTGCAGTGGATTGATAACTATAAAGAGACCCTAAAAAATCTTGCCAGTTTTGGGATTGATACTATTTGTTATAACTTTATGCCAGTGGTTGATTGGACGCGCACTGACTTAGCATTTGAGATGCAAGATGGCTCTAAAGCATTGCGTTTTGACTATATCGCCTTTGCCGCCTTTGAACTGCATATTTTAAAGCGCCCGAATGTTCAGGATGATTATAACGAGCAAGAACAACATCAAGCGAAACGCTATTTTGATGCTATGTCCGCTCAAGATATTGAAAAACTGACCAACAATATTATTGCAGGACTACCCGGTGCTGAAGAAGGTTATACCCTTGATAAATTTCAGATTCAGCTTAATCAGTATCAGCATATTAATAAAGATAAACTACGCGAGCATTTAGCCTATTTCTTGGCGGAGCTAATGCCAATTTGCGAAGAGAATCATCTTAAGATGGCAATCCATCCGGATGATCCACCTCGTCCTATCTTAGGTCTGCCTCGAATTGTCTCGACAAGTGATGATATCGAATGGTTAACCACCGCCGTGCCAAGTCAAATGAATGGCATTACGATGTGCACTGGCTCCTATGGAGTACGCGCCGATAATGCCTTAGTTGAAATGACCAAGCGATTTGCTGATCGCATATATTTTACCCATCTACGTTCAACGCAACGAGAAGATAACCCCAACAGCTTTCATGAAGCTGCTCATCTGGCGGGTAATGTTGATATGTATGGTATGGTGATGGCTCTTTTAGCGGAAGAGCAACGTCGAGCACAGTGTGGTGATCATCGTTTAATTCCAATGCGGCCCGATCATGGTCATCAAATGTTAGATGATTTGCGTAAGGCAACCAATCCTGGCTATTCAGCCATCGGTCGGTTAAAAGGCTTAGCTGAAGTTCGAGGTATGGAATCAGCGTTAAAACAAGCTTTTTTTAATGGCTAACACTCGCTAACTCTTTTTCCTATTTCCATCGTTTCTATGACCTTACTTCACCATATCAGGTAGGGTCATCGCATTATTCCCCACTTATTCTACATACCTCAATTAGCAAAATGTTCGTGGTGACATGATTCTGTTCTACTTAGGGTCATGACGTCAGTTTAGTGCCCATAGGCAGTTTCTTTCTGATGACTTTGTAGGTTTAGTATTTCGATTAAAATCAATATACGACATTGGCATATCGCACTAACGTTAGCGTTAAGCAAGCAGATTCTATTACCGGTTGTAGTCTTTTTCTTGTTGGTCTTAATCAGTAAAAACAACTTCACAATGGCATAATGTTAGAAGTTGCAGTACTGTTGGCCGCGATGCCTATGGGGGTTGTTGTCATTTTACCTACCGAAATGTACCAATTGGATCCATATTTAGTGAATGCGTACTGGTTAGTAACTTCACTGATTTTCATCGTCATGTTACTGTTCTCTCCTGCACTATTGTATTGTTTGCAGGGGGGGGATTTATTTATGATATGATGAATTTCGCCAAAACCGCACGATAAATAAAAATCATATCTTAAACCAGTCAACACAATAACTGGGTTTAACAGAAAATGTATTGCATAAATTCGCAATACTTTTTTGATCGCTAATCTCCGTCGCGTGAATGCCGCTAGTTATAAACAAACTGGGTATAGAGGCGCCATTTGCACCCGCAATATCGTGTTCTAAGCTATCACCAACGGCAATTGCACTGTCCCATCCGCCGACCAATTCATTGCACATCTTATAAATATCGCTCTGTGGTTTCCCGTGCCAGTGTACAATTCCTCCCATCTCTTGATAAGCTTTTGCAATGCTTCCCGGGCAGGTTTTTAGCGATCCGTCAGGGTTCATGGCAACAAGATCTGGATTACTAACCACTAATTCAAGATTGCGCTGATAAGCTAATTTCAAATCATGGGTATAATGGCTAAGATCTCCACGAGCAACGCCACAACAGAGAATAAATGATGCATCTTGAATATTCGACTCTGTTAATCCGCAATCATCGAGCACACTGGTATCTTCATTCCAAGAGAAAAATAAGGCGTTTGTACCAAGCGTTTTAAATTTTCCTGAATTGAAATTGTGGCGCATATGATCGCCAGATGTTAACACGTCGAGATAGGAATCACGGCTGATCCCTGAGTCCTGTAAACGTGTATAAGAAAACTCTCCTGTATTACCGCTGTTAGAAAGAATCACTACTTTCTTGTTATGCTCTTTTAAAAATTGTAATGCTTGAATAGCTTCTGGAAATGCTTCGCCGCCGTTGTGCAATACTCCCCATTGATCCAAAATGAATGTATCAAAGTCATCGATTATATCTTTAAGGCCATTAATCATTTTCATTTTAGAGAATTCCTGTTGTATTAACAGCGATCGGATAAATCGCCAGATTTGCACTTATTAGGGGTGGGGATAAATAGTCCATTCAGCAATCAGATTTAACGCATCTGTTGTTAAAGCTGAGGTGAAACGTGAATTGTTCGAGACCTGAATGAAAAAGTTACAAAACTAAAAATTAATACTACACCCTATGGTACTAAACGATACCTTTAACTTAACCATCAACTTAATCAGTAACTTAGTAATAACGTCTAAAATCATCGAATACACTGAACATCTTTTAATTACAACCAGCTGATTTTATTAGCCGATTGTGCAGCTCCTATCTATTGAGGCTGATATTGGCAGATATTATCTTTGCAACTCTCTCAAACTCCTGCAGTTCTTGGGCCGTCAGGTTTTCCTGCATCTTCTGGTGCACATCATTTTGTGTTTGACTGATAAGTTCTCCGAGCAGCTTTCCCTCTTCTGTCAGTGACAGAAGCTGACTTCTTTTATCCTTGGGGTTAGCTATTTTCTTAAGCCAATTTTTATCAATCATCTCTTTTATGAGACGTGCTATTTGTGCTTTATCCTTGACAAAATAATTAACTATATCGTTAGCGGTACAGCTCTCGTGTTTTTTGATGAAGGATAAGCATTTGACGTGCATCAAGTTTAACCCTATTTCATTAGCTTTAAGCGCCGAACGCATCGCTAACCTATAAGCGAGTGAGAGACTCAAAACAGTATCGGGAATAGTGTCATTTTTCATATTATTAACCTTTTTATTTAGTTGACAATATCAACCTCTTGCATTATTGTTGACTTTATCAACTTATTGGATCATATACAAGTAAAAAGGGCCGCGAATGAAGCAGCAGAAAAAGGCAACGGTACGATTAACCCATATCTCAGAAGTTATTGAGTTAACTCCTCATTTACGCCGCATTATCGTTGCAGGTGAGAGTTTAAAAGACTTTCCGACGGGCATGGAAGGCGCCCATGTGAAGGTTGTACTTCAACAGGGAGACGAGTCTGAAGCGAAAATGCGATCGTACACAATTCGCTCTTTTAACCCAGAAAGAAACGAGCTCGCTATTGATTTTGTGGTTAACCGCCATAATGGACCTGCAACCAATTGGGCTATGCAGGCGAAAGTCGAAGACAGTGTCGGCATTGCCGGCCCCGGGCCAATGAAAATAACTAACTACAATCATTCCAGTTATCTGTTGGTGGGTGATCTTACGTCGCTAAACGCGATAAACGGTTATCTACCCAGGTTTGAAAAAGCAACGGATATTAGAGTGATTCTGGCCGTGCCTAATCGTGCCGATATAATAGAAATGGATTATGATGATTCACTCAATACTGAATGGTTTATCGAAGATGAGGCCATGATAACACTAGAAGAGAAGGTTATTGAGACGGCTCGAGGGATGCCTAAGGATACCCATGTTTTCTTAGCGCTTGAAGCTAGCTGCATTCGCTCACTTCGCCCTGTACTGCAGGAGGATATTGGTTTTGATCGGTTGAATACCGTTGCGGTAGGTTACTGGAAGAGGGGAGTTGATGCGGATCGTTTCGGGGCTCAAAAGAAGAAAAATCCACTTTAAAAACTGAACTTTCACTTTGTATCACTATACGCGCTGGGTTTTATGGTGATGATCAAAAAGATTGTTGCCGAACGCCAGCACAGTAAATCAGCCCCACTGATTGTGATGCATCTGTTTTCCGTTATGCCTAAAACAGAGACATTATAAAAGGCAGGTCATGTAATAAACTATTATTTATAATAAAGATGATGGGATTGGATTTTATTGCAGATGGTGTTTTTAAGTTAGTTGTTGATAACAAAGGTCGCGTAAATTATGCGCCCTTTGTTATTTTCAGGAGTTTAAATTAAGAGATTAACTAACTTCAATCACTATTTTTCCGCGGGTACGGCCTGTTTGACTTTGCAAATGAGCCTCTGCAATCTGCTCTAATGGAAAACGATGCTCAATAAGCGGCGTTAGCTGGTTCGCTTCAACCAGAGTATTTAACTCGCGTAAAATACGGCTGCTCGGTTCAATAAACACAAAAGCGGCTTTAACGCCATGCGCCTTGGCAACTTCTTCACTGGGTTGATCCGCCACTGAAACTAACATTCCACCTTTTTTTAACAACGCCCAGGATTGCTCTTGAACTTTTCCACCCATGGTATCGAGAATCAAATCGACCGGCTCAATCTGTTCGTTTAACGGAGCCTTAGTATAATCAACCGCTTGATCTGCACCCAATTGGGTTAATAAATCCTGGTTAGCCGTTGATGCAGTCGCAATCACAGTCGCGCCTTGCGCTTTTGCTATCTGGATAGCTAAATGGCCAACACCACCGGCGCCCGCATGAATTAATACCCGCTGACCGGCACTTAGTTGACCCACATCGACCAGACATTGCCAGGCGGTAATGCCCGCCAGAGGTAAAGCGGCTGCTTGTGCAAAATCTAATTTCGCAGATTTCAAAACGGCTTCATCGGCTTTTACTGAGATATAGTCTGCATAGCTTCCGTCGCGGCTTATATCCGGGCGGCTAAAGACTTCATCACCGACTTTAAATTCAGTGACCTGTGCGCCGACTGCTGTGACAATACCGGCAACATCCCAACCTAAAGTCACCGGCAGTAGATAAGGGATAAATTCCTGCAAATAGCCTTCGCGTATTTTCCAGTCAACAGGATTAATGGCTGCTGCTTTAACTTTAATTAAAATATCATCTGCATTTATCTTAGGGGTATCAATTTGCTCTAGTTGAAGAGTGTCAGTACCACCGTATTGGTGAATTCGAACTGCGCGCATGATTTATTCCTTATTTATGTGCTGGGACTTTAAGTGTTTGTAATTAAAAATATTTTTATAGGTCGATAGATTGACGCTAAACTATAACGCTACACCGTTTACGGTTAATTTAACATCAATATTACCGCGTATTGCGTTTGAATAAGGGCAAACCAAATGCGCTGAACGGACCAATTCTTCAGCTGCCGCTTGTTCAAGTTCGAGTACTACTGATAACGCCACCGTCAGTGCAAAACCATTACTGTCATTTGCGCCGATTCCCACTGTTGCTGTCGTCGGTGCCGATTTGATTGCTACTTTAGTTTCGCGTGCCACGTGTAAAAGCGCATTAGAAAAACAAGCCGAGTAACCCGCCGCAAATAATTGTTCAGGGTTTGTTGCCTCGCCCGTTCCACCCATCTCTTTTGGATAACTTAGAGCAAGGTCTAATTTTTTATCGTCAGTTGATACTTGGCCATTTCGACCTGCATGGGCTGTTGCTGATGTTGTGTATAAAGCAGTCATGTTTATTTCCTTTTATGAAGTGATGTTGATTGTGCGCGTTTAAGTTGTGCGCAATTTATTTTAAGCCATGCTAATTGAATTTTAATCACAATGCAAGTATATTGTGCACAATGTATTTAATTTATGGATCACAATCTCATGACCAAAGCGAAGCAATCATCGAACCTTACTCTAGATAAACAAATTTGTTTTTCTTTGTATAGCGCATCCAATGCTATGGGTAGGGCTTATCGGCCTCTACTGAAAAAATTGGATTTAACTTACCTACAATATATTGTCATGATGGTGCTCTGGCAACATTCAAGCATGAACGTAAAAGAGCTCGGCGGCAAAGTGCATTTAGATTCCGGAACCTTAACACCGCTGTTAAAGCGCTTAGAAGCAAAGGGATTAATTATCCGTTCGCGTAGCCAGGAAGATGAAAGGGTGCGTATAATTTCTTTATCCGATGAAGGTAGAGACATACGTCAGCAGGCGGAACAGGTGCCGAATGAGATGTTGTGTAGATCAAAAATGACGGTTGATGAATTAATCAAACTGAAACAGGGTTGTGATCTTTTACTGGCAAATTTAAATAACTAGTCAGGCCAACGTTTAAGTCAGCCAAAATTTAAGTCAGGCGAAGTTTATATCGGATAAGGTTTAAACATTCCCTGCTCAAGCGATGCGGTCACTAAAGCAGGTCATATTAAAACCAGTAAATCAGCTAAACTGCCGATCGCGGTTATGGGGTGCTGTCCAGTCTTGCTTGTGCCCGACTGGTACTATGCCATAAGGGTTGATAGTCCGATGACTGGCATAATAGTGGCGTTTAATATGCGCCATATTGACCGTTTTAGCGATATTGGGCATTTGATAGAGCTCCAGCATATAATTGTATAAGTGGGTAAACTCTTTGATTAAATTCAAGTTACATTTGAAGTGGGTATGATAAACGGCGTCAAACCGCACCAATGTTGGCCATAAGCGCCAATCGGCTTCGGTAAGTTCATCTCCTACTAAATAACGTTGTGTAGCGAGCTTGTTGTCAAGTTGCTGTAAAGCTGAAAACAAGTCATTTACATTATGGTCATAGGCTTGCTGGCTGGTGGCAAAACCGGTTTTATAAACACCGTTATTAATGTTGTGATAAACCAACTCATTGATCTGGTCAATTTCCCCGCGCAGATGCTCAGGGTAAAAATCCAACTTATTACCGGTAATCCCGTTAAAAGCGGAATTAAACATGCGAATAATTTCCGATGACTCGTTATTTACAATCACTTTTTGATGTTTGTCCCACAATACCGGCACACTGATCACACCGGTGTAGTCGGGCGCTTGTGCAAAATATTTTTCAGACAAATATTCGCTACCATATAAGTCGTCACCGGTGGTGCCGTATAACGCTTGTGATTCTTTATCGTGCTTAAAAGACCAGCCGTTTTCAAACATATCAGGGTGAACCACACTAACGGTGATAATCTTCTCAAGGCCTTTAAGCTGGCGGAAAATCAGAGCGCGATGGGCCCAGGGACAAGCCAGAGAGACGTACAAGTGATAACGGCCAACTTCGGCCTGGAATCCGCCACGGCCAGTCTTACCTGCACTGCCGTCGAGAGTGATCCAATTTCTAAATTGTGAATCTTTACGGCGATATTCACCCGCATCGATACTGCTGTTCCAACTGGATTTTACTGTTTTCATTTCAGCTACCTCTTTGGTCTTGTGTTGAGTAAATATGAGCCTTGTTAGATGATACTGGCTGCTTGAGCAAATGTAAGCCGTGGCCCGCGCGGATAATTACCGCTGCTGTCACCATAACCAAGGTTAATTAAAAAGTTAGATTTATAACGCCCCTCGAAGAAAAATTCCGCATCGACAGCATCATTATCAAAACCGCTCATAGGACCGCAATCTAAACCTAACATGCGCGCCGCAATAATCAAGTAAGCGCCTTGCATGCTGCTGTTTCTATTGGCTGTTGCCTCACTAAAAGCGGCATTGCCTGCAAACATCTCTTTGGCATTTGGCATTGCCGGAAATTGCTCCGGCAGGTTATTAAAAAACTTAGTATCTGCGGCAATAATAACAGTGACGGGAGCCGCTAATGCTTTTTCCTGATTACCCGCCATCAGCGTTGAATTTAAACGTTGCTTTGCCGCCGCTGTTTTAACAAAAACAAAATGTCCCGGCTGGCTGTTCATTGATGTTGGCGCCCATTTCATCAGCTCGTATAGCTGCACAAGGATCTCATCGGTAATGGTTTCCGGAGTGAATTTATTAAAAGTACGGGCATTGGAAAAGGTTTGCTCTAGCGCTGTGCCGGTTAATGATTTAGACATAATAATTTCCTGTAAAGTCAAAAGTGTTTGATAATATTTTAATGTTGAGCATTTTTTATTTCAATAACTCTTCATTTCAATGGCCTTCCATTTCTATAGCTTTCATTTCAATGACTTTCCATTTCTATAATAAGGAAATGCGCATAAGGCACTTGCAACGAAAAATTAATCTTGCCGGCAGCAGACAATTCCAGTGAATCCCGTTCATTAAGTGACGGGTAACCTTCAATCTGCAGACTGCCTTCAATGCAATTAATATAAGCTTGTCTGCCCGGTTGTAATTCAAACTTGACAACAGCGCGTGAATTGGTGAGTTCAGAGACATACAAATTAACATCGGAATTGATAGTCAAAGGTGCGGTGTTGTTGTTTTCTGGATTACCGACAATCTGTAATAACTTGTTTTCTCTGTCTTCTAACTCAAATTGTTGGTGATGGTAACGGACAGCTCCTCCCTTTTTCGGTGGCATGATCCAAATTTGTAAAAGTCGACACCAGTCATCCTGCTTATTCAGCTCAGAATGCCAGACGCCCGAACCCGCTGAAATAGCTTGAACATGGCCGCGGCCAATGGTCTCCTCCTTGTTGGTGACACTATCCCAATGGGTTAATTTACCTTTAACGATATAACTGATAATTTCCATGTCGCGGTGCGGATGACGGTCAAATCCATTGTGCGGGGTGATATCATCATCGTTTAAAACACGCAGGGCGCCAAAATTCATTCTTGCCGGGTTGTAATAATGAGCGAATGAAAAATGAAAACGGGTGTTTGCCGGATGCATATCACTACTGGGCAAGTAGTATAATTCCGATGCATTGATTTTTTGATGGCTTGCTTTCATATTGACTCCCCTAATATAAACTTGATTGTTGATCATCGACGCTTGATTAAAAGCGTCTTCGGTTCAATTAATTTGTGCGTTTTGTTAATAAGTTATCTAAAGACAATTTACCCGCGCCGCTGAGCATTAACGAGGCCGATGCCGCCAACAACGCAAGCGCAAATTCATAACCGTTGTTACTCATGAATAAGCCATTGCTTAAATGCACGCTAAAGATGGCAACTACCATCGTGATAACAAGCATAAAGGCAGCAGGGCGGACCAACAAACCAAGCAGCAATGCCATACCGCCAAAAAACTCTGCACTGCCCGCCATTAGCGCCATTTGGTAGCCGGGTTCAATGCCAATCGATGCCATCCACTGGCCCGTTCCTTCCAGACCATATCCACCAAACCAGGCAAATAATTTTTGTCCGCCATGCGCCATAAAGGTGATCCCGATGGGAATTCTCAGTGCTAATGTTGACCAGCTCTGAGTAGAGGTTGTTAATTTATTAAGTAATGATGTAAACATGTTATTCACCTGATTTATTTATAATGGTTCATTGTTTTTGAAGGTTGAAGCTATTATATTTAAGGCCGCTAACGATTAATAACGGTAATAATTGAACTATTAGTTCAAAAGGATTGAAGTAATGAATTCTCCCATCACACTCGATGCGTTAAAGGTACTTGATGCTATTGAACGCCAGAATAGTTTTGCCGGTGCAGCCGATGAATTGTTTCGCGTGCCTTCTGCTATCTCCTATACGGTCAATAAGCTTGAAGACGATTTAGGTATTGCGCTCTTTGATCGCAGCAAGCGCAAGGCGGAGTTAACCGCCGTGGGTAAATTGATCGTCGAGCAGGGCCGTCTTATTTTACAGGCAACCGATGAACTCACTCATATGGCAAAACAGTCGGCCAGCGGCTGGGAATTGGAGCTGCGCATTGGGATCGACAGTATTTTACGCTTTCAGCCTGTCTATGCGCTTATTGCACAATTTCATGAGTTGTATCCGTGGATTGATATTAAAGTGACTGAAGAAGTCTTCGGTGGCACTTGGGATGCGCTTGCTGGCGGGCGCTGCGATCTCATTATTGGTGCAACCGGCGCTGCGCGTGACAACCGTTTTAATACCTATGAGATAGGAGACATTGAATTTATTTTTACCGTGGCAAAAAATCACCCGCTTTGTCAGGAGGCGCAACCTTTAAGCAGTAAAATAATTAAAAAATACCCCGCCGTGGTGGTCGCGGACAGCTCTCGAGAGCTAGCAGCACGTTCAGCGGGTTTACTCGATGGTCAGATGCGTATTACAGTTCCCACTATTGATAAAAAAATAGAGGTGCAGTTACTTGGTTTAGGAGTGGGATATTTGCCCGTGCATCGTATTCAGCAAGAGTTACAGATGGGGCAGCTGGTGGCATTAACGGTGGCAAATCCTGAAAATAGAAATCATGATTTGTGTGTCGCATGGCGTAAAGATAATAAAGGCAACGCACTGGCGTGGTTTGTGGAAAAAATTCAGGCATTGCAAAGTAATGTGTTTTTAAGTAATTGAGTAATACATTTGGTATAACAACCAGCCGAGTGGCTATCGGCTGGTTGTTATACTTGAGATGAGTCATGCCATATAAATTTACGGCCTTTTCCTTAATCTAAAACGGGAAATTGATATCATGACCGCCATTTGTGGCCTTAGCCTTTAAATAGGATTCGTTATCGTCTTTAATAAATACCGAAGTACTAATTACCTTGTCAACGGTTATTCCGTAATCCCGTAACGCCTTAACTTTTCGCGGGTTGTTGGTTAATAGCTGTAGATTCTTAATATTGAGCGCTTCAAGCATTTGTCCTGCTTCTGTGAAATCTCTAAGGTCATCTTCAAAACCTAACTGGTTATTTGCTTGATAGGTGTCCATGCCTTCAGCTTGAAGTTTATAGGCATCAATTTTGTTATATAAGCCAATTCCACGACCTTCCTGACGCAGGTAAAGAATAATGCCACCTTCTTTGCCCATTAGCTCTATGGCTTCATTTAATTGCTCTCCGCAATCACAATGTGATGAATGAAAAACGTCTCCCGTTAAACATTCAGAGTGAATTCGAACGATCGGTGATGTTGAGCTCTCGTCTGCTTTTCCAAAAATAATGGCAATATGCTCTTTATCGGAAATTAAGTCATTAAAGGATGCAATCTGAGCCGAAATGCGACTATTCACGCCTATTTTTAGCGAAATTTTGGTTCTTACTTTGGCCATAATATTTAACCTTATCTATTTTTAACCCGTTATGATCGTTGTTAACTATGAATTCAACTAAACGGTTTGAGCGGCTCAGCAATTTCGCTATGAGCTAACACATTGGTGAATTTTTACATCTGCTTTGCTGCCAGTCGCGCAAGCACTGATGTTGGTAATAGCCGGCGGTGATAAAGTCGGTTAGCTTTGTATCTCAAATATGGCCTTTATTGTCCTGACAACATTGTTCGGCAACATCCTAGTGAAATTATGCAGCGCCTATAGTTTATAGCAAAAATATTAATGACGTGAACAATGATTAATAAGGCTAACAGGATGGGGTTTGAATTCGATCGTTCAAAAAATCCTATGGAACGATTTTGAACAGTTTTAGCAGACCTCAAATGGTGAAGGGCAGGATGTTCTGAATAAAACTCACAACGAAGTCAGGGATAATTTTAACTCAAAAGGTGAACTACCTTTTGAGTTTTTTAGTATTAGCGCTTCATGCCGCGGATCGGGTAGTTATTATCCGGGTTTCGTACCCAGGCTAAACCATTTACCAATGCCTGTAATTCAGGTCTGACAAATGGATTATTTGAAATATCAATAACCTGAATGATGCCTTGCGCGTTAACTACAAAAAGTCCGGGCTCCGCAAAAGGATGATCGGTTTCCTGCTCGGAGCGGGGATCTGATATATAAAGTCCGAGTGATTTCATCTGCGCAACGGTTAAACCATAGGCAAAGGGAAAGTTAACCGATAACTGTGTCAGATGACTTTCGAGCTGTGCTTGGCTGTCGCCGGAGACGGCAATCAGATCAACCCCGGTGGCCAGCAACTGATCTTTAAAATTGGCCAGCTGGTTTAAATATTTGCTGCACAGTGGGCAGTGACGGCCACGATAAACGATAACCAATTGCCAGTCTGCGCCATTACTAGGCTTACCTAACTGTACTTTTTCACCAGAAAACAGGTTAACTGCTATATCTGGAAATGAACTTCCTGCGTGTAATTTATCGGTATAAATTAGATCTGTTGACATGCTTCTCTCCTAAAAATCAGCATTAATATGAGTTTCCAAACGTTTGAAATCGTTTTCTATATTTACATTTTTCATCACATCTAAACAAACAAAGATATTCATTGGTGCGGGTTAATAATTATTCATAAAAAATGCCAAATATTCTGTAATCGATTACATTAATGGTATATTTTAGTCACCTGAAAACAATTAGCAATTAGTATACTTTTGGTAACCTGGTATTTGGTGAAATTAAATTATGAACAATAAAATAAAAACAGACAGTAAAGGCAGGAAAAAAGTATTAAATGAATGCTTCGAGCCTTGCGCGATTGAAAAAGGCATGCGTTTAATCGGCGGAAAATGGAAGGGTTCTATTATTTATCATTTGAAGGATGAGCCAGTTCGGTTTAATGATTTAACCCGAATGCTGGGGGGAGCCAGTAAAAAAATGGTTGATCAACGCCTCAAGGAATTAGAGCGCGAGGGAATGGTTTTAAGAAAAGTCATCAGTGACAGGCCGATTGCCGTTACTTATGAACTGACCGATTTTGGAAAAACGGCGCTTAGCATTTTAGATGAGTTAAGAACATGGTCAGAATCTCACCAAATATAATGGTTGTGGGTTTGGCACCTATCCGCCGGAATGAATCGCTTTGGGTTAAAAGTTGAATAGCAGAAATTGGAAAAACTTTAACTAAGGTGAATCAGTTCCGGGTTAAACTTGACTGGGAGTCGATGCTTTCTATACTCAACCAGCAAAATAGTTTTTGATTATAGGTCGGCAATTTGAGTGGACGGGCTTATTATCAAGAAAATGATCCTCCCATCGCAGTAATTTTCAGGAATAACTATGTCAACTAATGCTTCTACCAAAGTTATCATTGCAGCTTTAATCGGTAATGCAGCTATTTCGGTGACCAAGTTTTTTGCCGCGTTTACGACCGGCAGTTCAGCCATGCTCTCGGAAGGCATACACTCACTGGTTGATACCGGCAATCAGATTTTACTGCTTTACGGAATGAAACAGGCAAAAAAACCGGCCGATGATGAATTCCCATTTGGACATGGTAAAGAGATCTATTTCTGGAGCTTTATTGTCGCGATCCTGATCTTTGCCGTTGGTTCCGGCGTGTCGATTTATGAAGGCATTCGTCATGTGATTCACCCGGCACAGATTTCAAACCCTATGGTCAACTATATCGTATTGAGCCTTGCCATCGTCTTTGAAGGTGCTGCATGGTTTTTTGCCTTTAAAGAGTTTAGCAAAGTAAAGGGGAAGCACGGTTACATCGAAGCTGTGCAGAGGGGGAAAGATCCTTCCATGTTTGTTGTGCTGTTTGAAGATTCCGCCGCGTTGTTAGGTTTGTTTATCGCCTTGCTGGGTATCTGGTTGACCCAGGTTACCGGCATTGCCATTTTTGACGGCATCGCTTCTATCCTGATCGGCTTGATTCTTGGCGGTACGGCTATCTGGTTGGCGATTGAAACCAAAGGCCTGCTGATTGGAGAGGGCGCCAATAAAGAGGTCATAAACAGTATCAGAAAGATCGTAAATTCTTTTGCCGAAGTGGATAAAGTCAATGAGCTTCTCACCATGCACATGGGGCCGGAATTTATACTGGTTAATATTAGTATTTGTTTTAAACGTAAACAGTTAACCCGCGAACTGGAAGACGTCATTCAGTTACTTGATGCAGCAATTAAGGCTGAGCATAAGATGGTAAAGCGAATATTTATCGAAGCTGAATCGGTCTGAGTCATTCAGGCTTAACTATACAGACCGGAGTTGAAGTTATTCCTCTTCGGTTTTTCTCGAGTGAGTTTTTTAAAATACAAAGGGCAGATAAGCAGACATAAAATCAAATAAAAACGTTAAAAGAGAGGCTGCTAACCTCCTTTTTTTTATGTTGATTGAATGCTTGGAGTATTAGCGATTAATAACAGCGTCAAAATCGTTTAGCGTGACAACGTCACCGGCAACCATACTATCTATATGGATATCGCCAATCCGAACTCTTACCAGTCTTAATGTGGCAAAACCAACAGCCGCGGTCATTTTTCTTATCTGACGATTTTTCCCTTCACAGAGAGTGATAGATATCCAGCTGGTGGGGCCGTGTCTCGAATCGCGGATTTTACGGCCACGAGTGGGGAGTAGAGGCTCATTGTCTAACTTGAACGCTTTACAAGGCAGGGTGAGATATTTAGTGCCATTAATACCAATCTCAACACCATTTTGCAGCAGTGACATTGCATCGAAGGTGATCGAACCATCAACTTGCACGTAGTACTCTTTTTCTATGCCTTTGCTTCTGACTTTGTAGCTCATCATACCATCGGTAGTGAGTAACAATAATCCTTCAGAGTCGTGATCTAATCGCCCAATCGCCATGATCTTATCGGGGAAGTCAAATAGCTCGCCTAGCAGATGTTTCTTCTTTCGCGGTTCAGGTACAAACTGACTTAAAAAACCATAGGGTTTGAATATTTTAAAGTGCTGGTGGGTTTGCCTTGTCTCAGCGAGTTCTGTTAAACAAGTTTGGTTAGTGGTTGGCATTAAACAGGGCCTTAATCGTAAAATCTGAGTGATAACGCATTATACGGCTAGTCCGTACTAGATGCACTGCGTGTGCTAACTGCTTCAATATAGTGACATCTTAATTTTTGCTTGCACGGATAAACAGGATAACAGGGACAAAATAGGGGATCTCAATATTGTAATCTGCAATGAATTTTTAGTCCGGTAGGTGGTTTATACCACAGCCTCGAAAAAGCCAAGTGAGTTTAATTGATACGCCTTATTATCATTGTGTTTCCCGCTGCGTTTGCCGCTCATTCCTGTGCGGTATGGATAAGTATTCAGGTCAAAGTTACGATCACCGTCGGGGTTAGGTAGAAGACCGCTTGCTGTTTTTATCTGCGGTCTTTGCGATTGACATATGTGCCTACGCGGTGATGAGCAACCATACTCATGTAGTGTTGCACGTAGATAAAACCCAAGCTGATGGTTGGAATGCCGATGAGGTACTAAGGCACTACCACATCTTGCATAAAGGCACGCTGTTAACCCAGAAGTATCTGAAGGGTGTTAAGCTAAGCCCAGGCGAACTGATTAGTTTTGATGAAACAGTTGAGCTTTACCGGCAACGCTTGTTCGATATCAGTTGGTTTATGCGTAATCTGAACGAGTACATTGCTCGAGAAGCCAATAAAGAAGATGGTTGCACAGGCCGATTTTATTCGCTGCCATCCATGGCGCTCACCCTTCCCACTCATTTATTCCTTATAAATGAGTGGGAAGGGCGGTTTAAGTCTCAAGCCTTGTTAGATGAAACTGCAGTGCTAGCCTGCATGGCCTATGTGGACTTAAACCCCATACGGGCAAAAATGGAAAAAACACCTGAAAGGTCAAAGTACACCAGCATAAAAAAACGCACCCAGGCAGCAGAAAAAAACCTGCGGCAACCGAAATATTTAATGCCTTTTGTAGGTGATTCCAGACAAGACATGCCTAAGGGCATTGCCTATTCATTGAAAGACTACTGTGGTTTAGTCGAGATCACAGGCCGCTGTATTCGGGAGGATAAAACAGGGGCTACTATCAATAGCAGCTACTGTCCCATTTTAGAACGCTTAGGCTTAGACTCACAATAGTGGTTGATCTTAACTACTGAGTTTGAAAAGCACTTTTATTATGCCGTGGGCGCAGAGTCGACGATGAATACCTTTAAACGCCATACCCACCATCAACGCATGAGAGGAATGGGCAAGGCGAAGGTGTTACTCAAACAAGCCTGAAAATCCCTCTTACATAAACCAAAAAAACGACACTTCATCATAGCGTTTTGTGGGGTATTTCGCTGCTCGAAATTTGTCGAAATGACCATTTTGTACTTTAGTTACTGCTTCACAGACCCAATAATGGCGTGATTTACGCTCAGTACCTTTACTAACTCTGCTCTTCGATGGTGGTGTTATTCCAAGCATTAAATAATTAACATGGGCGTTTTGTTAAATTTTTTTTCTCACTCTATTAGCATACGTATTGTTAATTCACTTATGTGCTGATTACTTTATTCATGTTGTGGCTAACTACTTGATAGTCAATACTATTGTATAATGCCATCGCAGCTGAGTTGTGATGAAAAACATGAAGCCCTAAACTTGTAGCTCCTAGATCGGCTACTACTTTCTCTATACAACGAAGTCCAGATTTTGCATAACCTTTTCTACGATAATATTCATATATTTCTATGTCATATATGAAAGCAGATTTTGTACGTATGTTCTCTTCAACTTTCACCCAAATATGACCTACATTCTGGCCACCTTTATTTTCAATGATATTAAATAAATAGTTGCTTTTACTTCCTACTCCTTCAGGTAAGAGACGATCAAAATCCTGTTTAGAGCGTTCTATTGCTTCAGATTCTTCCCAACGACCAGATTCAACATTATCCTTGGCGTAAGCAGGTATAGCTTGCTTTCGATAATCAGAAAATGACGCTTCATTCATAGCTTTTAATGATACTTGCATATTATTGCTAATCCTCGATTAAGGTACCAACGCCGCACTAAGCGAACTAATTAACCTACTGTTTAAGTGCCTTGTTCCTAGTGTTACTTGAATTCAAGATGCTCAGGTACGTTACTATTCAATGAATACCAACTGGTTTTTTGAGAAACCCAAATGTGATTTATTTCTTTGGATTTTGGATCATCATCCAATCAACCTAAACGCAAAATGATGTGCTCAATACTATCTTTTTTTGCATATATTTGAGTTGCACAATTTGGACCGAAATACCTATTTTTACCAGAGGATGATTCATAACAACCTAACGTCACATCACTTACTAGTTTAAAATCTGATTCTTTGACAGCAGCAACACTTGAAAACGCAGAGCCATGAGCTTTACGACAAGTTTTACAGTGGTAATGAACTATATCGCCAATTTTGCCAGATATTTTATACTTAACATTACAGCACAAACAACTTTCGGTTATATTGAAACCTCGATACTGGATTACGAATCCGACTTGATTACCTTATGTTATTTGAATTTGACCATGTCGTTCAATAAACGCATCCTTGAAATTCAATTACTGTGTTTGATGCAAGTTTACGTTTCTCGAATGGCTTAACCATACCACCACAATATACAAATTGGTTCCATTTGTTCTGTGACTTATCAAAGTAACAAATAGGAGCCTGTAATTCGACGTAACCTGATGATTGGTAAGTTTTAGGTTCATAGGCAAAAAGAAACGAGTGGCTAACGTCAATCGTTTTCAATTTATTATCTAATTGTCTAAGCAGTTGCTTGCATAACCCTTTACCACGGTGATCTTTATTAACTGCGATTGCTCCCACGATACCGGCTTTAAACTGAAACTGTCCTTGACACATGTCGCGAGCATAAGCAAACCCACAACCAATGATTTCAGCAGAGATCTTAATAACTACCCCACATACAAACTCATCAGATAACTCAACATGAACTGTTGAGTTAAACACGTTGGAAAGGAATAAGTTAATTTGTGACTCCGATGCTTGAACCTCACTTTTTGTTAGTACTTTTAAGTGCACGTTGACTCCTTTCATATAACAGAGCATTGGTCTGCATTCTTACTAATACACATTTGAGATTTTATTTTTGATAAAAATTATATACTAACAGACTTATAAAATAGTTAGATAGATCCAAGGCATGATTGCAAATTGATATTTTATATAGAGGGAATAACACATCTGTATTTATAGAGATCGTTACAAATCCAGACCATACAAAATTAACTTATTATTTTCAATACGTTAAAGTATTAAGAAGGTGAAACGTGAAGATCAAGTATTCTTATAAAATGCAATAAACAAACATGTACTCGATTTGAGTCTAAAATCATTATTATGAATAATTTTCTAAGGCGCTCTATTGGTCAACGTTGTTCAGGCTTAGATTCAGCCAAGAGCAATTCTCCGGCACGATTTTCCCCGTGATATAACCATCACCAGCGCCTGGTTTTTAGGTGTTTTTAGCGCTTAAATAGGTCACCTGATAAGAGGGGGTACTCTTCTTATTTGGCTTTTCCCCGAATTGATGTGCGTTGTGAGCTAGTTGATTTTGGTTATTATTTATAGTTTTTAATCCGGCAAAGTGCTGCAACTTTGTGTTCTCTAATTTTAAGTAACTCGAAGCGCATCGATTGATTATACACAGGCTTTGCTGGGGCATCATTAGCTCTATTATGTGTTTTGGCTTAATTCGAGTATAATATCGCCTTTAATACAATGATTTAAATGAATATATAGTACGAAGGTTTGTCTTTTATACCTGACTTTTACGCTTTACCTGACAATCAGTTTGCTATTAAATTTCATGATGACAGATTGATTGTCCTATTAATAAGTCGAAATAATACTGTTACTAATACTCTGAAACAGAAAGGAATAGTTCAGAGAACAAAAAGGCTTCCAATGATAACTTATGAATCTGTAACAAAAACATTCGGCAAGGGAATCAATACCGTTAACGCCCTTGATAATATAAGTTTTACCATTCCAAAAGGTGAAGTAGTGGTGTTTCTTGGTCCTTCGGGATGCGGCAAAACAACTACCCTGCGTCTTACCAACAGACTGGAGGAACTCACCGGAGGGACCATCACCATAGATGGTCAGAATATTATGGACCTTGATGTCGTCGAGCTCAGGCAGCGCCTGGGATATGTCATTCAGGCGATCGGACTCTTCCCAAATAAAACCATCGCCGAAAACATTGCCGTAGTACCCAAACTGCTGGGCTGGGACAAGGAACGTATCCGCAAACGGGTTGATGAGCTGCTGCAAATGACCAACCTTGATCCTGATTTGTATCGCGATCGTTATCCCGCAGAGCTCTCTGGCGGTCAGCAACAGCGTGTGGGAGTTGCTCGAGGACTTGCCGCAGACCCCGAAATACTGCTGATGGATGAGCCTTTCGGCGCGATAGATCCGATCAACAGAGAAGAGATTCAAGACGAGTTTCTCAAGCTTCAGGCAAAACTGAAGAAGACCGTGGCCTTTGTCTCTCATGATATACACGAAGCGATCAAGATGGGCGATCGTATTGCCATCTTCAACAAGGGAAAACTGGTACAGTACGACACACCCGAGATGATTCTGACTCAGCCGAAAAACAAATTTGTTTCCGACTTTGTGGGTGCCGACCGGGCACTGAAAGTCCTTGGGCTGATGCGGGTAAGTGATATTATTAACCGCACGCCGAAGAACATTATTCAGGGATCCGACCGTTCTCAGGCAGCATTAGATTTTCTGAGTAACAAGCAATATCGCTACGGTATTGTGCTTGAAGAAAATAGACCGATAGGCTTCGTAACCCAGAAAGCGCTCAAATATGAAGAAGGGCCGGTGCGCGAGGTGATCGAAACATATCCCATTTTTCTGAAGGAACATACTCCACTGCGAGACGTGCTTTCCTCCATGCTGATGTATGACGCTATTACTTTTTGTGTGGTCGACGGAGATAAAAACTTTGTCGGGACGGTAACCTACAATGATATACAAAAAGCGGTAAAAGCAAGTTACGCCGACGAAGTAGAAAATATTGAAAATGAGGTGGCGCAATGAGCACACTGCAATTCATAATAGATAACCTGAACGAGGTTATGTATCTCACCTGGGAGCATATATGGATTGTGGGGATGGCGCTTCTTATCGCCACACCCATTGGCGTGGCGCTGGGTGTCCTCATTACGCGACAGGAGCAGTTTGCTTCGCGGGTTTTGAACGGTGCTAACATACTGATGACCATTCCCTCTCTTGCTCTGTTTGGATTGATGCTGCCGATCCTGGCGATTGTTAATATGGGTCTGGGAAAAGTGCCTGCTGTGATAGCACTGGTGTTATACAGTCAGCTTCCTATTATCAGAAATACCTATACCGCGATCAAGAATGTTCCGCCTGCTCTGGTTGATGCCGGAAGAGGGATGGGCATGAGTAAGTGGAAACTTTTACGCGAGGTGGAAATTCCGCTGGCTATGCCATTAATTATTGCCGGATTGAGAACGGCTGCGGTGATGAATATCGGGGTTGCCGCTATTGCTACCTATATCGGAGCTGGTGGCCTGGGCGTGTATATCCAACAGGGTATTGCCCGCGTATATCCGGAGATGATAATGAGCGGTGCGATACTTGTTTCTCTTTTGGCTATCGTAGTCGACGGTGGAATGGCGCTGCTGGAAAGGATGGCGACGCCAGAAGGTATTAAGGTACAGAGGAGACTTTCGCGATGAATAAAATATTTGCAAAATTATATATGATTATCATTGCGCTTATCATACTGATAGCGGGTATCACCTTTGAACGTACGGGTCTGATAGATCTGCTTTCTGATCCATACGAATATCCGGTTATTATGGCATTGTTCGGCCAGCATCTGTACATGGTGTCGATCAGTATGGTGTTTGCTACTATTATCGGCGTCACCGCGGGTATCGTGCTTACCAGAAAGCGGTTTCGCAAGTATGCGGGAATCTGCATGTATGTTATCGGCTTGGGACAAACTATCCCCTCGCTGGCTGTTTTAGCACTGGCCATGAGTTTCTTAGGTATTGGCATGAAACCTGCGATATTTGCGCTGGCCATCTATTCTATCCTGCCCATCGCCAGAAATACGCTTGCCGGTATTACTGCGGTACCCCCGGATCTGATTGATGCCGCAAAAGGCATGGGAATGCCTCCAATGAAAATTCTTCTCGAAGTAGAGTTACCCAACTCCATGAAGGTTATTCTCACGGGATTCAGAATAGCCCTGATAATCAATATCGGTACCGCTGCACTTGCTTATGTTATTGGAGCAGGGGGCCTGGGAGATCTTATTTTCACCGGCATAAATCTTATGCAGACAGATAAGCTGTTGGCCGGTGCGATTCCGGTCACGCTACTGGCTCTTTTTGCAGATTTTCTGTCAGGAATACTGGGATTTGCGTTGATTTCAAAAGGTTTGCGCCTTTCCGAATAGGAAAGGTGTGAGGGTCTGTTTTTTATCATAAACAGGCCCGAAGGATTTGGGCGAAAAATGCCGTTTGTTTTTACCCAAGTCCTTAAAAATAAAACTCTTCGGCATTCAGCCAAGAGACTAATGGAGGTATGACATGAAAAAGATATTTAAACTTGTTCCGGCATTACTTGTTTTAACGTTCCTTTTCCCCGGCAGTGTTCTTGCTCAGGATAAAAGCCTGATAGTGGGCGGTAAAAATTATTCCGAACAACTTCTTCTTCCGGAACTCGCTAGTATCCTTCTCGAACAGGAAGGCTTCGATGTGACGGTGAAGACAGGTGTAGGATCTGTGATCGCCAGAAAATCACTGGAAAATGCTGCGTTTGACCTTTATTACGAGTATACGGGCACGGCATACACTCTGTATTACAAGCAGGACGATACAGAAATAATGACCGATTCTAAAAAGATTTATGACTGGCTTAAAAAAGCCGATGCAAAGAAGGGGCTTGTCTGGCTTGATCCAGTTCAGTTCAATAATACTTATACTCTGATGATGAATAAAGCAGAAGCTTCGAAGCTGGGCATCAATAGTATTTCCGATCTGGGCGTCTACGTTACTAACAATCCGGAAAAAATGATATTTGCTCTGGACTCGGAATTTTGGGAACGCCCTGATGGATTTAAAAGCGTGATGAAAACCTATAATTTCAGACTGCCAGCCGGACAGGTTAAAAAAATGTCAGTGGGTCTTACCTATCAGGCATTAAAAGAAGGACTGGTTAATTCTGCAATGGGTTTTGCCACCGATGGTAGAATCGCGGCCTTCGGCTTTGTAAATCTTATCGATGATAAGTCTTTCTTCCCCGTATACAATCCCGTACCGGTTATCAGAAAAGAAGTTCTTGATAAGTATCCTGAGATTGCAGGCATATTAAAACCGCTTGCGGATACTCTGAGCACGGACGAAATGCAGCAACTCAATAAAGCCGTGGATGTAGACCACAAACGAGTTCACGAAGTGGCCATGAATTGGCTCAAAAGTAAAAATCTGATCAAATAGACCTGCTTCGCAGATCTTCGATTGGGGGAAGTTATCTTCTTCCCCCTTTCCAAAGGCACTTAAACCACAGGTACTTAAAAATCAGTTTATCGTTCACACATTTACAATCACTAAACCTCTGTTCTAATCTCCGGTTTTAATTTTGTTTAGCAGCATTTCCGCTTTAGCTTTCTGAGGCGCAAAGCGCCTTGATTTTCTATTTTTTTATCTCAATTTGAACAACAGATATTAACTTATTGATCGTAGCTATACGTGGTCGTATTAAGGTTTTATTGATTAGAGTATGATATTTATTTTAACGTGATGATTTAAAAGAATATAATGTATAGGGACCAGCTTTTTTGTTGCGTTCTGATCGCAAAAGGTTTACGTCTTCCCAAGTAGGGAAGTTGCACTTATTTTTTACAATAATGAGCACTTAATCAGGGACTAGGGCAAAAAAATGCAGCTTGTTTTTTGCTCTACTCCTTGAAAATAAAACTCTTCGGCATTCAGCCAGAAGACCAATAAGAGGTATTAAATGAAAAAGATATTTAAACTTGTTCCGGCATTACTTGTTTTAACGTTCCTTTTTTCCGGCAGTGTCTTTGCCAAAGATAAAAGCCTGATAGTGGGCGGTAAAAATTATACCGAACAACTTATTCTTCCGGAACTCGCCAGCATCCTTCTTGAAGAGCAAGGCTTCGATGTAACGGTGAAGACAGGTGTAGGATCAGTAATTGCCAGAAAATCACTGGAAAATGCTTCGTTCGATCTTTATTACGAGTATACGGGCACGGCATACACTCTGTATTACAAGCAGGACGATACAGAAATAATGACCGATCCTAAAAAGATTTATGACTGGCTCAAAAAAGCCGATGCGAAGGAGGGGCTTGTCTGGCTTGATCCGGTTCAGTACAACAATACCTATACCTTGATGATGAATAAAGCAGAAGCTTCGAAACTGGACATTAAGAGCATTTCCGATCTGGGCGTCTACGTCACTAACAATCCGGACAAAATGATATTTGCTCTGGATTCTGAATTCTGGGAACGCCCTGATGGATTTAAAAGCGTGATGAAAACCTATAATTTCAGACTGCCAGCCGGACAGGTTAAAAAAATGTCAGTGGGTCTTACCTATCAGGCATTAAAAGAAGGGCTGGTTAATTCTGCAATGGGTTATGCTACCGATGGTAGAATCATGGCCTTCGGCTTTGTGAACCTGATAGACGACAAGTCTTTCTTCCCTGTATACAATCCCGTACCCGTTATCAGAAAAGAAATCCTTGATATGTATCCTGAAATCCCTGCCATATTAAAACCGCTTGCGGATACGCTGACTACGACAGAGATGCAGCAACTCAATAAAGCCGTGGATATAGATCATGAAAGAGTTCACGAAGTAGCCGTGAATTGGCTCAAAAGTAAAAATCTGATCAAATAAACCTGCTCCGCAGATCTTCGATTGGGGGGAGTTATTTCCTTCCCCCTTTCCATAGAGACTTAAATCACAGAGACTTAAACCTCAAATACTTAAAAAACTGTTTATCGTTCACACATTTTCAATCACTAAACCTCTACTTTAATCCCCGGTTCTGATTTTTTAGAAGCATTTTAACCTTAGCTTTCTGATCAAAAGGGGCACATCGAGTTAGAACTTTTGCACTATTAATCTGTTGAAGCTACTCCATTTACGCTCGCTTTCTACCAAGCGAGCGTAAAAATCTCTTTATATTCTGGATATAGCCAAGTCGAAATGGCAAAAGGCAAGATGTGATAATTATTAAAAAGGCAAAAAGAAAGACCCTCGGCTCCTCGCGGTTCGTTACTTTCGGGGGAGTAAGCGGCGGTTAATGTGATGGAGGGAAGCTGCGACGAAAAAGCATGACATAGATGGTCACTTAAAGCATTGCATGTCAGCGCGGAGTATTGGCTATAGAAAGCTGCCGAGACAAGGCGCTCAGAGCTGTGTGATAGTGTACATTTTCGAGGAAATGGCCTTTATTATGCCTATAGCCAACTGGTCCGAGCCGCTTTCCGGGGCACGGACCAGTTGAAGACACGCCTTCAGATCACGGGAAGACCGGAAGGTCCGGCATTCCATTGCTGTAGCCGATCACGTAGCTCGGTACCTCATTGCAGGCATCCGGTTCGCAGACGCTAGGCGCAGGGATACCGTCTGTCGCGTCCCCGTTGACAGTCTCACCGAACCCGTTGATTACGTGGGTGATCGTGCCCGGGCCGCTAAGGTTTTTCGTCATCACGTGGAATATTTTGACCTCGGGTGTATCTGGCACCTCGTATGCGTTCTCGGTGACGATGTCGGGGTTGTTGCGGTTGAAGACGTACGATCCACCGCCCCACAGCTCGTGCTTCTGGACGTCATCGGCGACCTTGTACGCGGCCCATCCGAGCGTGCCGTGAGGAGTCATCCAGTCCGCCTGGGTGGGTGGATCATAGGGCAGCTCGTTCTGGTACAGGACCACGCGGCCGTTCTCGCCGTTCCAGATGGTGTTGTACTCCTGGAAATGCTCGACGAACAGGCCAGTGGCAGTGATATCGTCACCATTGATGACCACGCCATTGCGGCCGATGTTAGTGATCCAGCGCTCATTGTCGCCAAAATCTCCGCCATCGCCGTTTTCTCCGCCGACGATTTCGAAGCCTTCAACTCCGTGGTCAGCTCGCCACACCCAAGTGTGGTCGATCAGAACGTTGTCGCTGTTGACCTGCAGAGCGATGTCGGCCTTGCCGATGTGCGGCCCACCGACGCGGAAGTACACGTCGCTCAGCGTGGTCGGGTTGCTCGGATCGTTATTGTTCCGACCGTTGTTGCCGTTCTTCTTGCCGACCTGCAGCAGCACCGGTGACTCGATCGTGCCTGCGTCGATTGTCACGCCGGCAACAATAATGCCCGGCTTGTCGCCGATCTTCAGCGGAATGGCGCCGTCAACAGCGGTGAGCGTCGCCTGACCCATGCCCAAAACGACCGTGTCTGCCCGCTTTACCTCGATGCTCTCCGCGACGTCGTACACGCCGGGGGTGAGGATCAGGTGCTTGCCGCGAGCCAGCTGGTTGTTGATCTCCTGAACTGAGTCGTTCGGATCAGCGATGAAGAAATCGGTGATCTTGATGGACCGGCCGGGTGTCATGCCGTCGGCCCAGCTAATGCCGCTGGTATTACGATACGCGTTGGGCACTCGAACCAAGTACTTGCCCTCGTCGTCGACGTACAGGTACGGTTTCTCACGGCTCACCGGGGTCTCGGCGAGCGTGGTGTAAGGAGGATCCGGGTATCCGATGTCCTGCGGCGCGCCGATCACGCCGGAGAACACCTGATTCCACACGGGATTCGTCCACTCACCGATCTCGCTGTTGCGAGTGTACCACTGCTGCTGGGAACCGTTGATGATCACCCCGGCCCTCGAGTCGGCGATATAGCCGCCGCTGGCGAAGGACGGTCCTGAGCAGTAGTCCATGAGCGTGAGATTTCCGCCCTTGACGTCAACCCGGCGCATCGATACCGCCTGCGATACCGCCCACATGTTGGCCGAAGCCTCGCAACCGCCCTGGCCTAAAGTGTTCACGTTGATCGTGAGGTTGGACAGACTGCGCCAGAAGTTGTTCAGCGCGAAGCAACCCACGAACTCCGGGTTCGTGGGATCGTCGAAGCACTGGTTGTAGACCTCGATCGCCCCGTTGATCTGGACATCATTCGGCGAGGCGCTCAGGCCCGCGACCTCCGTGTAGTAGCCGACCTGAACCTGCAGCGGCTCCTCGTCGGTGCCGTACTCGCCCGGTAGGAAGAGGAGGCTGTAACGCTCTTCGCCCATCTCGTTGCTGACCTGCATGGCGTGAATCGTGTCGACTGTTGCCTGGATAGAACTCGTATCCATGCCCGGGCCGAAGATCATGACGTTGGGACCGAAGTCGGGATTCGTGGGATCTGTTATCTGCGTCGGAGCAGCGTTAGCAGTAAAAGCCGGAACCGTCGCCAGCGCGATCCCTAACGCCAAGGTTCCGATGGTTAATGAAGTTGGTACATTAAAGCGTATGTTAGGCATGTTTTTTTCCTCCATTTGAAGGCTGAATTATTAGAATGAATATGCTTTACCACCGGATGTCCAATAATACAGCACTTCGACATCGCCCGCTTGGGAACCCATTCTGATTTGACCGCACAGAGCAACACCTAATCCGGATTTCTTAGCGAGTTTTATATTCATCGACCTTTACCCTTTTTGACTTTTATCTAGGTTTTATAGGTGAGCCTCAACTGCTAAGCGGAGGTCGACCGATTAAAAGAGTATAGGAAGAATAAAAGCCATTTGAGTATAGGACGGAAAAAAACCTTTACCAAAAAAATTGTTGATTTGAACAGGATGTTTTATCTCTGTTTCTATTGGACGGGCAGGGGCAACCTAGCGTTGACTCTGTCGCTCACTTCCTGCTTACAAAGGTATTTATGAAAAAGATCGTTTATTAGCCATCAAATTGGATAACCGAAGGTATCTAGCCTTCAGCACCCACAACATCCTGCTGTGATCGTCAGTTGGTCCAAGTGTAATGCGCCAGTCATCGGCGTGATTGTGTTTGCTTCGGATCAAGGTCTAGTCGAATAATTCAATGAAGTGATGGCCGCGGTTTAGTGCGTGAATATTTGTTTGTCAGTCTTTTTTGAGTTTGTACGCAATCTCTTGCTAGTGAGAATACAAGCCGACTTGCCGCGAGCCGAAAAGAATATTGATGAAATACCGGAAAACCTAAATCAAACCTTTGACCGTTTACGTCA
This sequence comes from Psychromonas sp., assembly GCF_047632955.1. Lineage (GTDB taxonomy): Bacteria > Pseudomonadota > Gammaproteobacteria > Enterobacterales > Psychromonadaceae > Psychromonas. The sequence continues at coordinate 47,945 of NZ_JBLIED010000002.1, read as the reverse complement.
AAGCGATATAGATGTGGAGTTGTTCGATGTTTTATCAAGTTTTAATGATCTAAATTAGAATCTCGATCAATGTTGTAATGAATAAGCCGTATGTTGTGATTTAAAGAGAGTAGTGTGTTCGGTAGCGCACAAAGTAATTGTTTGGCTGTTTGATAATATCCCGCTAATATCGCTTTGTTATGACCTAATTTCCTCACTAAAAATTCTAAGAATCCCCCCTATGCATGATGCCATCGATACTACTTTTTCGCCGTTACAAAATCATCTCTTAGCCGCCTTACCCGAGGACGTTCAAGATCGTCTGTTTCCTTTTATTGAGTTGGAAAAGCTGGAGCTAGGGCAGGTGATGTATAAAGCTGACGACAAATTGGCCTATGTGCATTTTCCTGTCGATGCCATTGTATCTTTGCTTTACGTGATGGAAAGTGGCGCGTCTGCCGAAATATCAGTGGTCGGTAACGAAGGGCTGGTTGGTGTCGCTTTATTTATGGGCGGTGAAAGTACCTCTAGCGTAGCCGTGGTGCAAAGCGCGGGTTATGCTTATCGCCTAAAAGGCAGCATGTTAACCGACGAATTTGACCGACACGATAAGCTGATGGAATTGATGCTGCTTTATACGCAATCATTGATCACTCAAATGGCGCAAACCGCTGTGTGTAATCGTCATCATTCGATTAGTCAGCAATTATGTCGCTGGTTGTTAGTGTTGTTGGATCGTCTGCCGGATAACCATCTCACCATGACCCAGGAATTGATTGCTAACATGCATGGTGTGCGCCGTGAAGGCGTTACCGAAGCGGCGGGTAAATTACAAAAGCTTGGAGTGATTAATTATCACCGTGGTCATATCACTGTGCTAGATCGCGCGAAACTCGAATCCTTGAGCTGCGAATGCTACGCCGTTGTGAAGACAGAAACGGATCGTTTGTTGCCGCAACCTTTGGTGAATAATAATGCCTAATTTGCGCTTACCTAAACCATAGCAAGACGCGTTCTCATTAGATAAGAGCCTCAAAAAACTTGCTCACCCAATTAACTAAGGTGTGGCAGGGTTTCCTGAACGCGAGGCTTTACTTGCAAATGATCCGGGGTTCAATCTTCATGTGGGTGTGATGGTGACGATCAGAATAGGAATAACTTGTTCTTTATTGCGTGGATACCCACTGCTTTATTTTATTAAACTCACTTTTTTTAAACCCCGTAAACTTCTTCACTATTTTACCCTTTTTATCAATCAGGTAAGAAGTAGGTACACCTTCAATTTCATAGGCGGTTCGTTGCCATTCAGGCACGTCCCTTAATATTAAAAATTGCGCGGGAAAACGATGCGTAAATTTTAGAATATCCTTTGAATTTTCATCAAGATTAACCCCTAGAACAATAAAATCATCATTTTTAAGCTCATCTTGAAGGTCATTCAGATAGGGAAAAGATTGACGACAGGGGATGCACCAGGTTGCCCAAAAATCAATTAAAACAATTTTACCTAATAAATCATGTAATCCGAGGGCTTGTTGACTGTGAATTTCAATGCCATCAAGCGGGGGAGCTATTGTCTCTTTTGTTAAACAAAAAGATGGAAGGGAGCAAATCAATAATATAAACCCGGCAGTGCAGCGCAAACTAATTCTCATCATGATAATTAACCCAATAAAAAATCACATTATCTTTTAAAATAATGACAACAGTATGAATAGTGACATTATTCATAGCCTATATCGACAACTATATCGATAACTACATTTAAACAAAACTAACATAATAGTGTCACTTAAATGTAACAAACTCGTACTACAATCTCGTTCATTGTTAATCCATACCAATCTTTAAAGGAATAAAAATGAAAATTAACCTTGTTAATAAAGCGGTTGTCGCCGCACTTGGTGCAGGTCTGATGATCAGTGCAGGCGCTGCGGATCTTATCCAAAAAGACAATCAGTGGTTCAAGGATGGTCAAGCTGAATTACAAAAAAAAATGAATACCCCGCGTATCAATGGCATGGCTAAAAACATCATTCTATTCGTTGGTGATGGTAATGGTGTGACATCAAATACAGCCATTCGTATCTATAAAGGTCAAAAAGAAGGTGCAACGGGTGAAGAATACGTTCTCAGCTACGAGCAGTTTCCAAACCTTGCCCTGGCAAAAACCTATAATACCAATGCACAAACACCTGACTCAGCGGGCACTGCATCAGCCTTTCTTACCGGCGTAAAAACACGCCAGGGTGTTATCAGCGTGAATTCAAGCGTCGAACGTGGTGATTGCCAAGCTGGATTAAAAAATGGTCTGACAACCATTCTTGAATTAGCAGAGCAAGCCGGTAAATCAACGGGCGTAGTATCAACAGCGCGTGTCACCCATGCAACGCCTGCGGCAGCTTATGCACACTCAGCAGACCGTAACTTTGAAGATGACAGCGCACTAACAGCAGAGCAAAAGGCCGCTGGTTGTACTGATATCGCCACACAAGCACTTGGTACTGATATGGAAGTTGTTTTCGGTGGCGGTCGCCGTCACTTTTTACCAACAACAACTACCGACGGTGAGGGTCAATCAGGTAAACGTAGCGATGGTCGAGATCTCACTAAAGAGTGGCTGAGTAAATTTAAAGATGCGGCCTACGTCTGGGATCAATCGGGTTTTGACCAACTAGATACAGAAACAACCGGTCCGGTATTAGGGTTGTTCAATAGCTCGCACATGGAATACGAAGCGGATCGCGCTAAGGATAAAGGCGGCGAACCTTCTCTTGCGGAAATGACAGACAAAGCGATTGATATATTAGACAACAACAAAAAAGGTTACTTCCTGTTAGTTGAAAGCGGTCGTATTGACCATGCTCATCATGCAGGAAACGCCGCACGTGCACTAGAAGATGGTTCTGCCTTTGCCGATGCGGTTCAAGCTGCGATGGAAAAAACCTACACCAAAGACACGCTTATTGTTGTCACAGCGGATCACTCACATACGCTCAGTATGCAGGGTTACGCAAAACGGGGAAATCCAATTTTAGGCTTAAGCGTCGGTGTTGACAGTAAAGGCAATCCAACCGATAAATTAAACCTGGGTGATGATGGTAAACCTTATACAACCCTAAGCTACATCAATGGCCCGGGTGCAATCGAAGGTCCGCGTGCTGATCTTACACAAATTGATACAACGGATTTAGATTACATTCAACAGGCATTAATTCCAATGCAGTCTGAATCTCATGCCGGTGAAGATGTTGCTATCTATGCGCAGGGTCCTAAAGCCTGGCTAATCGATGGTTCGGTTGAACAGAACTATATCTTTAATGTGATGGCTAATGCGGGTGGTTTACTTAAATAAACCACTGTAAAACAGTCCATAACAAGGATGCAAATTTAACCTTTGCATCCTTTTCTCGTTTGAAAATAAGGTTAATTATTGATGCGTATCACTGTACTATTTTTGGCTATTTTATTTAGTTTCGTCGCGCAGGCTGCTGATCAATTAAAGTTTCGTGATCTCTATGGGCGCGGTGGTGATTTTTCGGCATTAGCGCAACAAAAAAAGGGTCAGGAAATTCGTGTTAGAGGTTATATGGCCCCGCCAATAAAAGCGCAGGCTGATTTCTTTGTACTCACTAAAATGCCCATGTCTTATTGCCCATTCTGTGAATCTGAAGCGGATTGGCCCACGGATATCATGTTAATTAAAACCGATGACATTATTGAAGTGCTTCCCTATAACGTCCCTATTTACGTAACGGGTATATTAGAAATAGGGACAGAAATAGATCCCGATACCGGCTTTTTAAGCAAAGTACGCTTAGTTCAGGCTAAGTTCGAAAAGTAAAAAGGATTGATATGTTAAAGCTTACTGATGCAAAAGTGGAGCTCGATAAACAACTGATTTTATCGCTTGATGAAATAGAACTCGCCTATGGTCAATTCAATGTACTAGCGGGACCCTCCGGTGCCGGAAAATCGACGTTTTTGCATTTAATTTCAGGGCAATTAAAAGCCAAGCAGGGTTGTATTCATTGGAAAGATCAGGCGCTTGAGCAATTAAGTGATAACGATTGTTCAAGGTGGCGCAATCAGGAAGTTGGCTTTATCTTCCAGGACTTTTACCTTATTCCCTCTTTATCCGCCTTGGAAAATGTCATTCTGCAACATAGTTTTTCAAATTGGCGAACTTCAACGACACTCAAGCAGCAGGCCATTGCATTATTAAAGCAATTTGGCATTACCAATATTAATAAAAACATTAATCAATTTTCTCGCGGGGAAAAGCAACGAATTTCACTGGCAAGGGCGTTATCCGGCAACCCGTCGATCATTCTAGCCGATGAACCCACCGCATCATTGGATAAAGAAAATGCCAAGTTTGTTATTGAACAACTTAAAGAGCAGGCTCAACGAGGAAAATTTGTGTTAGCAGTCAGTCACGATCCCCTTGTTATTGAGCAAGCAGATCAAACAGTGTATTTAGAAAGAGGAGTAATTCAACATGAATCCACTGATGCTGCTTAAGGCCTGGTATCGCCAATACACACTCCCCTGCGTTATTTTTGTGGTGTTATTCAGTGTTGCCTTATCGTTAGGTGTCGCTTTGTTATCACAGGAACGTGCAATAAAACAAAGCAGTGCCAATGTATCGGATCAATTTGATTTAATTATTGGTGCACCGGGCTCTAAAATTGACCTGGTGTTGAATACTGCCTTTTTAAAAACCGGTTTTCTGGAAACAGTACCCACGCATGTCTGGCATGATCTATTAGACGATCAACGTATCAAATGGTTTGCTCCTATCGTTTTTGGCGATGGTTATAATGGCTCGCCCATTGTTGGTACCACGCAAGCATTAGTCAGCTCTTTATATGGCGAACAGGGAAATTTCCCCACTATTCATTCTGCTTTTATAGGGGCCAACGTTGATCTTAGTCTCGGTGATGTTTTTCAAGCACAGCATGGCATGATAGAAGAGTCCGCTGACAGCGACGATGATGAAGAGGAGGGCCATTCACACCATAGCGATTATAAAGTGGCTAAAAAACTACCCGTTACCGGCACGCCTTGGGACAATGCTATTTTAGTACCCGTTGAAGCTAGCTGGCAGATTCATGGTCTGGGTAATGGACACGCTGATCACGACGAGGCAGAGCATAATCAAAATGAATTAATCAACTTCGGGGTGTTCGACCAACAAGACGCTTTCAAACCGGTGTCTGCTTTCATTGTAAAACCAAACTCTATTGCTAGCGCCTACGGCTTACGCAGTGATTTCAGTAATAATGAAACTCAGGGCGTATTTCCTGCTGAAGTGATGGTGATGTTATACGCACTAATGGGTGATGCACGCGCATTAATGAGTCAGATAACACTGATTTGCGAAGGTTTAGTGATGCTTTCATTGGTCTTTGGTATTGCGGCTTTATTTGCATTATTTAAACGTGAATTCGCCATTTTACGCACCATCGGGGCCACTCGAAATTACCTGTTATTATCGGTTTGGTTATTTGTCTTTAGCTTAATGACCATTGGATTATTACTGGGAATGTTACTGGCTAGCGTTGAAGTGCAATGGATAAGCAATATCTTAAGTGATAAGGCTCAATTTAATATTAATGCGACACTACAGGCAAAAGACTGGTTGTTTGCCCTTGCTGTTTTGGGCGTTGGCAGTGTCATGGCATTGCTGCCTGCGCTATTTGTTTACCGTGTTAGTAATGAAAAATTGATGCAGTCGATTTAAAGTACAGACAATATCTTGTGAAGATAATGTAATAAAAAACGGGAAATACAGATAATGTATTTCCCGTTTATGTTGATCAAGATAAAAGGCAATGGTCACACAACGAGCATTAAAAAAACGTCTGATCCCACCGGCCTCTGGATAACATTATCAGCTGATGCTAAGTCAGTATCATTGAGAAGTATCCGCCAATCAGAGCAAGCACGGTCGTGAATGCATAGCTGACCGGATAGGGGATGGCCGCGACAGAACTGCCAGACTCTTCCATGATTGCATTGAGACCTGGTGTACTGTTACGAGCACCCGTAGCCGACCCAGCGGCGATCACTGAGTTAAGACCAAAAATCTTGATTCCTACCCAAAATGCGATAAGTGGGGGAATTAATCCCCCCACAATACCGATTAGAGCAACCCATAAGATAGTGTCACCAGTAAGGGCGGAGATGACTTTAGGACCGACGTTGGCCGCAAGAACGGCGACAAAGACATTTAGGCCAAAATCCTGAAGAAAAGTTCGCGCACCTTCGTGGACCGGACCGCCAAAATTAGGGTTCCTACTTCGAAAATAACTCACCCCAATCCCAGCCATTATTACCCCGGCGGAAGTACCCAGCGCAAAGGGAATACCGGAAATGGTCACCGTGATAATGCCTACCAGGTAGCCTGCTAACATCGCGAGCGCAAGGTAGAGGATCTCGGATTTCATGGTCGGTAGGATAGCGTGTCCGCCGAGCTGTTTTGCGGTTTTCTGCAGGGCGACATCCGGGCCAGTTAGACGCAGCACGTCACCAAACCGGACATCAATTTTTGGCCCAAGTGGAAGTTCGGTGCCATCACGAAATAGCGCTTTCACTGCGACACCGCCCTCCATGATCTGACCAAACTCAGCCAAACTTTGACCTGATCGTTTGTGTGAGCCGATATGTACATCAGCCGCTTCAATTGGAATGTTGCGAGACAAAGGATCGTCCGATTCAGGACCGATCAGTTCTCCCTCTTCTAGAATCAGATCGTCGACATCTGCACGCACTGTAACGATGTCATCGTTTTGAATTGTTGGATCGCTACTCAGAGTGACGATCTCACCATTTCGTACGACGCGCAGGATTGGCGCCTCAGGGAACGCTTCAGCTAGCTGCGAGATTGTTTGACCGATAAACTTTGGGTGTGTCACGGTAAAGGCTCGAACGCCAAATGGGGAGAATCCCATGGCTAATGCTTTTGGCGCCCCAGGGACGGGATGAATAGCTCCACCACTGAACTCCTCTTCTGCGAGTTTCGCGTCGGTGACGGCATTCCGACCAAAAATGCGCGGAAGATAACGAATTAGCAGGATTATTCCCACCGTGGAGAGAACATAACTGATCGCATAAGCGGCAGCCATGTTGGCACCGACTTCCTCAATCGTCATCCCTAGTGGTGGAGTATAGGCTCCACTGGCTAGGGCGCCTTGACCAACGCCGAGGATTGCAGTGATGGTATAGCTGCCGGAGATTAATCCGGTCGCATAACCCGGTGCGAGATCAAAGAGTTGGGCACCAAAAAAGCAAATGACCCAGTTTAGACTCCAGACTATCAAACCGATAGTTATGAATGCCAAGCCCCCTTTGCGTAAACCTGAAAAGAACTGAGGCCCCACTTTCAGCCCGAGCGCATACATAAAGAGCAATAGCATGAAGGACGACAGAATACTGGGTATTGCGTAACTGATTCCGTAAACCGACTCGGCAATCATTGAAATACCGATACCGACTAGCAAGGTGCCAGCGGTAGACCCTAGAGTGAGAGTTCTGTAGCTGAACTTACCGATTAGTGTACCGATCGCAAGGGCAAGTAGAACGAAGGCAATAGGTTGGTTACCTAAGAGCTGAAAAAAACCGTGAAGACCCGACTCTGTGACGGGCTGAATGGTGTCGAAAACATTGCCAACCACGCTGCTCACCGATGGTATTGCATCGCCCTTGGTCACGGTGCTATCGGTTACTACCGAATTCGCTAACGCAGACTGAGAGACCAATATCGGTAGTAAGCTGAGGCAACGCAGGGCAATGCTTCGCATTGTCCTGTGGATGCGTTTCAGATTAACCATGGTGAAACCCCGGTTTTGCGGTTGAATTGAGGATCGGATTTTTGCTTAGGTGGTCGATCGCGCGGATGATATCGTCCAGAAGCAGTTGTGCCAAATCTCGGCTGACGCCATGGCGAATCAGGATGCGCTGGACGACCGTATCTTGACGATTCATCGGCAGTGGATAGGACGCGATTTGCCATCCGCCCATTCGTACCCGTTCCGATAGGTCATAAAGCGTAAAACCGTGATTCGTGTCGGTTAGTTTATAGGCGACAGCTGGAAGACCGCCATGACCATCATAAACCATTTCTAAACAATCAAATTCTGCCAGTTTGCTACTTAACCATTGCGCGGTGTCAGAGCAGGCTTGTTGGACGGCGCTATAGCCATCGAAACCAAGATGGAGGAAATTGTAATATTGGGCAATAATTTCACCGCCGGGGCGCGAGAAGTTCAACGCAAACGTAGGCATGTTGCCACCGAGATAATCGACGTAAAAGATAAGTTCTTCGGGTAAATCCTCTTGTGATGCCCAGATAATCCAGCCGACGCCAAGGGGGGCCAGGCCAAATTTGTGGCCAGAAGCGTTGATAGATTTAACCCGATCGAGTTGGAAATCCCAGACAATGTCTTTTTGAATAAAAGGCGCGATGAAACCGCCAGAGGCCGCATCCACATGAATAGGTATATCAAGTCCAAGGTCCTGCTGCATTAAATCCAGCTCATTAGCCAGAGCCTCAATCGGTTCATAGATGCCGGTGAAAGTAACGCCTAAGGTGGCCACTACACCAATAGTGTTTTCGTCACAATATTTGCGCAAATCGCTAGGTGTTAGGCCAAGATTGTTCCCTTCCAGCGGTACCTCACGAATTTCAACATCGAAATAGCGCGCAAATTTCTCCCAGCAAATTTGCACAGGGCCGGTTACTATATTTGGTTTGCTGGCATCTTTCCCTGCGGCTTCGCGACGTTTGCGCCATGCCCATTTTAGCGCTAGACCGCCCAGCATAGCAGCCTCGCTTGAACCTGTTGTTGAACAGCCAACGGTTTTACGCGATTTTTTAGCGTGCCAGAGGTCAGCAAGAATGTGCACACAACGACTTTCAATTTCTGCGGTTTGAGGGTACTCGTCTTTATCGATCATGTTCTTGTCAATGGCGTCAGTCATTAGCTGTTTGACCTCATCATCAACCCAAGTGGTGCAAAAGGTGGCGAGATTCTGGCGTGCATTTCCGTCTAGTAAAAGTTCATCGCGGATCAGTGCATAGGCAGTGCGAGGCTCTATTCGTTGTTTGGGCATCTGATATTTAGGGAGGCTTTCTTGTGAGGCATCTGTTGCATAGATGTCGCGCATGCTTGACTGATTGTTTAAATTGATGTGATGGATAGGCATATGAATGCTCCTTTAAAGGGCAATTTACGGCTGGCTGAGAAAGCGCCGCTTCGCTCTGTTCCAGTGGCGGAGAGATGACAACGATGTTGGTACTTGCGGCTAACTGTGCTTGCCACTAACAGCAAAGGAAACTAACGCATACATAGCTTGCCAAACCAGTCTGTTTTTGTCTGTACGTTAGCGTACAGTTAGTTACTTATTATGAGGTGTGGCGGTCTACGAGGGACGAATAGTGAATATCGGAATCTATATTTATGGTAATGCAGAAGTACTTGATTTTTCGAGAACGGCTCTAGGGATTTTCGCAGCTCAGGCCTATTACCCGTAACTTGCCGTCGTTAATTTGGCAGGAGTAATAGGCTGATCTGCTTTGCGTTTGTTATTAACCAAGTAATGGGTGTCCAGCTTTTTGTTAAGCCTTTTGTTTAAATTTTGCAGGGAGATGAGATGGTTATTAAATCGTTAGAGGTGGAGAATTAACCCGCTATTTTTACCCCATATCATAAAAAAACCTAGCACACCTGTGAATAAATAGCCTTTAAGACTATTACCATTAAAAATGCATTTTTGCATTTCGAATGGTAACGGGTTGATGACTAGTAATAAAGAGTGTGACTTTACTCATATGTACTTATTCATAGTCTGAGGTGATACGCTAAAAAGCAGCTGGGCAATACAAGCATAAATAACATTCTGAAACAGAAAAAACGGATCATCCAAACCTTTATATTCTTAACAATTCAAAATTAAAGAGCAGTTCTTCGATATCTGTATCTGACTTTTTTTTTTATTATATTTTCCGTTGCCCCATTAGATCTGCCATCTCTAGTAAAGATTGTTCAATATAATCGTGCATTTTATCTAACTTATCTTGCATCACCGTTCGACTGGTCATATTAAAATAGATCTCATCCTTTCGAGTGAAGTACATAATGCCATATCCATGATCAACAATAGGACCGTAACCTGCTAACACAACACCGTATGCCGATGTTGTACTGGTACAAACAACACTATTTGTTAGCACTTGAAACCCTTTATCTGTAAATAAATCAGGCAATTTTTCCATCCCAAGTTCACGACCAGAAGCATCATAATGGTATTTAAGCGCAAGTAGATGTGAATAAACTCCCTGACCGGAGCGGCATTCTTTAGCCCTTTCAATATGTTTTTGTGTCGCAAGAATAAGCGCGTCTATTTTATCTTGTACCGGACAACCGGCGTTTTGCATCTTCTCTATAAATGCTAATGATTCAGGTGAAACGGTATAGAGTACATCGATACGCCCATCTAAAAATGTTCTCGTCATTATCGCTTCATATGCGCTATAGCACTTGCCATACAGCTTATACTCGGCCAATTGCAATGCTAACTGAACAAAAGCATCCGGGCTTATAGCGAATTTTCTAATTTTATTTTTTCCAAATGACTTAAACGTTAATACGCGGGTTTGAGTGTTTGCCACGTGTTGTTTAAATGCGATTGCAGCCTTAGAAATAGTTTCTTTTAGTGATTTATTTAATTCAAACTTAACTTCTTGGAGGGCGTTATTTGTCTCTTTATTAACAATAAAATAACGGTGGGGATCCTTCCCCATAGTGTCATATAGATAGCCGATTAAACGCTGCACAGTTGAGCCATCAACACCGGAGTGTTCGAAATTGAGGCCAGTTTTTGCATTTTTAAATACAATAAATTGAAGTGATTTATCGAAAAAACGATCTCGACCATCTCCATGCAGTAAGTGTCGAGATACATCTGTCAACTCTTCTGGCTCATTTTCATCTAAACATAAAGCAAAAGCTGCTTCTTCTATTATGGTCATAGCTTGTTTATTCGTTCTTGATAACTTAAATAACTCATTCCGACTTTGAGCCCAAAGATCTCGAGGCAGTGAAGTCAATATACCTAAATTTTGCCCCGTACCAGACACGCCAAGAATACGGTTTAGTTCATGTTCAACAGCGGATCCCGAGCGGATCTGTCCGACTTCATCAAGAATATCTATTTTATAAATATGTTGCTTGTGTAGAACGACAATGTGCCGGCGACAAGATGAGACTTTAAATTTATCTCTTTTTTGATGAGGTATTCTTATTGAAGAAAAAATATTATTGTATTGATTCATACAAAGGGGCGTTTCTTTTTGAAAATCTGCTGCTAGTTCTTGTCTATCAAGGAGTGAAATAAAATGAAAAGCACTTACAATAAGCGCACTTGCCATATTGGCTTGTGAGCATGCTTTTTCATCAAGTTTATTTTTTAGATAATAAAATACATTATGGTTAATTACTAAAGAGGCGCGAGAATCAAGATACAAGGCTTTCCAAGCAGGAGCAGACCAGTTGCTATCTGTATGTTGATGAGACCATTCCGTTAATTTTTGTTGTAATCGAGGACCATCACCCCCTTGTTGCAGAAAGTGCTCAACCACTTTTTTTGTTGTATTTTGTTCTTCTTTTGTTAAAAATGGGGCGGCCCATTCTTTGAATTTTTGATTGGTTATATTCAGATCTGGTACTAGCATAACTGGCAACTCGTTTTGACAACGAGAGGTTTTCTCCATGATTTTTTTCACTTTTTCCTTGTTTTTTTATGATGTGAAAAGTTATCTACATCTTACTTTATTTTCACATTAATCAAAACAATAGTTACACCTGTAATCATCTGTGATGAAATTATTTTTTTAAAAATAATTAAGGCAGGGCTTACTTATCAAAAAAATTGGGAACATATAGACTCCATTTTCGAAAATAATACCAAAAGAAATAATCAAGTGAGCAACGATTGTGAAGGATAAATGAGAACGAACAAGGCGTGAGTTGCATTCGATTATTATTCTCACGTCACAAAATCGTCTGGAACTATTTAGAACAGCTTTAGCTGACCACTGAATGGTGAAGAACAGAACGTTCTGAATAAAGCGCACAAGGCAGTTAGAAATGATTTTAACCAGTAAGGCTGATCACCTTTGTAGTTCTTTTGGCAGAATATGGCTATTGTGTCATTTTGTGTATCGCGGTATCCAAACAATAGCGGAAAACTTGAAGTCTCTATCGCTCGCTTTTTCTAGTGGGTGACCCCATCACACTGGAGGTAATTTTCACAGCTCAGGCGTATAACCCGTAACTTGCCATCGTTAATTTGGCAAGGGTAATAGGCTGAGCTGCTTTGTGTTTATTGTTAATCAACTAACGGGTATACGGATATCCCGTCTCTTCCCGAATTTTTAACCTTAAATAAAGATTGATCGGCACAGTGCAGCAACTGCTCAATATCATATGAGGTATCCGCATTGACAATGCCGATACTCACGGTGACCGTGAGCGTTGCAGATATTTCCGGATAGTCCTGCTGTTTTATCAAGTGGTTTATTTTTTCGCATAGTGTGTAAACTTGCTGTGCTTGCCAGCCAATAATACCGAGCACAAATTCTTCTCCGCCCCAGCGTGCAATAAAACAGTTTCTTTGCTCAAACTGTGCAAACACTTGTCCTATTTTTTGCAGTACCTTATCACCTGCTAAATGCGTGTAGGTGTCATTAATCCGCTTAAAGTGATCAATGTCGATCATTACAATAGATAATATTGAAGCAGCATGCGAGAGTGAATAAATGCTAAGCACCCATTCATCAAAGGCTAAGCGATTATGTAACCCGGTCAAGGTATCTTCTCGAGCCTGTCTTGAAAAAGCCGATGCTTGAATCTGCAGCGCTTGGGTTTTTTGCGCGACTTCATGTTTTAATCTTAATTGAGATTGTTTGAGGTGGTACAGTCGCCAATGAACCAATAGACCGATGGTTAATAAAAACAGGATAAATAAGCTAAATTGAACTTCGATCCTTTGCCACCAATAGGGCTGAATAGTAAAAGAAAAGCTCGCTTCATTGACCTCATTTTCAAAGTAAGGGTAATAGGCATTGACGCGAAACTGGTATTTTCCCGGCGCGAGATTAGTATACTCGGCAACCCCCATTGAACCTCTTTTGATCCATTGTGTTTCCAGGCCCTCTAATTTAGTTCGATAAAGTATATCTTTTGAGGCAATAAAGCCTAAACCGACGAAATTAAAGGTTAGCCGCTGAACGCCAGGGGGCAGGGTGACGTTGTGCTGCTCACTCAGGTTTAACCAGCGCTGATCTACTTTGATTTTATCTATGATAGTTGGAAATTGAGCTGCGATAATCTGTTTAAAGCGTTGCGGGTGGGTGGCGATCAGCCCCTTCGCGGTGGCAAACCATAGTTGCCCGGTCGCGTCCTTGCTGACCGCCGGATTCGAGCCGCCATTAAGTTACGCAGTTGGCATGCCATCGAGTTCACCGTAATGAATGAAGTTAATCTCAGACTGCAGGCCATCGGCGACTGCGTTTGCCTCCTGCTTTGTAATTCGCCAGATCCCGCGATTAGAAGTCAGCCAAAAATCGCCCCTTGAACCTCCGGCAAATAAACTGCCATCGTTATCTGCATATAGGGCACGAACACCGGAATCAATCAGGCCGCTTGCGCTGCCGCGGGTAAAAACTTTAAATTCTTTACCGTTAAAACGCGCAATACCCTCCCAGGTTGCAAACCACAGATAACCATCTTCGGTCTGGGTAATAGCATTGATACTGTTATGGGGTAGCCCATCGCGGCTCGTCCAAGTGTCGTACTGGTAATTTTCGGAAAGAGCTGCTTGCGCGGGCAATATGGCAGTAAATACAAATAACAAAATTACAAAAAGGTGACGCAGTTTGGCTGTGATAACATTTATTAAGTTCATCGTTTTTGCCTAAATAACATATTGTATTGTGCGGAATGTTGTTTTATTCCAATCTAGACAAATAGCTAATAAAAAATAATACCAACAGGGGGGAGAATCCCTAAGTCAGTTGTATGGGTCATATTAGAGCATTTACGGTTAGCTTGCGCATGCACACTGTCTGGCTAGGGCATGGAGTTAATAATGTCATAAAAAACAAGTTTTTACCATTCAGTCTGGTTTTTTTTAGCCTCGTAATTGAGCCATCAATAGTACAAATAAATGCAGGTGTGGGGGATTAAGGAAAGGATTGTTAGCGAGTAAAAAACAACATAATGCAAAATAAAAAATCTGCCTCCATCGGCCCATTTAGCAGGTGCAAAGGTGCACATCGACTTAGAAATTTCACTCTATTTAAGTTTATTTCTGTCCCATCTCAACTTAAAAATGGCAAAAGAAAAGACGCGATCCCGTTACTTTTACCATTATGTTTGAAAAATCGCGTTTATTTACGTTTATGACAGCGCAGATAAAAAGTGATTTCAGAGGCATTCATCGCTTTACTGTGCAATTGCTGACCGACTGGCTCAAATTTATTGGATATTGTGGGCTCATCATCGGTGTTACCGGCGAGTGTGTCAGAAACGACCGTCACACCTAATGAGCGGGACAGAACAAGCAAGCCATCCTGTAGCGCATGGCTAACAAAGTCTACATATCCCTCTTTGGTAAAATGTGGCGATATTTTAAATTTATCGATCGTTAACTGCTCAAACAGCCTAAACAGCGGACGATCTGCGGCAAATTTATCAACGGTCAGTGCTATGCCCATTTTACTGAGATTGATTAGATTTTCATAAACAGTTGGGTTATCACTTTTAAAAATAACTTCATCGATTTCAAACTCCAGCCATTCTCTTGAACACTTAGTTTCCAGCAGAATAGTCTGCAGATCCCCAATCAAACTGACTTGTGATAATTGCACATCGGTTAAATTAATGGCAATACGTTCGAAATTAATCGCCGCTTTCTGCCAGATTACGGCCTGCAGTGCGGCTTTACGGATCATCATAAGACCGATCGGCACCGCTAAACCGTAATGTTCAGCCAGGCTGATAAAGCTGTCCGAATGTAACGCGCCACGCTGCGGGTGATTCCAGCATAACAGCGCTTCCAGCGCGACAATTTGCCGTTTACTCAGATCGTACTGAGGCTGGTAGTACAGCTCAAACTGATCCTGCGCTAATGCTTGTTTTAACGCTTTTGTAAATTTAACCTGCTGCCGTGAATATTGGGTCAACTTTTTAGTATAAAAATGATAGGTCGAGGCGTTAGCAGACTGCTTGCTGCGTTTTAATGATGCTGCTGAATCACTATTTCGTGTGCTTTTCAGACGGGATTTCCCACGCTGGATCGCTTTTTCCGCGTTGCCTAATAGTGTGTCTTTATCAGTGCCATCATCAGGACAGAGCGCAATACCGATTGTCGCAGAGAGATGCACCGATGAATGTCCCATTTCAACGTTAGACTCAAATTGCGTGGCAATATTTTGCGCAACATCAGCCACATCCTGTTCATTAGCCAACTCATCAACAATAATAACAAACTCATCACCACCAAAACGCGCAACAGTATCTTTTTCAGAAACACAGCTTTTAAGACGCTCTGCAATCTGTTGTAGCGCCATGTCTCCCGCATTCTGCCCATACCGTTCATTAATCGTCTTAAAGCTATTAATATCCACTAATAGCACCGCCATCATGCCCTGATTAACCGTTGCTCGGGCTATTACTTCCTCCAATCGGTTAAACAGAGCAATACGGTTAAATACCCCGGTCAGCGGATCATATTTTGATAAAAACTGTATTTTGGGCTCAACTCTTTTACTTTGATTTAAATCGATAAAGGAGCTGATACGGCGGATTCCCCCTTTTTCTTCGAGCTCAAAAGCATATATTTCTGTCCAGGCATAATGAATTTCGCCATTTTTTGTGCGATATGCCATATCTCCCTGCCAGCTTATATTTTTTTCTAATGCAGCCTCTATATTCTCATGTTCACTGCCTTCAAATATGCTCACATGTGATTGCAGCAGCTCCTCTTTTGAATAACCGGTCGTATCACAACAGGCCTTATTCGCCTCAAGAATATAGCCATTTTGATCGCTGATAATGATGCATTCCAGCGAGTGAGTGAATATATTGGCGGCAAGTTTGAGTTTTTCATCCGCGAGTTTACGGTCGGTAATGTCAATCACCGCGGCAAGACAGTCTGTTTCGGTAATGCCGATATTGGCTTCGATATTAAGCCAACGCTTATTCCCGCCAACCTCTGCTAAGACCTCAAAGGATTGTATGCCATCACCCGCAAATGCTTTTGCCAGAAAACCGTTGAAGTTACCACGATCTTGGGCTGTCAGGTAGTTTGAAAACTGTTTTCCTACCAAGTTAGCGCGTTCAATACCCAAGAGGCTCGCCCCGCGTAAATTGATCTGATTGATGCCGCCATGCAGATCGAAAGAAAAGTAGGCAATAGGTGCAAATTCAAATAACTCGGTGTAGCGATAATGTAACCTTTCGGTTATCCGTGCTTGCCTTAACTCCTCATTCTGCATTTCCAACTCAATCTGATGAACCTGCAGTTCGTGGAGCATTTTTTTGGCCGCATAGTCGCTAGGAACAGTTTGACTGTTCTTTGTTTGTGTTTTCAATTGTGCTTCCGCGCGCCGGCGTAACATTTTGCCGGACAGCTTGGTTGACTTTACAGGCTTCTTCATGTGCAAGGCCTTGTCTTGCGTAATTCTGACTCAAGCAGTTTGGCTGCACTGATATTGGTGAAGGTGATCACTACGCCGTCAATCACATTTTCTTGGGTACGATAAGGCATGATCCGGACTTTGAACCAACGTTGATTGTTAGCCGTTATCTCTTTTTCTACGAAGACCAGCGTCTTTAACACCTCCTGCGCATCTTTTTGCAGATCTTTATAATCCAGATCCGTGACAATGTCGAACAGTGGTCGGCCCACATCACCTTCAATTAGCTTGAATAGGTGAGTGGCATGGTTGGTGAAGCGCCGTACATGCAGTCCGTTATCCAGAAAAATGGTAGCAATTTCCGTACTATTAAGCAGGTTCTCCATGTCATTGTTGACCCATGACAAATCATCAACTTTGGATTGCAGTTCGGTGTTAACGGTTTGCAACTCTTCATTCATTGACTGCATCTCCTCTTTAGAGGTAGTCAATTCTTCATTGGTCGATTGCAATTCCTCATTGGTTGATTGCAACTCTTCATTGGCGGACTTTAGTTCCTCCTGAGAGGATTGCATTTGTTCGCGAAGGGATTTTATTTCATCATGCGCCAGTTGTAGTTCGACCTGACTTTCTTTCTCCGCTGTCCCTGGTTTTTTGCGTCGCCGCCTGGTCGGCGTCACGACTTCAGTAAATATCACCATTATCAAGCCAAGCAACTCTTTTGGCTTACTAATAGCTTGTACCGTCAAATTGATAGTGTGTGCATCTACTGTGATATTTTCAATCGTCACTGGCTTTAGCTGGCTCTGTGCTTTCTTCATCGCTTGCTCAAGCTGATGTTGTAGTTGTTCACGTGCCATTACGTGAATGTTCCAGTTGGCTTTGCCCGCAGCAGGCTCTAAATATTTTCCGGTACGACCATTGATGTAAATAATGTCGCCTGCCGCATTGACTAACACCGCTGCTGGCGAATAGTTTTGCAACAGAATTTGATCTGCCTGCGTTTGTAGATTGCTAATATTTTTAGTCATCTTACGGGTTCCCTCATGTTCATTTTCTGCCAGGGGTATGATTGGAAATATCCGCGTGGGAAAGTCGACTTCCGTGTGCTGTCTAGGGTTGTCAATGCGTGTGTAAATCCGTGAGTTTTCCTTGATTTCTGAGAACAATGAGATGGAATTACCAATCGTTTCGGCATTGCCTAGAATCAAAAGTCCATGAGACGTTAATGTGTAGTGGAACAGTGGGATTAACTTTTTTTGTAATTCCGGTGTAAGATAAATCAGAAGATTACGACAGGTGAGAATATCTAACCGGGTGAAAGGTGGGTCCATAATGATATTCTGTGGTGCGAAGATCACCATGTCACGAATGTTCTTGTTTATCCGGTAACCACTGTCATCTTTAATAAAATAACGATCCAATTGCTGTGCGGATACGTCAGCCTCAATACCTGCCGGATAATAGCCTTTTCTTGCAATATTGATTGCATCCTGATCAAGATCAGTAGCAAAAATTTGTAATTTGAAACGCCCTTTGGGTTTGATGTCATCCAATACATCCATTACCGTCATTGCCAGAGAATATGCCTCTTCTCCGGAAGAGCAAGCGATCACCCATGCCCGCAGTTCTTTACCTTCTGGATAATTGGCCAATAGTGCCGGCAGTGAGGTTGACTTGAGCTGCGCCCAAACGTCTTTATCACGAAAGAAATTGGTTACGCCAATTAACAGCTCCTTGAACAACAGGTCTTGTTCCTGCGGATTATCACGTAGATAACGGGCATAGAGTGAGATGGTTTTAAGCTGATGTAGACCCATACGCCGTTCAATACGACGATCTATGGTATTTTTCTTGTACAGTGAGAAGTCGTTTCCACTCCGTTCACGCAGTATAATAATGATCTGCTCCAGTGCGCTGGTTGACTTGGTTTTCACTATCGGTTCAAACTTGTTTGGAACACCTCGTGGGCTATGTTTGAGAAACGCTATAATCCGTTCCGGCAGTCCTTCAGCAGGGGCTATGATGTCAGCTAGCCCGGCATTAATAGCACTTTGAGGCATTGAATCAAATTTGGCTGACTCGGGTGACTGTACCAGAGACAGTCCGGCATTTTCTTTGATGGCGCGTAAACCAAGCGTGCCATCGGAGCCCATGCCTGACAAAATAACACCGACAGCGCGTTCATGCTGATCAGCGGCCAAAGATCGAAAGAATGAATCAATGGGTAACCGGATCCCACGATTAACCACCGGTTCTAACAGAAATAATACTCCGTGAAGGATCGATAAATCTTTGTTAGGCGGGATCACATACACGCAGTTGGGTTTTACCTTCATATTGTTGCGAATTTGTTTTACTTTCATCGGCGTATCGCGTTGCAACAGCTCAGGCATGATCCCTTTGTGAGTGGGGTCAAGGTGCTGGATGACAACAAATGCAATGTTACAAGGCGTTGGCATATGAGAAAAAAATTCTTTCAATGCTTCAAAGCCGCCAGCAGAAGCCCCTATGCCGACAATGACGGGTGTATTCATAACAGCCATACAGGAATCAAAGGAGATTTAGATAATGTTTTGCTTTGTTTTTTCATAGGGTATATTGCTTAATTATTTATTTATTAATTAATTGTAGAACGATTGTATCGTGTTGAACTGATTCCGGAAAACTTTTTATAAAATGCTTGATTCTTCTGCTGCGCTGTTAATCTGATTTTAGCAGATACTCTGAAGCGTTACGCGCCATCGGGATGCAATTGAAATCACAAAATGGTCATGCGCTGACGCTGTTGATTGCTTTTTCAGCAGGTCATGAGGGTCAGCCAAAAAAATCACCGCATTTCGTTATAGGTTTAATTTAAATAGGCTTAATTTAAGTTTTAAACAAGATATAACGTGATCTATATCACATTTATTTGTTTCTTGTGATTCTTTCATGAACTTATCTGAAAAATTATATACATTGATTGCCACGATTTAAAAGGACACGGATTGTCTGCATTTTTAGCTGAAGTGATTTTTCGTACTTCAGCACCTACCTGAAAATTATTTAAATATTACAATTTTTAAATAATTCTAAATAGAAGAAGAATGAATATGACATTCAATAAATACCTAATGGCTATTACGGCTAGCACTATCCTCTCAGCTCCCCTTTCTGCAGCGACTATATACAAAAATGATACTCAAGATTTTAATATTGGCGGGCGTGTGGAAGTACGTGGCAATTTAACTGATAGTGATTACTCAGATAAGTCTCGTGTACGTTTAAATGTAAACGGTAAAAATGAATTAAATGAAGATTTAACTGTTTTTGGTCGTTACGAATTCGAAATTACTGAAGATGAAGATGAAGACAACGGTACCGCAACTCTAAAAACACGTCATCTTTACGTTGGTGGTGAAACTCAATTTGGTACTCTTATTTACGGTCATCAAAACAATGCCGTAACATACCTTACCGATTTCACTGATTTAGCTGAAACATTCAGTGGCTACATTAATGATAAAACCGCAACATCAGCCGATCGTTCAAAGAACACATTACGTTACATTTATGCAACTGATAAGTTAACTTTTCAGGCATCTGGAACACAAAATGCCAATAATAATGCAGATGGTTTTGGTTTAATGGCGGCTTATAAGCTTACTTCTGAACTTGAACTAGCGGCAGGTATAACTAGCAGTGATCAGGAATACGGTAACACTACTGACGCAACTGACACTGACACATCAAACTCTTACATGCTTGGCGCTAGATACACTAAAGATAGCATTTATTTAGGAGCGAATGTTATGCAGGGTAATATTTCTGCTGCTGGCATTTCTGATTCTGACTTTGTAGCTGCAGATGCATTCGCTGCTTATAACTTCGGAGCAGATAACTCAAACACGGTAAATGTTAGTTACAGTTATTATTCTGCAGATGATATCGAAGCATTAGATACAAACTTTGTTGGATTTGAATATGCGCGTTACATTGGTAACTTTGCAGTATACAGCAGCTATAAAGTTGCATTGAATAATGACAACTCTAGTAGCAGTAACGATCGTGAAAACGAGTTACAACTAGGTGCTCGTTACGGCTTCTAAGTTTTTGCTATAAAAAATAACATTTTAAAAGCACTCTCTTTGAGTGCTTTTTTAGTTGTAAGTCTATTTTTCTAGCCTGAGTTAGGATTACCTTTGAGTGATAAGAGTGAGAATTAAATATGAAATTATGGAATATTATTGTGCTAATAATGGTGAGCTTCTTAAGTTCACAAGTATTAGCTGATATTCATTTAACAACGCCTTCGCAGCTGAAACTTCAAGTTGTTAATGGTAAAAACGCAAAAAGTGAAAGTGCTTTGATTTTTGAAAATGGTAAAAATCAAATAGCATTTCGTTATGAAGATCGTTACCGCTCGAGTGGGGAAGATATATTCTTTGTATCAGACATTATAATCATGACTTTTGAAGGCAATGATCAGAACTATTTTATAACTCTACCTAAATTGCGCACAGAAACACAACGTGAAAATTTTAATAATAAACCAGCAATAACATTAAAAGATAGCCATGGAAAAGCAGTACTGTTCGAACAGGGAAAATTGATGAAGAATGGTATGCAGTTTGACCGTCAATTAGTCGCAGAAATGGAGGCTTATAATCAGACATCTAAACCTGCTTCATTAAATCAGCCTGAGTCAATAATTATACCTGCTGGTAGTCAATCTGAAGGTGATGTAGCAGGAAAAATGCTAGATTACTGGTACAGCAAAGCTGATCAAAAGACCCGCGCACAGTTTAAAGCCCGTATTAATAAATAGTATTCGACTACGACAAACTTCAGTTATGCATTTCAGCTATGTATCTCAGCTACATATTTCAACTACATATTCCAACCACATATTTCAACTACAGGCTTAAAATGCATACTACAAATAAGCTCTACTCCATTAAGTAGAGCTTGAGACCAACGGCACTAAATATTCGCTCAATTTTACTGATTAAAATAAAATCGACGAGGTTAAGTTATATTACTTAACCTCAGCTCGGGATAATTGAAGCGAAGCGTTCTTTAATATCACAGGTCATGATTATCAAGTCTTTCATTTTGCTGATTAATGAGTACCTGACTGCACACTTTGCTGTAAAGCGATGGGAGAACAATTTTTAAGCGTCACTTTTCCCTGTAATAAGTTGCCCTTGGAATATTCGTTAAAATGGCAGGTATTGGTTTGTGGATCGTAGTTTTCGAACCACAAATTATCGTCTTTCCAGGTTGCGAGAATATGCTGCTGACCATTCGGTACAGTAATTGACATCACACCCCCATAACGTTTTACAAAAACTTGCTGGAAATGAAAATAGTAAGCCAGCAAACCAATAAAAAATATAATGGAACATGTCATCATGGCAGATTTCTATTTCTTTTTCTTACCCAATAGAAAGCCCAATCCAACCATTATCCCGATAACAACAGCTCAGTAAAAATAAGTAATCATCCTCAACTCCTCGCAGTGGGTTTAAATTTGCCTGCTGGTTTAAGACACGTTAACCCGTTTAAAAATCTCTGGGGTTGTATAAAATACTGTTTTCTTTAGGTGTAGCGGAAAATATATCACAAGATTTGATTATTTGTGAGTCGTGATCATTTAGGGAAAGCGCGGCTGTAATTTTGTACAAGCGCCGAATTATAATTACAAACACCAATTTCTTTTACTAATTTTTGATCAATAAGCTTTTCCATTGTCGTAATCACAAGCACTATCTAGATGTAGATAACCCGCGGTAATGGCATCATATACCGTTTGTGCACAATCTTCGTTGGCAATTTTTCATAACCCTAAAGCAACTTTTGGCACGGCTGCAATAAACATAATATCTCCTTAAATAAAAAATTTATTCACAATAAATAATAAGTTTTTGTAAGTTAAGTTAAAGTTAAATAGAGCATAAACTTACAATAATGCACTTGAGTATGATATCTTGCGCCTTATCAAGGCATAAAAAAGAGATTGTAATGACTCAAGAAGAGCGCTTACTAGCCCAACATGCACTACTGTTAAAGTCTAAAAAATTAACCACAGAGCAGATATGTCAACATTTTGGAATATCTCGAGACTCTGCCAGACGCGATTTAATCAAACTTGTCGGCCTAGCGGATGTGCAACGTATTAGAGGTGGCGCAATATTAGTTCCCGTACAGCAGAGCGTTTTACCTTACCTGCAACGTGAACACATGAGCGCCATTAAAAAGGCGATTGGTAAAGCGGCCGCACATTTAGTTAATGAACATGATTTTATTATTGTCGATAGCGGAACAAGTTTAACGGCTATGGCAGCACATTTAACTTGTCCGGCAACGGTGGTGACTAATTCTATTGATTGTTTGACAATACTCGCCGATCAGGAAAGCATTAATGTACAGCTGTTAGGTGGAACGTTAAATCACTATCACAGATCTATTTTAGGTTCCAAGGCAGTTGAACAATTATCAGAGTATCAAGTTAATAAGGTGTTTTTAGGTGTCTGCGCGCTCTCTGAATCTGGTTTGTCAACGTCGAGTGAAGAAGAAGCGAATATCAAAAAAGCGATGATCCAGCAGGCACAACAGCTTATCTTAGTTTGCGACAGCAGCAAATTTGAACAGCAGAATTTCCACCATATTTGTGGTTTAGATAAAGTAGATATCATCATCACGGATAAGTTGCCGGCGCAAAGTTTATTAACTGCAATTAAAAAACAGGGAATAGAACTGCTGGTGGTCAATGAGATGAATAAAGGAGATAACAATGAGTAATAATATAAATACGGGTGTTATTAAAACGGCTGTGGTCGGTTATGGTTTTTCTGCAAAAACCTTTCATCTTCCTTTTATCGATGCGCTCCTCGAGTTTGACCTTTCGGCAATCAGCAGCAGTCAAGCTGATACAGTCAAGCAGGACTGGCCTGATGCAGAGCATTATTTTACGGCAGAAGAGATGCTGCAAAATAGTGATGCGCAGTTAGTGATTATTACAGCGCCTAATGATGTGCATTTTTCACTTGCTAAATTGGCATTGGAAAATAATAAACATGTGCTGTTAGAAAAACCCTTTGTGACTAAAATAGCGGATGGTCAAACTTTGATCCGTTTAGCAGAAGAAAAAGGTCTGCTATTAAGTGTCTACCACAACCGCCGTTGGGATGGTGATTTTCTGACCGTAAAAAAATTAATTGCAGAAAATAAACTTGGTGATATCAAACATTTTGAATCTCACTTTGACCGTTTCAGGCCAGTAGTTAGGCAACGCTGGCGTGAACAATCAGAAGAGGGCGGCGGCATACTGTTCGATTTAGGACCGCATTTAATTGACCAGGCCTTACAACTCTTCGGATTACCAGAAGCGCTGACTGCGCAGTGTAAAATAATGCGCGAAGGATCGACTAATATTGATTATTTTAATTTAACCCTGCATTACCCGGATAAACTGGCGCTATTAAGTGCATCATTGTTTTCTGCAGGACCCAATTTACGTTTTAATATTCAAGGGGATCAAGCTAATTACCGAAAATTAGGACTGGATCCGCAGGAAGAGAGATTAAAAGCGGGTGTGCAGCCTAATACTTCGGACTGGGGTAAGGAAAACGAAGCGCAGTACGGTCAGTTATACTTTGCAGAGTCATCACAAGTATTGCCAACAGAGTGTGGCGGTTACCAACATTTTTACTCGCAACTGGCCGATGCCATTAATAACGGTGCTCAGCTTCCTGTATCTGCGCAAGATGCATTGTGGAATATTCGACTTATTGAATTGGCCATGCAAAGCAGTCGTTTAGGGAAAACAATAAAGGTTGAATCATGAGTACTGAGAATTTATTGCCTGATTTATTAAATCAGGAATTAGATCTGCAGTTTGAGCTATTTAATAATCAAACTGCCTGGCAGTTAGGCTGTAAATTAAAGAAACTAGCTGAAGATAAAAATGCCGTTGTCGCCATTGAAGTGTATGCCTTTAACCAGACTTTATTCAGCTATGCGATGCCCGGCACAGAGCTTGATAATCAGCACTGGATAAAGCGAAAGCGGCAGACTGTTTTACGCTTTGGTCACAGTACCTATTATATTGGCCAATACAATAGAGCTAAAAATAGAGAGTTTGAACAGCAGGTGCATATCAATGCCGAGGACTATTGTGCGCACGGTGGTGCATTTCCTATCAGGATAAAAAACTGTGGTTTGGTTGGTGTGGTGACAGTTTCCGGCCTTCCACAAAAAGAAGATCATCAAATGGTCACTGATGCACTCGCTGATTTAATTAAATAGGCAAATCCTGATTTATTATGGTGACCGAGATGCAGAAAAACGGGAGTATTAACATATGGCCTGCTTCTTTTTTCTGATCTCTCATCTTGTCATCAAGCAATGTACCTTTTCGCTTTAACAAATTAACTTGCTTATATTGGGGCTAAATGCGAGTTACAAAACGCTCCCGTCTCCCCTTGCTTGTGCAATATAATAAGAGGATAGTACTTTATTCGAGCAGTTATTAGTTTGAAAAAAACCTTTCTTTTGCAGGGTAAGAAGCTATTTCTCCTCGCTATGCTCTATTCACGAAATCAGTCGAAACAAGCATCACAATCAGAAGAAGATCAAATTGACTCATTCCTCCGATTTCTCACTATTCGGTCGCGTTTGGCACAGCTAAAACGCTTTTATTACCCGCACTGCGATGACTGCTAAAACGGAACCGGAGTAAATCATATTTCCCTTCGAACAACAGGAATAACATCTTAATAAAAGGAGTAAATTTTAAATATGAACACTAAGAATTTCACATTTTCCATATTGGAATTAGCCACTGTCTGCAGTCATTCCACTCCTCAAGAAACCTTTAAAAAGAGCCTTGATCTTGCTCAAAAAGCAGAAGGTTTTGGTTACAAACGTTTTTGGCTGGCAGAGCACCATAATATGCTCAGTATTGCCAGCTCTGCAACGTCAGTCCTCATTGGATATATTGCTGGTGGTACTAAAACAATAAGGGTGGGCTCCGGCGGAATTATGCTTCCCAATCATTCACCCTTAATTGTCTCCGAACAATTTGGCACCTTAGCCTCTATTTACCCAAATCGAATTGATTTAGGTTTGGGCAGGGCGCCGGGAACAGATCCGATAACGGCGCAGGCTATTCGTTCTGATAGAATGCAGGCGGTCCATAAATTTCCCGAAGAAATAAGCGAGATTCAAAAGTATTTTTCCTCTGAAAATAGCGGCGGAAAAGTAAGGGCCAGCGTTGCCGAGGGGATCAATGTGCCACTTTATATATTAGGCTCCAGCACAGACAGTGCCCACCTCGCGGCTAAAAAAGGGCTGCCCTATGTTTTTGCAAGTCATTTTGCGCCGGCACAATTATTTGAAGCCTTGAATATTTATCGCAGTAATTTTAAGCCTTCAGAATTCTTACAGGAACCCTATACCATTGCCTGCATCAATGTGATCGCAGCAGACAGTGATCAGCAAGCAGAAACAATATCCACGTCTATGATTCGAATGATGTTTGGTGTTTTGACCGGAAATATTGACTATCTTCAGGCGCCTATCAATATGACCCGCGAATTGCGGGATTTATCTGAAGACCCCGCTTTTCAGCGTATGCTCAAATATTCTTTTGTGGGCAGTAAGGAAACAGTGAAGCAAAAAACCGCAGATTTTCTTCAAAAAACCGGGGTCAATGAATTAATGGTGGCATCTCATATCTATGATCACCAGGACAGGGTTAAATCCTATCGGATTTTTTCAGAAGTGATGAAGGAATTTTAATCCTCAAAAACAATTAAAACCTTCACTTGATTAGATTTATGGAATGCCAACTGCGAGCTTTCGCGTACAGTCAAGGTTAATTGAACCGCTTGCTGATGGCATTGCTCTCACTACCAATATTCTCCCCTTTGCCAAAAAGCATAAGGAGCGAATATTGGGTCATTCACTTAAGCTGGTTTAACGCAGCCAATTAGTTTTACTTAATTCGACGATCTCATCACCACGGCCGTTAATGATAGCTTTCATCATGTACAGGCTAAAACCTTTGGCTTGTTCAAACTTTATTTGTGGTGGCATTGCTAACTCTTGCTTTGCCGTATCTACCTCAAGTACTACAGCACCGGGGTGATTCAATGTCTCGGTGAGTGCCGCGGATAAATCTGCCGGTTTATCAACGTGAATACCCTTGATACCACAGGCTTCTGCAATTGCAGCAAAACTTGGGTTTTCTAAATCAGTATCATCGCAAAGATTACCGCTTGCCTTCATTTCCATCGCCACAAAACCAAGAGAACGATTATTAAATACGATGATTTTTACCGGCAGATTGTGCTGTTTAAGTGACAACAAATCCCCCATTAACATTGAGAAACCGCCATCACCACACATTGCAATCACCTGACGAGAACGATCCAGTGCTTGAGCTCCCATCGCTTGTGCCATCGCATTGGCCATAGAGCCGTGATTAAACGAACCTATCAAACGGCGTTGGCCATTCATTTTCAGGTAACGCGCCGCCCAAACCGTTGGCGTGCCAACATCACAGGTAAAAACAGCATCGTCGTTTGCTTGTTCGCTGATTAATCTGGCCAGATACTGCGGGTGAATTAAATTATGTGAGGTTTTGCCATCGGCGAGCTGATCAAGATCTTTGCGCGCACCTTGATAATTTTTCACACATTGCTGCAAATGCTTACCGGAACGGTCATCATTAATTAACGGCAGCAAACCTTGCAACGTACTTTGAGTATCACCTAACACACCAAAATCAATTTGGGTGTGGCGACCTAATGCCGCCGGGTCATTATCGATTTGCAGCAATACCGCGTTCTGCGGATAAAAGGCCCGATAAGGAAAACTTGTGCCAATTATCAGTACGGTATCGGCTTGTTTCATCGCATGATAACCAGAAGAAAACCCAATCAGGCCGGTCATTCCAACATCATAGGGGTTATCATATTCCAAATATTCTTTACCGCGCAGCGCGTGCACAATAGGCGCTTGCAGTTTAGACGCAAGTGCCACAACTTCCTGATGTGCGCCTTTCGTTCCCGCGCCACACAACATGGTGACTTTATGGCTTTTATTTAATCGTTCGGCAAGCTCATTTAAATCGGCTGATGCGGGAGTATAGAATGCCGGTTTGGGTATGTTCCATTTAGGTTTGATACCATCGGGCATTTGCGAAAGCGCAACATCACCGGGCAATACTAATACCGCAACGCCTTTATGTAAAATAGCCTGGCGCATCGCCGTTTCAAGTAAATACGGCATTTGTTGCGGATTTGAAACCAACTCGCAGAAAACACTACATTCTTTAAATAGTTCCTGGGGGTGAGTCTCTTGGAAATAATTGCTGCCAACTTCAGCTGAGGGGATATGAGCCGCAATCGCAAGGACTGGCACTCGGTTACGTTGGCAATCAAATAATCCATTAATGAGGTGTAAGTTACCGGGGCCCGATGATCCGGCGCAAACAGAAAGTTCACCGGAAACGTGCGACTCTGCTCCGGCAGCAAAGGCGGCAACTTCTTCATGACGGGTACCAAGCCATTCGATATTGTCATAATGACTCAGACTTTCACTTAAACCATTTAACGAATCACCCGTTACTCCCCAAATTCGTTTTATCCCGGCCTGATTGAGTGTTGCCGCTATAAATTGCGCGATAGTATTGCTCATATACTTATACTCCACTGTCGTTGTGGCTGTTAAATGAAACTTTGTGATGGATTAAAATCATTTAACAGCTAAAAGTGTGATTTATATCTCGTTTTATTATCTTCCTCTTCGCGTAAAACTTGCGCAAGATCAACTTATCCTTTTTTTTACAACAATTATTCATAAAAAAAACCTTTTTATAATCTTTAGGAATATAAAATCTGATCAATGATTGTTTATCGGGGTATTGCGGCATGCGCTTTTTTCTACAAACAGCGCATGCTGAAATATTCTTTTGCGGATGATAAGAAGGCGAACAAGCAAAAAAGTGCAGATTTTCTTAAAAAAAAGAGGAGTCGTTAACCATCAAGCAGGCTATCTACCGTGGCTAAGAAATTTTGGCACGTTTTTTGTTATGTTCAATATTAATTTATCCTTGTTCAAGGTACTATATCGGTTTTAATTTAATGATTAAAAGGTATGGATGTCCTGCCTTTTCTTTGTCAAGGAACATAATGACAGCTGATTTTATTGGTATTGATTTTGGTACAAGCAATTGTGCCGTAGCCGCTTGGCTTAATAATAAACCAACACTGATTGTTGTAGATCAACATAGTGAGACCCCGTTTAAAATCCGATCTGCAATCTATTTGACCCACAATGAATCGGGCGCCGTGAGCAATAATGCAAAAACCAATGAACAAACCTTAAATGAGATGTTAAATTCGGGTGAAATTTTGTTTGGTGAAGAAGGTTTTAACGCTTTTTTATTATCACCGGACGAAGGTCGCTATGTTAATAGCCCAAAGAATTTTCTGGGCGCTAAAATTCCAAAACGGTTATTGGATAACTTTGAAATTTTAGTTATTCGCTTTCTCTCTTATCTTAAGCAGTGTGCTGAAAAACAGTTAAATACCACTATCAATAAAGCAGTTATTGCGCGCCCGGTTAACTACCACTCGACCATGGGGGAGTTAGGCAACCAACAAGCTGAAGCGCTGATGTTACGCGCAGCAACCAAAGCGGGTTTTGCGCAGGTTGACTTTATTCATGAGCCCCTTGCTGCCGCTTATCACTTTGAACAACAAATTAAAAAACCAACAAAAGCGATGATAGTCGATTTAGGAGGGGGTACCTCCGATGTTACTTTTTGTTTATTAAGTGAAGAGAAAGCCAATCAACTGGAGCGAGATGCTGATATTTATGCCACCAAGGGGATCCGCCAAGGGGGTATTGTCAGTGACAAAGATTTAGCAAGTAGCATTGTTTCACCGCTGTTTGGTCGAGGAGAGCGCACCGCAGCGGGCCGTTCAATTCCAAACATGTTGTTTTTTGGCGTTTATGCGATCGATAATATGCCGGAGATGGGGGATTTTTATTCTCCTGCGCGTGCTAAATCGATCACTGAATATATTGTGGAAAGTAAAGATCCTGTACCGCTTATGCGTTTACAGCAAGTACAAAAGCAAAGGCTTACTCATCAATTAATGCATGCCATTGAACTTACAAAGATCAATTTAAGTGACCAGCAACAAACAAAACTGTCGTTAACTTTTATAGAAAAATCATTACAGTTGGAAGTCAAACGCGAGCAGGTTGCGCAGACCATGACAAACTGGTTAGAAAAGATGTTTGTGATGATTGACAATGCCGTTGATGAGGCCCAGCAGCAACCTGAAATCATCTATTTAACCGGCGGTATGGGGTTATCACCATTGGTACAAGAAGCAATTAAAGGGCGTTATCCGGAGGTGAAAATAACGGTCGCCGATGCCTTTAGCTCCGTTGTATTGGGCGCGTTATTAAAAGCTAAACGTCTGTTTGCTTAAACTTTCAACTCTTGCTTGGTCTGAGATTAAAGGGTGGGTGGATTTAATGTTTTTATCGGTCGAAGCATGATGACATGGTAAATATTGTGCATGTCATCATAAGTGCTAGCTAGTTGGGGGAAAAGAGCGGCTCCACCTACAAATAAAGAGAGGAGCCGCGTTTAAGCAGAGTTGTTGTGTTACGACCTAGAAGTTATAACCCATGCCGAATACGTAGGAAAAGGCACCGTCTTGCCAGTTATCCGATGCGGAACCACTGTCAGTGAAGAAGAACTGATATTCGGCGCGCGCCATAATAAATGTTTTTTCCAGTACGTAGTACTTAACACCAAACTCGCCGCCGGCAAAACCGCTGTCTTTCACGCCGTCACCGTAGATAACCCCAAGGCTTGCACCTAGGAACGGGCGCCAGTGACTATTATCAAAGAAATGGTAGTCGTAGTAGCCGCGTGTGCTGCCGTTCCAGAAATCGTTGGACAGGTCTTCACCCTGGATATCGGCGAAGTTCAGACTCTGGCGTACACCCCAGACGGACTTATCGGAGGTGAACCAACCCAGATCGGCGGATATACCAAAACTGGAGTTGTCAAAATCCTTATCACTGCTGCCGGTTCCGGAAAGCGTGAACTCGCGCTCTCCTGCTGCAGGTCCCCAGCTGGGTTCTGCCTGAACAGCGCCTATGCCGCTCATGCCTGCTGCAAGTATTGCGATACTGATCATTTTGTTGTTCATGTTATATCCCTCTATGCGAATCTTTTAGCTCTTATGCGCACGTTTTTTCACGCATCTCATTTTTCGCATCTTTGGCCTGGAAGTTTGGGTTCAGCAGGAAATGCTGCATGGCCTAGAGTGCTCTATTGAGTATAGAAAGGGTGAGATTTTTTGCCAAAAAAATATCAATTTGATCAGGGCTTTTATCTCATCAAGCATAGATGTTCGACTCGGTTGTCACTACAAAACAACCGAAATAAGGATGACTGTGTCGCTGGCTTATTTTATGAAATTGGTCGCGCGCGGGAGATTACAAAAAAATTTCGTATTATTTTAATTTCTGGGATGAAGATGAAAATAGTACAATGCGAGGAGTCGAGCGTGCTAATAACAGTTATTAGCACGCTCGACTATTTTTAATCAAAAACAGCACAAACAATATCTATTGCATTGTGCTGTTTGATATTAGCAAGCCAGTGGCGCAGCTTATATATTGCGCATATTGAGTGGTTCTTTGTTGCGCAGTCGATTCAGGATTATTCAGTAATACAGCGGCAACTGATTCTATCATCGGGCGGCTGGCTTCTGCGCTTGGGTATTTAGCCCATTCCTGATTGATACGCTGTTCTGCCTGGCCACCGACAATAGCGCCACAGACGTTAACAACTTCACTGACTAAAACACTGTTTTGCGGTATTGTCGGATAACTTGTGGTGTTTGAACAACCACTGACAAACACAGAAATTGCGGCTAGCGTAACAGGGATAAATTTATTCATAATAGACCTTTTAATAATTTTAAAGCTGATAATAAAGACTGCCGTGTTTATACACGCTCTACAGGAGAAAAGACACTGTCATATTTTTGCTTTTTAACACCAATTTCAAAATTCAAAAAAAAATCATAGTGTTACAAAAATTAAAATTTTTTAAGCAATTGATAGCCGCCAATATCCGCTTGGCACATTGACAATCACTCAGCAAATGACCCGGTGGAAAAATGATAAAATTTACTATTTTCCTCTGTCAATATCGGTGTTTATATGCAGAATTATTCAACACATTTACTGACCATCATCTTGTTTGCCGAACCGTCACTGTTCACATTAAAGCTAAATACATAATTGCCCGGCTGCGAAATTGCAATTGAAGATTCTGTCCCCGGTCCGGCGGCAACGGCAGCACTTTGCTCTTGGCCAAGTTGTACAGCAGCACTCTCATCAACGGCCATCTCAATTGACCAGTCAGCAGAGGCAAATTTAAAGGTATAGGCTGTCACCTGTGCTTCATTAACGGTCACCTGATAAGTATTTTGACCTTTGTAACTAAACTTATGTGAGGCCGGGGTTGCACTGAAACCATTACCGCCCGCGTAACTACCGCGAATATACATATCCTTGCCAATGGGGGCTAGAGTACTGTCGTTGGGATTATCACAAGCGGCCATAAACCCTTCGCCGGTAATAGTGCTGGCAGCGGATGTTTTCGGGCCTCCTTCTGCAGGTGATGCAATATTGAGAAATTTGGCCTCAAAAGGTTTCAAGGTAAAGTTATAAACAGCACCTTCCTGCGCATATGCTTTTCCGCTTTGCAGATCTGAAAGTATCCCGTCACTGCCAATTGCTGCGCCACTAAGTGCAACTTTAACCCGCTTATCTTTAACGTTTAACAGATAAAGTACGTGATTATTCGCTGTATCTTTACGGTCAATATAAAGGTTATGATCAGAGAAAATATGGGTACGTGCACCATTGTAAAGTGCCGGATTGCTGTGACGTATTTTCATTATACTTGCGACATAGGCTTTTAATTCGGCTTGCTTAGGGCTTAACTGGCTAACAGAAACGCCTTCAATTTTAGCACTACTGCGGGCAACATGATCGTCACACAAACCAAGTTCAGCACACGAATTATTGACTTTCTCAGCAAAATCAGGAACTTCATCTCCAATTTCATCACCATAATAAAGGGTAACAGGACCGGAATAAGCGCCCATAAAACTAAAGGCGGCTTTATGTATTGCCCAGTACTGGTCATCGTCAGGTTCACTGATTCCACCTCGTTGCAGCAGATCACCAAAACGCACTAAATCATGGTTACCCAACATCAGATTAGGCATCGCATGGTCGGGATAAGCAAGATGGCTATTAAAGCCTTCATTTAGAGTCTCCGCGCCGCGTTTTCCTGCTCCATTTTCGTCCACTGCAAAGGTTTGTAATACTTTATAGCGCATCGGGAAATCAAATGCCGAATGCAGTGCTGGATTATTGTCAGTGCCATAACCGCTTGCGGCAATTTCATTCTCTCCCTTCCAAATTTCAGCCACCATATAACCCAATGGATTGACCATCTCGCCCGCGGCATTTTTATAGGTTACGTTTTTAGAGGTTTTCTCAACGGTTTTACGCAACGCGGCCCACTGCGCAACGGGAACTTGATAGGCTTGATCTAAACGCCAGCCATCGATTTTTAATTCATTAATCCAGTAACTCACCACTTCTTTATAAAATGACAGATCTTGCGGGTAACTAGACTCAAAACCAACACCCCCTTGATCGTTACCATTAGTCGGAGTCAGACCATTGGGTGACGCAGCCACATTACTTTTATGATGACCAAACACGCCATCAAAAAATACGTAAAGTCCTTTCGCATGGGCTTTTTTGACTAACTTTTTCGCCGTAGCCAGGTCACCAAAGTGAGGGTCTATTTTGAAATAGTCACTGGTAAAATAGCCGGTTGCATCCAAACGATCTATCCACTTATTTTGACCTGCAATCGGCGTTGATTCAAAAATAGGGGTAAGCCAAATAGCATTAGCTCCCAGGTCTTTGATGTAATCAATAGAGTCAATAATACCTTGCAGATCGCCCTGATGATGACTTGTTCCATAGCCCGTACCCTGCCCGACAGTGGTATCTCCATCGACAAAAGACTCAACCATTATCTGATAGGTGACAAGTCCACAACGTTTAGAAACAGCTGCATTTCCCTGATAACAGGCCAGACGTTGATCTTTATCGCTACTTGCCTGCTTCACTTCAATAACAATATTCTCATCGGAAGCAGACAGTGTATTTGGCGTTTGTGTGAGTCCTATTCCTGTACCACATGCAGCCAAATTTAAGGCGAGCGTCAGCGCCAGCGTTATTTTTGAAAATGAGTGTTTCATAACCTATTCCTTATTATGATTGAGTAAATTTCGGCCGGGCTTTAAGCACAACTATCTAAGTAAAATACAGCCTGTTGCGCCGAATATAATCAGGCAAACAGGACGGGATCTATCGATTAAAAGTCGCTTTAAGCATTAATTTTATAAACCGCAAACCCAAATGCAGGCAGTTTTAAGGTTGCTGTTAATTGACAGGATTTTTCGTTATAAATATCGGTTACAGCTTGTCCGTAAAGTGCACCGGGAAGTTGCAGTTCAGAGGCTTTATCACTGTTATTCATGGCGATAAATACTTGCTCCCCTTGACTCTTTTTTTGATAGATCAGACTGTTTTGGGCCTCATCAATCACTAACCAGGTCATTTTATGATGACGCAGTGCCGGATAGGTTTTGCGTAACTTAATAATCTGCATAATGTGCTGTTTCATATTAAGATCATGTTTATTTTCATCCCAAATCATACATTTGCGATTGAGTGGATCGGCGCCGCCATCTAAACCAATTTCACCACCATAATAAAGACAGGGAGAGCCTGTTTGAGTGAATTGGAAGAGGTACGCCAATTTTGCTTTGTCTTTGTTCGCACCGCATTTGTCGATGATCCGCGGAGTATCATGACTGTCTAAGAGTAAAAAAGAGACCTCGTTGACATTAATGGGGTAGTTTACATTGAGCTCATTCACCGCCGATTTAAACTGATTTGCATTTAGAGTATCACTGGCGAAAAAGCCTAAGATTGCATCGGTGAGGGGATAGTTCATCACCGCATCAAACTGATCCCCCCCGAGCCAGTTCATTGAGTCGTGCCAAACCTCACCCAAAATATAGAGTTCGGGTTTAATCGCTTTCAGTTCGTCACGGAAACGTCGCCAGAAACGTTGATCTACTTCATTGGCAACATCTAAACGCCAGGCGTCGATATCAAAATTACGCACCCAATAGCGTCCCGCCGCAAGCAGATATTCTATTACTTCAGGATTTTCAGTGTTAAGTTTGGGCATGTTTTCCGCAAAAGCAAAAGCGCGGTAGTTAAGCATGTCTTTGCTATGGCTCTGTCGTTTTGACTCATCTATAAGCGGGAACTGCTCAATATAAAACCAATCTGCATAGCTTGAATCTGCGCCGTGTTTGAGCACATCCTGCCACTGTATTGAGCTTGCACCAATATGATTAAAGACAGCATCAAACATTACTTTTATGCCGCGTTTGTGGGCTTCTTCAATCAATGTTTTTACTGTTTCTTCATCCCCAAAAGCAGAGTCTATTTTCAGATAGTCAGTGGTGTCATATTTATGATTAGTTTTACCTTGAGTAATAGGGGTGAAATAGATTCCCGTAATGCCGAGATCCTGAATATAATCAAGGTGGTCAATCACACCTTGAATGTCCCCGCCAAAAAAACTGTTGGATTTGGGATCTTGGGATCCCCAGGGCAGTACATTTTCAGGAGATATTGCAGGATTGCCGTTGGCAAAACGCTCCGGAAATATTTGATACCAGATAGTCTCTTTAACCCAGGATGGCGCATTAAACACATCGGTTGGATTAATGTATGGAAAGCAGTAAAAATTAGATAACTGCGAGAGCGCAGGATCATTTTCGCGGTTAGTGATGGCAATGATCTGCTTTTCACCTGCCAGTAACAGTTGCTTATCGCAACTTTCAAGAAGAAAGGCATAACGGGCGCGATAGTATTGCGGGCGCACGGCACAGAACCAATAATCAAATAGCTCTGTTTCACACTCTTTTTCCATCAGAATATTTTCACCACCTACCCAACCGCTGGCGTTTTCCGCATTCAGATTACCACCGCCACCACCGGTCGCCCAATCGTAGGGATCACCAACGCGCAGAGTGATATTATCCACCTCTCCTTTAGCAGAGCGAATCCGCAGATGAAGCGTTTCTTTATCATATGCATAAGAGTAACTGGAATGGGATCTGTGATAGATCGCAGCTTTTGTAATCATAAATAATACCTTTTGATGCTTTGAATAGTGCTTTGAATAGTACTTTGAATAGTACTTTGAATAGTACTTTGAATAGTACTTTGCATAGCGCTTTAAATTTTTTGTCGGCGAATACTATTGGTGATGCTTTTCTTCATAATGATTTTCTTGGTAATACTTCACCACGCGTAACACCTCACTGACACTCCATGCCTGAGCAAAACAGCCACGCGACTGGTTTGGTGTGTAACCATCATATATTTCAGCCAATTGTCCAATACAGCCTTCATAAAGTGCATCCTGGTGATGGGTAATAAACTGTTTCACAATATGGGTGAGTGTCTTATCTTTTGGAAATTGACGTAAAATACCCATTAGAAATTGGCCAATCATAAAGCCCCAAACCGTCCCCTGGTGGTAGGCCATATCACGATCAAAATGCGCGCCCGTATGGACAGTTTTAAAATCAGGATCACTGATTGCGAGGGAGCGTAAACCCAGAGGTGTATAAAGATGCTGATAGATATTCAGGATCACCGATTTTGCTCTCTCGGGATTTAAAATTGGGAAAGGAAGGCCAACGGCATATGCCTGATTGGGGCGAATTTGCTGATTAACGTGATCCCCTTTAATCCAGTCATTCAGATAACCCGCCTGGTTATAGAAGAGATCGTTAAAACTGCTTTTAACGATCGATGCGAGCGCGGGTAACTCAGGCATAGACTTGCCGAGCGCCTGATTAAAGTAATGCAAAATAGAGAGGGTGTTATACCAAAGCGCATTAATTTCTACCGCACAACCGTGTCTTGGAGTGGGAAGAATGTTACCAAAACGGACATCCATCCAGGTCAACTGATCAAAACCACTGCCGCCGCTGATTAGGCCATTTTCTAACATCTTAATCTCAAAATCAGTGCCGTTGCGATAGTGTTGATAGATGCTGACCATGCACTCGTAAGCGTGATCGCGAATGAAATCGAGATCGCCACTCGCCTGGTAATATTCATAGAGGCTGACAACAAATAGAAGCGCTGCATCAATGGTATTATAAAGCGGCGCAGTACCTGCTTCCGGAAAGAGATTAGGGAGAATACCGCGGCGTTCATAACGGATAAAAGTACGGAAGATCTGCTTGGCATCTGCAAACTGCTTGGTTGCTAAGTTACAGCCCCAAAGGGCGATCATAGTGTCGCGTCCCCAGTCTGCAAAAAAGGGATAACCTGCGATAATCGATTTAGACTCGGTAGAGTCGCGAGTGACCACAAACTGCTCGCTGGCGCGAACCAGCTGCTTTGCAAAGGGGCTTTTAAGACCTGCTTGAGCGATATACTGCTGCTGGCGCTGCACCTCTTCATTGATCATTGATTCAATGGTAGGTGATTCAATGCTCAGTGAGGGTAACTGCTTTGCGCGCGGCTCATCGACTTCAAAGATAATATAAAAATGCTCTTTGGCATGCTGACCCGCAAAGGTCATGGTGTGCAGCGCCATTTGAGCGTCGCTCGCGGAACGTTCATCTCGTGCATCATAGGAGAAGTACAATCCGGACTCATAACGAGGTGCTTCAAGTGCACAATCACTGCCATTATGCCGATAGGCGAGAGATTGCCCGTTACTACTAATTAAGCCAGGCTGGTGGATAAACGCCTGCTCTTTTGCAAGGTTTTCATCTTTAGCGCAAAAGTGGTATTTGGGGGTGACATTAAGGGAGAACGACTGTTTTAAGGGATTGAATATTCTATATTCCACACCAAGGCGATTCACCTGTTGCGTCATCACTATGGTTTTAGTTATCTCAATGCCCTGTATTCGATAGGTGAATTGTGGCAGATAGGTTTGGCTGAAATTATCAAACAGCAGTGTTGCATCGACCGTGTCATAAGGATTTTCATTTACTTGTGAGGAGAGCGGGTGACATTCACCTGCCGGTAAAGTAATACGATCATCTAAATGACGAACGAAACAAAAACGGTTATTTGGCGCCGCAATACTGCCCATAAAAAGAGCATGATCATGTCGGCTGCAGGAGCCGGCAAGGGTCAATGAGGAGTAGCCACCGAGCCCATTAGTTAAGAGATAGTTAGATTCTTCAAGGCGACTGATGTCGCGGAAATTTGCTTTAGAAAGAGATATTTTCATATAAACCTTATTCGATGTTAAATGCCGTCCACCCGGTTCCGATGATTGCTGTTAATACAGCAATCATTAAGAGGTATAAAAGAGGGCAGGTGTTCGCTATTTTTAACGTTTAATTTCGTTATAAACGAGTAATAACTTTTGGACTTCACCCTGTGTATAAGCAAGGTTTTGACTTTCTTCATATCCCCATAACGGTTTAATGAGAAAACCTTCTTTTAAGGGGGAGACCTTAATGGCAACAATATGATTTTGATCTTTATCGGAGATAAAAAACAGGTAGGGTTGAGGTTTACCCAGCAACGCGCTGTAAACCGAAGAGGGGGTATAAACAGCATTGACCACTTTAACGTCTTCGCTATGATAAAAAGCTTGCGCTTTTGCTAACACCGGCAGTGCCATCGCCTGAAGTTGCTCATAACTGCTTTCAACATGAAATGACCCACAGTTAGTTGGCACCTGCTCACGCAGTGTTTTATATTGCGCTGATATGTCTGCCAATGGCAGTTGCAGGTAGTGTTTCTCAAAAGCATCCGCTGTCATAAAAAGAGCATCATTATTAACACATTTTTTGAATGACTGTTGTTTACTAATAAAAGTGGCGTGTTCAAATTGTGGCTTGGGAAGATTGCCATAGACAATAACAAACCCGATGATAAAGATGATCACAGCCACGGCGATATGAAACATGTAGTCGTGAATACGTTGCAGTTGTCCGCGAAAAATCAAACTTGTTATTCCTTGTGCTGAAAAATACCGGCTAACTTTTAGCGTTATTGCTTATCTTTGAAAGGCTCTCTTCGAAAGAGTGAGGATTGGGGCGTAACGCTTTTACCCCAATCACCTAAGGCAATGCATTGAACTTAATTCGCTGCCTGCACATTGAATTTAATTGATTCTTCTGTTTCAGAATCAAAAAAGTGCAGCTTAGTATTATTAATTACCAAGGTAATTTTTTCATCAATACTCACTTCGCGTTCACCCGTCCCCAATGTACCCACGAAGAGGTTCATCGGTGCGGCATCAAAGAATATATTGACGCTGTCACCCAGATACTCGACGTTGATCGCGGTTGTCTCAAAACAAGAGTCTGGAAATGCCTGCTCATGTTTTAGACCCGAGCGAATGGCACTGGAACGCGCACCTAGAAAAATTGATTTACCATCATATCCCGCATCATCGAGGATCGTTCGATCACTATCACTTACCGCGATGGTGAATGAGTGGCAGCTAAATTTCCCGGCTTTATACATGCCTTCAATAAGGTTCATTGACGGCATACCCATAAAGGTTGCGACAAAACAGTTTTTAGGATTAGTAAACAACTCTTTGGGTGTACCAATTTGCTGAACCTCACCCATCGACATTAAGACGATGCGATCCGCCATGGTCATTGCCTCAACCTGATCATGGGTTACATAAACGGTGATAGCGCCTTTAGCACGGTGCATACGCGATATTTCGCTACGCGTTGTAGTGCGTAATTTTGCATCCAGATTACTCAGTGGTTCATCCATCAGATACAAATTAGGTGTACGCACCATTGCACGACCTAATGCAACACGTTGGCGCTGGCCACCAGAAAGCTCTTTAGGCTTACGTTCAAGGTACTGAGTGAGAAAAAGATCTTTAGATATCTCATCAACCTGTTTTTTAGTTGTCTCGGCAGGGTAGTTACGGAGTTTTAAACCATAACCTACATTTTCACGCACCGACATGTGCGGATAAAGCGCATAACTTTGAAAAACCATCGCAATATCACGATCCTTTGAACTGACATTGTTAACCACTTCACCATCAAGAATAAATTCACCCTCGGTAATATCTTCTAATCCTGCAATCATGCGCAGGGTGGTTGACTTGCCGCAGCCGGAGGGCCCAACCAGTACGATAAATTCACCTTCTTCAATATCAAGATTGAAATTACTCACGGAGTAAGTCTCTGAATTAGGGTATTTTTTATTGATATTTCTTAATGAAATCTTGCTCATTATCCTTTTACTCCACCTGACGTTAAACCGCCAACAATATAATTTTGAAATTTATAGAAAACTAAAACAGGCGGGATTGCTGCTAAAACTGCGCCCGCTGCAAAAACGTTATAATTTGAATCTTTAATATCATTAATCAACCCCATTAAACCAACTGCAAGGGTTTTTGCATCACTACTCATACTTGAGATAAGGAATTTCGGCATGATGATGTCGCCGATAGGACCTAAGAAACAGAAGATTGCAATCACCACAATCATCGGTTTCACAAGAGGAAGCAGTATTTCTGTAAAAATCTGTAATTGAGTTGCACCGTCAATCTTCGCTGATTCATCTAAATCACGCGGGATCGAATCATAATAGCCCTTCATTAACAGGGTATTCATTGTGGTACCCAATGCGGTATAGATAAGGGTCATATAGATGTAAGTGTATAACGTTGCATTGTCGGAGCTGTATATTCCGATAGAGCTTGCCATTGCATAAAGTGCGATCAAACCACTTCCTGACGGAACAATTTGAATCAGTAATAATGACATTAAGGCACTTTTACGCGACTTATAACGATACCGGGAATAAACAAAGCCCGAGATCACCACAATTACCGTTGAAAGTACCATGGTGACGATCGACAGCAGGAAGGTATTGCTATACCAGCTCAAATAAGCTGTTTTATTAAATAAATGGGTAAAATTCTCTGTAAAACTAAAATTCTGCGGAAAGAATGACGTTGAATAGAGTGAATTACTGACATTTAAGGCGCTCATTATGGTCAGTAAGATCGGATAAATAATCACGACCGCCATCACAATAAGAAAAGTATAACTCGCAATAAGCCCCATATTTCTAACCAAAAAGTTTCGCTGTAGCTTTTTTGTTTTTACCTTACGATGCAGACTGATTGTATTTTCCATCACATGACCTCCTCATTTTTAAACGCCCCGGCTTTAAGCCACGAATAAAGCACTACCGCACCGACTACCGTGCTGGCTATCAATGTATAAACAGCGGCTTCGTTATATTTTGCATCCATCATCAAACGGAAACCAAGTGAAGAGATGGTGTCGAGTGGTTTATAGAGAGAGCCTATTGTTTGCACCGTTGCTTCACCTAACATATAAACAATGGTGACGTTATTAAAGTTAAAGGTAAATTGGGTTATAAATACCGGGGCGACACTGATTAGAATCAACGGCAGGGTAATATCGAAAAAGTTACTCCAGGCATTGCCTCCATCAATGCTGCTTGCTTCATAGAGGTCATCGGGTATCGTTTGTAATACACCTGTGACTAAAA
The DNA here is from genome assembly GCF_047632955.1 of Psychromonas sp. Taxonomy (GTDB): domain Bacteria; phylum Pseudomonadota; class Gammaproteobacteria; order Enterobacterales; family Psychromonadaceae; genus Psychromonas. The sequence goes on along the minus strand of NZ_JBLIED010000002.1, from coordinate 6,511 downwards.
TAAACACATAGGGGAAACCGAGCCATGCCTGGATTAGAATGATGGTTATCTTGGCATAATCGGCATCAAGGAAAAACCCTATGGCCGTTGATACATCATATTCGTTGCCCGTGAAAAAAGGGATAACCATGGTATTCATGCCACCCACTTTTGAGAAAAATAGTTGGAATACCAGAATGGTTAAAAAAGCAGGTACCGCCCAGGGTAAAATGTACACTGTGCGGAAAAACTTTTTCCCCTTGATGAGTTTATTATTTGCGACAACAGCAAGCACTGTGCCTAAAATAATGGTCAGGGCAGAGGCACAGAAAGTCCATGTCAAGGTCCAGACTAGCGTCTCTTGAAATGCTGCCGCTGTTCGCTCATTAGTAAAGAGGCGTTCAAAGTTTGTTAATCCTTTCCACTCCAGTAAAAAAGCAGGGGGCAGTATTGGTCGCTTGTAGTTTGTAAATGCAACAATAATCGAAACGATGGCAGGTAAGAAAGAAAATACGAATAACAAAATAAATTTGGGTGCGGTAATAATGTTTGGCACGATTTCATGAGACAGACCACGTACCTTTTCCGTAAAGGTAATCGCATAACCATTAACGTCTATTTGACGTTTTACATCCTTGGCGTCACGTGCAAAACCATAGTGAAGTGCTATAAAAACTAATAGCATTATTCCACCCAGAGTTGAGCCCACCATGATAAGAAAGGAGTCATCAACAAAACGCTCGGCACCAATGGTGATTTTTCCACTCGCTTGTTCGACGGCTAATAAGCGGAAATTGGGAAGTATAAATTGGATGTAAACTAGTATCTCTAAAGCGAGTAGCGAGAAGCCAAACAAGGTTTCTCGTACACGGCGTAGCAACATATGCCCACCGCCTGGTATCACCATAGAAAGCCAGAAAATAAAACGTTGACTCATTTGTAACCTACTTTTAATAAATTAGCATAAATTGCTGTTTAATTAGGGATTTTAAATTCACTGCACGTCACTACACTATGCCCAAATTTCTTGGACACAGTGTAATTTATATAAAAAGATTAAGAGCAGTCATTACCACTCTTAATTCAAACTACATATCTTCAATATCAATTGCGATAGTTTCAACGGCAGCGTCTAACGCACCTTTCACATTCTGGCCTTGTGCTATCTGAGCGAGGGCTATCTTCATTGGACCCCATACTTTGCCAAACTGAGGGATGTTCGGCATAGGCATGCCGGCGTTAGTGGCATCAAAAATAGCTTTATGAATAGAGCCTTCTTCATAATGAACGGCAAGGTTAGGCGAAATTTCACGGGTCATCTCATACCATTTATTAGCATACTCAGGCGTCGCTGCAAATTTAAGGAAGGCACGCGCACCGTCTTTATTGTCACTGTAACCATTGATAGCGATCCCTTTTGTGCCCGTCAATGCTTGGTATGGATGACTGCCATCCCAACTTGGAATTGGCGCAGCACCCACATTGATACCCGCTTTTTCAATATCAGCGATTGCCCATGGACCATTGATAACCGCACTGATTTTGCCTTCAGTAAAGTTTTTCATCATGATGTCATAAGCAACGGTGTCATCCTGCATCAGTGTCCAGTGACTAACGCCGCTGTTATACAGGGCTTGCGCTGCGAAACCCGCTTTAATTGAACCCGCATTATCTAAGCCAATGTTTTGAGGGTTGTTATCTTTAAAGATGTAACCGCCGTTAGCCATAAAAAGGCCGCCGGTAAAATAAAAGTCGGTAAATTTTGCAGCCCAGTCTGAAGGTGCAAGCTCTTTTAAGGTTTTTGGCGGCGTTTTAAGCATATCTTTGTTATAAAGAAATAACGTAGTGTCAGTAGACATCGGTAACATATAAGTTTTACCGTCGTAATTTGCTGATTTGGTTGATGTCTTTGTGTATCCTTTGATTTCGAAATTAGTTGGTTCAATTAAACGCTGATTTGCCAAATCACCAAGACGGTCATTAGGTACCATAAATAGATCTGCAACGTTGCCTTTTTGCGTTGGTAATGCTTCCAGCAAGTCAAACATTTTCGCCGCTGTCACTTCAACTTTAAAATCCTTACCTTGATTGAATTTTGTTGCCAATTCATTGAAATACGGCACATAGTTTTTTTCTACGCCGATTACAATATTGTCTGCGGCCATTGCATTGTTTGCCAAAAATAGTGCTGCTGATACGGCAAGAGTTACTTTCTTAATCATTTGATCTCTCCTGATCGGGATGAAGTTTTTTGAAATGGTAAAATTACCATGGCGTACAACAGCCATATCACCATCTTCCTTAAGTTGATTGTGTATATTTTCATAATGACTGTGCTTAAAAATAAACTGACTGAACTTAATTCACCGCTATCATAGGCCCAGCAGGGCATAGACTGAAATGCAATTTATCCGCAATGCTCATAGAAAAAATGTATTTCATGCGCAGAAAGCGTGATCTGGAGCGGGTATTTCCGGCTCTCCCTTACTGTAAGCGGGTTAAAAAACGTGATGTTAATGGATAAAAATATCGCACACATTAGGACTGAAGGCGCACCTTTTAGAAACCAACAGATATCCGCTACCACAAACCTTAATTTTAGCCAGGGGATATATTGAATCTATTGAGTATTTTGGCCATTTGAAACCTGATTAGATACGATAATTTCTGCCATTTAAGAGGAGGATTGCAAGCTTACACCCAGAATGTTCAGGGTAAAACGGCTAAATTTCATAAAATAAAAAACACCGCTTGTAGAAACTTAGATTTAACCTGAGAACGTTTGCGGTATTTGTTGTCAATGGCAACACCATAACCTGTCACCTGCTTACTAAATCTATTAATTTTCTACTGGTTTAAACAGAGGCCGCCTTTGTTATTAATCTGAACCAAAATATTTTGTTATTCACCACTTCCTGGCTAGCTAACGTTGTTCAACATAGTTCTAGTGTTTTATGTAATTATAACAAATAGTTACTGTCATTGATGTATTACTTTTATGCATTTACTTTGCGTCTAAAAAAATCCTATGACCCATCTCCCCCATTTTTTTATACGCAGATTTTGAACTTTTTTTAAAAAATCAGAGAAGAGTTGGTTTCTTTTTTATCGTTTTAGATTGCTTGAAATTTAGTCAGAGGGAAACTCAAGAGATCTGCATCACGATATTTTTAATTCGATTGGCCTGCTCAATACGGGGAATCTGTAAAAATCGCTATTGCAGATCACACTTTACCTATGTGAAATGCATTTTTTCTATGGATATTGCTGATCAATTGCATTTCAGCCCATGTCTCGTGCGGCCTATGATAGTCGTGAATTAAGTCCAGTGAGATTATTTTCAAGCGCAGTCATTTGGAAAATACTCTCGATAAGCTTAATACAAAGGTTGTTATGGCTGGTTTCTAGCAGCGTAATTTTACCGTTTTATAACACTTCATTCGAAAGAGATATTAAAGATGGTTTGTATCAATTTGGAGCGAAGCCCATGAGTAAGACTTGCATTACTGGTTATTGGGCTTAAGAACCTGCATATCAACAAATGCTTACTTCGCAGTCTTAGTTAGGTCAGTATTTAAAATAAAAATAACGTTTTAAAAGGGATTTAATATGAAAATGAATAAATATAATTTACTTGCTGTTGCTGTTTCTACTGCTCTATTTTCTGGCGGTGCACTTGCAGAAACAGATACGCTTTCCGGTGATGAAGCGGCACCTGTAGAAAAAGTCAAAGGAACTGATGTCTTAAAAGATGGTTGGGAAGTACATGGTTACGGCTCTATGAACTTCCGCTCTGTTGGTGGTGCATCCGTCGACACTGAATTTGGTAAGCCTGATTACAAAACGGCGGGGACACACGGGCAAAGTACCAATCAGATTGAGTTTGTCATTAAAAAACACACCGAACACGCGAATGGTGTGTGGTCAAATTTTGTCGTAAGAAGTGAATATGGTAACGGTAACTCTTTTGCTTACTCGTCTTCCGGCAGCCAAAAAGATAATAGCAAAGCTCAGTTTGAGGTAAAAGAAGGCTATGTTGAAATGGGGGGACTTTCTTATTTAGGCAAAGATACCTCAATTTGGGCTGGTCAACGCTATTTAAACCGGGCGGCGGGTCTTCTTTCCGGTGAATTCTGGAAACAATCATCAGGTGTAGGTGCCGGTATTCAATCTAAAATTGCCGGACATACAGCAGGAGTTGCGATTGTAACAGCTGATCCTGATGTAAATACGGAAGACGATTACGATGGTCGTCAGACACTAACTTCTTATGATTTATACTACTACGGCGTTGACGCGGGTATCGGCAGTTTAGATTTTGACGCCAAATATATGAGTCAGGCTAACACTGATGACGACACCGGATTTGGTGCAGCAGTAACACTAAATTCGAGCTACTACGGCTTAGATGGTTGGACTCAAACCGCTATTGCCTACGGTCAGGGCATTGCTAAAAACCGCGGTGTTAACTTTGGCTCATGGTCTGGGGGTGGTGACAATGAAGAATCTATTTTCTTAACTTCTTACGGTGTACTTAATATCTCTGAAAACTGGCAGATGGGGTCTGAATTAACTTACTTTGCTGCATTAGACGAATTATTTGGAGCACCAGGCCTAAAACGTTACCTTGCCGCTGTTCGTCCGTCATATAAAGTAAACGATAATCTGCGTCTTGAAGGAACAGCATCTTATGGTCATGAGGAAGGTGATGACGGTTACTGGGGACGTTCAGGTGACGATCTAAAAAGTGACATTATTAACCTTGAAATAGCGGCAGCCTTTACGGTGAATGCAGACTACTTTGGTCGCCCGCAAATCAAACCCTATGTGAGCTACATTACTGCAGATGATGACGCGAGTGCTGCTCAACTAGGCATTAATGATGGCAGCTCTGAAACAATAGTCGGTGTACACACTGAAATCTGGTTCTAATTACGCTGTTAATTTCACTAAAGTTAAAGGCAGCCAATGCGGTTGCCTTTTTGCGTTTCTTGATTTACTACCGGAGAATCACTATGGACAGTAAAAAATTATTAATCGGCTTATTCGTAAGCCTTTCTTTAACTGCGTGTTCTTCAACGAACCGCATAACAAAACCAATAGAACCCCTAGCGTCATCTGAAGTTTGCTGCGATGATTTTTCTCAATTTCCATGGATACAACTCGGTACGACAGAAGAGCTCGATTTCCAATTAGATGCAAGTTCACCTATTGGCCGTTTCTCCGATGGTAACAGTTACTTTAATGCTTTTAAATTATCTGAACGTTCACAAAAAGTACAATTGCGCCTTGCCAGTTTAATGCTCAATAATTCAGTTGTAGCACCTAAATTGATTGCGCTTGATGACAAATTTAATATTGTCAGTACGGCAAGCTTCGATCAATTTGATATTAAAACATCCGATGCATTCACTCAAACGCAATTTCAATTGAGTTTTGACCTTGATGCTTCTAAAACACCTTATTTCATCATTTATGCTTCTGACGCTTATTTAGGTCAATCGATAAAAGTAAAACATCCTGCTCGAATCAGAGCTGAAGAATTAGGTGAACCCATGCCAATGGTGACCGATCCAACTTATAGCTATCAACGTTTTGGAAAATTAAGTCTATCCGTAAAAACACTTTCATTACAGGCCTATAAAACAGCAGTAAAACAAATCCAACCCGCAATAAAATCAGCCCAACCAGAAACGCAACAGTTCTATCAAAATGCCATCACACAGGCCGTAAACGCCAATGATATTAGTAAAGCATTAAGCTTAATAGAAGAAGCCAAAGCATTAGGAATAATAAACCCCGAAAGTGTCTTTATTAATGCATTAGAAAAAATAAATACAAAATAAAATGCAGCCTTAAAAAGCTCTTAAGTGTTTAATTTAAGGGCTTTCCTATCGCATTGAAATTAACGGATTAAAAGCCCTTGCCAGAGGGAATCGGTTGCGTCGTGTCCTGGAACCGGTAACTGCTCCGCAGCATAAAACCACAGTGACCCCTCTGTTACATCAGCGCTAAGTTGTTAACTAAATCAAAGAATCAAACCGCTGTGTTAGTGGTGCTGAAATGATCTTCTGCAGCGCTCAGTATGGATTTCACCGATAGCAATAGGGACGGGAAGTCTGTTTTGAGAACGGATCATTGGAATAAGTTAGCGCTTGAGTCACGTTTATCAGTCCAATGAAGATACTTTTTGTCGTTTACATCACATTTATTTAATAAGCTTGAGGCAAATGATGGGCGGTAAACTCTGCCAAAGATCACGCTTTTCCCGAGTGATATGCATTTTTTCTATGAAAACACCGATAAAATAGCATTTCAGTCTATGTCATATGCTGCTTATGATAGTGCCTATTAAAGATCAATAGACAGGGTTATTTTCAAGGACAATAGCAATGATAATGAAGGCGCAGAAGAGCGAGGCTGGCACAGTAGCGAGATCAGATAAAAAATGGTGGCATGATGCCGTCGTTTATCAGATCTACCCTCGTAGTTTTATGGATGCCAATCATGACGGTATGGGCGATTTGGCGGG
>NZ_JBLIED010000001.1:0-434608 GCF_047632955.1 Psychromonas sp. | reverse complement strand
ATGTGGTACAACGGTAATAGGCTTCATTCTTACCTGGGTTATTGTTGCCCAAACACTTTTGAAATGATGAACGGGTATTTGAAAAAAGTAGCTTAACTAGGGTGAGTGAATTTAGTTGACCACGTCACCTTGTTAATATGTTTCTATGAGCGGTATAACCATTGTACTGTGAATTCTTACCGATATGGTTAATACATTATTTATATATGCTTTAGCAATCCGGTGGACGCCATCCAACACCCAAATTTTCCCGTCATACTCCGATACATCGATAGGCAAATTTAATCTGTATTTATGACCCTCTCGTATTGATGTGGAGCGATTGACTTGCTCTTGATGACTTTCATTGGAGAAATATCAAACAACATCCCTATGTTTGGTTTAGAAGACCACAGCGGCAATTTAATAAATAATCAAAGTTATTTCTATCTGCAAGTACTGAGCCGCAATCTAACCGCCAAAGTTTATTCACATCCCAGTTAAACGGAAGAATATGTTTACTAAGTACTTCAGGCACTACTTTACTCATTGATCGCCTGCTACAAAATTACGGATGAATGCTAACGCAGCATTCAGCAGTTTGTCCTCTGCAATGCTTTGTTAGAGCCCGATGTATCTAAAGTACCGATAAATGTGTTTAGCAGGTTTTTACCTTCAGGCCAATTACCAAGATTTGAGTCGGTATTAACGTGGCCTAAATCACCCATGCTAATTAGCTCACTCCCCCAAGCTTTCGCAAAGTATTTTGTTCTATCTAATTTAGAATAAGGATCATCCGTGCTCGCTAATACTATACTTGGGAATGGTAGTTTTTCTAAAGGTGGAGTTTGATACCCTGATATTGCCTCAGGAAAATTTATACTTTGTACATCAGGGACAGCAACTAAGAAAACACCCAATATATTTGCAGTGTGTTTCTTGCTCCATTCGATAACTGTACTGCCGCCTAAGCTATGAGTCACTAATAAGGTAGGACCTTCAAGAGATTGAATAAGTAAATTAAGAGTTTCAACCCAATCTGCACAATGTGGGTTTTCCCAATCATTCTGTTCAACCCAATAACTGTCTTTGAATTCCTTGTACCATATTTCTTGCCAGTGCCCATTTATTGAATTTCCGTAACCAGGAACAAATACTGTATTAAACATATTATCCTCTTTAGATTAGATTTGATTTGTAGCACATGTGTAGCAATTTGGTTTAGACTTCTATTGCATAAACAATATAGCTAAAACGTCGCTAATACCATATTCGAGACATTAGCTTTTAAAGACAATCAATACTTCGGATTAGGTTTTGTATCGATAACGCGCTGCTCACTGGCGTTTGGGATTGACGCTGTTTTTGATTGTTTTTTTAAAATTAGTGCAGAGACCAAAACGTCGAGTGGATCAGCTTATTAGGCTTGCCACACTTAAACACTTATGTCATGAGGGTCACCCATAGCCTTCAACTCATTTATTATCAATTGTAAATTTCAAAACAAAGCTAACAGCGATAAGCAAAATAGTTAATTACCTTGCACTATAACGCCCTGGTTTATGGTTAATAACAAGAATGAGATTATAGGAAATAGCCCCGACAATAGATAAAAGAATCGCATTCCAATCAACAATAAAAATGGCAAGAATGAGTACCACGCAATCCACCGCCATTTGAAACTTACCAATGGAGATACCGTATTTTTGAGCCAAATATTGTGCAAGAATATTTAATCCACCTAAGCTCGCTTGATGTCTAAATAATCCAAGTAAACCAGAGCCAACCAATAACCCACCTATAAGTGCAGCATATAACGGTTCTAATTGTTTGAATTGCATAAAAGCAGGCGCATATTCAACAAAGAATGATAATAAAAAAACAGAAATAAACGTTTTTAATGTGGATGCTAAACCAAGTTGTCGGTATGACAAATAATAAAAAGGCAGGTTAATTACAAAAAACACATCACTAAATGAAAATTTTGTCGCATATTGCCCTAGAAATGCTAAACCCGCTGTGCCACCAATGAGTAGCCCTGTTGATTTAAAAAATGTAATGCCAAGTGCCGCCAGTAGCGTACCGATAAGAATACCTTGAGCATCTTCAAACAAAGTATGTTGAGCTGATTTTGTAGACATAAAAAGCCTAATTATATTATTGATAAATAAAAGAAATTAATGAATAGTCAAGCGGATTTTAAAAGTTATAAACCAATCATCTCGAAAACAACAAGCTATTAGTAATTAGCAGTTTAACTGCAATAATCAGACCAAGAAGTGGTTTTCAATAATGCAACTAGGAAATCTACCAGCCTGATCGTTTTCGACTTTAAACATAACACTATTGAACTAAGATTTTTGCATTAACTTAGTGCATAAAAACAAATAATTGCATTGAAATAGTACATAACTAATGCCACTGTTAATTAAAATTTAATAGGATGCACAATCAAAGCACATTTAACTATTTCGTTTTAAAGGTGTGGGGTTATGAAGATCGGGTCTTTTATTTAGTATCATTTCATGACTTAGACGTAAATTTTCGTATTATCGAAAATAAAATAAGAGTATCCATGAGTCATCCTTTACGTTTGAGGTTCTCCTGTGCACTTCATCACGTCACATCACGTGGTAATACCAAAAGGCTATCTACTTAGAAAAGTGCTATCCAGTCTTCCCTCCATAGCCTGCAATGAGCTTATCATCAAATATTTTCAATCAAGTGGATACCCAATCGCAAAGATGGTCGTAAGATCAATAATACGAGAATCAACCCACTCCCTGCGATGCTAATACAGACCACATAAGAATGCTTTAAGTACAACACGTGAGCAGCAGTGATAATAAGGCGTGTCTTCTAAGCTCACTATCGTTTGTCTTGGTCTGGCCATCATTCATTACCTGCAAGTAAATATAGATAACTAAAGACTACAACAGTGGTTAAATATTGGTCAACAATCTTGGGTGGCCATGTTAATTAATCGATAAATGACTAATAAATTTATTCACATGTATCTTCTTCTGGCGTTGACCAGGAGGTTCCATTCAATGCTTTACTAAATTCAAGATAGGCGAGTAATTTCTGTTTTGTGTTTGTCGTCAATGACTCAATTTCTAGGGAAACTTGTGCAGGTTGTTTAGAGTTGTTTGAACCGTCAAATTGACTGTAAATACAATGAATTGAAAACGAAATCCTATTATTAACCTCCTTTACTGCAATAATATCTGTGACATCTACCAAAAGAGCTTCTTGTAATGCTTTAGCTGACTGTATAACTGCAGCGCGTTGAGGTGCTTCTGTATAATTAGCTTCTATAAACACTTCTATATCATCACGAACACCATTTGCATCCAAGTCTATGGCTTCTATAGAATTACCACGCTCTAGCTTTGGAATGGATCCAGATTTTTCTAACTCAACGATCTGTTCTGGTGGTGTAATTATTTTATCTACCGCTGCATTTCCACTCCCATCACAGCCAGTGATGAAGATGGCGCATAATGTAAAAAGTATTTTTTTAATCATTCCGTTTTCCTATAGTTAATTAAAAGTTTAACGGTAAATTCTCCTTACAAAACCTAACACTTATAGGCATTACTATGCACGAAAACCGTCATTGCCTATCTCACTTCAAATGATCACATTAACATCTACTCAACCTCATTAAATTCAAATTATAAGTAACAATGTAATAAATTTTCACTTTCAGATAGGTGTTGAGGTGATACCTATCGTATTTCCAAAATGGTTCCTAACCTATCAATTTATAAATTAAATTTTGTTACCCTAAAATATAACCAGAAGTGGTATTTAAATGTATTTTGCCACCTAGATTCCCGATTAACTGACTTCGGGAATGACGGGGTTATTTTTTATCTGTGTTTTAGCTAGAGTAATACTCCGACAAACTTAGCGCGAACTTAACTTCCTTCAATCTAAGCTGATTAATACGGGGTAAGTGCCGTCTTGCTTTGCCACATCAACCGCTTTACGTTATTGATAACATTATTATTTGCATTTGCATGCAACAAAGTTAATTATGGTTTGGTAAGTAGCTATTACTCACAGCCTCATAAATTGAATATTTAAGGTAGATAATATGATCCTAGGACTAGATATTGGTGGTACAAAAATCGAAGGTATAGGCCTTGATTCAGTGACATATGAAACATTGGTCACTCACCGAAATGTGACGAATACGGAGACTTATGAAGGTTTCTTGTCGTCGGTAATAGCGGTCATAAATGAAGTGGCAAAGCACGGTAATATTGAATCTATCGGTATCGGTTGTTGCGGTTCGGTAGATAAAAACGGCCTGATGCAGGGAGCCAACGTGATCATTTTAAACGGTCAGGATTTCATTGGCGACATTAAAAAGAACATTAACGTCCCCGTTGCAATCGCTAATGATGCGGACTGTTTGGCGCTTTCTGAATTTAAAGATGGAGCAGCGCAAGGTGCACAAAACTCCTGCGTTGCGATAATTCTTGGTACAGGATGTGGTTCAGGTCTGATTGTTCACAATAAACTGGTTACCGGCTTAAATCATCTGGGCGGTGAATTAGGACATAACCCGCTGCCAAATTATTTGCCAGAAATAGACGGTCCGGAAGTGCTTTGTTACTGTGGATCTAAAAACTGTACTGAAACCTTCGTTTCCGGAACAGGATTTGCGCGTACTTTCTCTGCAAAATATGAGCAGGCAAATTCAAAAGAAATTATGCTTAAGTACAAGCAGGGAGATTCACAGGCAGTCGCACATTTGGATTTGTATTGTGATCAACTAGCACGCGTTTGTGCAAATATCGTCAACTTTGTAGATCCTGAGGTGATCGTATTAGGAGGCGGAATGTCTAACATTGATGAAATTTACCCGCTGGTCAATGCCAAATTAAATCAGTACACCTTTACAAAAAATACAATCACCAAAATTGTTAAGAATCGATATGGTGATTCATCGGGTGTGCGCGGTGCAGCCTTTTTGCATCTGCAGGGTTAACCGTTATTGCCGCCAATAAGTTTGTATTTAAATGCAAAAATATGAAGCGAATTGAAGGCCAGTTCAGGCTTATGAGCGGGCTCTGCTTTCCCTTGTTGATTTCGTTAGGCTCGGCTCTGCACAGATATGTGCTGTCCGAGCCGGTGCGTTAATAAGTGGAAAAGTTTATAGATATCTTACCTTCTTTTAATAGATACCCTGCCTTTCGTTAGTCCTGTTGAGCAGTTTATTTTCAATAAGACAACGATTTAATAGCGTCCGATACAGTTAAAAAATGAATTTTAGTGAGACAAAGTGTGGCCTTTTTAAACTCATGAGCGCGTATTAAATTCGACACTGCGTACGCGGTCAATACCCGTTCTGTTTTGATTAACGCCAGTTTTCCTGAAATTTCTTCTATTAAATAACTATCACCAACAGAGTCTATAACATGGTCGTCATCACAAAGGATTAATTCTCGACATTCAGACATAAAATCTAACTCAGAATCTAAATAAATAAGCTCATCATCTCCAGCTAATTTCAGCATGCATGGCCACGAAATCATAAAAGTTACCTCGATAAATATAACCGCCTTAATAACTGGCGAAAATAGTGGGTTAATAAAGGAAAGGCTACAAAGCTTACCAATATAACCGATTAATTTAACCCTCATAAAAAACCCCAAGCAGTTAAACAACTTGAGGCTGACAATAAGTTTGTGGGTGTTTTTTAGATTACCGATGCTAAAAAGTCAGCACGGCTTCTCTGTTTTTAGCTGAGGTGATATCCCGATAAACTTTGTTCTAACTTAACGCCCTGCAGTTTAAGCTGATTAATACGCTGTAAATAGGCACCGCCTTTGAGCAGATGCAGTGCCACATCGACCGCTTTACGCTGTTTGTAATCCTCTAAATAACTGCCCTTCACCCAACTGTTAAAAGCGCCTAAACTCGGGCCGGCCCAAATTTGATAATCCATTTCCCGCCCTGCTTCACCCTCGTTTGACCAGCGCGAAGAAAGTCCTAAATACCAGCGGAATATCAGTGCCATTTTACGCTTAGGATTAGTTTGCGCGCGCGCCAGCATGTCGGGATCGCGCTCGTGGAAAAAATTGATGGTGTCTGTCCACACTGTGTCCAGGTTTTTGCGGAAAATCTGTTTTTCAATTTTCCCTCGCTCAAGAGCGGGAATCGCATCGATTGAATCATAAGCCATGTACAGCTCATAGAGTTTATTGGCGCGCATGGCAAACATTGAGCCGCGTTTAACCACCTGCAATTTCACCCCCATTTCAAACATATCTGCGGCGGGTGCCATGGTCACATCAGCCATCTCTACAGCGGCTAGCAATTTACGCGTGTGCTCCGAGGCTCCTGCTTCGATACAGGCCTGATTGACGCTACCGACAACTATGTACGCCGCGCCCATATTAAAGGCGGCCAGGGTTGCCTGTGGCGTTCCTATTCCGCCGCCCGCGCCAACCCGCAGCGCAGGTTCATAATTATATTTTTCTTGAATTTCATCGCGCAGGGCAATAATCGAGGGTAACAAGGTTAAAAACGGACGATTATCCGTGTGACCACCGGAATCGGCTTCGGCGGTGATATCGTCAGCCATCGGAACGCGTTGAGCAAGTGCTGCCTGTAAATGTGTAATTTTGCCCTGCACCAGTAACTTATCAATCAGCTTTTGTGGCGCCGGCTCCATAAAACGCCGTCCGACTTCAGTGCGTGATACCTTGGCAATCACTTTATTGCCGATATTGACACTGCCGTCGGGATTTTCTGATAAACCGGCTAAACGATAGTGAACAATGTGCTCGGTTAAGGCTAAATAGGCCGATGCTTCGACCACTTTAACGCCGAGTTTTAGAAAACTCTCAACGGCGCCGCGCTCTAGGGCTTCTTCGCTGGGAGCATGAATCAGGTTGACCGCAAAGGGACCGTTTGGTAATTCTTTTTGAATATCTGTTATTGCTTTTTCAATCACCTCGGGCACTAAACCCGCCGCACCAAAAGAGCATAAAAAGCCCGCTTTCCCAAGGGCCGTGACCAATTCTACGGAAGAAATACCATTGGCCATCGCCCCGCCGTGATAAGCATATTTTACGCCATAGCTTTGTTTAAAAGCCGAATCGCCGAGATCTTCCGGATTAAGCGCCTGAGCAAAGGCCAGTACTGCTTCACTGCCATCGGCATCTATCTGCTGACTCACTCCTAAACCCGCAGGCTGTTGGGCAAGGTAAACGGGTTTATGCAAATCCATTAAGCAATCTTTGATGGCCTGCGGATCACTGTTAATGGAGGCCGCACTGACCTTCCATGCCCAGTTGATCGGATTGTCTGTAGTAAAAGCTAAAGCTGACATATTTGTACCTTAAACGAAGCAGGACTGACCTGCGCTGGTGCTTGTAAATTAGTTTGAATGCATAACTTATTAAAATTCCGGCAAAACCTCTGCCGGAATTTTTTTTTAAGATTAAGCTTACGCTTCGACAATGCTTAAGACGATATCTTTCACCTGATAGATACGCAGACCATCTTTGGACAGACTTGCATCCCCGACTAAACGCACTTCATCCTGATTGCGAATAATCTTAGTGAGATGCACATCCAGACTCATCTGTTTATTAAGCGGCGTAATTTGTCCGCGGTATTTCCAGATAACCTCGGTCTCCGGAGTAATAAAACGAGGATTTTTAAACCCGGCTCCTAAATCATTTTTTAATGCATAGGTTTGTAAAAGTTCGATAATAGCTTCGACGCCCAATGAACCGGGCATCACAGGATCCTGATGAAAGTGGTAACGGAAGAACCAGTCACTTGCATCAATAGTACGTTCGCCATAGATATAGGCTAAGTCTGCTTTGCCGCCTCCTTCTACAATCGATACGCTGTCCACAAAGTTCATCTGACCGCCCGCCAGACGGTAATAGGGTTTATCGGCCGGTGCTTCAAATAACGGCGATTTTTTATCGGTCAAATCAAAACGTTCAATGCGCTCAGGCGCGGTTTTTTGATCCACAAACCATGCTTGCGTGATTTTGCCGTTATCGATGCCCAACTGGTTGGTCAAGGATTCGCCACTGAAGTAACCAAATACGGCGTTACCTCGATAAAAGACCTGATCATCCACCAGCAGATCGAATGTGAAACTTTGAATAATGGCACCGCCGGCTGTGCTGGTGCTCAATAAAACCGATTTATTGACGATAGTTTTACCGCGCAAATCAATCTGCTTTAACAGTGTGCCGTTGCCGTCAAGGTTACGGAAGAAGAGCTCTTTTTGTGGATATTTAAGCGTTGTGCCCATGTACCCCGAAAGAAAACCGTTCGGCTGCAGGGCGATTTCCATCAGCAGTGCATAGGGCATCCAGTTTGAATGGCTGTTTTTAGTAAAATACCAGGCATCTTCCGGCACATAATATTGTGCAGTACAGTTGGCCGGATTTTTAAGATCCAGGCGTTTTCCGTTAACCTCTGTGACTTGGGTTACAACCTGCAAATCACCGCAGGGGGTGCGCGGCGGAATGCGTCCTCGATAGACATCAAAGTCAGGACCAAAACAGTTGCTTATGTCTCCGGTGGCAAATTCAAACAGATGCCAGGGTGTGAACGGAGTTTGATCCGGCACACGATTTTGTCCTTGGGCCATAGGCGCAGCAAAGTGCTTAATCGGTATCACCCCTTTTTCGCGGTGTGCGTTTAAGTCTGATTCAACACGCATCAAGGGACGCTCGGGATGTTTAAAGGGGTCAATGCCGCGCTCATCTATACCAAGACCAAGACCAAAACCAAGTTCAGCGCCGCTTTGCTTAACCGGCTCGTTGGCAACAAGATTACCCTTAAGCAGATTACCACCGAGCGGTTTGACTCTTGCTGCAGCCGTTTTCGCCAAATGTTCTTCTAAACGGCTCAGCGCTAAATCAACCGACATACTCACGGGGTCGCGGGTCATCGCCCTGATTGTAGCGGGGATCAAAGGCGCAGCGGTTGTTTGTCGAACATTTTCCGGCAGAGTCACAGGATAAGGCGAGTTAGCATCCTGCTCTTTCATTTCCACGCACAAGTTTTTAAAATCAACCACCACCTTGCCGTCGAGAATAATATCTATATTGGCTTTGATAAAGGGACGCGGCCGCATTCCAATTGCTGTTACTTCCATTCTGTAAGTCAGCGTATTTGACTGCGGCAAAACCTGTCCGCGACAACGCACGGTCTGCGCCTCACCTGCCATGGGTTGGAAACGGGCATTATTGACCTTATTGTTCATGCCTAACCAGAGCATAAAGAACATCGCCATCTGCCCGCAACCCTCAGACATTAAAGATCCCGCCATCACCTGGTCATCTTTAAAATGACAGGGGAAATACCAATGCTCGGGATCGAGCTTTTTCTGCCCTTCTAATAATCCTAAACCCCAATGTCCGCCCTGCGGATCAACTTTAGTAATTCTTTCGATCATCAGGAATTTTTTTGATGAAAATTTCAAGGACGGGTTACGCCCCTGCTGATCATATTCCGGGCCGAAACAACCGCTGACATCACCGTCAACCAGTTTGAGCATCTCCTCATAACCGTATTGGCTGCGCTGATTAGCGATTAACGGCTGGAAAGAAGATTTTTTAGCCTGTGCAAACTGCGCTTTGTCCTGATCGTTGTGCAGCACACCTTTACCGTCAGCTAACTCTGCATCGGAGAAAAAACCGGCACAACCGTTGCGCATGATTAATACTTTTTTATCCCCGACAAAACAGTCGTAGTGGAAGAAAAACAGTAACTGCTCACCGTTTTTAGCGTAGGAGTCGATATAAATTTCATAACGCAGGGTTTCACCGCCAAAGGCCATCTCCTCTAAAAAGGTTAATTCACAGTCAAGCAGACGGTAAACACGCTCACCTTTGTTTTGAAAATCTATGCCGATATAGGAAATCAGCATCAAATCACACTGACCCGATTCAACGGACACCGACCAAGGAATTTGGCCGTCTATTAAAAACGGCGCATCCGTGGGAATATCGTATTCCGTGGCCATGTAGGATTTTTGGTATTCATTGACGGTGGCCTGCAAATCAGTGACCCGCGTCACCAGCAGGTAATCCGTGGTGGGCAGGCGCACACGGCGTGAATAGCTGTCGATAACGGCATATTCACTGCCGAAGACGTTGGCTATATTACCTTCGGCAAATTCCACCAGCGCAGCATTATCATAAATAATATTTTGCGGCTGGTTATAACGCTCGATCAACTGCAAAGGCGGATAGGCATAAGCCGAACCACCCTTGATTGGCAGACTGGCAGACGCACTGCTTTGCGGTCTAGCGACTTTGCTTTGCGCTTTAGCCGCAAAGCTTAACGGTGCTGCTGATGGTGTTTTTACTGGCGCAGCATCAATTTCAACAGAACCACAATTGGATAAGGTTAACTGCAGCTGCACTTTGATTAATTGAGCTATCTGCTGCTCTGCGGCGTGACGTGAACGGATAAACGCCAAATGCGTTTTTGTCTGCTGAAAAATATCTTTACTGGTTTTACTGGACACGTTTACCCCGGCGCGACCTGTTAACGTCGCTGTTTGAATGGTTGCTGCTTGAATAGTTTCTGCTCGAACCGTCACTGTTTCACTCTCATTTTCAAAAGAAGAGTCAAGCGCAGGGCTTGAAGCAACATCGGTACGTTTTATCTGTAAAGAATCAAGTCTGACGGGATCAATAACAGGCGTTAAAACTTTACCCGCTATCTGCTGTTTGATGACTGAAAAGACCGGATTATCACTCTGTTTGAGAATAGCCTGCTTAATATCAGCGCCGCCCAGCGTAATAGTTTTAACTAATGATAAGCTCTTTTTTGGCGCAGCTTTGGTATTGTTTTTGGTATTGTCATTGGTATCTGCTTTAAGAGCTGCCTGACGTACGGTATTGCTGGCGGATAAAATCAGATGCGCACAGCAGAAATCTTTGCCTAAACCGTTAATCGCGCGGTGTTCGCCCGCTTGCTGTTTATCTAACAGTAAAGCCGTTTTGATTATACTTGCCATGCCGGATGCATTAAACAAGTGCCCTACCTGAGCTTTAACGCTAGCAACTTTGGCATCAGGATAAAGCTTATTAAAGGCACTTTTTTCGGCTTGATTGTCAGATCTAAAACCGCTGGCAAAAGCTTCCACATGGTTTACCTGCGCGCAGCTCAAATTAGCTATTTGGCAGGCTTTTTGTGCGGCTTGTTCAATAGCCAACGCATCACTGCCCGGTACAAAAATTAATCCATCAACCGTGGCATAAACCGTATTTGCATCGGTTTTTGATTCTGGTTTAACTACAAATGCACCCGCTCCCTCGCCGACTAACCACTGTTGTGAATCTAGAAGGTTGGGTTTGTTTGTGGCGTTTTCAGAAACCGCACCGTAACGCTGCCGTAAACTGATATTTTCCAGCGAGCCCGCTAAATCTACGCTGGCAATCAACACCGCTTCAACGTCGGAGGTTTGAAAGAGGTTTTCCGCTATTTCCAGACAGCGGTAAACGGAGTTTTCTTCGCTGGACACCGTAAAGGCCGGTCCGGAGAAATCCCATAACGCCGCAATCCGCGATGCCATGATATTACCGATGAAACTTGTATACTGGTTTAACTGCGCCGCCGAGGCGATGCTCTCTTTGGCGATGCCGTTGAGGGTTAACTGCTGTTCGCTGGACAATTGAATACCCTGCTCTTTTAGGCTTTGTTCAATTTGGCTGCTTAAATTGACCCGGCCACGATACTGGTGAAGGTCTAATTCCATGCCCATGGCAACCAACACCGCAACGTTGCTGCCCGCGCTTAACTGCGCATCTTTTGCTGCATTATCGGCCACTTTCATCATTAATAACTGCTGCGGAATCAGGCAATCCTGTTCGTTGGGTGGCACTTTAAAACGCAAAAAATCAATGTCGAAGTTTTCTATGTATCCGCCCCTGGGGGCTTTATTCAATAATAGCGTCTGTTTAATCGCGGGATCCTGATCCATACCTTTCCAGCGCTTGGGCGGCAGTTCTCGAAAAGTTGTCTGTGCGGTTGTTAATAGAGTATCAAATTCGGCCAGAGAGCTGGCGCTGCCAAAGTGACAGTCCATGCCGACGATCGCTAAGGGTTCGCGAGGTTTAACCACCGAGCTGCTCGGCGCATATGCCGTATTACCCGGCTGCAGCACTAAATGAGCATTACTGCCGCCAAAGCCAAATACGCTGACACCTGCGCTGCGGATTTTATCCTTTGAAGGCCAGTCAACGGTTTCGGTGGGCATCTGCGCCGCGCCAAAGTAACCATTTTTAGAACTCATTGGATCTTTTAAACTGATGGTTGCTGGGATTTTCCCTTCATTTAAGGCCCAGATAGCTTTGGTCATTCCCGGCATACCCGCCGCGGTTAACAGGTGACCAAGGTTGGATTTAGCCGAGCCCAATAAGGGTTTATGATGGTATTGGCTGAAGAAGCTTTCCATGGAGCTTAATTCCACCTTGTCCCCCTTTGGCGTGCCCGTCGCGTGGCATTCGATGTAATCCACGTCGGCAGGGTTAACCTCGGCATCCTGATAAGCACGCTGATAGGCAAGCACCTGTCCTTTGCTGTTCGGGCTTAATACAAACTCACCTTTACCGTCATTGGACAGTGCGCCGCCCTTAATGATCGCGTGAATTTTATCCCCATCACGCAGGGCATCCGCGTGGCGTTTTAAGACCATCATCCCGGCACCTTCAGCGGCGAACAAACCCTGAGAGTTTTTATCCAGAGGCGCGTGTTTGTTGTCGGCGGGAAAGGCCTGAAAAATCGAAAATCCCATATTAACAAATAGCGGATCCGCGCCTGATACTGCACCTGCGAGCATCATATCGGCTTTGCCCGTGTGCAGATAATCGCAGGCTAATTTAACACTGTAACAGGATGATGCGCAGGCGGCATCCAGCGAAAATACGCTGCCGCCAAGTCCGGCTGCTTTAGACAATAATGCAGAAGGGAAACCGGCGATCAGTGCATTGTCCGGATTAACGGATTGCGTTGCGCTGAAACTGCTTAACTGAAAATCGCCGCTGATCAACTGCTTTAAAGCGCTTTCGACCACATGCGCATAGAGCGGTAAAAATAGATGGTTGGAGGTTTTGCTCGGAAAAGACAAATTGCCTAAAATCAAACCACAATTCTGTAATTTGTCACTGCCCCAATAACCCGCATCGCTTAACGCCTGCTCGGTTACGTATAAACCCCACTTATGCAGGTCGTCTAACTGTTCAAGGTAGGTTTTATTCAACCCTTCGCAGACAAACGAAGCCGGATCAAATTCAAAATCGCGAATATAACCGCCGTACATACAGTAAAATTTATCGGCATCGCCTTTTTTGCCGAAATATTTTTGCGGCTCAACGCCCAGCTCCAGCGCGGTTATCGGGCTGCGGTTATCCTGTTTTTGTAATAACTGCTCCCAGAACGTTTGTGGTGTATCGGAACCGGGAAATAGATTTGCTATTCCAACTACTGCTATGTCTTCCATAAATTATCTCTTTATTTAACTGCCAACACGGGTTGGATAATTGAACCGTAGAAAAAGCTGCTTAAATTAATATCGGCCCCGACACTGACAAGCTTTGCCGCTAAACGTGCATAACTGAGTTGATCATCGCGGCCCTTGGCATTGATTGGCACGCTGATATGATTGTCAGCCGTTGTTAAAATTTTATTAGTCCAGCTGGATAAGGATGAACCGGCGCCCATTTCAATAAATACGCTGGCTCCCTTATCATGCAGGGTATTAATCAGACGCGGAAAATCCACCGGTTCGCAGAGACACTTGGCGATGCTCACGGCAATCGCTTTCGGGTGCTGCGGAACGGGCAGGTAACAGGAACTGGAATACATTTTGGTATTAATTCGCGCGCTGACCTCCATGCTGTAAAGGTCCTGCATCGCTTGATATTCTCCACGGGCCGGTTCGCTGTGAATCGCATTGCTCATATTAAGCGCCACAGCACGCAGCCCTAAGCGCTTAATCACCCGTAAACAATCCTGCGGATAACCGCCTATGGTTAAACTGTCCTCTGTATTGATCAGGGTAATATAAACACGTTCGCCCTTTTCAATGACCTTAGTCACCTGCTCAAAACTCGCTTTGATGCTGTAGGTTTCCCAGATCGGCCCAAAAGTGCCGTCAGTCACATCGGGCAGATCCCACATTTCGCGGGCGGCGCGTAATTCACCCGACAGGCGGTGATTAAAGGTATCGGAAGCCGCCAGACGTGCGCTCATTAAACCGGGTTGCTGCCAGCATCCCAGTCCGGCAAACATACTGATTTCTCCCATGCTGTAACCCGCAGCAAAGTCCGCTTTAATATTAAAAACCTGATCAAATATTTTACTGAAAACGCAGGCAAAACCAACCCCGCATTCGGCGATATCGGGCAGACTTTGACGCAGGTTAAAATCTAACCGTTGCAGCTTTTTAAAATCCAAAGCGCTTAGAGAGCGTGGATAGATTAAGCGCTCTTTTAAGGAAGCGCCGATATCCTCAGCAAGGGTCAGCAGACTCGGATAAATTTCCGGAAAAAGATGAAACAAATCCCGCCCCAAGCCGACATAGGTTGCCCCTATTCCGGGGTATAAAAAGGCGATATTGTTTTTGGTAGCAAGCGGAACTGCACTAAAATAGCTGCCTTTGGGCGTTTGCCAATGGCTATTGTTGGCAAAGGCCTTATCAATACCAATCAGCGCCAGCTTTATCTCTTTTTGTAACAACTCGGGCGACTCGGCTAACAGCACCATTTTAAAAGTATTATTCGGGTACTCCGTAAATTTATTAAAGTATTGTTTGGCTAAGGTTTTAAAATCACTGCGCAGCAACTGTTCAGATAAGTTCTGCAACTTGGTGATCAGTCCTGCCTGATTGTTATCCGTCAGGATAAATAAGGTCAAAGCTGCACAGGCATTAAAACCGTTGCTGTGAACTAATTGCTCATCATTACCTTGCAGGATAATATGCGCGTAATGATTTTCCGACAGGCAACTGTAAGCCACGTAGCGGGGAGTGCCATCGGCATCAGGAAATGCCGGAGCCGCCTGATTAAAAACATAAAAAGGCGATTCACACCAGGCTTCAAATTTATCAAAAGAGGGATCGCTCCACTCTTTAATGGCCGCACGATAACGCTGCTGCAGCGTAAAAACGCTGTTTAATAAACCCAGCAGCTGCGACAAACAGCCGTTTTCGCCGAGAACACTTTTGCTACAGCTGATTGCGGTGCTTAATTTTTCTTCATGTCGATAGGCGCTCAATAGTGCATCGGTCTCTAGGTCGCAAAGCTTAGGATCACAAAGCGCTGAAACTTCCAGACTATCGATCATTCTGGCGCTTAACTTTGCGGCGCGCAGCGAGTCCTCAACCGTTTCACTTAACTGACTGGCAACCATCGGCTCTTTATTATCGGCGCTAAAAGCTGCGCTGTGCAGCGTTGCATAACGGTGACAGCCGTGAGTCAGCGCAAAATCAACGCTGGATAATAATAAACAGACCACGCCGTTGTGCTGCGCGTACCCGCTAAAATCATTGTCAAAACTGATGCTGGCTTTATGCTGTTGCCGGCTTGAATCCGCCGCAACGTTGGCGGCAATAATTAACACCGCAACGTTAAACTCTGCAATCAGCTTTTCACTTTGGATCAGCGCCGCGCCCAAATTATCAGCCTTAACGACGCTGAAGTACTCGCCGTCTGAAAAGCTTTTATCAGTATCGTCAAGATTAATAACCGCCACCTCTTTTAAACAGAGGTTATTAGCGGCGACAACACGTGCGGCTGAAGCTGCACACAGACTTGAATAATCAGCAAACAGCGGATTAACGGGCTTACCATCAATGCGATGCAAATCACCTTTGTGCAACTCACCTTTATACAAAGCCGACTCGACATAATCGATATTATCCAGGCCTGCAAACTGCGCATCGATTCCGATCACCGCAAGCTTGCTATTTAGGCCTGCAGTTTTACTGTTAATAACCATCGGCATTTATTACAGTTGTCTCTGAAATAAATTATTTAAACTTTCGCTGCAGGTAACTTCAGCGCCTGATACTTCCGCCAAAATCTGTTTGTTTTTGTCAATCAGAAGAATATCGGCAACCACTTTATTTCCCAGCTGCTGAGTAACCGACAGCTTGAGATAAAAAGCTTGATCGGCCTTCACTTCACCATAGACCGTCCAGGATAATGTGCTGCCGGGTAAACTGGCCAAACCCAGCTCCTTACGCGCCCAAATTAATAACGCCTGATAGACTAAATCATTGGCGAAAATGTTGGTGACCTGCAGATCAAATTCACCCTGCTTGGCTTTTACTGATCGAGGGATCAGACAGCTTAACAGTAAACCCTGAGCATCGCATTGCAGCAGCGATTGCACTCCCTGCATAGTACTGCCGTGAAACAGCGTACCGTCCTTATAAAGTGCAGCGGCATTGAGCTGTTTACCCAGCACTAAAGCGGGAAGTTCAGTATCATAAAGTGGCGCAGCTTGATGTTCTTTGGATAATAATAAAGTGGCGCCATAATGATAAATCTGACTGTCATTAACACCTGCACTGGATATTTTAACCTTAACGGCGACAGTGTTCGGCGTTTCTTCCACAGGAATGAGCTCGATTATATAATCGCTTGCCTCTTTACCATCAAAAACGATGCCTTTGAAGAGCTGATAATTTTCCAGCCCCAAATACACAAAATCCGGATAGCTAGCTGTTACGGCTTCCACCATCCAGGCAAGCGCACAGACGGTCGGTAGTACCTGATTTTTACCTATCTTATGATCCGCTAAAAAAGGATTATCAGTGACTAAAAAGGTTTTTGATAAACGCCTAACGAGTGGCTTTATTTCTCTTATTTCTGCTAGCGCTTGTTTCTCAGGTGATTGTTCCTCGAGTGATTGACCGCCCATATCGTTGCCCACTAAAATTTGCGGACAACGGTTAGTATCGGCAGCCAGTTCATTGAGTAACAACTCAGCACCTGCCGCCAGAGGAATAATATAAACACCACGATCATTAAACATGCGTTTAAGTTCAGGCGTCACCATGCCACCGTCCCAGGGTCCCCAGTTAAAACTCAGTACCTGAGCTGATGGGTGCAGAGCTTTAAAACGATAAGCCGTTTTGTTTAAAATATCATTGGCGATAGCATAATCTGACTGTCCGGGGTTGCCGTAAAAACCGGCCGCCGATGAGAACAGCACAAGATGCTTAAGTTTGTCCTGCTGACAGCAGGCTAACAGAGATAACAACCCTTCTATTTTAGTGCTGTAAACCGCCTCAAATTCTGCGACTGTTTTGTGCTCGATAAGTTTATCGGCCAATACTCCGGCGCCGTGAATAATGCCGCTGACCTCTCCCCAGAGATCCGTAATAGGTGTCAGCGCATCCAGCACAGCAGCCGAATCGGTCACATCCACACTAATATATTCGCCAATAGCACCGGCATCATCTATTGCCGCCAAGGTTTGTTTGATTTCACGATTCGAAAGTACCGAAGATACCATTGCTGAAATAGAGGTGGGAGTAGGTTTTTCACTCTTTGCCAGCAATGCCTGCATAGCGGCTTTTTTAAGTTCAGCTTGACCATCAATAGCCGTTGCCCAGTTTGGCTCAAGCGCTTGATAATTCGAACGTCCCAGAAGAATAAACTTAGATTTATACTGTTTTGCCAAACGAATAACACAATGCGCGGTCACCCCTTTAGCGCCGCCACTGACCAAAAACACCGAATCTTCATCAATACTGTTAGCGGCTGGTAGTGCGTAACTGTTAGTTTTTTCAGCCACCAGCGTTAAACGGCCGTTATGGTTAAAACCCACTTCGACAGGTTTCATATTTTTATCATTTAATTGATCAACAATAATATTAGCCACTTTATCCGCTGAATATTGACTCGCCAGATCAACGGCTCGACAAAGGACTTCGGGCCATTCATGGGAGAGGGTTTTAACTAAACCCGCCAGCCCGGTCTGCACAAGATCCGAATCAAGTTCGTTATGATCAACGCCAAAAGCCCCACCCTGACGGGTTAATATTATAAATGATGATCGGGTTTCATTACTGTTGTGGGGGGTTGACAAACCAGAGAGTTTGGCTAATAAAAACGCTAACATAAGACCCTGTTTGCTTGCCTGCGGATATTCAATCCCCGCTATGGCCAAGACCGGATGCAGATAAAGTACCGCTGTCCAAACAGCTTGGGTCCCTAATATAGTGCTGAGCTCCTGCTCATCAAGCGTATTTAATGCAAAAACATTAACCTCTTCCGAAAATGTTTTATCGCTATTGAATATTACCCAGCTTGGTTTGATAACTGTGACTGACCAGCCCAAACGGGTTAATTTATCAGCGAGGTGGAGAGCACAACCTTGACCGTCATCCACTAATAAAATATTTTCACCATTGATATTACTGTCGATTGTTTCAACGGCATTAAGGTGCTTGATGACCACGGTTGCGCTTGGCGCGGGTTCAAAACTTGCCTCCAGTTCAACTGAATCAGCTAAATCAACTAAATCAGCTGAATCAACACAATCAACGGGCTCGGCCTCAACCGTTGCAGGCTTAAGAGCCGAGACATCTGAAGCCTGGCTCGATCCGGCAAGATCTGTCATATAGTCAACAATGTTGCCCAAAGTGCGTAGCTCAGCTAAGGCCTCGGGATTTAAATCCGGCAGATTGTCGATTTCATCCTGCACCGCGCCTAAAATCTCTACCCGTTTAATTGAATCTATGCCTAAATCCGCTTCCATGTCCATGCCCAGTTCCAGCATCTCCACGGGATAACCGGTTTTATCTGCCACAGCAGCAAGCATGACCGTTTCGATCCGCGTGACATCGGCAGGCACAGGAACGATATCCACAACATTATTTTCGATTGGCGTAACGGTAGATGGTGCCTGTGCCAGCATATAGGTGACTATTTCACCCAAAGTGCGCAGCTCGGCCAGCGCTTCCGGATTTAATTCAGGAAGATTTTCGATCTCATCCTGCACCGCACCGAGAATTTCCACCCGTTTAATTGAATCTATGCCTAGATCCGCTTCCATGTCCATGCCCAGTTCGAGCATTTCCACGGGATAACCGGTTTTATCGGCGACCACGTCAAGCATGACAGTCTGAATTGCAGATAAATCAATCTCGGCCACAATAGGCACAACATTACTCTCGACACTATTATCGACATTACTATCAACATTACTTTCAACATCATTCTCAAGTGCTGTCATTTGAGATGGTGCCTGTTCCTGCATATAGGTGACTATTTCACCCAAAGTGCGCAGCTCGGCCAGCGCTTCCGGATTAAGTTCCGGCAGGTCGTTTATTTCATCCTGCACCGCACCTAGAATCTCCACCCGTTTAATTGAATCTATGCCTAAATCCGCTTCCATGTCCATTCCCAGTTCCAGCATTTCAACGGGGTAACCGGTTTTATCGGCGACCACGTCAAGCATCACGGTTTGGATTGCAGATAAATCAATCTCAGCCACGATAGGCACAACATTATCAATTGGCGTAATTGCAGATGGTGCTTGTGCCTGCATATAAGTGACTATTTCACCCAAAGTGCGCAGCTCGGCTAAAGCTTCCGGATTTAATTCCGGCAGGTTGGTGATTTCATCCTGCACCGCACCGAGAATTTCCACCCGTTTAATTGAATCTATGCCTAGATCCGCTTCCATGTCCATGCCCAGTTCGAGCATTTCCACGGGATAACCGGTTTTATCGGCGACCACGTCAAGCATCACGGTCTGGATTGCAGATAAATCAATCTCGGCCACGATAGGCACAACATTGCTCTCGGTTGGTATAACAGGCGCCTGTGCCTGCATATAGGTAACAATTTCACCTAAAGTGCGCAGCTCGGCCAGCGCTTGCGGATTTAATTCCGGCAGGTCGCTGATTTCATCCTGCACCGCACCGAGAATTTCCACCCGTTTAATAGAATCGATGCCTAGATCCGCTTCCATGTCCATGCCCAATTCGAGCATTTCAACGGGATAACCGGTTTTATCGGCGACCACATCAAGCATCACGGTCTGGATTGCAGATAGATCAATCTCAGAAACAATAGGCACAACATTACTCTCAACACCATTATCTACATTACTATCAACATCCTTTTCAAGTGGTGTCATTTGAGATGGCGCCTGTGCCTGCATATAAGTGACTATTTCACCCAAAGTGCGCAGCTCTGCTAGCGCTTCCGGATTTAGTTCCGGCAGGTCGTTTATTTCATCCTGCACCGCACCGAGAATTTCCACCCGTTTAATCGAATCTATGCCTAAATCCGCTTCCATGTCCATGCCCAGTTCGAGCATTTCCACGGGATAACCGGTTTTATCGGCGACTACATCAAGCATCACATTTTGGATTTTATTTAAATCAATGGCGGCGGTTTGCTCAACAGCCATAGGAATCGGTGTTGCAGGAGCAGATGCAGGCGAAACTTGGGTTTTATCTTGAGTCTGTTGAATGGGGGCAGATGGCGCAGCTTTCACTGTCGCGGTGCTATCAACAGCAACAGAATCAGCAGTTGGCATAGCCGTCAGCATCTGCTGCATATTCTCGGTTTGATTATTTAAATAGGCTTCGTGCACGCGTAATGTTTCAGACTGGAAGTCATGATACATGGACAATGTTTTATCCAAACTTTCAGGCAGTTCAGTCGCCCCTGCATGAGATGCTAATACTGCCTGGAATGTTTTTGCGTACTCTTTGGGTCCCTGCATATACTCTTCATGGACACTTAAGAGCTGTGCCTGCTGCTGTACAACCTGATTAACACTTTGCTCAATAGACGCTACTAATGCCGCATTATTGCCCGGTTGTGTATTCACCGCGGTGAGATTGTCAAAGGGCGACCCGTCGGCGTTAAGGTAGACAATTTTCTCAACTATTACCTCTTTCTCAACGATCACCTCTTTTACAACAGGCAGCTCTTTATCAATTGTCAGAACCTCTTGAGTGGTGATTGTTTGTCCGTCATTGAGCGCATCGCTAAAGGCTTTTTTGGTTTTTTCACTGACATACGCCGCACCGGTCAATTTCATTGCCAGCGGTGATTTCTTGGCCGGGATTGTCGCGCGTTGTAAGGCGTTATAGGGGTCAATATCATTCAACTGCACGCCTAATACGGCCATTTCAACGGCGGCTAAACGCAGCTGTAAATCGGCTGATTTTTTAGGATTAGCATTGACCGCAATAGTGGTCACATCGGATTTATCCTGCAGGATATTATCCACTAAACGGGTTAATACGTTTTTAGGGCCAAACTCAATAAAGATACGCCCGCCAGCGGCGTACAAATTATCAATCTCACGGTTAAAATGAACCGCTTCTAAAATATGTTTTTTCAGACTGTTTTTTATAAGGTCAGCTTCGGTTGAATGGGCTTGTGCACTGCCGTTTGAAAAAACCGGAATAGAGGGTGATTTAAATTCCACACTGTCGATCACATCCGCAAAAGGTTTTTGCGCGTGTTCGACTAATTCCGTATGAAAAGCCGCAGAAACAGGCAGTTGTATCACTTTGTAGTCTTTTTCTTTAAGCAGCTCAAAGGCAATACCTGCCTGACTGGTTGATCCCGCAATAACCACCTGGTTATTGGCGTTATAATTAGCAATGGAAACACCGTCAATAGATTCAATATCCAATGCGACCTGCGCCGGGTCGCCGACCACGGCTACCATAGTGCCAGAATCAAAAGTACCGGCATCAAAGTCAGCATCTTCGGGCGCGGCCATTGCCTGCCCCCGGCTGCGCGCCAGTAACATGTAATCCTGTTCGGATAATACTCCGGCCGCCCATAAAGCGGTTAATTCACCAAAACTGTGTCCTGCCGTGAAATCAGCTTTAAAGCCCGCCTGCTGGAAGGTTTTATATAATCCCGCGCTAAAAGCACCAATCGCAGGTTGTGCGTATTGGGTTAAGCGTAAATTTTGTTCCTGTGCCTGGCGTTTTTCATCACTAAACACCGGAATAGGATAAGTCACCGCTGATAACTGCCGCAGACCGTTAGCGCTGAACTCGGTGTCCATCGCTGCATTTGTTTCTAACATTGAAGGGAAGTTGCAGGCTAAGTCACGTCCCATATTAACGTACTGAGAACCTTGCCCCGAGAATAGTGCAACCACTTTACCCTGTGTCTCCAGCCCGCTTTCACGGTAATAAATACCCGTCGCTTTCGACCAGGCAGGCGCGTCATCCAAGGACAATTGTTTTAGTATCTGTTCAATCAATATTGCGGCTTGCTGCGCATTTTCAGCCACAAAACCACAACGTACGAGCTTCTGGTCAGGCGTTGCTAAGGGGTTTTCAACGACTAAAGCGTTAAAGGCATAAGCTTGTGAATCTGCTTTCACCGAAAGTTTCGTTATCCAGCTTGTTAAAGATTGCTGCAAAGCCGCTTTATCCTGAGCGCTGATAACAATGCTTTGCGGCACTTCATTTAAACGGTACTGTCCAGTTTGCTTGCTTTGGTATTCTTCTAAAACGATGTGGAAATTAGTGCCGCCAAAACCAAATGAGCTGATCCCGGCACGGCGCTTAATCGCATCGGCACGCGGCATCCAGGGACGGGTTTCACTGTTGATATACAAAGGACTATTGTCAATATCCAGGTTTTTATTGGGCTGTTCGACATTAATCGTGGCAGGAAGTACTTTATGGTAAAGCGCTAAAGACGCTTTGATGATGCCCGCGGTACCGGCCGCGGCTTTGGTATGGCCAATTTGTGATTTAACCGACCCCAGGGCGATATGTTGTTTTTGTTTGTTGTTTTCACTGAACAGGGCGTTTAAACCCGCAAACTCGGCGGCGTCTCCCGCCTTTGTACCGGTACCATGGGCTTCAATCAAACCGCAGGTTAGCGGATCAAAACCGGCATCGGCATAAGCACGTTTGAGCGCTTTTACCTGTCCGGCAGGACTCGGTGCATAAATGGATTTATAACGACCGTCGGACGAACTGCCGATGCCTTTAATAACAGAATAGATTTTGTCACCGTCACGCTCGGCATCGGCTAAACGTTTCAGAGCAATCATGCCCACACCCTCGCCGATCATCATACCGTTGGACTGATCGTCAAAGGGACGGATTCTGTCGCCATCGGTAAAAGCGGGGGTTTTTGAGAAGGACATATACATAAAGGGAGAATTGTCACAACAAACGCCGCCGGAAATCATCATCTCCGAGCGATACTCAAGCAGGTCTGAAACGGCCATTTTAATTGCCGCTAAAGAACCGGCGCAGGCTGCATCAACCACGCAGTTAGTCCCGCCGAAATCGAAACGGTTGGCGATACGTCCGGCAATCACATTACCGAGCATCCCCGGGAATGAATTCTCCTCCCAGGGAATATAGGCTTTTTTA
This sequence comes from Psychromonas sp., assembly GCF_047632955.1. GTDB lineage: Bacteria > Pseudomonadota > Gammaproteobacteria > Enterobacterales > Psychromonadaceae > Psychromonas. The sequence goes on along the minus strand of NZ_JBLIED010000001.1, from coordinate 411,234 downwards.
AATTTTTCGATGATCATATTACAATCGGCTTGCCCCACTCCCGAGGCTTTTAATACCTTCTCAAGCACCGGCCCCTGCAGGCGGGATATTAATGGCGAAATCTGTTTCTGGCCGCCGCCCACGCCTAAGGTAATACCAATTTTATCACGGTCATAACTGTTTTCATCGGCGATCCCGGCATCGGCCAATACGTCACGCGCAACCACTAAAGCCATCAACTGAGTAATATCGGTCAGTTCTAATATATTGGGCGGCAAGCCAAATTCCATCGGATCAAAATCAACTTCAGGTAAAAAACCACCGCGTTTACAGTAGGTTTTATCCGCAGCTTTTTTATCGGCAGAGTAATAATCATCAATCGCCCAACGATCTTCCGGTATATCCTTAATACCGTTCACTGACTCAACAATGTTATCCCAAAATTGGGCAAGATTTTTACTTTCGGCAAAAACGGAAGCCATACCAACAATCGCAATCGGACATTCCTGCAGACGTGAACTTAACTGCTTATCTTCTGCCGTATCATGATTGTGCGGGTTTTGCTCTGTAGACATTTTATTACTCCGGTTAGAAACCTGTTGCGTTAGTCGTTGTTAGACGTTTGCCCAACTAAATTGATGAAAACGACTTAATACTTATTGCCATTATCCGTTAATATTTGCTGTACTAGACCTTAAAACAGCCCGGTTTATTTCTTTGCTTGATCATCTAATAAACGAAAATGACTTAAAAATTCAGTGTAATTGGCCGCCAGCACACGGCGGATATTAAAGGGGCCTTTGCTTAACACGTATTTCATATATCTTCTGGCCGCGTTTATTTCCTGGTCGCTGTAAAGATCAACATATAACCAACTGCTGTTGGGATCATTGGCCACCAAAAGACGATAATTTTCAGTTTGATTGGCAAATTCCGGCAAGGTGGTAACATTCACCTGAACCACATCCAAACAGTTTATATAGGTTGATTTTGCATTAAGTGCATGCTCGGTTAACGGACTGTTTATGTTCTCCAGAGCAAACTCTTTTTGGCGCAGTTGATTTAATACATCGGTCATTGCCTGCGGGGATATCTCCGAACTAAAAACCAGATTGGATTGATTTTCTTCAATATCGACCACCACGTGCACCAAATCATTTTGAGCATGCTCGCTGCCGTCCATATCTGCTAAACGCGACACACCATGGCGTTTTAAACAACGCTGCAATCCCGCACGCGAGACATTTTGGTTAATGAACGCTTTGCACACTGCTAATAACTGATCCAGTGATAACAGCAGACGGGTACGCAGTTGCACAACAACATATTCCTCGGCAATGCTTAAGGTGGTATTTAATTGCTTGGGAGTATGAGGAAGATCGGCACTGTTCTCGCGTTTACGCCATTTACGTACAGTGGCTTCAGAGATATTTAACAGGCGGGATAATTTTGCCGTAGGCAAATCAGATTCGTATATAAAGGTACGCATCTCTTCCGTGGTGGTTGCGTTTTTATGTTGTTTAGACATTAAAAATTGTTCATTCTGTGACCAATCAATTATAGGTGGCAAGAATGATAATATACACAGGTATCAACCCCTAAACAATCAACCGATACTAAATAATTTCAGGGCTGAAAAACCTTTGCTAATTGCCTCACAGAAAATCCATTACTTTACTGTTTTTTTTTGCAGGTTAAACAGCGACTTGTCGAAGGTAAAACCACGTTTTAACCTTGTCATGCATGACATACTGTTATTCCTGACGGCTGTTCGAATGCGCCAGTTCGACCCAGTTCCCGGTTATTTTTTATAATCAGAACAATTAGTTACTGCAGCCAATGCCTTGCTTTCATGGGGTTTTCCTGCGCATAATTAAAGGGATAGATAGCATCTACAAAAATTTTCCTGCTACTTTATACCCAAAACAGTTAAATACAACTTAAGCCTTTGTAAACATAGTTCTATTTTGATCAAGTCAAAAATTTAATTATAATGGACTGCGTTTTACTATTAAGAGAGCACATGAACAAATTATTTAATAAAAAAAAATGGCAAAAACATGATCTGCTTTTTATCAGTGTCGCAATATTGTGCTTATCACCGATCATTTCTTCCCCCATTGCATTACTGCTTGGCTTTACACTGGCGATGCTTGGATTAGTCCCCAAACAGATAAATCTGAATTTATTAACCAAAAAACTATTAGCCTATTCGATCATAGGATTAGGATTTGGCATTAATTTAGATCAGGCCATTGCAGTCAGCAAAGATGCATTGGGTCTGGTTATAGTGTCACTGTTTAGTACCTTAATACTTGGCTGGCTGCTGACCAGACGCTTAGGAATCGATCCAAAAACCGGTCATTTAATTGCCTCCGGCACGGCAATTTGTGGTGGCAGTGCTATTGCTGCCGTCGCGCCGGCAATCAATGCGACCGAGGATCAAACATCCATTGCACTGGCGACCATTTTTATTCTTAATTCAGTGGCATTGTTTTTATTCCCTTTTATTGGTCATTTGTTGAGTATGACCGAACATGCCTTTGGGATTTGGTGCGCGATAGCAATCCATGATACCTCTTCGGTGGTCGGGGCTGCTTCGGCCTATGGGAATGAGGCATTGTTAACCGCGACCACACTAAAACTGGCACGCGCATTATGGATTATTCCCGTGGCATTTATCAGCGCCCTGCTTTTTAAAGGGGATAACAAAAAAATCACGGTGCCGTCTTTTATTCTGTTCTACTGCCTCTCTATATTAATCGCTTACTATTTACCGCAATTCTCAACTCTGTATGACATTATTTTTTCAGTTTCTAAACGTTTTCTGGTACTTAGCTTATTCTTAATCGGGGCCGCGATTAGCTTTGATAAAATTAGAGCGGCAGGTGCGAGCCCGATGATTTTAGGTATTTGTCTGTGGATAATAACCGCCAGCGGCTCACTGACTTATATCCTGTTACTGATGTAAATCGTCACAGCTTGTGTAGTTTTTCAAAAAAATTTTCAACCGGCACTACTTTTTGACCTTGTTTTGTTGAAAAAACAAAACAAAGCAAAGTAATACAAAAGCCCCAAGATCAAATAAAGCGGACAATAAACCCGAGCTTATAATTGATAAGGCGATAAAAAATAAAATGACCATAATAAGTGAATTTTTAGACAGCATATGAATTCCTTCCCCATCGTTAATGGTTATATTATCTTTCTATCGGCCATTACAAAGGAAATACTAAAACGCTCTAAGTCATAACCAACTACCCACTTGCTTTTTTCTGTTTGAAGGTATTCCCCGCAGATCCCTATTACCGAAATAAAACAACAACGACACTAATTGTCTCTTTTTTGACAAAAACATTAAAAATTAATGACTTGCCAACATAATTTCATAGTACAATCGGTTGCATAAATATAAACTAGACAAAATATTTTATATCCCTGTCTTCTCTCTTTTGGAGAATAATATCTCTATACATAAGTTTAAAAAGAACATCTGGTCACTCTTTTATTTGATTTTATTTATCGGAACGACGCTGCTTGCGGTGGCGGTTTACCAAGAATATGATGAGATTTTACAGAGCACAAAAAACGAACAGCAGCATCAACTCCATATGTTCCATGATCGCCTCGATGCATTATTTAGAGAACAGGAGCTCCTGCAGAATGTACTTGCCAATTCATACTTAAATAACACCAATTTTAACAACCAAACTTTTGATACCTTACTGGGTATTAATCCGCTTTTATTTGGCATCGTTATTGTTTCTAAAGAGGGAAATCTCAAATTTTCAAGCTCTGCCGAGCTGCGCTTACCTGACCTGCTGCAGGACAAAAATACGCAGCAATGGTTTCAGGAAACGCTGAATACCGATCAAATGGTCATTGGTAAAGCCTATTTATTAAAAAGCGGTCATAAATGGATTTTGCCTATTCGAAAAAAAATCCTTGATGCCAAGGGCAATATTGTCGCGGTAATATCAACAGGATTAGATTTAACTATGCTGCAGCAGATGTGGGATGATCTCGATAACTTTCACAATACCATGCAGGTGACCTTAGATAACGGTGCTTTCCCTATTTTACGCAGCGGTTTAAAAATTGATGAGTATGCGCAACACTACAATAATTCATTGCCAGGAAAACAGCTTTTTGGTCAACATATCAGTCAGTTAAAAGCACGATCACTGGCACAAAAAAGCGCTTATTTAGCGCCGATGATTGAACACAGTGAATATTCAAACACGGCCAAATCAATCTATTCGCTGAGCTACAATGCCCGTTATCATTTTTGGACTTCAGCTGAAATACCCTACCAATTTGTAGTGCAGAATCTCTACCAACAGGGGTTTTACTATCTTGTTTTTTACCTTCTGCTGATTGTTACTATCTTCATTCTGTTCCGATGGATAGCCAATAATGAAATAAAAAACATCGCTGAGCTGACCTATAATGCGCAGCATGATGAGCTCACGGGATTAGTTTATACCGCCAGGTATGAATCTTTTAATTCAATTGCAGGTATGGGTGAAAAACCCTTTACCCTGTTATATCTTGATTTGGATAATTTTAAAAATATTAATGATACTTTCGGCAATCGTTTCGGTGATCTTCTGCTGATTAAAGTGGCAGAACGTATTGTTAAAAACGTGTCTCCTTATAAGGGCACTGTTAGCCGCTACCATGGTGATGAGTTTGTGATTTTTATTGAATCCGTAGACAAAATAGAGATCAACCTGTTTGCAAAGTTATTACTCGAGAATATTTCACAGCCGTATCTCATCAAGCGAAACCATTTCAAAATCAGCGCTTCTATCGGTATTGCCTGCTTTCCCGAGCATGCCAGTGACATTGAAACGCTGTTAAGTTATGCCGGTAATAGTTTATTTATGGCCAAAAAAACAAAAAATCAATCGCAGTTTTTTTCTAAAAGCGAGCACCATCAATTACAGCGGAATATAGTGATTGAACAGTCTTTATATCAAGCGGTAATCAATCAAGAAATCACGCTCGTTTATCAACCGCAGTTAGATGGTAATAACAAATTATTTGGGGTTGAAGCCTTAGTTCGCTGGCATCATAAAGAACTTGGATTTATTCCCCCTGATGTCTTTATTCCGATCGCTGAAAATAGCGGGTTCATGCCCCAATTAGGTTTATATATTATGCATAAAGCGATGCAGGAGATCGCTTTGTTGAAACTGCAGGAAAATCTAACTTTTAAACTTTCCATTAATGTTTCTATCAGGCAATTTATGAAAATAGATTTTATCGAAAAATTAATCTCGGCCTGCAACAAATATGCAATAGATAAAACTGATCTCAACATTGAAATTACAGAAAGTCTGTTTATTGAAAGCGTTGATACTCTGTTACCACTCTTCGATAAAATAAAGTCTAACGCGATTTCTCTATCACTCGACGATTTTGGTACCGGCTATTCCTCCCTGAGTATGCTGCGCAAGGTGCCCGTTGATGAACTGAAAATTGATAAAAGTTTTGTTGACCATTTAACCACCAACCACGCCGATAACGTCATGGTCGGCATTATTATCAATATGGGTAAAGCCCTGGGCATGCGCATTGTTGCTGAAGGGGTGGAAGATAAGCGGCAAGTGACGCTGTTAAAAAAAGCAGGTTGTGATATTTTTCAGGGGTATTATTTCTCCAAACCTTTAGCACTTGAAGAGCTGAGGATCTTTGCCAAAAAGCATTGTCATAGCAAAACAACTAAAAAGGTGCTCGCCTTTGCCGATTAAGATTAATTACCTGAATTAACACATTAGCTAACATATAAACGAATTGTTATACAGGATTTTTTGTAAATCCTGCACTTATTCGAGTGGCCAATTGTTATCCTTACTATACTCAGTGACAAAGTATCATTTTATTGCCGCCATAACTGATCTTTCTCGCGGTCAATAAAAGTGGTTGATCTTATGGATGACATATTTGAAACAACAATTGGCTCAGATTCAGAAAGTTCAAGTCAATACTGGCTCAGTATTATTTAGATGCCAGGGAGACTGGACGGCTAAGTCCCTTCAGGATGTTGTGAAATATTTACAAACAGAGACTGAATCGCTGTTTGACCTGTCTATAAAATGGGATGTTACCGACGTAGTAAAGGTAGATTCTGCCGGTATGATGCTTTATATCCATTACCATGATTTGCTCAAGTTACAGCATTGCACTGTCGAGCTAATGGGGGCAAGGTCTGAGTATAAAGATCTTTATCAATTGTTGCGTTGCCATATTTCACCGCAAGCTGTGTCAAAACCCGATTTATTATCTCGCCTACTGAATCCGTTCAGTCATATTGGCAAGTCTGTAGCAGATTTCTGCCAGGATATTAACGATTTTCTTACCTTTATCGGTGAGAATTCTGCCGCACTGCTTACCTCAATACAGCACCCTTCTTCTATCCGCTACGCCTCTATTGTCAAAAATATCGAAGAAGCGGGTGTTCGTGCACTGCCTATTATAGCCCTGACAAGTTGTCTGATTGGTGTGGTGATCACCTATCAGGGCGCATTACAGTTGCAGAAGTTTGGCGCTAATATTTTTATCGTCGATATGATCGGTATTTCTGTTACCAGAGAGCTCGCCCCGCTGATCACAGCCATTGTGGTTGCCGGTAGAACCGGTTCTTCCTATACCGCACAACTTGGCGCGATGACCATTACCGAAGAGATCAGCGCTATGCGTACCATGGGCTTCGAGCCGCATCGTTTTCTAGTTCTGCCACGCATTATTGCCTTAATGATTGCCATGCCGCTGCTAATTTTGTTTGCAGATATTATTGGAATTGCAGGGGGAATGGTGGTCTCCAATATACACTTGAATATTTCCTATGCCGAATTCATCCATCGTCTGCAAAATGTACTCGACATAAAACACCTCTGGATAGGGCTGCTTAAAGGCCCCTTCTTTGCCTGGTTAATCGCAGTTACCGGCTGCTTTCGAGGCTTTCAGGTTGGCAGTAATACGGAAAGTCTTGGCCGTTATACAACAATCAGTGTGGTCAACGCTATTTTCCTGGTGATTGCCTGTGATGCGCTGTTTTCCGTTATCCTTACGGAGCTGGGCATATGAGCACCGTTATCAGTGTTGATAATATAGTGACACGCTTCGCTGATAATGTTGTTCATGACGGTCTGAGTTTAAGCGTCCGGCACGGTGAAATCTATGGCCTGCTCGGTGGCAGTGGTTGTGGAAAATCGACATTAATGAAAGAGATGATCATGTTGTTACGGCCGGCATCGGGAAAAATAGAGGTGCTCGGCCACGATGTTATCAATATAAGCCGAGCGGAAGCTGCCGAACTGCAGGGGCAGTGGGGAGTACTTTTTCAACACGGGGCACTTTATTCTTCCTTAACGGTAATGGAAAATGTGGCGATCAGTCTCAAGGAGTATACAACGCTGCCGGAAAATCTGATCCGTGAGATTGTCCATATGAAGCTCAATCTGGTCGGTCTACCGGCTCACAGTGCAGATCTCTATCCTGCTCAGTTAAGCGGCGGCATGGTCAAGCGCGCATCCTTGGCACGTGCTCTGGCGATGGATCCGCAATTATTATTTTTAGATGAGCCGACTTCCGGACTGGACCCTATTGGCGCTGAAGAATTTGACCATTTAATTGTTGAATTACGCGATATGCTGGATCTGACGGTGATTATGGTCACTCATGATCTTGACTCGATCTGGACCATTGTCGATCGTTTTGCCGTACTGGCAAATAAAATAGTGATTGCCCAAGGTACGCTGAATGAGGTCATACAGTTGTCTGATCCAGTCATCCAGCAGTTCTTTCGAGGAGATCGCGGGCGTTTAAGGAGTGCTCATGGAAAGTAAAATAAATTACACCATTGTCGGTCTCTTCGTGGTTATCCTGACTGCGGCCTTGTTAAGCGCTACTTTCTGGTTAACAAGGCAATACGGGCAACAAACCTATGATAGTTACTTTGTACATTTAACGGAATCCGTTGCCGGTTTGAACATAGATGCCGCGGTTAAATATCGAGGCGTCGACGTAGGTTCGGTAGTAAAAATTGGACTAAAAGCGGATAACCCTGAAGTGGTGGTATTACTGCTCAAAATACTGCAGGACATACCCATCAAGACCGATACCACGGCGGCACTAAATTTCTACGGTATTACCGGGCTTGCCTATATCGAGCTAAAAGGCATCGACCAGAATGCTGCGTTGTTAAAGAGGGAAAATAATACCATACCCGTTATCCCGTCAAGACCGTCAACCTTAAAAAGAATTGATCAATCGTTGAGTCAATTAGCGGAGAAATCGATTGAAACACTGGAAAACATTAACCTCTTACTCGGTCATAAAAACATAAAAAATGTTGAACTACTGCTCTCTGAAAGCAAAGAACTGCTTAAAGATCTGCGCGTCCAATTAGAAGGTATTCACAGACTGGTTGATAATGGTGTTGCAATGGAGAACCAGGTCGCCGCAACCGCTGAAAAAATCAGTGCAGCCTCAACCAGTATCAAACGTATGGCTGACAATCTTGACAACAACAGCACCGGCCTCAGTCAAGAAATGACCCGGGGAATGCGCACCAATTTTAGTGCATTGAACCAGCTTCTAGGTGATCTGGATATTCTTACGGGCAGTCTGCAGGCAACCCTGCAAGGTATTAAAGACAGTCCGGCGGATCTGCTCTTCAAACGTACACAGCCAACACCGGGACCCGGTGAGGAGGGCTATGATGAAAGTTATTATGATAAATAAAAATTGGCTTTTGCTGGCAGTGTTATTAATAGGGGTAACAGGATGTGCCGGCGAAAAACTGCCCGCCGCTTCTACCTATACCCTTTCCCCTGAACTGAATACCTTTCAAGCAGTTAATACTCAACAAATAAAACCTGCCGGTATTCTTATGTTGGAGCGGATTCAAAGCTCGCAGCTGTTTAATAGTAGAGAGATAATCTATCGCGATACAGGATACAGACAGAGCAGCTATGCTTATAGCCGTTGGAGTGATTCACCGGCGGCCATGTTACTGCTTATATTTCAGGAAGCACTTGAAAAAAGCGGGTATTATGCTGCAGTCGTCCCTTATTCATCGCAGTCGAGATCAGATTTTCTGCTGGAGAGTACACTGTTAGATTTCAGTCATCAGATCAACGATGACAGGACTTCCGACGGGGTTATAAGGATGCGCTTTACCCTTATCGATAACAATACCAACAGGGTTATCGCCAGTCGCGATTTTGTTGCAACCGTGCCGGTCGCAGCGCCGATCAATGCCGGCGGCGCGGTAGTTGCACTAAACCAGGCTGTCACTGTCATTACTCAGGAAATGATTGAGTGGCTGGAAGCCTTTCCTGTGGCGGCGCGCTAGTTATACCAGGCTGTTTAAAGAAGCGCCAAGCGTTGATTGGAAGCTTCTAGGGCTTCTCCTAAAGCAAAAACACAAAGAATACAAAGCCTATTGGAGAAAATTACCAATAATTTTCTGAACTGAAATTGCCCGCTTTGCGCCTTAAGTTCTTGGAGTAACCAAGCTTATTTAAAGCATTGCTGGTGTCTTTGACCATGTCAGGATTACCGCATATATAAAAAAAACTGTTCTCCTCTTTTAATGCCACCTGAGCGGTTTCGGTTAATACCCCTGACAACAATAAGTCAGGAATTCTGCCCTGTAAAATTCCGTCACATTGTTCTCTTGAAACAATTGGAATATAGCGAAGCTTGCCTTTGTAGCGATCGATCATTTGCGCAATTTTAGATTGATAGACTAACTCCGCCTCTGTTCTTACCGCATGGACCAACACTATCTCTTCAAAGCGAGAGGCTGTTTCTAATTCATCTAAAATAGAGAGAAACGGTCCGATAGCACTGCCCGTTGAGAGTAACCATAAATCACTCATGTTGTCTGGTATTTCGGCTAAGGTCATAAATCCGCTGGGAGTTTTTGCAACATAAACGGGATCACCTTTTTTTAGCAGCTGCAGACGCGGGCTTAATTCCCCTTCATCGGCGGTAATAAAAAGAAACTCCATCTGTTGATGACCTGCTTTGTGGTGGGGAGAATTGACCAAGGAATAGGCGCGCCGTACCCATTCACCGGAATCATTTAGCAATCCTAATTTTGTAAATTGACCCGCAATATAGGGTTCAATAGGCGCATTAATCATTAAGCTAAACTCATTTTCCGTCCAATCAATACGATCTGTCACAGAACCTTGAACAAAACCATGTGGTACTTCTATCATCTTATTCTCCTTGATTTATTATCTCTGAAAATTATAGTTGATGATTTTAAATGGGATATTTTATCATTCTTAGGAGAGCGACATAACCTTTTTTCAGAAAATGCGCTATACAGGTGATAGAGTATGGTAGGAAAATAATTTTTCTCAGCTATTTTTCTCAGCTATAATAGTCGTCAAAATCACTGCCTTTAATTTCTTGATACTCTTTGTTATCCTTGAAGTATTCTCTCTTTTTTCCGACTAATTTATCTTTTCGACGAGCAGTTGATTTATATTTTTCCTTGGATTTATTGACCGCGTTCTCCCATCTTTTTTCTTCTGAGAAGGTTGGTCCTTGTAATTCATTATTGATGATATTTTTTTTCATATTAACTACCTCAGCTATTTTCCATTAAATAAATAATGCGATTCCTAATGCCCTGATGGTTTAGTAGATGAAGGTGACGCATTGACTTAACATTTATAACAGCGTTTTATGACAAAAACATGTCATAAAATATAAGTTAGAGATAATAATTTTAGGTAAAAAGCTACCATGCAGACCATAATAGCGTTTAAATAGAATATTAATTTATGCGAATGCTCGCGGTTAATGCGATTTAATCATCAAAGTCATCGCCCAATAATTCCCTTAATCTTTTTTGTTCCCTAAACTCTTCAATGCTGCGGCGAACTTTCGCTTTTTCGATATCAATTTTTTTTTGTTGTTCTTTTAAATCACTAACGCTGACAACATCATCTTCGCTGATAACATCATCATCTTCTTCCCTGATAACATCATCACCTTCCCAATCATTATCTTCCCAATCGTCAGGCCCTTCACTATCAGTATCAAATTGCTGAGAATTTTTACTTCCCATATAACTCTCCAAAATAAATTGATTTTTATAATATTGGTCAGCATTGCAATTAAATGCTTGACGCTCTCAATTGCTAATAATCGCAGTTAAACCTATTTTTAGTAAAGTAAAAATACACGCTTTTTTAGTGTTTTTTAGTCTAAAAAAATCATTCTTAATTCCATAAAGTTTGAATTGGTTAGTTAAATTTAAAACGTACAAACTATCATCAGTTTAGTGACAAAATATGACTGTAGTGATTGTGAAAAAATAAAAAGTTGTCGCTATTTTGTAGCTTGCTGTAAAATAAACAAAAAGATCTGCTCTTAGTGCCTACTTATCTTTGCGGTTTACCTCTGTTGAGTATGAGATTTTCCGAATCAAACCCAACTCATAAGTATCAACCATCAAAACGTTACCAGGAAAAACAATGCCTCTTACCAATCAATTATCGTTATTTCTGGATGTTGTTCAGCAAGGTTCATTTACTAAGGCTGCTGCACTGCATGATATGGACAACTCATCGCTTTCTAAACAGATCAAAAAGTTAGAGTCTAGTCTGGGCGTACAACTGCTTAACCGCTCGACGCGTTCTTTCTCCCTGACCCCAGCCGGCGAGAATATCCTCGAGCAAACCCATATACTGATTGATACACTTGAGCAAATTCAGAGTATTGCAGATTCTTATCAGTCCGAAGCAAAGGGAATGTTACGCATTACCTCCTCGATTTTCTTTGGCCAGCAGTATCTTCAGCCGGTCATTTCACGATTTATGAAAAAGTATCCAAATGTAAAAATAACCCACTCTTTAGACGATAAAAAAACAGATATAATATCCGATCACTTTGACTTGGCATTTCGAATTGGCAAATTAACGGAGTCCAATCTGATAGCCAAAAAAATAGCCAATACCCGCTTTGCGCTTGTTGCCTCTAAGGAATTTATTAAGCAGCATGGAAGACCTGTCACACCACAGGAGCTGATCACTTTACCGGCAGTTATTTACAGCAATGGAGATGTCAGCCTGGATCAATTCAGGTTAAGTGAAGTGCCACATGGGCAGCAGCTGAAAAATTATAAAATGAAGGGTAACTATAAGGTAAGTGATGTCAGATCCCTGATCGATGCCGTCAAAGATGGACTAGGTTATACCCTGATTGATCTCTTTAATCTCGAACGCCCGATTGATCAATTGCAACTCGAGCCACTGCTGACCGATTATGTTTTATCGACAATGGATACCGGTATCTATGCGGTATATCCGCATCGAAAACAAACCTTATTAGTTACTGAATTTATTAAGACGGTACAGGAATATATTGGCACACCTCCCTTTTGGGAGAAACATATTCCAGATTACAAAAATTTATACAAATAAAACCTGGACCGTCTGGGAACTGCTCCCGGTTTTATGCCGCTGCACATGCCTATACAAATAAAAATTTATCGACAATATAGGCAGTGACATTCTTTGTTGCACTTAAACGAATTGCTTTCGCCGCGGCATATTCAGAATCATCATGCCATGCCAGCGCCGCATCACGGCTTGGGAATTGGATAATCACTCTCATTGCCGCGTCATCACCGCTCAAAAGAAGGGCATCTTCAGTTGCAACGATAATTTTGCCGCCGTGTTTAAGCACCGTAGCCGCGGTTATATGATTAGAGCCGGGATTGTATTTTGCGTATTGCTCAGGATCGGCAATATCATAGCTAACAATAAAATAAACCGTCATTTTTACTTCCTTATTAAGTTATTTAAATTTCAGTCACAAAGCTCATGTACTGCTGCATGTCACCTACTACGGCCTCTTCCATCAGCGCACCCGTTACTTTTGCATAGGGCTGATTAAAGTGGATATCCCATACGTCAGATTCTTTTCTCCAGTGTTCATAAACAGCCAGCGTATTAGCATCCCCTTCTACCGTGTACAGATCAAACAGCAGGTTGCCCTGTTCTTCTTGACGGGTACAGCGCACATGATCTTCAAACTGTTTTAACAAGCGCACGCGGTTACCGTTCTTTATTTTGAAAATAAAAAAGAGATTAAATAATTCATCCTCGGGATTTGCCGCTTTTAAAGCAATAGGCGCTGGATTAGTCTCGCCGAGATTAAATACCTCTGCAGGCTTTGCCAATGCTGCGTCGAGTAATTCACCAAACTTAACTGTATAGGGTTGTGTGATATGAAAATCTACTGCTTGCTGGTCTTCAAAACGCTCATAAATAAAAAACAGATGACTGTTATGATTATCAACATAGATTCGCATTGCAACAAAATGAGTCTCTTTTTGGGTGTTTTGTTTATGTTCAACCAGTGCACTTTTAAAGGTTTGAATGTGTTCAGGTTTTACATTAAATTTTACGATTTTATTGATCATGGTTATTTCCTATATATCATCATGTAAAATATCTACTTGAATTTTGAGTTTGAAACTCATTGGATGCGGCTTTTGATCCGATCACATTGATGGCGATATAATGAAGGTTTTGTGAGCACAGAGAAATAGTCGATCTTTCCAATTATAATGGTGTTAAAACTCCACAATGGTTAATCTATCCTATTAAACTAATTAAGCAGCTGTACTGCTGTTGCGCACTGAAATGGATGAGCCGCGTTGTTTTATCGAAAATATATGCATTTTTATTTCAGTAATCTGTCAAAGCCAGGATCATTAACGTTCTTTTTGTCCATAATGTTTGGGGGTTTTGACCATCGAGTTTTTCTAAGGACTGTGGAATAATAAGCTCATCATATTAGCCACACATATTTTATAGAAAATACCAAAAGAACTAAAATTGTGTGGTTAAACAAACAATTAATAAACAGATGGAAAATCAGATGTCTCATCCAATCATTAAAGACCTTAATAATCGTTATACAGTAAAGCAGTACGATTCAGCTAAACGCATCTCAGCAGAAGACATGCAAGTGATCAAAGAAGCAATTCGTCTGTCGGCTTCTTCTATCAACTCACAACCTTGGAAATTCATTGTCATTGAGAGCGATCAGGCAAAACAACGTTTCCATGATACTTTTGAGAATAACTTTCAGTTCAATCAGCATCATGCTAAAGAAGCATCACATATAGTACTGTTCGCCAGCAACCCTCGCTTCACCAAAGAACAGTATAAAAAAGTAGTGGATGTTGAAGTATCATCGGGTCACCTACCGGCAGAGATGTACGAGAAAATGTTAAACGGTGGTTATACTTTTGCTGAAGCGAATACAGATGAAACTGGCTTCAACGGTCACTGGACAAAAGCACAAACCTATATCGCACTGGGCAATACGCTCCATGTACTTGCTCGTTTAGGGATTGGTTCTACACCAATGGAAGGCGTTGATGGTGAAATGATTGGTAAGATCTTCAAAGAGGAGCTCAACGGTTACGTGTGTCAATTTGCTTTGGCTATGGGTTACCATTCAGAGACTGAAGATTATAACTATGGTTTGCCAAAAGCACGATTAGCAGCGTTTGATGTGATCACCACGCTTTAAGAGCTCCTTCTTTTTAATCATAAAAGCTTCTATCTTGATGCAAAAAAAGCACTAAACATGAAAATGTTCAGTGCTTTTTATTTAGGTTTTAGCAAAGGAAATAATGAAAAGAGCAATATTGCGACAGAAAAATCAACCCCTCCCACGCGAGTAAAATGGCTCAGTTAGTACTTGATGACGCAGATCATCATCGTTTCATAGAAGTCATAGATAAAGAAAAGAATTGCATATAAAACGACATTATCTTCTTCTTAGCCCGAATTTGAACTTCATTGAGCAACTTTCGAAGTTTTCACCCTTATTTTTAAGTGGAATTAGTATATAGTTCAACAAAATTAATTGTATACGATCCAAATTGGCTTACTGACTTTGTACCTCGCAGTAAATGAGGATAGCTATACAGGTCATTAGATAAATATATTTTGAGCCTTAGAATGAATGATCTGCGTGTTTAAAAGGAAATTAAATACATGCCTGCAAAGCAAATAAAACATCGCTTTTCTTTACACTTTTATATCACAACCCTTTTTTCGATATTAATTCTACTTTGTGGTTTATTAATTGGCTGGTATAGCCACACCCAATTAACTAAATCAATACTACATTCAGGCAAACGTATTTTTACACAGACCAGCCTTCAGGTTGAAAAAAAAATATTGTATGAGAATGAACAAATAATAACAATTCTCAATATTATGGCCTCTACCCCACTAACAAAAGGGATTAATACAAAAGAGATAGCATCAGTTTTACCCATGTTAAAAGCAAGTTTTGATGCAACTGATCATATAACGTCTCTGTTTATTGCTTATCCAAAAAATGACTTTTTACTCTTTCGTAAAACCAGAGGGGGACAATCCTTAAATAATTTTAACGGGCCAGTGCAAAGTCATTATATTATGACCCTAAGTCATAACGGACACGTGAGTCATTATTTTTATAATCAAGCACTGCAGCTGATATTAACAAAAGATGATCCTGATTACCGGCTCAATACCATCTCCCGTCCCTGGTACGAGCAAGCCAAAAATTCATCAGAGATCATTATCACTGAGCCTTATATCTTTTATTCAGGTCAGGAGTTGGGATCAACCATGGCAAGGTTTGACGCGCAGAATAATGTTATTATCGGCACTGACTACATATTAAACGATTTATCTGAACTATTACACTCCTTCGACTCATCCCCAAATTCAGAGCGTATTATTATTGATCAACGGGGACGAGTCATCGCCTATCAGGATCCCCTGGCATTGCTTTCTAAGCAGGGTAAATTTGACCGTTTAAAATCAATTTCAGAAATGCAGCATCCTGTTTTGCAGTATATGTTCGACCATTACAAAAATACAAAAGGGGATATTCAATTCAGTTATGCCGGCCAGCAATGGTTAGGAAAACTATCAACGCTACAGAAAAATAATGCACTCACTTTAGTGCAGCTGGTTCCTGTTGATGAATTACTCGTTAATGCCTATCGGTTACGCAGTGAATCGACCTTAATTACCCTGTTAATTGTTTTATTAACACTGCCTATCGCTTGGTTATGCTCAAAACTATTAACCTCACCCATCAGTAAGCTAACGGTAGAGCTGCAGCACATCAGAGAATTTAATTTTTCCAGGCCGCTCAACAACCGTTCTGTTATTAAAGAAATCAATGAATTGATTGTGGTGACCGGTGGTATGAAAGAAACGATTAACCACTTTCAGGATTTATCTTCGTCGCTGGTAGGAAAACAAAGCTTTCAGGAACTGCTACAAAAAATAACTCTGGAAACAAATAAATTAAGTCATTCGCTTGGCTCGATGATTTTTTTAACGGATAAATCCAAGCGGTTAAATATTGCTCTTACGCAGTTTCAGTCACTTACTGAGCTACAAAATAAAAATCTAAATACAAAACTAAAATCACTCTCACTTAACGAAGCCGATACCCTTAAGCTAATTGCCGCGCAGAATAGAAAAGCAACCACACTTGGTTTACCTGAACGGTTTGAACGGATTATCAAAGAAAACATCCTTAAAAATGAACAACTGACTTGGCAATTACTGCCGTTGTTTAACCGATCCGGTAAATTACTGGGTGTATTAGCTGTGATCAACAATATTCAGAAATCAAATTTACAAGGAAAAAAAAGTTTTATTCAGGCAATTGCACGCTTTTCCGCATTAGCATTAGAAGGACAGATATTACTTGCCGAGCAAAAAAACTTACTCGACAGCTTTATTGAGCTTATTGCCGGAGCGATTGACAGCAAGTCCCCCTATACCGGAAGTCATTGTAAGCGCGTTCCCGAATTAACTAAAATGTTATGCCAGGCAGCTTGTGACCAGCAACAAGATTTTAAAGAGTTCAACCTCGATCAGGATCAATGGGAAGAGTTACATATAGCCGCCTGGCTGCATGATTGCGGGAAAATCATCACCCCTGAATATGTCGTCGATAAAGCCACCAAATTAGAAACTGTTTATGATCGTATCCATGAATTAAGAATGCGTTTTGAGCTGCTCAAAGAACATGCTCATAGTTGCTATTGGCAGGGAGCCGCCGAGGGGGGAGATATCGAGTCTCTGGCAAGACAACGCGATCAGTTGCTGACGACACTGGATCAAGAGTTTGCCTTTGTCGCCGAATGTAATATTGGCGGTGAATATATGTCCGATGACAAAATTGCATATCTGCATAAAATAGCTGAACGCACTTGGTTGCGCACCATAGATGATCAATTAGGTATCAGCAGGAAAGAGAGAAAACAGCATAGCGAAAAACAATCCCCCTTACCCGTGCAGGAGTTTTTATTAGCAAATAAAAAAGCCCATCTTATCAAGCGGGAACAGGCAGAGCCAACTGAACCGGGTAATGCTTGGGGATTTACGATGCAAACACCTGAATACCGTTTCAATAAGGGAGAATTGTACAATCTTGCCATTAAACGCGGCACATTAACCGATGAAGAAAGATTTATTATTAACGGTCATATGGTACATACTATTGTGATGTTATCTAAATTACCCTTTCCAGATCACCTGAAAAATGTGCCTATCATTGCAGGCGGGCACCATGAAAAAATGGATGGATCAGGTTATCCGCGTGCAATAGCGGCACAGGAGTTACCCATGACCGCACGTATGATGGTGGTAGCCGATATATTTGAAGCACTCACGGCATCGGACCGCCCCTATAAAGAACGAAAAACCCTTAGCCAGTCAATCGAAATAATGGCTTTTATGGTTAAAGATAATCATATTGATCCTGCATTATTTAAACTATTTTTAAGCTCAGGTGTCTATTTGCAGTATGCTCAAAAGTATCTTCTTGAAGATCAGATTGACGAACTGGATATTTCGCAGTATCTCTAGACACAATAACATCTCAGAATATTTGAAGATTCAGATTCTACTCGAGTACGTACAACTTTGATGAGCGATTAAGCGCGTAAATACATTAATTTGTGTACAGAAGTAGTGATCTCAGATCTGTTATCGATGCGGTCAAAGACCGACTAGGTTATACCCTGATTGATCTCTTTAATCTCGAACGCCCCATTATTCAACTGCAACTTGAACCACTGCTGACTAATGCAGATGAAACAGACTTCAACGGTTACTGGATAAAAGCACAAACCTATATTGCACTGGGCAATAGCTGCATGTACTTGCACGTTTAGGAATAGGCTCGGTATTAATTAATCACAGAGTAAATTCATTCGGTGTCATTTCTGTATTAGAAAGCACTTCTATTGTTTGTAAAAATACAAACTTGGACAAGATCTTTGCTTAATCAATGCCTCGCTTTCATGCATTCTTCCGGTGTCTAAATAAATCATCTAATTAGTAAAATTGGTATTATTATCTGATTTATAATATTTAAGATAAAAAAAAAGGAGACATAATGTCTCCTTTAAAAATCTAATTACTTACCAGCAATAGGATTAAGCAAGTGCTTTTTTAGCGACTTCAACTAAATGAGCAAATGTTGCTTTATCAAATACTGCGATATCAGCAAGTATCTTACGATCGATTTCAACAGAAGCCTTTTTAAGACCATTGATGAAACGGCTGTAAGATAGACCGCTAATACGAGATGCCGCGTTAATACGAGCGATCCATAATTGACGGAATACACGTTTACGTTGACGACGGTCACGGTAAGCGTATTGACCCGCTTTAGTAACTGCTTGAACAGCTACACGATAAACACGTGAACGTGCTCCGTAATAACCTTTAGCTTGTTTTAATACTTTCTTGTGACGGGCGCGAGCCTGTACACCACGTTTAATTCTTGGCATTTTTTATTCCTTACTTAAGCAAATGGCAACATTCTGCGGATTTGTGGTACGTCTACTTTATTTACCATGCTTTGTGCACGCAAATGGCGCTTACGCTTAGTAGACTTCTTAGTAAGGATGTGACGTAAGTGTGATTGCTTACGCTTAAAACCGCCAGAAGCAGTCTTTTTAAAGCGCTTTGCAGCACCTTTGTTCGTTTTCATTTTAGGCATTGCGAACTCCGCATTGTTCTAATTTAAATTAAACCAGTAAGGCGAATGTTTATACCGCTGCGTAATAATGCATACGGTATATAACACTACTTTATGCCTTAGCTAGCACGTTTAGGGCCTAACACCATCACCATTTGACGGCCTTCCATTTTCGGGAAAGACTCGACAACGGATATTTCCGCTAAATCCGCTTTAATACGGTTTAACAGATTTATCCCTAAGGATTGGTGTGCCATTTCACGACCACGATAACGCAGTGTTACTTTAGCTTTATTACCCTCTTCTAAAAAGCGAGTCAGGTTGCGTAGTTTTACCTGATAATCGCCTTCATCAGTTCCAGGACGGAATTTTATTTCCTTTAACTGAACCTGTTTCTGATTTTTCCGTTGTTCTTTAACGGATTTAGTCTTTTCATACAAAAATTTGCCATAATTCATGATGCGACAAACTGGTGGCTCAGCGTTTGGACTGATCTCAACTAAGTCCAGATCGGCATCAACAGCCATATTTATTGCTTCTTCCAGTGAAACGACGCCAACTGGTTTGCCTTCTGAGTCTGAGAGACGTACTTCAGTCCCTGTAATCTCATCATTCAAACGATGTTTATTGCCCTGTTGTGGGGCTTTTTTTGCACCTTTTATAACAAATTCTCCTAATAAATTTAACGGCGTGTAATGATTTCTTCTTTAACATAAGCGATAAAGTCATCTACATTGAATTTACCTAAATCATCACCTTTACGTGTTCTTACAGCAACTTCACCAGCTTCGACTTCTTGATCACCGATAACAAGTAAATACGGAACACGTTTTAATGTATGCTCACGGATTTTAAAGCCTATCTTCTCATTTCTCAAGTCCGAAATGGCTCTAATACCTGATTTTTTTAATTTATTTACAACTTCATCGACAAAAGTAGACTGTTTATCGGTAATATTCATTACCACCACCTGTTTTGGTGATAACCATGTAGGATAAACGCCGGCGTATTCTTCAGTCAGAATACCAATAAAACGCTCTAAAGAACCTAAAATTGCGCGATGAATCATAACCGGTGTATGTCTTTCGTTATCTTCACCAACAAAAGAAGCGTCTAAACGACCCGGCATTGAAAAATCAAGTTGGATTGTACCACATTGCCAAGCTCGACCTAAACAATCATATAAAGTAAATTCTATTTTTGGCCCATAAAAAGCCCCTTCACCGGGCAAGAGGTCATAAGTGATATTATTGGTGGTCAATGCGTTAGCCAAAGCAGCTTCTGCTTTATCCCAAGTCGCATCATCTCCCACACGTTGATCCGGGCGGGTTGACAGTTTGACCACAACATCTTCAAAACCAAAGGTTTTGTAACATTCAAATACCATCTGAATGCAAGAAGATACTTCTGCAAGAATTTGCTCTTCCGTACAGAAAATATGCGCGTCATCCTGAGTAAAGCCACGTACACGCATTAAACCGTGTAATGAGCCAGACGGCTCGTTACGGTGACAGGAACCAAATTCCGCCATACGCAGCGGCAAATCACGATACGATTTCAGTCCCTGATTGAATATTTGTAAATGTCCGGGGCAGTTCATCGGTTTAATCGCATAATCACGATTTTCAGAACTGGTCGTGAACATATTATCTTTGTATTTACCCCAATGTCCCGATTTCTCCCAAAGAGAACGATCCAGGATTTGTGGCGCTTTTACTTCCTGATAGTTATAAGCTTCAGTTTGCTCACGCACATATTTTTCAAGTTCACGATAAATTGTCCATCCGTTACTGTGCCAGAAAACCATACCCGGCGCTTCTTCCTGCATATGATACAGATCTAACTGTTTACCGATTTTACGGTGATCACGTTTAGCCGCTTCTTCAAGACGTTTTAAATAGGCATTAAGTTGTTTTTTGTCAGCCCAGGCGGTGCCATAGATTCGTTGCAGCATTTTATTGTCGGAATTGCCGCGCCAATATGCGCCGGCGACCTTCATCAGTTTAAAATATTGACAGAATTTCATCATTGGTACGTGTGGACCACGACACATATCAATATATTCTTGATGATGGTATAAGCCGGGACGATCGTCAGGATGAATACCTTCGATGATTTCTAATTTATAGGTCTCGTCACGCTCGGTGAAAACCGCTTTTGCTTGTTCTACCGAAACTTTTTCTTTAACCACGGTATAATTAGTTTTCACTAATTCATTCATACGTTTTGATATTTTAGCCAACTCTTCATCATTGATATTAATAT
Source organism: Psychromonas sp. (assembly GCF_047632955.1). Classification (GTDB taxonomy): domain Bacteria; phylum Pseudomonadota; class Gammaproteobacteria; order Enterobacterales; family Psychromonadaceae; genus Psychromonas. Next base: position 389,931 of record NZ_JBLIED010000001.1, on the reverse strand, counting down.
CAATGTCAATATCGTAATAAAAGCCATTTTCAATCGTCGGACCAATTGCCATCTTAGCTTTAGGGTAAAGCTGCTTGATAGCATGCCCTAAAAGATGCGCACATGAGTGACGCAGTATTTCTAAGCCTGCATCATCTTTTGCAGTAATAATGGCAATGTTAGCGTCTTTTTCAATAGGATCACATGCATCAACTAACTGACCGTCAACTCGCCCGGCAATACATGCCTTGGCAAGACCGGGACCGATATCGGCCGCGATTTCCATAATTGAGGTAGTGTTATCGAATTGACGTTGATTACCGTCGGGAAGAGTAATAATGGGCATGCTGAATTTCCTCACAGTGATGCTTCCAACCAAAAAGCATTTGTATAATTGATAAATAGGATGCGCATTTTAAAGGAATATAATGCTTATGAAAAGCGCCAATTTTCAAGGTTCAAAAAGCAGCGTTTAATAAGGGCAGTGTTAAAGGTTAAAATGTGGATAAATCGAGTGCCGATGGCCACTTAATTAGCAGCGCTATCGATTATTTTTCTTTTTTTACTTTCTTATCGGTATTAAAACTATTACCTTTAAATAAACTCATTATAACTTCTTTGTTGCTGGCAAGGTATAATCCCAACTCCTCCAGTTGCTGATCATCAAGCGTTACTGTGCTGGCGCCAATAAATTCTGCAAGTTGGTCTGCACTGTCTAACATTTTGTCGTAGGCATCAGCTTCTTTTTTACTGGTAAAGGTCATTTTTTCAACACCTTTTCTTTCTACAATATATTTTATGATTATTGCCACGGTGGCCTCTTTAAAATGTAATAATAAATTAGATTTTATTCATGTGTTTTTATACAGTACTAAACTCGCACTAAGATTGCAAATTTTTGTTAAATAGTTGTTTGTTTGCTATCTTTCTCATTAACTCAATAATAATATGATTTTATTCAATGAAAACAATAATCTGCCGACATTGTGATATGGTTTCAAATATACCACACCTGCCCATAAACTATGTGGCCAAATGCTGCCGTTGCGGGGGGGCATTATATAAAAATACTAAGTGCAGGCCATCTGTATTGCTTGCGTTGTCTTTAACCGCATTACTGGTGATGATTCCGGCTTTTTATTTCCCGTTAATTTCAGTTAATTTACTGGGCATTACCGAGGACACAAATTTATTGCAGGGTGCGTTAATGATGCTTGATAGCACCCCCGTTGTCTCCGTGGTGGTTTTCTTTTGCGCCGTCATAGCACCAACGCTATTGATTTCATGCATTGCCTTTAGCAGTTTATGTTTAACTTATAATTACTTTCCGGCATCTATACCAAAAGTGTTACAGCTCACCCATTCTCTGATGCATTGGTCAATGTTGGAAGTTTATATGGTGAGTTTAATGGTCGCAGTCTTTAAATTGATGAGTTATTCAGATCTCTATTTCGGCTCGGGTTTCTATTTTTTTATTACCCTGTTGCTGCTGGATATGACCATTATCAGTAATTACAGTAATCATGCTTATTGGGAGCGTTATATCAATGGAAAATAGTGCAGTAGCAGGGAAAACGGGGGTTGAACAAGGACTGCAACTTTGTAAAGTTTGCGGCAATCACTCAATCTCTAAAACAGCGCCTAACCACTGCCCTACCTGTTTAAACCCTATTTCCGTGCGCACCAAAAACAGTTTGCAAAAAACCTGGGCGTTTTTGATAACCGCGATGATCTTTATTTTCCCCGCCAATTTATACCCGATCACTTATTTATTAAAAAATAACATACGTTACCCCGATACTATTTTTTCCGGAATATTAAGCCTAATGGATAGTGATATGCTCACTATTGCAATCATTGTTTTTATAGCTTCAATAGTGGTCCCGATTTTCAAAATAATGGCATTAACTTTTATCCTGCTGGCCATACAATACCGCTGGCGCTTTAGCCGTAAAAAACAGCTTTGGATATTTAATATAGTGGATTGGATAGGAAAGTGGTCAATATTAGATCTTTTTGTTATTTCAATCATGGTGGCGGTATTTGATAAAGGACAGTTACTTTCTGTTTATCCGGGAATAGCGGCTTCCTCATTTACCATAGTCGTTTTAACCACTCTGTTTGCTGCAAACAGTTTCGATACGCGTTTAATTTGGGATGCTAAAAAATAATGAATGAACAAGATCCAAAGACCGAGGCAAGCATTGTCAAGTCGCAAACAATATCACCCATCTGGTTCCTGCCGCTGGTTGCTGCTCTTTTGGGCGCGTGGTTTTTATTTCAAAATATCACCAATGCCAATGCCACCATTAAAATACATTTTGAACATGCAGAAAGCATCATAGTGGATAAAACTAAACTGCATTATAAAGGTGTGATCATTGGTACTGTCAAAAAAGTGGAATTGGATCCCGATGGTGGTGTCAATATTATTGCAAATATTGATTCTCACGCCAAATTAATGCTCCGTAAGGGTACAAAATTTTGGTTAGTATCACCCAAAGCTTCTCTGACTTCCATCACCGGTTTAGACACCCTTTTTTCCGGTAGTTATATTAATCTGCAACCGGGTGATGGCGAGTATACGACTGATTTTATCGCGCAAACCGAGCAGCCGATTAGCATACCTGAAAATGCACGACTGATTAATCTGCAAAGTGATAATGCGGGATCGATCAACGTCGGCACGCCATTATTCTACAAAAACATTCAAGTGGGTGAGGTTGCCGACATCCGTTTAGACCAGTCCGGACAATCGGTCGATATCAGCGCCTTTGTTAATGGCGAATATAACCATTTGGTGAAAAATAACAGTAAATTTTGGAATATTAGCGGATTAAACGCCAATATTTCACCAACAGGTATCGATATATCGCTTAATAGCCTGACCTCCTTAATTGCGGGAGGCATTACCTTTTCCTCACCAGAGGAAGGTGAAGAACTTACAAGTGATGCGCATTTTAAGTTATTTAACAATATTGACGACAGCAAAATGGGCCTTTCTATAGAACTCATTACCAATCACATTAATAACTTACCTAAGGGTGCCGGCATTTTATTTAAAGGATTGGGTATTGGCAGAATAACCGATATTGAATACTCAATAACAGATGAGCAGTTTGTTGTCTCGGCACTGATTAACCCACAATTCAGTGATTTGATCACCGAAGGATCACAGTTTTGGATTGAAGAGACATCACTCACCTTTGCAAAAATAAAAAATATTGGCAATGTTATTAAAGGCGATTATATTGCTTTTCAACCCGTTTCAGGCAACCAATTAAGCAGCAGTACAAAGTCCACTCGTTTTGTCATTCAGCGAGCAGCACCGCCGCAAGCTTCGGTTCTTTCTCTGGTGGTATTAACCGAAGACGCGACCGGACTAAGCCCACAAGCCCCTATTACCTATCAAGGACTCAAAATAGGGGAAATAACGGCTTTAGATTTTTCAGAAAAAGAAGGATTTATTGCGGTTTATATTGATATTGAGCAGCAGTATCAATATCTGATCAATAAAAACAGCCAATTTTATCTGCTAAGTGGAGTAAATTTTAAAGCTTCTTTAACGGGAATAGAGGTTCAATCGACCCCTCTTCAAAATTTAATTTCCGGCGGTATAGGCTTGTATAACAAAAGACCGGTCAATAAATCTCAAACAGCCGCGGTTTTAAATAAAGATCAATTTTTTAGATTATACCCCTCAAAGGCGCTGGTAAAAGTCGGGCTTAATGTTTTCAGTCAGCCCAAGAAAATTGAAGTTTTAAGCAGAGAATTACCTTCCGTTACCGAGGGTTCTCCGGTTTATTACAGAAAACTACCTATTGGCGAAGTGAGTAATTTTTCTGTTGATAATTCGGGTTTAATGCAAACCACCCTGAGTATTAAAGGGCAATATAAACATCTTATTAATGCGCACAGTGTATTCTGGAACATCAGTGGTTTTAGCGCGGATGCGGGTCTTGGCGGTTTGAAAATACAAGCTGAATCCTTACTGTCTATTGCGGCGGGGGGAATTGCCGTGGGTCCCGGAAATAAACAAATTGACAATAAATACAGTAATGGTAAATACAAACTTTTTAACAGCCAGAAGCTTGCAACCATCCCCGCAACCTTAATCAGTGTGACCTTTAATCAGGCCAACGATTTACAAACAGGCAGTCAGTTACGCCTGAAAGGCTTAGTAGTTGGTGAAGTTATTGATTTAACACTGACATCGCAACAGAAAGTACGGGCGACGGTCAATCTTAAACCCAAATTTGCCGAACAAGTGGCACGCAAAGGCAGCCGTTTTTGGATGGTCAAAACTGAGGCATCCTTATCCGGGGTTAAAAATTTATCTACTTTGGTGTCCGGCGCTTATATTAACGTCTCCCTTGGTAAAGGGATCACTGAAAAATATTTCACCGGTGAAGACGCTGAACCGCTGCTTGCACAAAATCAATCGGGATTACCCATTATTTTGCTTGCAGATAATGCCGGCTCGAGCGACATAAGCAGCCCTGTCTACCACCGCCAAATCCAGATAGGGCAAGTAATTTCAAAGCGCTTATCCTATAATGCTTCGGGGGTCGAGATCACCATTAATATCTACCCTAAATACTCCCATTTAATTCGTCAAAATTCTATTTTTTGGCCAGCTTCAGGGTTTAATTTAGATATCGGTATCACCGGTGCCGCCTTAAAGGCGACCTCTTTAACCTCTTTAATTAAGGGCGGGATAAGTATGAGCACGCCCGATGACCAAGCTTTACAACCTGCGAGTGATGCCTTTTCGCGTTTTAAGCTGAAAAATGAAATGAACAAAGAATGGTTAAACTGGACACTGGCGATCCCTAAACCTTAGGCTCTGACTTTGACTTTGACTTTGAAATAATAAATAGAAATAGAAATAAGAAATCCGGCAATATGTTATACCGCGCGCATCCCTCGCGCGCTTAAAGGAATTATAATGCACAGTACTACCCGACTCCCGCAGGCGTTTATTGAAAAGATGACCGACATTTTACCCAGCCAACTGAAAATAGAAGATTTTATAGATATCTGTCAGCGTCCTCTGCGCCGCGCAATCAGAGTCAATACATTAAAAATATCAGTTGAACAATTTCAACAACGTGCCAAAGAGCAGGGCTGGTCATTAACGGCAATCCCCTGGTGCGCTGAAGGTTTTTGGATCGAAGTGGAAGATGAGCTGCCCCCCCTTGGCAACAGTGCAGAGCACCTTGGCGGCTTATGCTATATCCAGGAAGCGAGTTCAATGTTACCCGTCGCCGCCCTGTTTCATTTTTTCACACCTTCGGAAAAGTCTATCGTGCTTGATGCTGCGGCAGCACCCGGCTCTAAAACCACACAAATAGCAGCAAAGATGAGTAATAGCGGATTGATTATCGGCAATGAATTTTCTTCCAGCAGGATTAAAATGTTACATGCCAATATTCAGCGCTGCGGCATTAAAAACGTCGCCTTAACACATTTTGATGCCCGAGTATTTGGGAAATGGTTGCCGGACACCTTTGACGCAATTTTATTAGATGCGCCCTGCTCAGGCGAAGGCACCGTCCGTAAGGATAAATATGCAATGAACAACTGGAGTCAATCCTCTATTAACGAGATAGCATCCATGCAGCAGGAATTGATCCTCAGTGCTTTCCACGCACTAAAAGAAGATGGGATTTTAATTTATTCTACCTGCACCTTAAGCCACGAAGAAAATCAGGATATTTGTTATTTTTTAAAAAATAAATTTCCCGAGCATATTGAATTTTTAGATTTAGAAACATTATTTACGGATGCCCATAAAACCCGCACTGAGGAGGGTTTCTTACATATCTGGCCACAGGTTTATGACAGTGAAGGCTTCTTTGTGGCGGCCATTAAAAAGACCCAAGCCAGCACCGTAGAGCCCGCCGTAAAACGTTTGGGCAAATTTCCTTTTATCAGGCCAACCAGACAGAAAGAGAAAGCGCTCTATGACTACTTTAGCAGCCAATTTTCCATTACCAATATCGCAGGTATGTTGTATAAGCGCGATCAGGAATTCTGGTTATTTCCAGATCCGATCAAACCCCTGATTAAGGAGTTACGATTCTCGCGCTTAGGGATCAAAATTGCCGAAGAATTTGGTAACGGACGCAAAAGCGGCTTTAAAACCACCCATGAGTTTGCCAGTTGTTTTGGTGACAATGCCGATAGCATACAAGTTGAACTAAACGCCGAACAAGCACAGGAATTCTACCAGGGCCGTGATATTAGGAATGTTGACGCTAAAGGGCTTAAGGGCGAAGTTCTGTTAAGTTACCGAAAGCGAGTGATAGGATTAGGAAAATCACTTGATAACCGCATTAAAAACAGTTTACCGCGGGAGTTAATCCGCGATAACAATTTATTCGTAAAATAATACAATAACAATCTGTTTGTAAAATAACAGTCACTATGGCTCGGGATCTTTAGATCTCGGGCTCTTGATCCTAACGATTTTTTCACGCCCTTCTTTTTTAAAAAATGGAGTTATCAGAATGTTATTTATTTTAAAAAAATGGATAGGTGCTTTGCTGATGCCGCTCCCTTTTGTGTTAATGCTTTTTTTGTTTGCCCTTATTTTACTGTTTTTCACACACAAACAAAAACTCGCTAAATTTAATTTACTGTTAAGTTTTATACTTTTATTTTCATTTAGTTTTATGCCCGTGTCTGAGCCGCTGGTGCGCTCATTAGAGTCTAAATATCCGCCGGTTATGCAGGCGGCGCAGAACTTTGACTATATTTTAGTGTTAGGCTCGGGCGGTATTGCCGATCCAAGTCTACCCGTAACGGGGCAATTATCCGCCGTTGCATTAAGTCGCTTGATGGAGGCGCTGCGTTTGTATCACGCCAATCCAAATGCAATATTGGTTGTTTCCGGGGGAAATTTTGGGGATCTTAAATCTCATGCATTATTGCTGCAGGAATTGGCAATTTCCATGAACATTCCTAAAGATAAAATTATCCGCCTGGATAATACGCTAGATACCGATGACGAAGCCAGACAGATGTCGGAAATTATCAAAGGGCAGTCAGCCGTTTTAGTGACTTCTGCAACTCATATGCCACGCGCAATGCGACTTTTTCATAAATATAACAGAACGCCCGTAGCCGCACCTGCGAATTATCTGGCCAAAAATCGTCTGGGAGAAACGCCTTATTATTATTATATTCCCTCATCTGATTACCTTGATAAAACAAAAGTTGCCTGGCATGAATATCTCGGAACATTACAAAATTGGCTCAAAGCGCAACTTTAAAATAAAAAAAATAAACATTGTTTATCTTTTTTAATAGCCTGACTCAGTAGTGAGATTGAGCATAAATTACAGCAATTGTGTCTTCTGCTTAACAACCGCCTGTGCGACCACCATATGCTTACCATTAAAAGACAGCGCAGGTGATCCGTGCAGCTCATAACCCTGTGCTAATAATTGCGTAATACGTTCACAAAAATCAGCATCATCTTTACCCGTGACTAATTTGTATTTCTGTATTGGCATCTTTATCTCCTTTTTAATAACAGTATTTTTCTAACCGTTTTTTTATAAAAATAAGCATAAAGATATTCATAAAAAAAAGAAATTAAATAAATTAAAAATGTGAACATTGTGCTTATACGGCTAAAACAAGGTGAATTATCCACCCTGTTTTACTCGCTGATATTTTTAAGGGCGGTAAACCTTAACATTGTCATAACCAGCTTCTTTTAAATACAACGCCTGCAGTTTACTCATTACTCCACGAGCGCAGTATAAAAGATAGGTTTTTTCCTGCGGCAGTGCTTCAAATTGGCTGGATAATTTAAAGAAAGGCAAGTGCTCAATGCTGACACCCTCAATATCAAGGGGGGATTCTTCGGCTTCATCCATTGATCGAATATCTAAAATCACTTCATTTTCTGCAAATTCAGAGACCGACTCAACTTCTAATATTTCTTCATGTAGCGATTTTTCAATATCACGAATATCTATTGTGGCTGCCTCATTAACAACCTCGTCGATAAGGGCAAGATCAAACTTTGCTTCCTCTTTCTCGATTTTGCTCATTACCGCTTTAACGGTTGGACGCTGCGAAATAACGCCGCAATATTCGGGAATAGTTTCAGAAATTTCAGCGGTTCCAATAACGCGGGCGCAATCGATAATATCCTGCTTATCGGTTGCCACAAGCGGACGCAGAATGAGCATATCGGTGACTTTATCTATCACCGATAAATTACGCAGCGTTTGACTGGAAACTTGACCCAGCGCTTCTCCGGTAACCAGCGCTTCGACATCTAAACGTTCGGCAACTTGGGTGGCAGCACGCATCATCATACGCTTTAGAATAACCCCCATTTGACCGTTTTCTACTTTTTCTAAGATCTCTGCGACAACGGGTTCAAAGGGAACTGAAATAAATTTGACCCGATGCGAGGCACCAAAACGATTCCATAACTGATAAGCCACCTGTTTAACGCCTATTTCATGTGCCGCGCCGCCAAGATTAAAGAAACAGTAATGCACGCGGGAGCCACGTTTAAGCAGCTGATAACTTGAAACGCCGGAATCAAAACCACCGGAAATTAAGGATAAAACAGATTCTTGAGTACCTAATGGGAAACCGCCTAAACCAGGATGTTTTTTATCAATAAAGAAAAGTTTGTCGTTATTGATTTCTAAATGGACAGTAATATCCGGCCCTTTTAACTGCACACCCAGTGCATCGGTATGTTGATTTAAGCCGCCGCCGACATAACGCTCGGCGTCTATTGAAGAGAAATCGTGTTGGCCGATGCGTTTAACACGCACACAAAATGTTTTTCCGTCGAGCGAATCGCCGACAATAACCCGCGTTTGCTCATAAACGTCATGCAAATCTGTAAATGCAGATTCCTTTACTTCTAAAAAGTGTGCAATACCCGGCGTACTGCTTAATAACAGAATCAGATTCGCTTTGTTTTCAGCGCTTTCATTTTCAGTGCGAACAATGATCTTATCCCACTCCAAAATCACTTTAACCTGTTCATCATGACGCGTTAATACATTACGGATATTACCCTGTAACATTTTGCTAAAACGTTTACGAACAGGACGACTTTTCATCATGATTTCGGGGAAAAGTTTTACGATAAATTTCATTGTGTGATCACTGTGCTGATAAATAAGGTGGCGAACTATAGCAAATATATTGTCAATATTCACTTATATTGATCAGGGGAAAGGCAAAATCATGCTTGTCCACTGCCGCTCTATGCTGGCAGCGGATTAAAACACTCTGTTATTGAACCTGTAGAGCGTTACAACTGATTTCACACTCGCCCAGTTCAGCCGCTATATAAAGCGTATCTCCGGCGATAGTGACAGAATAATCCATGGTACGTTTGAGTAGTTTTGCGAGGGCCTGTACCTGCTCAAAGTTAAACTGATAAACATCAATATTGAGTTTTCCAAAATCAGCTGATGATTGTTTCCACCATACCGCCGATTTACTGTTAAAACTGTAAACCTTAACTTGTTTGGCTAAACGTGACGCTTTTTTAATACGGTCAAAAGCAGGCTCGCCCATGTCAATCCATAATAAAAGCTGGTCATCTAAGCTTTTTACCCAGATATCCGGATCATCGGCAACCGACAGCCCTTTGGTAAAGCTTAAAAACTCCTGCGCATTAAGACAATAGGCCATCACACGTGCCATCATTCGCTCCACTGTTTCTGAAGGATGCTGGGCAACGGTGAGATTAAGCGTGTCATAATGATCGTTATTAAGATTCGAGAGATTGATATTCATTTTGAAGATGGTCGGTTTCAGTGCCATTATTTTTCCAATTTAAAGAAAAAAGCCACGTTCAAACGTGGCTTTTTATTGTTTGTTTATAGTACTTCGCTTAGACGGGCATTTTAGCCAGCTCTGCACAGACCAGATCACCAAATTCAGCGGTGCTAACCAGATTGGCTTCGCCTTCTTTTGAAAGATCCGAGGTTGAGTAACCATTTTCAAAAACAGCCTGCATCGCAGACCAAAGGTTTTTCGCTTCTTTCTCCATTCCAAAACTCATTTCCAGCATCAGTGCTACAGAGCCTATCATTGAATATGGGTTTGCAATACCTTTGCCAGCGATGTCCGGCGCGCTGCCGTGTGATGGTTCATAATAAGATTTTTCAGGACCTTTACAAGCTGAAGGCATTAAGCCTAAAGAGCCTAGAATACCGCCGCCCTGGTCGCTTAAAATATCACCGAACATATTTTCCATGACCATTACATCGAACATGGTTGGCTTTAGACAAAGGTAAGTCGCGGCAGCATCAACTAGAATGTTTTTAACTTCAACTTCCGGGTAATTTTTGCTTTCTTCTTCAACAATTTCATTCCACAGCACGCTTGATTTTAAAACATTTGATTTGTGAATGTTGTGCATCACTTTTTTACGTTTCATTGAGACTTCAAAGCCGACTTTGACGATTTGACGGATTTGATCTTCATCATATTCAAGGACTTCACGTACAAAACGTTTGCCCTCGGCATTAACGCCCATCTCTTTTTCGCCGAAGTACAAACCACCCACTAATTCGCGGATGATCATGATATCGATACCTTCACCGATAACCGAGGCTTTTAGTGGCGAGAAATGTGCCAGGCCTTTTGGTAAATATACCGGACGGAAGTTTGCATAGGTATTGTAACGGCGACGCAGCGGTAATAATGCACCGCGTTCAGGTTGTTCATCAATAGGGATTTTTTTAGAATCTTCGTGATTTAAGCCGATTGTTCCTTTTAGAATCGCATCCGCTTTATCACAAGCTGCTTTGGTTTCATCCGGAAAAGCATGACCCGTAGCAAAATAAGCAGCCGCACCGAATAAAACATCGTTAAGTTCAAAATTAACGTCGGCATTACGCTGCTCAACCAGTTTTAATACTTTAACAGCTTCGTTCATTACTTCCGGACCGATTCCGTCACCCGCCAGTAATGCAATGTTATATGTTGTCATTTTATTTCCCTAAATAATGAATGTATTATTTTGTCAAGTATCATAAGTAAAAGCCCCCCTAGTTTCAAACTTAGGAGGGCTTTTTTACGCAAATTTTTTTATTTATCTGCAATTATACAACTTACCGATGTCTCTTTAAGGGCGGCTTTGGGGGAATTGTCTTAATGCCTTGATTAATTTGTGTTCGGCGCTGTCATCATCTGCATACAAAACTTGTTGTGATATTACCGCCAGCAAGTGACAGGCAGGTTTAAGCTGCGGCTGTTTTTCTGCCAGACGCAGCGCAAATACAGCCAGTGTTTCCTGTGGATTGCGCTGCATCTGCCACTGCCTGCAGGTCATGTCAAACTTATGAACGGCACGCAGCAACGGTCTCTGAGTTCGCCATTTAGGGCGGATCACAATCACTATATAGAGGGCTAATAAAAACATCAGCAGCGCGCTAAATGCCACCCCAACACGCCAAGGCTGAGCGCCACCAAGCAACTGTTCTAGCAGGCGACTCTGTTTGTCTGCATTATAGCTGAGCACCCAACGGCTCCAGAGATAATTAGCCGCATCCAGACGCTGGCGCAAACCGCTTAACCATAAAGGCGCGTCAAACTGCCCGGCTGCCAGCATATTGCGCTCGCTATCTGCCAGGGCATTGTTAATCCCCTGCTCTATACGCTGCGGCGCCACCGCACTGGTTGGATCAATACGCTGCCAGCCGATCCCCTCTAACCAGACATCAACCCAAGCGTGAGCGTCTGCTTGAGTAACCATCCAATAATCCTCTAGCTTGTTGTAAGTGCCGCCCTGATAGCCGACCACAACACGGGCCGGCACTCCAGCGGCTCTCATTAACACCGCAAAACTACTGGCGAAATGCTCACAAAACCCGCGTTTAGAAATAAATAAAAAATCATCAACGCTATTTTTTCCCAGCAGTGGCGGCGCTAGGGTGTAAATAAAAGATTGTTGATACAAAGCCAACGCTTTGTCGATTAAAGCGACGGGCGAATTACCCTCTTTTACCCAAGCTTGAGCCAGCTCAATAGTCTGCGGATTATAACCCTCAGGCAAATCAATAAAATGTAGCCGTTGCTGCGAAGATAATTCAGGCCATTCAATGGATGACGGTAGCGTACTGGTAACGTTATATTGCAAAGCAGAACGGAGCGGATCCTGCACGGCGATAAGTCCATCTTTGGTGATACTCGCCGCTTCGCTGGTAGAGATAACGTTAACCGGCTCAGCTAAGGCAAACAGCCACCGGTAATGATGCGGCTCAACAATAATTTCATAATTGAGCAGATCTTTTGACTGTAACTTATCCACTTGATAACGACGCGCACGATCCCACTTTCGATCCCACTCTTGATTTAATCCCCAGGCTCTACCGTCAAAGCTATCTAATACTAATCCGCGCCAATACATTTCACTTACGTCGGGCGTTTGTGACCCGTCAAAGTTAACCCGAAAAGCAGTCCCCTTAGAGCGCACTAAATGACTGATATCCCCCGGCGCTAAAGAATCACTAAAACCTGTTTGTCCTGCGCCTTGTAACAAAGGTGTTTGCCACAAAGGCCCTATTCGCGGCATGACAACAAACATAACCAGCATTAGCGGCATGGCTTGCAGCAGTATAACCGCCGCTCTTTTAAGCTTGTCGCGCAATGCTAACTGCCGAGTCAGGTAGATAGTCTGCCAGGCGCTGATAAGAACAACGCAGGAGAGACATGCATAAAGCGCAGCCCAAAGGGATTGGGCAAAAAGAAATTGCACCGCAACGCCGATAAAACCGATAAACAGCAGCAGTAATGCATCATTGCGAGTGCGCAGCTCTAATAATTTAAGCACAAACACGCACACTAAAAAACCGACCATCGCCTCGATCCCCAAGGCGCCTTGATAAGTGCTTATTAACCCGCCAATAGAGACACAACTGAGTAAAAATTTAACCACCGAGGAAGGATAATTGAGCTTACCGGCATAAATGCTTAAGCGCCACGACAAGGCGCCCAGCCACACCAGCCAAAGCCAGACGGGTAACTGCAGCAGCAAAGGTAAAATGACCACGCCTTGCGCGACAATCAACCATATTAAATTCTCATGGCGAACCAATTTGAGTCGCTGAAAAGCTTCGGTCGATGGATCCATATTTAATGACCACCCAAATTAATATCAAACAGCGCCAGAGCCGAAAGCACATTTAAACGATGGTCATCAGTGCATGCAGGAATAAATTCTTTACCCGGCAAGTGCAAACCATAAGGGGTGCCGCTACGATCAAATTCTAAAGCCCAATAGCAGAGCGCGCTAAGACGCTCTTCGGCGGGAAGATGCGAAAACGCATTCCATTGCAAATAACTATCACGGCGCGCTGCGCGACCATACTCTTTTGAATATAAACCTTGTTCACGGGCATAGTGTTTCCAGGCAATGTGCTTGATCGGATCGCCGGCGCGATATTCCTTTAAACCGGTAAAGTCATCTCCGCCACGGATCTGCTCGCCATGCTCGCTATCACTATCCCCCATCGGCTGTTTAGGAAATGTCACCTGCAAAGGTTTAGGAAAGATAACTGCATGGGCATCTAAATTTAACCAGGTCCAGCAGCGAATAATCCCCAGCGGGAAACAACTTTCGATTAGCAATTTACCGGGCTGCAGGGTGCCGCGCTTGCCTGCGTAAACAGCAACCCGGATTTGCGTACTTTTTTGGTCTTCGAAATCAAAGCTGGCATTCTCCCCATTCCACCAGCGGATGGTCAGGTTTTCATATCCTTGTGCTCGCGCACCCTGTATCTCCAACATAAAGTTAACATTTTCACCAACAAAAGCCGGTTTTGCACCCAGTACTTTTATCTGCAATCCGGCCAAATTGGCATAACTATGAAAAATGGCAACCACAATCAGGCTTATCAACAGATAACTTAACGCCAGGATTAAATTGTTCTGATAACTTGTCCCGAGCAACCACAAAACAAAACCCAAGCCTAAAAAACTAAAACCGCTTAATGTTGGTAAGGTATATACATTTTTACGCGTTAAAAGCACGTCCGTCGCCAGCGGTACACGCTTATCTGTCCAACGGAAAAAACGCACCTGCCAGGGACTAGGCTGGCGGTTCCGGTGAAGCTCCCTGTGATGTTCGGTAACTGTCCTTTTAACTGCGGCAGATGGCTTCGCTTTTTTAGATAAAAAACCGGAGAAGTGCATCTAGGCAACTACCGCGACCGATTTCAGCAGATACTGCACAAGATTGTCATGCTCATGCCCGGCTTCCACCTCACCGCCGCGTATCCTATGACCGATAACAGCGTTCGCGACAGCCTGAATATCTTCCGGTATAACATAATCCCGGCCGGCTAACAGTGCCCAGGCTTTAGCGCCAGCCAACCAGGCCAAGGCGCCACGCGGCGATAAGCCATAGGTAAAACGTCCGTCTACACGGGTAAATGCCACCAGCTTTTGGACGTAATCAAGCAGAGCATCACTGCAGCGGATTTGTGTTACTTGGGTTTGTAAATCGGCCAATTGCGCAGGCGTTACCACCGCCCGCATGTTTGCAATACGCTGACGCGGATCAACGCCCTGCAGCAACAAACGCTCAGACTGATGATCCGGATAACCTAAACTCAGACGCATCAAAAAACGATCCAGCTGAGACTCGGGCAACATAAAGGTTCCCGCTTGGGATAACGGATTTTGTGTGGCGATCACAAAAAAGGGAGACGGTAAAGGTCGAGTTTCACCTTCAATAGTCACTTGCCCCTCTTCCATCGCTTCAAGCAACGCACTTTGGGTTTTCGGTGTAGTACGGTTGATCTCATCAGCAAGCAGCACCTGAGTAAACACCGGGCCGGGATGAAATTGAAACTGTACTTTGGTTTTATCAAAGACCGCTACCCCTAATATATCTGCCGGTAAAAGGTCGCTGGTAAACTGCACACGCTCGTACTCCAATCCCAGCGCTTTGGCTAAGCAGTGAGCCAGGGTGGTTTTTCCCATTCCGGGCAGATCCTCAAGCAGTAAATGTCCCTTGGCAATCAGGCAGGCAACGGCTAACTTAACCTGTTGCTCTTTGCCTAATAATACTTGCCCGACGGCATCAACAATGTTGGTCAAAAGCGGCTGCATATTTTTCCTTTTTATTATCAATGAGAACAGCCATTAAACCGGATTATTAATATCGATAAACTTAACATCAAAATCATATTCGGCTGCTAGCCATTCGCCAAGCGCCTGCACACCATAACGCTCTGTGGCATGATGGCCTGCAGCATAATAATGAATGCCCATTTCTCTGGCAATATGCACGGTGCGCTCTGAAACTTCTCCGCTTATAAACGCATCAATGCCCTGCTCAGCAGCTATGGTTATATAATCTTGACCGCCGCCAGTGCACCAGGCAATACTTTTTATTTCTTTTTTCCCGCCATCAATATGCAGAGGTTTACGCGCTAACACTGATTCAATACGTGCGGATAATTGCTCGGGGCTGATAACCTCTTCAAATTTACCGACCCGACCGACACTGCGTTTGTCCCAGGGCTCTAACGGGCGACGGTCAGTAATGCCTAACAATTTTGCCAGTTGCGCGTTATTACCCAATTCAGGGTGCACATCAAGCGGCAAATGATAGGCATAAAGATTAATTCCTTTCTCAATCAGGGCTTTGATCCGTTTGTATTTCATGCCGACTATCTCTTGCGCTTCGCCTTTCCAAAAAAAACCGTGGTGAACTAAAATGGCATCGGCATTCTCTAAAACGGCAACATCGATTAATGCCTGACAGGCGGTAACCCCGGTAATTATTTTCTTGATTTCCGGTTTACCTTCAACTTGCAAACCATTAGGGCAATAATCTTTAAACTGATGGATTTCTAAAAATTGGTCTAATTTATTGGCAAGTTTTTTATTATTCATATTAAGCTCCAGTCGATTAAATTTTTATTTTTAAAAAGTATAACATTGCTGATTGTTCATTCTGCATTGTTTGGGGTCGACGGCGGGATTTATTTTTCTATAGAATAACGGGTTGGGATAATTAAAAAAAACTGAGTGCCGTGCCTTTTGCTTAATGCACAGCATGAATAACTCAGGGTGAGGGATTAGAGCTGATATGCGCGCCATAAAGCTAATTGAATAATTTTAAAGTATTAAGCAAATGCTTCAAAGCAAAAGCAGCCCTACTTGCAGATATTAAAGTGGCCGCCTCAGCTATTTTAAATCAGCCTGTTAACTTCAGAAAATAATTGAGCTTAACTGCGGATTGAGAAACGATAACCGGCACCGCGCACGGTTTGAATCAAATGATCATGATCCGCCAATGCTTTACGCAATCGCCTGATATGCACGTCCACGGTACGGTCTTCAACATAGACATTGGTTCCCCATACATTATTAAGCAGTTGCTCGCGACTGTAAACGCGTTCGGGGTGGGTCATAAAAAAATGTAATAATTTAAACTCCGTGGGCCCCATATTCAAACCTTCATCGGCCAGTGAAACTCGGTGAGAAACCGGATCAAGTTTAAGTTCATTAAAGCTTAACACATCATCGAGCGACGTTGGATTGACACGTCGCAGCACCGTTTTTAAGCGCGCCATCAATTCTTTAGGTGAAAAAGGTTTGGTGACATAATCATCGGCGCCATTTTCAAGCCCCCTGACTTTATCTTGCTCTTCACCGCGCGCGGTCAACATAACCACCGGTATGCAGCGTAAAATATTATCCTGTTTAAGATGGTTAAGTAATTTTATACCGCTGCCGCCGGGAAACATCCAATCCAGTATAATTAAGTCAGGATAAGGTTCGTGTAATTGATTTAACGCACTTTGATAGGTATCGGCTTCAATACACTCATAACCATGCTGATCTAATACAAAACATAACATGTCGCGGATTGCGACCTCATCTTCTACAACTAATATACGGCTTGCCATTGGATATTACCTATCGCTGGTGAATAATGGTTAGTTAAAACCACTTTGATTAATGCATTATTGCTTTATATTATGACAGTTATATTACAAGCCTTCATTATCAGTCACAAATGTGCAATAAAAACATTACCATGACAAAAAACGCAACACTTACTCATTCCCTTAAAATCATTTACACTTGTAACCAAAATACCGGAAGATGCAGATTCAAGTCATTTGGGTATACTTATTTTATTTCTCCATCATTAAGGTGCATTACATGTTTTTCAAAAACCTACAAGTTTATCGTTTTACCCGTCCTCTTGAACAAGATACTGACACGTTAGAAAGAAACCTTGAAGAATTTAAATTCAAACCCTGTGGAAGTCAGGATATTTCTAAACTAGGCTGGGTCTTCCCGATGGGTAAATCGGGCTCAATGTATACTCACCTTGCCACAAAACAAATCCTGATTTGCCTAAAAAAAGAGGAAAAGATGTTACCTGCCGGGGTAATAAAAGATCAGCTTAATGAACGCGTCGAGGCGATTGAACTTGAACAGGGCCGGGGACTGAAGAAAAAAGAGAAAGACAGTTTAAAAGAAGAGATTGTGATGCAGTTGTTACCACGGGCATTTAGCCGTACTTCACAAACCTTTGCCTGGATTGATCCTGAAACAGATATGTTATACGTGGATGCGTCCAGCACCCGCAAGGCCGAAGAGCTTATTTCATTGCTGCGTAAAACCTTAGGCAGTTTGCCCGTGGTACCGATTCAACTTAAAAACCAAGCCGATGTGATCATGACCGATTGGTTAAACGAGGGTAATATTCCCGCTAACTTTGCACTCGAAGATGAAGCAGAATTATGTTCAGCGTTAGAGGGCGGTGGTATTATTCGCTGTAAACAGCAGGACTTATTATCCGATGAAATAAAAAACCATTTATCCGCCGATAAGTTTGTGACTAAATTAGCCCTGTGCTGGGCAGACAGCATCTCCTTTATTATCGGCGAAGAATTTGCACTGAAACGCATTAAGTTTGCCGATGTCATACAGGAGCAAAATGAAGACATCGATAAAGATGATTTTGCGGCGCGCTTTGACGCTGATTTTGCGCTGATGACCGGAGAAATTAAGCAGCTGGTTCCGGCTGTGATTGACGCTTTTGGTGGCGAGCAAAGCCTTTAATAGTAAAAGAGCCAGTTACAATTCACTACTCAGTTACCAATTCACTACTCAGTTACCACTGAATAGACGGTTTACCTGCCCTCAAAATTAAAAACCTTTGATATTTTACCTGCAAAATGTCGAAGGTTTTTTATTCTTAATGCTCAAAACATCAAAAAATTCTGTTAATATCTTCGGCCACACAATCCCCTAAACTTTTCAAAGAGTCGAATGATATGAGTGTTTCAATTTTTGGTAGTGCAAAAACGAACAGTGCAACAAAAGCCCTTCTTTTAGGATCCGGCGAACTCGGTAAAGAAGTTGCGATTGAACTGCAACGCTTTGGTATTGAAGTCATTGCGGCAGACAGTTACGAAAATGCACCGGCAATGCAAATCGCACATTCCTCGCATGTTGTCAGTATGCTCGACGGCGACAAATTAGCAGAAATTATCCGCACAGAAAAGCCGGACTTTATCATTCCGGAAGTAGAAGCAATCGCTACGGATACATTGCTTGCCTTAGAAGCTGAAGGTTTTAATGTGGTACCCACCGCCCGCGCAACAAAACTGACCATGGACAGAGAAGGTATTCGCCGTCTTGCGGCCGAAACCTTAGGTGTAAAAACCTCACCCTATATATTTGCAGACAGCAAAGAAGAATATTTATCTGCTGTAAATCAAATAGGTACACCTTGTGTGATTAAACCAGTCATGAGCAGTTCAGGTAAGGGCCAAAGTGTTGTAAAAAGCGCTGCCGATTTAGATCATGCGTGGAACTATTCTCAAGTTGGAGGCCGCAGCGGTGCAGGTCGTATCATTATCGAAGGCTTTGTGCCCTTTGATTATGAAATCACGCTACTCACAGTGAATGCCGTTGACGGTATTCATTACTGCGCCCCTATTGGTCACCGTCAGGAAGACGGTGATTACCGCGAATCCTGGCAACCACAAGCCATGTCCCAGCTGGCACTGCAAAATGCCCAGGATATCGCTAAAAAAATAGTCACTGAGCTGGGCGGATATGGTTTATTCGGCATGGAGTTTTTTGTTAAAGGCGACCAGGTTTATTTCAGCGAAGTCTCTCCTCGCCCCCATGATACCGGATTAGTTACCTTGGTTTCCCAGGATGCTTCGGAATTTGCGTTGCACGTTCGTGCTATTTTGGGTTTTCCTATTGGCCGGATAGCCCAATATGGACCCAGCGCATCCAGCGTTATTTTGGGTAATGGTGTATCCGATGATATTAAGTTTGCCAATCTGGATAAAGCACTGGGCAGCGTTGCCGGTGCGCAAATTCGCCTATTTGGCAAACCGGATATCAATGGTTCTCGACGTTTAGGGGTCGCCATTGCACGTGGTGAAACCATTGAACAAGCCGTTGATAATGCCAAGACTGTTTCGAATAAAGTGAATATTATTTATTAAATAACACGGCTAGAATTTTTTCTTTAGTATTTTTATTTTCAGTAAAAAAGGTAACTTCGGTTACCTTTTTTTATGCCAGTTTCCTCACAAAATAGACACTTCGCTTAAAAAAAACACAATTCTACTAGAAAAAACTTGAAAACTAACACAATTACCATTACTGTTGTTTTATACAGTGTTTATTCATACAGGTGTTTATATGTTATTTAACTACATGCAAGCCAAAAATAGAAGCAACTCGACAAACAATGAATTAACCCAATTAAACAACAAAAACTACCTCAATGTCAGTTATAACTTAGACAACTACCATCAATTGTTAACCCATATGAATAATGATCATGATCAGCGTTGGATATTATTTATCGCTCCGCCCGGCAAGCCTAATTTCACTTTTTTGCAACAGTCAGGCATTCATAAAAGTCGAATTCTTACCCTTGATGCTAACAAGGTAAAAGATTCGCTGACCTTGCTTAAAAGCACCCTGCAAAGCAACAACTATTCGACGGTGATAACTTGGTTAAGTGAAATTGATAAAACCCTGCAGGGTGAATTGCAGGGTTATTGCCGAGCAAATAAAACAAACTGCTTTGTTTACTGTAAACAATAAGACCCACTTCCTAAAATTGGTTATAATGCGGATAATTTTATAACAAGGTAACGATAATATGTATAACTACAGTGAAAAGACCAAACGATTAATTAATCTTATCGGCAGCGGCGATGCCGCTTACGTTCCAACAGCCATTACCTGTGCGATTAACACTCTGGACAAAATTGCTGCCAATGAAGATTTACCTGCAAAAGTAAGAGAAGATGCGGCTTATGCGGCTGCAAACCTGGTACTCAGTGATTATAAAGACAATTAATATCGTCATGAATGAGCATAAAAAAGGAGCCTAAGGCTCCTTTTTTATTAACAAACTATAAGCATTAAAACAGAAATTAAGCGTTATACTTCAACCTCAGTCATACGCGCTTTACGATCTTCCTCCTCTTCACGGGCTGCATTGATTTCATCTAATATATTATCGACATCGGTTATTTGCTCACTTTCAGCAAATTTCCCGGTTAACACAACTTCATTTTTTAACTCACCCGCTTCGTATAAGGCCCAGATTTCTTCAGCATACCTGGTTTTTTTAAGTGTAGGAGCAAATTGAGCGTAATAAGCGGTCATATTATTAACATCGCGAAATAACATTCGTTTGGCATTGTTATTACCGGCTGCATCGATGGCTTGCGGTAAATCGATGATCACCGGGCCCCACTCATCAACTAATACGTTAAATTCCGATAAGTCTCCGTGAATGATGCCAATGTTCAACATCCGCACGACATGATTCATAATTTCTAAATGGTCCTCTAATGCCTGCTCTTCGGGCATGCTGACATCATTAAGACGCGGAGCGGCAAACCCTTCTTCATCGGTTATTAATTCCATTAATAAAACGCCTTCAAAACAGCCGTAGGGTTGCGGCACGCGTACACCCGCATCGGCTAATTTGTATAAAGCTTCTACTTCAGCATTCTGCCAGACTTTTTCCTGTTCCCCGCGTCCAAACTTCGAGCCTTTTTCCATCGCACGGGCGCGGCGCCCGTTACGGACTTTACGTCCTTCGTTGTATAAAACGGCTTGTTTAAAACTACGTTTACTGGCTTCCTTGTAAACTTTTGCACAACGTACATGCTCTCCACATTGCACTACAAAAACAGTTGCTTCTTTACCACTCATTAATTGGCGTAATACCTTATCAACTAAACCATCGTCAACAAGAGGTTGTATTCTTTTAGGTGTTTTCATATTTTTTTTTACATTCTCTTCTTGTTAAGAATTGATTTGCAGTATTATAGCATTTAGCTTGATTGCTGTTCGATTGTTGAAGGTCAGGCTTTTACCGTGCCTGTTTGTGGCGTATTGAAAACTAACGTCCAGTTCAAAGCGCAGACCTCTCTATTACACGAATTGTCATGGTTATTATTGACAGACTATTAATAATATTTTTTAGCCTTTTGACATTTCGCTGCTTGCTTATGTTTATTTTTTATCATTCGACCGGATTTGCACAGTCTACCCGTTTCCCCCTCTTACTCTGACGAGCAGTTTTATCACAGGATTCTGCTTTAATGCCTGCTTCTTTTATTATTTGTCGATCTAAGCCTTCTTTTGCAGACAAAACTTAAAACTCTTCGAGGTTAATCATATTAAATTTTTATTTTTAAGCGCTTGTTAAGATATTTACAGTCAGGTAACAGTTCAACACAAACGCGATAAATTATCGGTGATTATACTTGTTCTCTTGCATATTAACTAAAAAATCTGATACAAGCATTTCGCCAGTAGCAGATTTTTTGATTAAGCTCTGTTTATTATCGGATAAGTGTAACATTGATAACAATACCCTGCAGTTTAAATCCCCGATACCTTCACTGTTTTAAAATTAATTAACACTTGTATTTGACTTCTCGCCGCGTCACGGTAACCTTGAAAAAAAACGTCACTATTGAGAGTTAAATGGCCTTAAAAAAACCCGAAAACATGCATTATGAAGAAGCTATCGATGAGCTGGAAAATATTGTCAACCATTTAGAAGCGGGTGATTTACCTTTAGAAGATGCTTTAAAACAATTTGAACGGGGTATTGCATTAACGCGCAGCAACAACCAAAAACTTCAAAAAGCACAGCAACAAGTGAGCATACTAATGCAACAGGATGCTCAGGCACCACTTCAAGAATTTAACGATGAGTAAATCATGTTGATTAAAAGTGCATTATTTTGTAATAACGCACTTTGCTCTGTTTTTATCCCATTAACGCTCAATTTACACAACTATAAAACCCTATGAGACAACTTGCAGAGACTTTGAATCAATATCAACAACGTGTTGATAAACAATTAAATAAATATATAAATATCAGCCACCCTATCTCTCCTTTATTGAATGAAGCCATGGCATACGGGGCTTTATTAGGCGGCAAACGCGTCCGGCCATTCCTGGTTTACGCCGTCGGTGAAATGCTTGGTAACTCATTGCAATCCTTAGATCCAATGGCGGCTGCGGTTGAATGTATCCATGCTTATTCATTGATTCATGACGATCTTCCGGCCATGGATGATGATGACCTTCGCCGCGGGCAGATGACTTGCCATAAAAAATTTGATGAAGCAACGGCTATTCTTGCTGGTGATGCATTACAAACCTTAGCCTTTGATATTATATCAATGCCAAATCAAGCAATAACAGCACAAGCACAATTAAAAATGGTGAATTTGTTAGCAAAAGCAGCAGGTGATCATGGTATGTGTGCCGGACAAGCGTTAGACTTAGTTGCTGAAAATCAATCTGTTAATTTAGCAAACCTAGAAAAAATACACCAGGCAAAAACCGGGTCTTTGATAAAAGTTGCGATCCAATTGGCAGCGATCACCAAAAGCGATTTACGCGCAGATCATTTTCAGTTATTAAATACTTTTGCGGACGCCATCGGTTTGGCATTTCAGGTTCAGGATGATATTTTAGACATCATAGGTAATACACAAACCCTGGGGAAACCGCAGGGCTCTGACCTTGCACTGCATAAATCAACCTACCCTGCATTATTAGGTTTAGAAGAAGCACAAAATAAAGCACAGGCACTTTACCACGAGGCACAATTGGCTTTATCTCAATTACCTTACAATACAGAATTGTTATCCGAATTTGCAAAATACATCATCGCACGCGATAGATGAGCAACTTCTGAATTCATCAAATTACTGAGAAAAACATTCAGTAATTTCTTATTATTTTCTCTAGACACGACTGAAGCTTATGCCATTGGATTTAAAAAACTACCCGTTGCTGACGAACATTAATTATCCAGAGGATTTGCGGTTATTAAAAAAACAGCAATTACCGGCTTTTTGCGATGAATTACGTTTATTTCTTCTCAATACCGTCAGTCAAACCAGCGGTCATTTAGCGTCCGGTTTGGGAGTTGTTGAATTAACCGTTGCCCTGCATTATGTTTATCGCACTCCTTTTGATAACCTTATTTTTGATGTTGGTCATCAGGCGTACCCGCATAAAATTTTAACGGGTCGACGCGATAAAATGGGCAGCATTCGTACCTTAAAAGGCTTACACCCCTTTCCATGGCGTGAAGAAAGTGAATATGATGTGTTAAGCGTTGGTCACTCCTCGACGTCAATAGGTGCTGCATTAGGCATGTCAATTGCAGCTGAAAAAGAGCAGCAAGGGCGTAAAGTCGTCGCTGTTATTGGTGACGGTGCGATTACCGCAGGGATGGCATTTGAAGCCTTAAATCACGCCGGTTCATTGCACAATGATATGTTGGTGGTGTTAAATGATAACGAAATGTCTATTTCTGAAAATGTCGGCGCTTTAAATAACCATTTAGCAAAAATACTCTCCGGCGATATTTATACTCAGCTTCGAGAAGGCAGTAAAAAAATACTTTCTAACATCCCTCCGGTTAAAGAACTGGCTAAAAGGACGGAAGAGCACCTTAAAGGAATGATCTCACCTGCCACCATATTCGAAGAGTTTGGCTTTAATTATATAGGCCCGGTGGACGGCCATAATGTCATTGATTTGGTAGATACCCTGCGTAATATGCGCGCCCATAGCGGGCCGCAGTTTTTACATGTAATGACTAAAAAAGGCAAAGGCTATAAACAGGCCGAACTTGATCCTATTAAATATCATGCGGTACCCAAATTCACACCGGATCAGGATCTTCCCAAATCCCCCCCCAGCTCAGCCACTTTTTCACAGGTCTTTGGAGAGTGGTTAAATGATATGGCTGATCAGGATGATAAACTGACCGCCATTACTCCAGCGATGCGTGAAGGCTCGGGTATGGTGAGCTTTTCAAAACGCCATCCTGACAAGTATTACGATGTGGCTATCGCCGAGCAGCATGCTGTCACACTGTCGGCCGGCATGGCGATTGCCGGATTAAATCCGGTTGTTGCTATCTACTCAACTTTTTTACAACGTGCCTACGACCAACTTATCCATGATATTGCCATCCAAAATCTAGGGGTGTTATTTGCCATAGACCGAGCTGGCATTGTCGGTGCAGACGGTCCAACGCATCAAGGCTCATTTGATTTAAGTTTTTTACGCTGCATTCCTAATATGATTGTGATGACCCCCTCCGACGAACAGGAGTGTCGGGATATGCTTTATACCGGCCACCTGCTCAATCAGCCTGCGGCGGTTAGATATCCGCGCGGTACAGGCACCGGTGTCGAAATAAACAAACAGATGAACAGATTAACTGTGGGTAAAGCTAAGGTCGTAAAAGAAGGGAAAGATCTTGCCATTTTATGTTTTGGTACCTTTTTAAATGAAGCCCGTTCCGTCGCACAAAAATTCAATGCCACTCTGGTTGATATGCGTTTTGTTAAACCACTTGATAAGCAGCTGCTTGATGAGCTCGCCAGCACCCACAAATACTTTGTCACCATTGAAGAAAACAGTATTGCCGGTGGCGCAGGCTCAGCAGTCAATGAATATTTTATGACTCAGAAAATCAACACCAGCGTTTTAAATCTTGGCATACCCGACCGCTTTATTGAACAGGGCACGCAGCAGGAAATATATGCATTGCTTGAGCTTGACAGTGCCGGCATAGAAAAGCAGATTGTGGGTTATTACAGTCATCTCAAATAAATAACAAAGTGATTATTATTGCAGGTTAAGGCGCGTCATTCCAGCGGCGCGCTTTAACTCGAAGATCTTCACTTTGAGCATGCTAATTTTACTACTTTATTCCTGTTTAAAATGATCCCATCCACCCGTCGCATAAGTAACGGCTTGCTTATCTTTAAAAAACGAGATTAATTCAGGTTGTGCTGAGGTAATAGACCCGATCACAGAAATACTTGGCATGAGCTCTGTTTGTTGTGCCAATATCTGCTCTAATACTATTAAGTTACTTTCACTGACCGTGAATAATAATTCATAATCATCCCCGCCGGTTAACGCGTATTGCACTGCTGCATCATTGTCGAGCTTTGCTGACTTAATTTCGTCCTGCATCATTTCTGAGAAGGGTAGAGATTCTATGGTAATTTTTGCGCAACAATTGGACGCTTTTAAAATATGGGTAAGATCCTGAGTTAAACCATCGGAGATATCGATACAGCTTGATGCCAAACCGCGCAGTAAAATACCCAAATCAACACGCGGTTCGGTAAGCTCTAAGGCATCTACAAAATACTGAGGATGAGTTACCGTTACTGCTTTTGATTTAACAGCCAGGCCTAAAGCGCCATTACCTATATGATTTGAAACACAAATCATATCACCCTCGTTTGCTTTATTACGCTGCAGCGCTAACCCTCGCGGTACAATGCCTTTCACAGAAAGAGTGATCGATAAAGGACCTTTGGTGGTATCTCCACCGACCAGCAATACGCCGAATTTATCGGCTAATGCAAAAAAGCCACGGGTAAATTCAGCTAACCAGTTTTGGTTGTTATTCACCATCGCGCCATTAGGTAAAGTAATCGCCAGAGAAACCCATTTAGGCAAAGCGCCCATGGCCGCCAAGTCGCTGAGGTTCACGGCTAAGGCCTTATAACCTAATCTGTACGGCTCAACATCTTCAAAAAAATGCACACCACAGACTAAACTGTCGGTGCTGACAGCCAGCTGGTAACCCTCCGGAATGTCTAAAAGAGCACAATCATCACCTATCCCTAGAGCAACACCACTATTTTGAACAGTTGTGTCGCGTTTGAAATAGCTTTCTATCAAATCAAATTCACTGAGATTCATTTACGTTTTAACTTCAAAGTGGTTTTTACATTGGCAGTTGGTGTAGTGGTATTTTTACTGTTTTTATTGATAAATATTTTTTTTGCCGGTTGATGACTGTTCTTGGCAAAAGTTGATTTTTTTCTGACCTCCGATTGCGCGGGTTTGCGCTCTGCTTTTGCAGGTTCAGTGCCAACTGCTGTCTTTGACGAATGAGAAACCGCCTGGTTTATTTCAGCCAGTTCTGTTGAGGTTAAATTACGCCATTGACCGGGTTTTAAATGATCTAAGCCTACTTTCATAATACGCGTGCGTTTTAATTTAAGCACTTCATAACCTAAGTATTCACACATCCGCCGAATCTGGCGATTTAAGCCCTGCGTCAGGATAATGCGAAACACAAAGCGACTGTCTACTTTTACTATGCAGGGTTTGGTAATGGTATCAAGGATAGGGACACCGCGCTGCATACGTTCAACAAACCGTTCACTTAAGGGTTTATCAACGGTGACCAGATATTCTTTATCATGGGCATTTTCAGCGCGTAATATTTTATTGACTATATCACCATCACTGGTTAAAAAGATTAAACCTTCAGAGGGTTTATCTAATCGTCCTATTGGAAAAATACGTTTTTTATGGCCAATGGCATCAATGATATTGCCATGAATATGGCGCTCCGTGGTGCAGGTAATGCCAATCGGTTTATTATAGGCGATATAGATACGATCCAATTTATCCTTAGCACTAGCATTAATTCGGTTTCCGTCGACAAGTACCAGGTCACCGGGTTGCACTTTTGTACCTAACTCGGGTATTACTCCATTTATTTTCACACGATTTTTCTCAATCAACTTATCTGCTTCACGGCGTGAACAAAAGCCTGAATCACTGATAAATTTATTAAGCCGTATTTCGCTATTTTTATCCACAATATTATCCTGTATTAATCGATAGCCATTACCTCAAGCGCCTTGTTCTCAAGCACCGCGTTAAGGTAATGGCTATCGATGATTTGCTGTTAACATTCAACCATAAACAAAGTAAAAATGACGTTATTGGGCAAATGTAACAGCTCTAAAATGATCAATTATAACCCGATTACTGATCCTCTTTTTTGTCAGTCAGCATAACAACACTTCGCCACAGCACTCTTCGGCATGCGGCGCAAGCATGATAGTATTTTGTATCATCGGGATTTTCTTTCTTGGACTGTAATAATCGTTTATTGATGTCGCTACTACCACAAAAACGACAGCAAAGTTGGTCATCTGCATTGACGGATTTTTCAAGTTTTTTATATTCATTTAAGGTCGGCAGATTCTCCCAATCGGTTTTTGGAGCGGGCCTATTGCGGACTAGAACAAAGTAGATAACTGCAATAACGGCAAAAAGTATCAGGTAGGTACTCATGATTTTTCCAGGAAAAAAATAATAGGGGACAGTATAAAAGATTAGCAAACATTATTGGGAAAATATTGATTATTATTTTACCAGATAGACTGTCGATAGAAATTTGACTACCGATGTCTTTATTTCAGGCATAAAAAAAGCAGCGATAAAGCTGCTTTTTTTAATAATTTGGTGCCCGGAGCGAGACTTGAACTCGCACACCCATAAGGCGAGGGATTTTAAATCCCTTGTGTCTACCGATTCCACCATCCGGGCAGTTACTTAATGCTTCTAAGTAAGTGCGGCGTATTCTATAGCACTTTTTGTCGAGTACAAGTGGTTAAGCACGTTTAACTTAACAAAACCGCTCAACTGCTTACAAATCAATCAAAACAGGGTGTTTACGGAGATTAAGCACTAATGATCGTTTTAAAATGGGCCGTACGGTGAGTCTTGTCGGCGCTTTAAATTTTCTTTCAGGCATAAAAAAAGCAGCTAAAAGCTGCTTTTTTTAATAATTTGGTGCCCGGAGCGAGACTTGAACTCGCACACCCATAAGGCGAGGGATTTTAAATCCCTTGTGTCTACCGATTCCACCATCCGGGCGATTACTTAAATGCTTCTAAGTAAGTGTGGCGTATTCTATAGGACTTTTTATCGAGCACAAGTTTTTAACCCGGTTTAATTAATAAAAACGTTTAACTGCTTGTAAAATAATCGAAATAGCCATATTCCAGCCTTAACAAGTTTAGGTTTAACAGAAGATTAAGCATAAATGGCACAGACACTGTCGACGTACTTCTAAAATAAAGAAACTTTGCGACCTAAAATAAGGCAGGAATAATACACTCCCGGGGAAAATTTATTTTTTGATCTTTAAAGGGTTCAGGATAAGCGGAAAAATGTTAAACTGATATGAGCATAATGGTTAAGGATCCAAATTTCACCTTAAACCTCATGCTTGAGTAACTAGATACTTTCATATACGAATTAACTTAATCGAACAAGAAAGTATATTTAGTCTTATTTTACAATGGTTTTGTATTTCGGATATAAAAATGAATCAGAATGATCCTCTAGAGGGCGTTAAACTCGAACAGATATTGAGTGAACTTCAAGCTAAATTAGGCTGGCGAAAAATGGGGGAATTACTTAATATTCGCTGTTTTCTTGATAAACCGAGCCTCAAATCCAGTTTAAGATTCATGAGAAAGACACCATGGGCTCGAGCTAAAATAGAGGTTCTTTATTTAAAAACTTTTTTTAGTAAACACCCCGCCACCACCTTATTGATCAGAAAAAATATTACCCGTCAGCGGGAGGCATCAGCACAACTTCCCGAAAAATCTGACTCCTTCGCCTGGCCGTCTTTGAAAGATAAATAGACAGATAATTAATGCTGATGATAATAGCGCTTTCATGTTAAAGTCTCACCGTACTGTTTATTTTTATTAAATTAATTCTCCAGATAAACAACAGAAACAATCAATTAAGCACTAGGAAAAAAATACCAATGGCACAACAAAATAAGTTCGATTACCGTATTACTCAAGAAGGCGAAAAATGGAATGCGGAAATCACGCGTCGCGTTTCAGCCCGCAGAACAAGTGTATCAAAACGTCAAAATGGTTTTGAAAACGAAGCCTTAGCAGAAGCATGGGCAAAAGAAGAACTCGTGCAGTTTGTACAAAATTTACAGGCAGCGACTATACGTAAAGCAGATAGACGTATTGTGCGTAATGAATTAGCCGCCAAAGCAGAAGCTGACAAAATTGCAGCTGCCGCAGCATATGAAGCTAAACGTATTGCAGCCATGGAAGCACAGGATCAACAAGAAGACGAAGAAGCGTAATTCACAATATAATAAACTTCATCATCTAACGGTCGAATGCTACACAGCAGGTTATACTAAAGTACAACCTGCTGCCTACCTTCTAAATTATAAATTCATTTGCATTAAGCAGGCGCGCTTTAATAATATTTATTAATAGGTGATAACTCCCTTGTATAAACTCATTATTTACACCTTTATTTTATCATTTTACTCGCATTTCCTCGCTGCAGAAGAGAAAGCCGAGGATCTCTGCTTTAGTAAAAGCGAGCAACATAGCTTAGTCGATGATAGCTACCACTACCTTAATACAAAATTTTGTCAGCCGGCCCTGTGGTTTGATAGTTTTTTTGCCGATCAAAGAATCACAAAAGATGCGCGTGCCGGTACTATGGTGCGTTGGTATAATGATTTTGTGTGGCTTGAAGGTGAAGGTTTTTCATATGTGCCCAACATCAGTGCACGACTCTACCTGCCAAAAACCAGTAAAAAATTTAAAATTGTTTTCGAGTCTGATACCACAGATACAATCAAAGAACTGTTTCCGGACGACG
The DNA here is from genome assembly GCF_047632955.1 of Psychromonas sp. Classification (GTDB taxonomy): domain Bacteria; phylum Pseudomonadota; class Gammaproteobacteria; order Enterobacterales; family Psychromonadaceae; genus Psychromonas. The sequence continues at coordinate 359,907 of NZ_JBLIED010000001.1, read as the reverse complement.
AGTCCGAGCAACCCAAGAACGCATTGGGGCTTAGCTATGATGTATCAGTAAAGACGCGCAGCACTATTAATATAAAAGCAACCTTTCGCCCCGGTTTAGAAGTCAGCTACCGTTATATCTACCCTTTTACGCAGCAAACCCTGTGGCGATTTACACAAAAAATTTATCAGCAAAAAATGGTCACAGGTGAAATCACTGGTTTTGATATTGACCATTCATTTAACCAAAAATTTCTGTTGCGCTGGTCAAACTTCGCCAAATTAGATACCGATGTTGAAGGTCTTCAAATGGGAACGGGTTTTACCCTGTACCACTATATATCACCCACGCAGGCACTAAATTATAGAGCCAGTATCAGCGCCAAAAATAAACCCTACCATTATATTGATAATACACATTTAGGCCTAACCTACCGACAAAATATTATCCGCAGCTGGTTCTTTTACGAGCTATCCCCGGAAATCAACTGGCCAAAAAACAGCCTTCAGGAAAAAAGCAAAGATGTCTCATTTACTCTGCGTTTAGAAGTTATGTTTAAAAACATATAATAGCAAAGCCGCTGCTTGGTATTACTTCACCTGATTGCGGTTATTAATAGGAAAGACTTTATAGTGTGCTCGAATCTGCTCTGCTATTTGTGTTTTCAGCGGCGTAGTAATCAGGCAAATATCTTGCTCGGGAAGCAGCTTTAAAAAACGTTTAATTAATTCATCCTGAGGCGCAGGTGTAATATCAACCCAACTGGCCAATAACACCCGATTGATTCGCGCAGGTAAAGATCCCAGAGTCCCGGTATCATTTTGATTATGGATTAACAAACCAGCAGTAGTGCCCTTGTCCAAGGTTAAAACCTGATAAAAATAGAGAGTATGGTAATTTATCTGAGCGGCTTTTTGAGCGGCTGTTGGCGGCTCTGCGTTACGTAATTTTTGAGCTAATATCGAGCAATAACATTGGATAACAGATTCCCCAAAGTCTTTTGCAAAATCACCGCTAGTCATGCTATCAGGATTAAACCCTTCAAGATAAAAATGGCTAACTCCGCGAGAAGTTTGCAAAGCGGGGATATAAAAATACGTATCACCGGCACGCTCTCCCTGCTGATGATATTTGCCGGTTACCTCTTTTAAACAGAGATCAAATTGCGCTTTGTCTTTGTGATCCGGGATAGAAGGATTTAAGTCCGCCATTAATCGCCAATAGCCTTGACCATTTTTCAATTCAGTCCAACTGATATGGATATGGATAGAGGGCGCTAACGGATGGAGCGGGTGAATGATAGTCGATAGTGCGGTCGCCGACGAAAAGGACTTATCGGGCAGATCATCATATTGTACTTGCGAAATATTAATTGATGCTCTATTAAAAATACTGCCTTCTACGGCTTCAAACCTCACTCCGCCACCATGCAGGCCGGCGTCTCTAAGCCACTCAATGCTCTTAAATTGTGCGCAGCTGTCAAACTGCTCACTTATCGACTGCAGTCTTGTCATAAAGTCACTTTGTAACTTTGAGAGCATGTGCATTGCTTGTTGTGCTTGGTTTGAAGTTGCTGCAATTTTCATATGAATATTTAATCCGGTGACTTTTCTGCTAAGAACTGCAGTGTATAGTACAGTCCTTAGCCGTTAATACTAATCATTAACAATGGTTTGGATTTTATTTAGACAAAAGTATCAAACTCTCAGCGCATATTTCATGTTGTTCAGCTGACGGTCTTATCCGTTCAAGTTATTATTGAAATATAAAAACATTCAAGGTCAATTGGAACAGACTAAATTGAACGTTAACATTATATAAAAAGAACTGGGCTACATTACCGACTATGTTATTTTCATTTTATGAACGTAACATAACATCCAGCTGATCGACTATTTCAGTCCAATCTGCGTCTTCATCTTTAGCTTGCTTTAAAAAAGCGGACTGTGCGCTATTCCAACAATCAGCTTCATGCAACTCCCCTTTCAAAGGGGCATATTTTTTTATAAAAGCATTAATGCCGGTCTCAGAACTATCCAAGCCTAATTGATCAAACAAAGTTGATAAAGAATGATTTTGTGTGTCCATGTTAACCTCTCATTTGTTGACGTATTTAAAAATAATTTAAGTTACTTATAACAGTCTAAATGTCTAATAATATGTTGCAAATTATATTTTTTTATTTGGATGAAATTACCTCTTAAATCATTAATGTAATGCTTTAAAAGATCAAATTACATTGACAGACCAGCTTCATCTTCCGGTACTATCTCAGTTTCTTTTCCCGCCATAGCAATCCAACGCTGCAATGAACGGTCAGATAAAATACTGTCACTATAGGCCTGCGCCTGAGCGGATAAAGATACTCCATAAGTGGCAAACCTTAATACCACGGGAGCAAAAAAACAGTCAGCTATCGAAAATTTCCCAAACAGTCTCAGTTGCCCGTCAGCGTCTAATTTTGCATGGCATGACCAGATATCATCTATGCGTTGAATATCCAGCTTGCTTTCAGAAGATAAAATAATGCTTCGATGTGCCCGGCAGTTCATCGGCATCTCGGCACGCAGGGCCATAAATCCAGAATGCATTTCAGCACAAAGGGATCTGGCATTCGCCCGCTCTTTTATGCCATCAGGCCAACCTTTACCGTGCAGATATTGCTCAGAGATATATTCACAAATAGCTAAAGAATCCCAAACAACAAGGTCATCATCGATTAATACCGGCACTTTATTGGTAGCTGAATATTTCCCTAAACGTTCTTTGATTTGATCCTGTAATAGGGAAACTGCAATTTCATCAAATACAATTTGAAAAGCATCAAGCAGCAGCCAGGGACGTAGGGACCAAGTTGAATAATTTTTATTTCCAATCACTAATTTCATCATTATTTCCCCTTGAACAGCTAAAGTAATTGCCATGAAAATTCACCAAATGGTGATTTAAAGAACCTGTTTTGCAAACAAAAAGACCCCGTTAATAACGAGGTCTTTTTAATGTTTAATCAGATCAGCGGGTTATTACCAACCCGTGACTTCACGTAATGCTTTACCAATATCAGCAAGTGATTTAGTGGTTTTTACACCGGCATCTTCAAGTGCTTTAAACTTATCTTCGGCAGTCCCTTTACCGCCGGCAATGATTGCACCGGCATGACCCATACGCTTACCTGCAGGTGCAGTAACACCGGCAATATAAGATACGACAGGTTTAGTCACATTTGCTTTGATAAAAGCAGCAGCTTCTTCTTCCGCTGTGCCGCCAATTTCACCAATCATAACGATGGCTTCGGTTTCAGGATCTGCCTGGAAAAGTGCCAGAATATCAATAAAGCTTGAACCCGGAATTGGATCGCCGCCGATACCCACACAAGTAGACTGACCAAAACCTTCATCGGTTGTCTGCTTAACCGCTTCGTAAGTTAATGTACCGGAGCGAGAAACAATGCCTACTTTACCTTTTTTATGAATGTGACCGGGCATGATGCCAATCTTACATTCATCAGGGGTGATAATACCCGGACAGTTAGGCCCGATCATAACCACCCCTGCTTGATCTAGTTTGACTTTAACGCTCACTAAATCCAGTGTTGGAATACCTTCAGTGATGGTAACAATCAGCTTAATGCCCGCATCAATCGCTTCTAATATGGCATCTTTACAAAATGGAGCTGGTACATAGATAACCGATGCTGTGGCTCCGGTTTTTTCAACTGCTTCACGTACCGTATTAAACACAGGAAGACCTAAATGCGTTTGACCGCCTTTACCCGGCGAAACGCCACCGACCATTTGTGTGCCGTATTCAATTGCTTGCTCAGAGTGGAAAGTACCCTGTCCACCAGTGAAACCCTGACAAATTACTTTAGTGTCTTTATTAATTAAAATGCTCATTATTTGCCACCTACCGCTTTAACCGCTTGCTCAGCAGCATCTGTTAATGATGTTGCTGCGATAATATTAAGACCGGATTCCGCAAGAATCTTACGGCCTAACTCAGCATTGTTGCCTTCTAAACGAACGATAACGGGTACCGTTACACCAACTTCAGCAACTGCGCCAATAACACCTTCAGCAATTAAATCACAACGTACGATACCACCGAAGATGTTCACTAAAACAGCTTCAACTTTGTCGTCGGAAAGGATGATTTTAAAAGCTTCAGTAACACGCTCTTTGGTTGCACCGCCGCCAACATCCAGGAAGTTAGCCGGATTACCGCCGTGTAAATGCACGATATCCATGGTGCCCATTGCAAGGCCGGCACCGTTTACCATACAGCCGATATTACCATCAAGCGCAACGTAGTTAAGTTCCCATTGTGCCGCATGCATTTCACGTTTGTCATCCTGGGTTGTATCATTGACTGCATACAACTCTTTTTGACGGTACATGGCATTAGAATCGATAGAAATTTTACCGTCTAAACAGATAAGATCATCTTGCGCCGTAACAACCAAAGGATTAATTTCTAATAACGCTAAATCTTTCTCTTCAAAAATAGTCGCAAGACCCAGGAAGATTTTTGTAAATTGACCAACCTGTTTACCGGAAAGACCCAATTTAAAGGCAAGTTCACGACCTTGGTACGCTTGTGCGCCAACTAACGGGTCAATCATTGCCGTATGAATAAGCTCAGGTGTCTCTTCTGCTACTTTTTCAATTTCCACACCACCTTCAGTCGATGCCATGAAAGTAACACGTTGTGAAGCACGGTCAATGACCGCGCCTAAGTAAAGCTCGTTAGCGATATCACTGCAGCTCTCTACTAATAATTTATTAACCGGTTGACCCTTTGCATCGGTTTGGTAAGTGACTAAGTTCTTACCTAACCATTTATGTGCAAAATCGCGTAAACCATCTTTAGTGTTAACTAGCTCAACACCACCTGCTTTACCGCGGCCACCTGCATGTACCTGACACTTAATAACCCATTTGTCTCCACCAATTTGAGATGCGGCAGCGACTGCTTCCTCAGCGGTATCACATGCGACACCATGTGGTACAGGTAATCCATATTCTGTGAACAACTGTTTTGCCTGATATTCATGCAAATTCATGATTCTTATCCATTTATTTGGTTTAACTTAATGACCAGATTATCCAGGTCATGACTCGAAGCAATAGTACTTACGTCAGCACTGTTTATATTGACGCAGTTGCGAAAATATAAACAGCGTTGGACTACCCCTTAAACATCCAATAACAAGCGTGTTGGATCTTCAAGCAATTCTTTGATTGAGACTAAGAAGCTAACTGATTCTTTGCCGTCAATTAAACGGTGATCATAAGAAAGTGCCAGGTACATCATCGGTAAAATTTCCACTTTACCGTCAATTGCCACGGGACGATCTTGAATTTTATGCATGCCTAAGATGGCCGCTTGCGGAGGATTGATAATAGGTGTTGATAATAAAGAACCAAATACTCCACCGTTAGTAATAGTGAAGTTACCACCAATCATTTCATCAACGGTTAATTTGCCATCACGGCCTTTAATCGCAAGTACTTTTATACCTTTTTCGATTTCAGCAAAATTTAGAGCATCTACATCACGTAAAACCGGTGTAACCAAACCGCGAGGAGTTGAAACGGCGATACTGATATCAAAGAAATTATGATAAACAATCTCATCACCATCAATCGCTGCATTCACTTCCGGGAAGCGCTTCAGTGCTTCTGTTACTGCTTTGATATAAAACGACATAAAGCCTAAACGCACACCGTGTTTCTTCTCAAAAACCTCTTGATACTGGCGACGAAGATCCATAATCGGTTTCATGTTAACTTCATTAAAAGTGGTTAACATCGCCGTAGAATTTTTAGCTTCTAATAAACGCTCCGCAACACGCTTACGTAAACGCGTCATTGGCACACGCTTATCGGTGCGGGCAGCAACCGCTGCAACAATATCAACGCTTGGTGCAGTTTGTTCCTGATTTTTTGTAACCCGATGTTTTTCCACATCTTCACGGGTAATAGCGCCACTTTTACCGGTTGCCTTGATTTCTGCAGCGTTTAATCCTTTTTCAAGAATCAAACGGCGTACCGATGGGCTTGCATCTGCAGTAGTATCTGAAGCAGGCGCTTCGGTTTCAGTGGCAGTTTCAGTCTTTTGCTCTTTTACCGGCGCTGCTGCACCTTCTTTTAATTGACCTAACAACTGTTTTGAAAGAACTGTTGCACCTTCTTTTTCGGTGATACTTTCCAATACACCGGATGCCGGTGCTGGTACTTCTAAGACTACTTTGTCAGTTTCTATTTCAACTAGTACTTCATCACGCTCAACAAAATCACCAGGTTGTTTGTGCCAGACAGCAACACTTGCATCAGCAACGGATTCTGGAAGCTCGGGAACCAATATTTCAATCATAATTGACTTTTCCTACGGTAAAATCTCTAAACTAAAAAATGCGGGGTTGTTTGAATATTATTCAACAACAGCCAGTGCGTCATTAACTAATGCTTTTTGCTGCTTGAGATGTAAAGACATATAACCAACAGCCGTTGAAGCTGATGCCTCGCGGCCCGCATAACGTAATCGCGCGGCAGCTGGCAAGATACTCCGGAAATGATGCTGGCTACAATACCAAGCGCCTTGATTCTGTGGTTCTTCCTGACACCAAACAAAATCTGTGACGTGTGCATAAGCGCTTAAAATATCATTAACCTCATTAGAGGGGAAAGGATATAGCTGTTCAATACGTATAATTGCGACGTTAATCAATCCGGCTTCACGGCGTTTGCCTAAAAGATCGTAATACACTTTACCGCTACACATAATAACAATATTTACTTTTTCAGGATCATGCTGATCAATCTCAGCAATCGCATTTTGGAATGTACCATTTGCTAATTCATCTAAACTGGAAACAGCTTCCGGATGGCGTAACAGAGACTTAGGTGACATTACAATTAATGGGCGACGCATTGACCGTACCACCTGGCGGCGTAACATATGATAAACCTGCGCGGGGGTAGAGGGCACACAGACTTGCATATTATGTTCTGCACAAAGTTGCAGATAACGCTCCAGTCTGGCAGATGAATGCTCAGGTCCCTGTCCTTCGTAACCGTGTGGTAGTAAAACGGTTAGTCCGCACATACGCCCCCACTTCTGCTCTCCGGAAGATAAAAACTGATCAAATACCACCTGTGCACCGTTGGCAAAATCGCCAAACTGCGCTTCCCATATACACAATCCCTTGGGAGCGCCGGTTGAGTAACCATATTCAAATGCTAACACGGCTTCTTCTGACAGTACTGAATCATAAACATCAAAATGTCCCTGTTGTTCAGTGAGATTTTGCAATGGAATGTAACGCTTTCCTTCAGTTTGCTCATGTAATACAGCATGACGATGAAAGAAGGTACCACGGCCGGAATCTTGACCGACCAGACGAATATTAAACTGACTGTCAAGCAGTGTTGCATAGGCTAAATTTTCAGCAAATCCCCAATCACATAATTTTTCACCACGTGCCATTAATTGGCGATCATTATAGATTTTTGTCACGCGTGAGTGTTGTTTATGAGAATCAGGATAGTGACTAATCGATTCTCCCAATTCCATTAAACGTTGTTTAGGAAACTGTGCTTGATAGGGAGAATCCCAATTATGTTTCAGGTAGGGAGACCAATCGACTGTAGGGCGCTGCATAACCTGCCACTCTTTAACAACACATTCGCCGCTGTCTAAAGCATCACGGTAATCTGTGACCAATTGTTTCGCATATTCCTCTTTAATAACACCTTCAGTGACCAGCTGTTTTGCATAAATTTCACGTGGTGTTGAATGTTGCTTGATTTTTTTATACATCAAAGGCTGCGTTGCACTGGGTTCATCGGCCTCATTATGGCCATGACGGCGATAACAAACCAGGTCGATAACAACATCGCGTTTAAAGGTATTACGGAAATCAAGCGCTATTTGTGTGACAAAAATAACCGCTTCAGGATCATCCGCATTAACATGAAAAATAGGGGCGTGAACCATTTTTGCAATATCGGTACAGAAACGGGTAGAACGACTATCTTCACGGTTAGAGGTGGTAAAGCCGATTTGATTATTGATAACGATGCGCACCGTACCGCCCACTTTAAATGCACGTGCTTGTGACATATTAAAGGTTTCTTGCACAACACCTTGGCCAGCGATCGCAGCATCACCATGTACTGTAATAGGCAGTACTGTTTCGCTGAGCGCTTTTAAACGTTCCTGGCGGGCGCGAACAGAGCCTAATACAACCGGATTAACAATCTCTAAATGCGAAGGGTTAAAACTCAGCGCTAAATGCACATTACCCTTGGGAGTTTTGAAATCACTGCTAAAACCCTGATGATATTTAACATCACTTGAACCATCAACAGTATTATGTTTTCCCGCAAATTCATCAAACAGATCTACGGGTTTTTTACCAAACACATTCACTAATACATTAAGGCGCCCGCGGTGAGCCATCCCTAAAACGACTTCCTGTGCACCCTGCTCACCGGCACGTCGAATCAACTCTTTTAACATCGGAATAAAAGAGTCTCCTCCTTCTAAGGAGAAACGCTTTGCACCGGGAAATTTAGAGCCGATATAACGTTCAAGACCTTCGGTTGCAGAAAGCTCTTCAAGAAAACGATTTTTTGCCTCCTGGCTGAACGACGGTTTACTTTCACAGGATTCGATGCGGTTTTGTAACCAGCGTTTTTCCTCGGTATTAGTGATATGCATATATTCCGCACCCACTGAACCACAATATGTGCGTTTAAGTGATGCGATAAGATCACGCAATATCATGGTTTCATTCGAGGCGAAATAGGATCCTACATTAAAACTGGCATCCAGATCAGAACCTTCCAGCTCATGATAGAAAGGATCGAGTTCCTTGATTGTTTCAAGTTTAGTAAGTCCTAACGGATCCAATGAAGCCACTTCGTGGCCACGATTACGGTAGGCACCTATTAGCTGCAAAACTTGAACCTGTTTAGCATCATTATGCTCTACACCGTCGGACGAAATAATACACTTGGGGGCTTTGGCGGCCAGTTTCATCTGCGCACGAATACGGGAATGCGCTTGCTCTGGTTGATCACTGACTTGTGGTAAATCATCAAATATTTTTCGCCAGTTGGCGTCAACAGATAAAGAATCTTCTAAATATGACTCATAGATATCTTCAATATAAGTTGCATTGCCCCCGGAAAAATGGGATGAAGCTAACCATGTCTGCATAACATTAGTTGGCATTGAGATTCCTTCCTTCTTTTACTTATTAGTTATAATTACATAAAGATTAAATTGCGCGTTGTAATAACATGGATTTGATTTTACCAATTGCTTTGGTCGGGTTTAATCCTTTTGGACAAACACTGACACAATTCATAATGCCATGACAACGGAAGACACTAAAAGCATCATCCAAGTCTGCCAGTCGCTCTTCGGTTGCATTATCACGACTGTCAATAAGGAACCGGTAAGCTGCTAATAAACCAGCGGGACCAATAAATTTATCCGGATTCCACCAGAAAGAGGGACAAGACGTTGAACAACAAGCACACAAAATACATTCATATAAACCATCGAGTTTTTCTCTCTCTTCCGGAGTTTGTTTGTATTCTCCAACAGGTGGTTGACGATCATTTGGAATAAGGTAGGGTTTGATTTTTTCATACTGGGTATAAAATTGGGTCATGTCTATGACTAAATCTCGCACTACGGGTAATCCCGGTAATGGACGTAATATTACTTTACCTTTCGACAACAAATCTGACAATGGAGTGATGCAGGCCAATCCATTCTTGCCATTAATATTTAAACCATCGGAACCACAGACACCCTCTCGACATGAGCGGCGAAAAGACAAGCTGGGATCCTGCTCTTTTAGAGTAATCAAAGCATCAAGGACCATCATATCAGAGCCCACTGGGATATCTAAAGACATATCTTGCATATAGGGCGCGTTATCAACATCAGGGTTATAACGATAAATAGAAAATATCACTTTCATAACAATAGCCTTTTAATAAACACGTGCTTTAGGAGGGAAAGCTTCACGCAATAGAGGTTTCATATTAACATTACGTTTACACATACTTTCTGTTTCAGGATTGAAAATACTGTGGTAAAGCCAATTTTTATCGTCCCGTTCCGGGTAATCAAAGCGGCTGTGCGCGCCTCGACTCTCGGTTCTAAAGTTAGCTGCCATTGCCGTTGAAAATGCAGTTTCCATCAAGTTATCAAGCTCTAAACATTCAATGCGGTTAGTGTTAAATTCTGTACTTTTGTCGTCTAATTTTGCATTTTTCAAACGTTCACGCAGTGCTTTCAATTCAGCTAAACCTTCGGCCATGGCATCACCATCTCTAAACACAGAGAAATTGTTTTGCATGCATTGCTGCAGATCTTTTCTGATTTGATTTGGACATTCAGTGCCGTTACCTTTTTCCCAACGGTTAAAGCGTTGTAATGCAGCCTCTATATTTTCCGGCGTTGGTTCCTTAGCCGTATTCTCTTGTGCAAGCACCACACCCAAATGTTTTCCTGCCGCGCGGCCAAATACCACTAAGTCTAACAGTGAATTACCACCTAAACGGTTAGCGCCATGTACTGAGACGCTGGCTATTTCACCGACAGCAAAGAGACCTTTAACCTCTACATCTTTGCCGTTTTCATCCAGTTTAAGCACCTGGCCATTAACTGTGGTGGGTACGCCACCCATTTGATAATGACAGGTTGGAATAACTGGAATGGGCTCTTTAACGGGATCAACGTGTGCAAAAGTACGTGATAATTCCATAACACCAGGTAGACGCGATTCCAGAACATCTTTGCCCAGGTGATCCAGTTTTAATTTAAGGTGTATACCCCATGGACCCTCGCACCCCCGGCCTTCACGGATTTCAATCATCATTGCACGGGCAACAACATCACGTCCGGCTAAATCTTTGGCGTTTGGTGCATAACGTTCCATAAAACGTTCGCCATCTTTATTAAGCAGATAACCACCTTCACCGCGACAACCTTCTGTCACTAGTGTACCCGCACCTGCAATACCCGTTGGATGGAACTGCCACATTTCCATATCCTGCACCGGGACACCTGCTCGCAGTGCCATACCAACACCATCGCCGGTGTTAATATGTGCATTGGTCGTAGAGGCATAAATACGACCTGCTCCGCCAGTTGCAAGCACGGTAGCTTGTGATTTAAACATCACCACTTCACCGGACTCAATATCAATAGCGGTACAACCGACAATATCTCCATCATCATTTTTCACTAAATCAAGTGCATACCACTCGGAAAAAATGGTGGTTTTATTTTTAATATTCTGCTGATAAAGCGTATGTAATAAAGCATGACCGGTACGGTCAGCCGCAGCCGCAGTTCGAGATGCTTGACCTTGACCATATGCTTTAGACTGCCCGCCGAAGGGACGCTGGTAAATAGTACCGTCTTCAAAACGAGAAAAAGGCAAGCCCATATGCTCAAGCTCGCGGACAACTTCCGGACCGATTTTACACATATACTCGATCGCGTCCTGGTCACCGATATAATCAGAGCCCTTAACGGTATCATACATGTGATACTGCCAATCATCTTCATGGGCATTACCCAAGGCGACGGTAATACCACCTTGAGCTGAAACAGTATGAGAACGTGTTGGAAAAACTTTACTTATTAAGGCACAACTTTTGCCTTCTTGCGAAATAGAAAGTGCTGCACGCATACCTGCGCCACCTGCGCCAATCACAATCGCATCAAATTCACGAATCGGTAAACTCACCTTAAATACCCCACAAAATTACGAAACCAGAAATAACATAGACAAATGCAGTTGACGTTAATACAAACTGTAATACAGCGCGTAACAAAGTATGTTTAACATAATCACTAAGCACCTGCCAAAGACCAATCCACGCATGCACGAGCATTGCAATTAACGCAAACAAAGTAAATATTTTGGTCAGAGTTAATGAGAAAAAATCAACCCACGCAAAATAAGTAATATCTGCAAAAGTCACAAAACCAACAAGATAAAGAACATATGCCAGAATAACGATGGCACTTGCACGTATTAAAATATAATCATGAACTCCGGTTCTACCGAAGGTTCCCGCAACATTTACCATACTAATACTCCCGTTAATACAGATAAGATTGCCGTAATTATAAATCCAACTTTCGCACTAAAAGCTGCACTTTCTAATTCTTCCCAATATCCCATATCTTGAATCATATGGCGCACCCCGAACACAATATGATAAGCAAGACCCGTTAGCGCAGCCCAGATAATAAATCCAATAAAGAAATTATCTATATATCCCATTACCTTATTAAAATCAGTTTCTGAGGTTAAAGACTGATTTAAAAGCGTTAGAAATATTGCTAATGCAATAAATACGATGATCCCAGATATTCGGTGCAATATTGATGCTGTTGCAGTTATCGGAAATTCAACCGTGGTTAAGTCTAAATTTTTAGGTCTCTCTCTGCGCACAATTTGGTCTCTTTTTTAGTAGCTGAAAAGAAGTTGTCTTTGACAAGTGTATTGTTAGCATATTGTTAACGATTTGTCAGTCACATGATGAATTTTTGTGATACAAGCACAATTTCAATCTAGCAATTGTATGAATTGCAACCACTTGTTATAACAACTAAAAACTAATTTGATAACGGCTTGTTGTTAAGTCTTAGATATCTGCAGCAGGTTATGTTGAGAAATATTTGCTTAAAATTTTTACTCTGTTTATTTAGCTCAAGCTTAACGGGATAAATGATTTTCCAATTTACATTGTTAACAGACGTTAAATGCGCACAAATTGCATGAAGTCGATACCGGCTTAATTCTTCAATATCCATGTTTATTGAGACTATTTTGGCTACAATCAACTCAATCGCCCGTAAATATATTGACAATCCCTATCATTCTGAATTAGTCCTTCAGCTTTTTTTTATCTGACTTTAATCGTCATTTGTAATACACCTGGTGATTAATCCGGCGTATAATCACCCAAAAATAGGCACAGAGCAGATAAATAACTCTGCCCCTTGAACGTATTTTATTGTATTATTTTCATGTACTTCGACTTTTTACCCAGCAAATAAAGCCGGCTAGTGGTGACACCTAAAGCAGAGGCGGTTATAACCTTGCTCACAGATTTTTGCTAATATTACAGTTAAAAACACACTGCCATCAGCTTTGCAGTGACTTTTTGTATACATTTTCAGATCGATAATGGCCAGTATTATTTAAAATTAAAGTATTCGGTTCATTTTGAGCTGAACAGCTCGCAAAGTTGAAATGTTAAAATTGACAAGGATAAATTTAGCCTGTAAAAATATGCGAGTTAAATTCTTGTGATTCTTGTAATTCTTAAAAGAAATGGAGATATAATAGATGTCTGAACAAAAAGCAATACTTCAATTACCTGGACAAAAACCAATAGAACTGCCGATAATTAAAGGGACCGCGGGTAATGATGTCATTGATATTCGAAGCCTAGGCAAAGCGGGTTATTTTACCTATGACCCGGGGTTTCTGGCAACTGCTTCTTGTGAATCAGCAATAACCTTCATAGACGGTGACAAAGGAATCCTATTACATCGCGGATATGCAATTGATGAATTAGCTGAAAAATCTGACTATCTCGAAGTTTGTTATTTACTGTTAAATGGTCAATTCCCTGATCAGGAACAGTCAGAAAAATTCCATCATGTTGTACTGCACCATACAATGATTCACGAACAGTTAGCAAAACTGTATCAAGGTTTCCGTCGTGATTCTCACCCAATGGCCATCATGTGTGGTGTGGTTGGTGCATTATCCGCTTTCTACCACGACTCTCTTGATATTAGCAACGAAAATCATCGTGAAATTACCGCTTATCGTCTGATTTCGAAAATGCCGACCTTAGCGGCCATGTCCTATAAATATTCAAATGGTCAACCCTTTGTTTACCCTGACAATCGCCTTTCATATGCCGGTAATTTCCTAAAAATGATGTTTGCTGTGCCCTGCGAGGAGTACAAAGTAAACCCGGTGCTTGAACGTGCCATGGATAAAATATTTATCCTTCATGCAGACCATGAGCAAAACGCATCTACTTCAACAGTTCGTCTGGCAGGATCATCGGGTGCTAATCCATTTGCCTGTATTGCTGCGGGCATCGCATCTTTATGGGGACCTGCCCATGGTGGAGCCAATGAAGCTTGTTTGAATATGTTAGAAGAGATAGGCAGTGTTGAAAACATACCTGAGTTTATCGCCAGAGCAAAAGATAAAAATGACCCGTTCCGCTTAATGGGTTTTGGACATCGTGTCTATAAAAGTCATGATCCCCGTGCCACAGTAATGCGAAAAGCTTGTCATGAAGTATTAGATGATTTAAAAATCAATGATCCTCTTCTTGATGTTGCCATGGAGCTTGAAAGAATTGCCCTTGAAGACCCGTATTTTGTAGAGAAAAAACTCTACCCTAATGTCGATTTTTATTCAGGTCTTGTACTGCGGGCAATGGGCATTCCAAAATCAATGTTTACGGTTATTTTTGCAATTTCACGTACTATTGGTTGGATATCGCATTGGAAAGAGATGCATGATCAGCCAGGCCTAAAAATTGGACGACCACGTCAGTTATATACTGGTAAAGTAGGTCTAAGAATTGATGACGTTGATAATCGTTCTAATTAATAAATAACGAAAAAGCTGATCAGTATTGCAAGTTAAAATTAATCCGAATTGCCTAGAAATAATTTTTACGGTGCAATACTTGATCTCTTTATTAACGCATTTCTCTACAGCAGAAACCGCTTTAAACAGTGTATTCCGCGTCTTCAAGCAGGATGGGCATAGTTGCCCCTCTATTTATTCAAGGTAATACTCCTACTGGTTCTTTTATTTCCTTAATTTGTGAATAGTTATGACAATATACATTCCAGAATTGCCCCTTAATAATCATATTTTCCCAGATACAAACTCAGCATTAAGCGATCCCGATGGTCTTTTGGCGATGGGCGGTGATTTAAATCCGCAGCGTATCATCAGCGCCTACAGGCATGGGGTTTTCCCCTGGTTTAGTGACGGACAGCCAATTTTGTGGTGGAGCCCGGCACAACGCGCCACCATCAAACCCAAGCTTGTACATATCAGTCGCAGCATGAAAAAAATCATTAGCAAAAATAATTTCTATGTAACTGTTAACCTTGCCTTTAATGATGTGATCTATGGCTGTGCAGCGCCCCGGGCAGATCAGCCTGAGACTTGGATCACTGACGATATGCTAGCTGCCTATGGTCGTCTTCATCGACAAGGTGTCGCCCATTCAATTGAAGTATGGCGGGGTGATAAGTTGGTTGGTGGTTTATACGGACTCTGTATTGGCGGTGTGTTTTGTGGTGAGTCGATGTTTAGCAAAGAGGATAATAGCTCTAAAATGGCCTTTATAGCCTTATGCCAGCACTTTGACAGATTTAAAGGACAGTTAGTAGATTGTCAAATATTAACTAAGCATCTGCACAATTTTGGAGTGCAAAATGTTTCTCGAGAAAATTTTACAAATAATCTGAAGCAGTATAAAAACATAGAAATAGATAAAAAATGCTGGGACAAACAGACGATTGTCATTAAAACAGGTAGGTAAAATCGCCTGCTTTATTACATCATCGGTGAACAAATATTAAATTGTTTGGTCATTCCGGCTAGAACGTCCTTTCTTGCAATTAATCCGATAAACTTATTATTTTCATCTACAACGGGATAAATTTTTGGCTTCGCAGATAACATCAACTGAGCCAAGTCAACGATACTCATGGTTGCTTGGACCGTCAGGGGCGTTTTAACCATCACATCCTCAACTAATGCAACTAATTCGCAGTAGTAACTTGCTTCTAGCATTTTAGCTAAACAGTCCTGCTCCGATAACCAACCAACAACATGTCCGCGGTCATCTAGAACAGGCCCGCCAATCTCTTTACTAGCGAGCAATTTTACTACCGCCGTCTCAATCGGCATCTCTTTTTTAAAAAAAATACTTTTACCGGACATGCAGTGTAATATTTGCAAATTTTCCATAAAATCTCCCCTTAATATATTTAAAGCTTAATCTTTTTTAGCTAATTGTCGATTATTTTGCGATAAATATGAGGGTTACTCGGAAATTTTGTTTCCTTCCAATATATTTACTCGATAAACTAACAGATATACATATTCCAGCACTAAGGTATTTTATGGCTTCTCTACAAGAACAACTGATGAAATCCGGTCTTATCAATAAACAAAAAGCACAACAGGTACAAACGGATAAACGCCGTAAAGCAAAACAAAAAAAGAAAAAAGGCAGTGTTGAAGTTTCTGACGTTCAAATGTCGCTCAACGATCAAAAACAACAAAATAAACAGCAGGATTTGGAGAAAAACAGAAAAACACAGGATGAATTAGCGCTGCGCGCAGCACACGGTAAACTGATTCAGATGATTGCTCAACATTGCGAAAAAAATTATCAAGGTGAAATTGACTATCATTTTACCTGCAACAACAAAGTTAAACGTATTGCCGTTGACAGTAATACACAGAAGGGTTTGGTTCGTGGTGACCTAGCAATTTGCGTATTAAATGACGCATTTTATCTGATCAATAAAGAGGCTGCGGCGATATTAGCCGAGATTGATGCCTCGGTATTGGTTGCTTTGCATGACAAAAAAGAGCAATTAACAGCACCTGAAGATGATCCTTACGCTGATTTTGCTATTCCAGATGATCTTATCTGGTAAATTTTATCGGCGATCACTAAATGTAGTCTTTTTGATGTTAAAGACTACATTTTAGTGAATTAATCTCTAAAGTTATTAAACTGAAATCCCTGCTCGAGATCCGTTGCTTTAACCAAGCTCATCACCGCCTGTAAATCATCACGTTTTTTCCCCGTAACACGCAGTTGCTCACCCTGCACGGCAACCTGAACTTTCATTTTATTATCTTTGATAAGTTTAACTAATTTCTTAGCCGTGGGTTGATCTACCCCTTCCTTGAATTTAATCACTTGCGTCCATGTTTTCCCACTGTGGCTAGGCGTTTCCATATCCATTGCGCGAGAATCAACCCCCCGTTTAATCAAATTTGTACGCAGCATATCCACAAGTTGTCTTAACTGCGAATCATGCTCTGCTGACAATTTTGCCACGTCATTAGTGAATTCAAAACTTGCTTTAACACCACGAAAATCAAAACGAGTATCTAGTTCACGGTTAGCATTATCAATGGCATTTTTAAGTTCAGACATATCAATTTCTGAAACAATATCAAATGATGGCATTTTATCTTCCTATTTTTTATTAAAAATTTAATAACGTTAAGTTACCAGAAAACTGCAATTTCATCTATGTTATGATCCTTAAAATAATTGTTTTAGGCAGAGAATATGTGGCAAATTATAGGTGCGGGCGCAATCGGTTGTTTATGGGCCGCTAACTTATTGCGGATCGGAGAAAAAGTCCAGTTGATCACTCGCCGCCCCTGCGCTGTTAATGTGCTGCAATATCAGGATCTGTTAAAACAATCCTTTACTTTCCCTGTTTCAACCAGCCTATCCCTGTGCAGCTCATCATCTCCTATCTTAGTCTGTGTCAAAGCCACCCAGGTCATACAGGCCATTACAACGCATCAGGTTTCAATCGATCCACAGCAGCCTATTATTTTAATGCATAACGGGATGGGCTGTGCGCAACAGGTGGCAACGTTATTACCTGACAATCCAATCATCTGCGCGACAACGGCAAATGCAAGCTTACTGCATTCACCCTTAAATATTGAGCAGACGGGTAAAGGTGTCACCTATTTAGGAGCCTATAACAACCAAGGGAAACTTTTCCAATCATTACTGCTGCCTCTGAATTCAGCACTTGCTAATACCTGCTGGTGTGAGGATGTTAATGAAAAATTATGGCTTAAACTGATCATCAATATGGCTATAAATCCATTAACGGCCATTTATCAAATAAAAAATGGGCAGTTAAAAAATGCCTCTTTTCAACCGCTAATCAACAATCTGGTAGATGAAAGTTTAGCAGTGGCTAAAGCTGAAGGTATTATCTTTGAAAAAGAGGAGATATTGGCCATCATTGAACAGGTGATCACCTTGACAGCAGAAAACTTTTCTTCCATGAACCGAGATATCTTTTATCGAAGACATACTGAAAATGAATTTATCGCCGGTTATTTATTAAAAGCAGGTGCTTTTAAGCAGATTCATACTCCGACAATTAGGTACTTTTATCAACAAATCAAGGCATTGGAGCAAGCTTCTGTCGCCAATAAATAAGAGCCAGTTAATCATCTTTGCCAAGCTTAAACTGCTGCGCGAGTGGCACATTAATTAAAGCTGTTGATAATGAAAAATATGATCCGATAAACTATCAATTAATATTATATTTTGTGAACCCTTAAGAATAGCAATTTTACCCGGACGGTTATTTAATCCGTCAATTTGGACTTCGTTGGCCGTTGTTTCAAGATAACCAAATTGAATATTGGCAGGCAGCATATTCCAACTGCGTAAATCAGCCCTATCCGTGACAACTGTCGCCAAATTGAATAACAGCCCGAGAAGATTGTTCTGTTGATTTACGCGCCGCACCAGCTCATATTTAGCCACTGCGCGGGTTGTTGTCAGTAATAAAATAGAAGGAGTTTCTCTGTCTAAATCATCTCTCACAAGGACATTCAGATTTTCGACCGTTTCGGTTTTTACCTGTTGCTCAGGGAGTCTTAATTGCATACTTCTGATATTTGGATTTGCGCTTGGGTAACCGGGCATTGAGATGCTAATCAACTGCTCAAGATTGGGGCTTGGCACTACCACGCTTCTTTCAACCTTATGACTGACTACGCCATCGAAATACAAAACAAACACTTGATTCTCTGTCTTTTTGCTGGGTTTTGGCAAATCAGGAAAGTCCTGTTGATAGTCGACAAACTGCTGCTCAGCGCCCAATTTAAAGCTCATGCGCAGTAATGCTTGTTTTAATCCAAGGGGTACAGGCATATAATGTTGTTTAATAATATCCAGTGCAAAGCGATAGCTTATCAGGGCATTGGATTGTTCATTTAACATCTCATAAACTATTCCGGCAATAAGATGAGCACTTGCAAGTTGTCCACTTAAGGAATTTTTATCCACCAGTTTTTTCATGGCAATATCTGCCTGCAGTATTTCTACCCGCGCGCCTTCAATATCCCCGTTGAATAGATAACTGAGGGCTAGAATATTATGCACCATCACTCTGTCTGTCGGATAACCGCTATAACTTCTTAAGGTTTCACTGATTGTTCCCGCGCCGACATTTTCGCTGATGGAAGTTGCTGCTAATGCAGACATCTCTTTTTTAGCTAAAGTCAGTGTTGTTATTGCACTGTCAAAATCCCCGGTGATAAACGCCAAAAAACCTTGATTAAGGTGAAATTGCGCAGAATCCCGCGCTTTGGGTTCGGTATCCTGTAACTTTGCTAAGATACTCTCTGGCGATTGGTTAGTTAGAGCAGCGGCCAACTGATTCGAATCCCGTTGGTATCCGGTGCAACCGGAAAGTAGCGTAATAACAACAATCCATAAGATTTTATACATACAATTACCGAACAATAAGACTGGAGAGTAAAAACCACGCGCACATGACCATAAACCCGCTAATTAGATATTCTGCTTAGCGGCATTGCCATAAGACCTGATTAAGATTTTTATTACCCGCGTAGTTGACTGTTTCTGACCAGTTTTTTAATTCTCTTTTCACCAACCCACACTTTACGGTTATCTTTGATGCTGATTAACTCCAAATTCACCTGGTAATAACGCACTTGGGTTTTTCCTTCCATATCAATAATGGTATTGATTTGTCCCTGCATTATAAAATCAGCGCCGTATTCTTGTCCGCCTACATTACGCGTATCGCTGGTTGCATTTACATCTTGATCATCACGTTCAGCCCGAATCTCCTGACGCGCATCCGCTGAAGCGACAAACTGCACTTGTCCTGAATTAATTAATTCACGCTCCATATTGGCCACAAAAGTATTGGTATTAATATGCTCATGGCTTAAGTTTTTAACGCTGCCAATAATGACCGCGGGGTCTTTACCTGTTTGCGTTACAAACCTGACAATCCAGGGCCGACTCAATGAATCGTCAATCATTTCCCGAGCTACCAGCTGAGAATCCGTATCATTCCACGCACCGCTTAAATCAATTTGCTCTTGAGCGTCTATTCGTTCAACCGAAGTTGAACATGCGCTTAGCATAAAAATAACCGCTAAGGCTAGGCATCGAGTTGTTTGTATTTTCATTATTGCTCCGTTATTTCAAATTAACATAGGCTCTATTATAGTGACATTAAATCAAGTTTAACTATTCTATTTCAGACAGAAATCAACTTTCCAAGCGGTTTTCCGCCGAGTAGGTGCAAGTGTATATGATATACCTCCTGACCGCCGTCCTGATTACAGTTCATAATTAAACGGTATCCGGACTCTGCTATGCCCTCCTGTTTGGCTAATTCTTTTGCCACAGTATAAAGCTTACCAATTAACAGCTCATCTTCTATTTCTATCGCATTAGCAGTGGCAATTAATTTATTCGGGATGATTAAAATATGCGTCGGTGCCTGAGGATGGATATCCCTAAAAGCGGTCACGAACTGATCTTGATAAAGCAGATCAGCCGGAATTTCCTTGTTGATAATTTTTCTAAAAATAGTTTCTTCTGCCATGATATTTTCCTTAAGTTAAAGACCTGTTTTCCTGCTGTTTAAGGCAGAAAAACGCTTATTGCAATCCTTATTAACGTTCTGAAATTGCGCCCTTACCGACACCTTCATAAGCATACACTGTGACTTTTTTATCACCCACACGAGCTTTTATCTGCCCGCAAATAAATTCAGAGAGCGATTCTACCGTCGTATCGTTGGGCAAGGTTTCGCTACGCCCTATCGGCATAAGCAGCTCAAAATAACCTTGCGGTGCATTGTAAGCGGTGCATATTTCTGTGCCATTTTTGCCTACAGCGAGAAAAGACAGCTCTGATTTTTTAATAACATCTTCAGCGCTGATTAAATAGATATCCTGCCAACGTTGAGCCCACTCTGCTACCCATTGTTCACTGTATTTATTATCAATAAACACATCAATTTTAGAGCGATGCCCGTGGGCGATACGCTGACAGTTACCGTTATGTTTTTTTAATCCGTGGGTGTAATGGTAAAAGGGCGTGCTAATATTTTCATTGCGTAATTTAATTTCAAGCTCCTGCACATTTTCAGGTAACTGCGGCAGAATAACCTGCGTAAGATAAGCTTCTAAGACGTTAACAGAAACGCTTGTGCTGTCTAATACACAATAGGCTTGATTGGGACAATTTAATTGTATAACTGAGCTATCATTAAGCTCGAAATTAACTTCTGTTCTCTTATCATCCACAGTGACGGTGCAATTATCTGCACTGCGCGGTACCAATAATTTATGATCGACTTCGGCATCAATAATCGTTTTGATCTGTTTTTTTACTAAAGAGAAATCAAGGATCATGGACTGATTATCAAGCAGACCCGTTAAAACCACATCGACCAGATAACTTTCACCGACAAAACCTCGATTTGCATCTAAATATGACGCATCTATAACCGTTAAATCGCGTACAAATAATTTCATTCTTTCCTCATTCAATAAACGACAGTCAAAATCTGTGTTTGCTTGCCGAATGTATACCTATTTTCGTTAATATGATTGTAACAATCAAACTTATAGCAAATGCTTTGTCAAAATGGCGGGTTTTGATCATCCTGTTGATCACCTTCGGCAAAGTTATCACGTTTTAACTGTTCCCGTAAATTTGGCGGGATCCCCTGAATCGTTAATGTATCGCTGTCCGGATCATAAGAAATGCTTTCCCCAAGGTGTTTTTGATCAAAACTAATGCTCATCCCGCCACCCTGCCCCACATATTTGGTCAACTTTCTAACCACGCTGCGATCGGCGGGAAAACTATTTTCTAACTGATAATCTTCACTCACAAAGTCATAAAAACTGCCTTCAAGTTTGGGGGCATCTTGAAGTTGTTCCGATAAGACGGAAAGTTCAATGTCATCACCCTGCTTCATCTGTTCATTACAATAGTCAAAGGCAACTTCACGTACCTGTTTCTTCTTCGCCACGGGTAAGGACTGATTTTCACAAAATTCATCAACAGCCTTCATTAAACCCTGATTTTGCTCTTTTGCATCAAAACCTTCCTGCGCACCCATAAAATCCAGAAAAAAATCGGACACTTTACGTCCGGCACGACCTTTAATAAATGAGAGATAACGATTTGACTGCGGATCGCGTGACAACAAGGTTAAATCAATACGTGCAACCAGTTGTATTTTGCTGGTTTCAATATGCTGACTTACCTGTAACTCAAGGTCTTCATTAACACTGATCGACTGATTATTTTGCAGTAACGCGATTAACAGGTAATCACTTGCTGTCCAACTGTATTTACTGATTAACAGGATCCCTTCTTCAGCAAAATCATGCTTTTGTAACTCTTCCACTAAACAACTGGCCGCTTGTTGTGAAAAACGTACAAAATCAAGCTGTTGGGACATCTGCTCAGTAAGCGCCTTTCTAAAACGGTCTGACTTACCGGGTTCATCACAAAAAGAAGCAAAGGCTTTATTGGTTTTACTTTGGTAAGTACGATGCAGTTTAGTTAAAAATTCATCGATCGAAGCTGAAACAGGCAACTCTCCTTCTCGCATTTTACATTGTAAAACCCCTTCAGAATTGTAGGTTAAAGAATGTAAAATAATATTGCTGGCAGAGATGTTCATAAATTTTTGCACCATATTGATAAAGAGGTAGCAGTAAATTATACAGAGTGTATGAATAAATAGCCTATAGTTTCTATTCATCGGATAAAAATAAAAACAACCACCCTTAGTGATTGGTATAATTGAAAGAGTAAGTTATCATCACCTTTTTACTTTAAAGTGAACCTGTAAACATGCCAATAATTTCTAAATATTCAAACCAAAAGATTGAAACAATACTTGATGAAGTAATGGAAGTACTCCATAAAAATGATGTTTCCGTTGATTTAAGTTTAATGGTTCTTGGTAATGCCATCACGCACGTCATTAATAGTCAGGTTCCGGTCAGCAAACGCACACAAATCAACGACAAATTTGTCAAAGCACTTTCGGCTTCGATTAATTCTAAAGAAAAATAAATAATATGGTAGAAACCGGTAATAAATTCCATGATAAGGTTTCCCGCTTAATAAGCTGGGCACATTGGTTTACATTTTTTAATATGATAATTGTTTCCCTGATTGGGTTACGATATATCGCCTATAGCGGGATGGCAGATTCCGTTGCCGGGGTTATGTACCAATTTATTAGTTTAATTGGTCATTTCAGTTTTCTTTGTGCCGCTGTTTTTATGGTAATCCTATTCCCATTAGCATTTTTAATCCCTTTTCCGCGTTTGTACCGGTTTATTGCCATTTTTATCAGCACTATTTTGATCACATTTTTGATTATTGATACGCAAATATTCAAACTTTATAATTTTCACCTTAACCCTTTAATTTGGCATTTTTTACAAACTCCCGCTCAAGTTGAGCAAATTTATTCCATTAATCTGCACTATATTTCGATTCCTATTCTCTTCATTATTGAATTTTTTGTGTCTTATATTGTATGGAAAAAATGCCGTATATTACAGGCTAAACGTATTGGTAAACCGATAGCAGTTGTACTGTTTAGTGCTTTTATTATTACCCATTTAGCCTATATATGGGCCGATGCCAAACAATATCGCCCTATTACCCAACAAAAAGCAAACTACCCGCTCTCCTATCCGATGACAGCCCGTACTTTCTTGAAAAATCAGGGCTGGTTAAGCGAAGATAAGTTACAGGAGTCTATCAGTCGCCAGGGTAATGAGTTTAAGAATGAATTAAATTACCCGATAACCCCCTTAACTTTTCAGCCGTCACAACCCGCAAAAAATATTTTATTGGTGACCGTTGAAGCATTACGTGCAGACATGTTAAATGAACAAAACATGCCCAAACTATATCAGCTCAGCCAGCAGGGGTTAAATTTTACAAACCATTACAGCGGTGCCAGTAATCGTGCTCAGGGTATTTTCAGCTTATTTTATGCTTTACCAAATAATTACTGGTCCGATATAACGCTTAATTATATTCCTCCGGTTTTCCTAAACCGATTACAACATCAGCACTATCATTTTGGCTTATTTTCAAGTATTGGCTTCAATCAACCCGAATTTTTACAAAGCAGTTTCAGCCGTTTAGAAACAGAGCAGCTAAAAAACACCAGTACAACCTATGGTAATGAGAAGATTACCAAGCAATGGCAGGATTGGTTAAATCAGCAAAATGACAGCAATAATTGGTTCAGTTTTTTATACTATGAACAACCGGATAAATCATTTTCACATAACTCCGATCATGTCAGCTTCACGGATCACACCAAAAAACTGGAGTTATATCAAAAACAGGTCGCAGCAATTGATCAGCGGATAGCACAGATAACCAAGGCCCTGAAAAGTAAAGCGCAACTGCAAAATACTATCGTGATTATTACTGGCACCAATGCGGTGTCTTTCGCAAAAGACAGTTCCGCGGAAAGCGCGATAAACAATGCACATGTCCCTTTGGTTGTCTTATGGCCAGGTGAAAATAGCGCTCAAATTTCTCGCATGACAAGTCATTTAGATATTGTCCCGACTTTGATGGAAAAGTCTTTAGGCAGTCAATCTAATGCAAATTTATATAGCAGCGGGCAAAGCTTGTTTGATGATAGTGAACGGCAGTTTTTATTATCGGGGGATTTAAACAAATATGTGGTTTACGAAAAACACAAAATCACTCAATTTTCAAATGATGGGGATCTCAACAGTATAGATTGGAATGGAAAACCGCTTGCTGAAGAGGAAGATAATGCCACCTTGCTGATTAATGTTGTCTCGCAGTTACGCCGCTTTAATCGTTAATCACGTTCCCCTCGGCTCGAAGTTGCAGTAGCTGGCCGTTGTTAATGAAATCAGCAACTCAATCTTTATTTCAGCAGGATTTTCTTTCTGCGGACAGGACTTTAATAGCACAGGAATGCTTAAACGAAAAAAGGCTTCTCAATGAGAAGCCTTTTTACATCTGGGAGAATAAAGAACAGCAGAGATTCAGACTCTCAGAACATATTATACCAGTCGTATAAAACAAAAAGCCCGCTGTAAAAACAGCGGGCTTTTAATGTATGGCGGAGGAGGAGAGATTTGAACTCTCGGAGAGCTATTAACCCTCGCTGGTTTTCAAGACCAGTGCATTCAGCCGCTCTGCCACCCCTCCGAACGAGGCGCATATTAGTGAGATCTGCTTAAAAAGTCAAGTGCTTTTGGAAATTGTTTTATATTTACTGTTTTTATCGCATTGCCTCTTTTATTAAAACGCGATCACCTTTATATTCAACACTGTTAAACAGCTAAGCGTATTTCCTCTCAAAATAGGCTGTTTATACCGACATCTATTTAAGGTTTTATTTTATGTTTCAGAACAATCCGTTGCTAAGTCAATTAAAAAAACAAATTCAAGAAGATATTCCCAAACGTCAGGGAACGGTTAAAGCAACTGATCGTGGTTATGGCTTTTTAGAAACAGATAAAGGTAAGCGTTTTTTTATCCCGCCGAGTGAGATGAAAAAAGTATTACACGGTGACCGCATTAATGCATTTATTCGCGGTACGGGTGATAAATCAACGGCGGAGCCAGATCAGCTCAAGAAAACAGATTCCGCGATTTTTATTGCACGATTAGTTATCAAGCAAAAAAATATCTCTCTTATACCCAAAAATCCCCTGCTTAAAGGCTTTTTCAAAATAAAAGGCAGCCAATCTTTACTCTCCAAAGGATATCAAGATGGTGATTGGGTTAAAGTTGAATTATTAAATCACGCGCTTGAGGGAAATGGTTTTTTAACCCAGATTATCGAAAAAATAACCGATGGTAATGATCCCTTTGCCTATCGTTTGTTGACCGTTGCGACCTATAACTTAGCCAACAAAGCCCCTGAATTTGATCATCCATGGAAAATCATCGATCCGCAATTACCCCGCAGTGATTTAACAAAATACCCCTTTTTTACCATTGATGGTGTTAACACTCAGGATATGGATGATGCACTGTACATCGAAGCCGATGAAAATGGCTGGAACTTGACCGTCGCAATTTCAGATCCGTCGGCCTACGTGCCGGAAAACAGCGACATGGACGCTGAAGCTAAACGTCGTGCCTTTACGTTATATTTGCCTAACTTTAATGTGCCCATGCTACCGCGTGATTTGAGTGACAGTCTTTGTTCATTAAAAGAGGGTGAAAAACGCGCAACGCTCTGCTGTACTATCCATATTAATAAAGAGGGTAAAATTGAGGGTGAGCCGGTCTTTTATGGGGCATGGATAAAATCACATTATCGCCTTAACTACACGGATGTTTCCAATTATCTGGAAAATGAAGATCTGAACACTTCTGATTGGAAACCTAATAGCCAACTTGCCGAACAACTACACACCTTAGATCTGTTTTCTCGAACACGTCTGCAGTGGCGAACAGATAATAATGCGGTGTTTAAAAACCAGCCGGACTATACCTTAAAGCTAAACAGTAAAGGTGAGATTTGCGAAATACTCTGCGAGCCAAGGCGCACTGCTAATCGTCTTGTAGAGGAATCAATGATTGCCGCCAATATCTGTGCGGGTAACTTTTTGGCAAAACATAAACAGCAGGGTGTGTTTAATACCCATTCTGGTTTTGCCAGCGATCGTCTCGAAAAAGCGGTCACTCTGCTGAGCGAGTTCGGCATTGAAAGTAATATTGAAACATTGGCAACCGTTGCCGGTTATACAAAAATGCGCCAACAAACTAATCGGCTGCACAATGCTTATCTGGACCACAGATTACGTAAACTGCTCAGTTATGCCGATATTAAAAATATCCCGGAAGCACATTTTACCCTGGGTGTAGATCACTATGCGACATGGACCTCTCCGATCCGCAAGTACGGTGATTTACTCAACCACCGTTTAATTAAATCGGTTTTATTACAAGAAGATAATATTCAGATCGGTAATGAGATTGGACAGTTGCTCAATGATGCTCGAAAATTACAACGTTTAGCCGAAAGAGACGTTAATAATCTCCTTTACAGTCAGTATCTAAAGAATCAGGTAGAGTCCAAGTGGTGCTATAAAGCAGAGATTTTTGATATTATTAAAGCGGGTCTACGCGTAAGAGTACAAGAAAATGGTGCGACCTTCTTTATTCCTTGCTCACTACTTTGTAAAGACAGCAGCGACGCCAAAAAAATCGACTGTAATCAGACCCTAGGAAAAGTCATTATTGCCCAGCAAACCGAATTACAACTCGGCGATGTGATTGATGTTATGCTTAATAATGTCAAGGTGGAAAGCGGTCAATTAATCGGAAAACTTGCCGAACCACTGACCATCCCCCAGTAAAACTACAGATGCGATGCTTATTTCACTATAAATATCAGTGAGTTATAAACCACAAAAACATCGTGGTTAAGAAAGCATCGCAGAGTTTAATTTCTCCTGTATAATCGCCGCTCATTTTCCAGTTAGGCAAAAATAATGAGCGTTGATCTATTACAAGCTGAAAGACCCCTTTTCTCATATCCGTCATTTAAATCCAGAAACGAAAAGGCAGCGCCATTCCTACCGATGTCACGCCAGGAGATGAAAAAACTCGGCTGGGACAGTTGCGATATTATTCTGGTTGTCGGTGATGCTTATGTTGACCACCCCAGTTTTGGCATGGCCGTGATTGGCCGCACGCTGGAAGCACAAGGTTACCGGGTGGGTATTATTGCTCAGCCTGATTGGCAGAGTAAAGATGCTTTCATGACCTTAGGTAAACCTAATCTATTTTTTGGCGTTTCCGCGGGTAATATGGACTCCATGATCAACCGTTATACAGCGGAACGCCGAATGCGTCACGATGATGCTTATACACCTAATGACGAAGGCGGTAAACGTCCTGATCGTGCCGTATTAGTGTATACACAGCGCTGTAAAGAAGCCTATAAATCTGTGCCCGTTGTAATTGGCGGAATCGAAGCCAGTTTACGCCGTATTGCCCATTATGATTACTGGTCAGATAAAGTTCGTCGCTCGGTTATTCTCGATGCTAAGGCCGATATTTTATTATACGGCAATGCGGAACGGCCTCTTTTGGAAGTAGCACACCGCTTATCACAGGGTGAACAAATAGGTGACCTTACGGAGATCCGCGGCACCGCTATTTTAACCAAAGCGGCATTACCTAATTGGGATGGTCTTGATTCACGTAAAGTTGATCAACTGGGTAAAATAGATCCTATTATCAACCCCTATGCCGATATCAACGTTGCCTGCGCCACCCAGAAACTGGCGGATGAAAGCCTCAACGATGATCCAACCCAGGTTATCACTATTCAACCGGCAGAATTTAAACCGAGCAAGAAAAAACCCTGGGAAAATACCTATATCCAACTGCCTAGCTACGAAAAGGTATGCGAGGATAAAGTACTCTATGCCCATGCTTCTCGTATTCTCCATCAGGAGACCAATCCCGGCTGTGCTCGCGCTTTAGCACAGTTCCACGGTAAACGTTTAGTGTGGATCAATCCTCCGGCTTACCCGCTCACCACGGAAGAGATAGACAGTGTTTTTGGACTGCCCTATCAACGTGTTCCGCATCCCTCCTATGGTGATGCAAAGATTCCTGCTTACGACATGATCCGTTTCTCAATCAATATTATGCGCGGTTGTTTTGGCGGTTGTACTTTCTGCTCCATTACCGAGCATGAGGGACGGGTAATACAAAGCCGTTCAGAAGATTCTATTATTAAAGAGATTGAAACTATTCGCGATACCGTGCCCGGATTCACCGGCGTCATTTCTGATTTGGGTGGTCCTACGGCAAACATGTATCGGCTCAAATGTAAAAGTCCCAAAGCGGAACAAACCTGTCGCCGTTTAAGCTGTGTTTACCCGGATATTTGTCATCATCTCAATACCGATCATGAGCATACAATTAATCTTTACCGCCGCGCACGTAAACTCTCGGGTATTAAGAAAATATTAATAGCTTCGGGTGTCCGCTATGATATCGCCGTTCAAGATCCCCGTTATGTGAAAGAACTGGTTGAACATCATGTGGGTGGTTATCTGAAGATTGCACCAGAGCATACGGAGAAAGGTCCTTTAGATAAAATGATGAAGCCGACCATGAGCAGTTATGAAGTCTTTAAAGAGATGTTTGAAAAGTACTCTAAGGCGGCTGGCAAAAAACAGTATCTGATCCCCTATTTTATTTCGGCGCACCCGGGCACCACGGATGAAGATATGATTAATCTTGCCCTATGGTTAAAAAGTAATAATTTTAAACTTGATCAGGTACAAAACTTTTATCCCTCGCCCATGGCGAAT
Organism: Psychromonas sp.; assembly: GCF_047632955.1. Classification (GTDB taxonomy): domain Bacteria; phylum Pseudomonadota; class Gammaproteobacteria; order Enterobacterales; family Psychromonadaceae; genus Psychromonas. Next base: position 330,398 of record NZ_JBLIED010000001.1, on the reverse strand, counting down.
GCAACCACTATGTACCATACCGAGAAAAATCCGTTGCATAAGGTCACCAGAGACAGTGAAGAGGTAATATCGCCTAAGGGTGGCCGACAACGTAAACTTCATAAAGCGATATTACGTTATCATGTTCCGGAAAACTGGCCATTAATTCGTGAAACCCTGAAGAAATTAGGTTTGGCGAGAAAACTGATTGGCAAAAGTCCTCAACACCTGGTCCCACCGGAATCACGTAATGAGCTGCAGGGTATTGCTCAGCAGGGTAAATTTGTAACCAATAATAAACCTGCGCAAAATGCAGTCACCCGTTTTACGGGCTCAGCGCAGTTTAAAAAAGCAACAGTTAATACAAAATCAGCAGGCGGGAAAAAAGTAGGCAGCACTAAACCGGTAAAGCTTGGACAATCAAATAATAAGATTGCAGACAAAGCAAAGGGCAACAAGCAGTTTAATTTTTCAGGACAAAAGAAAAGATGATTGTAAAAGCTTGACGAGTTAATTATTTAAGGGCGGTTATCCGCCCTTTTTGCTGTTTAGTTTTTTTGCAGCTGCAGTTAAAGAGCCGATCGTCCGGAAAATGAATGCGAAAGTGTGGTGCTGTCAACATACTCCAGCTCCCCTCCCACCGGTACACCGTGCGCGATTCGACTTACTTTTATCGCATAGCGCTTGGCCATATCGGCAATGTAATAAGCCGTCGCTTCACCTTCCACCGTTGGATTTGTCGCTAATATTATTTCAGAATGTTGACCCGAAGAAAGCTGTTTATCAAGAAGCTGTAAGCCAAGCTGCTCCGGCCCAATCCCATCAAGGGGAGACAGATGCCCCATCAGCACAAAGTAGGTGCCTGAAAATAAAGCCGTTTGCTCTATCGCCAGAACATCAACCGGCATTTCAACAACACAAATAGTGCCGTTTGCATTACGTTTGTCATTGTCACAGATAGTACATAAATTCTGCTCCGTAAAAGTACGGCATTGTTGACAGTGGCCTATTTCATTAACCGCTCTTTCAAGCAGATAACTCAGGTTTAAAGCCCCCTTTCTATTTTTATCCAGCAGATGATAAACCATGCGCTGCGCAGATTTCGGGCCGACACTGGGTAGACACTGTAATGCCTGCATTAGCTCTTCAAGTAACGAATTAGAACTCATATTCACTTCTTATTAGATAAATTAAATTTCATCAAGCAAGCTACCTGAAGATGCATAAATCAGCAAGTTAAAAAATAATGAAAGAAGAATGGATACGAAAGTAAATAAATTGTTGTGAGGTTTGAATCAGCGTAAAGAGGTTAATACGGTTATAAATTTAATAGAAAGCATTCTGCTATTTTTTAATAAAATAAAAATAGCTGGACTGAAAACAGTGTCTTCGGCCCGGCTAAAAATATTGAGGAGATTTTTAACTAACGTTCTGGCCGCGGCGGCTTGAAAGCTTCAAATTCTGCTTTGCTGACCACACCATCACTGTTGCTATCCATTTCAGAGAAAATCGTCTGATAATCCCCATGAGGTAACTCTTGCGTTGAAAACTCTTCAAGACTTATTTGATTGTCAGAGTTAGTATCCACAGATGTGAATTTTGGTGGAGGTGGCGGCATATCACCTCTGCTTTGATCACCATCTGCCGCATAAATTTGACTAGAAACAGCTAAACCAACAACCATTGCTATTATTGTTTTGGAACTAATCTTCATAAGTTTTATCTCATATTATAAAAGTAAGATAAGAATAACCATTAAAATTGCAAACAATGTGTAACAAATAAGGAAGTTCGCAATAACAGATTTTAAACCGAGAAAATATTGCACATTATTTTTTTAATGTTTTTTGCTGGATAAGTCAACGCACACAGCCGCTTATTTAAAAAGCAGACGATAACCTGCGCCATAAACTGATTGAATAAAATCCTCATCTTGACTGATACTGGTCAATTTTTTGCGCAATTTTTTAATGTGACTGTCGATGGTTCTATGGCTGACAATGCGCTGATCTGAATACATATTATCCATCAGCTGCTCACGCGTAAAGATTCGCCCCGGCTGCGTCACTAACGGTTTCAGTAATTGAAATTCTACCGAGGTCAGTGATACTTCTTGCTCACGATAGCTTACCAGTAATTGCTGTTCATTAAGCAGCAGAGATGTCGACGTATTTTCTGTGCTTTGTGTCCGTCTTAACACAGCTTTAACTCTGGCAACCACTTCTCTTGGACTAAAGGGTTTACAGATATAATCATCGGCACCCAGCGCGAGTCCCAGCAGTCTGTCTATTTCATCCACTCTTGCTGTGATCATCAATATCGGGACATTAGAAAATTGACGAATTTCTTTGCACAGCTCAATACCATCTTTGCCGGGCAGCATTATGTCGAGCAAAATGGCTTTAGGTTGATGGGCTTTCACCCATTCGATAACTTCATCTCCGTGATGGATTTGATGCGGCTGATACTTTGTTAATTTGAAGTAATCCATTAACAAATTAGCCAATTTTATTTCATCTTCTACAATCAGTATTGAATCTGACATATTACATTCTCTATTTATTTGCTTAATGGAAGTTTAATTACGATGGCTAACCCACCCAGACAGGAATGCTCTGCAAAAATTTCACCCTGGTGCGCTGCCACAATATGAGCACAGATAGACAATCCTAATCCGGCCCCCCCCGTATTACGATTTCTGGAGTTTTCAACCCGGTACAAATGTTCAAACAGATGCGCTAAATGCGGCTCGGCAACCCCTATCCCATTATCTTCAAATTTAATAACCACGACGGTTTTATCAATATCAACTGTTATTTTTAGTACATTTGCCTGCGCATATTTAGCAGTGTTGTTAATGATGTTTTCAAATAACTGCCAAAATCTGGTTTTATCTGCAAAAATATTCGCCTGTGCAGTTCTGATTTCAACTTCAAGTGTGATACCTGCCTTGGCCAAATAACCGCTATATTTACCTGCTTCCGAATTAAGCAGCAAGCTCAGATCTTCCGTTTTTTTACGATAATGCATACCACCGATATCGGCACTGGTGAGTTGGTGCAGATCATCGATAAGATCTTGAAGGTGCTTCACTTCATCATTGGCTGACGCTATATTTTTTTTTGTGAGGGGCCTGACATCATCGAGCATCGCTTCTAATTCACCGCGAAAAATAGTAACCGGCGTACGTAACTCATGGGATATATTAGCCAGCCAGCGTTTTCTAGCCCCCTCATTTTTATAAAGCGTTAATGCCAATTCATTAAAATCCCGACTCAGTTCACCCAGTTCATCCTGCCGCTGTAAGTGAATATTATGCTCATAATTACCTTGCGTTAAGTTGCGCATACCGCGTGTTATCAGCCTGATAGGTTCAACTAAATGCCGGGCGAGAGGCAGTGTTGCTAAAACTACCAGGATCATGGTGAGCAACGCAATAATCCATAAATAATTCTGCTGCTGCTCAATGAAATCTAATTCATAACCTTCAGTCAGTTCATTTCTTTTGGAAACAGCAAAAAAACCAACCAGCGCCTTATCAACCATAATAGCGTTTCTGGTGTATTCTAAATCTTTACTGTAGTAGCCGGCAATAAGGTTTTTATTCTTATCAAGCAATGCATAATTACCTTGATGTTCAGGTGCTAAATGCACCGCATCAGGTGCAGGTGGTGGCCACTGTTTATTCTGGTTTGCCGCAAAGGGAGCATTCGGGAAATCATTCTCGGGGCGATGCCGCGCAAATGGGAAAGGACCAGGCCGAAAAAACGCACTGTTTTTAAGTTTTGAAAATATCAGCTGATCGAATTTTCTGTTCTGCCCCTGCATTTTCAACCAACTGTTTTCTTTTTCATATTCTTCCGCAAGATCTGCCACTAGGGGCTTTAACGTTTCAACCTCTTTAGTATTGACGTATTCAACCATGCCCTGGCCAATGCTCCATTGCATTAACAAAACTAAACCCGTCACCAAGAGCAGGCTAAAGCCAAACAGTATTAAAAAAAGTTTACTCTGAATTTTCATTACATTAAATCTCTTTTAAAACTGTTGCAGAACGGTAAGAATACGATATTCGGGCACTTTAGAAGGAAAAAATCAGCTCCCGGATAAATAAAAAAGACACCAACCGAGCATATTGGATGAGCAAAAGGAGTATATTATCAAGAAAGGCCGGGCAACCCTTGTTTTTCTTGAAATTATATTTTAAATAAAAATGCAGTATATTGCTTAGCAATAAACTGCATTGTGGATAATTACCTTAGTGTCAGAATCACTATGCTAAAAGCATCGGCTAAAAGAGTAATCAATATAACTTAATTAATTGTTACTCATTTTAGCCTGACCCCGTTTAATCAAATGCTTTTAACAGATCGCCATTATACTCAACCCAAATACCAATCCCTTTAGCATTGTAATTATTATCCTGGCCATAAGTCAGACGATAGCTCATCCCTTGCCCCTGATAACCATTTTTACTGTACATCAAGTCGATTTCTGTTTCGGTATAATCGGCCTGATTAACAACATAAGATTCGGCCGTACTCAGATTGTCCATATCAATACCACTTCCGGCTGCGACAGTTGCCTGAACTCGCCAGTTAGGCAGACTCAGTACATCTAAGTTATAACCACCGACAAAAAACAACGTCTGTTGATCTGCATGCTTAAATGTATTAAGCAGCGCCATATCACCCCACACGGCAGTACCACCACCCGCGTTATAACCATCCTGTGTTTCAAAACCATAAAAACTATCATCACCAATCTGTGTCACTCCGACAAGGAAATCCAGGTTACCAGCCTGCATGCCCACGGCAAATTCAGTCATATCGGTAGAATGATCTTCATTCACCGTGCCTAACCCTTTTTCCATACCATATTTGAGCATATATTTAATGTAATACTCATCATCATTGGTATTAAAGCCAAGTAATGACAGCGGAATACCTGAGTATACTTCAATGATCCCATTGCTCAGATAGTCTTCTGCATAAGAGTATGAGGTGCTAGCAGTAAAGTAATCAGTTTCAGTATGAAAGCCGACATTATAGATAGCATCAAATGCATCATAATCTGAGGTTGTTTCTAAATCACGAAACTGCACAGTATCATCACTATGCTCACTGCTATAGCCAGTAAAATAGTTAAACCAAGGGTTAATCTTACCCCAACCCCACGTTAAATCTCCCGCTACTTGTGCGCCTTCATAAATAGTGCTTAAGGCATAGAAAGTAATATCAGGACGATGCAGCAGATCATAGATAGTCGGCGTAAAACGACCCACTTTTAATTGCAGATTATTATCACTATTACCAAAATGTAATAGGATATTCGCATTAGCCAGCTTACCCACAGAGCTGGCGTCAGGATCCCCCTGATAATACTGAACATTCGAGCTTGAAGAATTGTAATAGTCGTATGTTGTATCAGTAACATCTACCGTTCCATCCTGCCAGGCAATCAGCGCCCCTTGATAACCAATCTCAACGCCGACCATATTAAACAGCAAACCAGACTGGTAGTTAAGCCACAGTGAAGCCCCAAGATCTTCAATACTCGCATCGACATCAAAATCTATACCAGAAGCACTTTTTTCATAGTCCATCGTCATATCGTAGAAGATACTTCTAACCTTAGTATCCAGTGTCGAATCACTGATAAAGTTATCAGTGTTCGCATGGGCAGCCGAAACACTTAAAGCAAGTGTCATAGTGCAAAACAGAGGGCTTAATTTATTCATCATTATCCACCTATATATTCCATTTAGAGCTGAGCCCTGGCATAGGATACTCAGATTCCTACCACACACCGAACCCTAAATGGCTTGATGCAGATCTTTTGTTTTTTACCGCTTTACGAGCCTCAATCACATTCCAGTAACAGCGACAAAGAAAATGTGAATCACATTCATGTATTGTATGTTGCACGGTTAACCGAAAAAGTTCAAAGTTAAATGTGAAGATCATTCTTGTTTCATGACAGGGGTCACTATTAACGATTAGCTACAAATAAAAGACCATAAAATAGACCGATCTGGATAATTAAAACCGAGATCAATCTCAATTTTTTCAATGGAAAATTAATATAATTAAAAACCGATTCAAAAAGGTTGGAAGCTAAAAAGATAAGAAATAGAGAAACAGGAAGCAAAAGATGAGCCCATCAATCATTTGAATATGGAGTCTATCGAATCATTAAACTTAGCGCTTGCAAGCAACGAAGGCATACAGCGAATACCAGAATAACCCAAGTATTAGCTGCATCAGTAAACTAATGGCTTAATTATGCCCTTTCCAAGGTTGAGCAAAAGTACTGACAATCGGCAAGCCTTTTAATCTATTTTATTTAACCAATTAAATAAATCCGTATAGATCTCTTCACGGTTAACTTCATTAAGTAACTCATGTCTAGCGCCTGCGTATAAATGAGCCGTCACATTTCTTGATCCCGATTGCAGGAGCTTTTGCTTTAATTCGCTCAACCCAGCTCCATATCGGCTGACCGGATCGGCATCACCACTAATAAGATAAATTGGTAGATTTTTGGGAATCGCCTTAAATGCTTTCGTTTTACTCATTTCATTTAATCCGCCTAAAAAATCAATCCAAAACTGTGGTGTACAGATAAATCCGCAGTAAGGGTCAGCAAGAAACTGGTCAACAATTTTAGGATCGCGACATAACCAATCTTGCTTTGTTCTGAGAGGTTTAATTTTTTTATTGAAATCCCCAAATGAAAGTTTATCTAAAAATGCACTTGGTGTTGATTTTCCGATGCGCATTCTTTCAAGTTTAGCAGCAAGCAATCCCACTTTTACAAGCAACCCTCCTTGATGATTTGAGCCACAAAGAACCAAGCCGGAGAGGCTTTTTCCATGTTTTGAAGCGTAGTGGCGTGCAACAAAAGATCCCATACTATGACCAAATAAAATGGGATTAACTGTAAATGAATCAGTAATATGTTTAACAATACGCGCGATATCGCTTAACACCAGATCCCAGCCATCCGTCTCAGCAAAATAGCCGAGTATCGGCGCATCCGGGCCATGGCCTCGATGATTGGCCGCAATAACTGCAATACCATTTTGATTACAGGCTGTTGCAAAATCGGCATATCTTTCTATATGCTCACCCATACCATGACTTAATAGGATCACCTTGAGTGGTTTGCCTTCTGGTAACCATTGATACAAATTTATTTCTCTCCCATCGTTCGCATAGATTTTAATATTGTTAGTCATCGTCATCTCTCAGCATTTATTTTCTATCCGGCGAGAATAATCCACAATTTTTCATCTGCAATAGTGAAACGGCTAAAGAGTGAGCCACCTCTCAAAACATAAACATGAATCATCTTCATGTTGTGTTATATTAATATCAACATAAAATATGCATTTGATTTTCATTAAAATCAAACCAACTTTAGAACTAGGATAAATTATGGAACGCTCGAAAACTATCTTTGACAATCCCATTTCAGCAAAAACCCAGGCTAAAGCAGAAAAACATAGAAAAAAGTATTTACGTAAATTTGGTGACGACAGACAAGTACACTATCCTCTCTGTTTAGAAGAAGATCCCGTTCTAACACCCGCATTTAATATGCAAAAGATATCGACTTCGAGTAAAGGTGAACCACTTAAAGCGGACAAACCCATTATTATTGGTAATATCCGCATGGGGTATGGGCATTATCGTATTGCCATGGCGATTGCATCAGCCGCTCGGCACTTAGGTTACACACCTTATTGGTTTGATTTAAGCTCTTTCCCGGAAACGACGGGAGGTAAAGTCATTAGTCACCTAAATGGTTTATATTCGTTAGGGTCTCGGCTCTCTCAAAAGTCAGCATTATTTAATCGCTTTTATTGGGAACCACTCAATAGCCAAGGTTTTCGTAAACTAGATTTCAACGCTGTAGATCAAAAAGTTGCAGAGTTAATGACCTCTATTTTTGGTGACTTGCCAAAAGATATTCCTTTTATTGCTACACATACCTGGACGGCACAAGCTGCTGTCCATGCAAATATGCAATCGGTTATAAATGTTATTCCTGATAACTGGCCAATGGCTCTTCATCTAGCTGAAGGTGCCGTGCATACCGTACAAACTCCTTCTTGCTATTTCGGTTATAAAACCCTAAAAGGGATGACTAAGGGCAATGCTAAACCCATGCCTGAAAACTCTCTGTTTGATGTAGGCCACTACATAGATCACGAACTGTTAGAAGATTTAGAAGAAGATACAGAAAAGCGCTTACATCGAATCCGTAACGGTAAAGCAAAACGATTACTGCTGACCATTGGCGGAGCGGGCACTCAGTACGAACTATACAAAGATATTATTCTAAAAAATGCTGAGAAAATAAAAAATGGTGAATTGGTCATCTACGTCAATATAGGGGATCACAGCAAAGTATTAAATCAACTCAATCAAGATCTTGCAATGATTAAAGATGAGGTATCTTACTATCAGAATGACTGGACTGCTACCCAAAATTTCGCTGAGATGGCACTAAACAGTGAAGACCTTAAAGGGGTTCATGTATTTTGCGATGAAAACCTGTTTTCTGCGGTTTATACGACAAATTTATTGATGCGATCTTGTGATTTGCTGATTACCAAGCCAAGCGAACTGGCCTTTTATCCAGTGCCTAAACTGATGATCAAAAGAGTGGGTGGACATGAAGCTTATGGCGCACTTCGCGCAGCAGAAGTAGGTGACGGAACGACAGAGTGCACCACTAGCGCTGAGATTCACAGTATGCTAAACGTGCTTATTAAAGATAAAGAATTACTCTCAGAAATGAATAAAAACATCTTAAAAGCAAAACAACACGGTATTTATGATGGCGCCTATAAAGTTGTTGAATTAGCAGTAAAAAAATAGCATGCCTATAAATTTAACTGAGGTTAAGCGATAAAAGTGGCTGCTAATATCGATTTATAAATGTGTTATGTGGTTTGCTCTCTCCAAAAAAGGGACAAACCGAGACGAGCAAAGCCAAGAAAATGAGCATAAAAAATAAAATTAGAACGGTACAAATAATGTTCTAATTTTTCACCTATCAGTTAACCCTGTAGGAATAATATTACAAAATATCAGCAATAATATAATCGCTTAAAGCTCGGGTAACCATCTTACAATGCATTTCAATAAAGTCAGTACCACACTCTTCTCCCATAGCCAGACTTAAACGCATCGTTGCTGCAAATTGATGACTGGCCAGCAGAACAAATTCACCCAACTCTTTACTCATTCCCTGTTTCGCAAAGGGTTCAATACGCGCTAAAATTAATTGTGCATTTTTTTGTGTATCCTGAAAAGCCAACTGGTTAAGCTTTGGATCAACCGATTCAAACCAAATTTCATGCAAAGCACGTTCACGCTGGTGCAGCTCATAAATATCGTAAAAATTTTGTCTTATTACATCTTCAACACGCGCATGCTCTTCTAATTTATCTAAATTTTTCTCTATCAGACTACTGATTTGCACCATATAGTGCTCAGCCAGAGCAATAATAATGGTCTCTTTATCAGAAAAATATTGATAGATAGAGCTCGGTGAAACCCCAGCATGGTTGGCAATATCACCAATCTTAAGATTTGAGATCCCATTCTGCTCAATTAACGTTTTGACTGTCAGAAGAATTTTCTCGACTCTTTCTTTACTTCTAATCTGAGAAGGGTTTCTTCTGTTTGTTGTTTTACCTGATAACTTGGGTTTTTTGGTTGGCATAAGGTTCACTTTAAAATAAGTTTATTCAAATGAAATTTGCAGTAATGTAATACATTAACGAATCTTTCTCAATCTATCTCCCTTTTCCCTTACACTTTAGCAGTTCTTTTTACAGATCCCTGTCAATGATTAACAGCTAAATCGAGCCATTAACAGCATCTTCTTCAGTGTGCATTTTTAGTTAAAATTAAGCAAACGCATAAAACGTAAATAAGATTCACCTTTAGTGTTGATTAGACGGCATAATAAGGTCAAAATAAAAACTGCCAGCCATATTTCAGGATTCTAATAGATGATTTATCACAATGCAGAAACCAGTGAGTTTCACCTGCAAACAGAAAATTGTAGTTATATTTTAAAGGTCGCAGAATCTGGCCACCTTATTAATCTACACTTTGGTGACAAAATTGCTCAACGTGTAAATTTTAATGTGTTAGATCAGCGTTTTAACGTAAAATTAGGATCAACAACAAACTATGCCCCAGAATATGGCAACCTGACACTTGAAACCCTTAAACTTGAAGCCCCCTGCTATGGTAAAGGTGACTACCGAGAGCCTGCATTACAGATCAATTACCATGATGGCAGCAGAACCAGTGATTTTATCTATCAAAGTCACAAGCTACATAAACACAAACCAAATTTAGACGGCCTGCCACAAACTCACTCAGCAACAAGTAAAAATGAGTATGTCGCGTTAACGATTGTGCTTGTCGAGCGGGTTAAAAACCTTGAGCTTCATCTTCATTACGCGGTCTTTGAGCAAGCCAATGTGATCAGCCGCAGTGCAGAATTATTTAATTGCAGCGAGCATAGCATCACGATTGATCGCGCTTTAAGTGCCTGTGTGGATTTTTCAGATAACAATTTTGATCTTATTCATCTTCAAGGAAAATGGGCTAGAGAAGCCCATATCGTTCGCCATCCGATCGCTAAAGGAGTCTTTCAAATAGACTCGAAGAAAGGCGTAAGCGGCGCAAATCATAATCCTTTTTTATGTCTCGCGCGCCCGGATTGCCAGGAGCAATCCGGTGAATGTTACGGTTTTGGACTGGTTTATAGCGGTAACCATCAGTGCAGTGTGGAAGTCTCTCCCTATGATTTTACCCGCGTAATGCTCGGTATCAACCCTTTCGATTTTAACTGGCCATTAAATTGCGGTGAAAAACTGACCTTGCCGGAAGTGGTGATGACTTATAGCAACAGCGGATTAAATGGCATGAGCCAGCAGTTCCACCAGCTGGTCGAAAATCACCTTATCACCAGTCGTTGGAATAACCATCCTCGCCCCGTGCAAGTCAATAACTGGGAAGCCACCTACTTTGATTTTAATAGCAACAAGCTACTGGCAATTGCTAAAAAAGCCAAAGCACTCGGTATCGAGATGTTTGTACTCGATGATGGTTGGTTTGGCCACCGAGATAATGATAAATCAAGCTTAGGTGATTTTTTTGACCACCTGAAAAAAATACCGGGAGGTGTTGCCCGAATCAGCAAAAAAATAAAAAAAATGGGGTTACAGTTCGGCCTTTGGGTTGAGCCGGAGATGATTTCTGTTGATAGTCAACTTTATCAAGATCATCCTGAATGGGCGGTACAATTACCCGATCGTGCTGCCTCCTTAGGTCGTGAACAGCTTATTTTAGATATGACTAATCCGGCTGTCGTGGAGTATCTTTTTACGCAGCTGAGCAATCTCTTTTACCGAGCCGCAGTCGATTATATCAAGTGGGATCATAACCGTAATTTTAGTGATATTTTTTCAACCTATTTAGCAAAAGAGCAACAGGCAGGCTTTGCTCACCGTTATACTCTGGGGGTATATCAACTGCTGGAAAGGTTAACAACGGCCTTTCCAGATATTTTATTTGAATCCTGCTCGAGTGGCGGTAACCGCTTTGATTTAGGCATGCTCTGCTATATGCCACAAACCTGGACAAGTGATAATACCGATGCCCTGGAAAGAATGCGTATCCAATATGGCACCTCCTTACTCTATCCGCCATCGACAATGAGTGCACATGTTAGCGGACGACCATCGCATCAAGTATTACGTAACACCCCGATTGAAAGCCGTTTCAATGTTGCCGCTTTTGGCAACCTAGGTTATCAACTCGATATTACCAAACTCACCGCCTTTGAAAGCAAAGTGGTCAAAAAGCAAATTGCCTTCTATAAAAAATACCGCCAACTCCTGCAATACGGACGTTTTTACCGTTTACAGTCACCCTTTAAGCACAACCAGATGCTCTGGATAGTGGTCAATAAAGACAACTCTGAAGCTCTTTTAGGTTACTACCAACAGCAGCAGGAGAGTAACCCCAATCTGGAAACACCAAGATTGGCAATGCTCAATCCCGACAGTGAATATCGAATCGAAAGTCGAACTCAATATATGAATATCAGAACATTTGGTAATTTAGTGAATGAAGAGCTTCCGGTTTCAATAAAAGACAGGGGCATTGTGCACGGCATTATCGCTAATAACTATATGCATAAAGTAAACGCTGAAACTTATCAACTCTATGGGGATCAATTGGCTGCTTTCGGATTACCCCTGAAAATACAATTTGTTGGCACCGAGATAACTGAAGAAGTACGTTATATCGGTGATCTTGGTTCTCGCCTTTATCACATTTTCGCCTTGGATAATAAATATTAGAAGAGTACGATAAGTGCTTGAGCAGATTCACAATATCAGTTCTAATAAAATTCAAACCATACCTTATATTAACCACAGAGTTGTCTGTCATGCTTAACAAACACTATAATAAACTGCTGATTACTATTGTCTCTCTAATCACTGTATTTCCTGTCTATGCCCAGGAGATAAGCTTTAGCGATTCATGGCAGCTCTTGCAGAAAAAAAACAACTCAATCGCAGCTCAGCGCGCCAATGTGATGCGCTATCAACAGCTGCAAAAAGGGCAAGACGCTTTAAACTACCCCACTGTAACGCTTGGTGCAAACTACACTCGATTAGATGATGATGTCACGCTCTCCGGCGAGCAGATATTTGATAGCTTAGATTCATCAAGCCAGGCCTATCTCTCGACATCTGAATTAGCAACACTTTTGAGTAGTACCACGTCTACCATTACAGAAAAAGATATGTTTAATTCCTCTATCAATGCGACATGGGCTATTTATACGGGAGGAAGAATTAGCGCGGCACAATCCTATGCGGCGGGCCAAACCGATCAAGCGATTGCCCAGCTAAAAATGGAAACCCAAGCTCGCTACGAAGCGCTGGCTAAATATTACTTTAGTGCAGTGCTGGCTAAAGAGGTGTTAATCACTCGCCAATCGGTTGAGCAAGGGCTGACACAACATCGTGATTTTGCCATTAAGTTAGAGCAACAGGGACAAATTGCAAAGATCGAGCGTCTGCAGGCCGAAGCATCACTGGCAAAAGCCATTGTTGAGAGAAAAAAGTCACAAAGAGATCTTGATATCAGTATTTCTGCGCTAACTGAAATTCTCAATCAAAAGGACAAAGTCAGACCTCAAAGCACGCTCTTTATTAATCGTACTCTCCCCCCTCTTTATGCATTTACAGAGCGCACACTGAACACTTATCCCGGTCTTGATATTTTAAACGCTAAACAGAAACAGGCAGAAAGCGCCATAAAAGCTGAAAAAGGAAAGTATAAACCAGAAATATACCTGTATGGGGATTACGTGGTTTATGAAGATGACTCACTTGCCAGCGAGCTTGCACCTGACTGGGTTGCAGGGATTGGCATAAGCGTTCCGCTGGTTGACAATAGCGGCCGATCGCAGAAGGTTCAAGCAGCTCATAGTGCCGTTCTGCAAGTGCATTATTTACGTCAACAAGCACAACAAGATCTCAAGGTACTCGTTGAAAAAACCTATTTTGGCGCACAGCAGGCAGTTGAAGAGGTTCAAGGGCTCGATTCGAGCTTAGCCCTAGCTGAAGAAAATTTAAAATTGCGTAAAAAATCCTTTAATCAGGGTTTATCAACCTCACTTGATGTTATAGACAGTGAACTCAATTTAGCAAGCATCAAAACCCAGCAACAAGTAGCCTGTTTTAACTACATTATGGCGTTAAATAAATTACTTGTTCTAAGCAGCCAAATACCTACATTTACGCAATATGAAGCAAACTCTATTCAATTTAGCAACGCTGAGGATAAATAATGAAACAAGTTAAACCCCTGCTTTATACTGTGATTGCAGTTACCCTCATCGCCTGGATTGGGTACAGTTTTTATCAAGCCTACCAACCTAAACCGGTTCGCCTGCAAGGGCAAATTGAAGCTCAGCAATATAGTATATCTTCTAAAGTGGCAGGCAGAATCGAACAAGTGATGGTAAAAAAAGGCGATTACGTAAAAAAAGGCGATCCTATCTTTACCCTCTATAGCCCCGAAATTGAAGCAAAACTTGAACAAGCAATTGCCGGTAAAGAAGCTGCGAGAGCAATGTCGCAGCAGGCTGAAAACGGCGCTCGTATACAACAGGTCAAGGCGGCCAAAGATCAATGGAATAAAGCTAAAGCGGCAGCAACACTAATGGAAAAAACCTATCAACGTATCGATAATCTTTTCCAAGATGGGGTTGTTGCTGAACAAAAACGCGATGAAGTGCTTACCCAGTGGCAAGCTACTAAATATAGCGAAAGTGCAGCATTGCAGATGTATGAAATGGCAAAAGAAGGTGCGCGCACTGAAACCAAGCAGGCGGCTGTTGAAAAAGTACGCATGGCAGAAGGCGCGGTTGCTGAGGTTGAGGCTTATGCAATGGATACAGATATAAAAAGCTGGTTTAATGGGGAAGTCTCTCAGGTACTGTTGAATAGCGGAGAGCTGGCACCGCAAGGTTTCCCGGTGGTAACTGTGATTGACATGCAGGATGCCTGGGCGGTTTTTAATGTCAGAGAAGATCTGCTCAAAAATTTCCCTAAAGGAAAAATCTTTACAGCCTACCTGCCCGCGCTTGATAAAAGTGTTGATTTTAAAGTGACTCATATTGCCGTGATGGGGGATTTTGCGACTTGGCGTGCTACCGATGCCTCACAGGGGTTTGATCTAAGAACATTTGCCGTAGAAGCCACCCCGATTAACTTATCTAATAAATTACGTGTCGGTATGAGCGTAGCAATTGACCTTTAAATCATGACTGACGCTAAACGTTCTCAGTGGCATTTGCTGCGCAGTGACAAATGGCTGTTGTCGAGCCTGACTTGGATCCCAATATTGATAGCACTGTCTATCTGGTGGATTTTTTCACAGGGTGTCGCTCGAGATCTCCCTATTGCAGTGGTTGATCTGCAGCGGAGCAGTTTATCAAGGCTGTTGGTTAGAGAGTTTGATGCAACGGCCTCATTAAAAGTTGAGTATGCTTTCCCTGATATTGGATCAGCCAAAAATGCGTTTGTGGGTAATAAGATATATGCATATATGGTCATTCCCAAAAACTTTGATCGCGATATCTATATTGGTCGAGCGCCACAGGTCACGGTTTTTTATAACAGCCAGTTTATTCTTATCGGCAAACTGATCAACGGTGCAGCACAACAGGCGCATGGTACCTTTAATGCGCAAGTGGGCATCATTAATCAACTTGCTAAAGGCAATAATACAAGAGCAAGCGCATTTGCTAAAACAGTGTCTATTCAAACTCAGATCACCCCGTTATTTAATAAAAACGTCAACTACGCGCAGTTTCTTGTTTCAGCCATTGTGCCAGCCCTTTGGCAAATTGTTGTTGTTGCTTCTACTATCTTATTTTTAACCGCTAACCATCGTATCTATGGCCTGAAAAGAATGTTGGGTGCAGCACCCTTGAAGAATTTATTGTCTCTGTCCGTGTTTTACTTACCTGTCTTTTTAATTCAAGGTTGGGCATTTTTAATTTGGTTTTATTGTATACTTGACTGGCCAATGGCCGGCAGTTTCTTGCCGCTTCTTTATAGCCAGTTAATAACCGTGATTGCTTGCATGATTTTGGGTGCTTTCTTTTTCTTCTTAACACTAGAGCCGGCAAGGGCGCTGAGTTTTGCGGGCGCATTTACCGCACCCGGTTTTGCCTTTATGGGGGTTACTTTTCCGGTCACTGATATGGGGACTTTAGCGCGAATCTGGAGAAGTCTATTGCCGATTAGCCATTATATAGAAGCGCAAATCAGTCAGGTCAGTTATGGGTTGAGTGCTTGGCAAACAATAAGTCACTTTACTCCACCTATGTTTGGCTACTTAATTCCGGTGCTTTTAACAGCACAATTGGTTAAAAAGCACCTCAGAAAATTGGACGTAAACCATGACCCTGTTTGAATTGATAAAAACAGAACTTAACGCACTCTTTCGCAATCCAGTTATCACCTTAACCGTATTTGGCGGTGTGTTTTTTTATTCATTTTTATATCCTTTACCCTATGCACAACAGACGCCCAGAGAACAAGCGATAACCGTGGTCAATCTCGATGGCAGTCTAGCCAGCCATCAACTGGAGCGCATGGTTGATGCTACACCACAAATTAAAATTATTAACCGAGCTCACTCAATCATTGAGGCAAAAGAGCAGTTTCTGCACAGTACTGTACGGGGGATTTTAGTTATTCCAGAGCACTTCTACCGAGATCTGCTACTAGGAAAAAGTCCGACGCTTTCCTATTCCGGGGATGCATCATATTTTTTAGTGTACGGCACCATAACCGAAGGTCTGGCCAAAGCCGGAGGCACCTTAGCCGCTAAAGCAAAAATTACCCGCTTATTGGCAGACGGGGTGCCGTTAGCGTTGGCAAAAGAGCAATATTCACAGGTTAAGCTAAACATGAAACCGACCTTCAACCCCACTCTAGGTTATATAAATTATGTCGTGCCGGCTGTTTTTGTGCTTATTTTACAGCAGACCCTTATCATGGGCATCGGCTTATTAGGCGGTAGCGAAAAAACCAAGAGCGGATACTGGAATAAACAACCCACATTTAAGATACTGGCAATCAGAACACTAATTTTTGTCGCTATTTATTACCTGATGGCTCTTTATTACTTCGGTTTTAGTTTCGAATTTTATGGTATCAATAAGCTTGCATCACCCATCATTCTGCTGGCTTTATTAGCCCCGTTTCTGCTGAGCAGTGCTTTTATTGGTATTTTCCTAGGATCAGTACTGCCAAGAAAAGAGCTAGTCACCTTAGTGGTTTTAATAAGCTCAATGCCACTTATCTTTAGTGCCGGTTTTATTTGGCCGCTGGAAAGTTTGCCACTTGCTATGGTCTACTTGAGTAATCTATTTCCATGTACACCTGCTATTCAAAGTTTCTTGGCCGTAAACCAGATGGGGGCTGATTTTTCACAAATCATCGCGCAGTGGCAATTACTGTGGTTGCAGGTCATTATTTGGGGAATACTGGCATATGCTGCCTATCAACGCGCTCAACAAATTTCAATAAAGTTCAACAGAGTTCAGAAAGAGATAGTTCAACCTATTAATCTTTGAGCACACATCTAAACTCCCGGCGCTATATCACTCGGCAGTCAAAAATCAGTGCAGCAAAATACTGTTTATCCATTGTTTAATAGTGTTTATTCGTTAGCATTTTCGTATGCTCAACACTTATTTTCGAATATTCACGTTGGGCTTTCATCTAAATCAAACCATTTTTTAGCATCACATATGCCACCATGAAAATCTACAGCTTCGCTTGAAGATACATACCTTGTATACACTCGACCGCCAAAGGTCCCACAAACTGAAGAACAGGTTTATCATTTAACTGAGTATATAAATACGCAAAAACCCTCCCTATGAACTGATTAACCGCTGAAAATGTTTGATCTATTTTCTCAAATATATCTTCAATCAAAAAGGCTTACCTTTTATCTTAATTCCTGTGTGCATATATCAAATTTTCCCTGTATCTCGGTGTTTATGGCAATTTTTTGTGCCATGATGCGTTAATTCATCTCGAATTATCCTCAATCCGTCATACCAAGATGCTTCAATAGCAGTAACTATCAATTACTCAGGAAATTTATTATCTACTTTGCCTTTTTTAATCTTTTGAAAAAAAATTTGTCGAATTAAGTATGCCTTTTCATAATATATAGCGCAGTCATTAAATCCAGATGTGCGCCCCCGCCATTTTTGAAAAGCGTTATTTCCGCTTCGGTTTGGCGTCCTTGTCCGTCATTACAAAGTTGGTAGAAGTCTGCGATAACGTCATTTTCTGTGATTATTCCATTCTTTATCGGCGTAGCGAGTTCGCCTATCTCATGAATTGCGGTTTCTCGTGAATCGACAAATATATGCGATTTGACCAACAGTGCGTCATCGGCTTCGCGCATATCAGGACGATAGGCACCAATTAAATCCACATGGGTACCCGCTTTGATCCATTCTCCTTTGATAAAAGATGCTGTTGACATGGTCGAAGAAGAGACAATATCGGCATTGCTTAATGCTTCAGGCAAATGTTCAATGGCGATTGCGTCTTTTTCCTTTGCTAATTTTTGAGCTTTTACGAAGGTGCGATTCCATATTTGAATCTTTTCCAGTCCGGGGAATAATGCCCGATAGGCATCAATCATCGATGATGCGACTGTACCTGCCCCTACAATCGTTAATACCCTGCTATCGGGTCTTGCCAGTAATTTGGCGGCAAAGACTGAATCTCCGGCCGTTTTCCATTTTGTGACTAAATTACCGTCTATAAACGCCAGCGGCTTGCCGTTTTCGTCATCGAACAGGGTAAAAACCGATTGGACATTTGGCAAAGGCGAAGTAAGGTTGGCATTATTTGGAAAAATGGTTGCAGTTTTTACACCTATTCCCTTGCCTTTGATCCATGCCGCTCGGTTTAATAAAGCATTATCTCCATGCTTAAATAAAATATCGTCGATATCAGCTCGCGGCGCTTTGTGGCCTTCATGTAAAGCATTACAAAGTTCTGTCCAGGATAAATTATTCTTAACATCTTCTGCATTAATAAAGAAAGGCATATGATTGAAATCCTTGGTGTAAGTTAAAGTATCTGTATCATACTAGTGTTCTGAGAAATAATCGATTTTAGTGGATGGTATAATTTTGGTCACAGGCTTTGCGTTAAATTAATAATGTTTACTAATTTATTTGTATATTAAAACCTCAGTTAAAAATAATTTCCATACTAATTTTTCTCGAAAGAGAGCATAAAAAACACCAAGTGTTGATGATTTTCTGGCATAAGATTAACCAAAGAGGAACAAGCAATGACTGAATACACAGTAGAAAATATAGTATTAGAAAAGTATAAATTAAAAAAATTCAATAACGGCCGATTGAAGCAAAAGGTAATTTAGAAAAGCTTAAACGCCTTACTCGACGTTTAATTAAAATTATGACCTATGCTATCAATTCGGTTTAATCTTTTTTAATTTAGAAAGTTGTATCAAAGCTAATTATAAAAAACTACATTCATCTCGCACCCTAGCTAAGTAACTTAGTTAGGGTGGATGAATTTAGTTGACCACATCAGCGATGATATGGTGGCTGGTTTTTACAAGCTTCTATCTGAGTGTCAGCCCATTCATTAATATCGTTATGAAGTGAACTTAAAGATTCACTGATACCTAACTCGGAGTTGTTATATTTTTCAAAGGTTTTTTCGAAATAGTCAATACCTTCTGGAGTTGAAGCGACTTGATGATGAGCAACTAGATCTTTTGCTTTGGTAAGCTGCTCTCTGTGTGTCAATCTAGGCTCTTTATATTTAGCCATGTCGGCTTTAAAATTTTTTAAATCTTCTAACTGCTTTGACATAATAAAACTCCTTCCTGAATATAACTGATTTTATATCTTACAATGATAATAAAAATGTTGAATTTCCTTATGAGCATTTGAAAGGATTGGAATGTGTAGGCATATACTCTTTGGGTAAAATATAAATCACGATAATATTTATAATAGATATTTCCATATTTCTAACGAATAATGTCGTTTGATTTAAATTCACTGTTCTTCCTCTGTACACCTGACAATGCATTAACCTACATGCACACTAATGTTCGAATAATGCGCTATTTATATATAGTATTTATAACAGAATTATTTATAAAAAACAGAGGGCAATACTTTATTTTTGGTGTTTACTTGATGTTTACTTTTTAATAAGTCACGCACAGATGTCATGGAGATTTCTATAAATTAAAAATAAAATATTCTAAGAAAAACCGTGTATGGATACTTTATTTCAAAATAAATAAATGATGATCTTAATAAAAAGCTGGGAATGCCAGTTTAATAAAACAGTTTAACAGAGCGCGGACGAGTGTCTTTTCAGCTCAAGACGAGTTGTAGTTTTTGTTGAGCAAAGCATCTTGAAACCAGACATCAAAATGATCAAGGTTATATACTCGGGGTATCTTGCAGATTATTTTAATTTATATGCTATAGCAAACTCATTTTCAATATAGTTTATAGCGTTCATGATGATTGCTAGGTTCATTTAGAGAATACATTATTAGATGACATGATTAATGGAAATACTATTACAAAGCACACATCTAATGCCAAATTCACTTCGCTATAACACTTAAAAATCAGCAAAAAAAAAGGTAAACCCGTTAAGATTTACCTTTTTTTAGAAATTTATTCAGCTCTGTATAGGAGCTAAAATATCACAGCAAATTAAAGTGCTACGATATTTTCTGCGTTCGGGCCTTTTTGACCTTGAGTAACAGTAAATTCAACTTTTTGGCCTTCAGCTAGCGTTTTGAAACCTTCGCTTGCGATAGCGCTAAAGTGAGCAAATACGTCTGGACCATTTTCTTGCTCGATGAAACCAAAACCTTTAGATTCGTTGAACCACTTAACTGTACCTTGAACTTTAGACATAATATTATCCTGATATTTTAATGTGCGATTGCCTTAATAGGCCTGAATAGCGTAAAAACAGACTGGAACTTAAAAACTTCAAAACGTAGGTATTATTAATAATCTAACGAAATGAAGAATGTAAACAAAAGGCTTTCTTTCTTGCTGATCGGCACTTTATAGCATTGAGATTGAAAGTCAAGACTTGTTTAAAAAACAAACTGGCAAGTATTTGCAAATATATACTCGTTTTTTAAAAAATGTCATCCCTTTTATAGAGATATCAATAAAAAACATTTTATCTATTTCCCCTCTTATTAAATCACACATTATCCTTCAGCGTCCTGCGGATCAACATTCAAATGTCAGTCCTTCCTGATACATCATCTGCTGGATAGAATCACGTTGTAGCATAGCTTGTAGTTACAGGCGTAGATTTCGACTGTCATAGCGGCGCCAGCTCTTCCAGTACGGCATGGATCGCCATCTTGGCCCTTCCGCGATCCCAATACAGTGTATAAATAATATTTCACCTTTTATGCAGTACAACTAATCCACTATATCACCTTGCAGTCGGTCAACGGTGATCCTATCTAGTTGGCAATAACGGTGCAATTAGAGCTTAAAAAATGAAGACGCTGAATGATCCTTAAATCTGTGATCTAATTCCCTTAGCGACTTCAACTATGAGGATTTTTCCGGTGGGGGTACACCTCATATTGATTTCTTTCATCTACCCACCGGGAGCTTTTCTAAGCATTCATAAACAACGATAACTCACTGTAGTATAGAAAATATTTTAAATAAACCGGAAATTGACGGCATTGGTATTTGGTCTATATTTAATTCGACTTCATCAAATCGATGGATGACACCGTAGTAACAACACTCCAACCTTATTGAGGAAATACTCATGGAAGATCCAAAATCATGGCCTGATATGGCAATCGATCTTTACGACAAGCTGACTGGCCGTGGTGCCGAAATCACCTACGCCTTAGAAAACATGGAAATCTGGATTCCAAGCGGCACCGGTGATGACGCCACTCATGCAAAATGGAAAGTCAACGGCACTATCAAAATCAGCAGCCGGGATACATCCAAGAGGAGCTAGTAATAATGAGCTATCCCCTTGATGTCTCCGGACGGCTCTCACTGACCGACGAAAACGGCAAACAGATTTTGGTGACTGCGGAAAAACAAACCATCACGGTAACGCTGCCCAGTCTGTGGGTAGGTCACCCGATGTTACGGCAGCTCAGCAATCGCCGACAGCGTACATCGATGATGGAAAATATCTATGGCGGTCTGAAACATGCCGATTTGATGATCGAATTTCGAATCGCTGACCGTATCATCGCACTGGTCGGTCCACAGTCCCGTCCTGGCTTTCTTTCTCACCTAGTTGGGTTTGGTCCGGTGGAGCTAAAAATAGTTCCGATCCTGCTCTCTCTGTTCAAGAGATAACCTTTACAGTTTGACTGCATTTTAGATTATTCCTCGCCACCCGCTTAGGTATTTTTGCCTTGCTAACTAGGCCGGTGGCCGCATTCAATATATTCCTCCCTATTTCCTCCCTATTTCCACCCGTTGTAACCCTCGTCACACTTGACCTTTTCCTTTTTGAACATCTATTAGCTTTCACTAGCAAGCCACCTAAGAGGTTCTAACTGTAGCGCTTGCTTTACGTCAAGCGCACGTTTATTCTGATCTTATTTTATAAATAACAGATTAAAATATCAGTATGAAAAGACAGTTTACTTTACCGATAATTCTTGACGGCGGAATGGGCCGGGAACTTCAACGCATTGGAGCGCCTTTTAAGCAGCCAGAATGGTCAGCACAAGCGCTAATTGAAGCCCCGCATCTTATCTCTCAAGTACACCGCAGCTTCATCGAAGCCGGTGCGGAAGTTATTACCACGAATACCTACGCATTAATTCCATATCATATTGGTGAAAAACGCTTTAACGAACAAGGGGCTGATCTCATCAAGTTGGCCGCCAGATTAGCACGAGAGTGCATCAATGATAATTCCGCTCTGTTAGTTGCTGGCTGTATTCCGCCGCTGTTAGGCTCTTACCGAGCAGATCTTTTTTCAGAGGAAAAGGCTAAACCATTACTTGAGCTTTTTATTAAAAATCAAGAAGTTGATGTGGACATCTGGTTAGCCGAAACGATATCTTCTATCGCAGAAGCCAACATGATCAAATCCCGCACGCTTGTCACGGAAAAACCAACCTGGATTGCGTTCACCGTTAAAGATGAAATAACCAGCGAGTCAACTCTGCGTTCAGGAGAGTCGGTTTATGATGCGGTCAGCCAAATAGCAGGACAAAATGTTTCGGCGATCTTGTTTAATTGCAGCTCTGCTGAAGTGATGGAGACAGCGCTTATAACCGCTAAGCAGGCGTTATTAGATCAAGGCATCGAGGACCAAGTTCAGTTAGGAGTGTACGCCAATAATTTCCCTCCGATCGCTGATCTGCACGAAGCGAATAATGGTATCACCGCCATAAGAAAGGATATCCCGCCCAAAAAATACAGTGAATTTGCATCATCCTGGCTTAGCGCTGGTGCATCTATTATCGGTGGTTGTTGCGGGGTTTCTCCAGAACATATTAAAAAATTAGCTGAGCTTAAATAGTGTTATAGCCCTGTAAACTTAGAAGGTAAGTATTGGATATTAAATGTTCAATACTGTTGCCAGACGTAGTCAATATTATCAGTACGTTGCCACGTCTTGGAACAAAATTTTTATATTGACCATTAAATATACTCTCCTGTGATAAGTATTTAAAAACACGCTAGTCCTTGTTATTATTAAGGAGATGATAGATTGACAAAAAACTCTGTCTCGGTAATATCATGGTTTGATTTAATGCGCATATCCAAGCCATTAAAACTATACAAAAACTATGTGAAAACAATATAAAAACCATGTGAAAATCATAAAAATAGTAGCGCTGATTTTGATTATTTATTGTTGTTCTGCGCTATGTACAGATAACAAAAACACAAGCAGTTACTCTATTTAAACAGACAATTTTATAATCTCAGGAATTAAAGTATTCTTAACAGATCCCGTATTCCACACCTATAATCAACTGATTCAAAGAACAATCTTATTTTTCATATTCACCCTGAATATAAAAAATAAATTATATTAAATCAATTGGTTATGCCTTTACCTGAATGTCGGATATATCTATTTAGCTGAGTTTTATAGAAAACAGGCAATATTGCAGCGGTTTTTTCAATAAGACTCTTTTGACAGCCTGCGGAATTAGTCTGTATTACAACAAATTAGGGGAATAATTTGAAACAACTCTCTATTTCGAAAGAAGACACTTTAAAGCGCTTTATAGATATTTTCGAAGCTTCTCACGAAGGACTGTGGGAAATGAGTCCGAATCTTCAGGTTAACTTTTTTAATCGCGGTTTCTATAACTCATTTGATGTAAGTAGCGAAGGCTCCGACCTGAACGAGTGGGTTGCACTTGTTCATCCCGAAGATGTTCATCTCTTTACTCAAAAGGTAGAGCAACAAATCGATAATAAGACCAGTATTGTCGCTACTGAGTATCGTGTAAAGAATAAAACTGGCGAATATCGATGGATATCGGCTAAGGGTACCTCCAGATTTGATACCGATGGTAAGTTGATTTATATGGTCGGTTCGCATAAAGACGTGACCGAAGAAAAAGAAAATCAACACCGACTTTATCAAACCGCCTATATAGATCCCCAGACAGGCTTGATGAATGCAGGCAAATTACTGCTCGACTTAAAGGATAACTTTAGTCAACAAATCGGCGCATTATTGTTTATCAAGTTGAAGAACTTCCATCTCTATATCGATTCATATGGACCTTATGCAGGGGATAAAATAGTACAGAAATTAATTCGTTGTCTGGGTGAATTATTCACTGACGATTGTTATTTTTATCGTCAGAAATCAAGTGAATTTATTATCAGAATAACTAAGTCTGTTTCAGCCGAGCAGATACAAAAATCAATTGAGCAGTTGCTGGACATATTTAAAGATACCAGCAAATACCATCAGGATAATGACACCCCTAATTTAAACATCGGTATTTGCATGTTACCGTCAAGCGCTGAATGTGAACAAACTCTCCTGCATCAGGTCAAACTGACCATGATATACGCCCACGAACACACCGAACAGCAATTTGCTTTTTTTAATGAGCAAATAAATCACATTGTAAAAAAGAGACTTCATATAAAAACAGCTATGAAGTCAGCACTTTACAAAAATGAGTTCATATTAAAGTTTCAGCCCATCATACAGTCTGAAACGAAAAACGTGGACAGTTTCGAGGCACTCATTCGTTGGAACAGCCCTGTTTTTGGCGAAATAATGCCCGATGAATTCATCCCGGTAGCCGAGCAGAATCTAAATATTATCGATATTGGTTACTTTGTGATCGAACAGGCCTGCTCATTTATCTGCAATTACCATGAACTCAACGACCGGCGGGTAAAAATTGCCATTAATATTTCAGGGGTACAGTTATTACAGCATGATTTTGTCGATCGGGTACTTTTTATTATCCGTCAATTTATGCTCAATAATAGCGATATTGTTCTTGAGATCACAGAATCAGTCTTGTTGGACTCCAATCACTTTGCAAAAGAGCAGATAACAAGATTAAGAGATAAAGGATTTTCTGTCTCTATGGATGATTTTGGCTCCGGATATTCATCACTGAATAGTTTTTTCACGCTGCCTTTTACTCAGCTAAAAATAGATCGTGAAGTCGTCAACCAGTCGATGATGACCACGGAAGCAATGGCCTACATCGCATTCCTGAATAAACTGTGCCAGGATAAAAATATCGAAGTTGTCGCCGAAGGAATCGAAACCGAAGAGATGAGCGATGCAATGAAAGCAATAGGCGTTAATCTATTGCAGGGGTATCTCTTCTCCAGGCCGCTGACGGCTGCGGCTGCCCTGAAAATTTGTTAGTGGATCTCAAATAATGAGACATCAGAATTTAAGCTGTTGTAATACACACTTTTAATCATTATTTACAAAGCAAGTTCAAACAGCCTTTAAAATTCCCTCGTGGACGGTTGCCAGAAACTAATAGATTATGCCAGTACGGTGCCCGCTTTCCAGCCACCTCTAGTTAATGGAAAAAGTGCCGGACATTATTTACCGCACGGTTGTTACCCCGTTTAGTTCAAAATGAGGTTTATCTAAACAGTAACAGCTTAATTAGAAATTATTTATCAGTGAATTTTTCTAACCGCGCATGCAGGCTCGAGGTATCCCAGCGACTTCCTCCCATGCCTTGCACTTCACTGTAAAACTGATCAACCAGTGCGGTCATTGGTAATTTTGCATTATTGTGTCGAGCTTCATCAAGGGTAATGGCTAAATCCTTGCGCATCCAGTTAACCGCAAAACCAAATTCATAACTATTGTCGATCATTGCCTGATGGCGATTTTCCATTTGCCACGACTGCGCCGCGCCTTTAGATATTACATCAATCACTTTATTGACATTGAGATCTGCACATTTGGCAAAATGAATCGCTTCAGCCAGACCCTGCACCGCGCCGGCTATACAGATTTGATTAACCATTTTAGCCAGCTGACCACTCCCCACATCACCAATCAGTTCTGCGCAGCGGGCGTAAGCAGCAATAACCGGACGCACTTTAGCAAATACCGCGCTATTACCGCCAACCATGATGGTTAAAACTCCATTTTCAGCGCCCGCCTGCCCACCAGATACCGGCGCATCGAGAAATTCCTTGCCCTGCTCAGCGCACAGCGCCGCCAACTCACGAGCAACATCGGCCGATGCCGTTGTATGATCAACCAATATAGCGCCGTTCTTCATTCCGGCCAGAAGCCCCTCTTCACCCAAGACAACCGCGCGTAGGTCATTATCGTTACCAACACAGCTAAACACCATTTCAGCGTCTTGAGCGGCTTCACGCGCAGTCAGACCGACTTTACCCTGATATTGTTGCTGCCATTTTTGTGCCCTTGCTAATGTGCGGTTATAAACACAAACATCATGTCCCGCTTGCTTTAAAAATCCTGCCATCGGGTAACCCATAACGCCTAAGCCGATAAATGCAACCTTCATAATAACGCCCTTTTAAAATAAATAAGATAATAAATTGCCGATTAAATTTTGCTGAGAGTTCTTAATAAAATGTTCATAAATTCACTCCCATTATTGGAAAAAATTTAATAAAAAAGAACGATCTTCCTGGTTATTTATAATCAATCGGCTTCACCACACCACGATCATAAACGACCGTAAAGTTATAGCAGCATAAAATGAGGAATCCAAAGTTTTTCTTATTAAATCTAATATGATGCCAATTAAAATCAGAATGTTATTTTGCAGACTGAAAATGCGATAACAAAGAGAACTTAATAATCTAAAGGATCCTGACAGTCAAAACATCTCAAGATTAGGAAACTATGCTAAGCAAGGTAATAACTTATCAGAAATAATATGATTACACTATCATGACACTAGGAACGGTAAAAAATGACTTTTAATTCATTTACCTGAATAGCGTCAACAAGAAAAATAACAATCGACTAAACTATCCCCGGCGGATGTTCTTGCCGTTTTTCAGGCTGAATTCCTCGTGTCACCACTAACTCCACAAACAACACGCCTTCTTTTAGACAAAGTAGTGCAGTTCATTATTGAGAAATGTCATCACTATTTAAAAGCTCTTAACCCTATTTTTGTCGACAGAAAACGTTAATGAATTTACAGCTTATTACACTCTCTTTAGTGCTTTTTATCTGTTCTGCATTTGCCGAAAATAAAACCAATGACTCCTTTAGCAAAGCCAAAAAGATATTAGAGAAACAGGTTTATTACAATAATAGAGTGACCTTGTATTGCGCTGCCGCTTTTGATCCTAAAAAGTATATAACACCACCAAATGGCTTTAAAACGACTAAGTATGTGCAACGGGCCAAAAAGAACGCATGGGAACATGTTGTTCCTGCAGAAATTTTGGGCGAACATTTGAAAAATGGCGAAGTGGCAACACAGCTTGTATTAATAGCAAGGGAAAGGTTTTTAAAGGAAGAAGATGCGCAGAAAAAGTGAATAAAGCATATCGCTATATGCAAGCTGATATGTTTAACCTTTACCCTGCTATCGGTGCTGTAAATGCAATGCGAAGTAATTACAGCTTCACTGTCTTAACCGATGAATAGGTGGGAATGTGAGCGTGCAAAACGGATAGCCAGATTACAGGGTAATAGAAACAAGGTTGTTGAAAAAAGATATTTAAATAAACCAAGCACCTTCGATGTTAAAATGACCGCTGAAGCCGTTTGGTCCGGGCAAAGTATGTAAAGAGCCAACTGCGCGAATGGCTGAATTTGCTGCTATTCATACAAAAGAATAAAAAAAGACTGCTAAGGTTTTGTAGTAAAAAAAATCATAACGAGATAAAAATATTTTTAAAATAAACATCGTATAATTTGTTCAATACTCCAGATGGCAAGTTTGCGATATAAACGTTTCATGTTAATAACTGTAAAATAAAGCGACACTTGTCCGAATATAAAAAACCAGTAAAACCTTGTAACCTATTGAAATATTGGTTTATTGTATTTTAAGTAGGAAATATCATGTGATAAAGATTTACAAACCTGATTTACTAAAATCAAAAATAAACCATAAGTCATTGTATTTGTTTGTTTATTAAAATATGGCACATAATGTGCTTCGTATCATTAAACTGCATCTGTGCTTTTTACTTAAACAAAATATTTTTAATTAAATTTAAGGGGGGTTTTAAATGAGTAATATGAATAAGTATGCTTCAATTTTAGTTGCTGCCTATTTAGGATTTTTCACAGCTACAGCCAGTGCTATAATGACTGTGAATTGTTCAACAGACACCGCTAAAAATCACATGTTCTTGTCGGATACGGAAGTCTCATCTTGTGTCGCCTCGGGGGTGGGTAATATAAACGGCAATACAAGGACTGATGACTTTTTGACTTCGGGTGGAACAGCTGCTGGTTATGTTGCTGCGGGTTCTGGTAATTTTGTCGATTTTGATAAAGATAATTTTGGCAATAGCTCTGGCACCTGGTCAATAACAGCAGCAGTTGATGCTATCGGTTTTAAATTTGGCACAGGCAATAACCCAGACGAATGGTTTGTTTTTGATCTAATTTCTGGTGTTACCGGTGGAGATTGGGACTTTGTAAATGTGTTTGACAGAGGTGGTGGTCTTTCACATATACAGTTGTATAACAAATCAACGTCTATACCTGAGCCAAGCCTAATTGGGCTATTAGCAATGGGTATTCTCGGTCTGGCAATCGCCCGTCGAAGAGCATTAAAAGTATCATAATAAGTGATATTTGATGCTATAAAAGCCCGCTGTTGCGGGTTTTTTGTCGCAGTGCTGATACCGTGGTAACAGCTTGCACCAGGCTCCATGAAAACAAAGGTATTGATTGCAGAAACTGTTTTTCTGATTACGCAAAAGAGTATGGGAAAATTTTAAACAGCTTCAGCAGGTTTTATATCTGGCTGACCTTTATTTAAGCCCTTAATAATAAACAAAAAATTAATGGGTTTGCTATTACTATTTAATTAAACCCAGTATTTCTTTAAACTCTTTCGCGCGGCAATCATTAAGCAGTTCAAACAGACACATTTCCAATCCAGTGACATCAACGCCATGCTTAACCAGTTTGCTTATCGCTAGATTTTTGTTGGCCAGCGTACGTGACGAAATGCAGTCACAAACTAACTGCACATCAACTCCAGTATGCTTTAACGTTAATGCAGTTTGGTAAACACAAATATGTGCCTCAATGCCGCAAATAAGCCATGTGTCTACATTTGCTGTACGTACGGCTTGCATAAATTGCGGCTCTGCACAGGCATCAAAGGTAAACTTCGGAATGGGATTTTGAGTATCAAGCAGGATACTGAGCTGGTCCACGGTTGGGCCCATTTTGTTAGGGTTTTGTTCAAGCCATATTATTGGCAAATCAAGCGTTTGAGCCCCTTTGATGAGTTTTTTACAATTTGCAATAAAAGTATCACTATCATGGACTAGAGTGGCCAGTTTGCCCTGTATATCGATGATAATAAGACCTGTATTTTCTTTTATTAACATACTCTTCCCCCTTAAAGCTCGCTACCTTATCAAAGCTTATGGTATTATTAAAAAACGGTTCCCCGCCGGATAAACGACTTGCTAACATCTATTCAGATTACTTATATTTATATTTTAATCAATAAGTTGTATTTATAAAACAAACACAGGTCATGTACAAAGGCAATAAAACGTCTAATTTCAGGCTTAACTGATTGAGTAGATAAACACTTACAAAGCAAAGCAAAGCATATCAACTTTGAAACACTAGCCAACCCTGCAATTTTATTGTTAATTGATTTTTGATTATTAAATGGTTAATATCTCGCCGCTATTTTTAAGCCGTAGTCTAATAGCGTTAATTTATACCGCCATTTCGTTTTTTTTGATTAAATAAGTATTAAAGGACATATGTTATGAGTACCACCCATGGATAATAAATTGAACAAATACAGTATAGAAACGACCGACTATGAGGTAGGTCAGGACAATATCCAAAAGTGGGGATTTGATATTCACAACCCTGTTTTTGGTACCAGCGCAGGGCTTATTTTCATTTTCCTTGCAGCACTTCTGATTGTCGACCCCTCGACCGCTAAAGAAGCATTAAACAGCGTCAGAAATAGCATCATGGAAGATTTTGACCTGTTATTTATGTGGTCAACCAACTTTTTCCTGATATTCACTATTCTGTTGATGGTGTCTCCTTTTGGTAAAATCAGGATTGGCGGTATAAAAGCCACAGCAGAGTATTCAACAGCTTCATGGCTGGCGATGTTGTTTGCTGCCGGCATGGGTATCGGCCTTCTGTTCTGGGGAGTCGCTGAGCCTACTGCTTATTTTACAGACTGGTGGGGTACACCCTTCAACGTAGCGCCATATACGCCGGAAGCTAAATCACTGGCGATGGGCGCAACCATCTTTCACTGGGGTCTGCACGGTTGGGCTATCTATGCCGTTGTCGCGCTTGCGCTGTCATTTTTTGCCTATAACAAGGGACTACCGCTGTCAATGCGCTCGGTTTTCTACCCGATTTTCGGTGATAGAGCCTGGGGTTGGTTAGGTCACGTGGTTGATATTTTAGCGGTACTCTCGACCCTGTTTGGTTTGGCAACTTCACTTGGCTTGGGCGCACAGCAAGCAACCAGCGGTATTAACCATGTATTTGGTACCGACGGCGGTATTGGTATGCAGCTGACGGTCATTGCATTCGTCACTTTTATTGCCATTTTATCGGTTATTCGCGGTATCGAAGGTGGCGTTAAGGTATTAAGTAACATTAATATGGTGTTTGCATTCGCCTTGCTGGTGTTCGTTACTTATGTCGGCTTTGATGTTGTCAAGGTCTCAATTCCAGAAACCTTTATGGCCTATGTTGAAAACATCCTGCCTCTGAGCAACCCTCATGGTCGTGAAGACACTGTATGGATGCACGGCTGGACAGTTTTCTACTGGGCGTGGTGGATTTCATGGTCACCCTTTGTCGGTATGTTTATTGCGCGCGTCTCTAAAGGCCGTACCGTTCGCCAATTCCTGTTTGCCGTGATCTTTGTTCCGACACTGATGACTATTATTTGGATGGCTATTTTCGGCGGACTTGCTATCGATCAAGTGGTTAATAAGGTCGGAGAGTTGGGTGCTAATGGTTTGACAGATATATCTCTGACCTTGTTCCAAGTCTACGATGCACTGCCATTTAGCTCTGCCATTTCTATACTTTCAATTGTATTGATCCTGATATTTTTTATCACCTCGTCGGATTCAGGTTCACTGGTGATCGACAGTATCACCTCGGGCGGTAAAATAGACGCGCCTATTCCGCAGCGAATTTTCTGGGCAACGATAGAGGGAGTGATAGCGGCAGTTATGCTTTGGATTGGCGGCAAAGAAGCGCTGCAGGCATTACAGTCTGGCGTTGTTATAACCGCCCTGCCGTTCACTTTTGTTCTATTATTGATGTGCGTCAGCCTGGTTAAAGGCCTAAACAGCGAACTCAACCTCTACAAATAACCTAAGATCGACACATAAATGATCATCGGGTAACTTCAGAATCGTTCTTAAGCCAATGCTTAAGAGCGATTTTTTATTATAAGCGCAGAAAATCGCCCGTAGCGGTCTTGCAGCCAGAACATAAAACAGCGCTCAACTTGCGAGTCACTAACAACCACTTCTAATCAATTTCCACCGTAAATTCCTCATGTTATAAAACTAACCC
Organism: Psychromonas sp.; assembly: GCF_047632955.1. GTDB lineage: Bacteria > Pseudomonadota > Gammaproteobacteria > Enterobacterales > Psychromonadaceae > Psychromonas. Next base: position 298,507 of record NZ_JBLIED010000001.1, on the reverse strand, counting down.
CGGCTAAATTAAGAGATTTAGCTCATCTAAATGAGAATGTATATCAGTTAATATTTGCTTTTGTGAACCTGCGCGTTGGTGATTTCAGCCTTCGTGCTATTTTGTGCTTCTGTAATAGTGTGTGTGTGAATTTGTATAGAACACCAGTATATGTGATTTTCTGTCATTAATAAGGATGAAATATGAATATATTAAGATCTAAATCGACAAAGCTACTAATAGGTTCTGCTTTGTTAGCAGGACTAACAACCGCCTCTTTTGCCGCAGAAAGAGTCTATAACTGGAAGTTGGCAACAACTTGGGGACCGACACTCTCACCCTTTATTGATGCGCCGCATAATATGGCAAAAATGGTTGAAGAGATGTCTAATGGCAGGCTGATCATCAGAATAGATGCCTCCAATAAGCATAAAGCAGCATTTGGTGTTTTTGATATGGTTAAAGGTGGTCAATATGATATGGCACACAGCGCATCATATTATTGGAAAGGTAAAGATATTAATACCTTACCTTTTACAACCATGCCTTTTGGTATGACCACACCTGAACAATACGCTTGGTTCTATGAGGGTGGCGGAATGGAGCTTATGCAAAAAGCCTATGCTCCTCATAAAATGCTGTCATTTCCTGGCGGGAACACCGGAAATCAGATGGGAGGATGGTTTAGAAAAGAGATTAATACCGTTGATGATTTAAAAGGTCTTAAGATGAGGATCCCCGGATTCGCCGGTGAAATCATGGCTAAACTGGGTGTTGCCGTTACTAACATTGCGCCGGGTGAATTATATACTTCATTAGAACGTGGTGTGCTTGATGCACTGGAATGGGTTGGGCCCGGAATGGACATAAATATGGGCTTTCATAAAGTTGCGCCATTTTATTATACGGGTTGGCATGAACCAGCGACAGAGTTACAGTTTTTAGTCAATGAAAGAAAATTCAACAAATTGCCAAAAGATTTACAAGTTATCTTGAAAACTGCGATCAAACTTAGCGCCTATGATATGTATATTCAAAACTATGCAATGAGTGCTGATGCATGGTCTGAGATAGATACTAAATATCCAAATATTAAAATAAAGACTTTTCCAAAACCGGTTATGGATGCCATGAAAAAAGCCAACAATGAGTTATTAGTTGAAATGACTAAAGACAATCCATTGTTAAAAGAGGTCATAGATTCACAAACAGCTTTCCAGAAAAAAGCGAGAGCGTGGACTATTATGTCTGACTACAATTATTTAAAAGATAACCTGCAATAATATAAATCAAATCCCCTTTATAAAGGGGATTTTTTCATAGTACGCCAAAGGATTTTTATTGTGTTAAAACTTGAGAAAATGTTTGATAGATTCGCAGATTTTATTGGAGCCATTACCTCTATTGCCATGGTTTTAATGATTCTAAATGTATTTTACGATGTTATTACAAGATACGTTTTTAACATGAGCAGTATCGGTATGCAGGAAATGGAATGGCATCTATTTTCAGTCATTATTCTGCTGGGTGTTTCTTATACGCTAAAAGGAGATGGACATGTCAGAGTAGATATAATTTATGATCGACTTTCATATAGAAAGAAAGCGATGATAAATATGCTCGGTGCTGTTTTCTTTATTTTACCTATCTCGCTGCTGGTTGGTATCAGTTCGATTGACAATGCAGTTTCCGCTTATGCATCCATGGAACAGAGCGGTAACCCCGGTGGTTTACAATATAGATGGATTGTAAAAGCATTGATCCCACTCTCATTTCTTTTATTAATTATTACATCGGTCGGTTTTTTTATAAAAAATTTAAATGTATTCAATGGATTACACCCATTAGAAATGGATAGAATCAAACACGAAGTTGAAGATATTAAGCATGATATTGAGGGGCATAAGCACCATCTTGTAGATATTGATAAAAAAGGAGCGTCAAAATGATTGGCATCTTAATGTTTTTTACCGCGCTTCTTTTGTTACTGATTGGCTTTCCAGTGGCTTTCACTTTTGCAGCGGTTGCGGTGCTTTTTGGCATGATCGCAGGTATCGTAGAAATTTATTCCTACGGCGGATTTGATGCCGGGCTGATATCCGGTCTTATGGAAGGACTCGATGAAGGCATAACCATGTTTGGCTATATGCCATTTAGAATATTTGCAATACAGCAAAACACCATTTTAATGGCTATTCCGATGTTCATCTTTATGGGGATAGTATTACAAAAAACCGGACTTGCTGAAAAACTGCTAGAGTCCATGGGCTTTTTATTTGGTGAGATCAGAGGCGGAATAGCTATCTCAACTGTGTTGGTGGGTTCTTTACTAGCGGCATCCACCGGTGTTGTTGGTGCATCCGTCGTGGCGATGGGGGTGATTTCTCTGCCGGTTATGATGAAATACAAATACAGTACAGAATTAGCCACAGGCACTATCTGTGCGTCGGGTACGCTTGGACAAATCATCCCGCCTTCAATAGTGCTGATTATTCTTGGGGATGTTTTTCAGGTTCCGGTCGGCGATCTTTTTAAAGCGGCGGTATGGCCGGGGCTAACGCTGGTTGCTGCCTATATTATCTATATATTGATTGTTTCCTACATTAAAAAAGATGTTGCACCCGCAATCCCTGCTGATCCTCAACGTGGATCAAAGAAGAAACAAGTATACAAAGCGCTTATTGATATCATTCCATCACTTACCCTGATAATTTTAGTGCTTGGTTCGATTTTTGGCGGCGTTGCAACACCAACGGAATCATCAGCCGTCGGGTCAATCGGCGCGGTCGGTTTAGCGCTGATGTATAAAACTTTTTCAATAGGGATGATAAAAACAGCAGCACAGGAATCGGTAAAGATAACCTCAATGGTTTTTGCTATTTTAATCGGAGCCACTGCATTTTCAATGGTTTTTTCTTATACCGGCGGAGAAGAGATAGTTACCGAGTTTATGAATAACCTGCCGGGTGATAATAAGACTTCATTCATTCTTTTTACCATGCTGGCCATTCTGATTTTAGGATTCTTTATCGATTTTGTTGAGATATCTTATATTATAGTGCCGATCATAGTGCCAATAGCGGCAGCCTTAGGAATAAACCCCGTATGGTTTGCAATATTGATAGCCATGAATTTACAAACGTCATTTTTGACCCCGCCGTTTGGATTCTCACTGTTTTATTTAAAAGGTGTCGCTCCACCCTCGGTGAGTACCATGCAAATTTATAGAGGCGTAATACCCTTTATAATTATACAAATTATCGTATTAGGTATTCTTGCCTTTTATCCAGACTTTTTTGGTATTGAATCAATGATGTAACGGTTAGATTCAGATAAAAAAAAGCCAGATTTAAGTGATTAAATCTGGCTTTTTTTGTTTATCATTGTTGTTAAGAATACATATAACAACGGCTGAATAATCAGCCGTTTTTGCAGCTGCAATAGGTCATTAAGCCGTTGTTAAGCCGTCACGATATCAATTTTATCATTCTTCAATATCGTCGCGCTTAAAATAACAGGAATCGCTTTTGAAATGGGCGTATCACTGAGATCCCCTTTCCCGTCAATGGACATCAACGGGTTGGTTTCAGGGAAATAAGCGGCAATATTACCCTTCGGAATATCGTAAGCCACCAGCTTAAATCCAAAAACTTTACGTTTAATACCATCAGCCCAAAGCGATTCAATATCGACTAATTGACTGTCTTTCAGCCCCAATGCACTAATGTCGTTGGCATTAACAAAAATAACTTTACGCTCTCCAAAAATACCACGGTAGCGATCATCAAAACCATAAATAGTGGTATTGTATTGATCGTGTGAACGCATCGTTTGTAATACGAACACCGGATCCTTACTCAATTCGCGCAGGTTTGCCGGCAGTAAATGCAGCGGCAAATCATGCTCCATGAATTGCGCTTTTTTAGAGGCAGTTTGCCATTGCCGCTGCGCAGCGTGATTACCAAGATAAAAACCACCCGGCTGTTTTATTTTGGTATTCATATCGGTAAATCCGGGAATGCTTTTTGCAATTAAGTCGCGGATTCTGCCATAATCTTCAATCACCCAAGACCAATCTATGGGCTGTTTACCCAAAGTAGCTTCTGCGATACCCGCAATGATAGCCGGCTCTGAGCGCATCTCTCCGATATTACTTTTCCCTTCCCCTGCTGAAGCATGCACCATACTAAAAGAGTCTTCAACGGTGATACTTTGTGCGCCTGCTGCCTGCATATCAACATCGGTACGTCCTAAGCAAGGTAAGATCAGCGAATCATTCCCAGGAATAAGGTGCGTACGGTTTAATTTTGTCGCGATACTCACGGTCAAGCTGCAATTTGAAAGTGCTTGCTTGGTTAACGCGGTGTCTGGTGTTGCTGCCGCAAAATTACCGCCTAAAGCAATAAACACCTTACTCTCGCCAGCCAGCATCGCTTTGATAGCGGCAACCGCGTTATGTCCGGGTTTTGCCGGAGCCTGAAAATCAAAGGCATGGGATATATTTTCGATAAACGCTGCACTGGGTTGTTCGTCAATGCCCATGGTACGATCGCCCTGCACATTGCTGTGCCCGCGGACCGGACATAATCCAGCTCCCGGTTTCCCTAATTGTCCGAACAATAGTTGCAGGTTGGTGATTTCTTGAATGGTGTTCACCGAATGTTTATGCTGAGTAATCCCCATTGCCCAGGTAACAATCACCCGTTTGGAGTGGCGATAAATGCCGGCAGCCTGTTCAATTTCAGATCGTGATAAACCGGCCTGCTCGGTGATTTCATTCCACGTTGTCGCCGCAACGGCTTTTAAGTATTTATCAACCCCTTGGGTGTGCTGCGCAATAAATGCATGGTCAAAGATAGATGGACGACCAGCGTCCAACTCTGCTTTGTCAACGACAATAAGTGCTTTAACCATGCCGCGGACAACGGCCATATCACCGCCGAGTTTAGGCTTAAAATAGCACTGACTAATTTGTGTCGAGCCATTGGTGAGCATTTCCGTCACCGATTGAGGATTTGTAAAACGCTCTAAGCCTCTTTCTTTTAAAGTATTAAAAGTGACTATAGCCGCTCCGCGACGTGATGCCTGACGCAGCGTATCTAACATTCGAGGATGGTTGGTTCCCGGGTTTTGACCAAACAAAAAAATAGCATCGGCATGTTCAAAGTCTTCCATCGTGACCGTCCCTTTGCCGACACCAATGGATTTTTTTAAGGCTATCCCGGTTGCTTCATGGCACATGTTAGAGCAGTCGGGTAAGTTATTAGTACCAAATTTTCGCACCATAAGTTGATATAAAAAGGCCGCTTCATTGCTCGCCCGACCGGAGGTATAAAATTCAGCCTGATCAGGGGACTCAAGGGAATTTAAGTGCTTAGCGACCAACGCAAAAGCCTGCTCCCAACTAACCGCTTGATAGCAATCCGTTTCACGATTGTACTGAACAGGATGATTAAGCCTGCCTTGATACTCTAAAAAATAATCACTTTGCTGTGATAGCCAACTCACCGAATGTTGTTGGAAAAATTCGGGCGTAACACGGCGGCTGGTTGCTTCCCAATTCACCGCTTTTGCACCATTTTCACAAAACTTAAAGCTACTTTGTTCGGCTGTTTCGCCCCATGCACAACCAGGGCAATCAAACCCTTTGTCCTGATTTGTTTTTAGTAGGTTGCGAATGTTATGTGTGATATTTTCACTTTTAACCAGGTGTTTGGTGGTACTTAATAAGGCCCCCCAGCCACCGGCTGAGCCTTCATATTTTTTAACTGTCATTTTAATTCTCTATTCTGTGGTCAGATTTAAACGGAAAGTACCATGGTAGACGTTAAATCCACCGTTACGACTGAAGCCTATAAGTGTTAAATTGAAACGTTTTGCCATATTGATGGCGAGATTTGATGGCGCCCCCACAGCAACCAGTACAGAAATGCCGGAAACAAGGACTTTCTGAACTAGCTCAAAGCTGATGCGGCCGCTTAGGAATACAATTTTTCGCTGCTGATCAAGCGCCGGATCTCTTGCTAATTTGCCTATTAACTTGTCTAAGGCATTATGCCGTCCGACATCTTCAGAGCTTAATAACAAAGCGCCTTTCGCATCGAATAAGGCGCAGCCATGCACCCCACCTGTTTGCATAAACATCGATTGATATTGACGCAATTGATCACTAAAATGAGGAATAACATGACTCGGCAACCAGCGTTCCGCCGTGTCTAAGTAAGGAATGTCGCGCAGTTCTAAAGACTGTATTGATGATTTACCACACACTCCGCAACTGGAGAATGAGGTTGTATCACGGCTGATCAAGTCCCAATCAACAACCACATTCGCGGCTAAGCGAACCACTATTTTATTTGCGGAAATTTCATTCGCATCTAATTGATCATTGATACCTGTAATGTCGCAGGCGCTTTTGATAATACCTTCTGCCAAAAATAACCCGGTCACCAAATTAAGGTCTTCACCTGGAGTGCGCATAGTCACTAAGTAAATACGCTCTTGTTCTTTACCCGAACTGTCGCTATAAATCAGGCTAATCTGTAAGGGCTCTTCGACAATCACTGAATCAATAGAAAGGCTTACTTGTGTACCCTTTATCTGCTGACGAAAACAGGTCATCACCGATGACGTTTTTAAGCTTGATTGATCCAGTGGATGATTATTTTGCTCAAAATTACGATTAAAAGCCGGATCATTATAATCTAACGAATAATCTTCCTGATTTACTTGATGTTCAGGCATAGGCTCCCCATAGGTTGACTGTCAAAACGGATCTCTTCTATAAGGCATTTTTTCGATAATATTTGCATTTAAAAAATCATAAAAAGTAATAAATCGACAGAACTATTACTTTGTTATCTGTTATTAAATACCCAATACAATATGCAACAAACATTCAGTGCTGCTTTTGAAGCTAAAACAGGTGTTTTAGCTGAGTATTTTTTATTTTGCATGCGCCTGACCCCACCCAATCATTTAACAGTCACGTGACAACTGTGCAACAATATAGTTGCACGGTACTCTTTGACTTGTGATAAATCAAACGCTAAAATTCATTCATTTGATAAGAAAAATCTATCACTTTATTAAGAGCAAGGTAAATAAATTGTTCACCAGGAATCCTATCAATGAATATCAAACTCCAACAATTAAATCATTTTGTGATGGTCGTCGAAGAAGGTGGATTTCGAGCCGCTTCGAATCGTGCAAACCGCTCGCAAGCGGCACTTTCTGCATCCATAAAAGAGCTGGAAAAAACACTCGGCCAACCCCTGTTCGAAGCTGGAAACAAATCTACACTCACCCCATTCGGCACAATATGTTTACCCAAAATAATGCAGTTCCTGAATACTTACGCCTCATTAGTCAATGACTTACAAGCGGCGGCTAGCGGGCAACAGGGAAGAGTCCGAATAGCAAGCGTACCTTCCGTGGCAGGCAAACTTATTCCCAATGTACTGCGCGCATTTTGTGAAAAGTATCCAAATGTAGAAGTCAGTTTAATTGACGATAATGCGCCGGCGGTTGAAGCTAGATTACTGGCAGGAGAAGTGGATTTAGCGCTTGGCAGCAGCTTCAACATTGAAGACGATGCGATAGATTTTACGCCGCTTATCAACGATCCGATTGGCGTGGTGTGTTTACGGGATAATCCGATCGCTGCACATCCACAGGGAGTCAAATGGCAAGCGTTGTTAAAACAACCCTTTATTAAAAACGGAACATCTACGTTATTAGACCCTACCCCGGCGCGGGTGCTTAGCCAGCGAGCACTTTATTCGATAGAGAACCTCACTTCGCTATTCTCGGTATTAGCATTAGGTATAGGGATCACAACACTGCCCAAGCTCGCTTTTCCAAGTAACGAAACACAGTTGATTTGGATCCCTCTGACCAACCCGCCACTCGAACGTCAAATTGGTATTTTCAAATTGGCCGGTCGAAGCATTTCTCCTCAGGCACAGGTCTTTCTCGATTTGTGTATTGAATACCTCAACGTCACTGAGGAATCCGATTAATATGTCATTCTAATCAGGTCGTTATCTGTTTTCTCAACATTCGGAATTAAACCGGACAATTAGGATCCGCTATCAGACCAAATTACACTTAATAAGCAGGTTCCAGTTTTGTGAATAAATTCGTTTATCTCCTTCGTAAGCACAGGTAAAAACGGTTAATATGTAATATTAAAAAGTACTTCAATACACGGTTTCAGTAATACTTAAGGATAACAAAGTGTTAAATAATATTAAATTAATTGCTTCCGATTACGATAAAACATTCCATAGAAATGATCAGCAGGATTTAAACATGAACCTCCTTGCGGTTAACAATTGGAGAAAAAAAGGCAATATTTTCGCGATCAGTACCGGTCGAGATGTTGCAAGCATGCTTTATGAGAAAAAAACAAGAAATATAGATTATGACTATCTCGTAGCACTTAACGGCTCCTTTATTGTCGATGGTGAAAATAATGTTTTATTTAAACAAGCACTGGACAACGCATTAGCTCGAGAGTTGGTTAACATGCTAAAAGAAAAATTTGGAGATGAACTGATTATATCCAATGGATTTGACGGTTGTAATATGACCAATAAAACCGCCAGCCTGAGCAATGAAATTTCCAGAGAAGTATATGAAAGAAACGCTAAAATATATTCGAAAACAATAGAAACAGCGCTTGATGGGGAAGTCTTACTGATTGGCTGTTTAAATGATAATTTTGAAAAAGCAAAGACATTAAAAGAACAAATCCTGCTCAAATATGAAAGTGAAGTAGAAGTATTTATCAACCTGAATTACATAAACATCGTACCTAAAGGGATAAGCAAAGCCAGCGGTTTAGATATTATTATTGAGCATTCTAAAGCAAACAAAAATTTTATTTCCGTGATTGGTGATGACTTAAATGATATTCCTATGCTGGAAAAATATAATGGTTATGCTGTAAACAATGCCAAGGAAGAGGTTAAAGCAGTCTCTTTGAAAATATATGACAGTGTCTCCGATTTAATATTAGCCGTTAGCTAAAACCCTCATAGAAGAATCAATAAACTGATATAATCCGGTTTTAGCCTTACAGAAAGAAACAGCAACTCGGCGGCGGTTTTTTTGCTTAAAAAAACAGCTGATAGGATCATATTTTCAGTTGTTTCTCATTAGAATATGAAAACAAAGCGAGAAACATTGCCAACAATACGTACATAGCGAGCCACAAGAAAAGCTGAGATCCGCTGATGCCATTGTCAATGAGATAACCAAATAAGATTGGAGAAATCGAGGTAGATATCACCGCAAGAGATGCCATGAGCGCGCGAATTCTGCCAAGATGCTTGGTACCGTATACTTCAGCCCAAAGCGCATTAATGATTGGACTGCCCGAGCCAATGGCAATGCCGAGCGAAATAAGCAGCGCGTAAGCAACCCAGTGACCTGTTACCAGCGATGCCAGCAGCAAAGCCATGAGCATTGGAATAGGGTAATATTTTAACAGTTGTCTGCCGCTAAATCGGTCCACCAATGATCCCGCATACATTGATGAAAGCCAATGGGCAATTCCATAAAAGACGAAGCAACTGGCAAAAAGCATGGGGGTCCAGCCCATCTGCGGTAGAAAAAATCCCTGGTGAATAAATATTCCGGTGACGATGAAGGGTGAGGAAAGAACCGTGGGCAGTGCCAGCCAAAAACGAAAATCGGAAAGTAACGTCCTTCTGGAGCCATCCTCTTTAATAGGTTTTGACGCTTGATTATCTCCCCTTGGATCATGTTCGGCATATTTTTTATCTTTGCCGCGTTTAATAAGAAAAAGTGCCAGAGGAAGATAGAACAAAGGGACTAATAGTGCGATCACCAGCCAGCTTTGTTGCCAGCCGAATTGGGCAATAAGAAAGACTGCAAACGAAGGTAGTATGATTTCACCTAAGGGTACACCTGTGGTTGCCACACTCAGACCTTTACCGCGATTCAAAGAAAACCTTTTCATCATGGTGGTTATGCCGGTGTGTGGAAAAAGTCCCTGACCAAAAAAACGCAGCAGAAAAAGCCCGATAACAAGCGTTGTTATATTATTGGTCTGCCACAGAGTGAGCGCCGCCAGAGAAAGTCCAATGGTGCAGAATAGAATAAACTTTTCTAGGGAGACCTTGTCAATGCTGCCTCCAAGCCACATCAAAAGCAGACCACTTGCAAGTGTTGCCGTAGAGTAGGCTGTTCCATAGCTTGTGGCTGATAGACCAAGACTCTCTTGAAAGCTGTTTCCAAACCAGCTAATAAAAAAAGACTGACCAAAATTGCCCATGAAAACGGTCATCATTCCAAACATCAGAATGGGCCAACTGTGCTTTATAAAACGTGAATATTCTTGAATCATTTATTCGATGAGCTCCTCTAAAAGCGCACAGAGTTCACTTTTTTTGGTGGTTTGTCAACAACGGAAGATAAATATGAATGATTATGATGCGAAGCTTTTTTTATACAAAAGAGCTATCTACATTTAGCGGTTTTTTCAGCTCCAAACAGTTAAATGAACCTAATGAATTTAACCTAATTTATTTAACCTAATCAATTTAACTGCCGCAAGCAACGGATATCCTCTCTTTTCTGCGGGTGTTCAGGTCGCTACCAAAGGACATCTGTTTAGATGCTCACCTGCTTTAAAACCTCGTCTGAGAATGACAGCACTTTAAACGTCCCTGCTTCGAACAGTCCATAGCTCGGAACATTGCCCTCTTTAGGAAAAGTTATCGAGCCTGGATTATAGATAAACTGCTCGCCATTTCTTTCGGCTACCGGCAGATGCGTATGACCATAGGCGAGCACGTCACCGGCTTTTAGCGGCGGACGATTATCACTATTGTAGAGATGACCATGGGTTAAGAAAATACGTGTTCCATTTTCAAGCAACACCCAGGAATAGCTTTCAAGCATGGGGAAGTTAAGCAGCATTTGGTCAACTTCGCTGTCGCAGTTTCCTCGAACAGCCAAAATTTGATCGCTATAGTTATTCAGAAGTTGTGCAACGGCTGCAGGTTGATATCCTTGCGGAATCGGGTTTCTAGGCCCGTGATTTAACAGGTCGCCTAAAATCACCAGATAATTAGCAGCTGATGCTTCGTATTTTTTAAGCGCCAGCTCGGTGGCCGGTAATGAACCATGCAGATCCGAGATAAAAAACAGTTTCATATGGAGTTTTCCTAAATTTTTTATCTATTTTACGCCTTTAGCCATCCAACGCCATACCGTTGAGCACAATATTATTGTAACTGACGATGCCAATAATTTTGCCATGTTCAATGACCGGCGCACGACTGATGCCAAATCGCTCAAATAAACGCGCACAGTATTTAACGTTCATATCAGGTGGCACAGATAACGCAGGTTTGGTCATGATTTCATAAATATTACAACGCTCAACAGAACGGTTCTGTGCGAGAATTTTCTTGGCTATATCATTCATCAAAACAATACCGTATTCATCATCATCGTGACGCTTATTCACAACTAACGCTTTTACAACGTGCTGCCGTGCCAGTTGAATGCCTTCTTTCACTGTTGCAATACCATCAATCATGACATAGCTATTGACCATCACGTCTCTCACCCTGACCACCTTTCCCTGATTCATAGCTCGTCCTCCACTGCCTTAGTTAAGGTATTTATCTGATGGGCAACGCCGACTGCGTCTTCGATATCGATTTGAATGGCAATGCCCTGCCCCGACTGCAGATCAAACTCACCGACCCGGTTAATTGTTTCTAATATTTTCCTCGATAAGTGCTCTTCGACCACAAATAACAAAACGTCTTTTTGAACGTCCAGAGTCAAACCAAAAAAGGTGGTTTTTTGAACAACCCCTTCCCCTCTTGCGTTGTTAATCACGGTGGCGCCAGTCGCTCCTGCTTTGCGTGCGGCATCTAAGACCGCATCTGTCTTTGTATCTTCTACAAAGGCAATTATTAGTTTAAAGCGCATTATCATTCTCCTTGGAAGATGTTCTTGAATTTAACCATCGTGTAATTTGGGCATATGCCATTACTGATATTATTGGAAAAAGACTGGCAAATGCGACCAATCCAAAACCATCAATAACAGGGTTTCTTCCCGGCACTTGGGACGCTAATCCTAAACCCAATGCGGTGACCAGTGGCACAGTCACAGTGGAAGTTGTCACACCACCAGAATCATAGGCGAGTGCTATTATCTGTTTTGGCGCGAAGTGCGTTTGTATAATAACCACAGCATAGCCCCCCATAATGTAATAGTGAATGGGGTCACCCACCACTATTCGATAACTTCCTAAGGAAATGCCAATCGCCACACCTAAGGCCACGGCAATGCGTAAACCATTAACCTTAATAGCACCACCTGAAACCTGATTGGCTTTAATCGCAACGGCAATTAACGAAGGCTCTGCAATAGTAGTACTAAATCCGATAGCAAATGCGAACAGATAAACCCAATAATAATCAATCCAGCCAAGAGACTCCGTGATGTCGTCTTTAAAAGAGTAAATAAATTCTGGAGCAGTTAACTGCTTCGCCATGGTTTCACCCAAGGGGAACAGTGCCAGCTCCAAGCCCAATAAAAACAGTGTTAGGCCTAAAATCACATAGAAAAAACCCAATATAACCCGGTGCAAATTTGCGATTGGTTTTCTTAAAACTGCAATTTGGAATCCGAAAATAATGGTCGCAATGGGAATAACGTCAATGACAGTATCAATAAAGGTATTAAAGAATTGCGTCAGGCTTATCATGATAAAATCATTCCATCAAATATCAGAAACACGAAAATAATGGTCGCAATGGGAATAACGTCAATGACAGTATCAATAAAGGTATTAAGGAATTGCGTCAGGCTTATCATGATAAAATCATTCCATCAAATATCAGAAACACGAAAATAATGGTCGCAATAGGAATAACGTCAACGACGGTGTCAATAAAGGTATTAATGTATTGCGTCAGGCTTATCATGATAAAATCATTCCATCAAATATCAGAAACACGAAAATAATGGTCGCTACGGGAATAACGTCAACGACGGTGTCAATAAAGGTATTAATGCATTGCGTCAGGCTTATCATGATAAAATCATTCCATCAAATATCAGAAACACGAAAATAATGGTCGCTATGGGAATAACGTCAACGACGGTGTCAATAAAGGTATTAATGCATTGCGTCAGGCTTATCATGATAAAATCATTCCATATAGCATCACAAAAATCATCGGCAACAGCGATGCAAATGCAATCAAACCAAACCCGTCTATCATCGGATTTCGGCCTTTAATGGATGACGCTAGCCCGATGCCCAGTGCAGTCACTAGGGGGACTGTGATAGTAGAAGTAGTAACACCGCCGGAATCGTAAGCGATACCAATGATGGTTTCAGGCGCAAACCAGGTCAGTACAACGACGCCAATATAACCGCCAATAATCATAATATGGATAGGCCAGCCCTTAAGTATACGCACCACCCCCAGCACAATCGCCACCCCCACCGAAAGCGCCACAGTCAGTCGCAATCCATTGGCGTAGTTGTCTATTTCTTCAAAAGTTTGCGGGATCACGCCACCTTCTGCGGCCACTTTTGCAGCTTCTTGAGCCACAGCGGTTAATGCCGGCTCGGCAATAGTGGTTCCAAAACCTAAACAAAACGCAAATAAAATCAGCCAGAAAAGACTACCTTTTCGAGCAAAAGCTTGCGCCATGCTTTCACCAATGGGAAATAACCCCATGTTTAAGCCAAAAATAAAAAAGGTCAGACCTAGAACAACTAAAAGCAGGCCAAAAAGAATGGAGAGTATATTTGGAAGGGGTTCTTGTAACACAATAAATTGAAAGAAAGCGATCACGCAGATGATAGGCAGCAAATCACGAAAGCTTGCCATCATTGCTTTAAATAACGCAATCAGTGCTTTCATGGCCTCCTCCCATTATAATATTTTCCTACTATCAGATTGCGCAAAGATTAAAGTCGCGTCCACTACTATCTCTTTTTTTTTATAAAAATGAGATATTTAGCTCGATTGATCAAAAACAGGAGCGTAATACGCTGCATTTTCTTAAATCATGAAGACCATAGGCGGCTGAACTACAAGTGCTAATGCCCTGCAACACAGTTCAAAAAACTAAGCAGATAAAAGATAAAAAACCACAGCGCTTAGGCTGTGGCAAATGAACAATTATAAACAGAACAAGCTTTTGCTCAGCATATTATTAGACTGCGCGGCTGCGCTTAATCATTATTATGGCTAAAGTAACCGTGCCGCACTCCCTTTAATAAAGCATGAAATGCCTTACCGTCAAGATGCACAAGATGTTCATGGTCACCGACGTCAAAATAGACATTAACCAGCGTCAACAGGCGCTGATCCATCAATGTTTGCAGTTTATAGGCAGGTCCCAAGGGTGGAATCGCACCGGATTGGCAGTCGCTGAATAGCTTATTGATTTCAGTTTCTTGTGCCAGTTCAAATTCCCGGCCCAGCTCCTCTTTTACTGCCTTCAATTTGAGCCAATGATGTCCCGGAATCACCACCATCACATAACCCTTTATATCTTTGACAATGAGCGCCTTAGCAATATAATCTTCGGGAATATGGACGGCTTCAGTACTCTTTCGCGTGGTGGACGTTTTGGATGCGCCACCAGCTGATAATCAATTTGCTGTTTTAACATCTAAGATTTTACCGTTTCTGCCAGAGCCATGGTTATGCTCGTTGTAGTGACTTTTATTCAATCCAGTAAGTGGCTCATAAAATAACGATTTAATTAACTCAAAGTGTAGTCAGGTACACCTATTTCATTGTTTTTGATTGAGCAATTTAATGGCCACTCCAGCTGCAATAACGGTGCTACTGTTTTTCATCTAAAACGCTCAACCGAGCTTTACCCGCAGCCCGAACCTGACCGACAGAGAGACTGGCATCATTAGCCGGTAACTTTTGATGCCACAAAACCGTTATCCCCTGTTGCTGTAAAAACGCAAAGGTTGTTTCAATCAGCAGGGAATTTTGAAAACATCCGCCGGTTAATAAAAGTTGCTTGACCTTATAATGCTGTGCGATTTTCAAAATAATACTAGCGCAGCTGTTGTGAAAACGTTTGCTAATAATAGCGGATGAAACCTGATTGCCGATATCAGTAATAATGGCTGCGAGCATAGGCCGCCAGTCGATAATATTGGGGGTCACGGTAAAATCAACGGGCGCAGGATAAGTCCCCCGGTCCTTTGATTTTTTAGCTTCAAATTCCAGCTGCATTGCAGCTTCCCCTTCAAAACTGTTGACATGGACTAAATTTAACAGACTGGAGATACCGTCAAATAATCGCCCCGCACTACTAGTTAAGGGGCTGTTGATATTATTGGAGAGCATTTTTAAAAGCTGCTTTATGGTTGATGATCCAAAGGGAGATAATGATTTAAGCGCTTCGTTTGCAGTTAACGCTGTACCGTAAATTTCATATAAAAGCGCAATAGCTACCCGTCTCGGCTCTTTGATAGCGGCCACTCCGCCAGGCAGTTTAAAGTGTAAAAAGCTAGCCACTCTTTGCGCCTCATCCGCAGTAACGGCCATAAATTCCCCTCCCCATAAAGTGCCATCTTGGCCATAGCCGTTTCCATCCCAAACCGCAGCAAATGCCGGCCCGGCTATCCGATGCTCGATCATCGCAGCATAAAGATGAGCAAGATGATGCTGCGTACTGACAACAGGCAAGTGCAGCTCCCTGGCCAGTTGTGTGGTCACATAATCAGGATGCAGATCGCAGGCGACAAACTCGGCCTTAATCCCCAATAAACGGCTCATGATTTTTTGGGTTCTTTGATGGCGATGGAGCGCAGCGAGATTATCAAGGTCACCAATATACTGGCTTAAATAAAGGCGTTTGCCTTTGCTCATGGCGATGCTGTTTTTTAATTGCCCGCCGAGCGCCACTATCGAAGGATACTCACTGTCCAAGGGAAAATAATCCGGTACATATCCTCGCGCACGGCGCAGCAGCATCGGCTGATGATTAACAAATTTGACAATAGAATCATCTAATCCCTGGTAGATTTCCCGGTCGTGCAGTAAAAATCCATCCACCATCTGGCTTAACTGCGCCACTGCCTGCTCATTATCGCAACAGACCGGCTCGCCGCTGCGATTGGCACTGGTTACCACCAGCGGTTTATTAAGCGCGCGGCAGATAAGCTGATGTAGCGGGGTATAGGCTAACATAACGCCAAGATAAGGATTATCCGGTGCGATGGCCGGGCTGAGCAAATGATTGCTGTATCTATTTTCCAACAATACAATAGGCGCAATCGCACTGCTTAGCAGTAACTTCTCTTCTTCCCCCAGCAGACAATCGGCTTCAAGCATTGATAACTGCGGATACATAACAGCAAAAGGTTTTGCAGGACGCTGTTTTTTTTCTCGCAGCCGTAAAACTGCTTGGTGATTGCAGGCATCAACCATGATATGAAAGCCGGTTAATCCTTTTACCGCAATAATTTTACCCGCCTGCAGTGCGGCAATGGCAAGGCTTAATGCCGGTTCCTTTTCGGCAATCCTTTGCCCTGGTTGATTAACAAAACTTATCTGCGGGCCACATTTTGCGCAGTTAATTCCCTGCGCATGAAAACGCCTGTCCATCGGATTTTTATACTCGATTAAACAATCATCGCACATTGGAAAAACATTTAAAGTGGTATTGACCCGATCAAAGGGTAACGTCTTAAGAATACTGTAGCGCGGGCCGCATTGGGTACAACTGATAAAAGGGTAGCGATAGCGTCTATTGTTCTTTGCAAACAGCTCTTTTTGACAGTCTTTACAAATTCCGATGTCCGGCGAAATACTCACCGCCCCCTCATTCTGCCCGCTGCTTTCTAAAATATGGAATCCAGTCTGATCGATACTGTCTATCTGTTGATGATTCATCTGCTCAATCTTTGCCAGAGCCGGTGCTTTTGACTGCAGTTGCCGCAAAAATCGTTGCGTTTCTGCCGCTTCGCCCTGTATCTCAATTAATACCGACTGCCTGATATTACGCACCCAACCGGACAGCTTTAACCTGGCAGCGGTCACGGCAACAAAAGGCCTGAATCCAACCCCTTGCACCCTGCCCTCAACCGTTATTCGACATCGTTGCTGCACAGGCACTCCTTGCTGAATTTAAGATAATAGAGAAGAAAATAAAATAAAATAATTAACAGCGGAAGTTATTCAATTTTCTAACAATTAATTCTGTGCTTATTATTATAGGAGTATCTGGGCAGTTGCATTAAATTAAATAACGGATTTAGTCTATCTTTAAAGCAGTGACATTTGTTAATTATCTGCGATTCAACCTAACCATTTCAGCCGTCATAAAGGCCGTGAATCGTTAAATCAAGCATTCCCTGCTGTTAGCAAATAACAAAACAATTAATCAATCATTGAGAAGGAAAAATCAGCACTAATAAGTCGTGAATTGCATTCTATTTTTGTTCTCACTTCGCAAAATAGTATGGAGTAATTTTAACCCGCAAAGATGAACACTTATTTGATGCGTTTGGTATGAACACCTTTTGAGTCCTTTTGTTATATTGAGGAGCCTTTAATAATGAATAAAGCGCTTGATGCTTTGCTCCATGAACAACTTAAAGTCTATCGGAGTGATGCCACTTATCTATTGCAAATACTGCGTAATATTCAATTTAGCTGCTCATATATTCCCCAACAGGCGATCCAACATCTGTCCACTGCATTAAAAGTTTCCATCCCTAAAATCAGGGCCCTTATCGAGTTTTATCACTTTCTTCATTATCACCCCAGAGGGCATTATGATATCTACGTCAGTGATAGCATCATCGATCATATGTCGGGTAAAAATGAAATCACTTCTTATCTCTGTGAAAAACTCAATGTTGAATTAAATCAGCCCAGAGCAGACGGACGGGTAACAGTTGCCAACACTTCCTGTACGGGTATGAGTGACCATGGACCCGCGGTTTTGATTAACGGTTTAGCATTAACCCGCCTGACCCGAAAAAAAGTCGGGAAGATTGTCGCAAAAATTGAGGAAAATATTGACGTTCATAAGTGGCCAAAGGCATGGTTTGAGGTAGCTGATAATATCCAAAGCAAAGGAGTGTTATTAAATTCTGAAATTAAACCCGGTTCGGCGATTAAGAAAGCGCTGGCAACGGCGCCTCACGACAGCCTCACGGCAATTGACAAGTCTGGCCTGCGCGGCTGTGGCGGTGCCGGTTATAAAACCGCTGCAAAATGGAAATCCTGCCAGCTAAGCGAAAACAATCAACGTTATGTGGTCTGTAATGCCGATGAGGGCGAACCGGGAACCTTTAAAGATCGCGTTTTACTGAACAGTTATGCAGATCAGTTAATTGAGGGTATGACCATTTGTGCCTATATTATTGGCGCTCAAAAAGGCTTTATTTATCTGCGTTATGAGTATCAGCACCTTCATAAAAAGCTTCAGGGAATATTACAGAAACGCCGCGCTGCTAACTTATTAGGCGATCATATCTTAAACAGTAAGCTGAGCTTTGATATTGAAATATTTATGGGCGCCGGCTCCTATGTCTGCGGTGAAGAATCGGCTTTACTGGAATCCCTTGAAGGGCGTCGCGCCATTCCGCGCATCAGGCCTCCCTTTCCGGTGACTCGAGGGTACTTGGGAAAACCAACAGTGGTCAACAATGTCGAAACTTTTTGTTATGCCGCGCTTATTATAGAAAAAGGTGCTGAAAATTTTTCACAGCAGGGGCTTGTCGGCTTTAACGGATGTAAAATTTTAAGCATCAGCGGCGATGTTGAAAAACCAGGCATTTACGAAATCCCACTGGGGATGCCGGTCATAAATGTACTCAATTTATGCGGCGCACAATCTGTCCAAGCCGTGCAGGTTGGCGGCCCCTCGGGTACTTTAATTACCCCAGCAGAATTTAACAGGGTTATTTCATTTGACGATCTCAATACCAGCGGCGCTTTTATGGTGTTTAACCAGAGCCGCGATATTCTCGAAAATGCGCTTAACTTTACCCATTTTTTTATGCAGGAAAGCTGCGGTTTCTGTACGCCGTGCCGGGTGGGCACTAAACTTATCTGTGATTTAGCCGATAAAGTCGTCACCGGACAAGGCGCCAGGCTGGATCTGGAAAGTATAAAACAGCTTAACCATGTAATGGATGAAATGAGCCATTGTGGTTTAGGACAAAGAGCCGCACAGCCGCTGTTAGAAACATTAGAAAAATTTCCCGAGTATTTTGTTAAACGCATGACAGATGTTGAATATCAACCTTCCTTTGATGTCGACAAATCGATTCAACGGGCGATTGAAATCGTTACCATAGAAAGCAGTTCGAAGGGTGATTGATGGTTATGAGCAAGTACGGCAACACACTTACCATAGATGGCCGGAAGATCCCTTTTATCGCGGGTGAGACCGTTATGCAGGCCGCCATTAAAGCCAATATCTATATTCCGCATTTATGTTTTAATCCGGAATTTACCCCTAATGGCAGTTGTAAACTTTGTACCTGTGACATTAACGGCCGTAAAAAATCCTCCTGCTGCACAGCGGCGCAGCAGGATATGCAGGTCAAAAATGAAACCCATGAGCTCACTGTCATGAGGCGCACTCTGGTGCAGATGCTGTTTGTCGAAGGTAACCATTATTGCCCTTTTTGCGAACGCAGCGGTAACTGTCAATTACAGGCGCTAGCCTATGATTTAGGGGTGACCGATCTGCATTTTCCGCAGTTTACCGCGCACCGAAATGTCGATGCCAGTCACCCTAACCTGATGCTTGATCTGAACCGCTGTATATTTTGCGAACTGTGCATTAGAGCCAGTACCGAAGTTGATCACAAAGATATCTTTACCATTGCCGGGCGCAGCATTAATAAAAGACTGGCCATTAATTCAACAAGCGGACTTTTAAAAGACACAACAATGAAGGTCACCGATAAATCAGCGCATATTTGCCCGGTAGGCTGCATTATTATCAAAGGAGAAGGTTTTAAAACCCCTATTGGTGAACGACTTTACGACCAGCACTCGATTCGCGATGTCGGTAATCTCCGCCCCGAAAGTTTGGCACAAGCAAAAAACAAAATGCAGGCGAAGAAATCTAATCTCCCGCCAAAGAAAAAACTAAAACTGGCGACCTGCTCCTTAGCCGGATGTTTCGGCTGTCATATGTCTTTTTTGGATATGGATGAACGCCTAATCGAGCTGCTTGAGCGGGTTGAACTGAGCCGCTCCCCCTTGAACGATATAAAAACCTGCGCACCAGATTGCGATTTGGGGTTAATTGAAGGGGGAGTCTGTAATACCGAAAATATTGCCGTACTGAGGCATTTTAGAGAAAACTGTAAAATTATTATTGCCGTAGGCTCTTGCGCGATTAACGGCGGCGTCCCTTCACTGCGCAATAATATTGATGTTAAAGAGTGTTTAGATGAAGCTTACATTAACGGCATTGGCGTGGTGAACCCGAAGATCCCTATCGATAAAGAGCTGCCCTATCTGCTTGAAAAAGTTTACCCGATTCATGAAGTCATCAAAGTCGATTATTTTCTGCCCGGTTGCCCGCCTCCTGCCGACGCTTTCTGGAAAATACTCAATGATTTACTGGACGGGAAAGAGCCGGAATTACCCTATAACCTATTACACTTTGATTAATGGACAATGATTAATCGACAATGATTAATCGACAATGATTAATGGACAACCCTATGGATCATTCATTAGAAAATGCAGACAACAGCGAAAACCTCAAACGCTTTGTGATTGAACCGGTCTCAAGGGTGGAGGGCCACGGTAAGGTGACCTTGCTCGTTGATGATAATGACCAGGTACAGCAGTGTCGTCTGCATATTGCAGAATTTCGCGGATTTGAACGTTTTATCCAGGGGCGTCCCTATTGGGAGATCCCAATTTTAGTGCAGCGACTGTGCGGCATCTGTCCGGTAAGCCATCATATTGCGGCCGGCAAGGCGATTGATATGATCAGCGGTGTCACCGAGCTTACGGAATCCGCTCATAAATTAAGATTATTACTGCATTACGGGCAAATTTTACAGTCTCATGCGCTGCATTTTTTTCATCTCTGCTCACCGGATTTGCTGTTTGGTTTTGAAAGTGACATAACCAACAGAAATATCGTTGGCGTGATTCAAAAATACCCGGAACTCGCACTGCAGGGAGTGAAACTGCGCAAATATGGTCAGGAGGTGATTAGAGTCATTTGCGGTAAGCGCATCCACGGCACGGGTTGTATCCCGGGCGGCATGAATAAACCCTTAAGCCGCGAGGACAAGCGCTATCTTCTTGCTGACACCGAGCAGATAATTACATGGGCAGAGTCCGCGGTTAAAACGGCCAGAGATTGTTATCTGCTTAATGAGCCTTTCCACAAAAACTTCGCAGGCTTAAGGTCAAATTATTTAAGCTTAGTTGGTGCCAACGGTGAGCTGGACCTTTATCACGGTAAATTAAGATTAAAAGATGCACACGGTCATTTGATCTTTGATCAGAAAGATTACTGTGAATATCAAAATCTGATTCAAGAAGAGGTGAAATCATGGACCTACATGAAATTTCCTTTTATTAAAACAATGGGCAAAGAATCAGGCTGGTACCGCACCGGTCCCTTAGCACGAATCAATAATTGTGATTATATTCCAACGCCGCTGGCTGAAATGGCGCGCCTGGAATTTGTCGTCTATGGCGGTAAAGAACCGGTGCATTCAACATTAGCCTATCACTGGGCACGCATGATTGAAGTACTTTTTTCTGCCGAAAAAATCAAACAGTTATTGCACGATCCTATGATTACCGGAAAAGATCTTATTGTTCAGGGCAAGCGCCAAAGTGAAGGAATAGGTGTGGTTGAAGCGCCGCGCGGCACCCTGATTCATCATTATCAGGTGGGTGAAGATGATCTGATCACTAAGGCCAATCTGATTGTTGCAACCACCCATAACAATACGGCATTAAATGAATCTATTCGTATCGTTTGCAGTCAGCAAATTAACGGCCGGGAAATCAGCGAAAAGGTGTTAAATAATATAGAAGTTGCGATTCGTGCTTATGATCCCTGTTTATCCTGCGCAACCCATGCGATCGGCAGAATGCCGCTAAAAGTTGAAATGCGCCACCAGCAAAGTGGAGAGCTTATCAGCCAGTTGATTAAGGATATCGACGGCACTTTGCACCGCTAAGCATGACATAAAAAAAATAGATAACCTTTGATTAAAAAGAAGTGGTGATGGACAAATCTCGTCAGCAAGCGTTAAAACGGTTTATTCGGTGTAATACATGAGATCAGTAGAATGCCGCTCAAAGTTAAAGAACGGTGACGATGAAATAAAACAGACAATCCTGTTATTGAAAAGAGTTGGTGATGGAAAAAAATGGTCAGTAAATGTTAAACCTGTTTATTTCGTGTAATACAGGAGATCAGTAAAATGCCGCCCAAAGTTTACGTGCGGTGACGATCAAATAAAACAGACAATCCTGTTATTAAAAAGAGGTGGTGATGGAAAAAATGGCCAGCAAACATTAAACCTGTTTATTTCGTGTAATACAGAAGATCAGTAAAATGCCGCCCAAAGTTTACGTGCGGTGACGATCAAATAAAACAGACAATCCTGTTATTGAAAAGAGGTGGTGATGGAAAAAAATAGCCAGCAAACGTTAAACCTTTTTACCTGGGGGAATCCGAGTCGTGGAGATGATGCCATCGGTTCCGAGCTGCATCAATTTATTAAACAGTTTATCAGCCGCTTTGCCCTTCATCATATTCAACTGATCGAAGATTTTCAGCTGCAGCCGGAGCATGTCTGCGATATTACCGATAATGCCTGCGTGGTTTTTATCGATGCCAGTTATCAGGGGAAAAGTCCCTTTCATATTGAACAGGTCAGCGCTGAAAATACGCTGAGTTATACCACACATGCATTAAGCCCGGCCGCATTAATGGCAATATATGCACAAACACAAAACAAACCATGTCCGCCAGCTTTTCTGTTCTCAGTTCGTGGTTATTCTTTTGAACTCGGCGCTCCTTTATCCAAACAGGCGCAACAAAACATCACCCTCGCCAGACAATTTCTAACCGAACTGATGACCTGTCAAAATCCCCATAAGCAACTGCAGCAAGCGGTCCAACGCGAAAAAGATAAACAAAATGCATGAATTATCTATTGCCGAAAGCATTATTGACCTGCTGGAAGAACATGCCATCACACATAAATTTAAAAAGGTGACTAAAATTACATTAGAGATCGGCGTATTAGCCGGAATAGAAAAATCGGCACTGTTTTTTTGTTTTGATGCGGCGGCGCAAAACAGCATCGCACAAGGCGCGCAGTTACTGATTGAGGAAAAACTTGCCAAGGGGTTTTGTAAGCATTGTCAGTGCCAGGTAACTGCCACCGATTGGTATCAGCCCTGCCCCTATTGCGGGCAACTGCTTATTAACATCACTGAAGGTGAGCAGATGAACATTAAATCTTTAGAGGTGGAGAATTAAATGTGTAAAGTCTGCGGTTGTAATCAAGCTGAAGTGACCATAGAAAGCACCCATGGCCACCATCACGAGCACCATCATAATCAGCACCTTAATTTTGAAAAACCTTCGCCGGAGCTTAGTGAAAGTACCTCGCGGATAATTGAAATTGAACAGAATATTTTATCCAAAAACAATTATTACGCCGGCTTGAATCGCGAGAAATGGTCAGCCGATCAAATTTTCGCAATCAATTTCATCTCCAGTCCCGGATCAGGTAAAACCACCTTATTAACCGAAATCATCAAGTCTATCAAAGCGAAGCATTGCATTTACGTGATCGAAGGAGATCAGCAAACGGCGCTCGATGCGACAAGAATCCGAGAAACTGGCGTGCAAGCGCTGCAGATCAATACCGGCAAAGGCTGTCACCTCGATGCGCAGATGGTCGGCCATGCGGCTAAGCATCTCGCTATGCAGAAAAACGCATTTTTGTTTATCGAAAACGTCGGTAACCTGATTTGTCCGGCGGGTTTTGATTTGGGAGAAGCGCATAAGGTGGTTATCTTATCGGTCACCGAAGGCGAGGATAAACCCTTAAAATACCCGGAAATTTTCCATGCAGCCGATCTGCTGGTGATTAACAAAATCGATCTGCTGCCCTACGTTAATTTTAATCTGCAGCAGTGCTGTGATTATGCAAAACAGATTAATCCCAAGATTGAAATTATTCGACTTTCTACCACTAGCGGTGAAAATATGGAGCAGTTGAGTGCTTGGTTGATTGCCGGAAAAGCGAAGCTGCAATCCGACCAAAAAAAATTATCATAAGGAGCAGACTATGTGCCTAGCAATGCCCGGACAGGTTATTTCAATTAATCAATCAGCGACGCCGATCACCGCAAAAGTTAATTTCAGCGGGATCATCCGAGAGGTGGTGATTGAATGGGTTGATCAAGTTGCAGTGAATGACTACGTGATTGTTCATGCCGGATTTGCGATCAGCAAACTGGATCAGCAAGCGGCCTTAGAAACCCTGCAACTTTTTGAGCAGCTGGATCAGCTGCAGGAATAAAATGCAGAGCACAATCATCTGCCCGCATAAACGACAAAAATTAGGATAAGCAATGGCATCAGCAAGCATTAAAATGGCGCATGGTAGTGGCGGTCGCCTTTCTAACGAACTTATCAGTGAGCTGTTTTTTCCGGCCTTCGCCAATCCTATTTTAAATCAGGCCAACGACGGTGCATTATTAACCATGGACAGCAGGCGCTTGGCTTTCTCCACGGACTCCTTTGTGGTTAACCCGTATTTCTTCCCCGGAGGTAATATTGGCGATCTTGCCGTTAATGGCACACTTAATGACATTGCCATGTGCGGTGCTGTTCCACAGTTTCTCTCGGCGGCCTTTATCCTCGAAGAAGGTTTACCCATTAAAGATCTGAAAAAAATAGTCAACAGCATGGCTGCCGCCGCACTTTCGGCACAAGTGCAGATAGTGACAGGAGATACCAAAGTGGTCGAGCGCGGCGCAGCTGACGGCATTTTCATTAATACCTCGGGGATAGGAATCATTACACACCAGCAGCAGATAGCGCCGCAAAACGCTCAAGTTGGCGATGTTGTTATTACTAACGGTTATATCGGCGACCACGGCATCGCCATCCTGTCGCAACGCGAAGGTTTAACTTTTGAAACTACTATTCAATCGGACACCGCCGCCCTGCATACTTTGGTCGCCTGCATATTAACGGCTTCTGCTAATGTCCATGTACTGCGCGATCCGACCCGGGGCGGCATCGCAAGCACCCTCAATGAAATAGCCCAGGCCAGCCAAATGGAAATTCGTCTGAATGAATCCACAATTCCGATGCGTGATTCGGTGCGCGCCGCCTGTGACCTGTTGGGACTGGATCCTTTAATTGTCGCCAATGAAGGTAAACTGCTCACCATCGTGCCCTTAGCTGACAGCGACAAAGTATTAAAAGCGATGCGGCAGCACCCGCTTGGCAGAAAAAGCGCGATTATCGGTCGAGTGTTAAAGCAAAATATTGGCAAGGTGACCCTTGAAACCAGAATCGGCAGCTTACGAGTGGTTGATATACCGCTGGGTGAGCAGTTACCGAGGATCTGTTAATGGAGGATTCATTGTTAATTAAGCTTGCCGATAAAAAATGTCTTTTCCTGTGCTCTGCATTTAATGGATTAAGTCAGAAATTTTGGGTTCATTTCTCACCCTTATTTAAACAAAGCCGCTTAATGCTGGGAATTGATTTAGCCGCTATTAAAGCATTTCAGCCGGACCTGATACTTTGTCCCTTTTTGAATGATTTTATTCCTGAGAAGACTTGGGCTGCAATCCCCTGTTTTATTGTCCACCCCGGCCCTGCAGATCAAGCCGGCCCGAGCGCATTAAACTGGGCGATTTTAGAAGGAAAAACCCATTGGTCAGTCGCTATTATTCAAGCCGGTGCGCACTGGGATGCAGGACCTGTTTGGGCGCAGGCCAAATTCCAACTGCCCGTAGCCTCCCTATCCAGCATCTATCGCCAGCAAATTTCGGACACGGCGCTGCGACTGCTTCCTCAAGCTTTAAGCCGTTATTATTCAGGCAAGAAACCGCTGTTAACTGCCCCGCCCGTTTATAGAATGAGAATAACGCAAGAGCAGCTGCGCATCACCTGGAATCAACCAACCGCTGAAATAATCAAAAGAATTCATGCTGGAGACAGTCAGCCAGGTGCTCCGGCAATTATTGAAGATAATCACTACCTGCTTTTTGGCGCGCAAAGCGGCGAGTCAGCGCTGCGTTTAAAGGACTCACCACCAGGGGAAATAATCGAGCAGCAGGATGGTCAAATCTGTGTCAGTACAGCGGACGGCTGTGTATGGATTGCGCGTATGGCACACCCCGCTGATAATATTAAAATAAGGCCTGCAGATCTGCTGGCCCGATCGACCGACACGACCTACTAACACGATCACCAGAGGAATAGTCAAATAATATGCAGGAAATCAGCTATCGGGCAGACAACAATGTGGGACATATTAAATTCCCCATCCATAACGGTGCCATGGATTTAAGCCATTGCCGGCAGCTTTTGCAGACCATTGAACTGGCTAAAGCAGATGATGCCTGTAAAGTGATTATCCTCTGGGGCGGGCCTGATTTTTTTTCCAATGGCATTGACTTAAATGTCGTTCATCTGCAATACAACGCCTCTATTCTTGCTTATAAAAATCTCAAAGCATTGAATAAAATAGTGCATGCCGTATTAACCACTGAGACTAAATTAGTGATTAGTGCCCTGCAGGGCTCAGCCTCTGCCGGCGGCGTGATGCTGGCGATTGCAGCAGACCTGCGCTATGCCCGTCAAAACATCGTTCTCAACCCCTCCTATGCAAATTTAGGGCTGTGCGGCTCTGAATATTGGTCGGTACTTTTACCCGCCATCATAGGCTATGGTTTTACTCAAAAACTGCTCTATGAGGCAAGTCCACTCTCTGCAACTGAAGCCCTAAGCCTGGGATTAATTCATCAGCTCATTGACAGCGAACCTGACGCTTTTAAGAATAATATAACCGCCAAAGCGGAATATTTAGCCGCAACCAATATCAATGCCCGGCTGGCAGCCAAAAGCGTGCTCAATCATCAAATACTTGCACAGATGGAAGCGCAGGTAAAACTGGAATTAGAAAAGATGAAAGACTGCTGCAATCACCCGGAATTTGAATCAGCAAGAACCCGTTTTGTAGAAAAAAACGGTCAGCAGCAGCCATTATTTCTAAGCGCAGGCTCAAGCAATATCAGACAGGAAAATAAACGGGATGGTGCTCAGCAAGATGGCGATCAACAGAATAACAAGCAACGGGATGACCATGAGCCAGACAACGAACCAGACGACAATACATAAAAAATTCAATCCCGATGCCTTTAAAAACCGGGAAATTGTTAATAAGCTCGCGCAGGAGATAAAATTAATCAGTACGCGAATGGCGCCGCTAAAAATCATGCATATTTGCGGTGGCCATGAAAATGCCATCGTCCGCTACGCTATTCGCCAATTTTTGCCCGCGCATATTAAAGTTATCGCAGGTCCGGGTTGTCCAGTCTGTGTCTGCCCGGTAGAGTCGATTGATGAAGCGATCACTCTAGCCCAGATTCCCGGAGTTACTCTGCTTACTTTTGGCGATATTCTGCGGGTACCTGCAACCAACAGCTCACTAGAGGAAGCTCGCGTCAATGGTGGCAGTGTAAAAGTCGTCTATAGCCCCCTTGATGCAATAAAATTGGCTCAAAATTCGCCGCATCAGACCTTTGTTTTCTTCTCGGTTGGTTTTGAAACCACAGCAGCAGGTATTGCCGGACTGATCCATTCGGGTGTCCCGAAAAACCTTTTTTTTCTGATTGCCAATCGTTACATGCCGCCAGTTCTGAAATTATTAATGGAGGTCCACGATGACAGCCTGCAGGGATTTCTGCTGGCAGGCCATGCAACCGCCATTACCGGTCTGGGGGTTTATGATTTTATGCGCGATGAATTTAAGCTGCCCTGCGCCACGGCAGGTTTTGAACCCGTAGATATTCTGCTGGCTATCCGTGAGCTGTTAAAATTGATCAAAAACGATCAGCATCAGGTGATTAACTGCTACAGCAGAGTGATTAAAAATGAGGGCAATCTGATCGCGCAAAAATGTATTAAAGCAGTGTTTGATCTTAAACCCGGCGTGTGGCGCGGAATAGACAGAGTGGAAGATTCCGCCTACGTGCTTAAGGATAAATACGCCTTTCTTGACGCTCGAAAACAGCTTGCCTGTAACCCGTCCTATCCGCCGCAAGCCCATCATCCTAGCTGCCTCTGCCATCGAGTGATGCTTGGCGAAGTCGAACCGCAGGATTGTAAACTGTTTAAAAAAGCCTGCACCCCCAGTAAACCCTTCGGCCCGTGCATGGTCTCCCCCGAAGGTACCTGCCATGTACGCTATAGCTATTCTGAAATCAAAATAGACTCCTTATAACCGCGCTTAATCTATTGGACTTGTTTGCCGGTTTTTATGGTCAGTTTCTTTGCGGGTAATTTCACAAGCCCACTAATAATGATCAGTAATCAAATGTAATTATCTTTATAAT
This sequence comes from Psychromonas sp., assembly GCF_047632955.1. Lineage (GTDB taxonomy): Bacteria > Pseudomonadota > Gammaproteobacteria > Enterobacterales > Psychromonadaceae > Psychromonas. The sequence continues at coordinate 269,879 of NZ_JBLIED010000001.1, read as the reverse complement.
GGGTTAGGAATACTGCCAATCAAGTACTTAAAAAACGCGGTAACTCACTTTTTAATAGGATAAAATACAATTGAATTTTTTTATAAAGTAAAGGGCTGAGTATATGGCAAAAATTTTGGTTAGTGCATGTTTGCTTGGTTGCAAAGTACGTTATAACGGCAGTGATTTAAAACCTTCAAATAACGACTTTAACTGGCTCATCAAAAATCATGAGATAGTTTCATTTTGCCCTGAAGTCTCGGCAGGTTTAGCCATTCCAAGAGTTCCGGCAGAAATTCAATGCGGTGTTGGACAAGATGTATTGTCGGGTAATGCAAATGTCCTGAATAGCGATGGTTTGAATCTCACCGATAAATTTTTGCTTGGAGCACAATTGGCTCTTCAAAAATGTAAGCAGGAGAATATAGAGTTTGCAGTATTAACTGAATACAGTCCTTCATGCGGCAGTAACAGTATTTATAATGGTGATTTTTCTGCTAAGAAAAAAGTTGGCAATGGTGTTACTACTGCAATGCTTAAAAAGCATAATGTGCAAGTTTACAGTCAGCATCAAGTCCATCTATTACAACTAGCATTGAATAAAGAGTGCTAAGCATTCAAAACGCTTGATGTATTACCACTGTCATTGTTTTACTTAAAACTCAAATAAAAAGACCAATATTGTACTGGCCTCGCTGTTTTTTCTGCGACCTAAGGTTAATTAAACCGAAGGTCTAGAGAATGGGTTATTTTAATACATCAGCCAGCGTTTTATCGCCGTTAAATAATTCAAAAACTTTACCGCCCAGCTCAGGCTTGCCTATCGCATAGGTCAATGCGCGGGCAACATCTTCGCGATTAATGGTCATCTCCTGTTTACTGCCGGGTCTCAGGGTTTGTACTTTACCCGTGGCATTATTATCGGTTAATGAACCAGGCCTGAAAATGGTGTAATTTAGCCCGCTGCGTATCAAGTGTTCGTCGGCCATGTGTTTGGCAACCATGTAAGGCCGCATTTCGTCAGTACCTTGAGAGGGGTCGTCAGCGCCAATAGAGCTAACCATTACAAAATGTGTCACATTTGCCGCTTTTGCGTAATCTACCGCTTTACATGCCGCCCATAAATCAATGAGCATGGTTTTGTCAGCGCCTGTTTTACCACCGGAGCCGGCACTGAAAATGACCTGATCACAACCTGCAAATGCCGCGCTGAAGTCATTTTCCAAATCCCCTTCAACTATGTCCAGTTTGTCACTGTGAATATCAGCCAATTTAGCTTTATCGCGTACTAAAGCTATCACTGTTTTACCATCGGCTAGCAGTTGTTTTGTGGTCATTTTAGCTATTTGTCCGCTTGCGCCTATAATGAGTGTCTTTTTCATTTTATTCTTTCCTTAATAAAGCTCTACTCATAGAATCTGCCGGTAACGACAGCATCTGATAAGATCTTATAAAACCGAAAAAATGTCTCCCTAGATCGCCATCCTCGGCGGATGGTGTAGATTCTTAGCTGATTCAGCGTCCCATCAACAAACAACAAGGCGCACACATAATCAAATAAATTATATTTTACTCCTTTTGAGACAATATATTATTGTCATATGCTACACCTTAATATCGATAATTGCAGCCTGAGCAGTGGATATCGTTGCGCGCTAAAATAGAGGAAAAGCTTTTTGCTAAGATCGGGCTGTAAAAATAAAAGCGCAGCTGCGACGAGCTTCAGAAGGAATATTTATGACGGCTGGTATTGTATTGCTGAGGGGGATTTTTCGCGGCAAACAACATTGGGTTCACTTCACGGAGAAACTTCAAGCCGTGTTTTCACACAAAAAGATCAACGCCGTTGATATTTCAAGCTGCGGAGAGCTGTCTTGTGAACTATCACTCTGCTCAATCGAAGCGATGGTAAATAGTCTCCGTTCTCTACTTTCAGCGCATACTAAGTCGATATTACAGCGCTTTTACTGGGTGGCATGATTGACTTAAAATAGGCAGAAATGTCCCCTAGTGAAGTCGGTAGTTTGCTTTGTATCAATAGCAGTACAAAAAAATTCAGTCCGTTTATCAACATTTGCCACCTAAAAACTACTTAAAAATACTCAGAATGTCATGGGCACGTCCCTTTCAAAGAGAGTCCGTCATTGGGTTTCGATTGACAGGCAGCATTCGATGAGGAGAGTTGATTTTGTTATCCCGTTGTTTGCTGCATTAAGGTTCACAATAAATAAACCGGATTGCCGGCTTCTTTTTACATTCTCAACTCAAGATAAATTAGTCAGTTATCAAGCAACTTGAGCACTGCTTATTCGATGGCAAGTGACGTTAGTCAATAATAAACTAGATGGCCATGACATCCCTATGGATAATCCTTTATGGTGGTGTGAACAATTGCTTAGTTGGTTATATGCCCCATCAGATTCAGTTTTTCAGAACAATAGTTTTCAGAATAATAATTTTCAGAATAAGCAATAAATTAAAACCAGTACATAGCAGATCACCGAAACCATTGATATTCATCAATGTACCTCTTTTTAAAGAGGTACAATCTATTTCTAAACCACCTGCTAAGGATCATAAAAGGATCACCAATTAAACGGTGAACATCCTGTTGTTTGACTGGTTTGGTTTAGCTTGTTGTTTTGACGCACGCTTGTTCTTGTACATTTCAATATCAGCATGGCAAGTCAGGAGATCCAAATTGGCTCCGTCTGCGGGCCACTCGGCAACGCCAAAACTGAAACTATATGGCAGGCTTTCTTCCTGGTAGATCAGAGGGACGGTGGTCAATTTTTTTTGTAGTAATTCAATCTTGTGCAGCAAATTATTGACAGTTATATCGATCAACACCACCAGGAATTCATCACCACCAAAGCGGCAGATAATATCGGATTCACGAAACGAGGATGTCAACTGTTTAGCGAAATCGACAAGCACCGCGTCCCCGCAAAGATGGCCACGTTGGTCATTAATATTTTTGAAATTATCAAGATCTATTACGACTAAATGAAATTTTTCATCATAACGTTGAGCGCGCTTTTGATGAATTTCAAATAATTCATCAAAATATCTGCGGTTCAATAGGCCCGTCAAACTATCATATCGTGCCAGAACAACATTTTTTTCATACAAAAATTGGCGATTAAGGACCTGGATTATCTGGGTTCGTACGTATTCCATAACAAACAGATCCGTTTCATCATAGGCATTGATACTGCGGCTGCAGACGGTGATGAATCCGATCAGCTTGCCTTCGTTGAAAATAGGCGCACCAAGCATCGAACGTATTTTAAGTTGCTGTAGAAGAGCATGCGATTCTATGCATTTATGCGCGGAAAATGCTTGGATATCCTCGATACAGAAACAACTTTTAGTTTTGCCTGCCATGGCATGCCAGGCGATAGATTTTTCCAATTCCACAGATACCGGTGCTTCACATACGTTAGATAATCCATTGGCAGCCACCATGTTCAAATTGCCGGTAGAATCAAGTATCAGAAAATTACAAATTTCAGCCGATTTCATGGCCGAAAGAATACAGTCGAGGACAATCGCGTAAAACTGTTCAGAGGTGTTGATATCAATAGCCGCGCGGTTTATCTCCATGATAGCGTCTTTGATATCCATTATTCTCTGCAGTCGATTTTCTATCTGGACGCGCTCTGTAATGTCATTGATAATGCCAATCATGCCGGTTATCTTGCCCTTTTTGTTGAGCACCACCGATTTATTGAAGATGACGTTACGCTCGTTGCCATCGGCTGAACGCACTTTTGTTTGATAAATCTGTGGTAAGCGCTGCTCAAGGAGTTCCAGATCAGCCCGTTGATAAATATCCGCCAAATGCGGGGGACACAATTGAAATACCGTCTTGCCAAGGATCTCCTTCCTTGACTTGCCCAAGTATTCTTCAAAAGCTTTATTACAATGCCGGTATACCAGTTTTTCGTCTTTAAAAAATACCGGACTGTTCAAACCATCCAAAAGCGTATTGATAAAATCGAGTTGGTTTTCAAGCGCCAATTGTATGGATTTTAAATTCGAGATGTCCTGCACGGTGCCGACCGCCCGTTCAACTTGACCATCCGCTCCCAAAAAAAACAACACGGAAATCTTTTTCCATATCGGCTCGCCTTGAGGGCCCAACATTTTAATTTCATGCTTTTCACTGCAGCTATCATCACGGGTTAAATCATTAATCCGTGATGCTATCAAGTGGGTGATATGTTCGCCCAGGCTCTGTAAGTTTAGTTTATGCGCTACTTTTTCTGACGTATAGAATTCGACTATTTGCGAATTTTGTTCCCATTGCCAGAACAGCAGATCACCTTCGACACTGGACAGTTTGATGAAATCTGCTATAGGATCCGGTAGTGGCCCCTCTGCAATGGGATTGATTTGAATGGAATCCTCAACCTTGTTTACTACTGGTTTGTTGCTTTGTTCCATTTTTAAAATTCTCCAATCAAACAGTTAAAAACTGTCATTATTACGGAAAATGTGTGCAACATTTTTCCTATTTATTCGACTTTACCCGTCAGTTTTATACCCGACATACTATTGTAAATTAAAATTTATCTTTAGCTGGCGATCACATTCACAATTTCAGCGTGGGCATTTCGAATAAAATCGACTTTCCTGAAACATTTTAATCTGCAAATTGATCTATCACATTACTTGGGAATGACCGAGCAACAAACGGCTGAATGCATCTTCCGGTAGCGGTTTAGAAAATAGATAACCCTGCCCATAATCACATCCGGCGGCACTCAGCAAACTGCGTTGTTCCTCAGTTTCGATCCCTTCCGCGATGACTTTCATGCCCAGTTTGTGGGCCATAATGATGATTGCTTCACACAGTACCATGTTATCTGAATGCGCATTAAGATCGCGCACAAAGGACTGATCGATTTTTAGGTTATCGATGTGAAACTTTCTAAGGTAGGACATGGATGAATGGCCTGTCCCAAAATCATCAAGTGAAACCCCTATTCCGGAATCACGGAACGCCAGCAGCTTATCCATCACGATCCTACTGCCATCAAGCAGCAGACCTTCGGTGATCTCAATAACCACAGCCTGACCGGGCAGCCCGAGTGCCAGCAGGTGTTCCAACCAGCTGGTTATGTCACTTCCTCCCTCCCGGAACTGTACCGGAGATTTATTAATACTTATCTGAAAATCATCATGATACTCAAGTCGCCATTGGGCGACTTGATCGACCGCCTGGCGAAACACCCAGTCACCAATCTCAATAATGGTGCCGGTCTCTTCGGCAACGGGGATAAATTCTGCGGGGCTTACCATACCAAGTTCAGGATGATGCCAGCGGATCAAAGCTTCGGCTTTACAGATTTTACCTGACGCCAATTCTACAATCGGCTGATAGTAAAGCTCGAGCTGATTGTTTTTTAGTGCATGGCGTAAATCGTTCGCCAGTTGTCCCCGACGTTGTGCCCGTGCCTGCATCGCGCTGGTGAAATAGTGGTAGCAGTTCCGCCCCTTCTCCTTGGCCGAATACATGGCTTGATCGGCATTTTTCAACAGCATTCCGGAATCTTTCCCGTCTTCGGGATAGAGGGTTATGCCAATGCTTGGGGTAATATAAATGTTTTGCCCACCCAGCAAGAATGGCTCTGATAATTCGCGCAGGATCTTTTGTGCAACACGTTCTACACATTGAGTATTTTTCAACCCGCCCAGGATCAGAGTAAACTCATCTCCTCCAAAGCGAGAGACCAAATCGCTTTTCCGTCCACAGTTACGCAGCCGCTGTGCGACGTCGATAAGAAGCAGATCGCCCATATCATGACCCAGAGTATCGTTGACCGCCTTAAAGCGATCAAGATCGAGAAACAGCAAGGCCACACCCAGGCCTCTACGCTCGGCTTTATTTCTTTCATGAATCAGCCGCTCATGGAACATATGACGATTGGACAGGCCGGTTAAATTGTCGAAGTTTGCCTGTCGCCAGATGATTTTTTCAGATTTTTTCCTATCCGTAATATCATAGAACTGTGCCACCCGGCGGTGAAGCGATCTATCTTTATTATAAATGGAGTTGATGCCCAGCAAGACGATATAATTTTCACCATTTTTGTGGCAGCAATTGATCTCTCCCCGCCAATGGCCGGTACTCTTGAGGGCGATTTCCATGCGTTGATAAACCCGCTTATCCTGCTCTTTGGAAACGATCACTTTATGGCTCTTTCCGGTGATTTCAGCGGCGCCATACCCCGTCATTTTTGTAAACGCAGGATTGGTGGTAATGATATTGCCATTGCTGTCGGTAACCGTCATTGCCTCTTGGCTATTTTGATAAACCATAGAAGCCAGTTGCATCGACTCTTCAGCTAACTTGCGATCGGTGATATCGGTATGCGTCCCGCTCATCCGCAATGGACGCCGATCCTGCCCGTAGTTAACTATTTTGGCACAATCTAAGATCCACTTGTACTCTCCCTGTTTGGTACGCCTACGATATTCAATTTTGTGTTGCGCAGTTCGCCCTTCCAGGTGATCAGTCACTGATTGCCAGACAGCCTCACAATCATCGGGGTGAATCCCATCGGTGTTGATAATGTTGTCATTGTCAATCTCCGCAAAGCTGTATCCCAGCATCTCTGCCCAGCGCGCATTTCTTTGCACTGTATTGGCTTCGATATTCCAGTCCCAGAACCCCAGGTCACTGCCTGACAAGACGGAAGTAAGCTGCTCCTTTCTTGCCCGTATTTTGTCTTCGGCATGTTTACTGTCCGTGGTATCTAATATACCGGCAATCACAAACTGGACAGCACCATCTACTCGATAGCAGGAAATAGTCATGTGGGCATAAACGCTCTGCCCATCCTTACCGATGAAGCGTTTATCGAGCGAATAACCGTCACTTTCGCTTATCAGCATACGGTCATATTGGTGTAATTCAAGATGCAGATCGTCAGGATGAGTCAGCTCAGGCCAGCTCAGGCACAGCAGTTCTTTTTCGCTAAACCCAAGCATTTTACAAAACCGGGGATTTACCCTTAACCAGCCTTTGTCCGGATGGGTAATGGCAATCCCGATGCTGCCCAGATCAAATTGAGAACGGAACAGAAATTCACTTTCCTGTAGCGCAGCTTCGTTTTGGTTACGCCGCAGTCGATGGACAAACAGCATTCCTAGCGTGGAGGTTATTAAAGGGTAAATAAGCAAGATCGGAAGACTGATATTAGAAAGTACTGCTAACGCCTCATCCCAGGGAAAAACAAACATCAGCGCCAACATTACCCCGTGGATGCCGAACCCAAACAGGTATATTTCACCAAAGGACAGTGCAGACAAAGGTTTCTGACGATAATAGCGCCAAGCAATGCCGAGGGTGCCCGAAGTAAAAATCACCAAAATGCCGATAATTACAGATTCGTCTCCGCCCTGAAAGAAACGCAATGTTGCGGTTATTAGCATCGCAATTAACGTGGGAATAGTGCCAAAAAACAATCCCGATATCCCGAGCAGTACTGAACGGGCATCAAAAATAATGCCCGGCGCATATTCCCATGGCGTGAGCATGATAACGATACCGACCAATCCCATCGCAATACCTGAGAAAATAGCCCAGAGAGAATGGGATATGCTTCGGCTGCGGGTGGCTGCCGCATCATAGATGAAAAACATTGCCAGTAATAAAGCGGCATTATGAATTAACGTGAGAAGGCCAAAATGGTTCATGTGAATTTTACTCTATTAAGCGTTTTATATTGTTTTGAAGGCAGACTGACAAGAATAACAATTAAGCACAAAAATAGCTCATAGCCATTTGATGTATAGTTAATATTTATATGTGGAAATATCTGTACAAATAAAATAACAATTGAATTAAAGGCCCTCAGTTACTTTTTTATATTGATATTTTTGTCAATGCCTGAATGATTTAGTGTTGTGCAACAAAGAGGCGATCCCATTGACTTTTGCCGGTAGCGATAACCCATTTGCCATAATATATTTAATCAGATTCGGGCACAAAAAAATGAACCGCATTCTTGCCTGAGGCTTTTGATAAGTACATGGCTTGATCTGCTTTTTTAATTAAATCCATCGATTTTAGTCCATCAGCCGGGAACATTGAAATACCAACGGATGCGCCGATTTCAAGAGCGATACCAGGCAGTTCAACAGGCGCATTAATCGTGCTTACAATTCGCTCGGCAACCTGCAAAATTTCATCTTTTGCTTTGGGATTATTGATAACAAAAACAAATTCATCTCCCCCCAAACGGGCAACAATATCCGATTGCCGCAGAAATTCTAACAACCTCTTGGAGATAACTTTAAGCAACTCGTCTCCGACATTATGGCCATATTTGTCATTAATTAATTTAAACCCATCAAGGTCAAGAAACATCACCGCCAGTTTGAACTGCTGACGTTCACAATTTACTATTTTTTGGTCTAAGCGCTCCATCAGTAAGGTTCGGTTTGGTAAATCGGTCAAGGCATCATAAAAAGCCAAATGCTTGAGATGTTCATCTTTATGCCAAAGATCAGTAATATCGTTAAATACCGAGACATATCTTAGCGGTTTGCCCTGTTCATCGCGGACTATGCTAATGGTCAGTCGTTCTAAAAAAAGAGCACCATCTTTTCGGCGATTCCATATTTCGCCATACCACTGACCCTTTGTGGTTATCTTTTTCCACATTAGGACATAGAACTCATCACTATGACGGTACGATTTAAGAAAGCGGGGTGTCTGACCGATCGCATCATCTGCGCTATAACCGGTGATCAAACTGAAGGCCGGATTAACAGACAAAACGATTCCATTGGCATCGGTTATCAAAATACCATCGACTGTACTATCAAAGACACAAGCGGCTAATTTTAGCTGCGCTTCAGTTTCTTTTAGAGAGGTGACTTCGCTAGATTGAATTGAAAAACCTTGAACAGCGCCATCAACATCAAAATCGGGAATATAATGTGCGATGATATGGCTAATACTGCCATTTTCTTTTTTCAGGGTCCGCTCAAAGCGCTGCACTTCGCCCGCCAGCGCCTTCAGAATATAGGGTTCATTAAGGGCATATAACTGCTCCCCTGCAAATTCCCTAAAGGACAGGCCAATAAGATCTTTAGGAGACTTAGTAAACCACTTAGTGAATGCATTATTAGCAAATTGGCAGCGTAAATCTTTATTCCAATAACCTATCATATCAGGCACAGAATCAATGATTTTTCTAATAAATTGCAAACCTTGAGCCTCTGACTGAGACACCGACTGTGCTTTTTCCAGCTGCACTCGAGTGCGTTTTATAATCCCGTTAAGGTAGGAGATATAACTGCAAATCAGGACAAAAATAATCATCTCGAACAGATCAAAAAGGTTATTTATTAAGGGCTGATCTGCCAATAGTGGCCATAAAAACACCACCGTTAAACATGCCAGTAAGGTGGCTATTAAACCTGCGGAAATCCCGCCATAAAGTATTGCCACAATCACTGCAGGATAAAAAGTAAACCAGGTGATTTCATCTCCAATAGCGTTTAATGGCCATACGCGTAAGACGCTGGCAATGCTTACCAGCAAAAAAGCAGCAATAAAATTTTTAGAGTATTGAAAGGGAAAAAATCCAGTACGCCTGGCTACTACTTTTATCATTTCATTCATGTTCATTCCCTGCTCTGTCAATACGAATTTAGGTTTTACCAATAAACAAAATCTGCTTTACGGCATTTTTATTAGCAGCTTGGGTTTTTATACCGCAGCGACTATCGTGTTAAAACATTGCAGATCGGCGGAATGGATTTTCAGCTCCGGCTGCTGGAAAATAAATTATGTATTGGTAAATTATGACTTAGCTAAACGTACAACGTACAGCAAAATGACCGCCCCAACCGTTGCCGTAACGATTGAACCAATAAAACTCCCGGAATGCAGACCAAGCAGTCTAAAGGTAAAACCACCAACAAATGAACCAACGATGCCAATGGCAATGTTTCCGATGAGCCCAAAACCAGAGCCTTTTGTCAGTTGACCGGCTAACCAGCCGGCAACAGATCCAATAATTAAAAATGCAATTAATGACACAGTATTCTCCTTAACTTGTATGATCTTTTATGTTTTATATGAGTTTGAATAAAATACTCATTACTCATTACTCATTACTCAGCTGGAGTTTAAAGCATTTTACGAAGTATAAAATGCATTATCACTGCCGGCGTATCCGATTATAACTCGTATCTGATTTTATTAATGTACCAGCAAATGATGCCCGAGGGGGTTGTCACCAACGCCTCATCGTCTACTTCACATTTTAATAATGCGCGGGCCATTGGACTATCGACGGAAATGTAATCTTTACGCTGCTGCAACTCACCACGTTGATATATTTCATCCGGACCTACAATTTTAAAGCATTTTTGTTGACCTTGCGCATTTTCAATATCAACCCATGCACCAAAAAATATCCGGCCCCGTTGCGCAGGATGGGGCACAACAACAGTGACTTGCTCAAGACGTTTTGTTAAAAAACGAATACGAGAATCTATCTGTCTTAAAATCCGCTTATTTTCCTTATAATCAGCGTTATCTGATCGATCGCCTAAGCTCGCGGCCCACGCCACTTTCTCGGTGATCTCAGGACGATGCTCTTTCCACAGATAATCTAGTTCTGACTGAAGTTTTTCATAACCTTCTGGGGTAATTAAATTGGTTGGCAATATCGCTTCCCGTTTTTTGAAATATCAGCTATTAATATATGCAGTTTACCCTTAATTTAAAAGTGCTTACCAATCAAAAATTTCTGATCTGTCTTTTATTATTGTTATTAAAAATACGCTTAAGCAGTGCAGCTTAATTGATAGACTTAAATAATGGGGTTAAACGCGGGTACAAATGGCAGTTAAAAGCACATTGGAAGAACAAGTTGAGTGACGTATCGATTAAATTAAAAAGGAGAAAAAACAAGTTACTAATTTTTCAGAGTTTTACCGTAATGACAATAAGATGAACGGTGATCACTTTCCAAGTCTTGTATAGGCTCGAAGGAGATCGAGGCGCATCTTTCCGGTCATCAAAAACGCTTTATCTTTTTATGCATAAATTGAAAGCGGTGCGCACAGAAAGAATCTGTTTTATAAAAAATGGGGGTAACTTCATAGACATATGATTTACCCCACCGCGAACACCGCATTAATAATATATTATAAATCGAAATCAGCAGGACTAATGCCAACTGCAAGACATGCATCTTTAATGGCTTTCTTTTCATCTGGATCAAAATCACCATCAGCGCCACCAATAATGATACCAAGCTGGATACAAGCTCGAGCTTGATCTTCCTTACCTTTCAATTTACTTATCGCCTGTATTGCATCAATACGTCCAAAGTCAAAATCAGCGGTTAATTTATCACAATAGTAATCAAATTTAGTTTTCAAATCGCTAGCATCAAACACTTGCAAACTTTCATTACTCATTATAAATGCAGCCGTTTTACTGCGCTCTGAAGCATCTATACTGCCGTCAGCTGCTGCGACTAAAGCACACATTGCCATTGAAGCATCGGAAAATTTTTGGTTTTTAAACTTACCAATATTTTTTTGTAAGCCGTCATTCATTTCATTGGCTTTGCCTTTCAAATTATCCCATAAACCCATTTCTAAATCCTCTTTTTACTAATTAATATTTAAATTTTATCCTGCATTGTAATCAAAGGCAGGGACTTATATGGTAATTACTAACTCTTTATTCTGCAACCTTTTACATTGATAGAAATGTAAGGCTCAGTACCAAACAATACAGCATAAATTATTATTAAGATAACTATAACCGTATCAGTAAGCTACTCCACATTAAATGGTTTCACAACCTCGTTCAGCACGTAAAAGCTTTTATCAGCCATTTTCAACATCGGAATATCAACCGGTAAATTGCCAAATGCCTGAGTAATATCATAGCGCTCATCATTGCCACTAAAAACGCTGTTTAAGCGCACTACTTTTTCCTGTTCCTGGCACTCACTTTCAATTTCACCCGTCAGCAAGCCATTCTGCTCTACTATAGAGGTACCAATCACGCGCTTAACGGGCCAACCGAGCTTTTCCACAATACCGGCTATATACGACTCTGGTGATGCCGTAACAATCCATATTTCAATGCCGGCATCATTTAAATTTTTCATAATATCTACCACTTCAATAATTGGAGTGACTTTATCAAATAATGCGAGACCAGCGTCAAACAGCTGTTCCCGCTTTTTCCCATGTAATGATTTTTTGTATAAATAGGTTTTAATCGAAACTTTAATCCCCTGTTGATAAGTGGAAGTCTTAAACAACAGGGGTAATAATTGTATTGCTAATGGTCTGTTACCTAAAAAATGCTTAAACAAAAAATTTAGAGAATTTTCTTGAATTAAGGTTTCGTCAAAATCAAACAGTGCTATTTTCATTTTTATCTTCTTTTTGCGAGGGCATGAAACTTATTTAACGTCTTTAATTAATGCGCATGCACCAAACGGCATCTCATTCATTTCAACAACATCAATATTCTTTTCTCTGGCCAGTTTTAATAAATGGACGGTACTGGGGTTAAGTTTATCCTTCACTATTAATAAATCAGGTACTCTTCGAAGCATCACTCTTGTCGCTTCGGCAATACCCGGCTTGATCCTGTTTTTATTAGAAACATGATGCTCGCGCATAATTTCCTGCAAAAAAGTGCGAGTCATCGACTGCCGCGTTTGTGCAGAAAGTGCTTCATTTTGTAATGGGGATTGAAAATCACTTAACTTAAAACAATCTGTAATTTGATCAATAAACCAGTTGGAACGGTCGTGATTCTCCAGGTGAGAATATGAAATACAGCCATGAAAATCATCCGCTTTTATCTGCTCATTCAAGACCGAACGGCTGACTAAGCCGCTCACGGTCGAATTCATTAATGCACTTGGTATAGCATAATCATCATAAGTAGCTGAAAAATCTGCTGTACCACCGATATCTGAAATAACAAATAATTGTTCAGATAGATTGAGGTTACGGCGCATATTATAATGCTGGACTGCTTTTTTCAGTTCTTCGGTCATCACTCCTTTGGCGGTCCAACCGTCCACAAAAACGATGCTTTCAGGTTTTATTTTTTGATCAAAAATAAGGTAGTCCAGAGCATTTTCATCTATGCCCTTATCGCGAATGATACTGATAGAATAATGCGCTGAATTGACCTGTGAATACGCATTGATCGCACGATTTAATAACACTCCGATTGGCGTGCCAGCCCGCACCAAAGAAACAAGACAGATATCACCGTGACGATTTTCAATAATTTTTTTGGCTAATTGTAAAACTTCAACCGCGAGGCGTTGTTTGTATTGCGCAGTCAGCTTTACAAACAGCTCATAATAGTCCTTCGACGGAGCGCTTTCTTGACTCACCATTTCTGAATAATGCATGACACCGGTTTGAATTAAGCGCTCCTTATCTTCAATAGTATAAAATTTAGGTTTGATGTTTTTTAACAGAAATAAACAATCTTCTGCGCAATAGCTGCCCAACAAAGGGCTTTTATCTGAGGGTAAATTATTAAACATGGGAGATAGCTTTCATTATTTGGCTGGATTTAGGAAAGATAGCAAAATCTAAATTGCGCATAAAGGGCAGATCAGACAAACTGTCTCCGATCCCGAAAATCACATCTTTATCAGACATATTTAGCTTTTTTACCAAGTAGTTAACCGCTAATTCTTTACTCGCATAGGGTGGCAATACGGCGAAGTTACCTTCATTGCCATGAATGCTAAAGTCGAGTTGCTGTAAATATAAGTTAATCTTAGTTAACAAGCTTTCCTGTAGGTTATGAGTAGGGATTTTTATGCAGATATAGGTACAAATATCATGATCTACGATCAAGCGAACACGAGCCTCACATTTTATGGCGCTAAAATAATCAATCAGCTGACAATGTGTCTGAGTCAGTTTTTCCTGCCAGTGTTTCATATCATAATTGTTATTTAAATACTTAATCCAGCAGGGCAATAATGCGGCGTTATCATCTAAAATCAGCGCCCCATGAGAAACAATGGCATATTCACTGTTGCTCACCTGATCAATAATACAATGCGCGTATGAACTCGTTCTGCGCCCTGTTACCGCAATAAATGAGGCTTTCAACATCGTGAACATCTGCACTAATTTCTGCTGCTGCAGTGTGGCATAGGATTCTATTTGACCCGATTTGTTAATAGAAGCTACCTGACTATCAGCCGTTTTTGTATGTTTTCTTTTACTGCTAAACAAACTATCATCTAAATCGGTGAACACAAAGACACGAGACGACTGAGTCATTTAAGAGCCTCATATTTTGTTAAAGGGTATTTACTTGCAAACTCATGGGTTTCTCTTGCACTTTCATTTTCTAATAATACGTACACGTCTCTATTACCTTGTTCAAAATTATAAAGGTAATGTTCGACATTAGTGTTGTCAAAAGCAAAAGATAGTTTTTTCTCAATCGATTCTCCCAACAGTAAAGGAGAGCGGTTAATAGATTGATACAGCACATCACAACCTGCTTGTTGATGTTTTTCAGCAATCAGGAAAGGAATATATTGATGCTCACCATTAGCGATAATGGTCATCTCTTTTGATGACTCAATACTTGGCAGGTGACCTGAATAAGGCATTAACATCGCGCAGCGCCCGAGTTGATCCGATGAAAGTGATTCACATAAGCCGGTATCTGCGTTATCCGGTAATTGAGGTTTAAAACTTTCTTTTTTCGCCATGGATATTTGAGCTTCCATTAACGACACATAACGAACCGGGATATTAAAATCTGTTATAGATAAACTCTGTTTTTTATCGACTAAATTAACTAATGAAATAATCACAATTTCTTCGATATTCATTAAATGTTTTAATAATCGAGTGATCAGCAATTTAATGGTTCGACCCGTGGTTATCTCATCATCGACAATCACCAAACGTTTACTTTGTACGATACCTTCAAGCAAAACTGCTTGAGGTGCATAGAACATATGATCAACCGCATGACTATGTGCTTCATCAACACAAAACCACAAAGGGCGATTCAATTTATGACGCGTCGTATGCTGAAAATAGACACTTTCTTGCTGGTCTCTTGCTAAACTATCGGCAACCCCTGCCCCGAGTCCCGTTGCGGCTTCAGCGAGGCTCACAACATAAGTTGAATAATCCTCTCCCAGAGACTCGGATAATGAATCATAAACGTCTCTCATCACATTGGGCTTGGTGGGAACATAACGACCAAGCACTTTGCTGACAAGCATAAAACTGCGCTTGGGATTTTGCCGGCAAGCAAAGGTTAATAATTCTTCAACTGGTTTTTTTGTATTTAGGACATTAAGCGAAATAAGCCCCGCTTGCGTTTCAAAATTGTAATTCATAGTGTCTTTACTTAATTTAATGTTTTAAATAAACCTGTCGCATTCATTTTCCAGCTTAAAGTGTATTGCTCTAAAATCTGAGCTGAATTGCAAAGTGAATCATTATCTCAGCTTTCACGCAGTGTATTATTTGTACTCGGAACATAGCTACTGCTGATTGTTCGCTGAGTATAAATGGTCAATAAAGATAAAGCTCCATCAATCAAGCTCGTAAGTGATCATAACCACAAAAAAGCTGAATGTTGGAGCTTCAATATCAAGCGTTATTAATTAAATTAATTTAGCCAATCATTACATACATAACACCAGCCCAAACAACAAACATGGTTAACAGAAAGTAAGCAACATTTTTAGTTACTTTTTTGTAGTTAAAAATCAAGCTTGCTGCAACGCCCCCGGTAATACCAACAATAGACCAGCGTAACAAGGTTAAACTATCATCTTGAACCAAAGGTAATGAGTCAATACCATTAATGAGGAACCAAACCAGCAAAGGTAATGCAAAAGCGATAGTTGTATCAAAGGTATTTGATGCTAGCGGATTAGCAACCGCATCTTCATATTCTCCTTTTTGCGCGTCTTTGAGTGACAACATTAAATCAGGAACAGAAGATGCCGCAGATCCAAATATTAATCCGGCAAAAAATTCAGGTACGCCGAGCACCGATGCGCTGCCTAAGACACCTTCAACTAACAGATACGAAGAGCCGGAAATAATAGCAATAGCTAAAATTAAAACAACCAGAGACGATACTAATGTAAAGGGTCTGTTTGAGAAAAATAATGTATTGAAGTTAAATGTAATTAAATTTAAAAATACGCCGCGATCATTAATTTCTTCATACTCATATTGTTCTTCGTCATCACCTTCCTGCTCACGTTTTGAATCAATATATAAGTGAACGGCGTAAAATAAATAGATGATGTTTAATACGACAGCCATCCATAAAGAAAAATGATTAAACCCGAGAAAGATGATCAATGCAAATTCTGCCGTTAACACCCAAAATACGTCTCTTATTAATACTCGTTTGGTTAATTTAATAGATTTAACGGCGGTGCCGTCCTCATCTTTTGCCATAATAATAGAAAGCGCCGGTATAACACAGCCGTTAAATATTGCAGATCCCGCTGTCACACCTAATGCCACCATCACTAATGACGGGTCGCCAAACCAGAACAAAGTTGCAATCACTACGCACATTTCAGGCATACTTGATCCGACTGCATTGACGGTTGCACCCTTCACGCCGGGTGGGAATTTCCTCCCTAAATAAGAGGCGCTTTGCTCAAAAGTATCACATGCGTATTTTAATAAATAACATGAAAAAATAATTAATAAAAAGGGCCATACGTTTTCCATTGTGTTCATTTCAACTCTCTAATTATATTCAGTACGTTTTACATAACATAAAAAATGTTATGTAATATTAATTCAATAGGTGACAGCCATTTCATGTAGCTCACCTGAGTAACCCGGCCCATTACTTTAAATTTCTACTCTCCTTTATGACGGAATAATTCGCCAAAAATTAAGACGGTTTATGAAGAATAATCCTCAGACAATGCGCATGGAAGCACTCTTTTTTAAACAGACGCTATCGCCTTTCGCAAAAAGAATGCCATTTTATGTCCCATGATAGTTTAGCGTCATTAAATGTAAAGAGAAAAGTGGATAACTTATTGATCACAAAAAACAGCGTCAGGTTACATCATTGATATTAAGACTGGTTATATGCAAAGAAAATTATAAGTAATGTCTTTTGACTGTCTCTATCATGCCAGGCAATTTACTGTCTTTAGTCGGTTCACCAATAGCAGAAAATTTCCAATTTTTATTATGTAAATAGAATTTACCCAATACCATTGAAAGCGCGCCTGAAAATTGCGGGTCATTGGTAACATCATAGGTTGCATAAACATTGTTTACACGAGTTGGAGTACCTTCATACAAACGGATAGAAGCAAAAGGAATGGTTTTAAAATCATGACCACTGTAAGAGTTTAAAACAAAGACTATTTGATGAGCTTTGCTGTCTAGGCCATTTAAATTTAGTGTGATTATTTCATTGTCCAATCCGTCATCACCATCTAGATCGCCTGTTCTATCATCACCGGAGTGTTTGATTCCTTGGGTTGCCAATTTACCGAAATAGACAGTGTCTATGACTTCATTATTAGCATCAAAAACAATACAACTTGCATCCAGGTCAACGGCAACCTTTTTTTTGCCGCCAAATAATCCTTTCTTTTCAATAGCGCCCCAGTTCACACCAACACAAATTTGTTCTAAGTTCGAACCATTGCTTTTTTCAAGGCTGATTTTTTGCCCTTTCTGTAATGAAATTGCCATCGTTATTTCCTTAATATGGACATGCAAAAAAAAGGGGGAACAGATGCTCCCCCGAATAAATATTGGTCGGCTAACTCTATTTAATATTAAACATTAACATTAAATTGTTGCGCCATCGCTTTTAAGCCACCGGCAAAACCCTGACCGACTGCTTTAAATTTCCATGCACCATTGTGGCGGTACAATTCACCGAAAAGCAGTGCAGTTTCAGTAGAATAGTCTTCAGATAAGTCGTAACGGGCAACTTCGTCTTTGTTTTCAGCATTTACCACGCGAATGAAAGCATTAGAAACTTGACCAAAATTTTGTTTGCGTGATTCAGCTTCGTGAATCGTCACACCAATAATAATTTTCATCACATCAGCAGGGACTTTGCTTAAATCAATTTTAATTGCTTCGTCATCACCTTCGCCTTCGCCGGTTAAGTTATCTCCAGTATGTTCAACGGAACCACACTCAGAAACTAAGTTACCGTAAAAAATAAAACCTTTGTCTGAAAGTACTTTACCTTCAGCATTAACCATAAAACCGGATGCATCTAAGTCAAAATCAGTTCCGTCAGTACTTCTTGCATCCCAGCCTAAACCGAGTAAACATTTGGACATACCTGGAGCAACTTTTTCTAGTGAAACATTTCCGCCTTTTTGTAGAGAAACAGCCATTCTGATACCACCTTTTTAGTTATTGAAAATAAAATCTAAAATCGAGTCTAACATGAAGCAGAGTAAAAACTCTACGTGTAAAAATCAAGATATACTAGCCTATTAACTGAGGTCATATCGACCAAAATAAATAATAAAGATTCGACCATTAAGTCCACAATAGTCGCTGGATTATTTGCTTAAGCCCGAAAAAGCCAAAATAAATGCATAAGACGTAGTACATTGAAACTATTGGACTATTGGTTTCTTAGATAGTTCAACAACAATCGCCTAAATGCACATACAAAACTTTGGGAAAGGCTCTGTTTCATTTACATGCTCTTCACAGCCTGCTAATGCACGCTTTCCTGTGCCCCTATTTCGCAGGTAAATATCCTGTTTATCATTCCAAATCGACACAGTTTAAAGGTGAATTCATACAAAGTTTTTTATGATGGTATGCATCTCAAACTGGGCAATAGTAATAAAGATAATAATATCACGGGAAAATATTAGCAGACAAATAGTGCAAAAGTGCGAAGTCGGGCACAAAGAGAGTGACAATAAAATTTAAAAAATGATTCATCTATTTTCATTGTGCTATCTCTCACGGAGAAAAGACGTAGCAAACTGACTTAGGCCAGTATCTCAAACAAAAACGGTCAAAAAAGCTCAGCTACGGTTTATCAATATTTAATCATACATACAGCTATTTTTCGCGCTTAGGCAACAACATTGAGTTAGCTCAATATTGTTGCCTAAGCGGCTTCAGATCCCATCACTAAGGGTTCAGCATAAACCACATAGATATCACTAATAGCGATAAAATTCAGTGCTGCAACTATCCTAATTCGCTGTATTTTGAACTGTTATCTGTGGCAAAAAAAATGCCTTTCCCTATACTTTTCATTGATAGCAGATATAAGCTCTATCAAAGTATGTTTAGTTAGATTGTCACTAAGGTATATAAATACTCACTAAAAGGGATTCATCATGGGTAAACAATCAATGTTAACAAAATTAAAAACAGAATTGGCAGAATTACAAAGTAAAGCAGATGAAGCCAGAATACAGATGGATTTAGCCGGGAAAGAAATACAGACCAAATTAGAGCCGTATTTAAAAAACCTTGATAACGAGCTTCTACATACGCGCAGAAAATTAGAAAAACTGAAATCTTCTGCCGAAAATACTGAGCATGAATTGGAAAAAGGGGTAAATTCCTCTATTAATAAAATAAAAGAATTATATGAAAAAGCAAAACAACATTTACCTAAAAAATAACTGCTTACTTTTTCAGGGCTAATTATCCATAACCGTTAGCCCCCTCCCTTTATGATTCCCGGCATGCTGATTCATTGCGCTTTCTGTTGATGTGACCGATACAATTTTCATTCATTTGCGGCTTAGAGCAGAGCCACAGAGCGCATCTAGAGAAACTGCCTAACCTCAAGCAAATTACTTAGCACGGCGGTTGCTTGCTGTGCAACATCTCTATCCGGCTGTTGCAAATCCGGAATCATAATAGCATGGCAGCCCGCCCCAATCGCTGAGCGCATACCATTATTGGAGTCTTCCAGTACCAGACACTCTGCGGGTGAAAGATGCAGTTGCGCGCAGGCCATGAGGTAACAATCCGCAGCCGGTTTTCCATTTTTCACCTGTTCAGAGGTAATAAGCGCATCAAACAGCGATAAATAATCACAGCCGCTAAAGTGATGCTGAACAAGCGGCAAGGCAGATGAGGTAACCAGGGCACATTTAAAACCTCTGTTTATAAGCTCAAAAAATAAGGCTTCAAAGCCGCTTTTATACGCACTGTCCTTCTCTCTTTCGACTGCTAACAGCAAATCCCGCACCCGCTTGAAACGTGCCATATTGAGCTTTTCAGCAAATTCCACCTCCAGCAGAGATTCACAGTCAATATCCTGCACACCAATAAAATGTTGATAAAATGCATCACTCAGATCCAGACCCTGCTCGCGGGCGGCATGCTGCCAACTTTTTTTGCACACGCCTTCCGTATCAAATATCAGACCATCCATATCAAAAAGTACTGCTTTAATGTTCACACTGCCTCCCTCTGCCTTTGCCTGGTTTGTGAAATTGAGCACTGCGTTTTAAACACACAATGCTATTCAACTATAAACTATAGATGATGGTTAATGTCCAACTTAACACAACCCACATAATGATGATCAATGGGATCCCTATTTTTAAGAAGTCATTAAAAGTATATCCACCCGCGGTCATGACTAAAAGATTTGTTTTATAAGCCATGGGTGTGGCGTAGCTCATATTTGCACCAAAAAGAACTGCTAATACAAAAGGTTCTGCAGGTAAATTTAACTGCTGTGCAATGCCTACCGCAATCGGTGTTCCGATTACCGCTGCGGCATTGTTCGAGACTATATTGGTCATGATTGCCATCAGTAACATCAAACCACTTAACATAAAAATCGTTGAGCTGCCTTGGGTTGCTGATATAAAAAGATGTGCTAAATAGGAAGCTGCGCCGGTTTTCAGTAAAGCCTGGCCTAAAGCCAAGGAAGCTACCACTAATAAGATAACTTGGGTATTGAGTGCATTTGCAGCATCTTTCCAGTTAATACAGCTGCTCACAAACATCAAAAACACGCCTAAGGTGGCACTGATTGCTATTGGTAAAATACCCAATGCAGAAAGCGCAATAATCGAAAACATAATCAAAAATGCCCAAGGAGCCTGCTTTGAATGTGTTAAATCCGACGTTGCATCTAACACTAATAATTCTCTGTTTTTTTTCAATTCAACGATATGCTCACTTTTGCCTTGTATCAGTAACACATCACCCACTTTTAAATAAATATCTGCCATCCCCTTAAAAAGGGTTTCGGTTTTTTTTCCGGGCCGATGCAGTGCCAGAGCGACAAGGTTATGCCTTTCTAAAAAGCGTGTTTGCGAAAGTGTTGTATTGTTTAATCGTGAACCCTGAGAAATAATAACCTCAGCGATTTGCTGATCTTTTTCCATCAACGGGTGCGCTTCATCCACTGCACCTAAACTAGTATATAAAACTGCGCCCAATATGGTTTCAAAACTCTTTAAGTTTTCAGGCGTATCCTCGACAACTAACATATCGTCAGCTTTTATAATGGTTTTTGAATGCGGTAATAAATAAATATCGTTACTGTTTCGGTGGATTCTTAAGACCCTCATCATGTCGTCTGTTTTAGCGATCAATTGTTCCAGCGCTTGATTTTCAGAAACAGAATCAGCAGGAATCAACAGTTTTGCAGTAAATATTCTCGGTGAAGTATCGGAAAAAGGCGGTTCCCGCTGTTTAATAAAATAGGGAACCACTAACCATAAATAGACAATAGCGACAGCCCCGGCAACAGCGACCGGTAAGAAAAAATCAAACATGGCAAAACTTTTCAACCCCATATCAACAGCCACTGAAACAACCAATAGATTGGTAGATGTGCCAATCGTGGTGCTCATTCCGCCTATTAGTGTGGCAAAGCCCATCGGCATCAATACTTTTGCAGCAGAGGTTTTTGTACGTATCGAAACGGTTGTTAAAATAGGCAGGAGCAAAATAACAATGGGAACATTGTTGACAAAAGCACTTAAGGTTGCCCCTAGAATCAGGGTAAGCAGAAGGGAAAATTTTGGATAAACACTCCATAATCTGGACAATAACCGGCCAACGGGCTCTAAAGCGCCGGTCCGCACTAATCCTTGCCCTGCAACCATCAGCGCACAAACAGCGATTAATGCCTCGTGCCCGAACCCGGAAAAAAAATCCAAGGCGTGAATGGGAGTATTTTGATACTGATAGGGGAAAATGGTAAAACCAACCGTCAAAGCCACAATAATAAAAAGACTGGAAGTTTCTAAAGGAATTTTCTCTCTGCTGAACAGAAAGAGCGCTAAAAGGGTCAAAAGCATCACAGCAATCGCATGGCTGTTTACAGACGTGACTAACGGCATAAAAACCCTTTTTAATTTTGATCAGTTTTTATAGTGTAGCGTTAAGCTTTATTTATTCCCTTATTTTGCCCTATATAATACTTTCTCAGTATTTAATTTGTCTTCTAGCAAAAGAACTGAAATGTTTGCAGTTGAATCAGCACAACAACAAAAGGGTATTTTTACTGCAGAATTAACCATAGCATGCGATTTTCTTATGTTGACCGCGTTTTTTAACTAGCTGATGCAATTGCCCGCACTGCTTCAGCACCTCTGTCCATGTTCGCGGTTTGGAAAAGTAGAAACCCTGCACGATATCACAACCCAGCGTTTTAACATGCTCGAAATCAGCTTGCATTTCAACACCTTCTACAATCACATTAAGTTGATACGCTTTTGCAAGCTCAAAAATGATATCCAAAGTGGGCTTTTTACCCGCAGGAGTGATGCGCAAATTAGTCACAAATGATCGATCAATTTTCAAGGTATCTAAAGGATAATTAAGTATTTGTCCAAATGAGGTATATCCGGTACCAAAGTCATCAATGGCAATCCGTATACCTAATGATTTGAGTTGGTTGAGGCTGGCAACCGCCTGATGATCATCTGGCATCAAGCAGGTTTCTGTTATTTCCAGCTCCAGCTGCTTAGGATTTATGTCACTGCTAGCGAGGATCTTTTTCAGAATAGTATAAAACTTATCATTTCTTAATGATTTAGATGAAACGTTGAACGAAAAGAAACCTGTAAATCCATTTTTTTGGATGACCTCTGCAAGTCTGTTGACGGTTTCTTCAGCAACCCATAAATCAATCGCTAAAATAATGTCCGAATTCTCTGCAATCGGGATAAAAATATCGGGTCCGATACCGGCATCCTTTAGAATTGGGCAGCGTAATAATACTTCATATCCCTTTAGTGCGAGTGTTTCAGCACTGTAGCAAGGCATAAAAACCAAACTAAACTGGTCATCACTGTAGGCATTTATTAACTCAATTTCGATGTTTTTTTCAAAAAGCATTTTCTCTTTAATTTCGTCAGAAAAAAGCTTATAGTTATTTTTCCCTGCTCTTTTGGCTAGATACATGGCGTCATCGGCTTGGGTTAATAGGGTCTCTCCATTCTTTTTAAGGTCATTTGAATAAGCAATGCCGATACTGGCGTGCACATCAAATTTGTCTTCTCCAAGACTAAAGCCGTCGTAAAATATATTGCTAATACGTTTGCCGATACTCTCTATTGCTTCTATCGAGGGTAAGCCATTCATTAAGATAACAAACTCGTCTCCACCAAGCCGGGCAATACTATTAATCATATCTCCTGAAATAAACTTATCTTCCACTCTTAACGTCTTTTTTAATCTTTGACTAAAAGCGATCAGCAGACGATCCCCTGTATCGTGGCCAAAATTATCATTTACATATTTAAAATTATCCAAATCAATAAAAAAAAGCGCTACGTAAGTTTGATTTTTTTGTCTGACATTTTGGACCGATGCTAATTTTTCGTTAAAGCTGCCTCTGTTTGCAAGCCCCGTCAGTGAGTCATTGTTTGCCTGGTCATTTATTTTATGAATGAGTGACATATAACTTTCGTTTAAATCAGCGACTTCATCCTTAGAGGTTAAGGGGGTAAGCTCAACAACAAGTGAAGCTTCAACTGCCTTGACACTTTTAGCCAGTTTGGTGATAGGCAGTATAATTTGTTGGTCAATTAACCAAATTAGCAGCCAATAACTTAATGTAATAAGAATCAGGTTTAGGAGTAAAAATTTAATCAGGATATTATTTAACTGCTCTGCAAAATAGTTTTTATTCAATGTTAATATAATATCAAATAATGCGCTTTTAAAGCTGCCTTGGTATGAACCATTCTCATTTATTTGAAATGGGGTGCTGCTAAAGGAAAGTTTATCCACGCTACTTTTTTTATCTATAAACTGGTAGTTAAGATAACCATGATGTTGCTCAACAAGCGCCTTAATCTCTTTCTTAAAGAAATTACTATCCAGTTTCGCTTGCGCCACATAGATATCATCATTACTGTCATAAAATGATTTGGAGTACAATTGATAGTGCGAAAAAGCCTGAAGAATATATAAAGAGGGGATTTGATTAAGATAGGGGCTGTCAAGAAAAAAATGATATTGAGAAATCTTATTCGGAGCACCTTGCTCCCCCGTTTGCTCCATGATTTCTTTGGTTGTTATTTTTAAAATTGGCACAGCAAAGGGATCAAGGGTATTGATATGAACAATCATTTGCTGATTAGCGTCAAAAACAATAAGATCATTAATCACAGGACTGTTGTCATTGGCACTGTTTTTTTGATTCACAAATAGATTAAGAAACTCTGTGACGTCCGGAGCAGGCAGATTATTGCCACTTTGTTTAGCATTAAAAATAAGAGACGCCTCTTTACTCTCAATTTTTTGTCTTAGATAGCTTTTAACATAATTAAGCTCGTATTCGGATCGTAATAATAGATTTTCAATACGTCCGTTAAGCTGTATTATTTTAGTATCTATAATTTGCTTTTTATAAAGATCATAATAAAGTGAAGAAACCATGGCAGAAACAACCATTATCACCGGCAATATAATATACCTTATTTTTCTTCTAAGCTTCATGATGCGGCTACTCTTGAGTCTGTAATAATGAGAGCATTTTGTTACGGATAATAACATCGCTTTCAGGAAGGCGTTTATATTTATAACTACGCTTTAGGATCTCTGCACTGGTTGAAATTTCCTTGTTATTTTTATACTCATCACTTGAGAGTAACAGAGCGGCTTGGTTAGTGGTATAAAACCCGATATCCTGCGCGTTTTTATACGCCATAACCGGATCATTAATAAACCCCAGCAATGCTTTCGTCCCCTCTTTGACAACAACCCCGGAAGGTGCCGTAAAACAATCCACATAAAACAAAGTCCCCTCTTTGGGAACAATATATTTCCAATCATCTTGCCCGGAAGCTCTTTTTATAGACTTTAAATCATCTGAATAGCTTGATGCAAGAGTGAGTTGCGATGATTTTCCCTGCCGTAAAACATAGCTGACAGGATAACCATAGCGCAGCAGATATTTTGTTTGTGCTTTCAATAATAAATAAGCCGATTTTAATTCGTCTTGGTCTAATGAGAAGGGATCTGATCCCTGAGCAAGAAGCGCAATGGCAATAGTATCAATGTCATCCTTAAACATCATTGTTGTCCCCACATGCTCCTTAGGAGGGGTTAAAAGATCAGTCCAGGAATCAATGACTGTTTTAGATATTGAGCTGCGATAAATAATACCCATTGTGCCTTGTGCGTAGGGGATACCATATTGGCCGCAAGTCTGTTGAGATTGCAGGCTATTATATTGCAGGTTAGCGATGGGGATAGACGTTAGAGATTGAAATAATCCTTCTTTTCCGTAGTGGCCTGTTACTGCATCATCCATCAGCACCAGATCAAATTGACTGCCCTGCCCCTTGCTTAACATAGCATGAAGTTCAGGCCCGCTATCATAATAATAGAGCTTAACGGTATGCCCGGTTTCTTTTGTAAAGGCCTTAATAACCGATTCCGAGAGGTAGTCCTCCCAGGTTAATATTTTTATATCCTGAGCATAGAGAGGGGTCACAAAAAAACACAAGAAGAAAACCACCAGCATGGTTTTAACAGATAAAATACAGGTTTTTAAAAAAAAATGGTAATGCCCTTTAATATCCGGCGGTTTCAAGTGAGACCTCTTCATTATTTTTTACCATTCTATTTATTTACCATTCTATTGATGACACAAAAGATTAATTAAATGAACTAATACACACCTAACAATGACAGCCATTGATTTGAAAATAAGTTCAAACAGCTATACTTGCCTTTTTTACATCACAAAGGCTTTTCATCGCGCCATTGAATTGACAATGTGGCATGTATCCGTGGCAATGGTCTTATTTGCCGGCAGAATATGAACATGTACGGCGCTTTTTTTTATTTCACTATAGTTATCGATAAATAATGTAACTATATCCGGATCAAAATGCACCCCCGACTGCTCTTTTATGTGCTCCAGCACTTTTTCTTCCGGCCATGCTGATTTATAGACTCGAGAATGGATAAGGGCATCCCATACGTCAATCACGGCGAAAAGTCTGGCGGTTACTGGTATTGCATCGCCTTTTAGACCTTGAGGATAACCACTGCCATCCCATTTTTCATGGTGCGAATAGGGAATGTCTCGACAGGGAATAAGATATTCAATCCCGGATAAAATATCATTAGCTATTTGCGGGTGTGTTTTCATTTCCTCCCACTCCGTTGAGTCTAGTTTGCCCGGCTTAGTTAAAATTTCATCACGCATGCTAATTTTGCCTATATCATGAAGCATGGCTCCCCACTTGATGTGATTAAGTTCGCTGAGATCGGTAATGCCAAATAGTTTTGCCAGCTTAAGGGCCATATGGGTCACCCGGACAGTATGATCTTTTGTTTCTCTATGACGCAGATCAATAAGGCTAACCCAGCCATTCATCATTTGTTCTTGATTTTTAAATAATTTAGCGTTTAATTCTGTTACCGTATTAATCTTTTTTCTGGAAATAAAAAATAAAAGTATCGCGGTAACGATAATAAAACCCCATCCCTTAATATTCTGCGCCAAAATAATATTGTTACTATCTCGGAATAATAACGATACGGCAAAATCAGATAAAGATATCCACAAAATGCCGACGGTCAGATATATCAATACAATTTGATGGTGTGGTTTAAGATTCATTTAATTTCCGACTGACAGTTTACAAGTTTATATACTTAGTAAAATAAAATATGTGCACCTGCATGCACAAAAAATTCATTTTATAACAAGGCAATATTATCAAACAATGCGTTAGCGCATATTCAAAAGAGATAAACCGTTTCCCCGGTAGGTTATGGAACATCATAAAGCTCGCCAAAAACACCAATAAAAGCATAACAACATCACATTAAAATCATCCTTTGAATTAAGCCATTTAAATTAATCCCGTAACAGTCGGTTAGCCTGTCATCAAAGCAATTTATCACATTAGTCACTGTATTAGAACGTAAAAAAATGCAATAACGGTGGCTATGATAGTTTTTTGGGTGGCAAATCACCACCGTTTTTATCACTATCAGCCACGGATATTATCAAACAGTGATACAACGCTTTTTTTCAGTTTGCTGGGTGCTTGTGTTATGTACAAGCACCCAGCAAACGCTCTTAAACATGCAGTGAAGAACAGAATGTTTATCAATCAAAGCAAAACTAAGACTGAAACACAGTGTTATGCAGGAGTTGCTAACTTAGCCCTTTTACTTAACCACTGATTAACTAATAAAGCAGATAAAATAACTGCCCCGCCAATACTTAATCTAAAAATATCCGCATCACGATTCCAAATAAGCACATTGACCAAAATACCCGCTGGAATAAGCAAATTATTCATCACCGCCAGCACGCCGACATTAACTAAGGTTGCGCCTTTATTCCATGCAAAATACCCCAAACCCGAGGCAATAGTGCCAAGATAGATAAGTATTCCCCATTGTAAAGGGGTGCTTGGTAATTTTTCGCTGTCTCCAAAAATCAAATAACAGATACTTGCCACCAGTAACGCGCCAATAAAAAACCATCCAAAAATAGTTTTTTGCTCAAGCTCATGGCTGGCCAACAAACGTTTATAACTCACCTGCCCCGTAGCAAAACAAAGATTCGCCGCCTGTACCAGCAAAAATCCCAGTAAAAAATTACTGTCAATGTGATTATAACGAATCGCAACCGCGCCAGCCGTGGCAATAACGGCGGATAACATAAAATGACGGTTAAAATGGCGGTCAAAGGCATCATTGATCAAGGTCACATAAATCGGCGTCATCACCGTAAACAGCAACACTTCTGCGACCGTTAAATAGAGGAACGATTGATAATAAAAAACATACATTAAGCCGAGTTGAATAGCGCCAATGGCCATCAGTTTAAGTACCATTGAAAAAGCAATTTTACGGGGCTGCAAAAAAGGTAAAAACACTAAAGTCGCAAGCAGGATACGCAACAATACAGAAAACCATGGATCCACTTGTCCAGCTAAATAAACACCAATTAAACTAAACGAAAAAGCCCATAATAGGGTCACTGCGAGCAGATAGGCCATGATAAAATCCTTATTAACATAAAATTAAAGCGCTGATTGTAAATGATTATATTTACCGGCAAAAATGATTCACCGTCGACTACGGAAATTTTAGACTTAAGTCGACAGTGATGATTAAACAAAATAATGGTTGCTCTTATATTGGCTGTTTCTGTGTACTCGGTATTCGAGAGCGTGACATAAAAGAATCACCTTATGAATATTTTTTCCGACTGGAAAAATGTAACAAATATCGGCAGCTTACATAAATAATCATCAGGGTTGCAATGCTTAACTCTCCATAAGCCAATGTTTCGCTGAGATTGACAACTTGCGGATTAACCTCATGCTCCGATAAAAAATGCGTTACTTCAAATAATGCCACAGCCCCAACAACTAATGGGAAAGTGAATGCCGCGTAGGCAGGTGTAAAAGGCAAACGTAATAACTTAATCAAAGCCAGGTAAGCAATGCCGGTCATCAGTATTGAAACCCCAACAAGCAAGCAGAACAGCACATAATTTGGTTGTATTGTGGTCGACAAATATCCCAGTAGCAATAAACTGGCCGGTGTAGCGAGGATCACCACGATGGGTTTTTCGTTATCACTCGACATCACACAAAAGAGCAAACGGTAAAGTACAACAGGTAAGAGTACTAGGTACGCAACTAATGCAAAATAGACTAGCCACTTTGCTAGAAAGGGATGTAAACCACCCGGAAACATCAAAACCGCAAGTACCGGGCCGATTGGAGGAATAAACCAACTTGGTGATATCTGTGAAAACTGGAAATTTTTAATACGGTAGTAAATAAAAAAAACTAACAGACCAAAATGGAATATAAGCGCGACTGCGCAGATCCACTGACCTAATTGCATGTAATCAATAGATATATTATTCGCTATCACCATGGTTGCCATGGCAATAATAGGTGACAGACCGGCTCTGACAGGATGCTGTAAATCTTGTTTTAAAAGCTCGGGGTTAAATAAAAATTTACAAAAAAGAGGAAACAATAAACAGCTGGCAAGCAGCGCTGCAAAGGGTTGTGCAATACCATTTAACAGGGTTATATTTTCCAGGCAGAGTCCTAAGCTGGCAATACCCAGCGCCAACCCGGCAAGTGCACTCGGCGTGGCGTAAAAAATACGATTGACAGTTTTAAATTGGTAAATCAAAATTGTTTCCTAGCGAGTCATGATTAAAAATGACGTAAACTAAACTCATCAGCGAATAATTACAAGCTTCTATCGTAAAAGTCACTCCCGTCACGATTTTTCTATCAGGCAAACGAAAAATCTCTCTCATTGCCCTGCGGATCATGACAATAAGAGGAACAAACGGGATTGTCGCAACCCATAATGGGTCTGCTATTGATTTATAAGATGTTCATCATTTACAAAACGTAACGCCATACAATCACTGTCTTTACTGATGATCATCGATGAGTCAACACGCAGACAACTGCCGGCATATTTACCCGCCGCCGTAAAGGCGCACACCTGCACATAATAACCATCGACCAGCGGCAGTGGAAATAATGCCTGGTATATTTGCTCCTGTGCCGCAAATTGCCCCCCGGTCTCCTCAAGGACAGTATCACTATCATCGACCATCTGTATATTGGCTCCGCAACGCCCAACGATTGGTTTGCTGACATAACCGCTCGCCTGTAACTCCGCATTTAAAACAAAATCACTATGTAATAATAAAGGGTGATTTGGAAATAATGACCAGAGCACCGGAAGAATCGCTTTGTTACTTGGAATAAGGGTCCACAACGGCTCAAAAATCATAATGTTCTTGTGCAGTAGGACATCTGCCAGACGCGGGGCTTGACCGCGTTGCCACAAAGGTCGATATTTGTCTGCAACTGCCTCATCTGCTTCAGATTGTATGCGTATTTGATCCAGAGCAGTTTCCCAGGACCAGGTTTTCCACACCCAGTGAATGACCTGTCCCTGAGCATCTAAAATATTACCCAGGCTATCCCAGCGCAGACTGCTAATACCGCAGATTAGTGTACTTTCGATATCTGCCGATTTTAATGTTTGTTGTATGAATAACGCATGGTATTTTTCTTCCGGATCGTTATCGTGCAAAATATGCACCCGCCCTTTCGCCTGACTTTTACGCCATGCATTAACCAGATGATTAAAAAGATCTTTACCGCTGTCCTGACCTTCATGGACGCCATAATGGCGCGCCCATTTACCCTGAATTTTGGCACTTTCCATATAACAGGAAGCCGAATCACAATTATACTCATAGACCTTTAACCCCTGCGGAGTCATGGCAAAATCAAAACGACTGGTAATAAGTTCGTTTAAACGGTTATCCCAGGACTGGCGTATTTTCGGTAAAATCGATGCGGGCAGGTTAAATTTATTTAATAAGCTTGGGTTTTCCAAGACATAATCGGTGGCGTGCATAAACAAACCATGCAGTTCATTGGCAGCACGTTGTAATGCATAATGCGCCGTTTCCGACAAAACATAATAACGATATTGATCCGCTGTGACTGCGCTTAGCTTATGTCCGTGCATTGCCTGCACATAAGCGGCCTCATCCTCGTTGGCAACATTAAGCCAGGATTTTTGTGTTTTAACCTGCACTTTTGCCCGGCGACTGATTAAGTTAAATAACTGCTTATTGCTTTCAGGGCTCGGCTCGGCATCACGGTCATCCTCGGTTTGTGTCATCCAACCTAAAATAGTGGCATCATTAAAAGAGCATTTTAACCAATACTCACCTTCTTCGGTGGTCGTCGCGGGAAGTTCGCGACTAAAAGAGCGCCCCTCAGGCCAGATTTGGTGATCTAAATTTTGTTCGGCAATACGTAATTTATCGGGAAAAACCTCAGTAATAATAGCAACATGCCCGGTTTCAGCAAACTCTCCACCCTGCTCCCAAATTAATAAACTGCCCGGTTGCGGCAAGTTCTTACTGCCGTTACAAAATGCCTGCAAAGGCAGCCTGCTGTTATTGGCAATGTTTCTCACCGAGCGTAAATCGAATATCTCATAGGCCATGGCCACGTCATCAAAAATAGTGCCCCTATTGATATACATCCAGCGTCGCGCAAATTCAACACATTGCCATTTGTAGCCCATATAAATACCATCCAAATAACTGCGAAAAGCACTGCGTTTGGGGTATTCAATATCACTGGCAGTATCATAATCAGAGGAATAAGCGGCAACACCACCTGGCGCATAACCGAGTAAGGTAGCAAAAACAGACGGGGATTTATGTGGCAAAATGTTTAACCTCTAAAAGTAGATAACAGCAATAATATAAACAACTAACTTTACCTTGGCAATGTAAATTGAGTCTCTTTTAAAGCATTATCTGAAGTTCAATGAGGATCTAAATATTAAGGCATTACCAGAGACTAACCTTAGCGTTGGTTTAATATTTTTATCCGTTATAAAGGAATTCAACAGGGGAAAAGCTGCAAGTGAATTTTTACAAAGCCCATCAAATTAAGTGGCCAATATTTATTGGCCACTTTGGATGAATTTAAAGATGAATAAGTAATAAATCAACGATGGTGATATTGACCAATTTACGCGCAGAAGACCACCAACGGTTCCAAAAACCGTGGTGATGCCCGCACACTAATAAATCGGCCTGAATCTTGGTCATTTCCTGCATCAAAGTTTCTTCCACGTCACCCCCTACCACCAGGGTATTAGCGATGGGATAATCGGTTAGATTTGCAAGTTCCTTGAGCTTAGCGGCTAATTCTTGGCGTTTTTGCTCAATTAATTTAAGCTCAAGCGGATCGTAATCCCGATCTTTATCGGGATGTGAAACATCAACCGAGATAAAGGAAAGTTTTGCATCTAAATTTTTAGCTAATGATACAGCTTTGCTTATTACTATATCGCTAGTTTCAGTCAAATCAATGGCAACCAATACATGTTTATAACTCATGTTCCTTCTCCAAATTAAGTTTATTAAGAATAATATTAGTGATTGTTAGTAAATAAACCTGTTTGTATCATGGATAATTTAATCCTCTTGTTTTTGTCAAAAGTATAGCACTCAACCACAAAAATATATTTTTGTGCGCTTATAAAACGCACTGAACAGCGGTGATATTTTCAATAAAATAATCATTAAAAATAAGGATTTCAAAAACAAAAACAGCAACAATAAATGGTCACAAATCGCTAGAAACCATTAACGGGCGAAGGAAGGCATAAACAAGAAAGAGGAGAATTTATTAATAGAAGAGGATTTTCAAAGGGTCATAAAGCGGGTCTTGAGTTTTGTCTGTTAATACAAAATTTAAGACCCAAACTGATTAATGGTAACTGGCGAGTAGCAACGCTGTTGTTACAGAGGTTATCATTGAGGTTATCACTGAATCAATTTCAATCCTGCGGGTAAACCCTCACCAAATACGCGCTTGGTTTCTGCTTCATTGAGCTCTTTAACGCAGGCCACCATCTCTACCCAACTCTCTGCGGCTTTAACCTGAGTTAACTGCTTGATAATTTTAGCACACCAATCGCCATCAAGATCGCGACTGCGATCGCCGCTCATACGGGACATTAATACCACCGCAAAAGCTACCTGCGGATTTTTTTTCCAGTCGATCGACAGTAATTTTGGCAGCCAGCTCTGCACCTCTTTTTTATCAATAACATTATGAGCACTGCCATTAAAAGGGATCCGTGAGGCGATTCGGCCAAGGGCCCACCAACTGCTGCTGGTTTCCGATGATTTTTGTAAACGTGTTAATAACCACTGGCTGATTTTGGTTTTATTTTCAACGGGTAAAAGCTCTAAGCTTGCAACCAGTTTAACCATATCTTCATAGGCTTTTTGTTTCGACTCCTCCTTTAATTTTCGATTAGTTAATGCAGCCGGGTCGATAAATTTGGCGATATCCTCAAACACCCGCATCTGCTGCAGCGCGCTGAGTCCGCCTGAAGCGCGCCGCCAGAATGTCCACCAGTCGATCCATACTTGGGTTTCCTGATGAAACTGCAGCCCCTGCTGATAGAGATCCCAAATTTGTTCAATACGCCACTCATCAATCGGATAACCAAAACCGGGGCGTAAACAATATCCGGCCAGATTAAACCAAATCCGCTCATGGGCAGCAGAACGGCGGCGGTGATTTTTACCTTCCAATAACTGATCGAACAAGGCACGCAGCAGGGGTAGTTCCCAGTGTTCGCGCTTGCCCAATAGTTTTTCAATATCAGCACGTAAACTTTTAACCACCTTGGGAGTGACTTGTTTTTTACTCTCGCCGAAGACCAGATCGATTTGTTCTCTGACCTGATCGAAACCGTCGGGCAGTACGGCTGTTTTATCCGTTGCTCTGTGTTGCGATAACTGTTTGCGAATTTGAAATTCAAGATGCCAACGTTGCTGGTTTTCAGCCACACAATCTATTTTCAGCGTGCCGACTTCGGTAAACCTAGTTGCCAAGGACACAATAACCGAGTCTAAGGTATTTTTTTCTAATACCACCACCAGCGGCGGCAGTGAAATAAAATGCCCTTCGGCCAGCGTTTGTTGGTCAAGGGTAATAATTTCACCGACGTTATAAAGGTGGTCGGCAGTGGTTGAAAAGAGATGAAACTGCACAGGCAAGCCCAGCTGTAATGAAAACTTCCTTTCACTAAGAGTAAGCTCCTGCTCTTCTTCGGTGCCTTTAGGCATGATGCAAATTGCCTGTTTGCCTGCATCTTGCTGCTCAAGCACCAGAAAATAGGTGCGCGCCGTACCGCCGCCAATTTTAAGTTGCGCACCGCGGCGAGCCCTTGCATAGGCCACCGCGCCCTGTGCAACAGCCAGGTGAGGATGATGATTTTCCAGTCGGTTTACGGGACTACCGCGCCAGGCACTTAACTGCTCAATGGTGCGCTCACTGAGTACTTCACTATTAAAAACCCCGCCATTAAATAACACCGCATCGGGAACCGCGTGAGTCCCTGGTTGCGCAGGGTCAATCGCCAATGCATTCTGGCAAGCGACTTGGTGATCGGCAATAAATTCGGCAATATGTTTGCTCACAGCCGGATCGGCCGCATAGGGAAGCCCGAACTCGACAACCGCACTGCGCCTTTTAAGGGGCCGCTGATCAAAACTTATTCTCGGGAAAAAACCATCCAGCGCAATATCTCTCACCGCAAGCTGTGTAAGTTCACAGCTTTTAGCACCGCCAATCAATTTGGCGCCGCTGCCTAATACCGTGACCTTGGCACTGTCGGGGGCATTTTCCCCCATCAACAACTCTTTTGCTTTACGGGTTTGCTGTATCAATTGCGATAAACTCGCTGCACTGAGTTTTTTATGTGATGATCGGCCATCACTAATAAGCCCCTCGGCAATATGTGCCAGAGCCAAATCGACATTATCTCCGCCAAGCATAAGATGATTACCCACACCGATACGGGTTAATGCCAGGCTGTTATCTTTACCTTGAGCCACTTTAATAAGGCTGAGATCCGTCGTACCACCGCCGACATCACAAACCATTAATAGTTTTATTTTGGCCAGTTGTGTTTGTACGCTTTCACCCTGCCGTGCATACCAGTCATAACAAACGGCCTGCGGCTCCTCAAGCAATAAAATATTAACCAGACCGGCGCGGCTTGCGGCCTCAACGGTGAGCGCCCTTGCTCCCTCATCAAAGGAAGCGGGAATGGTAATAACCACTTCCTGATCTTCCATCAACGCATCGGGATGGTCAAAATTCCAGGCATGACGCAGATGCATTAAATAACTGGCAGATGCCAGCAGCGGAGATACTTTTTCCACCCCCTGCGCACCCGCCCAGGGCAGGATATCCGCATTGCGATCAACTTGCGGATGAGAAAGCCAACTTTTGGCGCTGACGACCTGACGGCCATCAACCTTTGCGCCTAATTCTCTCGCCCATTCCCCGATTACAACCTCGGGTAACTCCCCCTCCAGTGGCTCAAAGGCAATATCAGACCAGGGCAGTTGTAAATCCACCGGGTTAATTTCACCCTTGGCCGGATGATAACGAAAGGAAGGTAATAAAGGCCGTTTAGCCACTTCACCCGGAGCAACTAACTGCTCGATTTCAAAAATACAACAGTTATCCGTGGTTAACGGATGGCGCATATCGGCATAGGCAACCACGGTATTGGTGGTGCCTAAATCGATACCAATAAGATATTTGACTGTCATCTAATCTCGTACATCCAGCTCAATGTGCCAGCGCTCCGGGGAGCCGTTATTATCGCGACTGTTAACCGCGACGGCTTCAAGTTGAAGTGTGCCGACTGCGGTGACTTTAGCCAGCAGCCGAACCGCAACAACATCCCCCACACGGCGTCCTTCTACCGATAAGGTTGCCTGTAATTCAGGCAGTTCCTGAAGCTCATCATCCTGCCAATGATCAAGTTGCAGACCCGCTTGATCATGACGGCGGGTATTCGAGCCAAAAAATCGAAAGCGCACGGGCTCACCGACAACCAGACCAAATTCGGCTTTACTCGGCGCAGTTTCAGAACCCTCCTCCATGCCAAAAGGAGCGATGCATAAGGCTTCTAATGGGGGTTCCATGCCGGGAATAGCAGGCATAGAGCTTTCAATACCGACATAATAGGTATTTGCTAAACCGCCGCGAATGCGAACACCCTGGCCGCGTTTAACATAACCGTAATAACTTGCCCCACTGGCGACCGCAAGATCCAGGTCGGAATCGGCCAACAAGCGCGCTTTTTCGGCGCCTGCATCGATCAGCCACTGATTGATAATCGCCAGAGTTCGCTCAGCTAACAGCGGCGATTTCAGTACACCACCGTTCAATAAAATTGCCGAGGGTTTAATAAAATCGACACTGCCTGACTGCTCAAAATTAGCAGCTAACGGATCTGCAAAATCGTCATTGTTAATTTGAGCGTTTGGATTCGCCAGAAGATCGTCAGCGGCACTTGCCTGTCTGCTTAAAAATGCCGCCAGATGACGTGATACAGCAGGGTCTTGCGCGTAGGGCAGACCCTTTTGGGTTAAGCCGCTGCGACGTACCGCACGAGGATGATCATTGATATCGACAACGGGGAAGAAACCTTCCAACAAGGTCTCACGCACTTCATTTCGAGTTAACTCAGTGCGCAGAGTATTACCCAGTAGTTTTGAGCCGCGGCTGGGCACGGTAATCGGCACACTGTCAATATCGTTATCCAGTAGGAGTTGCTCTTTTGCATCCCGACAGGCTTGACCGATGGCCTGAATTTGCCATGCCTGTAACTCTTTTCCCTGTTCGCTTAATTTTTTCTTAACCCGGTAAGCCAGGGCTAAATCCATATTGTCACCGCCGAGTAATATATGCTCCCCGACAGCAATACGATTGAGGGTTAAATTGCCCTCTTCTTCGGTAACCGCAATTAATGATAAATCCGTTGTACCACCGCCAACATCAACCACTAAAATAATATCACCCACCTGAACCTGATCACGCCAAGCTTCACCACAGGCGTGGATCCAGTTGTAAACCGCCGCCTGAGGCTCCTCCAACAAGGTCAGGTTATCAAAACCAACGCGTTTTGCAGCTTCTGCGGTGAGCTCTCTTGCCGCGGGATCAAATGAAGCCGGAATAGTGATAGTCACGTCTTGTTTCGCTAACGGGAAATCGGGAAATTTATCTTCCCAAGCGGCGCGCATATGATCTAAATATTCAAAGGTTGCGTCTAATGGTGATATTTTTTTAACTTCTTCGGGGCTGGCGGCGGGTAAAAATGCCGCGTGGCGATCCACCCCGCTGTGGCATAACCAGCTTTTTGCGCTAGAGACTAAACGAATGGCGGTTTTACTGCCCAATTCCCGCGCAATACTACCCACAATGGCATTGGGCCGGGCATTCCAGGGTAGCGCCAGATCAGCATCATTCAACTCGGCTTCATGGGCCATGTAGATAAACGAGGGTAACTGTTTTTTTTCTTCAATAGTTCCCGCTTGAGTTAACTGCGGAATAGACATAATAGTCAATTCCGGCACTGTGGCAGGATCTTCCGCTATATTCACGAGATCCATATAAGATAAAACACAGTGGGTTGTGCCTAAGTCGATACCGACGGAATAGCGGGATGGTGTTTCATTAGGTATAGCTTCGTTAGGTATGGTTTCGTTAGGTATGGTTTCGTTAGGTATAGCTTCGCTCATAATTCCACCTCCGCAGGTGCAACGATTGAAGCATCGTGTCCCGCAGCCAATTTTGGCAGCTTAACCTCACTCACTCTCCAACCTTTATGAATCAAAGTGCCGTTAAAGGGAGCATTGCCGACAACATTACCCGTAAGACGAACTTCCGATGCGTTAAAACCTTCAGCTATACTGACAGATGTTTCTTCCTCTTCGCTGCGAATCGCTTCGAGGGTAAAATAAGTATTCAATGTTTTCTTGCTGCCCTCATGGACAACACGCGCAGCAGCCCCGATATCAGCATCGGAATAAGCGCTTAAATCTTCCTGGATAAAATCAATAAAACGCGCATCCTGCTGCAGTAAAGTCAAAAGCTGCAGTGCCGCCTCTGGCGTTGATTCTTTTAATATTACACTTTTAGGTTGTACTTCCGGAACGCTTTGTTCAACCGATGCATCTCTCGCTTCAATCTTATTTTTCTGAGTCGTCTGCTTAGCGGATGGTTTCTTTTTAGTTAAAAACAAAACCAAGAATAATGCGGCTGCGATGCCTAACCCTAAGTGAAGCGTATCGATAGTCGCGGGAAACGCATGTAAATCTATATTCATTTTTACTTTCCTAATAATGTCAAAATGAGCCATTGCTCAAATGATATAAAGTCCCTGATTATAAACGGAGTCAATCATAGAACTTTGTGTGTTTGGTGTTGATGTTGATGTTGATGTTGATGTTGCTCAAAATCAATTATGTGAATATCAGTACAAAATAGCAACAATAAATCAAGCAATTGAATTTTGGATACATTTTAGCACGACATTTGTTAAAAATTGAATATTGAAGATGTCACCGTAAAAATAATTTATTCCCAATAATTAAATTAAAAATGCAGTCGCTAATGCGCTTTAATCTTTAACACACGAAACCTTTGCGATGCAACGCTTCGAAGCGGCTTTTCGGTGAAATTTTCTGGTGAGACTTTCTGGTGAGACTAACGCCAGAATCATGCCCAAAAGAGAGCAGATACCGCCGACAATATGAAACCAACATATTGATTCCCCTAAAAAGGTAATGGCCAATACAGCACCAAATAGCGGCATTAATGTAATCGATAATGAAGCCGTTTCAGCGCCCATTTTTTGCACCCCATTGGTCCAAAAAATATAAGCAAAAATAGAAGGGAAAACCCACAGATAAGCGAGCAGCCCCAAGTGGGACAAAGAGGGCCAATAGAATCTAAAAAACAGCGCTTCAATCCCGTAGGCAAAAATCAAAAAGGGTAAACCCAGCATAATTAAAACGTAAAGCAGGATAATTGGCGAGAGTTTCATGGACATTTTTTTCAATAACACGGTAAACAATGACCAACATATTACCGCGGCTAACATCAATAAATCCCCCTGACCTAGACTAAGCGTCAGTAATCGCAGCAGTTGCCCTTGGGTTAGAATCAGCAGGACACCGATTATCGACACTGTTATGCCTATCAGTTGCAGTAACCGTGGGCGATTACCTAAGACTCGCCAGGCAATTAATAATGTCGCAACAGGTATTAAGGTATTGATCAGGGTTATATTTACAGCAGTGGTAAAATTAGCAGAAAGATAAAGCAGGCTGTTATAAAGAGTAATGCTTAATACCGCAAGTCCCGTCAAGGGCAGCAGCTTAGGACGAATTACATGCCAATTTTTTATTGTGCCGCGCAGTGCAAAAGGTGTAAGCAGTACAAAAGCGCCCAGCCAGCGAAAAAGATTGATCGCAATGGGCGCGACCTCATCCATATAACCTCGCGCTAAGGTTGCATTGATCGCCCAAAACAGATTAGTAGCAACTAACCCTAAAAAGGCAAGCCAGAAAGTACGTTGCTTAAAAACGTTTATCTCCATAAAAAAAAGTCCCGAAGCCTGACTGACTTAACTGATGAGTGAAATAGATATCATTAACATAATGTTGCAAATAAAAGAGTGTGACCTTGTTTATAAAATGAGGCCTTTATTTACCACAATCCATGCTGAAACAAAAAGTATTAAGCGACGTTTTATCATAGGGTAACAAAGTTATTGAAGCTCCGTGCAACTTGGCTGCCTCGGCTGCTATCGACATTCCAAGCCCTGCTCCATCGCCTTTTTCGCTATGTGCGCGGAAGAATTTTTCAAATATTTTATCTCTTACGGCCGACGGTATTTGCGGGCCATTATCCTGAACAAATACTTCGACCGTATTGTGATGGGGTTTGGATTGATCA
Source organism: Psychromonas sp. (assembly GCF_047632955.1). GTDB lineage: Bacteria > Pseudomonadota > Gammaproteobacteria > Enterobacterales > Psychromonadaceae > Psychromonas. Next base: position 230,025 of record NZ_JBLIED010000001.1, on the reverse strand, counting down.
ACGCTTAGGATTATTTTTATCTCACTATTTTCACCCGAATAACGAATCGCATTATCAATTAAATTACTGAATAAAATAGAAATCAACATACTGTCTCCCTGAATAATGTATTCATCGGGTCCCGTATATGAAATATCCTGATGATGCTTTAGCGCCAATGGAGCCAGTAAAGCAATAACCTCTCGAATCAATGCGCCAACATTTATATTTTTGAAAAGACTTTGTTGTTTAGCTTCAATGCGCGAGTGCATCAACAATTGTTGAATTAACCGATCGGTTCTATCAACCCCTCTAACGATGTTGTTAAGAGCATTAGCCTGTGATATCTGATCCTCACTTGCTAATGCATTTTCAATATTTAATCTTAACACCGCGAGTGGGGTTTTTAACTCATGCGCTGCGGTGCGGGTAAAGCGGCGTTCTCTCTCCCATGCATTGTTTAATTCGCTTAGCAGGTAGTTGAGTTGCTTTACCAGAGGTTCGAGTTCAACTGCCGGGTGAGCTATTTTTATTGATTCTAATTTATTAACATCACACTGCGATACGGCTAAGCGTAATTCATTAACGGGCCGTAAAAACTTTTTAATTAAAAATAAAAGGATAAATGCCAAGATAGGAATTAATAATAGTTGCGGTAAACTGGTTGATAAAGCAATTTCATTGACAACCTCATCTCTGACTGACTGTTTTTCAGCCACCACTACATAGGAATTAGGATTGACCCGTGAGAGAATTTTTAATTTAAAATAGCGCCACTCCTGACGCTTTAGGTTAACGGAACCAGAATACAGCTCTTCCATATTGAGCGGCTCGGGTGCTCCGAGAGATTTAAAGACAATATGACCATCGGTATAAATTTGGAAAAACAAATTTTGATCATCCGGGTCCCCAGCGCTGGGAAATGAATCAATTGTATCGTTATCAACATTACTAATCACCTTCGACCAGTCAGCATAGACTTTATCTCGAAGATCAGGCGCCAACGCCATCACACTGGGCATACTAAGCGCCAGAATTTTAGCCGATTGCCCCAAGCGTGCATCATAAACCTCATCGACTTCATTCTTAGTTGCATCAAAGACCAAAATCCAGGAGGTCAAAATCAACAGGGTTGCAATGCTGACCGTTGAGACTATTAAGCGTTTTTGAATGGATCTTGCTGCGCGAATATTATTTTTCAATGATATACCCAACCCCTCTGATATTTTTAATTAACTGATTATCAATCTTCTTACGCAAATTATAGATGTACACTTCAATCGCGTTATCACTGGCCATATCATCCCAGCCGTACAAACTTTGCTGTAAATATTCTTTGCTTAATACTCGACCCGATTTTGTCACTAACGTTGTCAGCAATTTAAATTCAGTATTGGTTAATTTTATGGCAACACCATTATACTCAACCGTATTTTTTGCCAAAGAGATAACCAAACCATGCAGTTCAATCGTTGATTCAGCATAACCCGATATCCGTCTGACAATAACCCGTAAACGGGCAAGCAGTTCCTGTAAAGCAAAGGGTTTGAGCAAATAATCATCCGCCCCGCCATCAAGACCTTTGACACGATCATCAATATCATCTCGCGCAGTTAAAATTAAAATCGGCAATGTATGCCCTGCTTTTCTGACTCGACTGAGGATATCTAAACCATCACTATCAGGCAGCGTTAAATCTAAAATTATCGCCGTAAAGTTTTCAGTTTTTAAGGTTGTCTCAACCGGAGCGCCCAATTGCAGCCAATCAACGGTGTAACCGTTACGGCTTAATGAAACCACCATGGATTCGCCTAACATAATATCGTCTTCAACTAATAAAATGCGCATTTATCATCTATCCCCTTCATTTTTGATTTCTAAAACTTATTTTCTCTCGCTTAATTTTTACGGAGTATATTACCATCCCTCCCCTTGAGCGGGAATTTAATCCCTTAATTTATCACTCTGCCTCCCCCTTAATTTATTCCCTGCTGAGTTATTAGTAATATGAAGCTATGTATTAAAAAGCATGATCGAATCAGATAGGCTCTGCGGGCAAAGCAGGCTTGATGAGATACAACTTAAACAACACAAGATAGTGGTCATTATCTTTGTCATAACCTCCATGATAATCTAAATTTGATCAGTATATACAGCTATACTCGATAAGGTTACTGAACAATCCTTGGGGTTTATTTCCCTCTCTTTTAGAAAAAAATCTGCACAAAAGATCTACACTAACCGCATTTTTCTATCGAATATTTTGTCATTATTACAATATGTTAAAGTTTGTTTAAAATAATTAAGCGAGAATAAAATGAGATTTCTTAACAAATGTACCTTGATTGCACTTTCTTCAATTTTGTTGTTAAGCGCATGTGGTGATCCCGCTATTCCAATGGAGAGTAAACAATACGTCACTCTGCCGACGCAGATAGTAGATAAAACGCTGCAGCCGGTCACGGAAGTTTTCTCGTTAACCTGCAGCCACTGCCGTAATATGGAAAATTTTATTGAGCAGATAAGCAAACAGGCTGGCGCTGATATCGCTAAAATACACGTTGCATTTAACCAGCCTGCACGCGCAGCAGCGACCGTCTATTATGCCGTTGAAATGCAGTTAAATGACAAGCCGGGAGAGGCGCTTATGGATGAGCTGTTTGCAGCAATACAGATGGCAAACGACACACCGGCAGCGCAAAGAGAAAGCACCCTTGAAAAGATATTCAGGTCACGGGATCTTATCAGCCCCGCGCAATTTAGCCCGCAGCAAAACCAGCAATTAATGGAGAAAGTTGCTCTTGCCGCGCGTTTATCAACACAATTAGGTATTAACTCAGTACCGACTTTTATTGTCAAAGGCCGTTACCAGGTCCTCGTTGCAGGTCATGATGATCCGCAGCAGATAGCAGACACGATTCACTACTTGCTCAATAAATAAAACCGCTATTTTGGGGGTGTTCACAACTAACCTGGCAATAGTGACACTGACCATTTATAAAAGCCGCTTTCTTCTGAGAATAAAACCACCACGGCTGCCTTTAATGCGCTTTCTCGGCGAAAGATGCGCGTGAATTACCAATCGAGCACATTGACACAATTAAAGAAGGTGTCCATAAACATGATTTTAAACAAATATATTCTATAAAGTCATGTTTGGCATCAATATTTACAACTATCATGCTTCTTTTTAACTGCTAAGAATGGGTATAATCAGGTTTAATATTTTTTTAAATTGATCTCAGGTGGCAGATGGAAGCATTTCGTTGGGATACATATTTTGAAACAGGTTTGGCAGCGGTTGACCAACAACATTTTCACCTTGTTGGGTTAATAAATGAATTTGGCAGGTTGCTGACACAAAATAAGTTACAGATAGAAGATACAACTCATGTTTTTCAAGAGCTGCAAGCCTATGCTATTTATCATTTTGATGAAGAAGAAACGCTGATGAAAAAAGCGGGCATCGATCCACGCTCTTTATCTCAGCATATTCAAGTTCATCGGGATTTTTTACTGACAGTGACAGAAATGCACGAGCAGCTAAGCCAGGGAAATCCTTCCACTTCAAAATTTCTATTAACTTTTTTGAGTAATTGGTTAGCGAATCATATTTTGGGCATGGATCAAAATTTATCCAGACAACTTGCTGCAATTGAAGATGGCAGCAGCGCAGCCCAAGCCTTTGAAGCAGAGCGGATAGATCTTAACGGTGCGACTAAAGCATTATTAACCACTTTAGATAATCTATTTCAACAAGTTTCAGAATCTAATAAAGAGTTACAGCTTTTAAATCAAACCCTGGAAATGCAAGTTGTACAACGTACTCAAGCTCTGCAAAAAGCCAATAAAGACCTTGAACAGCTTGCTATAACCGATGCGCTGACTAATTTACCTAATCGTCGTCATGCAATGCTGCATCTTTCTGCACTATGGGAAAAAGCACAGCAACAAAACGTCCCCCTTTCATGTTTAATGATCGATGCCGATCATTTTAAGCAGGTGAATGATAATTATGGGCATGATGCAGGAGATCAGGTATTAACAGCATTAACCAAGAAACTTCAGGAAACATTACGCAATGACGATATTGTCTGCCGATTAGGGGGAGATGAATTTTTAGTTATTTGTGAAAATACCGGCTTTGTAGGCGCGATGCATGCCGCACAAATATTGTGTGATACGGTGGCTAAGATGCAGGTGGATATTGGAAAGGGAACGTGGCTTGGGAGTATCAGCATTGGTGTTGCCAGTAAAGAGGATAATATGCGCGACATCGATCAGTTAATTAAGGTAGCCGATCAAGGTGTTTATTTGGCTAAAGCGGCCGGGAAAAACTGCGTCAGAAGTATCTACCCGGCAAATAATAAAGGTGCTGTTGATAAGTTGTCGTCAGACAAAAGTGCATAAGAACAGCCATTATAATTATAGATTCAAAAACAGTCACTGCACCAACTTTAACGTTATTATGCAGGGACGTTCACTACAAGAGCAACGCTAAAAATACGGATTTTTCTTCGGGCCTGCAAGCCCCAACATCTCAGGAAGATCACGTTGAACGACCTGTGAGTAATCTTTGTTCAGAGATTTGAAAACTAACTGCGTAGTTTGATTATTAAGGGATTTATTGAGTACCCCTAAAAAACCGGGATCGGCGACCAACATCACCTGATCACAACGATTTTGCCTGCGCTCGTCATCCAACCAGCTTGCCAGTTCATGGGCAAAGCGTTCCACTTCAACCTGCTTGGGGTTACGAGGCGGGACAAATGCGCCATGCCCCCCACCCTTACCATTGCTGTGTCCGGGACGGTCACTGACCAGATCAATCCCTTTCTGACGACTTTCGGGATGGCTAAACTCTTTAAGTAAACTGAACTCTTCGTGCGCTTGGTAGCTAAAAACCCTAGCCGTACTTGCATTTGTGACCAATACCAACGTCTTTGACATAACATCTCTCCTCTATGATTCAACATGTTCATTTTCAGTATAGACGTTATTGCTAGCAGAGGAGAGTCACTCGCCCGGTGCTATAAACAAAAAGTAATGGTTGTAGTTTGCCTGGAGGGCATGACAGCGCTAAGGGAAGTGACCGCTTGATAGCAAGAGAAAATTAACCAAACAACCGTTATATTAATAAAAACAAGCAATAATACTCTTCTGCCATATAACGCTCTTAGGTTATTTGTATAGAAGTACCAGCAAGATATAACGACCAAAAGCGCCGAAACTCGTTTCACTGTTAACAACAAACTTTTAATCATTTCCACTGATTAAAGTGAATAACGATTAGCAGCTTCAATAATGTGATTGCGGCTAAAAATCAAAAGCAGTTTTAAGCAGGATTTTTTGAAATCTGATATAACTAAACTTTATCTTAATGATATCAAGGTTTAGCATTCTCATGTCTACATTATTCACTCTCATTATTGCACTTAGTAGTATGCTCGCCGGATTATTTGAAGGGCATAGATACAAGCAACGTCGTATTAAAAATACCATTGTGCGTGGACTGCAAAAACAGAATAAACAAAAACAACAGATTCAGCATAATAAGATAAAACAACGCGATAAATACTTCTCAGAAGCACTTATTAAAAGCCGCGTAGAACAAGCATTTTTTATCATCAAACAGGCATATTCATCCCATAACATTCGCCCTGCAACCGCATTTCTTAGCGATGGTATAGCAGAGTCAATGCAAATTGCATTTCAGATTCAAAAACAAAGAAAGCGCCAACGTAAAATTGAAGACCTAAATTTAAGAGCCTGTGATTTGGTAGGCATGGAAGCCGATAAACACTTTGAAACTCTGCACTTTAAACTCGACTCAAGTGCCCGTTATCCGATCATAGATAAAAGTGCAGGTAGCAATAAAATGTATTCTAACGCAGCACTTACCCTGCACACTGAGTATTGGACTTTTGTACGCTTACCCGGAACACAAACCCGCAGCACACCTGGTTTAATTGAGGGCTATTGCCCGAATTGCGGGAATACATTAAACCTTAGCCAATTTGCATTGTGTGAATCTTGTGGTTCGTTAGTCGGATCCGGTGAATACGATTGGATCTTGGCTAAAATAACCAGTGAAATGCAATGGCGTTTTCAAAATGCTAAACGACAAATTGCGGGGGTATCGGACTACCAAGTAGTTGATCCTGCTTTTAATATTTCACTGATTGAAGATAGAGTAAGTTCGATTTTTTGGCGTTTACAAAAAGCCTGGTTAACACAAAATACAGACCCCATTTTATCCATCGCACACCCTGATTTTATTGCTCAATTTCAACAGCAACATCTTAAAAAATTCTGTTTTGACAATATCAATTTAGAGCTTTGTGAAGTCAGTAATATTGAATTTGGTGAAGACTTTGACAGGGTTTACCTGCTGCTAAAATGGCAGGCAAATAAAATAGATTTAAACACCAATCACAGTAGTGATTGCGGGTTTTATGCTCACCACCTAACCCTTATTCGTAAAACAGGCTTAAGCAGCGATCTCAAAAAAGGGTTACATTCTTTACACTGTTTTAGCTGTGGCGCACCACAAAGTAAAAACTACCAAGACTGCTGTGAATACTGTGGTAACCCTTTTAATTTAGGCGAGACAGATTGGGTTCTAGAAGACTTTTTACCGCACCTTGAACATATCATCAAGATTAAAGGACAACAGTTTGCTGTCGATTACAAACCCAATAAAAAAACGGATCGCATTTTTGATCCCGTATCGCTACTTTCTAGTTTGGTTTTAGCATTATTTGCCGATGGCAAAGTAGATGCTGCAGAGAAGAAATACCTTGATCAATTTGTAAAAAATCGCCGCATTCCACAAAAGGTACTCGACGATATTATGAAAGCTGCTGAAGCAGGAGAGTTGAAGATGCTCACTCCCGATGAAACCTTAGATGCCTCTGACTGGTTAAATAAACTTATTGAAATGTGTTTAGCAGATGGTCAAGTTTGTGCACAAGAGCAAAAACTATTACTCGCTTTTGGTGCCAAATTTAATATTTTAGCAATTGATATCAACCTGCGTATTAAACGGATTCGTCAAAAAATGTATTTACAAAACAAACATATTTTAAAAAACCTAAATTCAAATCATAAGGAATAGATATGAATATTATTGATCGCGTCAAATACGATGGCCCCAGTGATGTTTTTGTATGGCGATGGCCACACGACAGCTTAGTGTTGGGAACACAGGTTATTGTTAACCAAGCACAGGAAGCGCTATTTTTTAAAAATGGCCAAGCCTTAGACCTATTCGGCCCAGGCCGGCACACCTTAAAAACAGCGAATATTCCACTACTTGAGCATATTGTTAATCTGCCTTTTGATAACCAATCCCCTTTTACTGCGGAGATCTACTACATTAATAAAGCGGTCAATATGGATATGAAATGGGGTACGCGAGAGCCTATTCCAATTTTAGAACCCGTTTATAATGTTTTTTTACCCGTGCGCGCCTTTGGACAGTTTGCAATTAAAATCCAAGACTCGAAAAAGTTTGTGACCAGCTTAGTAGGAACGGTACAGGAGTTTGATCAACAGCAAGTACTGGATTATTTCCGTGGTCACTTGATGACCCGGATTAAGGATTATATTTCTAATAAAGTGATCAAAGATAAGATTTCTCTGTTGCAAATAAGTGCTCATCTAAATGAATTCTCAGAGGCACTTGAACATGATATCAAAGATGAATTTGAACGCTTTGGCATTGAAATCGTTAATTTTTATTTAAGCTCAATTAATATTCCACAAGACGATACAAGTGTCATTAAACTCAAAGAGATGCTCACTAAAAAAGCCGAATTTGATTTATATGGACAAGACTATGACAAAGTAAAAATGTTTGATGTAGCCGAAAAAGCGGCGGCTAATGAGGGGCAAGGTGTTGCTGGTGCAGGTGTTGGCATGGGTGTGGGTATGGGTATCGGCCAACAGATGAGCAATATGAGTGCGGGTTTAATGGATCAGCAACCCAGTAATAACGCAGCATTACAAAATACCGGCCCGGCTTGTATCAGCTGTGCACAAACCTTACCTGCAAACGCTAAATTCTGCCCTAATTGTGGCACCGAGCAAAAATCTGTCGCTAAATTCTGCTCTGAGTGCGGCACAGAAAAATCACCCAATGCAAAATTTTGCTCAAGCTGTGGTGTTAAACAATGATACTCAATTAGGTTTTCATTGAACTTAGTTGCGTTTGGATTGTAGTCGTTACAATACAGTTGCCTAATGGATCTCTTTATGAGGTCCAATCTACAACTTTTGCGTTCTTTATCAATGAACATTAATTCCAGCTTAGGGTTTTGACTCACTTTGCTGCTTTTAGCCAAACGCGTTAACTATTCTCGTAAATCATTAATGCGCGTTTTTTAGATAGTTGCAGCGAACCTGTTGTCATTCTACTTCTCTAGTGAAGCTGATTATCTATTAACTGGGGTATGTGGATCTATTAAACCATGTCAGTGAATTTGTAAGTGGGGATTTAACTATAATTGTAAGATTTATTTTACCAGTGTGAATCACGCTTACATTTTTTAAAGATACAAGCGTTCTTGTCCACGCTCTATAGGTATAAAAAAACCCGAAACGCCTTTATTAAGCGGTTCGGGTTCTAGTCGTACCTTGTCGGTACTTAATGTGGCGGTGACAGAATCTTGCAAACACGACACGTAACCTGCTGATTAAAAAAATTAAATACCTAATCAATAGTTTAAATTAAAAATCCCTCTTATTCACCTAGTATTAAAAGTGACTAAGACCTATACCGCATCACTTTAAAACCGTTAACAATTCGATCTAACATATAGCGATATATACAGCTAAATTAAATAAATTGAATAAATTGAATAAATTTTGCAGATTGGCATGAAAATTCAGTAAGCAGTACTCTGACTGTTTACTGATACTTGTAAATCGTCGTCCTCAATTGAGGTTGATTTAATCTTGTCAGAAATTCTCGGATAGGCAATTTCAATCAATTTTTCTGATTTTTTATAAAAATCACCGGATATCTGGCTCTGCTGACACAAGTAAGTTCTAAATTTTTCAAATAATTTTCTGTCTACTTTAAAATCATCCTGCCAAAAATCATCCAACTTATTAGGGTAGGTAATTCCTTCAATATCATAAATTGCTCTCCCTAACACGACCGTTGGTAGATGGTGTACTAATGCTGAAATCCCCACCGTACTGTTAACAGTAACAACACCCGCAGCATGTAGATAAACATCAGGTAAATGAAAATCATGCCCGTAAAGCACCCGCCCGTTAAGGTTTAACTCATCCGCAAGTTGAGCAATTAATTTACCATAATGTGCAAAACCACGGTTCTGCGGATGATGTTTTATAAGTAATGCCTGATCATTATCTGCATGCAGAGCAAAAGAATGCATCACTTCTGAGACAACTTGTGCAACAGAGCTAAAACGGGAATGATCTCTTAACTGAAAATCAACTTCAACCTGCAGGGGAAGCAGATAAAGTTTCCCACTATATTGTTCTACAATTTTTTTATAACGTCTCGGGTCAGTTAATTTAGATACCCATTTTTGCGCAAAGCCTTTCAACCAGAACGCCGGTTCCTGGATTGGAGTCCAAGGCCTATGGTGATGATAATGTGCAAAAGTATTTTTGGAAAAGTGCAGAAAAGTGTAATAACAAAAAGCAAACCAAGTACGCCGCGCAAAAGTTGGGCCGACTGAAAGCGAGCTTTTTATATTCTGCGCTTTAACCTTTTTAAAGCTTTCTGCATCATTAAATAGACTAGAGTTAGCATTGCACCCCTCTTTTTCAAGGGTAACAAAACCAGCTCTTAGATAACCCTCTTCCCACGCCCAAAATTTGATGCCGGATTCAACGGTCACTTGCTTGGCAACTTTATGGTAAAAACGACAATCACCATAAACAACTATTCGGGCAATATGATGCTTTTTAACAAATGCGCTTAAGTATGAGTGCCACATCTCATAGGAATCAACATAGTCAAATTCATGATCCGCCCAGCCATAATGTCTGTCTCCCCCATTAAAATTGATTTTATAGGTTTGATGACCTTGTGCTGATGCATAATGTGCAAATTTTTTAAAAAATGGACCCAGCGGCCCCTGTAAAAACAGAATATGACTCATGAAGATAAACCTTAAAAATGGATACAAGACGAGGAAGGAAAAAAATAAAAGAGGGCTTGCTTAAAAACGCGTTGCTTCGTAGAAATAGGTCACTTTACGACTGAACCTTGATAACCATGAACTATTTAAACGGCGTTCAGCACCACTTTTTAATTCATAGCGATTGCGTTCTTCACTTAATAAATCAATTACCCGCTCAGGCGAGGTTAATAATCCCGTCGTCCAATCAACGTATTTTGGGTAAGAGATTAACGTTGCAAAAATCATCTGGTTCAAGGTTAATTGATGAGTGCGCTCGGGAAAATCCAATTGATCCTCGGTTAATCCCCAGCCTGCATAAAAAGGAGAACCGTAAGTATTCACTTTTTTGTTACGTAATAACGCTTCAAATCCTGTCAAAGAGGTCAAAGTACAAACACGATCACAGAGATCCAGTAACGAGGTAATATCAACATCAGAAAGGTACAAATCCGCGACCTTTAAAGCCGCCTCTTCGCCTAACGCGCCCGGTCGAACACCGGAATAGAGATCAGGATGCTCTTTATAGACAATAAAAGCATCGGTATAATCTTGGCGCACCTGTTTTAACAAAGCTAAATTGGTTTTTATATTGCCGCGACTGTTAGCAATCGACTGATCTTGCTCAAACTGCCCCGGCACTAGAATAATTTGTTGTTTGCTTGCCGATAATTGATTTAACCTCTGCAGGGTCGTCAACGCAGCAGCCGATAGATTCTTTTGCCCGACATTGTATTTACTTAAAGCACGTTCAACGACTAACTGCGCTAATCGCTGCGCACGTTTATTTTGTGCTTCACTTAACTCAATTTCATTAAGAATAGAAACAATATCAGAGGGCACATCGGGAACGTAATACATACCTTGTTTATCAATGACCAATGAGGAAGGCCGGCGCAGATCTGCGCCTAATCCTATCGAGCGAATAAAACCATCTTCTATAAACCACACTGGACAAGACTGTTTTAACTGTATGGCCCAGTCACTGTGGTTTGCACCCCACAACAAAACCGCTGCATTGGGCTGCGATAAAACTAACTTTTTCAACTTTTCTTTTTTGTTAATAAAAATAACTCTTTTCGCCGTACGGCCAACAAACTGCTTAATAAAAGCGCGTTTCCAAAGCGAAAAACCAAATGCATAACAGATTTTCACGGATTGATTCTGCGTTGGCAGTTGTAAAGCCAGCCAGTCGACAATAGTTTCAACTTCGCATAGCTTATGCGTTTCAGGATCAAGGTAAGTTGGATATTGAATTAAAGCGGCGCTGATTAACTGATTGAGTGTCAGTCTGATATTACGACGCTCACAAACCTGCTTATCCTTTGTTAATCCCCAACCCGCATAAAACGGCAGGCCGTAACAAAAAACAGGTAACCCATATAACAAGGCTTCAAAACCTAACTGCGAAGTCACCGTATAAACCCGTTCAATTTTATTAAACAGCGCTTTTAATGAACAATCCTCACCCAGTAAACGCACCCGTGAATGCGAACAGGCTTGAATATCAAGATAGCCCTGCTTTTTACCTTTAATCACATCGGGATGGGTTTTAACAATAATCAATTGCTCAGGATGATTGTTTAAAGCATCTTCAATCATTTGTGTAAAGGCTAACCTTGATCCTAAACCGCATTCAACCGACATATCACCCGCTGTTTGATCCACGACCAAAATGGCATTATGGTTATCCTGTTCAGCTAACCAGGCGGGTAAATTATCACGCTGATGATTGTATTTTGAAATACCAGATTCAATGATTTGGCTACGCAACATTTCAGCTCGGCTTTCCAACTCAGGACTAAACCATTGTTTAGACGACAGACACAATAACTCAAGCTCATTCGCTTGGGTCGCATCGTAATAGATGCCGGTTTTATCTTGAATTAATGACAAACGTTTTGATTTATCAGTCGGATGGCCTAAATAACCAATAAAACCATCTTCAAGGTGCAGATAGGCGACATTTAATTGCTTCGCAAGTTGTTTTGCTTTGTGCGTATTGGCTTTATTACCCCAACCAACAATTTGATCATTGACTGCGATAGTTTGTTTTTTTGCAAATCGACGGTCAATTTTTTTGATATCCGAGCCTAAAAACAAGGCTAAATAAGGATTTTTGGCAATACCGTTTGACGCGGTCCAATTTTTACACTTTTCTGATACAGGCATTTTAACGCTCTAATTAGCAACACATTAACGAACAGTAGGAAAATTTAAATAAATAATTATTCGGTTTTTTATGTCAAGGAAGATGTAAAAACCCCACTTAATAGAGGAAATTATTCCTCCTCTTTATGGCAGTTTTTTTGAATGAATTTAGGTAAGATGTCTGCTCAATTTAATTGGAGCAGACCTTTTTAATTAAATGATGTTAAGCTTTAGCTTGCTTAAAAATAACAATAAAACGGTCTAAAGCTTCTTAAGTATCAACATTATTCGGAACATTCGGATCAAGTATTGTATTTTGTAAGAATGTGGCTAACTTGGGGATCATGCAAATCAAAATAATCACCAATCTGTTTTTACGTATAACCACCAAAGCAATAAGCATTATATATTTTTTGATTTTTATCAGTGACTCGATTTCTGGAAACAAAAGTCTCGTCACCTAAAAATATCTGATGTTGTAACGCATCTGTAGATAACCGAGCAGGAGAATCAATATTTCCCAGCATACAATGCCAACTCGAGCATAACCACTCATCAAAGGAATTTACCATGATAGATTAACTTCCGAGCATTGCCCCATGATGTAATATAATAAAGCGCCCCAGAAAATTCTAAACGTAAAGGTTGGTTCATATGTCATCCAATTAAACTAGAAATTAATAATATAAATCTAACTAAATTGATTAGAATAAAAAATGAAAGACCTGACTACACCACTTTAATTCAGATGGGTGACTGGTGCGTATTGACACTAGCATTGTGATTTCTATGTGTGTATTAATAAGCAACAAATTAGCAGTTCATATACATTTTAATACTTGGTAAAAAAGTCCCAAGGAATTTAACATACTTACTTGACCGGAACTTACTAGTGGGTAATCTAGAACCTCTTATTTTTCCATATCGCTTAATAGAGTTCATTAATATTTAATAACTAATTGCAATATCTAGACTCCTTCATTCCTACCGCACACTACATTATTAAATCGAGTAATCGCATTCTCTTGGTAGGCTTTATAGTCAAACCTATTAAAAATCAGAAGATTATCAGAAAAATCTTTCATCCCGTTATAAAGCCCTTCAACGTCATTGGAAACTAGATGACCATATTTTTTTTCCAAAACACCTCGCGTTCCAGCTATATCTGTAGAAATAATAGGTTTATTTAGTATCATAGCCTCTAGAAGAACCATCGGTTGTCCCTCGTGATCTGATGACATTACTAAACAATCACAACGAGCCAAAAGTGAATGTGGATTCTTTAGTTGGCCAGTTAAAACAACATTATTTGTTAATTTAAACTGTTCAACATGGAGCATAACTTGAGTAATTAAAGGGCCACTACCAACAAGAAAAAGTAATGAATCTGGATATATTTCACATACTTTTTTAAATGCTTTTAAAAGCTTGTCGTGCCGTTTTTCAGGGCTAAATCTACCTATATGTATAAATTTCAATCTGGAATTTGACAACAAGTATTTCCCATTCCAAACAAAATCAGATTCTTTACTTACCTTTCCCCCAAAAAACGTACCATCGTCACTTTCAATAGAATCCTTAGACGCAGTGAGTAATCCTTTAAAGTCTATAGCATTATTGACATAATCAAATTTGCAATTAGCATTTGGAACAAGTTCTCCAATATTATTCAAATTCAGTTCTTTTGTCTGTTCAGATACCGAAATAATTTTATCAAAATATTTATACAAACAAAAAATTACGTTTAAATTACTTTTATGTTTGTATTTTCCTCCAATCTTTTTAAGGCTTTCCGAAAGCATATCATTATGCTGATATATAACTTTTCTTTCGAAACCGCCAAAGGCAAATAACAGCGTCCAATATTTCACGTATCCACTAAAATCTATGACAACATGAAAATTAACATCTCCAAACAATCTTTGCCTTTCTCGCAAAAACATGTGCTTTAGCTCATCATTATTGCTATCCACCTTTCCTGTGGTATATAACCTATTTAAACATTTTCTTTCATTTTTAGATAAATTTAGGTTTCCACAACGGACAAATATTTTCACTCTTTCGTCTATTTGTTTAAAGTTAATTTCTTTTTCAAAGTGATAATTTGCACCTTCAGCTATCACCACGTTATAACGATTGTAATCAATATTTTTCAGGAGGTTAATAATTGATGTTGTTATTCCATTGTTTCTAAAACCACCAGCATAAAAAAGAATATTTTCCTTTTTATTTAGCGAGTCGGATTGTTGACTTTTTTCACAACTGTTAAAAAAATTGTCAACGACCAGTTTACAAGCGTTATGGCTGCCAAATTCTAGAAAACGCTGTTTGAAGTTTATAATATCTAATCGAAGTTTTTTGTGCCAATCTGTATCTCTTACTGAGTCTGCAACATCGACGATATCACGACATAATTTGGCTGGGATGCGATCAAGTTCAAAATACAAGCCTCTATTACTCTTATAATCGTCCTCGTCGTCTGCAAATATAATTAATGGTTTATCTAAGAGAATAAAATCAAACAGTATGCTTGAATAATCAGTGATCAGGATATCTACAATAGAAAGTAATTCATTTGAATCCACTTTAGAATCCACTAAATGACAGCCCAAATTCAAATTTTTTAAATTTGCACTTACTAAGTAATGCGTCTTAACGATTAGCTCAAACTCATTTGATAATAGTGCGCTTAGTTCTTTTATCTTCTTGATTGTGTCATCTTTCTCAGAGTTTATTGAACCAAGTTCCCCTCGCCACGTGGGGGCATATAAAATGACTTTCTTTTCTGATTTTAAATTTAAGAATTCTCGCAACTCTTGTTTATGTGCTGTTAAAGAAAGTTCCCAACGAGGGTAACCCCCTTCAATAATTTTACCTGGATATAGTCCATCAATATCATGAGCTACCAACAATTTTTCTGTTGTGTGCTTATTAGGTGACAAAATATGTGTTGATTGCAGGAAATTCCTCTGGATATTTTTATATTGCCCCATTTCCCCTTTCATATCTTTACCTAGCGTTTTTAAAGGTATTCCGTGCCAAGTATTAAGATAAAGTTGATCGGTTTTTCGTATAAAATAGTCAGGAAAAGTTGTATTGTTGATTAGATACTTACAGCTACTTAACTTCTCACAATATTCCTTTGAATTTAGAATGATGAATTTTACATTCGGAACATTCAGGCACTCTTGGGGAATATAAGTACCTTTTTTTACGACCCAATAGTGTGTGTAATTCTCATAATTTTCTTGATTTATTAAATACTTAAAGATTGCATAGGGGTTACACGATATTGACGTTCCATGGTAGCTTTCATACAATATTGAAAATGGACATGTTTTTATACTTTCATAGGATTTGAGATATTTGGCCGCGTGCACATTTGCAGCCCCCTCTAAATCTCTATCATGAAATAGCCAATAAGGATTAAGCTTTGCATCCTTGAAGAACCGCAACGGGTTGTTTTTTATTTTTGTCCACTTACTCATGATTAAGAATGCTCTCTACGACGCGGTTAGTATAATTCTCATTTAGATCAATCGACGTATGAAACATCTCTAATTGTTCGTGATAGTGTGCTACCCAGCTCCCATTGTTATGTAAACTCAATAATCTAGATTTTACACATTCAACTGAATCAACAAAGGGTTCTGGGAAAATTTTATCGAACGGGTATAACACTCCCCTGTCGTTAAGAAGATAGTCATCTTTATCCTGAGCAAAGCAGATTATCGGACGATTTAGTAGTAAATAATCGATCCAGATACTTGAAAAATCGGTAATCAAACAATCAACATGCTTTAATAACAAGTTAGTTTCTTGAATAATAATTGAGTTTAAGTTTAAAATTTTATTATCATTAAAGAGTCGGCCTACAGGATCTGATATATGACTTCTTATACCAAATACCAAACCAAGCCCACTACAAAAATCTGCTAGAGATAATAAATCTTTCTTTAACTCCTCAGTAAAAACTGAACCAGTCTGATTTGTTCTAAAAGTTGGAGCATACAATATTAGCTTTCTACCAGACAGTAGCTTCAAAAGTTCACTTTCATCAACTAATAAATCACTGGGCAACACAACCTTATCCAACAAGTAATCATAACGGGGCAATCCAGTAACCCAGACATTAGATTTAGCTAATCCAAAGCATTTTGCCATTGCGGTTTGATCTGTAATACTGCTCGCAACCAATACGTTATTTTGTTTTTTAATCGAAGTTTGTTGGTGATTTTGGAACTTTTCATACTTTGGAATTGCTTGCTCTATATTCTTGATAGGCACTCCATGCCACAAGTTTATAACATTGCGCTTAGGGTTGTTATATGAGAGGTAAGCATCCCTAATTGAGTGACTTAGCAGTAAATTTTTTGATGTAACAAGATGAAATATATAAGACAAATTATATTTATTGATAAAGCGAATGCCTTTCTTAATTAAATCCCGCTCTATCATGGGCTCTAAATTGCCTTCCCAAAACACAGTGACATCTTTATTGTTAAGCGCCAACGCTTCAGCAATTAATCGTACATTACATTTATATCCGTATTGCTTTTTCGGTACAACGATATATTTATTGTTTTTTTTTATAAATAACATATCGACTATTTTCAAAATTTTGAACCTAGCTAAGAGCCTGAGTAATTTAGAGTATTGCACAAATCTCCTTATAGCTTTTCTTTTCATCTCGGTAATATTAACCTCAGAAATTTTGGGAAATACCATGCGCTTACCTTTGTGTGTTTTAAATAAATCGGGTTTAAGCAAATATTTAAACTAACTCGTTTATCAAAAAAACAGGGTTAATTAACTCACAGATAAAAATCTAAAAACTGCCATTCGATTATCAGGAGAGGGTATTTTTAATGAGTTATATTTTACTTTTTGGCACTCTAAAAGAGTAATTTCATATTCTTTAAAGCGGTAATCATTTTTTGCAGTAACAGACAATAATTTCCCTTCCAGGCTATTCAAACTAATCTGATTGACTCCAATTTCAAGAGATATTTCATCGAAATCAGTAAGACAAGGAGTGTAAATCCTCAGAAGTACATCTGTTTTTTGTGAAAAATTAGGAATTTCAATTAAGAGGCTCTCCAAACTTACTGTTGCTACGCAATTTGGAGTAGCTAAAGGCTTAATCTCCATTGGCTTATCTGCTTCGGATATAAATGCTTTCCATTTATTGACAAAGTTATTACGAGAGTAATTAGCAGCAGACTTTTTAGCCGCTATAGAAAATTCAGAATATTTATCTTCGTCAAAGAATTTTTTTATGTGTTCAGCAATAACTTCTTCATTATTTTCAACTAGATAACCATTTTTATCATTATCTACCATCTCCAGAGGACCATATACAACATTACTACAAATAACAGGACAACCATTAGCTAGTGATTCGAGTATAGACAAACCAAAACCTTCATATTGTGAGATACATAAAGAGAGGCTTGCAGATTTAAATACTTCATCAACTTTATTAGTTGCTCCTAAAAATTTTATTTTATCCGTGGCTTGTTGATCCTCGACATATTTGCTCATCGCATCAAGCTCTGGACCTGTACCATATATTTCAAACGGAATATTAACCCCACTCAGTAAATAAGATGAAATCGCTAACTTAATTAATTTTTGCTCATTAGTTATACGACCCACCCAGATTATTTTATTTTCACGGGCTATTTCTAGTTCCTTACTTGCCTCATAAAAATGAGGAATATATTTATAGTTCTTTTTATTCCCTTCTCGGTTCTTTATCCACTTATTTTGAAGTTTTGTAAACGAAACAGTATATGTTCTCGGATCCTGAATTGGATGGAAATATGCTCGAGCTTTATAAAAAGTTTTCTTCCAATGGTAATCATTATCAATAACTTTTAAATGCTCATTATGAGTGAAGAAAACACGTCGGATTCGAGGGTCAGTTAATAACAATCTATACTCAGGCGTAAGAGGGACATCCATAAACATGTACACAATAGATTCATTCTGCATAGAAATAAATAAACCGAGTAAATGGCTTAAAAAATGACTGTACTCCAATCTAATTTGGTTTACGCGATACCCTTCATTACGATCTGTTAATGTTTTGTGAGGTATCACCTCAATTTCTCCATGTTCTGAACTACCGACAAAATCATGCGCGTTAATAAACTCTATTTTATCGCTTAAACTGTGTTTTTTTCTAAAAAAAGAATTAATAAAATCAGTCTTTTCAATTTCAGAACAATAAAAGACAACAAAACGATCATCATGATAATCATTAATTTCTGAAAGAATTTTCAAACGTTTAATAGCTGAATTTGTTAATCCTCCGTTAAAAGAAGCTATTTTCCCTAAACAACTAATAAATAATCTATTTCCACCTTTTTTTTCTGCCTCCATTTCTGGGAATTCCTCCTGAATACTTTCATTTACTCCTTGACTAAAAAGGGGGGAGCTTCTGAATGGATTTAAAAAACTTGTTCTTTTTAAGGCCTTTTTGATTGTTCTTTTCATTATTTACCTTATTAATTTCCATCTTTAATTTTAAATATTTGTAAAAATCTCAAAAGTCAAAGTAGCAGAAACTAAAATGACTTTTAGGTTACTAACGTCTTTATTACCGTCAGTATGTTCCAAGTTCGCAAAAATCATATTTTCATATCCTACAATTTGTTTTGTAAATGGTGTTGTTAGAATTAAATTTTTCAACACCATTTATCTTGTTATTTAAATGTTTTTCCGTTATTGCCAATCAATGCTTTAATTTATCGTAAAACATGTTTAATGCGTTGTTTTGATATTGCTGTCCATCAAAATCATTTACCGGAACATTACCATCTACAAACGCTTTCATCCCATGGGCTACGCCATCAGAGTTATTGTCAACGAGGAGACCACTTCTGCCCTCAAGCACGCCTCGACAAGATTTTATGTCAGTAGCAATAATTGCTTTTTTCAAAATCATCGCTTCAAATAAAACCATTGGTTGCCCTTCATGATCTGACGATAATACGAAGCAATCGGCTCTTTTCAGCAATGAAAATGGGTTATCTATTTGCCCTAAAAAAAACACTTTTTCTTGTATTCTTAATCTCTTCACCATAGATTGAAGTTCATTAAATAATGGGCCTGAGCCTAATAATAATAATTTAGCCTTTGGGTTTTCTGGAGCTATTTTAGCAAATGCTTCAATTAACTTGTCCTGACGTTTTTCTACCGATAAGCGGCCCATAGTTATAAATACAGGCCCATTATCGTTAAAAAGAAACTCGTGTTCAGGTTGTATAGGCTCTAAAGATAATGATTTGACTATCTCAGGGTTTTGAACATTATCGCAGTAGGCGAACTTATCTTTTGGCAAACTGAACAGACCAGCAAGATTGACTCTATTAACATCTCGGTTGGCCTTTGAAACAGATATTAACTTGTCAAAATGCTCATACTGCCTGATATTAATCTCTTGGTGAGGGAATCTAATTTTCCATTCGCTGAAAATATCATTATGCATATACACAAGTTTATTTATATCTGTCCCATAATCATGTTTATTAATGCTCGAAAATAAGCCTGACCAGAGGCGGTTGTACCCTTCAAAATTGATGATATTGTCAAAATGCCCATATCCAAATGTTCGAACGAACTCCCTGACATGACCTTTTTTGTATATGTCTTTCATCTCTTGATTATGTAATTGTTTGAAAGTATTTAACTTTCCTGTTAACCACTTTTCTTCTTGGGTTTGGAGTAAGCCGCCAAAACGCCCAATAACCTTTATGGCATCAGGCAACTCCTCAAATTTTTTCTGCCTATCAGGGAAATTGGCTACATGTTGTGTATCGACTACAACGGTTACATCGTATTTATTTTTATCTATATGATTAACCAAATTAAGAAATGAACTTGCTATACCGTTCGGTATGAAAGGCCCTGCATAAAAAAGTATTGATGTTTTATGAGGCTTATTTATTTTTGTACTTGAACTTTCAGAATTTAAAAAAACGTCTTCGATAACTTTTTGCGTAACTTGGCCGTTATCATAAGGAAGAAAATCAGCTTTGGCTTGATCCCAGTTCGGTACATTTACATTTTCATGTAAGCACGAAGTAATCACTGTATGTAATTCATTAGCTGTTCTACACTGATATCCTGGCATTCTATCAAAATCTAAATATAAACCTCGCTGCTCTTTGTATTCTTCCAAATCGTGAATGTAATAAATTATTGGTTTGCCTGTACATATATAATCAAAAGCAATACTTGAGTAATCAGTGATAAGTACATCGACAACACCTAGTAGTTCATTGGTATCAATGTCAGCAGGAACTGTTGTTACTGCCAAATTAATATTGGATAACATCCCTTCTATAAGGTGATGCCCCCTAAATAACAATTGAACACCATCGACATTCATGGCAGCTAAATCTTGCTCTAACCTGTTAACATCAATATTAGCTTGTCCATGATCTCCTCTCCAAGTTGGAGCATAAAGCACGACTTTGCTATTCGCCTTTAATTTCAAACGATTTGATATTTGGTCACGGTCTTCCTGTGAAAGGTTCAGAGTCAGGTCGGTTCTAGGGTAACCAACTTCTAATACATCACCACTATAAATGCCTTCTATATCATATCTACCAATTAAAATATCCGTAGTATGTTTGTTTTGAGTGAGTATATAGTTAGCATGAAGGAAATTTCGGGAAACATTTTGGTGTTCCAGTAACTTTTCATTTAAATCTGTACCAAGACTTTTAATCGGTGTTCCATGCCAAGTATTTAAATATATTTGATCTTTTCTTCGACTAAAATAATCGGGAAAAGTGACGTTGTTTACTAAATATTTGCATTCACTTAAATAACGTAAATAGAGATCAGTTCCTCTTTTGATGAACTTAACATTATTTAATTTTCTATACTTGAAAGGGACAACTGATATGTCATTTATTACCCAAACATGTATCCAGTTTTTAAACTTACTATCATCCAACAGTCCCTTGAATATGGCAAAAGGATTACACGACATTTTACTGCCCATAAAGCTCTCGTATAATACAGTCTGGTTCTTTAAGTCAAAGACTTCTGAATATTCGATATATTTTGCAGCGCGTTCTGTCTGAATTGAGTTATTCCAATTATTCTCGTCAAAACCAGAAGCTCTTTGTAATATGCGAGTTTTTCTAAAATTATTACAGGCTCCTTCTAAATCTCCGGCCTTATACTGTACATATGCTAATCTGTAGTACCATTCGCTTTTAAAGTCGTTGGTTCTAGATACAGCTTGTTCATAGTATTCTTCAGCCAGCTTCCAAAAGCCATGATTTTGATATTCTTTTGCCAGATAGAAATGTAACTTAGGATCACTACTGTCAAGTTCAAGCATATCAAACAATATTACTGCTTTCTTTAACTCAGGTAATTTAAGGCTCTCTTTACTGTAGTCGCTATTTTTACCATATACACCGACAAACTCCTTAGCAACTTTAGGAAAGGTCTCTATAAAAGCTTTACATGCTTCTTTCGCCTTCCCAGCCTTGAAGAGTGAGTAGCCTTCTCTATAACGCCACTGAGACTTTGTATTCTTTGAAAGAGTATAGGCTTTAGCATAAGCAGCGGCGGCATTTCCCCATTCATTTAATCGTTCATAACAAAAACCAAGCCGCGCATTTCTATAAGCAATGTTTGGCTCAAAAGCTAGTGAAGATTTATAAAAATGTAACGCTTTGTCCCATCGGTAACTTCTGTCGTATGACAATGCAAGCCTATATCGTAATTCAGCATTGATTGGATTATGAAACAAAAATTTTTCATATCCAGCGCTTGCCCGCTGCCAATCACCATTACTTTGATGAAAAACACCAATTCCATAAATCTTGGCATCTAATTTATCGTCATTCATTATTGCTGAGTCAAAAGATTTTTTTGATCTGAAAAAATCACCGTTATTTTCAAATGACAATCCTAGTCGAAAATGATAATTAGCATTTTTAGGTGATAATGAAACAGTTTTAGAATAATATGTTATTGCGGTTTTGTATTGTTGCATTTCATCAAATATTTCACCTAAACGATAAAACCAACCTGCTTTTTTATCATCTCGTTTAACGGCTACCTCGAGTGCATCGGCTTCAAGCTTTAATTTTCCTTGCTTTCGCAAGCATTCAGAAAGTTTAAAATACCAAAGTGCAGATGTATTTTTTATCTCTAGTCCTTTGCGAATTGCATTTTCAGCCGTTCCCCATTGATGAGTATTGCAGTAACAAACTGCTTTTCTGTAGTGCCAATCTGCAGCCTCAGGCTTCAGTGTGATAGCTCTATCATACTGTTCTACTGCCTCTTTCCATCTTTTTTGTTTTTCTAAAATAACTGCCAGTCTATAGTGCCATTGTGCTTTTTTAGGAGAACGTTCAATCGCCTCTAATAGAGAGCTTTCGGCTTCATTCCATTTTTTTAATTTGAATAACGAAAAACCAAGACGGTAATAATATTTTGAATTCACATTTACTTTGCCAGTAATTTTTTTATATTCTTTTACGGCTTTAACCCATTCCAATTTTTTTTCGTGCTGTTTACCCTTAAGGTAATAAATACTATGTAACATAAATCCTCGCTTCAATTACCATGTAGTTCAAATAACATTCAACAAATGGACAATAAAATATTGGGTAATAGTGTCAACTGGTCTAGTTGCAAAGTTTCAAGGCTTGTTGAATTCAAGTCATTTATTTTACAAATTCCGATCACTTCAGTGGTAGATATACCTGCGGTTAGAGGTAAATATCGCACTTCTAAAATATTCTTAAATATGTCAATTGGTTTTAGCTTTTAAATTTTAATTGTTTTTTATTTCGTTTCTAAAAGTCTATTTTTATTAAAAAGGTCTTAATAATGCTCATTAATATAATCACCTGAAGACAAAATATTGATTAACCGGCTATAGCAAGTTGACTCTTTGAACCAGATGAAATATGAGTTTTTATTTCTGTGGATGATACGTTTTCAGTTCTATTTAAATATACGACTTTACAATGCGCTTTCAAAAAATCAAATTCACCTTCCCAATCGTCCCCCATAACAAATGTATCAACATTATACTGAATAATATCTCGAACTTTTTGTCCCCAATTTTTTTCTGGTATAACAAGATCCACATAAGCAATAGCTTCTAATATTTCTTTTCTATTTTGATAAGGGATTGCCGTTATTTTGCTTTTCATATTTAAGTTAAATTCATCTGTAGATAGAACGACAATTAATCTATCACCCATCATTTTACATTTTTGCAACAATCTCAAATGCCCAACATGAAATAAATCAAAAGTTCCGTAAGTTATAATGGTCTTCATTGAAATCTATCCTTAGTTTGTAGTTAATTATATTCATTGCTGTTAATCCAATGCGACATTGGCGGCAACGGCAATTTGGTACACTATTTGAGTGATGTCTTTTACCGTCTGCAAGGTTTTTGCTTCGACCTTAGGCATTACAATGATCTGGTCACCACGACGGATTTGTGCACCGGTATTGAAGATAACCGTACCGTTTGCTCGAACAATGGATATTTTCTGATCTTCTGCGCGGTCGGTAAAACCGCCGGCCCAGGCAACATAATCATCAATTTTGGCATCGTCATTAAAGACAACCGCCTGCGGCATCATTACCTCGCCCGCCACCTGAATCAAATCGGTATAATGTGGAATAACGACCTGATCACCTTTCTCTAACAGTATGTTTGCTGTTACGCCGTTATCTGACACAATCACTTTGCCAAGCGGTTGAACTTTGCGGGCTTTTTCCGCAAATTTCATCACCATTTCAGCTTCTTTGCTGCGAATAGAAGCGCCACCATCGGAAGAAATAGGCGCGGTAAATACGCTGCGCTCGAGCCTGTCGAGTGAGTCATTAAGGAGCTGTTTTTGGCGTTGCGCGACACTTTTACGCAAAATGTAGATTGATTTCTGATCCGTTAACGCCGGATTAATCGGGATATGGTTTAAAAGATCATGCAGTTTGGTACTGTTTTTAACGGCAAAGTAGGAAGGTCCTAAATAACTGCCCGATACCTGCACATCGATCACCTGAGCATGCAAATCTGCGTTAAAGACAACACTGTCACCATCCTGCAGTTCAAAATCTTGAAAATCCTGTTCTTCCAGATACACGGAGAAAGGTCCATTTTCACGGTGACCATAAACTCCCACATGACTTATTTTAGCCAGCGGTCTGGCATAGTCAGAAAGCTCTCTGCCGGTAGAAATTTTATGATTAAGCTCAAACCTGAACGGATTGCGCACGGCACCGGAAACATTTATGGCTGATTTTTGCGGTTTCACTAGAATAATATCTTTATTCTTAAAGTTAATATTAGGCATTTGTCCGGTCTGCACAAAGCGGTACAGATCAACGTCGGCAATGACCTTATTATTTCGCACTACCTGAATATCGCGGTAACTGCCACGTACGGAATCGATTCCGCCCGCGCGTTTTAGAAAATATAATAGACTGTCGGACGCCATGCCGGCATATTGGCCGGGCCTGATCACCGGACCGGATAAATACACACTGACCGGTGTTGTCGACAGCAAGTTAACGTAGACATTAACGTTATTGGTGTAGGTCGCTTTGATTTTTCCGGTAACAAATGCATTTATCTGACTGGCTTTAACCCCTCGCACTTTAATCGGGCCAATTTTGGGAATAAAGATATTACCCTGATTATCGACAGTCACCAGATTCGAATAACTCACCCCGCCCCACAACCAGATATTAATTTTATCGCCCGCGGCAATCGGATAATTGGCATTTAATCCGTCGGTTCTTTCCGACTCGTAACCGCCGGCAAATAAGTTAGCCCCGTAGGGTGGCGGTAAATCTTCGCCAGAAGAAGGTAATAAACGCTTAATATCCACTTCACCCGGCAGTAACAAACCGTTTCTTGCCTGCTTATTATAACTGCCGTCATTTAATGAGTTGATAGCAGAACCAGAGCCAATTTCCGGGATTTCAGTGGTGCTATTGGCCTGTAGAGCATCAACCGAACTGGGCTCAAAGGCAGCAAAAAGTGGCTGGGTAATAAAAATCAGGCACAGAAAACTTATTTTTTTACTTATCATTTTCACATCTCCACATAATGGCTAGATTCGATGATCTCTTTCTCAAGAAACCAGCCTTTATCTGCTTTATTATTTTTATTAAGGAAATGATTTTCACAGGCAATACGCTTGTTTATCAACTGGTGATTATCATGAAACACTAACTCGCGGCAGGTTAACCCCAGGGCAGAAGGGTAAATAGCGCCTAAGGTGATTTGGTACTGCTTATGTGGTAAA
Source organism: Psychromonas sp. (assembly GCF_047632955.1). Classification (GTDB taxonomy): domain Bacteria; phylum Pseudomonadota; class Gammaproteobacteria; order Enterobacterales; family Psychromonadaceae; genus Psychromonas. The sequence goes on along the minus strand of NZ_JBLIED010000001.1, from coordinate 204,425 downwards.
CGTGACTGATGAGCATCCGCTAAGATCGGCCAGTATTGCTCAGGCACCATTTTTTTGTCCGGTTTTTCCATAGAAGATGTCACCAGAGGCAGCGAAGCACTAACACTTCGCGGCCCGCTAGCGCAGGCGGTGAGACTTAACAACGCACAAATTATCGCGGTTTTTTTAATAAAAAGGCGGGTAAAATTTTTGTTCATAATAAACAGACTCAAATACTTTTAAAAAATAATGATAAGGAAACAAAACATCAGCAAAAACGGCTTAATTGTCCCGGTTAATTTTATTTCAGGCACGCTACCGCCCGTCGATGTAAACGAAAATCGACTAGAAGCAGCTGTCAGTTAACGGCTATCGGCTATCGGGTACAGCAATCGGCTGACGGCTGACGGCTGACGGCTATCGGCTGACAGCTATCGGCTATCAGATGTCAGTCCAGAGCTACGAGTGCCGAGCTACGAAAAGTCCAGCTGCGAGTGGCGAGCTGCGAAAAGTCCAGCTGCGAGCCGCGAGTGGCGAGCTACGAAACCCGAAGCCCCTAATTCGCAACTCGAAACTCGAAGCAGAAAGCCGACGACTGACAGCCGACAGCTCACAACCGACGACAGACAGCCGACGACCGTCAGCGGCCCCTATTCCTGATGCTCTTTAATAATTGACAGTACTAACTGTCCCACCAGATAAATAAGGGTGATAGCCACAAACCAGGTAAAAATACTGTACAGGCGCTCTGGATATTTCTGATCTTCGGCTAATCTGGGATGGACAACAACCAGCAGGTATTTAAGATTTTTAAAGGCTTCGGCACGGGTCATTTCTAAACTTGCCAGCGCTGATTTATATAAATCTTTAGCAAAAACGGCATTAAGCTCTAATTCTTTAAAATCAAAATTAACTTTATTAAGCGACTCTTGATCCTGACTAGTCAGTCGGGATTTTTCCTCTTTTAACTGCGCTTCCAGGGCGGTTATCTGATAACCCAGGGCTTTTATTTCGGCGGCATCCTCACGCAGATAAGCCTGCAGCGATTTAAGCGTGGTCTTTTTTTCTATCAGCGAAGCTTCAATGTTGCTGATCGCCGCAAACAGTGCCGCGCTGCGCATTTCCGGGTTATAAAGTGAGTTTTTATCCTGAAAATTGATTAAATTAATTTGCTGCTTTTTCAAATCGGAATAAGCACGCTGCACTTCATTTTTGGCATAATCCAGATGCTGCTGCGCCATATCGTCACCCAGACTATTAATGAATTCTTTACTGATGGTCAACAGGGTTTGCGCCACTAAAAGCGAATATTGCGGATCAAAACTTTGTGCTTCTATCAGTAAAATTTCCGATATTTCGTCATAACGCACATTGATATGTTCTTGATAGTATTTAACGTAATCTTCCCGGGAGCTGTTTGCACTTAAACGGCTTAAGCTATCCCAATTTTTCTGCTGATAATGCGCTTTCAGTCCAACGGTCTTATCCAATTCCTGGGCCATCTCCTGCGATAAAATATATTCCTGTAAAATCAGCGCATCCCGCGTTGAAGAAGAGGAAGCACCGCCCAACGCCATCAGCGATCCTATTTGTACTCCACTGCTGGATGCTTGTTTAATAACAAATTGTACCTGACTGACATAACGCGGCGAGGCGATTAAAGTGAAGTAAACCACCACTAATAAAGATGCCAGCAGTACCACGGCAAAGGATCCTATTTTGGCTCTCGCCATATAGATGGTTTTTCGCGCATGAATATAGGCTTTTGAATCAACCAAAAATAACTTAGGATCACGTTTTAATTTCTGCATTTTACGCAATGATCCGGTCTTTTTTTTGTTATCACTATCTGACATAGATATCCTGATATTCCTGTATTGCATCATTCACATTTTCGAAAAAAACTAATTTCTGCTGATGGATAAGCAGTCCCGCATCGCAAAACTTTTTGAGTTCCCCCATGGAATGGTTGACCATAATTAACTTGGTTTTTTCATATTTTTCTAATAATAATTTTTCACTTTTCTTTTTAAAATTCGCATCACCCACGGCGCCTAGTTCATCTATTAACAGCACATCAAAATCAAAATCAAAGCCCATGGTTAAACCAAAAGTAATACGCGATCTCATGCCGCTGGAATAATTTTTTACCGGCTCATCAAAAAACTTGCCGATTTCAGCAAAGTCTTCAACCTGCTGTTCAATGGGTTTAGTATTTTTATAACCGTGAATACGCGCCACAAAACGCACATTTTCACGCGCGCTCAAAGAGCCCTGTAGCCCTCCCTGCAGCCCTAAGGGCCAGGAGATCTTCTTTTTTGAATGGATGCGACCGCGGTTAGGCATATCGGCACCGCCCATCATTCTGATCAGCGTTGATTTACCCACTCCATTTGGGCCTAACACCGCAATATTACAATCCGTCGGCAGGCTGATATTGACGTCTTTAAAGACATAGTGACGTCCCTTTTTGGTGGTGTAATATTTATTTAAATTTTCCAAATGGATCATGCGGTAATAAACCTCAGTCGATTGACATAAAAGCTGGTTAATCCGAGGCTAAAAATCACTAGCGCACATGTTCCGAGATAGAACCAACTGCCCAAGGGGGTCACATAGCTGCTGAAATAAGCATCACGGCTTAATTCTGTGGCATGAAAGATGGGATTCCAGTCAACTAAATACCAATATTGAGGTGGAATCATAGAGGCACTAAACATCACACCGGAAATAATCATCATTGGCAGAGTGATTATGCCGACTAACTTATTTACGTCTTCCCAATAACTGTTCGCAGTGCAAAGCATTAACCCCAGTCCTGTCGCTAATAAGGCAACTAAGACACTGGCCGCCAGTACTTTAAGCAGATCATCGGGTAAAACCTTAAATCCCAGCCAGGCTAAAAAGCTGAAAATAATGCAGTAGACGATAAGGTAAGTAGCGAGTTCAATAATAATTCGGGTGATCACCGGGTCGATCGCAGAGACTTGTCGATAAGCCAGTAGTGCTTTATTAGCATTGACCGCAGAGGTAAGCTGGGTCATTAATTTAGTAAACAGTTTAAACGGCAGCATTCCCGTTAACAAAAATAGCGCAACGGGAATATTTGCGACACTATGCCGTCCCATTAGAGAGAACATCAATGCCATGACAGAAACTGAGGCAATGGGTTCGGCAATCGCCCAAAAATAGCCTAAGCGGTTAGCGCCAAAGCGTGTTTTTATCTCTCGCATCATTAAGGCATGCACGGTATCGCGCATTATTGTTAGAGAAGTTCTGTTTTTTATCACAATGGCTCATTAATATATTTAAAAATGCAAAATGTATAAATGAAAAATATCCTTAAAGCCATTTTATCATCCCTGTCAATAATCAACCTGTATTATCCGGCTGAAATAAAGGCAGTTAGTGTAAATTAAACCGTGATGGGGATCAACAATTAAGGGCTTAAAAAAAATCATTAAAATATAAAAAATTCAAATAGATATAACAATCAGTAAAACCGATTGAGCTATTTTAGAATATAGCCAACCCAATACTCACCTGAAATTGTACTTCCGAAACAAAGTAAAAGGTTAATGATTTTTTCAACATTGGAGTTCTAAGAATGCTTAACGGATGTATATTGGATGAGATAATCCCTCCTGCTACTATCGACTACGATAAATCAGATTATTTAAGAACTATTCGAATAATTATTAAGCTTAAAAACGGTATGCAATACTGACACTGTTGCCGTTAAAGGCGGGATTTACCTCGTATCTGTTACCGTTTGATAAATGCAAAAAAGAGTAACCAACGGACCAGTTTGCTAAGAAGCTATACTGCAGACCTAATTTTGCAAAAAACATTAAATGACCACCGTAATCTTTTAATGCTTCTCCCCGCTTGCCATATTCAACATCACTTAGCCAAGAGGGTCCGCCCTCAAAATATAGATTAACCTTTTCATAGAAGCTGTAATTGATACCCAGTCCCCCTCCCAGCAATACACCGTAATCACGCTTTGACATAACTGCACCCAAATTTAAAACGGGGTAGAGTTTAAGCGAGTCAGTTAGTTGGCCTACAGCAACGTATTGCAAATAACTGCATTCTGCAATCTTAATATCGACATTTTGCCTTGTCGTCGCCTGGGAATATAAACAGCGAAACTGATTTTCAATTTCAGAAGCGAAGATAAATGGGGAAAATATAAGAGTAGAAAAAATTACTGACACAGTTAACAGACTACGCATATGGACTCCAGATATTGAGATCACAATAAGAGAAACAATAAGTTAGAGATTAGGCACGAAGCTGGAATTTGGCAACATAAGATAAGCACAAAGCGGTTAACTTTAAAGTCACAAAATCAGTCGTTATTAGGATGAGTTACGGCAGCATTTTTCTGTGTAAATCATCAAAATAATTTATACAAAGAGCAAGCTTAATAACCGTTTTTTGCTTCTCAGAAAATATGTACTCTGTATAAAACAGTTTATCAGCACGCACTGTAGGTCTCATCTGGTTTCTGAAAATTCAAGACTTCCACTTGATATTAAAAAGATTATTATATTTTGAATAACAGCCTGATTGAATTGAATCTAATGATAAATCAGTTGAATGAGGAGTACGGGAAGATGTATTTGATGTGAAGCTTTGCACGGTGCTTAATGCCGTTGTGAACCAAGAAAGCACCTGTATTACATACATTCTAGACTTGAACGTAAATAATAATAACTTACTATATGACTATCAGCTCTTTTTATTATTCAGGAAGGTAAAAGTAAGATTCCCTATTCCAACATATTGATCCGCAGAAGGTTTATCTATCAACAATTAGTCTATACGACTCTATCTTACAACTATAAGTGTAATTTTATTACATTTATTACATTTATATTTGGCTTTATTTCTGCAAGTAATATTTTTTTCTTTCCAGGTTCGTCGGATTTTAAGAATTGGTAATTCTTCCCCACAATATTTACAGTCAGTCATACACTTCCTTTTGTATTTTTATATTTTATATTTTACTAGACGTGAATTATAAATGTTTATTTATCATTTAGTTATATTTCGGAAGATAACAAAAATATAACTTTAAAACAACAATAATAGAAATTTATAAAAAAATAATATCAAAAATGTAATTTTAGCTTATTGTCCGTCAATTGAGTTTAATTCTCTTTCATAAATTGAAAACGAGCCTTTAATACGGTTTAATCAGAGGATTAGGGATTGTGTTGGGAGACTCCTGTACTACTTTTTAAAATCAAAATGTAATTTTAAAACATAAATCCAGATGCGTTGGTTCATATAAGTTGCATGGTTATATGCTTGACTAATACCAAAAGCATTAAATTTACGATCACAAAGCCGTCGGTATGATTTTGAATAGTAAATCTGATCACTTTATTAATGCATTTGATATGGTGTTATTGGTAGGGTGCATTCTATGCACCGCGGGCAGCGAAAATCGGTGCATAGAATGCACCCTACGAGCTATGCGTTTGGTATGATTCTAAGTTTTATCCTCCCCTATCCGCTAGCGTCTGTACTTTGTCGTTAGGTTTAGCCTGTTGAACTTGTGTTGGTGCAAGGGGTTTTATAGCCATAAAAGTAATACCAACTTTGTGTATATGATACTGGTATTACTTTTTTGACAGGATGCAAGCGTTCCCGCTCGAACCCCTTGGACATAAAAAAACCCGAAACGCCTTTATTATTAAGCGGTTCGGGTTTTCCTCGTACCTTGTCGGTACTGAATATGGCGGTGACGGAGAGATTCGAACTCTCGAAGGGTTGCCCCTTACACGCTTTCCAGGCGTGCTCCTTCAGCCACTCGGACACGTCACCAGGTTGCTTCATTGTCTGACTAAAGCGGAGCGCATGATAATGAACTCTGCTTCTAAAATCAACCTCTAATAACAATTTAAGTAAGATTAATTTGTAATAGTTTCAAGTTCTTGGCGTAAATAAACCGTTGCGCCCAATAAACCTGGATTATCATGGGTGATTAAATAGGTGGGTATTCCAGAAAGATAATCTTTGAAACGCCCTTTGGCTTCAAAAAAATCTCTGAATTCACTGGCTTTAAAGAAATCAACAAAACGCGGTACAACTCCCCCTGCGATATACACTCCGCCAGTACAAGCAAGGTTTAAGCCAAGGTTGCCAGCAAAGCCTCCCATCACCTGACAGAAGATATTAAGGCTTTGAAGAGACGTTTCACAACTGCCCTCTAACGCAGCTTTCGTTATCTGTTTGGGTTCGCTAAAAACAGCCTGCTTGCCCGTTAAGCTGCACAGACTGTTATACAAATTAACTAGTCCTTGCCCCGATAAAATACGCTCCGCAGAAACATGACCAAACTGCTGCTGCAGTAACAATAAAATTTCCGTTTGCTCGCGGGTGTTGGGGGTAAAGCTAACGTGCCCTCCTTCTCCATCGAGACTTATCCATTTATTAGCCACTTTGATAATGTGCGAAACACCTAAACCGGTGCCCGGACCAAAAACCGCTGTGACGCCATTCTTTTTAGCTTTCCCGCCGCCAATTTTGATTTTGTCTTGATCGGCAATAAACGGCACGGCCAGTGAAATAGCGGTGTAATCATTAATAAGGTGGAGAGAATCAAGCTGCAATTGCGCTTTTAAAGCCACCTTAGAAAATTGCCAGCTTAAATTGGTCATCGCAACAAGATCGTCCTCTACCGGACAAGCGATACCAATACACAGATGCTTTACTTCATCCTGTAAGGTTGCAAAATAAGCTATCAGTGCGGCATCTAAGCTTAAAAATTGCGCGCAGGGAAATTCTTTTAACTCACTGAGTTTACCCGTGGTTAAATCACAGACAGCAAGTCGAATATTTGTTCCACCAACATCAGCAACAACTGCTAACATATTGTTTCTCCTAAAATTATAAATAATATTGATACGCAAAGCACTTGCAGTTTAGGGCTTATCTAAGTGCCTTGAGTATCGATACTAATAAGTGCCTGCTTATGTTTTAAAATTCTCTTACTTTAAACTTGATCTTCATCAACTTTGATTTGTAATAAAATGACATAAGAAGATAAATTATCTATAATAAACGCAAATTTATCGGAGATTTATGTCATTTATTTACAATTGGGCATGCTAACTCCAGCTTAATAAAATATTAATCAAAAGTCCTTAAACTATCTTCCAGATAGTCAATCTCGTAGTTATTTTAAGTCTACCTTAAAAATAATTATCTTAGTGGAACAATATGAAAACTTTAGCGTTAATTCAAAAAAATCTGGGTAGTTTCAGTAAATCAGAAAGAAAAGTTGCAGAAGTTATCATTGCATCCCCGCAGGTGACTATCCATTCTAGCATTGCGACACTCGCTAAAATGGCAGAGGTCAGTGAGCCAACGGTTAATCGTTTTTGCAGACGCCTTGATACTAAGGGTTTTCCTGACTTTAAACTGCTGCTTGCACAAAGTCTGGCAATCGGTACTCCCTATGTGAATCGAAATGTTGACGAGGATGACGGCCCGGAAGCCTATAATGCAAAAATATTTGAATCAACCATAGCTTGTTTGGATTCGGCTAAAAACATGCTCGATACCGCCGCAATTAAGCGTGCCGTTGAGGTATTAACCCAAGCCAATAAAATTGCATTCTTTGGCTTGGGTGCCTCCTCTGCAGTGGCTCATGATGCTTTAAATAAATTTATCCGCTTTAATATTCCAGTTTCCTGTTTTGACGATATTGTCATGCAGAAAATGAGTTGCATCAACAGTAGTAAAGGCGATGTCATTGTTTTAATATCGCATACAGGCCGAACCAAAGCACTGGTGGAAGTCGCTCAACTCGCCCGTGAAAACGATGCCTTTGTTATTGCATTAACCCCAAACCACTCACCACTTGCTGAAAAAAGTAATCTGGTTCTCTCAGCTTCGGTACCGGAAGATACTGATATTTATATGCCCATGGCATCCCGTATTGTGCAAATGGTCGTTATTGATGTTTTAGCAACAGGTTTCACGTTACGCCGAGGTCCGGAATTTATTGAGCATTTGAAGCGCATCAAAGAGGGGATTAAAGAATCCCGCTTTGACAAAATAAATTTAAATTAATGCCCGTCATTTATACTTTTAATATATTAAAAACCTAATACAGAAAAATAATTTTAATCACAGGAGTAGATTATGTTAAGACGTACAAAAATTGTTACAACCTTAGGTCCCGCTACGGATCGTGATAATAATTTGGAAAAAATCATTGCCGCCGGAGCCAATATGGTGCGCATGAATTTTTCACATGGCGAGGCCATTGACCATGTAAGACGTGCTAATGAAGTGCGAGAAATAGCTGCCCGTTTAGGTAGAGAAGTTGCCATTATGGGCGATTTACAGGGGCCTAAAATCCGTGTTTCTACTTTTAAGAATAATAAAATCACATTAACTGTCGGTGATAAATTCACTCTGGACAGTGATATTGAAAAAGGTCAAGGAGATCAACAGGCGGTTGGCCTTGATTACAAAACACTGCCTCAGGAAGTCGCAGCGGGTGATCTGTTATTGCTTGACGATGGTCGTGTGCAACTGCAGGTTGAAAGTGTGGTTGGCAATAAAGTAAATACCGTTGTAACCATTGGCGGACCTTTGTCCAACAATAAAGGGATTAACAAAAAAGGCGGAGGTTTATCGGCTGCAGCGTTAACCCCTAAAGATAAAAAAGACATTATTACGGCGGCTGAAATTAAGTGTGATTACTTAGCGGTTTCTTTTCCTCGTAATGGTGCAGATCTTCATTATGCGCGTCGTTTAGCAAAAGAAGCAGGTTGTTACGCGAAAATAGTCGCCAAAGTAGAACGTGCAGAGGCCGTTGAAACCCAAGAAGCATTAGAAGAGATTATCCTTGCTTCCGACGTAGTCATGGTTGCCCGTGGTGACCTCGGAGTAGAAATTGGTGATGCACGTTTAGTCGGTGTGCAGAAGAACATGATCCGTACGGCACGTCGTTTAAACCGTGTTGTTATCACAGCAACACAAATGATGGAGTCAATGGTCAGTGCCCCTATGCCAACACGTGCCGAGGTTATGGACGTGGCTAATGCAGTATTAGATGGCACCGATGCGGTTATGTTGTCGGGCGAAACAGCTGCAGGGGATTACCCGGTAGAAACAGTAAAAGCAATGAGTGAAGTTTGTCTTGGCGCCGAAAAACACCCAAGCATTAATATTTCCAAAAACCGCATGGAATTAACCTTTGATGACCCTACTGAGGCATTAGCGATGACCGCAATGTTTGCAGCTAATCATACCGATGGTATTAAAGCGATTGTCGCCCTAACGGCGACAGGTACCACCGCTTTATTAATGTCACGCCTAAGTTCTGGTTTGCCTATATTTGCACTTTCAAGTAACCCGCAAACATTAAGTTATTGTGCCTTGTACCGTGGTGTAACACCTATCAAGTTTAACTCAAACTCCGACAATAATCTGGTATTTACACGCGACGCGGTAAATACATTAAAAGCTGCAGGTTACCTGCACGAGGGCGATCTGATCATAATCACCCACGGTGAAAATCATTTTGCAGGCTCAACCAATACTTGTAAAATCGTTACCGTTTAAATCAATCTGGATTTGAACGCTAAAAATAAAAAAGCTTCTCATTGAGAAGCTTTTTTTTATCATTATTAAAATGTATCACGCCAGTTTTTTTAAATGTTCACCGGGCTAGCATATTTATAACTTTATTTTATGCACATCGGATGAAGAGTCGTCGGAAAACTGCGACTGTAATACCTTCTTACTTTCCATATGAATGGTACCGCCTTTGGCGATCGTAAAGTGGTCGGGCTTATCATTAAACTGGCTTTGATAGACCATCACCAGTTGTAGCGAATGCGCTTTTTGCTGCTCTGTTAATTGATCGCCGTTTACCCATTTACCCGTTTCAACAGCCTGCTTGATTTGCTTGTATACTTCGGGTGATATGCTCTTCGCATAATCCGTCATCTCTGTCATACTGGATCCTCATTTCTGAAATTTAAGCTCTATACAGTGATACCAAAAATCAAAATAATATTCCATAAAAAAGCCCTAACAAAGAAGATGGCAGGGCTTTAAATTAAGTTGCTTTTACCATAAATTATTCGCTGCTATTTATGATGGATCATGAAGTTAAATGACGTACACATTTTAACAAAATAACCGATCTGCAACTAACTTGAACTACTTTTGTAATATTAGTCTGTTCATCAGTTAAGTCACCCGACGCACAAATCGTATTAATTTTCATTTTCCAAGCTAAACCAACCTCTAAGGCCGGTAATTTGCAGGCAATTTCATAACTGGATGAGTTTAATATTAAAAACCAACGCTCACCGGATTGTTCTGCCTCGCGCAATTCAACCGCTATCGCTTGTGAATTACTAGCGTGCCAGTCGGTGTCTTCCATCAGATCACCACTAGGATGATACCACTTGACAAGATCCGAATTTTCACAACGGCCGATACAATCGTCACTGAGTGAAAGGCTGCCAAATAACCGGGATTCTTTACGCAGTTTGATTACCTCACTGGTAAAAGAAAATAATTGTTTATCAGCCTCAGTCAAATTCCAGCTTAACCAAGTTAGAATATTATCCTGACAATAGGCATTATTGTTACCGGTTTGAGTATGACCCATTTCATCACCCGATAAAAAATGGGGCGTGCCCTGAGAAAGAAATAAACTGGTAATTAAATTACGTTTTTGCTGTTGGCGTATTTGATTAATTTTAACATTTTCAGTTTGACCTTCAGCACCATAATTGGCAGACAAGTTATGCCCATGACCATCGCGACTATTTTCACCATTAGCCTCATTGTGCCTGCGATCATAGGAGACAAGATCGGTTAATGTAAAACCATCGTGATAGCAAATGTAATTGACACTAGTGGAAATAGAACGGTAACTCTTAGCAAATACGTCACGAGAACCTAATAATCGTGTTGCAATATCGCCTACGTTGCCTGTATCTCCGCGCCAGAAAGAACGTAAGGTATCGCGGTAACGGTCATTACATTCCAACCAATCACTGGGAAATCCGCCTAAACGATATCCACCAGGCCCAATATCCCAAGGCTCGGCGATCAACTTAACACGACTTAAAACAGGATCCTGCAGCAGTGCTTTAAAAAATGCACTGTGAGTATTAAAACCATTTGCTTCGCGGGCAAGGGTGACTGCCAGGTCAAAACGGAAACCATCAACTTGCATTTCTGTCACCCAATAACGCAAAGAGTCGAGCATTAACTTTAATGACCAGGGGTAATCAAGGTTTATGGTGTTACCACAGCCGGAATGGTTACTGTAGTTTGAATAATTAAAATGGAAGTTATCAACTTCTTTTTCAAAGGTATAATAATTGCGATTATCAAAACCTTTCAAACTCAGGATCAGACCATTATTTCCAGCTTCTGCGGTATGGTTATAAACCACATCTAAAATGACCTCTATCCCTTCAGCGTGAAGTTCGCGCACCATGGTTTTAAATTCATTAACAGCATCAAATTGCGCGTAACGATTTTCGGGCGCAAAGAAATTAATGGGGTTATATCCCCAATAATTGGTCAAACCAAGACCTTTAAGTCTTAATTCACTGACAAAGCTAAACACTGGCATTATCTGCAGACTGGTAATGCCCAACTGCTTATAATGTTTAATACTTTCAGGATGTGATAAACCAAGATATTTACCACGTTTTTCCAAAGGCATCTTTTTATTAAGTTGGCTAAAGCTCTTTACATGCACTTCATAAAGGATGCGATCATGCTCAGCGATACTGGGTTTAGTGACATTTTTCCAATCAAAACTATCATCAATAACGACTGACTTAGCAACCTGTGAGTGCTCGTTATCACTCTGCGCCTGATCAAAGTTATGCTGAACGCGATTTAACGCCTTTGCATAGGGGTCAATCAACAAATTATTCTGATTAAATAAAAGACCGTTTTCCGGTTGGTAATCACCGTGTACCCGATAACCGTAAAGCTGTCCTTTTTTGACCTGTTCGACATAAATGCTCCACATACACCCTTGTTTAACTTCAAGGGGATAGTTAGCAATTTCTTTTTCATGCTGATCAAATAGACATAAGTCAACTCGGTAAGCACCTAAGCTGTACACTGAAAAATGACAGCCTTTTTCATCTAGAATCGCACCAAGGGGCAGAAACTGCCCGCGAGATGCAGAGAAGGGATGTTTATTTTCATCCAACTCTAATAATTTATCTTCCAACTATTTCACCTTTTTTTGTAAATACACCGTAGATAAAGGTGGTAAATTCAGTTTAATTGAATATTCCTTACCTTGCCACGGTTGTTCTTCTGCAACAAAGACGCCCATTGTACCGCCCATTGCATAATTACTACCCCAGTAATATTCACTGTCGGTGTTTAAAATAACTTCATAATCAGCTAATTCATCAACGGCCACTCGGTAACCATCCCGGGGTAACGGGGTAAAGTTCGACAGGCAGATCACCTGCTTATCTTGAGCCAGGTTTTTCCTTACAAAAGCAAGGATACTTTTTTCTCCATCGGAATGATCTAACCATTCAAACCCTTTGGTATCGTAATCTGCTTCATAGAATGCAGTGTTATTTTTATACACTTTATTGAGATCACAGGTCAGCAGCTTTTGACCTTTATGTTTATCAAATTCCAGTAAAAACCAATCTAACTCTTTGTTATGATTCCATTCACTCGTTTGAGCAAATTCAGTGCCCATGAAGTTTAATTTTTTGCCCGGATGAGCGTACATATAACCCATATAAGCACGTAAGTTGGCAGCAGCTTGCCATTCATCGCCCGGCATTTTATCAATCATACTTCTTTTACCGTGCACAACTTCATCGTGAGAAATAGGTAAAACAAAATGTTCATTGTAATGATAAACCATCGCAAAGGTCATTTCATGATGATGGTATTTACGATACATAGGATCTGTTTCCATGTAGCTTAGCGTATCGTGCATCCAACCCATATTCCATTTGAAACCAAACCCTAAACCACCTTCAAAAGTAGGTTTAGACACACCCGCAAAGGCCGTTGATTCTTCTGCGATGGTCATTGCATTTGGATATTGACCGTATACTTCTTCATTAAACCATTTTAGTAAGCTAATAGCTTCATAGTTATGGTTACCGCCATCAACATTAGGTACCCACTCACCTTCGTCACGTGAATAGTCCCAATGCAGCATTGAAGCCACGGCATCAACACGCAAACCATCGACATGAAATTTATCAAGCCAAATTAAAGCACTTGCAACCAGAAACTGACGGACATTATCACGCCCGAAATCATAAATGTATGAGTTCCAATCCGGATGCCAACCACGACGCGGATCTTCATACTCATATAAAGGTGTTCCGTCAAATCTTGCTAGACCGTGCGGATCCGCCGGGAAATGGGCAGGCACCCAGTCAACAATGACAGCAATACCAGCCTGATGACATTGGTCAATAAAATATTTAAGATCATCAGCATCACCAAAACGGCTGGTTGCTGCAAATAAACCAACGGGCTGATAACCCCATGAACCATCAAACGGGAATTCAGAAATTGGCATGACTTCAAGATGCGTATAACCCAATTCAACCAGATAAGGGATAAGTTCAGCAGCCAGTTCACGATAGCTAAGCATACGGTCAATACCATTTTCGTGCTTACGTTTCCATGAACCTAAATGCACTTCATAGATGCTCATTGCGCTAAAACGTTTGTCTCCGGTTTGTGATGCACACCACTCCTGGTCGTTCCATTGGTAGAGATCATGGTCAACAACAACCGATGAATGCGACGGATATAGCTCAGCTTGAAAACCGACAGGATCGGCTTTATGAGGTAGACGATTGCCTAATCCATCTTTAAGTTCAAATTTATAAGCACAGCCCGCTGTTAAATCCGGTACGAAAATAACCCAATGTCCACACCAGCTGCGCTGCATTGGTTGACGTCGTCCATCCCAATGATTGTATTGAGTTATCAGGCTGACACTTGAGGCATTCGGAGCATAGACAATAAAACGGACGCCGGAAATAGCAACGTCGCCCACATAATTTGTTTTAAGTTGTGCGCCTAATGTTTTATAAACATTTTGCGGAGCTTCATGCAGAGTAGATAAACCATCAAAAGCGATATCATGGAATTGATAAGGATCGACAAAACGATGCTCTGCATCGTCATAAATAGCTTTAAATTCATAAGTGAATTTTTCAGTCAATTCCGGCAATTCAATTTCAAATAAACCGGCGGCATCGATTAACTTCAGTTCAGTTAACGGCTTTTCTTCAGATAAAGCATAGAGCTCTACTTTTTGGGCATCGGGTAACCAGGCGCGGATAATAAAACCCTTGCCTGTAGGGTTTTCAAGTAAACCCAACTGCTCAAAAGGATTAGGTAATTTTGCTTCATTCAACAATGAAATTAAAGACGCCTGGACGTTATGCGCAGGTTCATTTTTTTTCGCAACCTTAACCGCTGCTTTTTTAGCTACTTTTTTTGCCGGCTTAGCGGCTTTATTTACTGTTTTATTCATAATTTCAGAGCCTAATTGTTAATGATAAATTTCGATTACATTTGATCGTTACGTGCCTGTGATAATTTTTTGAATAATCTATTTATGTCTTGATCGGTAAATATCTGTTCGATATTTTTTGACAGTTTACGCTGCCAATTCTTATATTCGTCAAAAGTCCCGGGTACGTTAACCGGTTGATCCATTTCTAAAAAATCCTCCAGTTGCAGACTCAATAATGCAGAACTACCGGTAGCCAAATGAGTTTGCAACGCAAAGTTTAAGGTTTTATCCATCGCTGCAGTATTAGCATCGCGAGAAAAATCATCTGGTAAACGATGATGCCCATGCAAACTGTCTAATATTTGCTGTTTGCAGCGCACACGATCTTCGATTAGCTGTTGATAAACGGTGGTATCCGGGTACAGGCCCAACTCTCTACCAAGGTAGAGATCCTCACAATTCCAGAAACCTTTGATGGTTGGCATATCATGGGTCGCCAGCGTTGCCATTGCTTGCTTACTGTAATGGGAAGGTGATGTATAACCCCCATCTGCGGCGACTTCGAAGAAAAATACTTTATAGGAATACACACCGGCATCCTTTAATAAAACATCCATCCCTTCAGGTACAGTGCCCAGATCTTCGCCAATAACAAGACACTCGTTACGAACACTCTCCAGTGCCAATAAATTAAGCATGTCATTTACCGCATAATAAATGTATGTACCTTTATCAGCGGAACAATTTTCCGGTACCCACCAAAGTCGTAATAAGGCCATCACGTGATCAATACGCAGTGCACCACAATGGCTCATATTAGACTGCAGCAGATCGATAAATGGCCGGTAACCCGCTTTGATCATTTGATCCGGTGCTATCGGCGGTAACCCCCAACTTTGTCCGAGCGGACCAAGCACATCCGGCGGAGCACCAATACTGATATTTTCACAATATAGAGCGTGGTTCGCCCAAATCTCAGAGCTGCTTTTACCTACACCAACGGCAAGATCCCTGTAAATACCCAAGGTCATTCCCAGAGATTGAGCTAATTGATGCGCTTCTTCCAGCTGCAGCTCAGCAATCCACTGGCAATAGCACCAAAATAACACCTCATCCTTATTTTCTTTTATCCATGCCTGTGATCCGTCACTTTGAAAGGACTGAAAGTCTTCAGGCCATGACGGCCATCCCCATGAATCAGGATTTTCAGCAAGAAATTTAAACTGCAGAGCATCGTAACTTGCCTGCTGCAGTAACGAATCGCCTTTTTGCTCAACATAATGTTGTAAACTTGCTAGGCGTTTTTTACTTGCTGCACTGTCATCATTAAGCGTGGCAAATAATTCTTTTAATATTTCCAATTTAAGTGCGGTCACTTTTTCGTAATCAACCCAATCAGTCTCACGCAAAGTTGTTAACTGATTCTGAAATTCATGACTTTCTATTTTTGTTTTTAAGGCGTTATTACGTTTGAGTTCATCGACCGCAGTAAGGTCTGTGTATAAAATATTGAGCCATTTTCTTGAAGAGGGACTATAGGGGCTTGGCTGCTTAGGTTGGGAAGGTGATAGAGCATGAATAGGGTTTAGGCCGATAAAATCGCCACCATTTTCGGCTGTATTTTTTAACAGAATTTTTAAATCACCAAAATCACCAATACCCCAGTTAACCTCACTTTTAATACAATAAAGCTGGACACTGGCGCCCCAAACTTTTTTCCCCTGAAGCATCGCCTTCGGTGTATAACAACGTTCGGGCGTAATAATCAAAGGCATTGTTGCCAGTGCTTCATCATTACCCTGCTCATAAAGTGATAAGGAGTGATAACCAAAAGGTAATTCTACGGTCAGCGGGATCTGATAACATTGAAATTCCACATCTGAAATTTCTTTAATCGCGATTAATGGAAATTTTATGGCAGATAGAGTTTGGGTGATTTCACATTTATCTTCAGTGGTGATTTTATAAACTAAATCATCGGTTACAAAATCAATCGGTAAACAGACATCCAGTATGTAGCTATGGTGTTTTTGATAAACAGAAACAGGCGGTAATAAAGATAACCAATGTTGATTTTCCTGTTCGAGGTAATGCGCAGTTAATGAATCATCATTATTGGCATCATAGCCCATTTTGTGGATAATATTTCTAATCTTTTCGTCGGAAACTTTAGCCGGTTTCCCCCAGGCATCAATAAAATTGGGCTCAATTCCTTTTAATTCCATAAACATATTTAAAGCTGAGTTGGTCATATGACACCTATTTTATTTTTATCTAAAAATTCAACCTATCGGTATTATTAAGCATTTCTCACACCCTATCTGCTAAAAACTAAATAGCAGTTTAAAATAAAAGATTTAATATCCATCACTAGAATAGCTAAACATTTTATGATTTAGTGTACAAGTAATACCAATAGATCTACTGAACAAAT
This sequence comes from Psychromonas sp., assembly GCF_047632955.1. Classification (GTDB taxonomy): domain Bacteria; phylum Pseudomonadota; class Gammaproteobacteria; order Enterobacterales; family Psychromonadaceae; genus Psychromonas. The sequence goes on along the minus strand of NZ_JBLIED010000001.1, from coordinate 187,479 downwards.
TATTACTACGACGTACACATATCGATTTGGCATTTTGAACATATGGCTCAAATGAGCAAGTATCAAAGGCCTTATATTACCCCATTAGCACATTTCATTACATAGGATTTTTTCATGCTTCGTCACATTTCTTTAGATAAAATCAAGACGTTATCAAATGCAGTTAGCATTCAAGCAGATGCAGCTGGTTATCAATTTTTAACCATCGAACACAAAAAATTTGATGCCGCTTTTACACTTCATGGCGGTCATCTTGTGCATTTCCAATTAAAAGATCAGCCACCTATTATTTGGTTGAGTAAAACGGCCCTTTTTAATGAGCAAAAGGCAATCCGAGGCGGCGTACCTATTTGCTGGCCGTGGTTTGGAGCTGCTGACAAATCGCTAGGTGAAAATTTACCCGGCCATGGTTTTGCACGCACCAGCAAGTGGGAGATTGCCGCACATAATGAATCTCTCGACGGTGTTGAGATTGAACTGCGTTTAACAGACAGTGCTGCCACACGGAAAATATGGCCCTTCCAGTTTGAATTAGTGTTAAAGGCAACATTAACCGATCAAATAAAACTTGAACTAATCAGTAAAAACACCGGTGACACTCCTTTCTCATACCGGAGTGCTTTACACACTTATTTAAATATTAGCGCGCCGGAGTCTTGCACTGTTTCTGGTTTAAATAACCACTATAACGATTCACTCGATAATGGCCTGGCAAAGTCCGGTGAAAGCACATTACAAATTACCGGCCCTATTGATGCAATCTATAAAAAAGCTCCCTCGTCGGTTACATTGTCAGATAGACAGTTCAACCGCCAACTCATTATAGAAAACTCAGGTAATGACTCTGAAGTTTTATGGACTCCCTGGGTAGCGGGCGCAAAAGCTTTTGCCGATATGCCCGATAATGGTTACCAAACCATGTTCTGTATTGAATCTGCGATTACCAGCAAAACCGGGGTGGCTGTTCAACCGGGTCATTCGCACAGCCTGACGACCACAATAAGCTCCATTACAGAGTAAAGACGTTTGTGCACCTCTGCGTTTTTAGATGTGCACATAACAGCATATTCACAAGCAGATAGCAGATGTGGTACCATAAATTCTGGTTAAATATCTGTTTAGCTTTCTTTTCTGTGTGTTAGCTATTAAAATGGCAGCGTTATTTAATTGAAAATGATTTTTTTATAAGTACATTGATACAAAAAAGATATTATTTACTCTTTTTTATTCAAAACTTATCATTCAAGGCAATTTACTTGACTAACATCAAGTTTCCGGTGTCAGTGGCACCTATAATAACCACAGTTTTTAAAATCAAACCATCCAAAAGGATCTATAAAAATGACAATTAAAGTAGGTATTAACGGCTTCGGTCGTATCGGCCGTTTCGTATTCCGTGCAGCATGTGAACGTGCTGATGTTGAAGTTGTTGCAATCAATGACTTGATCGATGTTGAATACATGGCTTACATGCTTAAATATGACTCAACACATGGTCGTTTCAACGGTACTGTTGAAGTTAAAGACGGTAACCTAATTGTTAACGGTACTACAATCCGTGTTACTGCTGAGCGTAACCCTGCAGATCTAAAATGGAACGAAGCTGGCGTTGAAGTCGTTGCTGAAGCAACTGGTTTCTTCCTAACTGACGAAACAGCTCGTAAACACATCACAGCTGGCGCTAAGAAAGTTGTTCTTACTGGCCCTTCTGGCGACGTTCCAATGTTCGTTAATGGCGTGAACTTCTCTAAATATGCTGGTCAAGATATCGTTTCTAACGCTTCTTGTACTACTAACTGTCTAGCACCTATCGCTAAAGTTCTTAACGATAACTTCGGTATTGAATCTGGTCTAATGACTACAGTTCATGCAACTACTGCAACTCAAAAAACTGTTGACGGTCCTTCTATGAAAGATTGGCGCGGTGGTCGTGGTGCTTCTCAAAACATCATCCCATCTTCAACTGGTGCTGCTAAAGCAGTAGGTAAAGTTCTTCCTGAACTTAACGGTCTTCTAACTGGTATGGCTTTCCGCGTCCCAACTGCTAACGTTTCTGTTGTTGACTTAACTGTTAACCTAAAAACTGCTGCTACATATGAAGAAATTTGTGCAGCAATGAAAGCAGCTTCTGAAGGCGAAATGGCTGGCGTTCTTGGTTACACTGAAGATGCTGTTGTTTCAACTGACTTTAATGGTGAAACACTTACTTCAATCTTTGATGCTAAAGCTGGTGTTGCACTAACTGACAAATTCGTTAAAGTAGTATCTTGGTACGATAACGAAATCGGTTACTCAAACAAAGTTCTTGACCTAGTTGCTCTTATCTCTAAATAAGAAGCTATTAAGTTAATGCTTTAAGCCTGTACTTCTGTACGGGCTTTTTTGTACCCAAAATTTGTTAATAACGAAATCGGGTACTTTAACTCAAGAAACAAAGTTCTTGACCTAGTTGCTCTTATCTCTAAATAAGAAGCTATTAAGTTAATACTTTAAGCCTGTACTTCTGTACGGGCTTTTTTGTACCCAAAATTTGTTAATATCGAAATCGGGTACTTTAACTCAAGAAACAAAGTTCTTGACCTAGTTGCTCTTATCTCTAAATAAGTTTAATTAGTTAAAATTTGTTTTAAGCCTGCGTTTACGCGGGCTTTTTTGTATCTGAAATTCGAGCGAGATAAATTCGTACAGTCAAGTTCAGCATCTTGATACGATAACCAAATCGGGTCCTTTAACCCAAGAAACAAAGTTCTTGACCTAGTTGCTCTTATCTCTAAATAAGTTTAATTAGTTAAAATTTGTTTTAAGCCTGCGTTTACGCGGGCTTTTTTGTATCTGAAATTCGAGCGAGATAAATTCATACGGTCAAATTCAGTATCGAATAGATGATTTATTTTATGAATACAGCATTCAGCTAAAAATAATTAGAAAAGAAATATTAGGTGAGTAATAATTATACTGTTAACATCAAAGCTTCGTAGAATAAATTTTCAAAGAAATCATGTAGATAACACCGAGAAAAAGGTTGATTTTTGCACTTTTAACAAGACCGTTAATTGTATGTAAGTCGATATTTGGTAAAAGCGGTAATCTAAAAACATCAATATCATTTATATTTCAATTAGAGCAACTCAATGAACCACAAATGGTCAACTATTTTTTTATCCAGTACATTATTATTTAATTCGACAACTGCGGTGGCTGGCTTATTGCTTAGTCCTTATTTATCAAGTTATTCTGCATTATCAGGTGCAGCCCTAAATATAGCAGCAGACTCCGTCGTAAGTAGTGATCTCGCGGCAAGAGCTGCCGTTGCTATCGGTGCCAATACTGATACAGCAAATATATATGCAGGCGCCGCCGCTAATTTAGGTGCAGGGGCGACTGCGACAAACATATATGCCGGCAACGCAGCCGGTATAGGAGCGAATGCTAGCACTGAAAATATTTATGCTGGCGCCGCGGTTGTATTAGGTGCGCGAGCTAGCGCGACAGACATCTATTCTGGTGCAGCAATCGGTTTGGGTGCAGGTGCAACGGTGGGAGACATATATGCGGCGGCCGCCATCACAGGAAATGGCGCAAATAGTAGTACACCTTTTGCTAATACTGCTCCTGAGATCAGTTCATATGCGCAAAACTTAAACATCGACAACGCGATGCAACAAATAACTGATGCGCAGAGTTCCTTATTTAACCTCGACAGTGATTATTCTCTGGCGACGACATTAGCAGATTATACCTTTACTCCCGGAGTATATGAAGGTTCAGCCCTGACCGTAGCTGCAGGTTCAACCATTACGCTTGATGGACTGGATGAAGAAAACCCAGTTTGGATTTTTAATCTTAGTGAAGCAATGACAGTTGGTGCCAACAATATATTCGAAATAACCAACGCAGGTGTAGGGGCTAGCGTCATTTGGAATATCGGAGATGCTCTGTCATTGGGTGCCCAGACCTCTTTCATTGGCACTGTTTTTACCGGAGGAGCTGTATCCGGCGGTGCCGGATCAAGTATTAGTTGCGGTAACATATATGCTACGGCTGCCATTGGAATAGGCTCTGTTACCTCTACGAATTGCATCGCCACAGAAACGTGGGCAGGATCAATTGATGGCTTTGCCAGTAATATTGATATTACTGATGGAATCGTTTCAAACAGCTCATTCTCAGTGCCCGAGCCAGCAACAGGTTTAATGATGTTCAGTTTCGTTTTACTGTTGTTAGCTCCTAAATTAAAACGTAAATAGTTATTTACTTGCTGGGCCTGGCGTTTCACCGCTTGGTCCATGAGCATTCTATCATTGAGCCCTCCCCTATTTAAGCTCCCTTTTTCAAATGCGGGTTCATTATTTTACATAAGAATGGGAAGGTAATTCCGTCTGACGATCAACTTAAGATTAACTAGCATGCCGTATTGCTGTTAGATAGCCGATGTTAGACTGCATCAATCAAAATGAATAGCCAGTTAAGACAATTACCCTGAGCACGTCGTAAAGAAAAACACTTGATTAGATCATTCCAACAGTGTTTTAGCTGAAATCTCAAAAATATAAAAATAGTTTTCATTCGAATAAACCTTATCTCGTCGAGATCTTCGATTAAAACACCTCGAAGATGACAATGTCGAGTTGGCATGTACTAATTGATATAAGTATCAATAAAAAAGTACAGTGTGGTGACAATGCTTGCCGCAATGACAAAGTTTCTTACCTGCTTTTGTGGTAACCGCCGTGATAGTTGCGCCGCACCATAGCCCCCCGCCAGCGTTCCAAACAACACAATAGTGCCCTCATGCCAGGCAATCACATCATTATAAATAAATAACGTAATGGCAATCAGTGAGACAGTCGAAGAGACTAATAACTTCAAGCCATTCATGGCATTGATATTGGAGTACCCTGCCAAAGCTAAGTAACTCAAGGTAATAATGCCTAAACCTGCATTAAAAAAACCACCGTAGGTCGCCACACCCAGCAATATGATTAACAGTAAAAACGCGCCAATTGACGATGCATGGCGGTGGCGGGATGCCAGTTTTTTGAGGCCTGTATTGATTTTCCCGCCAAATATAAATAATAGCGTTGCAAACAGCATTAACCAGGGAATAGCTTCTTTAAAAACTGTTTCGGGTGTTTGTAACAGTAACCATGCGCCCAGAATACCGCCGATCAAACTGATCACAGTGATCCGCAGCAGTTCTCCCTTATGCAGGGCTATCTCTTTACGCAACGCATAAGTACCACTCATATAACCCGCGCATGAGGCAAAGGTGTTGGTGGCATTCGCTGTAATAGGCGGAATCCCCACAAAGATAAGCGCAGGGAAAGTGATAAAGCTGCCTCCTCCGGCAATGGAGTTAAGCACCCCACCAAAAAAACCAGCCAGGAACAGAAATACTAATTCAAATAACATAACAGATAAAAGACCTACCAAGACTCAAAGGATCAAGACGATAGCACATCGTCATCAACTCAAGTAGATACAGATATCATATATATTTAACCATGCAAATATTCCATATTAAAAAGCAACTATTTCTGGCAAGAAAAATGGAAGAACAAGGAAACAAAAATGCAAAAAAAATCATGGTAATTACTAGTGGGGAAGCATTTTGAAAGGCCTCATCTACCCGTAAAACGGAGAATCATAAGATATTATGAAGCACATAAATTGCAAAGACTAAAATCTAGTTTTATGAATTTTTGATCAAATAAAGGCTTAAATCTATTAAATTATATTTATTTCCAACCACCACTAGACGACCGGTCTATTTTAAGCTATCGTAATAGCCATGAAAATACAAACAAACGAAACACGCCAGCATATTTTAGACATAGGTTATGAGTTAATCGTGGCAAAAGGGTTTACAAGTGTTGGTTTATCAATGCTGTTAAAGCATGCGCAGGTTCCTAAAGGCTCCTTCTATCATTATTTTAAATCGAAGGAACAGTTTGGTGAAACACTTATTACAGATTACTTTGAAAAGTACATGGAATGGTTAAATGTGCTGCTTAGTAATAAACAGTTACCTGCCAACGAACGGCTTTTAACCTATTTACGGCACTGGATTGAGTTTAATCAGGGTATCTGTGGCGCGCAAAGATGTTTGATCGTCAAGCTCGGATCTGAAGTATCCGATCTTTCAGAGCCGATGCGTTTAGCCTTAAATAAAGGGGCTAATGATATCGTTTCGACCATTGCTCAGTGCATTGAAAGTGGCATACAGGAAGGCTCTATAAAAGTTAAAAACGCCCAGGAAACCGCCGAAATTTTATATCAAATTTGGTTAGGAGGATCCATTTTATACAAACTCAGTAAAAACGTTTCTGGCTTACAGCGTACGCTGCAGCAAACGGAACAGATTTTACAAGGTAAGTTAATATTTTAAGAAAGTAACATAAATCCGTACTTATTTATTACGGGTTTTTATTACCCCTTGCTAATAGACGACCGGTCTAATTGATAAGGCTAAATATTAGCTGTCACAACTTATTACAACTTCGTTAGATAAAAACGATAACACTTATTAAGGAACATTTATGACTGCTCAATCTAATCAACGTATCGTCTTAGCTTCACGCCCTGTCGGTGCACCGGCACAAAACAACTTTCGTCTTGAAAATACAGCGAAACCGATTCCCGCAAAAGGTGAAGTTCTGCTTCGCACTGTCTATCTTTCACTGGACCCTTATATGAGAGGACGAATGAGTGATGCGAAATCTTACGCCAATCCGGTCGCAGTTGATGACGTTATGGTTGGCGGCACGGTCTGCCAGGTAGAAGAGTCACATAACGATGATTACCAAGTCGGTGAGTGGGTATTAGCCTACACGGGTTGGCAAAGCTATGCCCTATCTGATGGTGAAGGACTGCTGAAACTTGGTACCAATCCGACGGCCCCCTCCTATGCGCTTGGTATTATGGGAATGCCCGGATTTACGGCTTATATGGGATTGTTAGATATTGGCAAACCTAAATCAGGCAACACTATTGTGGTTGCAGCGGCAACCGGTCCTGTTGGCGCAACCGTTGGCCAGATTGGTAAACTTAAAGGCTGCCGGGTTGTTGGCATTGCAGGTGGTGAAGAAAAATGCCGTTATGCTAAAGAAGAGCTGGGATTTGATGAATGTATTGACCATAAAGCAGAAGACTTTGCAGAGCAATTAACTGCCGCATGTGATAAAGGCATTGATGTCTACTATGAAAATGTAGGCGGAAAAGTATTTGACGCGGTTCTGCCGCTGCTCAATGTAGGCGCTCGAGTACCTGTTTGTGGTTTAGTTTCTCAATACAATGCAACGTCATTACCTGACGGTCCGGATCGTCTGTCTATGCTGATGGGTACAATTTTGGTGAAACGCATTAAAATGCAGGGTTTTATCATCTTTGATGATTATGCAGATCGTTATGACGAATTTGCTGCCGATATGACAACCTGGCTTGAAGAAGGCAAAATGAAATATAAAGAGCAACTAATAGAAGGTTTAGATAATACGCCTGAAGCCTTTATAGGACTGCTTGAAGGTAAGAACTTTGGTAAGTTGGTTGTTAAAGTAAACAACCCGCTATAACAATAAATTAAAGGGAAATATTAATGATTAAATTACATCACTTAAATAAATCTCGTTCCAAACGTATCATCTGGTTGCTGGAAGAACTTAAGATAAAGTACGAGGTAATTCCGTATCAACGTGACAGTCTGACCTTCCTTGCGCCGGTGGAGCTTAAATCAGTTCATCCGTTAGGTAAGTCGCCGGTTATTGAAGATGATGGTCTAATAGTGTCTGAGTCGGGTGCGATAACAGAATACCTGATTGATAAATACGCTGATGGACAGTTTGCTCCGAAGCGTGGAAGCAAAGAGTATGTTGAGTATTCTCAATGGATCCACTTTGCGGAAAGCTCTGCGATTTTACCTTTACTGTTAAAAATGTTTGTCGCAAAAGACGGCTGCGAAACTAATTTCCTGGCAGATTATGCGGATCTGGAGACCGAAAAAGTGATTCGCTTTTTTGATGATTCCTTAAAAGGTAAGCGTTATTTGGTCGCAGACCAGCTCAGCGGTGCGGATATAATGATGTCATTTATTGTTGAAATAGTGAAAAATAATGGCGAATTTGAAAAGTATAAAAATATTGCAGCTTATGCCGATCAATTAGCCACACACCCTGCCTTTATTCAAGCAGATCATATTGAATTAAAAGCACAGGCATAATTCATTAAGTAAACTGTTTTTCCCAAAAATGAAGCTGCTCATGTTTTTACATGGGCAGTTTAAACATTTAGAGTAATGGGGGATTTTGGCCGGTTATTTGTGCTCTTCTGCGCCTTAATAAAGTAAATTATTGACAGCGTTAACTCGCTGTTTTGACCACCTCCTTTAATACAACAATTTAATGTGCACCATCAAACGTCTTTAACTGCCCGCGTAAAAACCTCACATAATGCGTATATTACGCGCCATTATTTTTAACAATAAAAGTGTAAACACTCAAAACTTTTTTCACGCTAATAAATATTCCACAATTTTATCTACAGCTCCGTTCAAAAATTTTCGGCACCTTGAATTTTTAGGTCTATTGAATCTATCCCCTTACAGAGCAAGGTATTAGGCCATAGTAAAATGTTCAGTAACGACTCATAGAATATAAAACTTGTTTTATATTGCATGCTGGTATAGTCTTTTTTTGACTGTTAAATGATTTTTATATGATTCATATGGATATAAGTAGGAACCAATGAGCAGATGGTATGATAAAAGACCTCGTTTAGGAAAGCGATTGGATAAGTTTAAAGAAATGGATCAAAAAATTAGAGAGCCTATTTTAAACGGAATAATAGATTTGGTGGAAAAAAACCAACCAAGTCTTCTTACTTTTGAAAAGGCTTCAAATTTTCGTTTTGACTCTACTCGTCTGCGTTGGTATGAGCAAGATCCTCATCTTTGGTTGGTGTTTAACGCCTTACAATCAGCCGATTCCACTATTTTAGAGTTAGTAGAATATTATCTCGACAGCTAATAAATAGCGACGTAATTAAAGGTAACCCTGTCGCTATTAACTGCAACTAGCATACAATATTTCAGCGTTGAATTAACATCCTTTCTAGTATCAGTTCATATTCTTGTTAGTTAAGTCTGAAACATTCGCATCAAATAATAGATACCCAATAGTTTTTAACTGGCACAGCCGTTTATTTATTGCACTTAGGAATGAGATGCTCCTTTAAAACATCTGAGTATTGGAGCTCCAACACTCAGATTGATTTGATTAACTTAGCCGATCAATACATACATAATACCAGCCCAAAAAAAGAACATGGCTAACAGAAAGTATGCAACATTTCGAGTTACTTTTTTATAGTTAAAAAGTAAACTTGCTGCGACTGCTCCTGTAATACCGACAATAGACCAGCGTAATAAGGTCAAACTTTGATCTTGAACCAAGGGTAATGAATCAACACCATTGATTAAAAACCAAGCCAGCAAAGGTAATGCAAAGGCAACCGTAGTATCAAAAGTATTTGATGCCAGCGGATTAGCCACCGCATCTTCATATTCTCCTTTTTGCGCATCTTTTACCGACAACATCAAATCCGGAACAGAAGATGCTGCAGATCCAAATATTAATCCTGCAAAAAACTCAGGTACACCGAGCACCGATGCACTGCCCAACACACCTTCAACTAATAGATAGGAAGAGCCGGAAATAACCGCAATCGCTAAACTTAAAACAACCAGCGCCGGCAGCAGCGTAAAGGGTCTATTTGAGAAAAATAATGTATTGAAGTTAAAGGTAATTAAATTTAGAAACGCCCCGCGATCATCAATTTCTTCATACTCATATATGTCTTCACCTTGCTGATGACGTTTTGCATCAATATATAGATGAACGGCGTAAAAGAAATAGATGACGTTTAAGACGACAGCCATCCACAGCGTAAAATGATTAAAACCAAGAAAGATGATCAATGCAATTTCTGCCGTTAGCACCCAAAATACGTCTCTTATTAAGGTTCGTTTGGTTAATTGAATTGATTGAACCCTTACGCCATTCTCATCTTTTGCCATAATAATAGAAAGCGCCGGTATAACACAGCCGTTGAATATAGCAGAGCCGGCTGTCACACCTAATGCAACCATCACCAATGACGGGTCGCCAAACCAGAACAAAGTTGCAATCACTACGCACATTTCCGGCATACTTGAACCGATGGCATTAACAGTTGCTCCCTTCACGCCCGGCGGGAAGTTCCTCCCTAAATAAGAAGCGGCTTGCTCAAAAGTATCACATGCGTATTTTAATAAATAACATGAAAAAATAATTAATAAAAATGGCCATAGGTTTTGTATTGTGTTCATTTTATCTCTCTAATTATATTCAGTGCGTTTAAATAACATGAAAAAGGATTTGCAACTTTAGTAAATTAGTCATCGCTCTCGCCCATTAAATTATAACCTTGTTCAATCAAACTTGAGTTATTTCAAAGAGCTTAGTTCATGAACTAAACAATGAGTAATATTTAAACCAAATTTAATTATTACTTGTTGTATTAAAAAGGATAATCTAATTATATTTTGTCGGTCAGTCAAATAAAAACATAAAGCAGGAGGAGTTAATAAAGCACTATTAATGCCAATAAGCGGGGAATATCTCGCTTACTTCGAGAATTTCCCTTTTATTCGCCGTTGCTTGTTTTACCTCATTTCAGTGATAAGTTACCGTCGTAACAAAAGGACCTTGGTTGCTGCGTCACGGGATCAATAAATTCAAGCTCTTTTGCCAGTAACTGTAATGGTATTGAATAGTTATCCGCAGACAGTGGTTGTAATTGCGGATAGTATTTGTCATTCAGTATGGGCCAGCCCAGTGCCTGCATGTGAACACGTAATTGATGCGTTTTACCTGTCACGGGGTTTAATTCAAATAATGCCTTGGTTGTCGATTGTTGCAGGCAGCGGATCACAGAGTGGCTATTGGTCTCGCCCGCAGATACCTGCATGCGAAATCGAGGTTCGGATGGTACGATACGATTTTTCACTTGCCACTCCAGACCTATCAGGTTTTCACCTTCACGGATTTTCGCAATTGCCTGGTAGGTTTTGTGTATTTTTCGTGTTTCAAATAAATAATGGTAACGATGACGGGTCTCCGGGTTAACCGAGAACATCACCAAACCGGCTGTCACTCTATCTAAACGGTGCACCGCTTGTAAGGCATCAATACCAGTTGTGCTTCGTAAGTGGTTTTGCAGGCATTCATTAACATAGATACCGCCGGGGGTTACTGGCAGAAAGTGGGGTTTATAGGCGACTAAAATATGCTCATCCTGAAAGAGGATTGTTTCTTTATAGGGGATGCAGGGCTCACTTTCGACTTCCCTGTAATAATAAATCCGTTGCTGGGGTATAAAAAGTGATTGCGCAGTTATCAGAGCGCCGTCGTGGCAGTGTACCTTGCCATCATTGATCCGTTGCCGCCAAATCTGAGCATCGATATAGGGGAATTTAATGATCAGGTATTCCAGCACGGTGGCGACGCCGGGGTTAGTCTGCGGTAAACTCAGCTTTGAGGGGTGCTCGGATATTATCATTTAGTGAACCAAACTTGGGACTATAACATAAGCTAATAACGACAGGCTGTAAGTTATCCGCTTAAGTTTTATTATCCTTTTAATGGATTTTAAAAAAAGTGGAATAGACAATAAATGATAGTTGTTTGTCACCGCCCTCTTTTTTGCAAAAATCAACAAGATACGTGAATATTCAGAATTTCATCAACGTTTTGGCAAAGTTAGAAATATAATAAACGAGATCTAATAGCGCTTTATTTTTGACTCGTCAAACTCGATCGCTACGGAGATTTAATGACATTAACAAGGGTTTGTACTATTTACTAACTTAACAGGGCATAAATAGGCTAAAATAGTGGACTATTATCTTCGCTTTGAGCACTTTATATTAATGACTACTGTCACAGCACCAGCCAACTTTACAGAACTTGGCCTTATTTCCCCCCTGTTAACGCGGTTAACTGAGCTGGAATATCAGCAACCAACGCCTATCCAAGCACAAGCTATTCCAAGCGTATTAGCAGGACGAGACTTAATTGCAGGGGCAAATACAGGTTCCGGTAAAACTGCCGCCTTTGCACTGCCACTTTTACAACAACTGGGACAGCAATTACCTATTAATAAAACATTGAGTCGTAAAAGTAGTGAAGGTAATTATGTTACCGCACTGATCTTGGTGCCTACTCGAGAACTTGCCAAGCAAGTTGCTGACAGTATTAAATCCTATGCTGTGCATTTTAACGGCGCGATTAAAACCCAGGCTGTTTTTGGTGGCGTATCTGCAAATACGCAAATGCTGGCATTACGCGGTGGCACTGATATTTTGGTGGCAACGCCAGGTCGATTACTGGATTTAATTTCAAGTAATGCCATTAAGCTCGACCGGGTTAAAACCTTAGTGCTCGATGAAGCCGATCGTATGTTAAGCCTGGGTTTTACTGACGAGTTATCTGCTCTGCTTGAATTATTGCCAAAGCAAAAACAAATCCTACTTTTTTCAGCGACCTTTCCTGAACAAGTTCAGGCGTTAACCCGCGAATTGCTCAACAATCCAGTTGAAATACAATTGCAAAGCAGCGACGCCAGCACCTTAGTGCAGCGCGTTTTTACGGTTAACAAAGGGCAAAAAACGGCCTTGTTAGCACATTTAATCAAGCAGCATCAATGGCAACAAGCGCTGATTTTCGTCAATGCAAAAAACAGCTGTAATCACTTAGCTGAAAAACTTTCTAAACGAGGCATTAGCGCAGAAGTATTTCATGGCGACAAAGGTCAGGGTGCGCGTAGCCGTGTCCTTGAGGCATTTAAAGCAGGCGAGATTGATGTGTTAATTGCAACCGATATTGCAGCACGTGGTCTGGATATCGAAAAACTGCCCGTGGTAATCAATTTTGACTTACCAAGAAGTCCATCGGACTACATGCACCGTATTGGCCGAAGTGGCCGTGCCGGTGAAGTGGGTTTAGCCTTGTCGATTATTGATCATGAAGATTTTCACCATTTTAACGTCATTGAAAAGAAGAACAAACTGCGCCTTGAACGAGAGCAAGTAGCGGGTTTTGAAACCGTTGAATTTATAAAAGATGTATTTTCAGGCGCAGATAAGCCGACCGCAAAGCCTGAAGGCAGTGGTAAGAAAAAACGCAAAAATAAAGAGCAGGTGAATGCAGATATCTGGTTAAGAAAAGATTAACCTTAATAAAATTTAACCCTGTTTAATAACCCGGTAAGTGATCAAGTGAAAATGACCATGATTTTGTAATTTGTAACTTGCCATGGGCACAAACTAAGTTAAGATGCTGTCAAAATATCTGATTGTGATCAATAAAAATCAGATGTTTTAAGCAAAAGCTAAGTGTAAAAGCAAAGGGTATGACTAATGATTTGTGCCGAATAACCATAACTGACGTAAATATTTGAATTTTTTATCAGAAAAACATGCTCTGAGCATGCATGATATTCGCCGAATCAAGATATAGCACAATCACACGCTATGATTATTTGTAGTGGTAAGGTAAAATTAATTGAAAAAGTGATCACCTATTACAAAAGATCACATACACATGGAATTTATGTCTGCTTAAAAACATCTATGGCAGTACAGACAATCCGTGAGGAAATAATAATAAAATTTAGCGTATACCCCGCTTTTTATGTTTAACCTCAGGTAGTATCTAAAACGAATTTATACACAACACCGGTTATACCCAAGCCCTCTTTTGGGGTAACTATTTTAACAACATAAGGAACTAACTATAAATGTCAGATTTAAACAATCAGGATATCAACCCGAACAGCGAACGAAACCAGCTTAAAGCCTTACTTGACCAGCCTGTTGAAGATTTACCACTAATGTCTTTGTACCGTATCAGATACCTAGCAACAGAGCTTGCTATGGAAAGTGTAGTAACACACGCTCAACAGGTTATTGATAAACGTCGACAAGCAAAGTAATGTCTTAGCAACAAACGTTCCATGAGCAGAGGGCTATTGTCAAGCTATAGAGCGGAATTGATTAAATCCAGTCAAAGCCCCTTTAATTGCAACCCGATCCCATTCAGAAAAGGTGTTCACGGAAAGCGTTATAATATTTTTTTAAATAAATAGCGAGCAGCATAACCTTACAGGTTTCTGAGGGTACGGAAAAAACGGACTGAAATACGGCAGTATTAACCGCTGTTTTTCATCCATTTCCCCTTAGCGCTTGCGTTTTTTATATTGTCAATGCATTCTGAATCTACGCTTTAAGTCGGTGTTCCGTAATAAAGCGTATTTTTTCAGCCCAACTAACTGTCATTGATTTTATAAATTCTGCTCAATAAGACGCCTTAATTCAGACACTTCATTCTTCAGTGCAGACAACTCTTTTTCTAATTGTTCAATGTGCTGCTCGCACTGCACTATTCCGAATACCGGCGGCATTGCAAGACTAACCTCAGACGGATCAACTTCACCACTAAATTGATGCATATAGCGGCTTTCGCGTTTGCCGGCTTCACGGGGTAATTTCACCACCAGTGATTGTTCAGCCAATTTATCCAGAACAGCCTCAACCTCTCTTACATCAATAAACTGGCATAGTCTATTGGATCTTGTTCTTAACTCTCCCGGAGTTTGCGCTCCCCTCAGCAGCATGCAACAAACAACGCCCTTTTCTTGCTTAGTAAATTGAAGACTACCAAATTCGGTGTTACAAAAACGGTGACGGTACTTAGCGACACGGCTATGAGAACCACTTTCATCGTTTATTAAACGTTTTTCAATTAAAGCATCCACTGCATCTAATACCTCAGCTTCCGAAACTGACATTACCGGATCACGGTTACTTTTCTGATTACATGCATTTGTTAAGCTATTTAAACTAAGGGGATAAAGATCAGGGGTGGTTTGCTCTTTTTCCATTAAGCAGCCAATAATGCGGGCTTCAATATTTGAAAATACGGTATTCATACTCGTTTCCTGTGTATTATTTTGTTTAGTCAGTCAAGGTGTTTACAGATAAATATACCCGTTAAGGCTGATCAGTGATTGTTGCAACGCAGATAAAAGGTCGCTTCAGAAACACTCATCACTTTTTTATGAAGAAAATGCTCTTGTCCGGAGTCAAATCGATGAGAGCTTGAAAATGCTTTATGCTCGGCATTGTCGATAGCATCACTGAGGATATTAAGCCCCAAACTGCTCGCAAAAACGTTAGCGGATTTTAATTGTGCGTTATTCGCTAAAGATTCTAAACCATTTTCAATCTGCGAGTCTGATATTTTCAAATTGGCAACGCCCAGACGATTAATTAAATCGATAACATCAGCGGCCATGCCAAAATCCCTAACGGTCAATGTAATCCCCATCTTATTAGCATTATTCAGGTTCGACAGAATATCTGTTGAGGCGTCGCCAAGAATTTCCTTATCAACGATAAAATTAAGCTGCCTGGTTGAACAGCCCGTTTCTTTTAAAATAGTTTGCAGCTCCGCAATGAAACTAATTTGTGATAGTTGTATTTTGAACAAAGCAATTGCAATCCGGCCAAATTTAATCTGCGCTTTTTCCCAGGCAACCGCCTGTAGGCAGGCTTTACGGATCATTTCCCAGCCAATGGGCACTAGCAAATGGCTGCCTTCCGCCACGCTCAAAAAGCGCTCGGGCAGTAATATTCCACGCTTGGGGTGATGCCAACGCAGTAAGGCTTGGATCGCAACTATTTGCCGTTTATTAAGGTCGTATTCCGGCTGGTAATACAAATCTAACTGCCCTGACAATAATGCCTGTTTTAACTCTTTTTCTAGTTCAAACTCTTTATTCAAACCGAGCGTCAAGCCGGGGGTATAAAAATTGTATACTGTACTTTTGTCGTGTTTACCACGCTGCATCGCTCTTTCAGCATTCAAAAACAGCAGACCAACCTCAATCCCATCATCGGGGGAAAGACTGATACCAATACTTGCGGTAAGATTTTTGTGGACGTTTTCGATAACAAATGCGCGCCTAAACTGCTCTGCTATTTTACGCGCGAGCTTAGCAGCATCTAATTCACTGACCAATTCATCAATGATAATAATAAATTGATCCTTAACAAAACGCCCCAGAGTCTCTTTTCCGGACAGACAGTTTTTTAGACGCTTAGCAACCTCCTTTAAAACCTGATTACCGCCATTATGACCATGCTTATCATTAATCGCCTTAAAATCATCAATATCAACTAACATAACCGCTACTGCACTTTGCTGATAATTAGCACGTGTTAATCTATCTTCCAATCGGCTAAACAGGGAAAT
The DNA here is from genome assembly GCF_047632955.1 of Psychromonas sp. Taxonomy (GTDB): domain Bacteria; phylum Pseudomonadota; class Gammaproteobacteria; order Enterobacterales; family Psychromonadaceae; genus Psychromonas. Next base: position 171,133 of record NZ_JBLIED010000001.1, on the reverse strand, counting down.
TCGATTATCTAATCCTGTTAACGGATCCTGTTTTGATAAGAAGCTGATTTTTTTATCTGTTACCTGAAAGTGCGTTAAATCGGTATAAGAATAGACTCGTTCAACCCTATTTTCCCGCGTATGCTGGACCTCATAGGCCTCTAACCAGGCGTGACAAATATCACCACGTTTAGTGCGATAGGTGATATCGCCCTGCCAGGAACCGTCTGCGTCTAAAATCTGCTCAATACTTTTATAATAGTTGTGATCATGGGTAGGAGAAGCTAATAAATTGATTTCCTGAGCCAGTAATTGATCGTTACGATAGCCAAAAACAACACAAGCGTGGTCATTCACTGACATTATTCTGCCGTCCCCGTCGGTAACGATCAGACTCTCTTTACTATTTTCAAATACAGCATCCGCAATCTCAAAGCGCTTCTGAGTTTTTCGCTGCTCGGTCATATTCTGGCCAACAGAAATAACCCCTTGCACATCGCCATGTTTGTCCTGCACGGGTATTTTTTTATATTGAGTAAATGACGTTCACCGTCGTAATCGGTGGAAACGACTTCCTGTTCATTAATTTTATTATTTTTTATAACCCTTTGATCTTGTTTAATAGACGCTACCGCTTGTTCCAATGGGGAAAAATCATACACTGTTTTACCCAAAACCTCCTTTTCCAGATAACCCACAAATTTTTCAAAGGGTTTATTACAGCTCAATATGCGACTTTTTAAGTCTATATGAGAGATCATATCCGGAGAAATATCTTCCGTCGCGCGCAGCATTCTTCGCTGTTTTTCTAATAGAAACTTTGATTTATTGAGTTCTGTGATGTCAAAAATAAGTCCGCTTTGTATTTTTACATTAGCGGTAAACTCTTTATAAAAGAGAAGATCATGTTTTTCACCCGCTTTATTAGTCCATTTATATTCATGCAAGCCAACTTGATGATCAATAAACATTTGCTGATCTACTTTGTCGATCTCATCCTTTAAAGGAGAGTCAGATAGATCAGTAAATGTTTTCCCGATAACTTGTGCGGGAGTGAGACCGAACAGCTCGGAAAAATGGTGATTACAGGCTAAATATTGTGCTTGTTTATTTTTAAAATAGATGGGAATACTAAGAGACTCTAAAACGGCTTTAACCTCATCAGTAAAAACATTTTCTATACCAGCATCTCTGCTCTGTTCAGTTGCATTCAGGTAGGTTGTATTCAATAGGGGAAAATCAGCTTTAATTTTATCTTTTACATCTGTCGTAAGGGGGAGTTCTGATATCAAGTGACTAAAACTATTTCCCGATAAAGTCAGATCGAGTTGATCGCTATTCGATAAATGAACAATATGATAGTTATCTGTTTTTTTATTCACAAAAAATGTGTTAAGTAATGTATCAATAAGGGTAATATTATCCCCAAGATACAGTATATTTCTAATAGAATGAGACAAAAACACCCCCCTTAAATATAAATGCTACGTTGATAACAGCAGCACTTTAAATATTACATTGCTCAGCTAACCACTAAATTGAAACAGGGTCACGATAACCTCACCCGTTATGTATACTCTATGCCCTTTTGAGGATACATACTTTTGTTTTTCATATAAAAAGCCACTTTCAAACGTTGCGCTGGTTTGGCTGACATATTTAACTAAAAGAGCATCAGTGCCTATAGCGGAACCAGCTGAATTTTCCAGTATATAATAAATTATTGTAAGCCGTTGCAGGCTAAACCTGTGACCTGTCTTCCAGTGTAGTTGCCTTTAAAACGCATTGCCAATCGCCCCATGATGTAGATTTTTTTACAAATCATTAGGTGGCTATTCCACAATTCCAGCAGCCCGTTAGCGGCTTTACAAAGACAACTTGGGATGAATAAAATCAATAAATGCCGAGATCCGTCTGGCAACGGATGAAGACTTATAAAAAACAGCATTGATCTGTTCACGATCCGTATTGGTGAGTTTTCCTTGCTCTAAAACAGCAACAAGTCTGCCTGCTGCAATATCCTTATTAACCATAAAGCCGGATAAGCAGGCAATGCCATTTCCTGCTAGTGTCAGTTGACGCACGGTTTCACCGCTGCTGGCGGTCAAATTCGGCTCAATATAATCAATCCCGGCTAATGGCCAGCGGTTTAATACTTTTGAACCCGTAAAACCAATCAGGTCATGGCCCGATAAATCGCTCACTTTTTTGGGCACTCCCCTTTTAGCCAGATACTCATGGGATGCCACCATATGCAGCAGACTTTTCCCCAACGGGCGGGCGTGTAAAGTGGAATCGTTTAATTTACCGATGCGAATCGCCAGATCGGTTCTTTTCTCCAACAGATCCACAAAACCTTCATTAGAAGTGAGCTCCAGTTGAATATCAGGGAAGGCTTTTTTAAAAGACTGAATCAGTGGAACAAGCTGGTGAAATACAAAAGGGCTTGCCGCATCAACGCGCAACCTGCCCGCGGGTAATTCGCCACGGGAAATAAGCTGCTCTTCGGCCTGATGAATATGCAACAGCCCCACTCGAACAGACTCCACAAACTGCCTCCCTTCATCGGTAAGCTCAATCCGTCTTGTGGTGCGGTTTAAAATGGTCACACCCAGCTGTTTTTCAACTTTACTCACCGCGCGGGATACTCTGGCGACCTGAATGTCCAAGTTATCAGCAGCAGCAGAAAACCCACCGCTATCGATCACACTAAGCAGGATTTGTAAATCATCGGAACGCGTCAACATAACATTATCCATTCAATCTCAAGGTCTATTGTTGCAATATTAACAAAAGTAATTTGTTAATAACACGGTTTTTCGTGACTTAAAAATCAATAATAATGCGCCCATCAAACGAAAACACAGATTGTGTTCCAATATAGAAACAGAAAAAGAGAGAAAAAAGATGCCTTTAGCATTACTTGCATTGACGCTCAGCGCCTTTGCCATCGGAACCACCGAATTTGTCATTGTCGGATTAATCCCCACCATGGCACAGGATTTAAGTGTGTCACTGCCTTCCGCCGGGCTGTTAGTCAGCCTCTATGCAGTGGGTGTTGCCATTGGAGCACCTGTTTTAACCGCGCTGACCGGAAGCTGGAACCGCAAGCATGTATTGCTTTGTGTAATGGCACTTTTTGTCGCGGGCAACTTACTGGCGTGGCAGGCTCCCGGATATGAAACGCTGATTGCCGCACGCATCCTAACGGGTTTGGCGCATGGGGTGTTCTTTTCAATAGGCACCACTATTGCGACAGGTTTAGTTTCAAAAGAGAAAGCGGCGAGTGCCATTGCCATCATGTTTACGGGTTTAACCGTAGCCTTGGTGACGGGCGTTCCGCTGGGGACCTATATTGGCCAAACGTTCGGTTGGCAGGCAACCTTTTTAGCAGTTGCGCTACTCGGTTTAATTGCGTTTATAGGCAGCGCGCTGTTAGTACCCAATAACTTAAAGCAGGCAGCAGCGACTAAGATTTCAACACAATTGAAAGTACTTTCAGAGCCGCGTTTACTCTTGGTTTACGCAATCACAGCGATTGGTTACGGCGGATCCTTTATTGCCTTTACCTACCTAGCACCTATTCTCGAACAAATTTCTGGTTTTGATTCAAGTGCTATCGGTCTGATTATGCTGGTTTATGGGGTATCGGTTGCTGTAGGTAATATCTGGGGCGGAAAAATGGCGGATAAAATGGGGCCAATTAAAGCGCTAAGCATTATTTTTACAGGGCTTGCCGCGGTGCTGCTGGTATTTAACTTTACCGCGGTTAACCCCATTGCAGCGGTAGCCACTATTTTAGTTTGGGGCGCATTTGCCTTCGGTAATGTCCCTGGCTTGCAGGTTTACGTCGTAAAACTGGCTGAAAAACACACACCGGATGCGGTTGATGTTGCCTCTGGTCTTAACATTGCCGCCTTTAACGTCGGTATTGCACTGGGTGCCTGGGGAGGCGGTTTAATCGTCGAACAAGCAGGATTGATGAATACCCCTTGGATTGGCGCGATGGTGGTGTTATTTGCGCTGCTATTAACGCGCTTTAGCGGCGCACTAGACAAGAAAGCTGAATATCAAGCACTTAACAAGCAAGCTGCTTAATCAAACATAAAGGCGATATCCTAAAAGATATCGCCTTTATTAAGGGTAAAAATCGAGGATTAGGTCTTTAATTCGTAACGCAATATGATTGCCTGTTACCGTGACATGATACATGCAACAGAACTATCTCAGCATCTAAAAATGCAAAAATACGGATTAAGCAACAAAGTGGGTAGCACAAATTTTATTGCCCGATGGATCACGCAGATAACCTAAATAAAGTTTTCTGGTTCCCGTTTCGCGAAGCCCAGGTGGTTGTTCGCATGCGCTCCCACCGTTCGCTATTCCTGCCGCATGAAATGCTTCAACCGCTTGCGAATTGCCGGCTTTAAATCCGATAGTCATACCGTTACCGTAGCTTGCAGCTTCTCCATTGATCGGCAGTGTTAACGCAAAAACCCCCGCATCGGTCATATAAAAACAGCGTCCTGTCGCATCTAAAACACCTTCACTGTGTCCGAGTGTCGCCAATACCGCGTCATAAAACAGTTTTGACTCTTCTATATTATTGCTTCCAAGCATGACATGACTAAACATTCTCACTTCCTTTTATTCGAAATAAAAAATTACAAAGATCAAACTGAGTTGGTTACAGTTATCATTTTGCTCAACGCTAAAAGCGTTTTCAGCAGGATAAAAACACAGTTCTGCACAGTAAACAACCAATACTAAAAGATGCTGTCACTAACTTCTAAAAAGCCTTCAAAAATAACGACAAAAATGCACGCAAGATCTCAACAAAGGAGTCGCGTTATTGCTTTTAAAGGTTCAGTCCACAACAATAACCACTAAGCCAAAATGTAGCGCAAGCATTTGATATATATCAAAGTAGTTAGTGTTTTCTTATCACACAATATTTTCAGATTAGGTAAAATAGATAACAGAGACGTGAGCACAATAAGCAGAATTAATTTTATTCAGCTTTGCTTAATTAAGACCCTAATTTCAAGCAGCCCCTAGTCACGTCTTTGTGGAAAATATTGGATTTATCAATAAACACATCGCAGGAAAATAATTATGCCATCCAAGGTTCCATATCAAGGCCACGATACCGCAACAATCACCGTCTCTAAGTTACGTCAGCGCTATATTATTGCACTCTCGCTCATTGCACTGCTGATCATCGGATCCCAAATTGTAATACAATTTTTATTAACAGCTCAGATATATGATTCGCACCTTGTTAATATTGCCGGTAGACAACGCATGTTGAGCCAGAAAATAACCAAGTTGAGTTATTATATTTCAACCGCAGAATCTGAAGATCTCGCATCGCATTATCGCGCAGAGCTTAAAGATGCGGCCAATTTATGGGAATATTCTCACCTTGGCTTAATCCACGGAAATAAGGATTTACAGTTACCGGGCAATAACAGCAAAAAAATTGTCGCTTTATTTGATAACATTCAATTCCACTATCAAACAATCCTCAATGCCGCAGTATTAATCAGTTCCGCATCTGACAAGACGGCTGTTAGGCTGGATGCGCATTCTATAGCGCAGCATGAATCTGATTTCCTGAGAGGGATGAATGAGATTGTATTTCAGTATGACCGGGAAGCTAACGATAAGATCAGATCGGCCAAATGGCTTGAAATCTCTTTAATGATCACTACGCTCATTGTCTTGTTGCTCGAAGCGCTTTTTATTTTCTCTCCTGCTACCAAGAGCCTGCAGCGGAACATGCAGGGACTTATTGAGCGCGAGAAAAATTTTCAACATCTTTTTGCCGCCAGCCCAATCTCAATATTGCTGGTAGATCCCGCTGACTTTGCGGTTCTACACGCCAATAAAAAAGCACAAGATTTAATCGGAGAACCCTTAGACACGATTTGTACAACAACACTGCAGACCTATTTGGGTGACAACTATGAAAGCAATAATCTGTTTATCAACAAACTTAAAAAAGGCGAGAGCTTCAACGAGTATGAGATAGTTATTCTCAGTACACAGGGATCTGTCGTTGAGACACTTGTCTCGGTTCGCGTTATTACTTTTGAAAGGAAAAAGGTCTTTGTTATCGGCATCACTGACATTAGCGAACTCAAAAAAGCACAAGAGAAGCTCGAACACTATGCCTCCTTCGACGAAATGACCGGCTTGTTGAACCGTCGCACGGGGTTGCTGTTTCTTGAAAAAGCAATGAAGCTGCTACAACGCAACGGTGGTCAACTGTCAATTTGCTATATTGATGTCGATGGTTTGAAAAAGGCCAACGATCAATATGGGCATGGGGAAGGTGACTGGTTGATTTGCACCGTCTCGCGCGCGCTAAGTGACAACATTCGCGGCAGCGATGCAGCGGTTAGACTTGGCGGGGATGAATTCCTGCTGATACTACATAATTGCACAAGCGCAGATGCCAACCTCCTGGTTGCCAAAGTAGAAAATAGTCTAAAAGAGATCGAGATTGTCAAACACAAGCCATTTTCGATTGAGTTTAGCTATGGTATTACTAGTTACGCACCGGAAAAAGATGTTTCGCCCGATGAGCTTATCTCGGAAGCGGATAATTTGATGTATCAGTCAAAACATCTAAAAAAATTAAATCTTGCGGCCAGCAATAACAAAGGGTTGTCGATTTACAGCCAAGATGATGACTCCACTCGAGCCAGCTTTCGAGCTTCGAGCCTGATAGCCGACAACTAACAGCCTTAAAGCAGTTTTTCCATCTGACAGCGCAAATTCATTGCCGCTTGTCTTGGCGACGGTGCATGACAAATAGCCGAGACCAATGCCACGCCCGCCACATGGCTTGCCATCACCGCATCAAGATTTTCAGCATTGATACCGCCTATAGCAACTATCGGCAAAGCGCTTTGCGCGACGGCATCGGTAAGCCCCTCAATACCCCATTGTTTCTTGATATTGGTTTTTGTTGGCGTAGCAAAAATAGCACTCAAGCCCAAATAATCGACGGGTAAAGATGCAGCTTCAGTAAGCTGCTGCTGATTCTCAATAGACAGGCCAAGCAATTTATCTTCACCTATTAACAGGCGGGCAATTTCTACCGGCATATCCGATTGCCCTAGATGCACCCCATCGGCATTAACGGCCAGTGCAACATCTACCCTGTCGTTGACGATCAACGGCACTCCGGTGCCCTGTAAAATAGCCTTCACCGCTAACACCCTTTCTATAAAAACGCGCACATCACCCTGCTTTTCGCGAACTTGCACCATGGTCACGCCGCCGGCAACGGCTTCTGCAACCACCCTTTTTAAGGTTTCGATATTTTGCTGGTCATCGGTGACTAAATATAAACGATAGGGATTGTGTTTATTTTCCGATACTCGGTTTTCCAAAATAGGATTTTTCAAGGCGTTGCCCTCCAACTGTTTTTTATTCTGGCTAGGATAATTTCAAACGCTCAATCAGGGTTGCCTCATCCAACAAATACAAAGCATCTAAAAGATTAAGCTGCAGACTGCCGGGCCCTTTTGACTGCATAGCTGCGATTTCACCCGCTACTCCTAATACTGCCGCCGCCGCTAATCCGGTTTCTTCCCCAACCGCTGCAAAAGCGCCGGTTAAGGCGCTCAGAGTACAGCCCATTGCCGTCACATAAGGCATCATGGCATGGCCGTTATCAAGCTGCGTTTGCCCGATCGATGTAACAATAAAATCCGTCGCACCGGAAATAACCACAGCGGATTGGTAAGTTTCACGCAAATACCGTGCAGCGCCAAGCGCGGCCTCACTGCTGTCAAGCGCATCGACGCCTTTGCTTTTTCCTTTTTCTCCGGCTAAGGCAATGATTTCCGAAGCGTTTCCTCTGATAATCAGCTTGTTGGCAGCTTGCGCGATTTGCCGTGATATTACCGTTCGCAGGCTGCTTGCACCACATCCGACAGGATCAAGTACAATAGGTTTGTTATGGATATTCGCCTGCTCAACGGCAAACAACATCCGCTCAATCCAGATACTGTCCAGAGTGCCGATATTGACCACTAGGGCACCGGAAAAAGACAGCAGTTCAGCCATCTCTTTGCGGGAATGCGCCATAATCGGCGACGCACCCACGGCAAGCAAGGCATTAGCGGTATTATTCATCGCCACATAATTACTGATACTGACCACCAGCGGTTTCTGTTCGCGCAGCGCATGTAACGCGGCAACAATCGTTTTTATGCTCATACTGCTCCCTTTTTATTTATTATTGAAAACTAGGAATATAATCCTGCGCTTTAGGTAGCGTGCTGATGATTTTTTGGCTATACATAAAATTGGCATAATCGTCATAACGCTTTAAATCAACCGCAGAAGGACGCAATGCAAAGCGGGTCAATGTCGCATTCCAAGCCAGTTTATTAAGCTCATTATTCAGAGTGTCCGGCGCATAGGCTGCAAACTCTTTCCAGGATTCCTGAGGGTGATTGACTATATAAATTGTCGCCTGCTCCAGCGCTTTATTAAAGGCCTGAATGGCCGCTTTATCATAGCTGTTGGCATTGGCTACAAACACCAGTTCATCGTAGGGTGGTACACCGTGCTCTTCGGGAAAGAAAGATTTTGCCTTAATGCCCTCCAGTGCTAACTGGTTTGTTTCAAAATTGCGGAATCCTCCCCAGGTTGCATCGACTTTTTCAGAGGCAAGCGAGGCAGACAGTGCCCAGCCTATATTGATAATCTCAACATCTTCATAGTTAACACCCTGGGATTTCAACATCGTGCCGATGGTCGCCTCTTCATTACCCGCGATGGAAATACCAATCTTTTTACCTTTAAGATCTGCGATTTTATTAATTTTATTATTGTCTAACACGGTCAGAGTATTAAGCGGCGTAGCAATCAGGGTGGCGGAGCGGATCAGCGGCAGCCCTGCAGCCACATCCATGATTAAATTAGGCTGATAAGAAATAGCCAGATCTACTTTACCTGCCGCAACCAATTTAGGCGGCATGCTCGGATCGGCTGGCTCTTGAATCTTAACCTCAAGGCCCTGTGCCTTAAAATAACCACGCTGCTGAGCAATCACCACGGGTCCGTGATTGGGGTTAACAAACCAGTCCAGCATCAAGGTTAATTTCTTCATCTCGGCCTGCGCCGGCAGCGCTAGCATTAATGCCATTAAGACAGCAGTGTTCAAGATTATTTTTGTTTTCATTCTCTTTCCTTTTTATTAGTGATTAAGCTTCCCAGGGGATGCATTTTTTTAACAATTTATCGACTGCAAAATAAAGTAAGACCGACAGCAGCGATAAGATAAACAGTGCGGCAAACATCTCATCGATCATCATTCGCGCATTAGCCTGTAGCATCAGATAACCCAAACCCTGGCTTGAGCCAACCCACTCTCCCGCCACGGCGCCAATAGGGGCAATCACCACCGCAACACGAATACCGGACGCCAGTGTCGGCAAAGAGGCCGGAAACTGAATATGGCGCAGCATCTGCCATTTTGTGGCCCCCATGGTTTGCGCAAGATCAAGATAACCCGAGGGGGTATTGCGCAGCCCATCAAAGCAACAAGTAGTCACCGGAAAGAAGATGATTAACGCCGCCATCACTATTTTCGAGGCGATGCCATAACCCAGCCAAAGCATCAGTAGCGGCGCAAGCGCAAACACCGGAATCGCCTGACTGGCAATCAAAATAGGTAGAAGCCAATGTTTAATCGGCTTAAATAACAACATCTGCAGGGCAAAAAACAGACCCATAAAAAGTCCCAGAAACAGCCCGAGAATAATCTCCTGCGCCGTGACCAAGGTGTGTTTAAGGAGAATGTCATAGCGCTGCAGCAGTTTTACAAATACATCTACAGGAGCGGGTAAAATATACGCAGGCATTCCAAAAAAAACCACCACGGTCTGCCATAAACCAACAATAACCATGCAGCTTATGATAATGCGCAGAAGCGGCTTGAGAGCGTTTTTTTGAGGGGCTTTCTGATCAGATATCCTGTCAATAACGCTAATATCAGGCATCATCCTGCTCCAGACATGCCATGATAGACTGCTGAAGCTGCGCACATTCGGCGTCAAATTGACGTGGTGTTAAAGAGTTAGGCACCTCAAGTGACTCGGCTGAACTGGGTTTGCCCTGCATAATGTAGATTTTATCCGCCAGGCGAATGGCCTCCTGCGGATCGTGGGTAATCAAAATCACGGTTTTATCTCTGAGCAATTCCCAGGCCAGATCCTGCAAGCGGTAACGTGTTACCGCATCCAATGCAGAAAAGGGTTCATCCATTAGAATCACAGATTTATCCTGCATTAATGTTCTGGCCAGCGCGACACGTTGACGCATTCCGCCCGACAGTGTTTGCGGCAAGCTGTTTGCACTCCCTGCAAGTCCGACCTTATCAAGCAATGCCAGCGCAGCTTGTTTTTCAACAGCCGTAATACTGTTACCAAATTTTGCGCTCAGGGTGACGTTGTCTAATACCGACAGCCATGGCATCAACAAATCCTGCTGCGCCATATAAGCAATATTATTTTTAAGATCAAATTGCGCAGGGGTAATTTTCAGCTCGCCGGACCAGCTCACTTGCTGATCAAGCAAACCCGCCAGATAACGCAGCAATGAGGTTTTTCCGCAACCACTACGGCCTAAAATACAGCTCCACTGCCCTGCGGGGAAGCTCACATTAATGCCCCGTAATGTTGGCGCTTGGCAGTCGAGATAACGCAGGTAACCGGCGGAGATATCTATTCGCAGAGCAGGACTTTTAACCGATGAAGTCCGCAGACTAACGGACATTTTCATGTCCGCTAAAGAAATGGTTGACCGGCCCGTGACCCTGCCCGACATCTAATTGATCGGCATGGGCAATGGCTTGCGAGATATACTCTTTACCCAGCTGGACGGCGCATAACAGATCATTACCCTGCGCCAGATAGGAGGCGATTGCCGAAGAGAGTGTGCAGCCGGTGCCATGGGTATTGAGTGTATTGATACGGGGGGCGTTTAACTGTTCAAGATGATTCGAAAAGATAAGCAGATCGTTGCTGTTTTGATCGTCCAGTAAATGTCCCCCTTTCAGCAATACCGCATTGAGTTTAAGTTGACGAAGTTTGTCGACCATCTTCTCCATACCCGGAGCATCGCTTGGCACCTCGGAATAAATCAATGCCGCAGCTTCGGGTAAGTTAGGCGTGACCAGGTCAGCAAGAGGAAGCAGTTCAGATTTGAGCGTAGCGATCGCCGACGCCTGCAGCAACAAGTCTCCGCTGGTCGCGATCATCACCGGATCAACCACTAAAAATGCAGGACGATAGTGTTTTATTTTTGCCGCCACAAGTTTAATGATGTCACTGTCAGCGAGCATTCCGACCTTGACGGCAGCCACATTAAGATCGCTAAAAACCGCATCAAGCTGTTTTTCTATATGTTCAAGGGGGATAGGAAAAATAGCAGACACCCCAAGGGTGTTTTGAGCGGTAATCGCCGTGATCACCGAACAGGCATAACTTCCCGTTGCTGAAATGGCTTTAATATCAGCTTGAATACCTGCTCCACCACCGCTGTCGGATCCGGCGATAGTCAGCACAATCGGCGTTGATGAATTTTGAGCAGTAGAAGTTGCAGTAAGGTTTGACATAAACGCTCCTAGAACTGACGTACTGGAACTATATCAAGCCAACTATTTAAGATAGGTGTAGCAGAAGATAATCAAAAAAAGGCAGATAGTTCCCTACGGCAGTATTAACTGAATCAGGTTCAACGGGTTTCGCACTATGCGCTCTCAGCCTTTCGGCCCCCCGACTATATTTGCGCCAATAGTAACAAGTTTTGTTGAAAGAGCAAGGATTCCCTTGTGCATAAAAACTGCATTTTTACTGATACGGACGGTCATCGCATCACGGTAATAACTAATTAGTTTGGCTGAGATATTGCTTCGATCTATTACTCGTTCCCATACTCCGCGTGGCAATACATCTCGCTACCAGCATTTGTCTATATTGATCAGCCAATAGCAAAATCAGTCGATCAAACTTACCGGCAGGCAAAAAAGCGCTAGAACAAGTTCTGGCGGTGCGTTACCCTTTGCAGTGTTACTTACAAAGAGCTACTTACAAAGAGTTACTTACAAAGAGTTACCCCTCAAAACAGGAAACAGAGATATGATTACTTTGCACGGATTTGCAGCCAGTAACTATTACAATCTGGTCAAACATTTACTGCTATACAAAGAGCTACCCTTTCAGGAGCATCTGACTTACAGCGGAGGCGACGAGTGGAAGGCAATAAGCCCGGTGGGGAAAATTCCGGCAATAACAACCGCCGATGGCCGGTATTTATCTGAATCTAGCGTCATTTGTGATTTTATCGAAGAGTCTTATCCCGCAAAGCCGCTCTACCCTGCTGATGCCGGTGAACGCGCGGCTATACGGCAAATCATGAAAATAGCCGAGCTTTATTTAGAGCTGCCCAGCCGACGACTTATTCCCTACGCATTTTCTGGTAAGACAGCACCCGAAGATATTCAGACTGAAGTGAGCAAAGTGTTAACCCGCGGAGTTGGCGCCATGCAGCGCCTGTGCAAGTTTTCACCGTGGATTGCGGGCGATCAAATGACCCTGGCTGATATCTATGTTTATTACGTCAATACCATAGTAAATACCTTTTGCCCCAGTCAGCTCAACCGCGACATTCTCGCCGAGATACCGGGCATGAAAGCTTGGACAGCCGCAATGAGTGAATCCGCTATTGCACAAAAGGTAGAAGCCGATCGCGTGGCAAATCTGCCTGATTTTATGGCCTACGTAAAAGCACAGCAGGCTCCTAAAGCCTGAGGGGATTCGAGACAGTAATAGCTTTTACTCGTTCCCATGCTCCGCGTGGGAATGCCTCTGGCTACCAGTATTTATCTATATCGTTCAGCCCAACTTCGCCTTCATAATTTCGCGCACTGGAGTAACGCCAATGCACCGCTTGATCAACATAACCTCGTTTAACGGGATTCTGATAAATATATTCAATTTTCTCTAACATCATCGCCTCATTTTGGATCAACTCAGAATTCTCGTTCCCATGCTCCGCGTGGGAATGCCTCTGGCTACCAGTATTTATCTATATCGTTCATCCCAACTTAGCCTTCATAATTTCGCGCACTGGAGTAACGCCAATGCACCGCTTGATCAACATAACCTCGTTTAACGGGGTTATGATGAATATATTCAATTTTCTGCAACATCATCGCCTCATTTTGGATCAACTCAGGATTCTCGTTCCCATGCTCCGCGTGGGAATGCATCTGGCTACCAACATTTGTCTATATCGATTAGCCCAACTTCGCCTTCATAATTTCGCGCACTGGAGTAACGCCAATGCACAGCTTGATCAACATAACCTCGTTTAACGGGGTTATGATGAATATATTCAATTTTCTGCAACATCATCGCCTCGTTTTGGATCAACTCAGGGTGAATGCCTTCTTGCCAAAACTGATATTGGCGATCCGTTTTATGTGCTTTTTTATAAAATTCAAGTTGTTCTAAAATCGTTTTAACCTGGTGTTGTTCAAGATAAGCCAATAATTTTCTTGCTGTAAACGACTTAAAGCGAGCCATATCTTTATCAAGCTGCGGGCTTTGCAGAATCAAATGCAAATGATTTTCCAAAATCACATAGGCATGAACTTTTAATCCCTCTCCCATTAAAAAACGTAAAGATTCAAGCAAAATATCAACTGTCTGCGGCCGCGTAAAAACAGGTATCCAATGCAGTACCGTTAAAGTCACAAAATGCGTTGCATCGGCTTGAGTAATTTTATAACGACTACGTCCCATACTCTATTCCTCTCTTTACGCCTGCTTCAACTACTCTGCATTTCCACGCAGAGCGTGGGAACGAATTACGGTTATTTAGCCGATGACAACTTCCAAAAACAACCGTCTGGATCTTCATTAACAATAAACAATGCTTCACTGAGTTTATTAATTTTTGAGTTTATTCTATAACCTTTCCATTCTAAGCTGCCTCTCATCCAGGATATTTTCCATATTTTAGTTGTTCTAATAAATGTAATTTTTGCAACTGAGGAATGAAAGAAACCTTGTTTATGATGGCTACTAGGATGAATTTCAAATAACTCGATACTTTGATTATTAAATAGATAACCCAGATCAAAACCATTCTCAATCGCTTGCCTTCTCCGATTTTCAATCAAGTTAGAGACCAAATGCTCATACTCATTTTTTTCCGTTTCTGTAAACGCCATCATGCACCTATAATAAAAAGTTAGATTAAAAATTCGCTGTAAGTACAACGGTCCGTAGGTTTCTGTTTTAGCGAGCTTTTAGTTTTCCCTCGTTCCCATGCTCTGCGTGGGAATGCTTCTGGCTAACATTTCTGATGCTTCGCTTGGGTACATAACAGCTTACATTATCTACTGTGCATTACCACGCGGAGCGTGGGAACGAGTTAATCCGTTAAATAACTAAAGTATTTTATAGGACGTTGCTTAGTTATGTTCACCTAAAGTTCCTGAGAATGTCTCTTTAGTGCCTTAGAATCGCGATTTAGAGGGTTTTTAAAGGGTTGATTTTAAAGAAGTTAATAAATTGGATCTTTGCTGTTTTGCGGTGTTATATTTGCCGGATAATTAATTTGGAGAAGACAAATGAGCCACAACCAAACCTTTCGTGAGCATGACTTTTCACAACAATCCTTACAAGATTCAATATTTGAAAACTGCCATTTTTACCATTGTGATTTTAGCCGTGCAGATTTAAGGGATGCAAAATTTATCAATTGTCAATTTATTGAAACCGGAGACAGTATCGGCTGCCAATTTAATTATGCTGATTTACGTGATGCCAGTTTCAAACAGTGCAAGCTCGGCATGGCTAACTTTCAAGGTGCCAATGGTTTTGGTGCAGAGTTTAGAGAATGTGACTTGCAGGGAGCCAGTTTCTTAAAAACCAGCTTTGTAAATCATATCTCGCAGCAAAGTTATTTTTGCTCGGTTTATATCACGGGCTGCAATTTGTCTTATAGCAACTTCGAAAGGCAGTGCATTGAAAAGTGTGATTTATTTGAAAACCGCTGGAATGGCGCTAATTTACAATTGGCTTCTTTTAAAGGTTCTGATTTAAGCCGTGGCGAATTTTCAGCCGACAGCTGGCAGCAGTTTGATATGCAGTATTGTGATTTAACCTACTGTGAATTATACGGTTTGGATCCGCGCCGAGTAAACTTAAACGGAGTAAAAATCTGCGACTGGCAGCAGGAACAATTATTAGAATCACTGGGCATTGTGGTTTTACCGAGTTAAAGCAGAGGCAATCGGTAAGCATTCTACGGGTTATATTATTGGTAGATATCATCTAATGCTCCACAGGCAAGCGGTGCGCGGAGCGCACACTACGGGTTATGTTATTGGTAGAGATCATTTTATGCACCGCAGCAGCGTTGCACGCTACGGACTATTTTATTGGTAGGGTGCATTCTATGCACCGCTGGTAGCTACGGGCTATTGCCTTGTTCTGACATTGAGCAATATTCTAAATCTTTATTCCCAGGTGATTTGAGTAGAAATATAATGCCCACTGTCATTTACATTGACTATCAAACTATATAAAATAAATCTTATTTGACAATCAAAGCAAACGGGCAAACTTAATGAATAATCACAGCATCAATAAATGGCAGCAAAGCCATGATTTCAGCCGCCAGAACCGTAAAGGTGAACGAAGCGCCTATTACGTTCTTGTTCTCACAGTCATTACCATGGTCGTAGAGATTATTGCCGGCACAATTTACGGATCGATGGCTTTGTTGGCAGACGGCTGGCATATGGGCACGCACGCTGTGGCGTTTATGATCACCATTTTTGCCTATCAATATGCACGTAAAAATGCCAATAACGCATCTTTTACTTTCGGTACCGGCAAAGCCAGTGTGCTGGGGGGATTCAGCAGTGCCATCGCCTTGGGTTTGGTTGCTCTGATCATGATCGGTGAATCTGTTCACCGCTTAATGTCACCGCAGGTAATTCAATTTAATGAAGCTATATTGGTTGCCGTGATTGGCCTGTTGGTTAATATTTTCAGTGTATTTTTACTCAAAGAAGATCATCACCATGATGGTCATGCTCATCACCACGATCACAACCTGAAAGCCGCCTATTTTCATGTTTTAGCCGATGCATTTACGTCACTGCTGGCAATCTTTGCGCTGCTTGCCGGAAAATATTGGGGCTTGAGCTGGGTTGATGCTGTGATGGGTATTGTGGGCTCAGTGATCATTACTAAATGGGCTATTGGCCTGATCAAACAAACCGGTCCTATTTTGATGGACGCCAGTATTGAACCTGAATATCAAAATCAAATAATCAGCACTCTGGAAATGGATGATGACAATCAAGTCAGTGATATCCATATTTGGAAGGTCAGTGCAGATAATTACGCCGCAATGATTTCTTTGGTGACCCACGATCCAAAACCGGTTGAGCATTACAAGCAATTACTGGATAAATTTGATAAAATTGATCACCTCACCATTGAGGTAAACCACTGCACAGAGAAACATTAAATTGCCAGCTCATTATTATTTTCAAGTGGATTTAGTCCCCGCTTTTCCTGCGCTAACGCACAGCAATCACCCGGAGAAATGAATGAAAGAGATTGAAAAGCTGAACCATTCTATCATCGAATTTTACGATAAATTTTCTTCGTGGGAGCAGTCCGTTGTAAGAGACAAACACTTTTCACTTGCGCAAACTCACACTATTGAAGTATTGGGTAGCCACGGAGCAATGCGCATGAAAGAACTCGCGAGCAGATTGGGGATAACCACGGGCACGCTCACGGTGCAGGTAGATAAGCTGGTGAATGCCGGATTTATTGAGCGACGCCCGCACCACTCGGACAGGCGTTCTATCCTGGTTGACTTAACGGACACGGGACAGAGCTTTTACCGTGAACACGATGACCTTCACCTCACCCTGACTCAGGATATTACTGCTAATTTAGATGAAAATGAACGCGCGATACTGCTCAAGTGTCTGTTAAAAATGAACACTGAATTTTAGCTGATATCTTCGAAAGGTTGGAGAAGGCAGGATATTAAAAAGAAGTAAGAAAATCGACTTTAAAAAACCTCAACATTGTATTGAGGTTTTTTAGTTTTTATAAGCGCTTATTTGCTCTCTTGCAGTGTCGCTTTGGCAGCTTCTACTTTTGAAAAATCTAAATTTAACTCTTCAACGGCCTCTTTGATCAAATTCGGGTTGGTCATTACCATCATCAGCATCGGTTTCAATTTATCTTCAGGAATACCCAAGCTTTGAATGGTGGCCATTGCAGCTAAGGGATTTTGTGTTAAAGCTTCAAATACTTCGGCGATTTTCTGATCATCAACATTGTGATCTTTTAAGGTTTGAATAATTGGGTTCATGAGCATTTCTCTTTAATAGGTATGCGCCACAATTTACCTTATTCTGACAATGATTGCGATAATATCCCGTTATTATAATTTGTCTCACGGCAATCAGTACCTGCTTATATTCGAACTTAGAAAACAACTAAAATAGCGCTAAAGCAGCTAGGACACTAAGCTTTAGTCGCGCACTATAAAATGGGTATATAAGCGCCGCACAAATGCGTAGAATGAAGCTTATATTACTTTAAGCAATGAGCAGCAATATGACGATTCCAACAACAGAAAAATCTGTCACCCGCGCCCTATTAATTTCTATTCGCACCCCTGATGTTAGTCTGCAGGAAGTGGACGAATCATTAGCAGAATTAGGCCGTTTAGTGAACACCTTAGGATTTTCTGTCGTTGCGACTAAAACGCAACGACAAAGATCGACCAAACAGCTTTCAGTATTAGGCTCCGGTAAACTGGAAGAATTAGCCGCATTAACCAGTGAGTCTGAGCAGTCACAAAACGATCAACCGCAGTTAGACTTTGACCAGGATGAATTAAGCGCATTATTAGCCTCAGGCGATATTCAAGAACAGGCAAATGTGGCGGTCTTTGATTGCGAACTGAGCCCCAATCAAATACGCCATGTTGAAGCCGCATTAGGCGTAGAGGTTTACGATCGGACCCGCGTGATTATCGAAATATTCAGTAAACATGCACGCACTCGAACCGCTAAGCTGCAGGTAGAAATAGCACGACTTAATTACTTAACGCCCAGATTACGTGATGAAAACAGTGGCGATCGCGAGCGTCAAAAAGGCAGTTGGATAGGTGAAAGCGCCTTTGAAATTAACAGTCGCCGTATTCGCGATAAAATAGCCGACCTCAAACGTGAGCTGAAAAAACTGCAGGAAGAGATGCAGGGCAGACGCAGCAGTCGCGTCGAGCAGTTGTGTGTGGCCTTAGTGGGTTATACCAATGCCGGTAAATCATCTTTAATGCGCGCCCTGACCGACTCGGAAGTGTTAGTTGAAGATAAACTTTTTGCGACATTAGATACCACGGTACGTACTCTGCAACCGCCGACACAGCCGCGAATTTTAATCTCAGACACCGTGGGTTTTATCAAAAAGCTGCCCCATGATTTAGTGGCGTCATTTCATTCAACCCTAGAAGAAGCAAAAGATGCGGATTTATTGCTTTATGTGGTGGATGCCTCCGATGAAAACTTTACCTCTCAATTAGCCGTTGTTGATCATGTATTAGCGGAATTAAATGTCGATTCCGCTAATAAACTATTATTGCTGAATAAGGTCGATTGTATCAGTGAAGAGCGGCAATTAGAGCTGCTGGAGCAATACCCTGATGCGCTGCAAATCAGTAGCCGTAACAAAGAGGATATCGCCTTAGTGCATCGGGAAATTCAAGATTTTCTGGAAAAGAAAATGTGCCCCGCGTGTTTTCATATCCCCTACACAGCCAGTGGCGTCATGGGCGAAATTCACAGCAAAATGCAGGTGATAGATGAGCAATATCATGAGGATGGTATGCGTATAACGCTAAAAGCGACGCCGGTTGCCCTGGAGCGACTGCATAAAATGCTGCAAAGCTCTTTTTAATAGTACAGCTTAACCCGCCTGCTAAGTCAGGTGGTTTAGGCTCAAAGTGATCGGCTGAATATTGCGCAAAAATAGGCTAGCGGGAAAATGTACTGAGGGTAATAATATCAAAGCCATTCATTTATGAGGGTGATATTACGGACTTAATTAATAACGCTTCTGTTACGCCCCAATAATTTCGCTTTATATAAATTTTTATCGGCATATTTAATAAATTTATCTCCGGCATGATCATCAAGTGATGGAATTTTCATATAAGCGCCAATACTCACCGTAATATAATCAGAGATAGCTGAATTTGGATGCGTAATTTTAGCTAACTCAACATTCTTTTTTATCAAGTTGGCCAGCTTTAATGTCTCCTGCGCACTCACCCCGGTAAAAAAGATAATAAATTCCTCTCCGCCAAATCTTGCGACAACATCGGTTTTTCTGGATAGGGAGTTTTTAATAATATCAGCAACCTTCTTTAAACCTTGATCGCCTTCCATGTGACCATAATAATCGTTATACGACTTAAAATAGTCGATATCTATCATCAACACCGCGAGCTCAGTCTGCTCCCGTTGCGCTTTATCAAAGTTGAACTCAAATAATTCCATAAAAAAACGTTTGTTACTTAACCCTGTTAATGCATCCGTCTCACTTAGTTCTTTGAACATTTTATTTTGCATTTTTATGGTTTGATGCTGTCGTTCGATTGTGCTGGTATCTTCAATAACGCCATAAATAATGACGGTCTCCCCTTTATCGTTAAGTTCAAGTATCTTAGCCCGGCTTGTAAAGTAATAAGTAATATTTGTTCTTTGATCAAAATAGGGGAAATAATTCTTATACTCTGCTATTTTTTGGTTGAGTAAGTCCTGATATTGAGACAGTATTAATTTTGCCTGTTGAGATGATTTCAGCTCAACATTTTTAAGATAATCACCAGCAATAGGACAGGTATTAGAGACCGAATGACAGGATAAAGATTTATCAAGGTTAAAAACATCGGCCATATAATCATTGCAATAAAAGACATCGGTAGCATTTTCAATATCAATAATCCACCAGCAGACTTTGTGGAAATTAAGATAGCGGTTTAGCGCTTGAATATGTGTTTCCAGAGGGGTTAAGCTCATAAATTTGAACGTCCTTGTACACAATCTTTAGCTGTGTATTTTCAGCGTCAGGCATATAACCATAAGAGCATCACTCAAGGCTTAAGCATTTAGCTAGTTACTGTTTATAGCATAAATATCAAGGTAAATACTAGCTATAAGGCGTTTGTCGGTTAAGTAGACTGACATATTGTATTTCTGAAGTTGAACAAAAACACATTCGCATTCAAGCGGTCTGATATTGGACAAGGCTCGCTATTAGAAGAAAGCAGCTGCGCAATCTGATTAAGAAAATCGCTAAAAATTAATCAGGCTGAGTAATCAAAAACCAGTTACCGTTTCAGGTTAGAGGGTTAAAGTGCATTTCTCCGGCACGTTATACTAAAAGAACTAAAAAGGTAATCACCCTTGCTGGTTAAAATTACCCTTAACCGCGTTGTGAATTTTATTCAGAACATCCCATTCTTACACTCTTTGTGGTCAGCTAAAGCTGTTCAAAATCGTTCCATACGATTTTTGTGAAGTGAGAACAACGCTCGAATGCAACTCTCGCCTTGTTAATGCTGATTTTTCCTTCGCAATACTTGATCACTTCATTAATTCCTTTGCTATTAATTTAATATAGCCGCGCATTTGTTAACTGTCTGCTGCTGACAATAACTAATCAGTGAGCCAATAGGTAATGCTTTACTGTAATAGTAGCCTTGTAAATAATCACATTTTAAATAAATTAATTCATCTGCAAGCTCTTTTGTTTCAACACCTTCAGCGACCACCGTACAGTTTAACTGGTGTGCCAGAAAAATAAGCGATTTAACAATTGAATGCTTATTTTGCTCTTGCTGCATCAATATCACAAAGGAGCGGTCAATTTTAATCTGATTGATAGGCAGCTCTAGCAGCATGGAAAGAGAAGAGAACCCTGTACCAAAATCATCAAGACTGATTAAAAACCCCTGCAGAGAGAGCCTTTGCAGTACCGCTTTAGTGGTCGCCAGATCATTTATCGCTGCTGTTTCAGTCACCTCTAAAACCAACTGCTGGGGTAAAATCCGGCTGTGTTTAATCAGTTCATCAAGCTCTATTGAAAGGTAGTCATCCTGCAGATCCAGTGCGGATAAATTAAGATGGATGCAGGCTTCAATACCGGCTTTTTTAAGTACCTGAAAATGTGTACAAATAGCATTTAAGACAAAAAGCGTTATCCATTTGCTTAAGTGGTTCTGCTCTGCAATGGGAATAAATTTATCAGGGGGAATAAAGCCCCCTTCTGCCATCGGCCAGCGAATCAGCGCTTCAAAGTGATAAACATGTGTTTTTTTAACATTAATAAGTGGTTGGTAATGCACCTCGAACTTTTTTTTCTCCAAAGCGCAGTGTAACTTACTTAATATTTCAAGATAAGACTGAGCATCATTCTCTAAATTTTTATTATAAATTATATATTTGAGCTGTTTCTTTTTTGCTGCACTTACTGCTGCATCGGCATGCTGTAATAAAAGGGGAACGTCAGTGCAATTTTGGGAGAAGAGCGCGCCACCGATCGAAAGACTGATTTTAAGGTTATAGCTGTTGATGCAAAAAGGGTCTTGTAAGGTCGAATGGATGCTGTCCATTAACTTGTTAATATCGTTATCTGTGACTGCATCAGATATTAGCATGAATTGATCGCCGCCGGCTCGCGCAATAAAACACCCTTCAGGTAGTTTTCTTTTAATAACCGCAGCTGTTTTTATCAGAACCTGATCGGCACTGCTATGTCCGAGCATATCATTTATCTTTTTGAAGCCATTAATATCTAAAACAAAAACCGAAAAAGGTTTTGCCAGCTCGCTTTTTTTGTTGACTACCGCTAAAAAATGTTGGCGGTTAGCAAGTCCTGTTAGTGAGTCATGAAGTGCATTATATTTTTCCTGATGGGAAGAATACTGCATTTTTTTAAGACTTTTTACGCTTAATCTAACCACCATTAGCACAAAAATGGCCCCTCCAAAGAGAATGATAGATAGGCTTTTTTCAACAAAAGTGACCGTTGGACTATGGTATAAAAAAGACAGAACAAGCAGATAACCGAAACTAAACAAGATAATCAAAGCCATTAAAATTCTCCAACCTACACTATTATCCTGTCGGCAGATAAACAAAGTCGGTTTAAGGCTGGCCAGTAAAAAAATCACACCTGCTACAATTAGAAATTCTGTCATATTCGTTAATTTATCCCATATAATATAATAATCTTGCAGTGAAATTTAATTAAATGGACTTTTTTCAGATTCGGATTTGAACTTTTTGTTAGCAAAAAGCAATATCTGATCCTGAGCGCTTATAAAAAAATCGGTTCCTACGTTACTTTGTGTGGACTATGCAGTAATAGCATTATACTGCCCCTTAAAATTAATCTGCCGATAGCAGAGAAAGTAAATTAAGACTCGAATTTATTCATTACTTGGTGCTTTATTTTTTATGAAAATCAAAAGTTATTGCTGGTATTATTAAGTGATTTATTTTTTATAAATAGGCATTTTTTATCACTAAGTTCTTTGTTTTATTGACTTTTATCAATTTCAGTATGTTTTATCCTCGTTTAAAATGCAATGTAAAAGATCCTATTCAGGTTGTAACTGTGACACTCTTGGGAATCTATAAAAGAGGAGTGTCATAAATTATCAGGCACTGATCGAAACAGAGCAGAATTTGATGTTTTTTTTGTAAAAAACCTTTAATAGGATCTTAATTAGGTACAAAAAGACAGGTATGCAGTGATTTAGTTTAAATAGAAATTTAAAAAGGCTATTTGATATTTTTTTACGCCGCGAAAACCCAGGCCAGCAAAGTCCACACCATCAAAGCGAATGCTGAAAGTGTAAAATTTATGACATTTTTAAGCGGGGATTTTGATTCAGAATCAAATTTTAGTGACGGGCATTATTAATAAAGGCAGAGTCCAGATGACCGGAAAATTAATGGCCAAGTTAACTTGGCCATTAAAACTTATATTCCTATCTATTTTGAAAAGTGAATAGACCACCAACACCATTGTTATCAACGTGGGCAATAAGGGCAAAATAAGTGGATAAATTAGAAGATTCAATAAAGAAACCTTGTCCTTCGTAATCGCCATTTTTGGAATCACAGACGGTAACGCTTACCGTTAAATTATAGAGATTTTTTCCGTTCACGGCTTGCTGTAGCTGTGCGGAATAATTACAGTTATCTGTATCAGAGCCCGTTATTAGGCCTTGATCATCAATGGAGAGAGTAATATTAAGGCTATTCATTTCAGCAAGATATGTTCCGGCAACAATCCCAAAGTCCGAAGGCGGATTGTCATACTGTTGTTGAAGACTTTGTAAAGAAAAAAGAGCTGGAGTTCCGTTTTGATACGAGGTGCTACCCGTAATTGAGTTATCGGTAGAGGATTGAGTTATCTCGAAGTCTACCAGAATGGATTCCTCACCATTACTCCAATTGCCACCCGGGGCAGCTAATAATGTGATGGTACCACTAGCTTGATTTTGACTGGAGGCATTCAAAACACCATAAGATACAAATCTATAATAAATATCCGCAGACTCAAACGTTCCATCCGCACCTATAACGGCAACCATACCGGATTCAACTCCGTTTGTTTCAGTGGAGCCGATATATATCCCCTCAGCAAAGAAGTCCGGCTCGGTTGGTGTATCTGAACTATCTCCTCCACCGCAAGCTGAAATAGTTAGGCATGTTAGCGTTAAAGCAAAAAATTTAAGTAAATAAAATGCATAAGTTGGCATGATTAAAACTCCCTTTTAATTCATTTTTGTCATGGTCAGTAAATTTAGTCACTGATTTAATACACTTTATCGGGCTGAGTGTGCTTTAACTGTAGTGTATGTACAGGTAATTTAGTAGTTGTTGTCGAGTTTAATTGTCTGAAAATAATGAGGAATAAGTAAGTACAAAATTGCTAAGCCGGTTTGTGACTTATAAATAGCTTTTTAAAAGACTATATTATCGAAACAGAAAGACGGTTGTGGCGCCCCCGTCTATCGCCCGGTCTGGCTTGAGTAAATTGAGATTCAGGAATAAAAAGTAGAGGCGAGTGGCATACAGGCGTCATTGTGTAAGCGCAGCAAGGTTATAAACGCTAAAAAACGCACAGTTATCTTCTTGTATCAGATCGTATTAGAACGGTTTAAATTGTATGGTAGGCCAAGTTAGTCTGTTGTGATTAAGGTAAACACTATGACTTAATCGATTCGGAAGACATTACCTGCCTTACTCCATCTTAATGATTTCCAATCACCTTAAAATTTAAAATAGCGCTAATTGATAGCACTATTCATTGAGATTATTAATCATGCTTTGAATGACCGCTTCAAAGGTTGCTAGTTCCTCTTTCGACAGTCCCTGTTGCATCCGTTTACTGATCACAATATCTTCCTGATGAACTTTATCAATCAGATCACGTCCTGATTCTGTCAGCACTAACAGCTTACTGCGTTTGTCGGCTTCATTCGGTTTTCTTTCAATCCATCCTTTGCTAAGCATATCTTTGATTAATATTGATATTTGTGATTTATCGCGGCCTAATCCCTGGACAATATCATTTGCTGTACAGATTGGTATTTGTGCAATAATCCTTAAACAATGGACATGCATAGCATTGATATTTAATGATTTTGCATCGATCGCTCTACGCATCTCGGTGCGATAGCTTTGTATCAAAGTAAACAAATACTTACTGGTTAAATTATTCATTAAGGAATCTTTTTTAATTTTGAATTGATTGACAATATCAACCACATGAGTATAGTTAACATTGTCAACTAAGTGTTGTGATGTAAAGAAGGCTTAACAGTATAGCAGTAAAGTCAACCAACAAACTGAATACCTTCATGTTGCTGGTATATGTTCATATTATGGGGTAGAGAAGATGGGAATTATCAAACCAACCAATAAATCAGTGGAAAGCTTTAAGGGTCTGCACCTCTATCATACTGGGTTTTCTAATTGTGCAATGCGAGTCAGAATCGCTCTGCAAGAGAAAGGTCTGGATTGGACCAGTCATCCTATCGACCTTTCAAAGGGCGAGAATCTAACTAAGGAATACATTGGTATCAACCCCAATGCTGTTGTTCCAACCTTGATCGATGATGGCGTCGTTATTATCGACTCTGCTGACATTATTGATTACTTGGATAAAAAATTTATGCCTGGTTCACTTCGGCCCGTGTCGAAAGAAGGCCAGAAATTGCTCTACTACTGGATGTATTTAGCAAGAGATAATCACCTTTCCATTAAAACTTACATGTATGGCAATATTGGACGTGCAAGTGAAAATATGAAAAGAACAGTCGAGCAGATGGCTGAGTATCGCCAGAATCAAACTTTTGATACAGCTTTACTGGCGTTTCATGAACGCTTTAATTCCGCTCAGGGTTTGACAAAAGAAGATTTGAAGATAGCCACCGCTGTTATTGATGACTGTTTCGAAAAAATGAACGAGCGGCTAAAAGACCATAATTGGCTAGTCGAAGATAATTTCTCTTTGGCTGATATTACCTGGATCCCACAGCTAGTCGTCCTCAAAGCTGCAAATTATCCATTTGAAAACTATCCGAATTTGGAAAAATGGAAAAATACGATTATCCAGCGTCCGAGCTTTAAACAAGGTGTTTTGGCTTGGCTGCCGGAAATGAAAAACTAAAATATCGATTGCGTTATTCGGGCACTTAGCCCGAATAAGTAATAGTTAACATCTATACCCTGCTGTTTATATTTATGGTGAAAAAATGATTCAAAAAAGTTGGAAAAATAATTTAGCGGTCACTCGCTATCTGATGGATAGTCTTCTTCTTGTCGGGTTTATTTTACTTTGTCTGCCCAATATTACAGGGATCCTATTGCATGAATGGCTAAGCCTTTTATTTATTGTCCCTTTTGTTATTCATCTGCTGCTGCATTGGGATTGGATCATATCTCTGCCAAAGCATCTTATGACCAATTTGAGAGCGTTTAAAGGTCAAGCTCGGTTTAATCTATTATGGGATTTGATTTTCTATATCGCGATGTTAATCGTTATTCTGAGTGGATTTTTAATATCGGAAGCATTATTAGCGCAGTTGGGTGTCCAGTTAGACATTCAACCTTTCTGGGCAGAAATCCATGATTTATTCAGTAACCTGCTGATGCCTATGTTAGGTATTCACTTAGCCATGCACTGGAAGTGGATCAAGAGCCTTAGTATCAAAATATTCAGTAAACAAAAAGATCCCAGGACTGAACAATGAAACATATTACTAACCAGTGGAAAAAACGCAGTGCTATCATTTTTCTAGTATCTTTTATTATCTGCATGATTTTATGGACATTATCAATGAGCGAGTGGGCGGCGACAATCAATACTCAACCTGTGCAGGTTCACGATAAACCGGATCTGTCTGCGCTAATGATGACGATTTTACCCTTTGTAAAGGTCGCAGTACTGACTCTGATACCCGCTCTGTTGTGTTTAGCTGTTATGCGAATCATTGAATTTATTGCTAACCATCGTCATAGCAAATCTATGATGACTAATCAGAAGCCTACTCTTTCACCCTCACCTATCACCCTGCAATGTATTGAAAGAATTGATGAGACTCATGATACGGTAACCTTCATATTCAAGGCGCCTGCTGTTAATTATATTTCGGGGCAACATATTCTTCTGCTGGTAAATATTAATCAAAAAATTTATCGCAGGGCATACTCACTTTCATCGCCCCCTTCACGTCCAACAACTTGGGCTATTACGGTTAAACGTGTGCAAGGCGGGCTGATTTCTAATTATCTGGTGGATCAATTTCTGCCCAATATGTTGATTCAGGCAATATCCCCAACAGGTCAATTTAACTTATCAGAATGCAAAACAGATGAACATTATTTGTTTATCAGCGCGGGAAGTGGCATTACGCCGCAAATGTCAATGACCCGTTATTTACTGGATATGAGCGCTCAGTCTAATATCCAATTTATCTATTTTGCACGCACTGTCGATGATCTTATTTTCGGGAAAGAGCTAGAGAGACTCGCCAAGCACTACGAAAACATGACCTTAAGTATCGTATTGTCTGAGCAACCTAGCGCTGGTTATAGAACCGGGTTACTTAACAAAATATTGTTCGATGAACTGGTACCTGATTTAACTAAGCGTGCCGTATTCACTTGCGGGCCAGGACCTTTTATGAGCATTTTACAAGAATGTCTGGAAAGCCGTGATTTTGATATGAACTACTTCCATAAAGAGAGTTTCGGTCAATTACAGGATTGTAGTGAAGGTAGCCAAAGTACAAGTCTATTTACCGTTAGTGTTCCTGATTATGCTCAATCGATTGAAGTTGATGGCTTTATGACTTTGCTTGATGCGCTTGAGGAGTTGAATGTACCGATCAACCAGGATTGTCGTTCTGGTGTTTGCGGCGCCTGCAAATGCAAAGTTATAAAAGGAGAGGTACAAGGTAATAGTAAAAATGGACTTACTGAGGATGATCTAAGCCAAGGTTATGTTCTGGCATGCAGTACGCACATCCGCAGTGATGTTGAAGTTATGTTGGTGTGAACGAGCAGCGGCTAATGACACGCCTGCCATCTTCTTAAAAAAGATAAAAAGCCATTTTTTGTTTGTTTATACCAAACGCATTAATAAAGTGATCTGATTTACTATTCAAAATTGATCCTAAATTTAATGGCTGTCTTACTTGAGCGCCAACTAGCACCAACCATGACAACAAACGCATAGCTCGTAGGGTGCATTCTATGCACCGATTTTCGCTGCCCGCGGTGCATAGAATGCACCCTACCGATAACACCATATCAAATGCATTTATAAAGTGATCTGATTTACTATTCAAAATCATACCGACAGATTTGCGAGCTTAAATTTTTCCTTTGAAGCAATTGATCATAAATTTAATGCTTTTGGTATTACAGCCTTGGTATAGAGCTTGTCGATACCGCTTAAAGGCGTACAACACAATAATTAAAGAGTTACCAAGCTGACAGGTGTTGCTTGGTAACAGTGTTTATAAGTGCCCTACTTTCACCAAAATAACGGTTTCTTGTTCAACATAAGGACAGTGCTCACTTAGGTGCGGACTGCGAAGCCAGGTTCCTTGGGGATAACGACCATACTCATCAATAAACTCACCACTGATAACAAATATTTCTTCACCCCCAAAATGGCGGTGCGCTTGAAAATGCTCTCCTGCAGGCCATTTAACCAGCGCTGTAGATTCGCCTTTATAATGGTGCAGAGGCATCACCTGCAAACCACCTATTCCGGGTAACCAGGCTGTTTTTTGGGTATTGATAACCACATGCTCATTATCACCGGGTTGAAACTGATGTAATTTCACCAGAATAACACAGCCTTCTTTGCTAAAGGGCGCGTGTTTAAATCCTTCCGGATTTCGAAAGTAACTGCCCGCTTGATAGTCGCCAGTATGATCAGAGAATATACCTGACAACACTAGTATTTCTTCACCCAATGGATGATCATGCTCTTTAAAACTGGCCCCCGGATCAAACTTAACTATGCTGGTTGCATGCCCTCTTTCAGCGTCTTCTCGGGCTAAGGGCTTACGCCAAACGCCCGAATGTGGACTGGCAACCCAAGGCTGTTGATCGGTTTGAATAGCCATTTTTTTATCAAAATTCATATTTAGCATCTATTTCACTCTCTTTTATGGCTGCCTAAAAAACACAATAAAATACTGCCAACAATCATAGCAACAACTAATGCTATGTGCATTGCCTTTTAATGCTGGTTGCCTGATAAGGCGGGAAAAAATTTGGTTGTCTATTGATCCTCAAAAAGTAATTAATAACAACTTTAAAATGATATTATCCAGTACACTTTGTTTACGATTAGGTTTTTACATGCGAGATTCCACTCAGAAAAAAGAACTAAAATTATTGAAGTAGCCACTGAATTATTTGTAGAACGGGGCTATAAGGATCTATCTTTGGATCAAATAGTGGCAGTCTGCGGGGGATCCAGGGCGAAATCATGAAGCACCTTGCCCCGTAAGGACTTGATTAATATAATCGGTATTTCTATTCGCCCGTTTTTGTTTTCTTTTAATACTCGCTTTAAATGTTTTGTCTGCATTTAATAAGTTAAGCGCGGTATACCTCACTATTGCATAATTTTCAGCGGAATTTTCTCGCCTAATTCGACAAGCATCGTCATTCAATGCAGTATCAAGTTTCCAATGTAACTTAACTTCAATGGACCAATGTTCTCGAGCTGCATTCGCAAACTCTTGAACACTTAATTTAGCGGAACTAATATAAAATCGAAAAGAGGCTTCTGTCGTTTTACCTTTCACAGTTCTAAACGAAACAATGTAGCCTAAGCTTTTTAGCTCTGGCCACTCAAATGCCATATCACCTAGTTCTGTCAAATCATGTGGTGATCGGTTTCCTTCCGACCCTGCCCTTTTTCTGTTTGCGACAATACGTTCTCGGTAGCTGATTCAAGTTTACCAATTGAAATGACTTTGTCTATTGCAGCTAAGAGTTTAGGCTGGTTTCCTTTTACCGCTAAAAGGTAATCTCCACCCCCATCTACTACTTGCTTTGCTATTTTAGTTTGACAGCCCATCGCATCAATCGTAATCAAGCAACCTCTGATACCCAGCAACTTTAATAGTTTAGGAATAACCGTTATTTCGTTAGATTTTCGGGCTGTCTTAATTTGTCCAAGAACAACTTCATTGCCTGCAGCAAAAGCACTGACCATATGGATAGCATCACTTTTATCTGATTGATTATATGAGCCTCTGACACGTTTTCCATCTATGGCAATGATGTCGCCATGTGTCGCTTCATGTAGTCATTCATCCAGCCGATAAAGGCTTTTTGGAACTCTTTTGGATTCATCGCGGAAAACACACGCGCTATCGTATGATAGGATGGAATCCCATTTTCAAAATAAGAGTATTTCCTCAGCCAATCTATATTATCCGCTCCAAAATCAGATATTTCACCCCAATCTTCTGAGCCTGCTATCGTTGCACTTATTGCTAAAAACAAAATTTCAGATAATTTATGTGTGATTTTCCACTCTTGACGTGGCTCTCTGATAATTGAGATATGCTCTAACAAGGTTAATTCATTCATTTTGACTTTCTGGCACATAAAGAAAAGTATAAGATCACAGGTAAATATGATCTTCTCCAGGATCATTATTAAGAAAATGATCCGGTGATATTTATCACTATATCTGAGAAAATTAGCTGTTTGATTTTTAGGCGTTACGTGATTTAGCCCTGCAATAAAATGTTCAGAAGCGAAAACCAACGCCGCGCTCTGCGGAAAATTTGTCCGACAGCAGTGCCTTGTTATACCCCAACTGCGACTTTACCCAATACACCAAGCAAAAAACCAGCAACAGCGCCCAATGGAGGCGCCCAATGTTTCTTCAGTTTGGACTGCGGCGCAATGTCTTGAAAAATAATATACAGGATACCACCTGCTGCAAATAGCATAATACCGGAAACAATTTGCGGATATCCCGAAAGCACAAAGTAACCAGAGAGGCCTGCAATTGGACCTAACAAAGCCATTAGGGTAAAGGCGCTTATGATTTGTATCCGACTATAATGCGTGGATGACTTGATTTCTCGGTATGCATTGAAACCTTCCGGCAGATTCTGCAAAGTAATGATACAAGCCAGAAGAAGCCCTGCATCGTTAGAAACAGCGAAGGTCGCACCAAGAGCCAAGGCTTCAGGCACAAAATCGGATAACATAGCCACCAACTGACTAAGCGGTGTATTGTTCTTAGCCAAACGCATATCGAGCATCATGAATGTGACGCCGCCACCTGCAAAGCAAGCAACAATCAAAACCGGCGATAGACTCCGTACACCCTCGGGGACGAGAACCAGGGCAACCGCAGCTAGTAGTGCCCCTCCACCAAAGGCGATTACACTGTGACGAACTTCGGTTTCTAGCCAGCGCGGACGAATTCGCTCGAAACTAGCAATCGATGCCCCAATTGGCATTGCTAGTCCAGCGATTAGAGTCAAAATCACAATTTGAACCAAGTCATTCATAAAGTTCTCAAATATTTGTCAGTAATAATCGTGGTAGAGCGATCTGTTACCAGACCGACCCCACACAGATCCGGACGTGCCCTATTATTTATAAACAAAACAGCATCCGGCTCTTCAGTTAACTATTCACTCGTGTAAAACACGCCCTAGTACCAGTCAACCAGCACATTTCGCTTGCTGACTTTCGGTACCTGAATTTTAAAATACGTTAACATCTTCTTGAAATAACTCCAATTATAACTTTTCCAACCACTTCGCCCGTTCAGCCATTTGTACAGTGTATGCAAAACATAGTTGTATAAATGCGATAAGCTACGACTGTTATCGGGCAGTCCAAAGTGATTCTTAAATCCCATTAGTTTTCGTTTTAATTGCGGCAACCACTCTCGCAATTTGAATGATCGTTTTGCCTTTATCCATTGGTAATATTCACTGAGCGTTGCTTTCTGTTTCTTAACAGCAGTTCTTCGCCTAAGCCTCGCTTTACCCTTGGCATCGGTTCCCCAATAAAATTCAAACCCTAGAAAAACAAAGTGACGTTTTCGGCCAACATGAAATCGGCTAAAGCGCATTAATAATGTTTTATCTTCTGCTACGTTCAAATTGCTTATTTTTAAGGTAACGTCTTTAATCGTTTCGGTAAAACCTTATAAAAGCGTTCTGCATCCTTTGAAAATTGAAACGCACAGACAAAATCGTCTGCGTAGCGGATCATCATGCAACGCCCGCGCATTGTCGGTTTTACTTTCTTTTCAAACCATAAATCCAAAGCATAGTGAAGATATATATTAGCCAATACTGGGCTAATAATTCCGCCTTGCGGGCTACCACTCGATGGCTTTGTATATTCACCGTCAGGGGATTTTATCCGCGCTTTTAACCATTGGTTTATCAAATTAAGCATCGCCTGATCGTCAATGCGTTGTTTGAGCATTTGCATCAGCCAGTCGTGATCAAGGTTATCGAAGAAGCCTTTAATATCCGCTTCAACAATGTATCCATACCCTTTAAATTGCAGGTTTAAACCCAGACTGTGCACCGCTTGATGCGCGCTTTTATTAGGCCGATAACCATAACTGTTACGCATAAAGTCTTGTTCCCACCAACTGTTTTAAAGTAAAGTTTGCAGAATCTGACTAACACTCTGTTACACCAGTTTGTCATTCACCGTAGGCAGACCTAATGGCCGTTGTTTACCGTTTGATTTAGGAATAAAGATGCGCTTAATGTCATTGGCTTGGTAACATTTCTGTTTAAGATCCTGACTTAAGCGGTTTATATTTCCCGGCAAGCGTTGCTGATAGTGACTGATGGTCATGCCATCAATACCTGGCGCGGCTTGTTTGTTGAGTTGCCCCCAGCTTTGATACAGGCTATCAGTATTTAATAATCCATATAAATTCTGAAACCTGTGCTTGGGGTGGGTTCGTGCTTTAAATGTGATGTTATCAAGTGTGGTTGTCATAGTGTCTCCAGCCTCACTTTGTCCGGACTATGTGTCTGCTTAATAACCCCTCTTTATTTATAAAAAGAACTGTCAGCTCCTTCGCCATGTACAAGGCTTTCCCCTGCTCAAACCACTACGGGCTGATCTGACTTCCAAAGAGTCATCGTTGGCCTTGCTTTTGGCTAGGCTTCCCTACCACCTTCCGTGTGGAACACCTTTGGATCTCTCAAAGAGCCTTCAGCGAGCAAAAGGAAAATGCATCTCTTCATACATGCCACAGCTTAACTTTCACCTTCAGGGAAGCCGCTGACTCGCCACACCTCACCAATTACGATTGCTTTGCTTGGACTTCAATGGCACTTTCGTTGAGAAAAGAAGAAACCTCGTCAGTCAGATCTAATATTTGTCGGAGCGATACCAGCACTTTAGGGCCACGACAGCCCCTATGGCCTATATGATTCTCTGTGTACGCTTCACCTATCTTGTTCTTCCAGTTGCGAATAAATCGCTGATAAGTGTTTCACCAATCCTGAATTCCGCCATAGGCGCAACACTCGATACAGGTGGTTGGTTAAACCTTA
The DNA here is from genome assembly GCF_047632955.1 of Psychromonas sp. Classification (GTDB taxonomy): domain Bacteria; phylum Pseudomonadota; class Gammaproteobacteria; order Enterobacterales; family Psychromonadaceae; genus Psychromonas. The sequence goes on along the minus strand of NZ_JBLIED010000001.1, from coordinate 137,905 downwards.
CCTGACAGGGACTTACACACTGCAAGATGCATCAAGCTTCGCTTGACGCACTAACGCCGCCATCAACTGCGTAGCAAGCTGGCGCACCTTTGTGCGGCACGCATAAAGCGTGACAGGTTGCGGCGTCAGATTGCATGGCCTTGTTAGCAGTTTTACGTTTTATTTCAATGCCTCGCCATAAGAGCGCATTACCGTTGTTTTTCATCAATTACAGCACTAGTTTAACTATCAACTACGGTGCTTAGAGCGAACTCATATGATGTAACCTGCGTAATACTTTCTCCTTTGTTTTCTGGGTAATGTTATTAACAGCATCATTTTTTTCTGCCGACAACAATACCTCCAATGCTAATTCAGGTTTTTCATTTTTAATATAATCATTTGCTTGCGCATTGTAAAATACAGGATTTCTGCTGCGATTATCAATCTGCTGCTGACGTAAAGCAAAAGCCATATCAGCCTGTCCATTTTGATCCAGTGCATTGGCCTTAATACTTAAAAAAAACTCATTGGCAGCGCAATTTTTATCCCCCTGAGCCAACACAGCCAATGCTTCTGTAGGATTGCCTTGAATTAGATAAGCCTGAGCTTGGTCATTATAAAATGTCGAGTTTTTGGTCCCATTATCCAACTGTTGTTGTCGTAAAGCCATTGCAGCATTTATATCGTCAGATTGCTCCAGTATATGGCTTTTTATATTTAAGGAATATTCATCACTGGCATTATTTTTTTCTGCTAATTCTAAAACTTCGAGCGCCAACAATGGCTTATCTTGCTCTAAATAGGCTTTTGCCTGACCATTGTAAATGGCGGGGTGACTCGCCCCAGCAATAATTTCTTCCTGGCGAATTTCAAAAGCGCCCTCTTTATCCCCTATGGACTCCATACAATCAGCCTTTAACCCCAATACAAAACCATCAATACCCACTGGCGAAGGCGCACTTAGTTCATAATTTTCTAGTTCTTTTATAAGCTGATCAGCCTTATTTTGGTTCAAGCATGCTTTGCCATAATTTGACCAGTTGTAAGGCTTATCAGGAGATAAATCAATGGCTTTTTTGAAATTATCCAAGACCCGATTATCTTTCCACCCTTTTTGATTTCGCCAATTACTCCCTAAAAATCGATAAAGATAATGCTCTTCCGGTTTTAATTTAATCAGAAACTCTAAAAGTGCGCATTGCTTTGATGATGCCGCTTTAATTTTAAATAAATGCTGATATAACCCAAAAACTTGCTGAAAAACAAACTCAGCATTGGCACCCAACATATTTACAGCCACCTCATTTAATCCATGATAATCACCAGCGGCGATCAGATGAAATAATGCTTCGTTAGTGCGGTTAACATTCTGTATTGAGACCCGCTTACGGCCTTTTACCGATGCTACCCAGCAATCTGAAATAGCCCGTTGCCTGTTTATCACTTCTTGCGATACATTCAGTCCAACTTTCTGATCATTATAACTTTCTTCTTCAAGTGTGTAATCTTGATTTTGGCGTAACCAACCTATAATAAAGCCGTGTAAATAGTATTGGCTTTCATCATGGTTTACCGCTAGAAGACAGCGGGAATTTAAACCATCCCAGGCACTGTCTAAATCCATAGCTTGCTCCAGTGTTTCTATATGATCGGCCGGAACTGGCACTCGGTATAAAGCCAGGCAAGAAAACAGCTTTTGTTCGTGGGCATTTAATACATTGTGATAGAGATCACCCAGCAAAAAGTCTTCAAGCTCTTGTTCATAAAACTCCAGTCGCCGTTGCAAAACCTGATATGGTGTCTCATCATAGCCTTTGGCGACTTCAATCAATAAATGAGTCGCTTGTGGATGAGCTTGCTGACCATGTCCGCCACCCAACCACTGATATATGCCTCTAAGTTTATTCCCTTTGTACTCCCAGGGGGCTTTATTGTCTGGTGTATTTGCTAATAAATACTCTGCCAATGTGACTTTGTCTAAACCGGGCATTTCCAAAATTTCACTGTTAACTATCTGGCCTTGCGCCGGTCGTTCTCTCAGTTCAAAAATCCAATACCAGTGTGGTAATAATTCTCGCAACACCTGCAATAGTTTACGTAAGTCTGGATCAATAAAACTTCCGTTTTCAAACAATTGGTGGGCGTTTTCGAGCCAGATGCAGTAGCTTTTTTCATCGCGGTTATACCCTTCAATAGTTTGTTTAATCTCTGCAATTGTGCCTATTGGAACACTGATATTTTCACGGTGATCGCCAAGTATTCTCGCCAGATGCTGATACAGTAAATTGGCATTAGTACTACCATTGACCGGCATTCTCAGCAATTCATTACCTTGCAAATGTATGTGTTGACTCAGTTCATCAATAAACACAGATTTCCCATTGCCTCGCATCCCATAAACCAATAGGCAATTGTTCTGTTTAAGATGTTTTTCAGCCTGTTTGAGTAACTTATCACGACCAAACAACGTTTGCCTTTTGACGGGGCGATGGTCCTGAGATTTAAGCTGTGGCTGATATATAGGTTCTGGCGGTTCTGCAACAGGCGCTACTATTAGTTCTTGCTGAAGAGTCAAAGGCCAGATAGCATCAGGGGCGTGATGTGGATCTGCTGCAATCATCCAGCCATTATGTCGGGGCGAATAGGTATAAAGGTTAATTTTTCCCTTGCCTGTGATTAAATCAAGCTGAGTGATATTAAAACCAAATTCTGTCTCATCATGCGCCCCAAGCGCCCCGGCACCAATCGTGATTAAATTTTTTCCTTCATTGACCCAAGCATCATGGGTATGACCGTGCAATAGAAAGTGAAAACCGCTTTCCAGTCGAGTCGTCGCTACTTTTCGCTCGGCTTGTGTCAGCCAATCAATGGGATGATGGATCAATCCAATGCGAATATGCTGATCAGTCAATTGCGCCTGCGCCTGATTAAATTGCCACTCTCCTGCCAGCCATAAATGACGATCATCTTCATTCCCCGCACAAGACCAAGCAGAGTTAAAACCGGTTATGCCAACTTTAGTTCCATTTACCGCTAATTCATGGGTATAAAAGCAACGACCCTCTTCATCGTGCTGATGGGGCAAATAACTGGCAACAAACTTGCTGTATTCCGTCAAACGTTTCATGGTTTCACGGGTTTCATTATTATTGCTGGCAAAATCTTGATTAATTTCATTAATATTATCGGCTGATTCTTTCGCCATTGACGTTAGTGCAAGCTGGGCTCTTTTATTCAATGTTTTTCGATTTATATCATGATTACCCGGCACCAAAAACAAACGCTCTTTATCAAGCGATTTACCATCGCTACCACAAACTTCTAAAATTTTGTCAAAAAAATCGGCAGCAATTTTATATTGCTCATCTAAAGCTGTAGGAGAAGTCGCCCCAAAAGCAATATCACCGGTGCAAGTGATAAAGTCAGGTTTTAAAGAAGGAGCGTTATCAAATCTTGTTTGTAAAAATATCAGTAAAGCTTCACGGGCCGGATTGGCGCGCCATTCTGTGGAAGCTTGAAAGTGAATGTCGCTAAGATGTAACCAGGTGACGTTACTCATTAATCGTCCTTGTTGTTATTGACCGTTTCGTTAGTCAGTATAAAGTATGTCTGATTTCTTTTTCCGCAATTGATTGGTCGCGCATCTTAAATATTTTATTTTGGCATTTAACTAAATTAATCAGCACTTATAAGACACGTGATTTTGTATTTTTACTTGGCTGCCAAACACACTAAGCCAAATGGTTAATTCTTACTAGGGCTTTAAGATCAACGACAAACTTAGGTTGACTGCTAACGAGGCTGTAGAATTTCTCCATTTTCAGAAAAAACACAATTTCTCTAAATTTAATTTATTTTTAAAACAACAAGTTAAAAAGTATAAATTTATAAAAAACGAGTTATTCTACAGCCTCAACGCCTTAATAACTGGCTAAAAATTGTGGGCTAGACTTGAGCGCAGCGAAAATAGCCCGCGGTTTTTAGTCCAGTTGATTAACTTGTTAAATGTTTTGGATGAGTGAAAAACGAATCTAAAATATCATAATCGCAAGCAATCATATTTGCATAAAGAGGATGCGTCTGTGTGGCTACTCCAGTGTTCAATGCCGAAAAGTCGCTACTTCTAGCATATTGTTCAAGGTGATGAAGTAAACTATTAGCTATAACATCTGCCACAAAAGTGACTTTCTCACTTTGTATTGTTACCTGACCTGAACTTCTGTATACGGTTTCTTCAAAAAAATCGTTTGGTATAGATTGAACTTTTCGGTTAAATATTTCTTTCTTTCTCGTATTGCGATTATAAAAAAGACTATTAAGATCGATTGATTGAGAGTGATAGTGATCTATTTTAGATTGATATTTAGCTAAATTATTTTCATTGAGTTTACCTGTGTAGACCAATATTTTTACACTATTTTGTTTGGCATGAATACATGTGCATAGCGATAGAAGGTATACAGCAAAAAATGTTTTTTCTTCCGCCAAGAATTTATACTTAGTATCGTTTTGTGAAACCCCGTAACCTTTGCGTTGAGCATGAAGTGACAACTCATGATTAATAACATGATTTTGCTGATATAACTCACTTAAAGAATCATAATATAAAGCAGTATACGTCACTTATTGAGTGACTCTGAATGAATTTAAATACATCTAATCTCAAAGCGCATTGATTTTTTACATCGGTTATATGAAACTTACCTTCTTTCTGATTATGATATTTGTTATAAATTTCTTCCAAACCAATAGAAATAGATGGCCACTTTTCTTTTTCAACTAAAATTCCCGCATGCAACGTAATAATATTATCGTCATCGTTTCGTTTATTTCTAGCGTACCCTAACTTCCCCGATTCATCGCAGACCAATATATAAGTATTTCTCAATTGCACCTCTGACATTTAACGCTTATAGGCATCACTGTGCACGAAAAGCCGCGATACCTATCTCATGACAAATAATCACAACAATATCTAATTAACATCAACAAACCAATGTTTTAAGTGATGATTTAAGTGATGATTTAGTAAATTTTCACTTTGGGATCGGTGTTAACGTGCCACCTATCCCATTTTTCAGATAGATCCTAACCTATTAATTTATAAACTAAATTTAGCTACCCATCAATATAACCTGCAGGGTGATACCTATCACTGGGAAAATCCCTAAAATGACACCATACGACTGTTTGTAAAGGCTCTGTTTCACTTCAGTGTTGGTCTTTTTAGTACAAAAGTAGGCAATACGTGCAGGAAGCAACAATCGTATTGCTGTAAACGGCAACACGCTAATCCACTGCGATCTATGTCACACATCTATAGATATCCACAAAAAAAATATAGTCTTTGTTAACAAAAACGCTCATCCACCTTGATTTTGAAAGCGCTTTCTTTAAGGTTAGGAACCTGCAAAGAAACAAACCCAAAAAACATCAATATTAAGGATTTTAATCATGGAAACAAAAAAAATGCACCGGAGGTTAATGACTCCGTTGTTTATGTTATTACCATTAGCTGCTACCACCCTGGTCGGTTGCAATTATGATTCTTCTTACACCGAGCCTGTCGCACAATCAAACTCACCAATCACCTATAAAACAGACCGCACTGAATGGCCAGCCATTACCAGTAAGATTGCCTTAGACGAACAAATTGAAACTAAAGTACAAGTGCTTGTAGACAGCATGACGTTAGCTGAAAAAATTGGTCAAATGACGCAACCTGAGATTAAACAAGCGACACCAGAAGATGTCATCACTTATCACTTGGGATCTGTGCTTAATGGCGGTGGTTCATGGCCAAATAATGATAAACAGGCCTCTTTATCAGATTGGGTAACACTAGCGGATGACTACTGGGTTGCATCAATGAACGGTGATGACGGCTATGAAGCAATACCGTTGATCTGGGGAACTGATGCGGTGCACGGTCACAGTAATGTGTATGGCGCGACTATTTTCCCGCATAACATTGGATTGGGTGCAGGCAACGATACTGACCTTATTCGCCGTATTGGTGCAGCAACCGCGGCAGAGGTTGCTGCTACTGGTGTTGATTGGACCTTTGCACCCACATTAGCCGTTGTTCGTGATGATCGTTGGGGTCGAACTTATGAGGGTTATTCAGAAAACCCTGAAATTGTTTTTAACTTTGGCGGCGCGATGGTCGAAGGTTTGCAGGGAGAATTTACCCAAGCCAACGTAGTCGCAACAGCTAAACATTATATCGGCGACGGCGGTACTGAACTTGGTGCAGACCAGGGTAATAATAGTTCAACTGAAGAGCAGATGATAAATATCCATGCTCAAGGATATTACTCCGCTTTACAGGCGGGTGCGCAAACTGTGATGGCATCATTCAACAGCTGGCAAGGCTCAAAACTACATGGTCATGAGTATTTACTTACTACTGTACTTAAAGAAAAAATGGGTTTTGACGGTTTCGTTATTTCTGATTGGGACGGCATTGGTCAAGTGGATGGCTGTGATAATTCCAGTTGTGCTCAAGCGATTAACGCTGGCGTAGATATGATCATGGTACCAAACGATTGGAAAGCGTTTATCACAAACACCATTGCTCAAGTTAAAGCCGGTGAAATTTCAGCACAGCGGATTGACGATGCAGTGACTCGTATTTTACGAGTCAAAATGCGTGCGGGTATGTTTAGCCACCCTAGACCATCTGAGCGCCAACTCGCAGGAGATAGTACAGTGCTCGCATCAACAGCTCATCGCGCAATTGCACGTGAAGCTGTTCGTAAATCATTAGTATTGTTAAAAAATAAAAAAGTTGCTGAAAAATCTGTATTGCCACTTAATCCTGCATCTAAAATATTGGTGACCGGAGTGTCCGCAGATAGCATGGAACTGCAGACTGGCGGGTGGACTTTAAGTTGGCAAGGCACGGGTAACACTAACGATGAATTTCCTAACGGTAATACGATTTTAGACGGCATTAGAGCGGCAGTTTCTGCTGCAGGCGGCACGGTTGACTATAGTGCAGACGGATCTCTTGCTGATGACGTCTCTTATGATGTTATTATCGTCGCCCTTGGTGAAACCCCCTACGCGGAAGGTCAAGGTGACATTTCTAAATTTAGAACACTAGGTTTCGATACCTTGCCAAAGAGCATAGGTTATGAGGTATTAAACACAGTTTCAGCTAATGTATCTATGACGCCGATTGTGACGCTTTATGTTGGTGGACGCCCATTGTGGATGAATAAACAGCTCAATAAATCTGACGTGTTTATTGCAGCTTGGCTACCAGGCTCAGAAGGCTCTGGTGTTGCCGATGTATTGTTTGGTGATTATCCATTTGTTGGGAAATTATCTTACAGCTGGCCGGCAACAGATTGCCAAACATCGTTAAATATTGGAGATGAAAACTATGCTCCATTGTTTGCTTACGGTTTTGGTTTATTAACGACCGATCAGGATCTTTTAAGCGATTCATTAGATGAAGCAGAATCAAGCACAGGTTGTGATGTGCCTCAAGCAGGAACAGGTACAACTAATACACCGCTACCGGTCTTTGAAAACGGTGACAATGCGAGTGGCTTCATTGCGAAGGTAGGATCTGGTAGCAATTGGGATCAAGACATTAGTATCGATCCCAATGAAACAACCATCTCAGACGGCGCTGTATTAAATGTTAATATCGTTAACGGTGAAAGCCAGTACAGCGCATTAGACGTGACTTGGGAATTAGGAGGCGGTCAACTTTACTTTCAAACGAGTGATGGGTTGGGGGCAGATCGTTCTGATTACCTTAACTCAAACACCTCATTAATGTTTAATGTTAAAGTGAACACTCCTGCAACTGCAGATCAAGTTGTCTCATTGCAAACGCATTGTGTATATCCATGCGTTAGCCCACTGGACATTACCAGCCTTTTGAGCTCATTTACTGACTCCGATTGGCATGAGGTAAGTATTCCATTGCAATGTTTTACTGATTTAGATATCACCAACGTCAATGTCCCCTTCTTGATTTATGCCGAAGATCCTTTGGCTATATCGCTAGAAAATATCCGTTGGATGCCTGACACAGCAGATGCAGAGCCAAACTGTGATGCATTTGGTGCACAAGCTGATGTGATCGATGCGTCCGAAGTGGTAATATTCGACGATGCAATGAGTGCCGGATATAGCTTGACGAATTACCAGAACGATACCGGAGCTATCATTGACGACGGCACAGGTAACATGATATTTAGCGCAACACTTAACCCAGAAAGCAATGTCGCTTTCCACAAAGATGGCTTACCTGCTGACCTTTCTGCGTACGATGTCACGACCGCCAAGTTACAATTTGACGTGTACTTCAGCGCAATTGAAGCTGGCTCTGACGTAATAGTGAAAATGGCAACTGACTGGCCAAACTTGAGTGATATCTCATTGTTCGCTGATCTCATTGGCGGAACGCCTACGCTTGATACATGGGTAGCAGTAGAAGTGCCAATTCAAACGCTCATTGCGAGTGAGAACCGCTTTAGTCCAGGTTCATCGATGGATATCAGCAGCATAGTGGATATTCTGGTGCTTGAAACAACCGGCAGTGTTGAAGGCTCTACTAGCATCTATGTGGACAACATACGCCTTACCAAGTGATTGCGTACGCAACTGCTTCGAACTAGCTCTTTGCCAGACAGCATAGAGCCAGTGGCACAAAAATAAAAAGTAAGATAAAGGAGTCCTACGTGCATTTTGCCTGTCAGCAAAAAGTATGTGCGACTCTTTTTTTGCATCTTCTAGAACACTCCAAAATTTCGATCTGTCCCCTTTATCACTGGAAATTATCTTCTTAAGGGCCGGCATTGCTGATGCTGAAACAGGTCTTTGCTTTCCATCCGATAAGGGCGTGCAGTAAGGCGGACCGTTATCACCTCTTTTATCTAATGTTTTTTGATAAAAAGCTAATACGAGAGCGATTTCAAGACAATTTAACAATATTAATTTAACAAGACACTCACACCCTTCAAAAAGATGGCAAGCAAAAAGATGGGACAGCCAAAGCTTTCCGATTGCCAATCCCCGCTGCGAGACTTTCATTACAAACAGGGCTAGTAAACACCACTTGATAAGCGTACACTTATCAACCTTTCTCATCCCTATTCTTTTCTGAAGCGAGTCAAAATGCCCCAGAAGTCCAATCAAGCTTGCTGTGATCACGGCGGAAAACGCAGCGGCTGCGGTCGCAAGCCCGGCGTGAAAACACAACCTATTCGCCTGCCTGAATGGTTGCTTGAGCAATTGAGTGAACAAGGAGACCCAAGACAGTTGATTATCGACGCCTGCCTTGCGCAGCATCCATCGATCTCTAATAAGGGCTCTGCAAGCGATGACTAAATATAAATTTATAAAGCACTATTTCCTGTTAAACAAATTTTCTTATTTGTTTGCGATTGTGTGCATTTTTGTGGTCAATTACCTGCAAGTGGAAATTCCACGCTACATTCAGCTTGCCGTTGATTTACTGAACGAATCAACACTGGCGTCAAAAGAGGGGCTGGTTGAAAACGTGCTGTGGGTGATTGCGCTGTCGCTGGTGATGGTGGTGATCCGTATTCTTTCCCGTGTGTATGCCTTAAACCCGGGACGAATTACGGAAGCGACACTAAAAAATGATATTTTTCAGCGTTTAAACCGTCTTCCTTCAACCTTTCACGAACAATTTGCGTCGGGCAAACTGATCTCCATTATCAATAATGATCTCAATGGTATTCGCCTGTTTTACGGTATTGGTTTTTTACAGCTGTTTAATATTTTGTTTGCGCTGTCTCTTACGCCGATTTGGATGTGGAAAATCTCTCCGAAATTAACCCTCTACTCGGTGGTTCCGATCATTATTGCCTCTATTATTTTCCGCATTGGTTTCAGACGATTACGCGCTTTACAGGCAGAGAGATTGACCCGTTTGCAGGATTTGTCCGAGCAGTTGATGAACTATCTGGGCGGAATCGATTTGATTAAAAATCAGCAGATGGGAGATTGGGTGAGCAGCGAACTCAATGAGGTCAATCGCCGTCTCTTTGAATGCACCATGAAAATAGCTAAAATCCAAACCATCTTCATGCCTATTCTCGATTACGCCAACCATTTTATGAAAGTGCTGATTTTGGGGCTGGGCGGTTATTATCTTTTGCAGGCAAAACTGTCGATTGGTGAGATTACTGCCTTTTTATCCTACTCCGTACTGCTGGCGATACCGCTGATGCACCTCGGGCGAATTGTCACGGTTTATCAAATAGGCCTGATCAGTATTGAGAGTGTGCAGCATATTCTCAATAGCGCGGTGCCAAAGACGGATCTGTTGAGAATGAACATTGATCAAAAATCCTCTCTGCACGGATCAAGGCTGTTAGTGCAAAACCTCAGTTATCGTTACCCAAGCGCAACGGGAGAAAACACCGAGGTGCTGAAAAACCTCAGTTTTTCCATTGAACCAGGCGAGAAAGTCGGTATTTTGGGAAGTATTGGATCGGGTAAAAGTACGCTGGTGAATTGTTTGAATCATCATTTATCCCTTGAACCCGGGCAAATTTTTTGGGGTGACCAAGATATTACTCAAGTCTCACGTCAGGATTGGCGCAGCTATATACGCACCATTACTCAGGACCCTTTTCTGTTTTCCGATACGATTGCTGAGAATATTAAATTTGGCGCCAAGCAACACAAGAATGCAACCGCTGAGCTCGACCTGGAGCAGGTGCTTGAGCTCAGCCAGTTAAGCGAAGATGTACAGCGGTTTGCTGCCGGTGACCAAACTCTGGTGGGTGAAAAAGGTATTATGCTCTCCGGCGGACAAAAGCAGCGCCTGAGTATCGCCCGTGCCCTGCTCACACCCAGCGACCTTATCATTATGGACAATGTGTTGTCGGCCGTGGATTACGAAACCGAACGCACCATTTTAAAAGGGGTATTTAATCGCATTAAGGAGCAGAGTCTGTTGGTGGTTTCTCACCGGGTCAGCGCGCTGGAATACATGGATAAAATTCTGGTGCTGGAAGAGGGTAAAATCATCGCCCGCGGCACCCACGCCGAACTGCTTGAGTCGTCCGGTTATTATCGAAAGACCTGGGAATTACAGCAACATGAGACGGAGGCCGCATGATTAAATCTTTGGATCTTAAGTACCTAAAACATTTTTATCACTACGCTTCGCGCTACAAAAACACCGCTATGATCGGTTTATTGATGATGCCGATATCCGTGGTCGCCAACGTATTGTTTCCCTGGTTGGTGATTCAAGTAATAGATAAGCACCTCACGCCCGGTAAATACGAAGGGTTGATGTTCCTGATCGTCATTATGTTGGTGGTCTTGATGGTCAATTATATTGCCGATGGCATCTACACCTACTGCTTTCGTTTGACCGGGCAAAAAGCTGTTTTTGATATACGTATGGCCCTGTTTGCGCGCATTTTAAAACTGCCTCGCACTTATTTTGATAAAACCCCCACGGGTGTGACCTTGTCGCGTTTGACCAGCGATCTTGAAGCGATCGGTGAATCCTTCGTACTCGGCGTGCTGAACTTGGTTAAGGACTCAATCAACACTTTGGCGGTGCTGGGCTTTATGTTTTTCATCAACTGGGAATTAGCCCTATTGGTGTTGCTGGTGTTTCCGCCGGTATTGCTGCTCACCCAGTATGTGCGCAATCGCCTGCGCGCCATGTATAGCATTACGCGTTCGTCTTTGGCCAAGGGCACAGGCTTTTTGCAGGAGTGTCTGCTTGGGGTGAAAACCGTGCAGTTGTATGGCGCCGAAGAGGAAGTGGAAGCTAAGTATCAGGGTTACACCGACGAGTTCCTGCGGGCGCAGTTAAAAACCAATAAATACGATGCCACTCTGTTTTCGATTATAACCGGGATCACCAGCATCACCATCGGACTGATTATTTGGTATGGCGCCAGCGAAGTGCTCGCGGGCTTTGTCAGCCTTGGCGTATTAATAGCCTTCATCAATACGTTGGAAAAAGTATTCGTGCCGCTGCGGGATTTCACCTCGCAGATAGCCTCTATTCAGCGTTCTTTTGCGGCCTTTGAGCACATTGAAGAGCTTTTTGTGGAAGACCTTGAAGAACACGGTCGAACGCTTTTGCCTGCAGATGCGCTACGAGACAAGCTTGCGCATTTTGAATCTCTGCAGTTCAAAAATGTGCGTTTCCAATACGGCGGTAAAGGCCCATATGTGTTGGATGACCTCTCCTTTACCCTTAAAAAGGGTGAGCAGTTGGCGCTGGTTGGCACCACCGGGTCCGGCAAATCGACCATCATCCGCATCATGAGTAAAAACTACATGGACTATGAAGGCAGCATTCTTCTTAACGGTATTGAGCTGTCGAGTATTCCTAAAGATTCAATGCTGCATCTGTTTTCGCTGATGCAGCAGGATGTGTTTCTGTTTGAGAAGAATATCCATTTTAATATTTCCCTTGGCGTCGCACATATCAGTGAGCAAGATGTGGTGAATGCCGCAAAATACGTTTATGCCCACGACTTTATTCTAGGACTGCCGGACCAGTACCAGTTTGAGCTCAAAAAAAGCGGCAGTAATTTGTCGGCGGGTCAGGCGCAATTGATCTCCTTTGCCCGGGCAGTCGCTCAGGGTGGACAGGTAATGATCTTGGATGAGGCCACCAGTTCGGTGGATTCCGTTACCGAAAATCTGATCCAAAAGGCTATCGAACGGTTGTTTAAGGAAAAAACCGTTATCGCTATTGCTCACCGCCTGAGTACCATTCGCGACTCGGATCAAATTCTGGTGCTTAACCACGGCAAGATTGTCGAACAAGGCAACCATCAGCAGTTGCTGGCGATCAACGGCGTTTACTCCCGCTTACTCAATACTGAAGTCAACGAGGGTCCAACATTGACCAAGCAGGCCTGATTGCGGGAATAGCTGGAGGGGTTATTACTATTGTTAAAGGATTGAGTTCAGGCTTCCTGAGCTCGGCTGCCATCAAAACCTATACGACTAGATGATTTCTATCGGCTTTATTCCCGGTCAGGTTCCCAGCACCAAGCTCACAACACCGATAATCGTCATAACAAAAAGAAACGTGAATAAGATAGCCACGGCAATAAAGACGAGTACGTTACCTGTGGTAAAGTCCCGCTCACTGTTTTTACTGCTCTGCACGCCAAATGCTGCCGCGATAACACTGAATACAACCTTGATGATCGAGGGCGACTTTTTTTTATCAGCTTTGTCCTGCACAATTTATCCTTTTCGGAATCACTAAAAAACATATTCGAACACTGTTAGCCTTCGATATTTTACAAGGCGATGAGTTAAAAAATCTCTTCGATGAGTAGAATAAACATCATTTTTCATAAAATAGACTCTAGCTCATATTTTATATTTCAGCTATTTGCATACCCACAGTTTTATAATGGACGTCTTCTCTTTTTGTCCTTTCACAGAGAATCATTGTTAAGATCCTTGCTAATAAAATCTGATATTGATACTAAAGTTATAGGTAGATATTTCACTATTGGATGCCCAATATGGATAGTAATATCAGTAAAATTTTATTAGCAATCGGGTGCGCGCTGCCGGTTTATTTTATCGCCGTTATTTGGCTTGTATCCGCGCAGGCAATCACCCTGGCATTAATCTGTTTGCTGGTTATTTTATGGAGCAATAACGGCTTGCCGCTGGGTGTTGTTTCATTACTGCCAATCCTTTTGTTTCCTATGTTTGGTCTGTTACCCACCAATGACGTCACCAGCAATTACAGTAACTCCATAATTTTTCTGTTTATTGGCGGTTTTTTACTGGCGATTGCGGTGGAAAAAACCGAGCTCCATAAAGTCATTGCCAATAAAATTTTAGATTTTTTCCCAAATACAATCACAGGTATGATTTACGCCCTCGCACTAACCGCAGGCAGTCTTAGCGCGTTTCTTTCTAATACTACCAGCTGCTTATTGTTAATTCCCTTAGCACTGTTTTTATCTGATGATGATGCTCTGAAAAAACGCTTCGCTCTGGCCATCTGTTACGGAGCAAGTATTGGCGGTATTATCACCCCTATCGGCACTCCACCCAATCTGATTTTATACGGTTTGCTGGACCAGTTAGATTTACCAAGTATTCCTTTTATACAATGGGTTTTGCTGGTTTTACCATTAGCATTAATTCTGTTTTTATTTCTTGGGTGGATACTTTCCTGGGGAACAAAAAACAAACAGATAATTAAACAACCCTCACAGCTAAGTACAAAACTAAGCACCGCGCAAAAAAAAGTAACCGGGATATTAGTGATGCTGATCTTACTGCTTTTTATTAACTCGCCAATACAGCCCTACTATGGGGGATTGGGCTTAAACGAAAAAGGAATTTTATTATGCGCGGGATTAGTCTTATTTTTACCACCTATCAATATCCTAAATTGGTCCGATAGCAAAAAAATTCCCTTTGAAATCTTATTTTTATTTGGTGCAGGGTTTTCTATTGCGCACGTTTTTACAAGCTCGGGTTTAGCGGTTGAATTAGCGACTTTCCTGCAGAACTTTAGCCAATTACCGATCCCGTTATTGATTCTATTAATTGCCGCTCTGGTGACGTTCTCAACCGAAATAACCAGCAATACAGCGCTTATTTCAATGATCTTGCCGGTAATTTACGCCCTTGGTGAACAAAATGGTTTGGATACAAGATTGTTGATGATGGTTGCCACCGTCTGTGCCAGTTACGCTTTTATGCTGCCCATAGCAACACCGCCAAACGCGATTGCAATGAGCTGCGCGGCCGTTGAGGTGAAAAGTATGATCCGCTATGGTTTTTTATTAAATCTTTTTTCTATACTAATGGTCTTTGCCATTGCCTCTACCTATTGGGATTATTTTCTTAATTTTTAAGTAAGTGAATATTTTGATGGGTTATTAAGCAGGTTGTAGAAAACGCAAGTTGTTCGCCTACTCTTTACGTAGGGTGTGCTCCGTGCACTGATCGCCGCGACTTGCGGTGCATGAAATGCACCCTACCGATAACATAATACCAATAGCATTAAAGCTTATGATTACTTTATTAACAAAAAAATGGGACAACCAAAGCTTTCGTTTCTAAAACACCAAACCAATACGGATAGGCAATTTCCGTACGTTTTTCTTGATTAATCAATTCCTTTAGCAAGAGGAAACAGGAAGTTTCCACTAGGCTTGGCTCTGCACATGGATGTGCTGTCCAAGCCGGTGCGTTAAAAAGGAATTTATTTATCAAGATAAAAAAACGTCTCGGACGGCACTCTTTTGGTTACTTTTCTCTTGCTGTTGAGAGAGCATGACTCCCTCGAACTGCGAAACTGCGTTTCGGTTTCTCATCGTCTACACGCCGTCAAGGGCGGAAGACCAACAATGATAGTTAAACCAAAAGCTCACAAGCGAAGGCTTGCAAATTACCAGTGCGGTATTTACATTCCCACGCGGAGCGTGGGAACGAGTAAACCAAAAGCTCACAAGCGAAGGCACACAAATAACCAGTGCGGTATTGACATTACCACGCGGAGCGTGGGAACGAGTAAAAATGTGGTTGGGCAGCACAAGAATAAAAAACGTCTCGGACGGCACTCTTTTGGTTACTTTTCTCTTGCTGCTGAGAGAAAAGTAACACGCCGTCAAGGGCGGAATACCAACAATGAAAGTTAAACCAAAAGCTCACAAGCGCTAGCTCTTTAGTGTTATGAGACAACCCGTCACTGCAATAAAAAAGGGAACCCTATTAAAGGTTCCCGTTTTTAATTGATTGCTTTCTATTTTCTACTTTTTATTTCAGTAATGAGTGATCCGGCGGCAGATGTTTAGTGATCCAAATAACTAATTTATGGCGAATATTAGCCGATGTTTCCTGATCTTTAGGGAGCGCTGAAACCAATTTATCTTGTACTAACAAACGGTAGATGCACTCCTGTTTATCCTTGGCAGAAGTTGTTTCATCTATTCCAACATAACCCCGTTTTAATGCGTATGTGGAACCTAACTTAATAGCATGTTGTAATAATTGTGATTCATTTTTTATTTTTTTCATCAGTTACCCAATATGGTTAATACTCATAACAAGTTTATAAATTTTTAAAACAATAAACCGTGATTTATGCTGCCATTATATCCTCCAAGTTAAAAATGCAGAAGATACTTCTAGCTTCGAGCTTTCGAGTTTCGAGCCTTTATTTTTCAAGCATAGTTAATAAAGCTGCTTCGTCCATAATATTAATACCAAGCTCCTGCGCTTTAACAAGTTTAGAACCGGCTGCTTCACCCGCCACAACGGTATTTGTATTTTTAGAAACGCTGCCGGCAACCTTGGCGCCTAACGCCTGTAATGCATTTTTAATATCAGTGCGCGACATATTGCCAAATGAGCCGGTGATCACGAAGGTTTGTCCTGTTAAGGGTTGTGTGTCCTGCTCAACGGCTTTTATTTCAGGCCAGTGAATGCCGGCATCCATTAATTTAGTCAGTACTTCTATATTGTGTTCCTGACGGAAAAAATAATAGATATGTTTAGCGACAATTTCACCGACATCTGCGACCGCTTTAAGATCTTCTATGCCCGCATTTTTAACCGCTTCAATGCTTTTGTAATAATTTGCCAAATTATTTGCGGTCGCTTCACCCACTTCGCGAATGCCCAAAGAGTAAAGGAAACGGGCAAGCGTTGTCTGTTTACTGATTTGTAAGCTGTTAATTAATTTCTTCGCCGATACCGCGCCCATTCTCGGTAAAGAGGCAAGTTGATCGCTACTCAGACTGAATAAATCCGACGGGTGTTTGATCATATTATGATCCACTAGCAGCTCAACAATCTTATTTCCTAAGCCGTCAATATCCAAGGCTTTACGCGAAGCAAAATGTTTAATGGCTTCTTTGCACTGCGCCGGACAATATAATCCGCCACTACAGCGAATAGTTGCCTCCCCTTCGATACGCTCAACACGGCTTTGACAAACAGGGCAAACGCTTGGAAAGACGATTTCGCGGGTCGTATCAGGGTCGCGTTTATCCAATAAAACACGCGCAACCTGCGGAATAACGTCACCTGCACGACGCACCACAACCTGATCGCCAATTAGAATACCTAAACGTTCAATTTCATCTTTATTATGCAGGGTCGCATTTGAAACAGTCACCCCGCCCACAAAGACCGGTTTAAGTTTTGCCACGGGGGTAATTGCCCCGGTGCGCCCAACTTGGAATTCCACATTTTCAACCACGGTAACAGCTTCTTCCGCGGGAAATTTATAGGCCGTCGCCCAACGCGGCGCCCGTGCTACAAAACCTAAACTTTCCTGTAAATTAATATCGTCAACTTTATAAACAACACCATCAATTTCATAGGCCAAGTTTGGCCGATTTAACTGCATTTTTTCATAAAAAGCCTGGCAATTTTCTTTACCGATAATACGTTTAATTTCAGCGGAAATGGGCAACCCCCATCCTTTTAACTGGTGCATACGCTCAAACTGGCTGTCCGCTAACTCCCCGTCGAAAACCCCTACGCTATAACAATAAAAAGCCAAAGGACGGCTCGCTGCTATCTTAGAGTCTAGCTGACGTAAACTGCCCGCAGCGGCATTACGCGGATTAACAAAGGGTTTTTCACCCGCTTTAATCAAGCCGTCATTGAGTTTATTAAAACCGATTTTAGGCATAAATACTTCACCGCGTACCTCTAACAAAGCAGGTACATTCTCGCCACGCAGTTTAAGCGGCACATTGGCAATGGTTTTGACATTTTCAGTGACTTTCTCTCCGGTCTGCCCGTCGCCGCGTGTTGCCGCCTGCACTAATAAACCATTTTCATAAATGAGACTCGCGGCTAAACCATCTAATTTGGGCTCGATACAGAAAGCGGTTTGTGCATCTGATCTGTCGATCACTCGCTGGATAAAGTCAGATAAAGCTTGTTCGTTAAACACATTATCCAAACTGAGCATGGGTAATTGATGTTTAACCTGTTCAAATTTACTTAACGCTAAACCACCGACTTTTTGGGTCGGTGAATTGGGATTTAAATATTCTGGGTGCGCTTTTTCCAAGGTCTGTAATTGCTGAAAAACCCGATCATATTCACTGTCCGGCACACTGGGATTATCAAGCACATAATACTGATAATTATATTCTTCTAATAAGGCCGTTAATCCTTGAATCTCTTTATCTATACTCATATCCATACCATATTTTTTTTATAAAAAAACCTCGCTGCTCGAGGTTTTATTTTGCATTTATTTTTTATAGCAATTTACTGTCACTCAGGCATAACGCATTAACCGTTGGTGGTCATCTCTAAATTGCTGTTCGGTTAGCGGCTCTCGTTGTGCATTTAATACAACACAGTCAAATTCTTCAGTCATCTGCTGTACTGCGGTCAGCATCATATCGAAGGCGGCTTTAATATTAATCTCCGGATTTGGCGCCACAACAAAAAATGACAGGCCTTCACAGGGAGTTCGCGCCATCCGTTCCGGCTCAAATATACCCGGCTCCACCATATTAGCGATACTGAATAAAATCGGTCCGGCGCCGTCGGAATGTAAATGGCGGTGAAAAACAGAGCGCTCACCAAAACGGAATCCGGAGGTTACAAAAAACTGCAGTAACTCATGGCCGAGTATTTTAGTTCCCTCTTTTGCAACAACGTTAAAAATAAATACATCCTGCGGCTCATTGATTGGCGCTTCATTAACGGTTGCCGGTTTTTGATCATCCGCAAATAACTCGAAATTATTTTCCCGAGTTTGCTGTTCATCTGTGTCATCGGTATTTAAAGAAAATTCTTGCTCAGAATCGTGTACATCGGAATCAGAAAAATCAACCTTTTTGTTCTCTTCGCCTTTCTCTTGTTCACTAAAATGCAGGGGTTCAAGATCATCTTCTTCTGACGTTGAAAAATCAATCTGCTCTTGATCGTCCTCGTCACTCGAATGGCTGAAGGCCAAATCATCAATAATGCCCTCTTGAACGGGCCCCACACTCTCTTTTTCAGAAAAAATATCAGTGGTTATTTTATTTTCAAACAGCACTTTTTTTTCTTTACGATTGATTAAATAACCATGAATTAATACTGCGCCAATGGCAAGTAACCCGATAAAAATAAGAATAGATTGAAAATGCTGCATGATAAATTCTCTTAATTTAAAATATAGTTAGATGAGTATTAAAATACCTTGATTAAAGGAAAGCGTCTACATTTTGCCTGTATTTTTTTCTAAAACTGTTAGACCTTTATACAAAGCCCAACTTTTTCGTTAGAATCCTGTTCTTGATAAATTTAAAGAGTAAATTATGCTACAAAACCAACTCATAAGACAGCCCCTTTCCGGTGTAGGTTATCTCCTTAAAGGTGCAAAACTTCTCAGTCACCCTAAATTGCGTTTTTTTGTATTGATCCCCCTAATGATTAATATACTCATTTTTGCCGGTGCCTTTTGGTTTCTGTTCAGTTCAATAACACAATGGATAGACAGTTACATGGCAGGCTTACCGGAATTTTTAAGTTGGTTAAATTATATTTTATGGCCAATTATAGTGCTTTCCATTTTATTCGCCTTTACCTTTATATTTTCTGCTATCGCTAATTTAATCGCCGCCCCTTTTAACGGTTTATTGGCAGAAAAAACCGAAATAATATTAACCAATCAACCCTTAGCTGAAACGCGCTTATCCGATATTGTTAGAGATTTACCGCGTATCTTTAAACGAGAGTTACAAAAATTAGCTTACTTTTTGCCAAGAATGCTGTTCTGTGGATTATTATTTTTTATCCCGGGTTTTGGACAAATAGTTGCTCCCTTTATCTGGTTTGTATTTGCAGGTTGGATGATGGCAATACAGTATGCAGATTTCCCCTTTGATAATCATAAAGTCCCCTTTGCGACAATGAAACAGAGACTAAGAAAACGTTTAGGCAAAAATTTAACTTTTGGTATGCTGGTGAGTTTTTTTACCACTGTCCCGGTCTTAAACTTTATCATCATGCCGATTGCGGTGTGTGGAGCGACGGCTTTCTGGGTGGATGTTTATAAACAGGAATTCATCAATGATGAATCACAAAACGTCAATTAATAGTGGCGGATGACGCCATTAATGCTAATGACGTCATCTTTAGTATCTGAATGTCAGGAGTTGAGTCAACATAAACTACCCTTTAACTTACAACATAAGCCTAGTTAAAAAGTAGCATCGTCTTTATTATCAGTCGGTCATTTACAGGAGCCTTACTCGGCTCCCCTGCCCTATTACTTAAAAATCAGTACTTTAAACTTATTACTTTAAACTGAGGCTTTATATATTTCGTTAATCGCTGTTGCTAACAATTGATCAAATTCAGCTGGCGTTTGTTTGGCTGATAAATCTGCAAGTAGCGCACGTGAGAAGCTTGCAATTAAATTAGGATTTTTTGCTAATAATGTATTAGCTTCCTGGCGACTATACCCACCAGACAAAGCCACAATACGAACGATATGAGTCTCATTCATTAATGCGCTATAAGCACCACTCACCGTTGGAATAGATACTTTTAACATGATTTTAACTGATTTATCTAATTGCGATAGTTGCTTTTCAATTTCAGCAATAAGCATTTGTTCAGCTTCTTTTTTGCTACTACTATGAATATCTACTTCGGGCTCAAGAATTGGCACTAACCCTGCTGCTGCTATTTTTTTACCAACTTCGATTTGTTGTTCTACAATTTTTTTAATAGAAGCTGCATTTGCTTCATGTATTACAGAGCGCATTTTTGTTCCAAAAATATTTCGCTCTTTTGCTCTTTCGAGTAAACGATCTAAATCTGGCATCGGCTTCATTAATTGAACGCCATCTTTTAGTTCTGCAAGTCCTTTATCTACTTTTAGAATGGGTACTATGCCTTTTTTATCCCATAAATAATCGCCGGTATACAACCCTTCTATTTTTCTATCCATGGTCTTTTCAAATAAGATAGCCGCTAAAATATGCTCAGAGGTGAAGGATTGACTTTGTATTATTCGACTTCTCATCGCTTGGACTAAATCATACATTTCTTCTTCAGAATGATATTCGTTTTCTTCAATACCATACCCTTGTAACGCTTTAGGGGTGCTGCCGCCACTTTGATCAAGCGCAGCTATAAAACCTTTTGCTGTTCTCATTCGTTCTAATTGTTTGTTATTCATCGAAAACCTCCAAATAGTAAATGGTAATAATAGTTAATATTATTATCATTTAAAAATGAGCTTATTTTTATCTATAGTCAAGTCAAACTTATAGCACAGCCCATTTTTACAGCTCGCCAGCTTTATCCTGTCTTTTTATATTTTCCCTTTCCGAACAGATGCTAACAACAATTAAAAGCGACAATTATTGGGGCGTTGCCGATATATTTACAGGCCGGTTGATAAGCGATTTACTATCAGCAACGATTGGAATAGTCTAGGTGGGGATGTTTATAAAATAAAAATAAAAATTGCTAAACATTCAGCCAGAAATAATTTGGACAGGAATAGAAAAATCCGCATTATTGATAAAGGTTATCATAAATAAAATAAACCTCTCCTGTATTCAGTTTTGAAAACAATTCGATAAGTAGACAAACTTGAAAAATACATAAGGCAGAAATAATGAAAAAAACACCCGTTTTACTGATCATATTAGACGGCCTCGGCGTTAATCCCAGTCGAGCTCATAACGCCTGGGCATTAGCAAAAACGCCCCATCTTGACCATTATTTTTCCACTTGGCCACACACTGTATTAAATGCCTCAGGAGAAGCCGTTGGCCTTCCAGATGGTCAGTTTGGGAATTCCGAAGTGGGACATCTAACACTCGGGTCCGGTCGTGTTTTAAAACAAGAACTGCCACGTATTTCACACGCGATTAGCAGTGATCAACTGTCCGCAAATCCCAAATGGCAAGCCATGCTCACTCAGTCACCGCGCCTACATTTAGTGGGCTTAGTGTCAGATGGCGGAGTGCATTCTCATATTGATCATCTCTGTGGACTTTTACCCTTACTAGTAAAGGCAGGCGTCGAACCCGTAATACACATGATAAGCGACGGACGAGACACAGCACCTCGTTCAGCACTATCATATATCCAACAACTAGAAGACAAGCTACAACAATTGGGTTGTGGCAAAATTGCAACACTAAGCGGTCGCTACTTAGCCATGGACCGCACCAATCAGTGGGATCGTACCCAACAGGCTTGGTCTGCTATTGTCACGGGTCAAGGACTACAAAGTGATAGTGCAAGCAATGCCTTAGAAGCCGCTTACCAGCGCGATGAAAACGATGAATTTATTCAACCAACTATCATCGGTGATTACAAAGGCATCGCGAATAATGAAGCAGTCTTATTCTTCAATTTTCGTAGCGATCGTATTCGTCAGTTGACTGCCGCTATCGGTCTAGAGAAATTTAATGACTTTGACCGTGCCGAAGTAGGCGTTCGTTCTGTCGTTTGTATGACCGAATACGACGCACAATTTCCATTTCCAATTTTATTTGAACCGCAATTACCACAACAGGTGCTAGCACAGATTATCAGTGCTGCTGGCATGCAACAGTTCCATTGTGCCGAAACTGAAAAATACCCGCATGTCACCTATTTTTTCAACGGCGGGATCGAGCCGCCCTTCCCTGGAGAAACCCGTAAAATCATCCCTTCACCTGCGGTTGCAACTTACGATTTAAAACCTGAAATGAGTGCACCGGCAGTCGCTAACGAAGTGATTACCGCCATTGAAAGTGATTCCTATCAATTTGTTTTAGTGAACTTTGCCAATACCGATATGGTTGGCCATACAGCGGTTCGCCCGGCAGTTATCAGCGCCGTCGAAACAGTTGACCTGCAAAGCTCACGTATTATACAAAGTGCCTTACAACGTGGCTGGCGGATAATACTCACGGCTGATCATGGAAATTGTGATGAAATGGTTGATCCACAAACAGGGGAACCACATACCCAGCACACATCCTACCCAGTACCTTGCCTCTTAATCGGAGAAAAAAATGTGCGATTAGGTGTCGGTCGTAGCCTTGCTGACGTAGCACCAACTATCCTGGAATTACTCGATTTACCCAAACCGAAGGTGATGACCGGCCGCAGTTTGTTGTTATCTTAAATATCCCTGCAAATGAAACTGAGTTTAAGAAAATGTTTAGGCAAAATTTAACCTTTGCCATGCTGATCAGTTTTTTACCAGGGTCCCGGTCTTAAACTCTATCACCATGCCAAAGGCGGTGTGCGCAGCGACGGCTTTATGGGTGGATGTTTATAAGCAGGAATTGATCAATGATGAATCATAACGAGTAAGTTAACAGTAGCGGAGACGCCATTAATGCTAATGGTGTCATCTGCAGTGCCTGGAACTCAGGGCTTGAGTAACCGGTATAAGGTTGGTGCATCCAATTTTGCCAAGTATTGCTCATAATCGATCCCTTTTTCAACGATATACTCCGTGATTAACTCTTTTACCATTTGCACTAACTCTTTGGGATCCCAAACTTTTTCTAAAAAGTTATCAAGTTTGGCATTATTGATTGCCTGAATAGTATCAGCTTGGGTTGCAAGACCCGTTAACAGTAATTTTTTGGTTCCCAGAAAACGATTATCCTTGGCCACTTCAGTCAACAATTCGACCCCTGATTTTTCCGGCATAATATGATCCGAAATAATTAAGGCAACATATTCCTGCTTTGCATCTAACTCTTCCAATAACTGTAGGCATTCAAAAGCAGACTCACACTCTTCGATATTAAACATATCGCTAAAATAATCGAGGTCGCGACTGACCGATTCCAAGACTTCACGTTCATCATCAACACAAATAATATTAATTTTTTCCATTTTGCTGCCTCGAATAAAATTGTTTAATAAAAAAATCACTTAGCCAATAAAATTGGTTTTATTCAGAATGAATAACATAGCAAAGGCGACTAATACACCAACAATACCAATAATAACGCCTATTTTTGCCATCTGCTTGGTTTCAATATTTCCCGATGCGTAAGCAAGTGCATTGGGGGGCGTGCTGATAGGCAATGACATGCCTAAGGAGGCAGCAAAAGTAACTGCTAGTATTAATACAACCTCACCACCATAGGGTAATAGGGACTGCATGGTTGTCGCTAATGCGGCAATCAAGGGCAATAATAAATTGGCGGCTGCCGTATGGGAGATAAAATTCGCCATGGTTAAACATAATAGCGAGGCGCCAAGAATCAATAAAAGAGGATGCAGACTGCCGAACGGAATAGCATTAACCGCATTCTCAGCAAGACCCGATTCATCTAAGGCGACACCTAATGCAATACCACCTGATACCAGCCATAAAACATCCCAGGAGATGCGCTTTAAATCCTCTTTGGTAATAATCTTAAAGATCACAAAAACAGCGACTGGAATTAATGCAACAACATAGGCATTCATGCCGTGTATATCGCCCATTAACCATAATAAAATAGTACCGATAAAGGTAATATAAACCGTAATAGCTTTGGGGGTTTTTAAAAATTTTCCTTTAATATTTAGATTCATGTGCTCAGTTGATGTTGGAAACAGTTTTATTAACAGTAACCAGGCGATAAATAACATCACCACCACAAAGGGCACACCAAAAACCATCCATTGCCCAAAGGAAATACTGTTTTCATTAACCAAATACTTTAATGCGATGGCGTTGGGCGGCGTACCAATAGGGGTTCCTATACCACCGATATTGGCGGCGACGGGCACCGATAATGAGAAGGCAACTTTACCTAAGTCTTTGGTCGCCAGCAGAGCAATAACCGGTGATAAAATGGATAACATCATCACTGTGGTGGCAGTATTGCTCATAAACATGGAGAAAACGGCCGTGATCATCATTAAACCAAGCATCACATATTTGGGTTTACTGCCGAAGGGTTTGAGTAATACTCTGGCCAAATTAACATCTAAGCGATATTTAGTGGCTGCCATTGCTAAAAAGAACCCGCCTAAAAAGAGCATAATAATAGGTGATGCAAAGGTTGCCATAATGGTTTTGTAATTGATTAAATGTCCTAAATCCGGACTGGGTGTTTTAAAAAACCATAAACCCTTGTCGGAAACTAATAACAACTCGGAGACAATAATAACTACTGAGGTTGCGAAAATAGGGATTGGCTCTAATACCCAACAAAGCGCAGCCATTGCAAAAATAGCGATCACTCTTTGTTCGATCAGGGTGAGTCCGACAATGCCAAAACTATCGCTGGGCAAAATCAGAATAATTAACGGGATGATAACAGGTAGCAGATACTTTAAATATTTACTTATCATAGACGTAACTTTTTATTGTGATAAAAAATGATTGTCTATTAACCACAATAAAAAAAAGTGAATCAGATCACTTAGAATCAAAAAAGCCTTTTTGTATCTGCAAAAAGGCTTACTGGATCACTTTAATAAGTTATATAAATTTTATGAAATTACTGCATTAACGCTTTACTGACTTTTTCATATAAATCTAATGCTAAATCATCAAGTTGTAGTAAACGATTTAACTGCTCTTTAATTAAATTTATGCGATTTTCATCGAGGCGTTTGAATTGAATTAACGGGGTTATTAAGCGCGCAGCAACTTGCGGGTTCTGCTTATTTAATTTTATCAACTGCTCGGTTAGGAAGCGATAACCACTGCCGTCTTTAGCATGAAAATGATAAGGATTATTTTGTGCGAAAGCGCCCACTAGAGAACGTAATCTATTCGGATTGTTAAAATCAAAACTGCGATGTTTAAACAAGTTTTTTACATTGTCTAGAACACCAGACTCATCTTGACTTGCCTGAATCACAAACCATTTATCCATAACTAGTCCATTTTCAAACCACTTCGCTTCAAAATCCTGCATAACCGTTTCCCGACATGCAAGCGAAGCACCGTTGGCCGCAATTAATGCACCGAGATGATCGGTCATATTATTGCACTGCTTGATTTGTTTGACGACCAGTTCATTGCCGACTGCAGAATCTGCCTTGGCAATAAATAACAATGCCAAATTAGCCAGTTTACGGTCAGCAATATTCGCGGTGACCGGCTGATACTCGCCCGCCACTTGATGGGTTTCATAAACACTCAAAAATTCTGAGTGCAGAGCAGCAGCTAATCGGCTGATCATAAATTCGCGCGCCTGATGCAGTGCTTCAATATCAACCTTATCAAATAACTCCATTGCTCCGGTTTCCGAAACAAACTCAAACATATCGGCAATCAAAGCAGGATCTAATTGCTCACTGACCAGCACCGCTTTAAAACCATCAGTAAAGAGTTCCGGCAGCTGCATCAGTCGGTTATTGTGCAGATGTCGTACGTTTTCAACCAGGTATTTGTTAAATAAGGTTTGTCCTGCATCCCAGCGGGAAAATTCATCACTGGCAAAATTCATCAGATGTAAAAGCTGCAAATCCGAATAGCCGTATTGGTATTTTACCGGTGCTGAAAAACCTCTGAATAAAGATGGAACCGGTTTTTCAGTGATATTTTGAAACACAAAAGTCTGCTCATTTTGGGTTAAACTCAATATGGTATTAGTTTTATTACCATCGAAATTCAATACGTTACCCTGCTTACCCAATAATTCAATGGCAATCGGAATATGCAACGGGTGTTTAATTTGTTGATCTGCGGTCGGCCGTGTTGTTTGCTTGAAGGTAATTTGATAAGTGTTTTTTAGCGGATCAAAGTGATCGCTAATATTTACTTGTGGTGTGCCTGATTGTGAATACCAACGTTTAAACAGGGTTAAATCAATCTTACTGGCATCCTGCATCGCGGCAATAAAATCATCACAGGTGACGGCCTGTCCGTCATGGCGTTCAACGTATAACTGCATGCCCTGCTGGAATGCCGTTTCACCTAATAAAGTGTGCAGCATACGGATCACTTCAGCGCCTTTTTCATAGACGGTTAAAGTATAAAAATTATTCATTTCCATCACCGAGGCGGGGCGAATCGGATGTGACATTGGACCGGCATCTTCAGCAAACTGGTGATTACGCATGGTTTTTACATTAGCAATACGATTAGCACTGCGACTGCCCAGGTCTGAACTGAACTCCTGATCGCGAAAAACGGTTAATCCCTCTTTCAGGCTCAATTGAAACCAGTCGCGGCAGGTAATTCGGTTACCCGTCCAGTTATGAAAATATTCATGACCGATCACCGCTTCAATCCCTAAAAAGTCCTGATCCGTTGCACTTTGCGCATTAGCTAAAACGAATTTAGAATTAAAAATATTCAAGCCTTTGTTTTCCATCGCGCCCATATTGAAAAAATCTACGGCAACGATCATGTAAATATCTAAATCGTATTCTAAATTAAAACGCTGTTCATCCCATAACATGGCTTTTTTCAGTGAAATCATGGCATGGGCAGTTTTGTCCAGATTGCCTTTGTCCACAAACAGCTCTAATGCCACTTCGCGGCCACTTTTAGTGGTAAAGGTATCCTCTAAACAATCAAAATTTCCGCCAACTACGGCAAACAGATAAGCCGGTTTTGGAAAGGGATCAGACCAGCTGACCCAATGACGGCCATTGGCTAAATCCCCCTGGTCAAGACGATTACCATTGGATAGAAGAAAAGGGTACAAGGTTTTGTCTGCACTGATTCGAGTGGTAAATTTTGCCATTACATCGGGTCTATCGAGATAATAGGTAATGCGCCTAAAACCTTCCGCTTCACATTGAGTGCAAAATGCACCGCCGGATTTATACAACCCTGAAAAAGAAGTATTTGCCTGGGGGTTTAATTGCGTATGAATTTCCAGAGTAAATGTCTGCGGCAGATGAGACAGTTCTAAACCGTCTTCCACCAGCTTATAATCATGATGCTCGATACCATTAACCAGCAGCATATTAAGTTGTAACTGTTCACCGAATAAAAACAGCGGGCGATCATGCTCACCAACACG
Organism: Psychromonas sp.; assembly: GCF_047632955.1. Taxonomy (GTDB): domain Bacteria; phylum Pseudomonadota; class Gammaproteobacteria; order Enterobacterales; family Psychromonadaceae; genus Psychromonas. Next base: position 109,997 of record NZ_JBLIED010000001.1, on the reverse strand, counting down.
GACCACACGACTCACTGCTTTGACTAAGGTATTAGTGTCATAAAGATCAAAGTCCAGATCAATGCTCTCTATCTCATAATCCGAAACTTGATAATCTGAAAGGTATTTTTCTTTTGGATTTTTTTCTGCAACTTCTTCAATCGAGGTAACTTGACTCATTTTAAGGCACTCTTTTTAGTAGAGGATTCATAAGGATACGTACTAATATACAAGACGATTTAAGGAATGCTAAGCGCTTATCTGCCAACTTGCAAAAAAAACCTCAATCGGCGGGCTTCTGCAGGGCTAATTTCATATTGATCACCCCCTCTTCCATATCTCTTTCAAGCTTAAACCCTAATTTTTTAGACAGGCTGGCCATCCCAACATTAGACAGCATGGTCATTCCGGTTAAATAAGTAGTACCTTTAGCTTGTTGATATTCAATGATTTTTTTCAACAATATTTGACCTAAGCCTAAACCCTGCAGATCGGAACGCACCACCATCGCAAATTCAGCATCAATGTTATCAGGATCAACCGATGCATTAACAACCGCTAAGGTTTCCTGTTCATTAAGTTCATCAAAACGCACCGCGATAAAGGCCATTTCCCGCTCGTAATCAATCTGGGTTAAGGTCGCCATCTCTTCATGACTCATTTTTCCGCGCTGTGAAAAGTAACGTTTATAACGATCCTCTTCACTTAATGCGGCATCAAAAATCTGATGGCGCGCTTCATCTTCCGCTTTAATGGGACGAATTAATATCTGTTCACCATTTTTAAGGCGCACCTGCTGCTCTAACTGTTTTGGATAGGGTGTGATAGCAAACTTGCTCTGGGTACCTATGTCGGTATGCAGGAGATGCATCTGACTGTCTAAAATAATTACCTTTTTACCGGTCACAAGCACCGGATTAAGATCTAACTCGTCGATTTCACGATGATCTATTAACATTTGGGAAATTTTAGTGAGCATCAGGCACACCGCATCCATATCAAAATCTTGAGCGGCTTTTTTGACCTGGATCTTTTTCTCTTTAATGCCCTGGATCATCAGATAACGTGCTAATGCCATGTTTAATGGGGGTAAAGCGACAACCGCATTTTCCAGAGTAGTTTGCAGATCGCGCGCATCACTCTCCTGGGAAATAGCAATAACAGGACCGAAGATCGGATCTTGCTTGATCATCACCCGTAACTCTAAGCCGAGGCCACTGGCGACCATTTTTTGCAGCGTAAAGCCGGTTAAACGTGCCTCGGGTAATAAGCTTTTAACCCGTTTGTTAATCGCTTTTAATGCCACGTCTAATTCACGTAAATTATTGATGTTTAAGATAACCCCATGAACAAGGGATTTGTAAGCAATATCCGGAGAGTTAATTTTTACCGCCAACGGAAAACCAATCATTTTTGCTTTGTCTAAGGCTTCCTGCGCTGAGCCCACTTGCAGGGTTTCGATGGTATGCAGCTGATAAGCTTCTAATATGGGTTTTGTTTGGAAAGTATTGAGTTTTAGCAACGCAGAATCCGGCCCGACCAGGCTCTTAATATATTTCGATGCAGCGAGCGTCTCATAAAATAAATTTTCCGGCGTACTGCTCGGCGTTTCCATTAATAATTTTTTATTACGGCGATATTGTACTAAATGCATAAACGCAGTAATTGCACCCTTCGGCGTTCTTAAGGTGGCAATTTTTGCCTTTGAAAATAATTGCCGGGCAGATTTAGCGGCATTTTCGCCTGTCCAGTTGGTAAGAAGATTAACCCGTTTTCTGTTCGGATGTTTTTCAATAACATCAATGATTGCCCGCGCGCAATCTTCACTGTCAGACAGTGCAGAGGGAGAATGCATTATTAATATCGCATCAACCTGGTCGCTGTTCATTAAAATATTTAATCCCGCAGCATAACGTTTGGGATCTGCATCACCTATCATATCTATCGGGTTATTGCGCGACCAGTTACAGGGTAAGCAGCCGTCTAATTGCGTCATTAATTGATCGTCAAGCAGGGCCAACCGCCCCCCCTGTTCCACTAAATCATCGACCGCTAAAACGCCTAAGCCTCCGCCGTTGGTGATAATAGCGAGGCGCTCACCGTGCAGGTAGTTTGAGTAGGCTAAGGTTTCAACCGCGGCAAACAGCTCGTGGAAATCATAAACACGTAACATACCAACACGTTTAAAGGCCGCATCATAAACACTGTCGTGCCCGTATTGGCCGTTGCTGTGCAGCGCCGCGGCCATCGCCCCTAAAGGCGATCGCCCGGCTTTAATCACCACCACGGATTTATGTTGTGAAATTGCCCGTGCGGCGGATAAAAATGCGCGCGCATCGGAGATGCTGTCGATATACAAAAGCACGGACTGGGTTTTAGGGTCGCGCGCCAGATAATCTAATAATTCTGCAAAACCGATATCCCGAGCATCACCGATAGAAATAAAGGCAGAAAAACCTATCCCTTTACTGTTTGCCCAATCTAAAATAGTGGTGCAAACAGCAGCGGATTGTGAAACAAAAGCAATATTTCCCGGCAGGGCATTACAATGAGCAAGGCTGGCATTTAAGCGATTATAGGGGTTGATAATACCCAAGCTACTCATGCCTAAAAGCCGTATGCCAAGGTTTTTTGCGGTTTTATAAACGCTCTCTGCAATTTTCTGCTCTTTGACCGTGGTGACCACAATCGCCCTTGTACAGCCCTTTTCTACTAAAGCGTGTAAAATATCCGGAATACGGGATTCATTGGTGCAAATAACCGCCAGTTCAGGCGTAATAGGTAACTGGTCGATATTTTTATAGGCAAGCACGCCGTGCACTGAAGAATATTTAGCGGTAACGGGCATGATAGGACCGTTAAAGTCCCCTGATAATAGATTATTCATGACTAAATAACCGGCCCGATGAGGAATAACCGAAGCACCGATCACGGCTATCGATTTTGGATTAAAAAAACCTTTTAGGGTTAATAAACTCATGAACACAGAACCTCAGACAAATATAATTATTAACAGTTTACGCTCCCGTCATTTTTATGCCTTTTTTTCTTTTTAAAACAAGATACTTATCCTATCTTTTTTGCGGCGACTAAGATTGCAATAGCAGTGTCTAACGCGTATAAATCAGTTGTAAATTTTATCCTCTATTCAATTGGAAAGTGTTGTGCCTTACTCCCGAGAAATCAAAAAAATACTCAAGCTAAGTTTCCCCATTTTTATCGCACAATTTGCGCAAACGGCCATGGGTTTTGTTGATACAGTGATGGCCGGTGGTGTTAGCGCAAATGACATGGCGGCAGTCGCCGTTGCGACCAGTATTTGGTTACCCTGCATTTTGTTTGGCGTGGGTGTATTAATGGCGCTTATTCCGCTCACGGCGCAGGCACATGGTGCCAACAACACAGAGAGCATTCCGATGATCGGTCAGCAAGGTTTATATCTGGCCTTATTACTTTCCATTCCCATCTTTTTGATTTTATATAACGCCAGTTACCTTATTAATATCATGGACATGAACCCCATTTTAAAAGATATTACGATTCGCTATCTGCACGCTATTCTACCCGCCGTACCGGCCTTTTTATTGTTTCAGGCACTGCGTAACTATATAGAAGGTCTGTCACTCACCAAACCTGCAATGGTGATAGGTTTTATGGGATTAATTATTAACATTCCACTGAACTGGATTTTTGTCTATGGAAAATTAGGCATTCCGGCCATGGGCGGCGCAGGATGCGGCGTGGCAACGGCCCTCGTTTATTGGCTGATGCTGTTGGCACTCATTTTTTATGTGCGGCATGCCAAAAAACTTCGTTATTACCCTTTATTTAAATGCTTCTCAGCCATTAATATGAAAACGCAATTAGCCATCTTTAGCCTTGGTTTACCGGTTGCCATCGCGCTGTTTTTTGAGATCTCAATTTTTGCCATCGTCGCGCTCTTAATCGCACCACTAGGCGCAAGCATAGTGGCAGCCCATCAAATTGCGATCAATTTTGCCGGCATGGTGTTTATGCTCCCCATGAGCATTGCCAATGCGGTCAGTATTCGAGTTGGTTTTAACCTCGGGCAAACAAACAAAACGGAAGCTAAAAATGCCAGTTATGCGGGGTTTATTGTCGGTTTATCTCTGTCGGTGGTCACCGCATTATTAACCTTAATATTCAAACAACAGATAGCACAGCTTTATACCGATGACCAACAGGTGATTTTATTAGCGGTTACGCTGATAATATTTTCTGCCATGTACCAGTGTGTTGATGCTATTCAGGTTGTAGCGGCTGGCGCCCTGCGCGGTTACAAAGAGATGAAAGCAATATTTTCACGCACCTTTATTGCTTATTGGATAGTTGGATTACCACTGGGTTATAGCCTGGCAATGACCGATCTGTTTATGCCCGCACTTGGCGCAAAAGGATTTTGGATTGGTATTACGGCAGGTTTAACGGTTGCCGCGATATTATTAGGAAAACATCTCTGGGTGGTACAAAAGCGCCTGGCAGTATAGTGCCTGACCGATAAATCAAAAAAGCAGGCATTTAATAACCTGACAATCATCACGGCAAATATTATGCAACTTTAGCGATACTATTTTGATAGGCACGCTCAATGATCTGTGGATCTTTTGCGGCCTGCGTCGAAAAAAATTCGGCTTTTGGATAAATACCCAAACGGCCCAAATCTAAACGATCGGCATCCCAACAGGTCCCTATGGTTGGATCTTGCGACAATGCATGAAAGGTGTGCTCAGCACAGGCATCCACTAACAATTTAAACTCTTGCGCGCTTAAAAAAGAGAATGATTTTTTATTTTGTTTGATAAAAAAAGCAGCGGCAGGACCATGATCCGGTTCCTCTATGCAGTTTACAGCACAACAATCATGGAGATAACAAAATAGCTGCACAACAATTGGATTAGCCTTGGTGATTGGGATTAAAAGTTTGGCATTTTCCCAAGCTCGCTCCCAGTGCACAGGTCCATTATTAGCCAAACGATCCCCATGATAGCGATCAATCGCTAAATGCTTTATACGAGACATATCATTCATAAATATCCTCCTGTTATTATTAAATTAATCAAATACAGCATCATTTTCAATGATTGCCGTCTTAAATAAAAACACCCTACTTATCACTAAAAGCATAGGTTAAAAAATCAATAAAAGGCGGATTTTATTTCGCCGATTAGACTAACTTAATTTTTCGCAAAAAAAATAAGTTAGAAGTGTAAACGTGAACTTAACGTCAATACCAGTTACTTTTTTTGTCATTTTAAGCATGTTCTGACAACGTTTATAAAGACTATAAAGCATTGATCTGTTTGCCGTTTTTAAACGCACAAAAAAATCATTACAACAGATCACAATATTAGGCTGATTGCGCTCATTTTCGATTGAAATTTTTCTCAAATCAAAACCACAATGGCGATTATAGAAAACAGATGTTACAGAAAGATGAAGCTTTATAAACAGAATAAAGCGGTTTTAGAAGCAGGAATTACAGATGAGCATTTAGTCGAAGGGGGATAATTTAAGCAAAAAAATGGCAGACCTTTTTAGGGCTGCCATTTTTTAATGCAAGACTAAGAATTATTGATAGACTGTCTATCTATAATCCGAATTTAGTGTTCGCACGTTGATATAAATCTTCGTATTCGACGGCCGTGTGATGCCATGAAAAGTCACTGGTCATGCCATTTTTCATCACTATTTCAAATGCCGGATAATCGTTACGGTATACAGAAGCTGCCCAGCGCATTGTTTCTCTTAATGCTTCGGGATACAGATCGTAGAATTTAAACCCGGTTGCGCTCTCGATATTTTCAACGGAATAGTTGCTGACTGTGTCCTCCAGCCCTCCCGTTGACCTTACAATAGGAACGGTGCCATATTTCATGCTGTACATCTGGTTAAGCCCGCATGGCTCATACCTTGAAGGCATAACAAAGAAATCTGATCCCGCTTCAACAAGATGAGCAAGCTTGTTACTGTAGCCAATATGGCATCCAAATCGAGTCGGGTAGGCTTTAGCATAATCGGCTAAGGCAACCTCTTGCCATTTCTCTCCGGAGCCCACAATCACAAATTGAGCATCGTCTTCCTCAAGCATCTTATCTAAACATGCAATAAAGACATCTAGCCCTTTCTGCTCGGCAAGCCTCGATACTACGCCGTAAATCGGCACATCGGCGCGCACTTCCAGGCCAAATTCCTTCTGCAGTTCTGCTTTGCATAAAACTTTACCGCTCAAGTCTTTGTGCGAGAAATTGTAAGGCAGTAACTTATCTGTTTCAGGATTCCACTCGATGACATCGATGCCATTTAAAATACCGCGCAGTTTGCCTTGAACGGCTCGGTGTTGCAGAGGATGATCCAGGCCAAATCCGTATTCTGGAGAGAGGATCTCTCCAGCGTAGGTTGGGCTGACGGTGGTGACCATATCAGCGGTCAATACCCCCGCTTTCAAGAAATTAAGCTGATCGTAGAATTCGAAACAATGAACATTAAAATACTCCCAGCCAAGTCCTGTCCAGTAAAGATTCGCTTTACTGAACACACCCTGGTAGCCAATGTTATGGATAGTGATAATCGACTTGGTTTGCTTGAAATTTTCAAATCCGTTGTACAGGGCACTTTTTAAATAAACGCTGCACATTGCCGTATGCCAATCGTTGCAGTGCAGTACATCAACCTTGATATCCAGTGCCAGCACAGCCTGCATAATTGCACGGCTCAAAAATATAAAACGTTCGGCATTGTCAGTGTATTCATTGCCATCCCAGTCGTACAGTTTAGGGCGATCGAAGAAACGGTTAAACTCGATAAAATAAAAAGAGAGGTTTTCACTGACCTTGTGCCGTCTGATGCGAGCCCATTCCTCATTTCCTTCGCCAAAAGGGACACCCAGCAGTTCATGTACACATACCGTATCATCACATTTGTCGCCCATCACCTGCGGGTAATAAGGCATAAAAACTGAAACATTGTGCCCGTTCTCTGCCAAAGCGTAAGGTAATGAGTATGATACATCAGCCAATCCACCGGTTTTAGCGTATGGTGCTGCCTCACTTGTTGCCCAAACTATATTCATTATCTGTCACCTTAAATCTTAACTTATTTGCTCAACGAAGCCGCATTGCGGCGCAAAATAAATCATCAGACTAATCTTAAAATAAGCGCAATGATGATTTTTCAACCTAGAGATTACTATGAAAAGTAACGAACTCAAATACTTTAAAGCGTTATCTGCTTGTTCTATCAGTAATTCACAGCAGATAGTGAGCCGCCCTGTCTATTAACAAACCGCCAAGATCGGTTGATCACCGAGCGATCTTTAATGGTTACGTGATTGATTTGTTTTGAGAAAGTCATCAGCAGCTGAGAATTTTCATAAGGTAGTACATTGTTATTCACATCGGCTTTAAATTTTCACTATGGCTGCAACACCTTTTTTTGTTTTATAAGCAGATAAACGCCCAAAGATAGCTTACAAAAATCAGCATACCTCAGTAGCTGTTCTATTGTTACAAATGCCCGCTTTAAATTAGACACAACAACCTCTATAGTTATCAGCCAGTTAATAATCTTGAGGTAAATAATGAGCCAAACCGCCTTGCAGACAATCAAAAATTACCACCAGCAGAGCAAACACCAGCCTGGCCGATATGCGCGTGCACCAGGTTATATGGACTGGGCAAATCAGCCATTACCCTACCGGCTTTACGAAGGGGCACAACAAATCCCTTTACCGCTGTTACAAAAAACTAAAGATTCCCCCTATTCCGCACTTTTTCAGAGAGCTGAAAAAACAGCGGAATCCATCTCTGTAGAATCAATTGCCAGTATGTTGGAGCTCAGTTTAGGGCTTTCCGCCTGGAAAGAGTATCAAGGTTCAGAATGGGCACTGCGCATCAATCCATCCAGCGGCAACCTGCATCCCACCGAGTGTTATTTACTATTGCCGCAAGTCGATCAGCAAGCGGCTGCCAGTGTGCATTACAACCCCTATGTTCATCTTCTTGAACAACGTGCAACCATACCCGATGATGCAGCGCTGGCATTAAAAAAGATGGATGGTTTTCCCTTAATGCTAAGCAGTATTGCCTGGCGGGAGGCATGGAAATATGGCGAGCGTGCTTACCGTTATTGTCAACATGATTTGGGCCATGCCTTAGCGGCATTAAACATTGCCTGCAACCTCAATGGCTGGCAGATTCAAGTATTGCCCAATATCTCCGCTGAAAAGTCAGAAAGTCTCTTTGCGCTTGCACAATCAAACCATGTGCAGGCAGAAACCGAGTTTGCCGATTGTGTCTGCTGGGTGAGCCGGACAACACCTGATCTCGCAGCTATTGATCAATGGTTGAATCAGCTGCCAACGCTTAATTATTCACACTCAGCGAATCAACTGAGTAAGGTTCATATCGACTGGCCGATTATCAACCAAGTTGCCTCATCCAGCCAGCAGGAGCCGTTACAATTAACACCTGCCAAAAAGACCACTATTATTAACCCGGAGACAGAGAGCCTGTGCACAGCCAATGCCGAAACACTTATTCGCCAACGCCGCAGTGCACAAAGTTATGACAGAGCAAGCAGTCACCTGCCGTTAAACACCTTTTTACATAACCTGCAAAAAACCCTGCCCGGCAATACCATCCCATTTTCAGTTTTACCTTTCGAGGCACAGCTGGACCTTGTTTTATTTGTACATAATGTACAGGGACTAGCACCAGGTTTGTATATTTGGGTACGAAATGAGGATCATCTGCCGTTATTAAAAGCGCAAATGGACAGTGACTTTGAGTGGACAGAGGTCATTGAACAACAACCTTTGTACTTATTACAAGCTGGAAATTGCAGACCGATTGCCAAAGCGGTTAGCTGTGATCAGGATATCGCCGGTGAAAGTGCTTTTTCATTGGCTATGCTGGCAAATTTTGCCGCCCCTTTAGAAAAATCACCAAGTTGTTATCCCACTTTATATTGGGAAAGCGGATTAATCGGCCAGGTATTGTATCTGCAGGCAGAAGCTTTTGGTCTGCGCGGCACAGGTATAGGTTGTTTCTTCGATGATCAAGTGCACCAGTTACTGGGTCTGAAGGATGATCAATGGCAAACGCTTTATCATTTCACCGTCGGTAAAGCGATAGATGATGCACGGATAGCCAGCAAACCGGCTTATTTTCATTTAAAACAATAAAAGCTCTGTTTTGCTTGAACTATCAGCGAATTGCTATTATTAACAAGCAATTCGCCCGCTCATCCCCTTTTTAATGATTTTTCCAGTAGACTAGCCGTTTTGTTACCAGCACTCACGGGAAGATCATTTTGCAGACACTTGCACAGCTTAAATCGGGCCAATTAAACGGGATTAAACGATTAGCCTTATCTGAAAACTTAACTTCATTCCCGATCGAGATTTTATCACTGGCCGATAGCCTGGAGATTCTTGATTTATCCAATAATCAATTAACTTCATTGCCCGAGGAGCTTGCCCGGTTAACCAAACTTAAAATTATTTTTGCATCCAACAATCTCTTTGAAACATTACCTGAAGTACTGGGTCAATGTTCTGATTTAGAAATGGTCGGCTTTAAAGCAAATATTATTAACCGGGTTCCTGCCAACTCATTACCCGCCAGATTACGCTGGTTGATATTAACCGATAACCGCATTAAAATTTTACCTGACTCTTTGGGTGAACGGCCGCGACTGCAAAAATTGGCACTGGCGGGTAATCGTTTAACAGAACTGCCCAAAACCCTGGCTCAGTCTGAAAACCTTGAATTGGTCCGTATTTCCGCTAACCGACTGAGCGAATGTCCGGCGCAATTGCTGGGATTACCCAAGCTTGCCTGGTTTGCTTTTGCAGGTAACCCCTTTAGCCGCTCAAATGTTAAAATCAATACGGTACCGACATTATCATCATCGAGCTTCAGCTTACAAAACGTGCTTGGTCAGGGTGCCTCCGGAGTTATCTCCAAAGCCGTTTGGAATACGGATCAAAGCAGCTTCCCCGATGATATTGCGGTTAAAGTCTTTAAGGGTGAAGTCACCAGTGACGGCTATCCCGAAGATGAATTGCAAGCCTGTTTAAAAGTCGGTCATCATGCTAATTTAGTGCAGTCGCTAGCGCAGGTCAATGAACCCGATTATTTAGCATTAATAATGGATTTAATACCCCCACATTATAATAACTTGGGACTACCACCCTGCTTTAAAAGCTGTACCCGTGATACTTTTACGCCGGACTTTAGCTTATCTATTAAGCAAATTGAGAAAATCGTTGCACAAATGGAAGCGGTATTTACGCATTTACATGAAAATCAGGTCTGCCATGGTGACTTATATGCGCATAATACGCTGTTTGATGAACAAGCAAATATCATTTTTGGCGACTTTGGCGCGGCAACTATGTACCACATGCTAAACGCTCAACAGCAGCTGCAAATCAAGCAAATTGAACAACGCGCGCTGTTCCATTTTATTGATGACCTGTTAAGTATTTGTGCAAAAGAAGATCAATTGTGCAGCAGCTTTAAGCATCTTAGGCAGCGTCTTATCCATTAGAAAAACACGGAAGCTGCACAAATGCTGCCTGTTCTCAGAAGAATTTGACAGCGCTGTTCACGACAGACGGCAAGGCCATTTAGATAGCAACATTAGGATGTTAAACTTAACCCTGCATTTTTGGCCACTGAATTTTTGCACTGTCAATCGCGTTTTTACAGGTTATCTGTTCATTACCACTGTAGTTGCTACATCCCCAAAATTCACCTTTAGCACTTTTCCGCAGAACCATATCGGCACCGCATTGATGACAAAGCGGGAAAATATGATCACAGTTTTTATTTAAACAGCTTTTAAAGCCTTTATGACGGCTTTTAGACATCAACCCCTGACAACTTTCGCAGGCGCTTTCTTTATGATCGCAGCGTGGAAAGTGTGAACACGAATAAAAGGTGCCAAAACGACTTTGCCGCGCTTTAAGCGTCCCCGTTTCACAGCCTGGACAGAGTATCTTTTCAACAGAAGCCTGATTTTCCGTTATTGCAAATTCATTAAGCTCAACGTCATACCCTTCAACAAGCTCTTTAACAAAGCAGCTTGCGTCCTTCATATTTGCAATAATATAGACTCTATCCTTTGCACGAGTTAGCGCGACATAAAATAAACGCCGTTCTTCGGCGTGTTCAAACTGTTCTTCTTTTGCCAGAAACACGTCTAAAACGGCGGGGGTTACTTTGCCGGAAGGAAAACCATGTTGGCCCGATTTTAATCCCATGATCAGCACATAATCGGCTTCTTTACCTTTAGATGCATGAAATGACTGGGTTTGTATATTAAGCAGAGGGTATTGATTGTTTAAACGGGAAAGAGTTGTTTTATCCGGCAGTTGAAACCAAAAACGAGCGAGTAAATAAACGCTGACGGGTTGGTTAATTTTACCAACAATAGCCGTTAACACCTGTTCAATGGCACCATTTTCAATCTCAGAAATTATTTTATCACCCTTTGCCGGCACACTACCGGCACTCTTTCGCAGGATTGAAACCGCCGGTTTATTCACCTGCTTAAAGGACTTAATGGTTTTCTTTATTTGTGCAGGGTTTTTACTAACAAAAGCAGTTGCCACCTGGCCGATGCTGTTGTTAAAGCGAAAGGTCTGATCCAGTTCAGTCTGCGTCGTTGGCCCAAAATAATCGGCAAAACCCGTGGTCAGGGTGACATCTGCACCACTAAACCGGTAGATAGCCTGCCAGTCATCACCAACGGCAAAAACAGAACTGCCTTTATGGCTGTCGCGCAGCGCTTTGACTAAACGCGCACGCGGCTCGGAAATATCCTGAAATTCATCAACCATGATATAACGCCAGGGCGAAATAAATCGTCCGGCCTCGACATAGGCAATTGCTTTGATGATCATATCTTCAAAGTCTATTTCATGACGACTTACTAACCTTGCTCGATAAGCCGCTAAAATTGGCTTGAGTAATGCTAATGCTTTTGCGGTTTGTTTAGCGTCAATGGAGGCGGCAACAATCCGTTTTTCGGACGATTTATTCAAACCGGACGCTTTATAGAGGCCGACTAATTTAGCAAACATTTCCGCCAGTAAGCTGATACGCCCGGTCTTCTTTAAACTGGCTAAGATCATTTCATCGGGTAAACATTCACAGACAACATTTGCATTTTTCAGGCTTTTCTTCAGGGACTTAAGCAGTAACCCTTTTTTATGCTGCGCATAGCTTAACTCAATGCATTTACGGTTATGTTTCTGATGGCTTTGCCGCTTGCTGTTAATCGCGGCATGGTATGCCTGGTTATCAATATAAGGCGCGGTATTGCCATTTTCGTCTACGGCATAATATTCAATATAAATATTCAACTTCGGAAGAAAAAAGTTAGCCTGATATTGGTACTCAATACCATGATTAAATAACCAATTGGCAATATATAATTCAGCCACGCTTTTTACCTTATCGCCCTTTAAACTGCGAATATCGTTATCACTTAGATATTGGTAATATTCACCCAGACTGGTAAATTCAAAATGTTTTTTTTCAACATAATAATAGTGACTGAAATACTCCAGAACCCCGCGGCGGTATTGCGGCTTCTCCTTTATTAGCGCCTCGAAACAAGCCTGTATCCATTTAGACTTGGCTTTATCATCCTCTGCGAACACCGATAAATCAGGTTGCCCACCTTCAACCTGTTTAATGATATTAAGCCCAAGGCTGTGAAAGGTTGTTGCGCTTATTTTATCAGTGCCGAGCTTATCTTTTATTCTTTGATCCATTTCATCGACGGCTTTTCGGCCATAGGCTAATAACAAAATTTCATGAGGTTTAGCCTGTTGGCTGTTAAGCAGATAACCTGTTCGGCCAATCATTACGCTGGTTTTACCGGTGCCGGCGCCCGCCAATAAAAAATTGTTATCGTCATCGATAATACAGGCTCGACGCTGCCGGTCCGTTAGGGCATTACTTTCAATCTGGTCAAAAAATTGTTGATGGGTTTGTAACTGTTTGTGAATATAGCTTTCACGGCAAAGTGTTAGCTGTTGTTCCTGCCAATGGTGATAATGTGCTAGCGCCTTGATCATTTTTGCAAGACTTTCGACGCCTTGACTTGATGCGGCCCAGGGAAACCACCTGTTATATTCTTTAGCGATCGCCCGCTGCATATTTTTAACCGTCGATTGGCGCAGATAACGGCTGTTAATTACTTTTTTTGTTTTGCTTAACAAACCAAATAATTGATTTTTATTCGCCTCCGCCCACCACCGCTCGCAGTCAGTTTTATGATTTTTCTCACTGTTATAAGCAAGATTGCAGAGCACATAGGTTTGTTTGGAATGGTGAAAACTGACCGTTTGACCGAGCCAGCCAAAATCAAAGGTTGGCGGTTTAATCAGGGCTTGCCAGCTAATTTTCGTTGATCTATTTTTAACCATCAGTATCACCCCGTCAGGGCCCATAGAGATGCTTGTTGGGTGACCAAATAAATGACCAAACACAGTTGAGGAGATTGATTTCATTATTACAGAAGACCTAAAGACGGAGATGAGTGCAAAGGTTATTCTAACAGTACTATCCCAAAATTACTTGAAGAAGCAGGTATCAACAAGACGCTAAAGGATCATATCCCGGGCGGAAGACTGATTATCTAGATATTCTAAATCAAAGACTTCTAACAACGAAGAGCGTCCTATAGCCTTGTACTCCCATCCGAGAGCGAAATTCTGAATATTCAAGTAGTTTCGGTATATAAACGACGGGCAGATTTGCTAACAAGCCTTCACCATGTCCACTCGGTGTTTTCAACTTCATTCGGTGTTCCTAATCCGGAAACCACGCCCCCGGCATCATTATCAATATCCCACCCCCGGGCACCCGTTGACTTTAATATCAATATGCCATCGCCCGCCTGAACATTAATCGGTTCAGCGGCAACCACATAGGCAGACCCACCCGCTGAAACAATTTTTAAATTATAAAATGCATCACCGCCATCAATCGGTGATTTTGTCGAAAAAATATCCGGGGCGCCCGTATCTGCGCCAGCGGCAGCAGCGCCCGCATAGGTACCATTAGTAGTATAATAACGTTCCATCGCTTGAGACAAACCTTGTAGCGTAGCCTGCGCTTCGGCTCGCCGCGCATTACGCACACTGTCCCGATAAGACGGAAAACTTATGGCGGCTAAAATGGCGACAATAGCCACCACAATCATCAACTCGATCAGGGTAAATCCTTTTTGACCGTTCATTAAAACTCCTTGTTATAGCAAATTAGAGCATTTTATGTTGTTTTGTACTGCTTAAAATAGATATCTTATTTAACGCAATTGTTGTTCTGCGCATTCCAGTTATTACCGGCTCTATTCTTATCTGCGTCTAACGAGCGCAAACAGAATAGATCATATTAATCCCCTGCCTATTCGCGGGTATGTTCAAACCAGGAGAGTCGTCCACCATTACTACTTTCCCCCGAGTGAATGTCTCGCGCCTCCAATGCACCTGTGCTGCCGACCGTATATTGCACATCACCCAAGATAGCTGGCGCAGAGGGAAGACCGTCATCAAAAACCTCTCCTATGTAACCTATGTCACCATCATCAATACTCTTATCACCATTGGCGTCAAAAACACCGAAGGTGGGTGCCAGTCCGGTTCCTAAATCCAATGACATTAACCAGCCTTTACCACCAGACGAACATTGGTCTCCACTGGGGATGACAGTATTAAAGAATAAGACATTATTGCGGATAAGTGACTCGGCAATGACACGTTCGCCCTGCGCGCTGGGAGTCGCCGAGGAGTCAAGCAGATCTAAATACCATCCGGAATTAGAAGTCCAGTCACTGCCGCTGATAGTGCGTAAACCCGCGTTAGTCACTAACTCGCGGGAAGCTAAATCGCTGCGTGTTAGACTGCTTGCACCAGCATCCAAGACACTGTAGTAACTCATTTCATCCCTATTGGTGGTGACATCGGTGGCTTCCAGGTATTTTCCTGTACCAAAAAACACTAAAAGATCAGGATCACCTTGTGATGTATTCGGGTTTGTTGACAGGATCGGCGCCGAGGTGATCGGTTGAGCATTGCCACTGCTATCGGTCGCAGTAAAGAGGGGGGCAGGTGGAGCGCCATTTGCATTACTCGTTAGATAAGCCACTTCCCATTCCTTGTTCTTTTTAGTGGGATCATCCGAGGTGACGTCAAATGCCCACATATTACCTTGTAAATCACCGGCATAGATACGGTCCGCCACCCCATCTCCGTCAATATCAACCACACGCGGCGTTGATAATCCGTTGGATGTAGCATCACTCGTATCTATTTTAATGTAATCCCCCGTATCCCAGGTACCATCCAGGCCCTCTTCGATAAAGATAATAAACAGTTTGGCCTTACCGTCGCCGCTATTATAACCATTACCAACAATCACCGCCCATTTTCCATTAGCCATCATGGCCACGGTTGGCTTGCTGTAGGTGTAACCCAAATCGGGATCATCAGCACTGCTGAATTCCCATAATACGTCCTGTGCAGCAAAGTTTTCAGGATCGCTGACATCCAGCGCAAACAGACCTTTACCGCCAGCGCGTAATCCGCCAATCAAAAGGGTACGCCAGCCTCTAGTGGTTAAAAATCCTTTTTTGCCGATATAAACATCACTGATGGTCGGCGTTAGATCAACATAAAATTGGTGCGCATAATTTTGTTCGGCCAGATAATGTAATCCGGCTTGTTCAGCATCGGAAGCAATACTTCCCGGTATATAAGCGAACTGTTCTTTACCCGCATTAGTGCCCGAGAGCGACGCATTAAATCCGTGCAGCATGCCATCGTTAGCGCCCACATATACCATAGGTGTGCGCGCCGCATTGTCGGTTTTAAAAGTGGAATAGTCTTTGTCCGCCGCACCAAACATATTGTTGCTGCCATAATCTGGCCAGCTTAAATATGGCGCACCCACATACATTGCCGTTGAATTGACTATATCACCCAGTCGACTGCTACGAGTGCGATAGTTCGTTGCACCTGTCCCCTCATTACTTCGATCGCCGCGGAGGTAGTTGATCAGCAGATCTACATCAGCGTCGGCAGCGCCTGCCGGGCCGGCATTGAGATCATCTCGCTGCTCAGTACTCAAATTAGTACGGGTGAAATCACCACCCAAAGAATAATTCTGGTTATAAGTAAATATATTTCTATCGGTATAATCCATTTCATCAAGCTTGGTCGCAGCGTTCCAAGCTTGTGCTTCTACCACACCGGTGCCAGACAATGGATAGGCCTGCAGGCTGCCTCTCCAACCTGCAGTATTAAAGTTTGCTGTGTACAGTCCACTGTCAGCGGTAAGCTGACTAGTATTAAATGACACCGACGCCAGGGTGCCTACTTTGTTAAAGATACTATTGGATGCGCTGCGAAATGCGCTCACCAAACCCGCACTGTCTGCTGCACCAGTAAAAGTACCGCCGCCGTTTGCAGCCGCATTTACCATCAAAGTACTATTGACTACGTCGGCATCGGCAAAACCGATAACATGGGTTATCACATTGTTTTTTATCTGCTTAGTACCATTCTTGAGATCCGGACGTAAATCAATATCAAACATCGCAAGCGCCACATCATCTAATATCTCTCCGGTGCCATTATCATAGTCCCTTAAATAGCTACTCACGTTGCTATCGTTTGTCGGGACACCATCTGTCATTGCCACCACAAAATTCTGCTGGCACCAGTATTGAGTCACTTCAGAGGGGGCTGTTACGCCTGATTTATATGCAAGACTATTTGTAAATACCCCATTTGTTGGGACACTTGTCCCATTCCCATCTGCATCGGGATGAATTACCAATGAAGAGGCTGCTGGATAACCTAAGGTAAAGTAACGCCCCATGTCAGCCAACGATTCCCCTAGCGGAGTCATACCATCGTTGCTTATACCGGTGATTGCTGCTGTTAGATTGCTCTTAATAGTACTCAGGTCGTCAATATTTTCCAGAATCCGCGCACCATCGCTGCCGTTGTATTTTGCAAGGCCAATACGAATATCCCCTAACTCATCGAGTAAATTAATGGAAGCTTTTTTGGTTATTTCCATACGGGTAAAAGTCCCCGTTTTCTTACCGTCAGCAAAACCGTTCGTTTCGCTATCAAAATACCAGTTTAAATAATGACCTGTATAAGATGCATCTAAGTAACCCGAAGGAGATGTACCGCCATTAGCGTAGAGGCGGGCATTATAAAGCTTGCCATTATCGAAACAAGCTTCTGCAGATCCGTTGCCAAATGCTGTACCACCCACTGTCGCATCACCATTACTCTCAATTTCAATATCGATTCGGCTACCGTTACCTAAGCCATCCTCACAGGTATAAGAATAAGTGTCAGCATTATAGGGAGAATCCGGGACAATATTGCTCATCGACCCGGAGCTATCCAATAGCAGCATCATATTCGGTGCCACGGCAGCGGCTGTTATTAAGGGGGTTGATGAAAGGTTCAATTCGGCGGCTAAGGCAAGAGGAGCGCAAAAGAGGCTCGCAGCCACTATCTCGCTGAGCAATGTTTTTGTGAATATTCTGTTCATTGTGACCTTCCTTTGCCTAAGTTATCAATGCTTAAGTTATCAATGCCTAGGTTATAAATACCTAAGCTATAAAGACCTAAGTTATAAACGCTTTCCATAATATATCTCAACGATACGCTCACTATTACCATTAGCACCCAAGGAGCGGGAGACAACTTTAAAAATATTTAGATTACCCCCGCCCGTTGTTGTGCCGTATCCGGTTATATTAACCGCACCTAAATCATCATCCGACAGGTTTTGTATCCCCAGATATTCGATATAATAGCTTGCTTCCAACTGCCCGGAAACACTGGTTGTCGCGACTCGGGTTTTACTGTCCGCCCAGATGCTTGGATCAAAGAGATCTGCCGGGCCCTTCTCCTGCGTATACAATCCACCATTGCCCGTATCATTAAATCCGTTGATGGTGACCAGTGTTTCAATATAATGTTCAGCATCTCTAAGACCCGACTCAGCTATTTCCTGCGAGATATGTGAATCACGCACCGCCGCAGTCATTTTTTCCTGTACTACTCCGGATTGAGTGACTGAGAGCACCAAAAAGGTTAAGACCAGTAAAATAACTATACTTATCACCAAAACGGCACCTGACTGTTTTTTAATTTTCATCTTGTGCACCTTATTGTAATGTACGATTGCGTATATTCGAGGTGACTGTATAGGTTCTGGCTAAGGGGGCATTTCCTGAACCACTGCTGCTTTCTGCAACAATGCTAAAACGAATGGAGCGCACTGCAGTCATATTTACGCTAGAAGCCTCGGAAAATGTGCCTGTATCTTCACCATATTCCAGCTGTAAGTCAGTAACGCCTCGCACCAGCTCATTAGCCACGCCATTATCACTACTGAACAATGAATAACTACCGGCTAAATTCTGGCCAATAAAATAAGTTTTAACGTAGGGAGTCATCAGTAGTGAACTGCTGGAATAACTGCGCGAGAGTTTTCCGTGTGCATTATTCACCGAATTAGCAATATTTATGGTACCGCTATTATGGACTACAGTGTCGTTGTTGCCGTTATTGTTGGTAACTGAAATCACATCAGCTCCCCCACAATCCCCAATCATGATGATCGTGCCCGGGGGAATATATCCCTCGGAGTTGATTTTGATCTGCGAAGATGAAGCGGGCGCATAGGGAGGAACAATCTTTATATTGGCGATAGCACTGGCACCGCGTAGGGTTAGTGTGTCGGTTGCCTCTTTGACAGGAATGTCCGCGATTTCTATGCCTGAGTCGACGTTATTTTCTCCGGCAATGCCACTTGACCCTGTCGGAATTTGCGTGGCCAATACATAATCATCATCACTGGTATCTAAATTATTAGTTATCAAACTAGTATCACGCAGACAACCCCAATAATCCGCGCCACGGATATCGCGGATCAGCAGTTCAGTTGCCATGCGGCCATTCTCCTGCACGCGGGAAAAGGCATTTTGTAAATTAACCCCCTCTACATTGGCGGTAAATATTTTCAGTACAGCAAACATGACCAGCAAGCCAAGCGGTATGGAGATCATCAGTTCTATTAATGTAAACCCGCGTTGCTGTATTAAACGGCAATTTTTTATTGTAGCCATATCCCTATATTCCTAAATAGATCCTTTAATCTCAAATGCAACTTCCTGTATTAACATCCTTATTCCTGCTAATTTTACTGCTGCCGTTAAATTTTTAAAGCTGAATGGAAAGGGTAAACTCAACGCTATCCACATTACCGCCTGCACTATCACGCTGCTGCTCCTGCCAGGCGATTTTGATATCATAGACATTGCCGTTTTTGGTAACCGTGCCGATACCTGAAGGTAATCCTCCTATATTGAAATTTTTAGCTTCTTCCGTTAATCCTAATTCTCCAACATAGTAACCTTGTTTAATTTGCTGATTCCATTGGTAGCCATCAAGCTGAGCAATCTGTGCAACAGTACACGAGGGGGGACAGCCAGGAGGATCATTCACTATAGCGGTGATTGAATCATAATTACCGGCGGAGACTGCAGTTTGATTGGAACGCATGCGTTCTGCCATATCATAGGCATAGACTGTCGCCAGTGTGCGAAATTGTGAGTTATTAATATTTTTAAGGCTAACCATCTGCAGAAATGCTAACCCGAGCAAACCAATTCCCAGAATTAACACTGCGATCAACACCTCGAGCAGTGAACTACCTTGCTGATTTCGCGTCATTAATCGTTTCTGTCTGTTGGTTTGATTATGTTTATACACAAGTCACCTTCTCAGCAAAGATTGTCCCTGATATTAATATAGAAATTGTTTGCCCCTTTTCTCCGCTGCGATTGTCGCAGATAGTCAATTGATCCGCATTATCAACCGCTCCGGTGGCCTGAAAGACAAAACTTGTTATAGTGTTAGCACTGACCAAGGTGTTTTCTCTGCTTAAGGGCTCCCATAAACGTAACTCTTCACCTGGGTCCATTGTGTCGTCAGCATCTGCATCCACCCACACGACAAGACCACTAGCCCAAGTACCATTTCGTTGCCCTAAATGGACGGTATTACCACGTTTAACAGCTTCCATACGGGCATAATTAAATGCCCCAAGCACCTCGTTGGAGCTTGAAACTATCCGACTATTGTCAATCATATCCTTAAAGCTGGGGATGCCAATAAATAATAAGGTTAAAAATATAGACACTGTCACCAGCAACTCGATCAGAGTGAAGCCCGTTTTTTTCATATTAAACTCATAAGTTTGTTCAATCCCTAAACAATATTGCATTTATATCATTAACTCTTATTTATAATTCATCAGAATTTTATCTATTTTCCCGACGTAATACTTGAGTACTTCATTGATAGCGGTGCAATCATTCTGTAATTAACAGATGACTATAAAACAATTTTTTTACAATTTTTTTATAATTTCCTGTTGAGGATAAAGCGCTTCCTAAATATTTCCTAATTTCATATTCACATTTCTGTGGAACTGATATCTACATCACAACAACTGACTAACCCGGATCAGCTAGAAGGGTCAAAGTAATAACAATTCCACTAATTAGGTACAGGAGATAGATGTAAAAAAGAGATGATTCGAAGAACAATAGTGATCGCAGTTCAACAACGCATAATGCAGCGCAGTGTGTTTTTCACGCTTTAGTAAAAATAAGAGACTCAAGTACTACACTAGATTTTACGAAATCCAGATACCGTTCGTAGCGCCCTTTTTCCAGTTTTACCTGCAGTCCTTAAATAGTGGCCAGCTTGTCAATAGTGCCGTTAACCGTAAGAGATATACTAAATATGCCGTGAAACCCAGACTGCAAGAAGATTGAGCAAGTGAGTTTCGATTATAACGAAGAAGGCCGTTACATTGATAGATACTAGACTTAGAAACTGCAATAGCCACACTGATATTGGTTTTACAATTTAGTTTGATTTTATCTTCAATGCGCAGTGCATTAACAGTGGCAATGTCGTTATTTTCTGAAAACGCCTTAATCAGCTCATAAGCCTTAAGTAGACGCCCCATCACGAGAGCTTCCATGATAAAACGACAGATGTTCATTGCACTACGTTGCACTTACCCAACGGTCAAGGTGCCATTCTCTATAGATTCAAGCGTGTTGTCTGCCACCGGATCGTTCATTTTAGCCCACCAGTCGGTGATCACAATCCCAGCCCTCCCCCAATCACCACGTAAAATAGTGGTGTTGAGATCGTAATTAGAGGCGGCCAATACCCGTTAATAGCGTTATATGATGTCATAATGATTGACGTATGGCCCTCTTTAGTGGTCATTTCAAAGGCTTTAAGGTGAATTTCGCGTAGCGCGCGCTGTGACATTACCCTGTCAACATCGACTCGCACGGTCTCTTGGTCAATGGCAGAAAAGTCCTTAATGGTGCCGGATACGCCAGCTTTTTCAAAGCCGCGGGTTTGTGCCGCAGTCATAATTCCGGTAATTAACGGATCTTCAGAGAAATACTCGAAGTTTCTGCCATTAAGCGGATGATGGTGAATATTGATACCCGGTCCTAATAAAGTGTCAATCTGATTAGCACCAAGCTCTTGCCCTACAAGATACAATAACTGCTCATCAAGCTCACTGTTCCAGTACCGTACAGATAGTCACTTGCATGGCTTTATGGTCAGTGTCCATGAGTATTTCCAGAAGGACCGTCTGCCGCCACGGGACTAACTCATAGGTTGCCTGATAAAGACCATTCCCCTCTAGCAGGCCAGTTTTAGTCGCTCAAACGCTTTAATCGGCGCCAGTGCTTCAGTGAGTTGTTCTATTACTAATAGCTGATCCAGTTGTAACGTTGTACTGATACACTGCGCGTGGCGAACGCTAGCGCCGACATAAAGTTAATAACAACCCGGTTCAATAACGTAGCAATTACGGTGTCCTGTTACTCCACTGTCATCATAGGAGCCAGTGTTTTAAGTGTGATACAAAGGAGAACAATTTCATATTCACCTGGATTAAGTATATTGGATTTAACAAAGCCGGCTAATACACGTGTTGATTTACCAAGACGGCCTTACGGCGCCTCAACATAAATTTGGATAACCTCTTTACTACTAAATTTCGATCCGATGGTTTCCTCTTTAATATCAAAATGCAGGAGTTGGTTAATGCCAATACCCTGTACTAAGTGTGAAACCAGTTAGCGGCTAAACTCAGTATATGAAAGACCCGCCCGAACCCATACTGGACGGCTTGCGAGTTAAAAGTCTCAAAATAACGGTATCCAAGATAAATATCTTCAATGTATAGATTATAATCTTTGCAGCCAAAATTAGCGGATGATGGATAGTCAGAAAGCTGATAAGCGATAGTTTTACTCAGACAAACGCTGGGTGAGATAGCGCCGCAAAGAATATCAGTTAACGTGTGACCGCTTTGCATACCGGCTGCCCGGCTATAGAGGACGGCTTGAATAGATTGTTTATTTTTTATCGACTCCAGCCAGTACATATCCATAATATTGGTCACATTAAGAACAATAATAATCTGGTCAAAATAGGTGTTAACTTTTTCGATCATTAGCATTTCAACATCGGTCAGACGATAACTACCCGCCGCATCTGCACAGTCCTGATCTTCACCTGCGGTGCGGCCGATAAAAAAATAACGCTTTATCTGAGTTAGTAGCAGCCTGTTTAATGAACTCGTCGGCAAATGGATGCTATACAATCCACTGTTCACCGATTGTTACAAGCGCTTCATTAATTTCAATCGCAGGATTGGCACGAAGTCCTTGTAATGCGTTGACCGCATAAGGCACATTAACAGCAGCACCAAACCCAGTACCACTGCGATAAGTATCTATTTGACAACAACCAAAAAGAGAAATATTTTCCCCTTTTTTTGATAGGTAGTGTCGCGTTTTTGTTTTCCAGAAGTAAGATACCTTCGTCAGCAACTTGACGGCTGACAGGGGACAATGTATTTCTAGGCGATCCTAATTCTTTCGGTTTTCATAGGTAAGTATCCAATTCGTTAAAAAGATGAGCCAAATTCAATGTATAAAAATTAAATGTCAATCTGAATAAAAAGGTATATAAAACCATTCAGATCGATATGTTAAGTGTTTGATATTCAAATATTTGTTTTTAGTATAATTGTCCAATCTTTTCTTCTATAGTCATCCTGTCAGCAGGCCAGCAACGCTTTCTGTCATTGAGTATGTTTATATATCATATTCATCTTTACACTTTGTTTGCTAACACCAGCATTTAGAAAATATTTTAGAGGGTATAGAGCACTTTTGTGGTTAATTATCGCCTTATTGCAATACTGTACCGTCAAAGTTAGCTTATTTTTTGATTGTTATCTTGTTTTACAGTTAGGGAAAATACTCTTTTTAATCAAAGTTAATATATTAAAAATGCTGACTATGCTACCAGAAGTCCGGGTAAATTTAGCCACAGATGTGGCGTTTTGTAAACTGCTTGGGGGCACTCAGCAAACTATAAAACAATAACTCGCCCCGTTGCGATAACAGACTATCCTCTGACAATAATAAACAAAATCATATTGAAGAAAATATCGGATTAATTCAGTGATCATATTAAGATCGAGAAACAAACAGATCCAACGGCAGAGTTGGTACGTATGTTAAGCTTAACAATCATTTAAGTCTTTGAGGTTTGTCATGCTAACGATTTTTTACGACGGAAACTGCCCGCTCTGTTCAACGGAAATGCAGGCATTACGCCGTTATGACCTGCACAATAACATTCAGCTGGAGGATATTCACCAAAGCGATTTTGAGCAGAAATTTCCCGATATAAACAAACGCAAGGCCACTGAGATACTGCATGGAAAATTGAATGGCGTTACACTGCTCGGACTCGATGTGACCTGTCATGCATGGCGACTGGTGGGTAAAAAACCCTGGCTTGCGGTGCTGCGTTTTCCTATTATCAAACCCTTTGCCGATTGGTGCTACCTGTTATTTGCAAAACACCGAATACGTATTTCAAGCCTATTAATGGGGGAAAAAAGCTGTAAAAATGGCCAGTGTGAAATAAAATCAGCGCATAACTCACCGGGAAAAAACAATGACCGAGATTAAACGTTGCGCCCTTGTTATCGGCGCAAGCAGTGCCATTGCAAAAGCTCTGATTGATAAGCTGCTATTAGATGATGAACTTGTGGTTTATGCGATTAGCCGCAGTTTTCCGGCGCACTTTGAGCAGCGTTTGCTTAATCAAAAAAGATTAAAGCAAATTGAATGCACGTATAGCCCGGAACAGATAAAGGCGATTATTGAGAACATAAAAGCGACTTGTCTTCCCTGTGCGCAGGTTTTTGTGTGCAACGGCATTTTACACGACAGCTCATTTTTACCGGAGAAAAAAATAGAGCAATTTTCTGTCGATATATTTGAAAAGGTGATGCACGTGAATGTTGTGGTTCCGAGCCTGTGGTTGCAACAATTAATTACCTTACTTAAGCACCCGCTGCCCTGCACCGTTGTGGTCTTCAGTGCGCGGGTGGGCAGTATTAGCGACAATCGTGCCGGTGGCTGGTACAGTTATCGGGCGTCCAAAGCAGCGCTTAATATGTTCGTAAAAACCGCTGCCATTGAATATGCCAGACGCGCTAAAAACGTCCGCTTGATAGTCTTTCATCCCGGCACCACTGATACAAAATTATCCCAACCTTTCCAGTCTAATGTGGCGCCGGAAAAATTATTTAAGCCTGAGTTTGTGGCTACTCAGCTTTTATCTTTAATTAAACCATTTGCCTTAGAAAATTACGCTTCCGACCAGCAAGCCTGTTTTATTGACTGGCAGGGCAAAACAATTGATTGGTAAGTGCATTGGCAAGTGTATGGGTAAGCTCATAAGTAAATTCATAGGTAAGTTAAATCTTCCCTATCTCATTCACAGAGACCATCTTTTAAATGGGCCTATGAACTGTCAATCAGACAAACATGAACGCTTTATATAGTCTGATAAATTTTAGCGAAATAAACAGGTCTACTAAGCATTTAGTAACGAACTGCAACTTACGATAAAAATTTCCGGGACTACCATGAGAGTGACTTGGATGAACTTTTTAACGAGCAAATATAGACTACTTTTGGTGCTAATAATGACAAACATAAACCACAGTCTGGCCGAAGAGCTCGACTTTAACAGCAAACAATTTATTGACGGATGGGTGATAGTGAATGACTCCGTGATGGGCGGGATTTCACAGAGTAAAATATCAGTCGATAACAACATACTCAGCTTTAGCGGCAAACTTTCATTTGCAAATAACGGCGGTTTTGCTTCAGCCCGATATATTCTCATTAAACCAATAGCAGCAAAAGATAAAGTATCTATGACTTTCAAAGGGGATGATCGTCGCTATCAGTTACGTTTACGAACGGATACGGGAACAGGCGCGATTGCCTACAAGGTTGAGTTTAATGCGCCGGCAAACAACTGGAACAGTTTGATTTTTAAAGAAGAAGAATTTATTCCTACCTATAGAGGAACAACCGTTGACGATGCGCCGCCATTAAAATTGGCGGACGTTAAACAAATTAGCATTCTGCTTGCAGATAAACAGCCGCAAGCTTTCAGGTTAGATATCAGTCAGATTGGCTTTTTATAAATATACCAAAATTAATGCTTTTTAAGAAAGGGTGTTTTACGCTGCTGATTGCAGATTTGAGAATGGCTTAGAGTTAGCAGATTAATAACGGAAGGATGTATGCACAGTCTTCCGTTATTGTGATGTTTATAAACAGAGTGATATTAATACTCTGTGATTAAGTGGATTAATTTATTATCAGATAAATACGCCTGATCGAATTGCTCAAGCTTGTTATAGCGGATCATGGCACGCAGCCCGTCGATATATTCTTGTCCCCGCTCGGAATATTTATCCAGAGTTCCCGCCAATTTTATGCCGGTAACCGCTTTATCGTCGGCGCGCAGTTCACTGCGTAACGTACGTAATTTCTGATATGAGCTGTTGCTGTTAATGTTAAGCATATAAGCTTCAACCGAAGCAAGCGGACTATCAAAACGCGCAACGCCATAGTCACCCAGCTCTTCCCGGTGAGCCCGAGGTTTCATGCCGTTACCGGTAAAATCCCACTGTCCAAAGAAAGCGTTACCTTCCTGTGTGAAACGCGAGGTCGCCCAACCACTCTCTTCGGCCGCTTGTGCGAGTGCTAATGACGGGGGTAAAACATCAACACGGGTCAGTAATGCTGCGCGTTTATCTTCATTCAACTCGTCGCTCTGCTCTTCAATAACGCGATATTTAAGGGCGATTTTTTTAAGTTTGCTTGCATCCAGCGGACTGCTTTTAACAACTTCCCGTTCACGTAAAATATTTTCATTAGAAACTAATGCCAGTGGTGTCATGAGACGGAAAAATATCATTTTTTTAGTTTCTACGGGCAGTTTTTTTGATCCCTCAGCCCAATGTTTGCCGACTCCTTCAAAGGTAATACGCGGCACTTCGCGGCTGCCTTTATCCCAATTTTCATCGTTGTATTGGTATTTATCAAATAAAGTATTCAAATCATCAAGGGAAGTGATACTGACCTCAACAGGGTTTGCCATCAGTTTTTCACTTTTGCTGGTACCACTGTTCATTACATAGGAACAGGCACCTATCAGAAAGCAGCTGCTCAGTACAACAGCTGTATAACGGGCAGAAAAGAGTTTTTTCATGGGCAGAGTTCCTAAGAGTAAAATAGCCATAAATATATTAATAGGGCTAATTTATTAAGCAGCCTGGCTGTTAATTGATCGCGCCAAGCTGTTTTTTGTTGTGCTAAAGAGGAGGCATTTTAACATATTTCTAACTACAGAGATGCAATTTTTACCTTGATGACATGTTCCGTTTATTTTTTATGAAAACTGTATAATCTTTTAATCATCAAAGAGTTAAATTCTTATATAAATAAAGAGGCTAGTAAAACGGGATTTAGATCTGCTCTTCCAAATAAGCAGAAAAAAGAACCAAGAAAAAACGCCCCATCAAGCGTTAATTGAATTCGGTGTAACTGAGATTTTTAAACTTATTTTGAAAGTTCGGCTTTGTTTTTTTGTGAGCGGCCGATTCTATAACAATCAATAATCGCAACTAACCAAGTAATCAGCAGTATGGTGGTCATTAGATCTGTACTCAGAAAACCATCGGCTGAGGGCTGTTGTGATACTAATTCGCTAATCGTAGTTATATCTGCGGCGACTTCACCACGTTGAATTTTATCAACGATCAACATTGCATTTTCGAGTGCTTTAGCAACCAACAGATAAGTGATGGTAAAGGCCGTTGTGGCCAATATCGCCGCAGAAATATAGCGCTTGAATAACAGATGCCCCACACCGGGAAAAATAAAAGCAGATAATAGCGCTGCTTTGATTGGCTTGTTCATTAACGACCCTTTCCTTTCTATAACAACAGGATCCAAGAGTAACATATTATAAAGGACTGACCGTTTATGATTGTGCATAAAAAACTATGTAAACAAAATTGGCCTCTATCTGAAATAATATCTTTCCGTGGATTATCAATCTGTCAGACATAATCCACGGAAAAATAGCCAGTTATTTTTAATAATTACAACGGGCGACCTCATGCATGAATATTACTGGGATTTAATATAAGCGGACCATCCGCCAAATTGACTTATATCTTGTGCGTCAGCAATTGCATAACCTTCACAGATAAAACTCGTTACCCAAGTGTCATCCTCTAACTGGACTTTCCCTAGCCCTAAAGGTTGTGCTATGCCTGCTAAGAAACTGCCAAGGGAATGCGCAGGTAGACGCCAGACTTCAACGTCGATCGCAACGCCCTTTCCTAACGCCATTTCGCGTATTAATCCGGGACGATAAGGTGGACCGCCGGCCAGAGCGTATAGACGATAATTATTCGATGTTTTACAGGCTTTGACTAAGCGCCCTCCGCGATCAATAAGCTGTTTATTAAGCGGAAAACCTGATAAGTGCGCGCCGCAAACGGCGATATCTATTTGATCTGCTGCCGCGCTAGACACAGTGGATGCGGGCTTGTTAACTACAGGAAGCGCTTGCCCCGTTGCCCCTAAAGTCAAACCTGCAAGTTGCTGCAACTGCGCACCGGCACTGAGCAATAATCGGTCACTAAACGCAGGCCCGAACAGGGTGATACCAAAGGATAAACCTGTATCCAAAAAACCGGCCGGCAGCGCAATCGCTGCATAGTCAAGCAGGTTCATAAAGTTGGTGTAATAACCCAAATTTGAATTTAACTTAATCGGCTCAGCTTCCACCTGTTTAATAGTATAAGTTGTTCCCGCGGTCGGCGTTAATATGCAGTCAACCTGCGCTAAAATAGCATCACATTCGATTTTATAAGCTTGCAGGCGGTAAATGGCTTTAAAAGTATCCACTGCCGAATATTTTTCCGCCCCGCCGATAATAGTTTCAATCACCGGGAGACATTGCTTTGTCTCTTTATCAAAAAAATCTTCAATGCCCGCATAACGCTCCGCTACCCAAGGACCTTCATAGAGCAGTTTAGCGGCTTCTAAAAAAGGCTGGAAATTAATCGGAATTATCTGCGCCCCGGCCTGTTTTAATAGATCGATATTTTTTTCAAACAAAGCCTGTGCGCTCCTGTCAGTAAAAAACTCAAGCTGAGTGCTCGCCGGCATGCCTATTTTTAAGCCTGACAAACTATTTTCTGCTTGATAATAAGATGCACTATTCTCAAGGCTGTTAGCGCGAGAATAACAATCGCTTTTATCCAGCTGCGCGCTGATATCAAGCAGTTGATTGAGCTCATCCACCGTATTAGCAAAGAGCGTGACACAATCTAAGCTTTTACAGGCGGGCACAACGCCGGTGCAGCTTAATAGACCTTTGGTCGCTTTTAATCCGACGATATTGTTTAAGGCGGCAGGTACTCGGCCGGAGCCTGCGGTATCTGTCCCTAATGCAAAGCTGACCTGTCCTTTGGCGACAGCCACCGCACTGCCTGAACTTGAACCACCGGAGATATACTCGGGATTAAAGCTATTTTTTACCGCGCCCCAGGGGCTGCGCACGCCGACCAGTCCGGTGGCAAACTGATCTAAATTTGTTTTACCCAGAGGAATAGCACCGGCTTGCATTAACAGCTGCACCACCTGCGCCGATTGGCTTGGCTGATAAGCATAAGCTGCACAACCCGCCGTGGTGGGCAGTAAAGATAAATCGATATTGTCCTTGATTGCAAAGGGCACGCCATAAAGCGGCAGCTCATCCATTGATTTAGTGCTCAGTCTGGTTAACATTTCCTGCAGTTGCGATTCGGAAATGGTGGCTAACCAGACATTATTCAGATCATTTTTTGCCGCTTGTAATTTCTCTTTTAAAAATATTTGCGCATTTAATTTACCGCTGCGATAAGCCTGCTGCAGGGCATCGATGGTCATTAGTTGTTCGCTCATCTGAGTCTTCATTAGACCTGCTCCAAAATCAATAAACGCTGCCCGGCATGCACTTGAGCCCCCTCTTTTTGTACTATTCTTTCGACTAACCCCGCCGCCGGAGCAACCACTTCGATTTCCATTTTCATCGCTTCCAGTATTAATAAAGGCTGCCCGGCAATCACATGTTCACCGGGTTCAACCAGCACTTTCCAGATGTTTCCGGCAACATGGCTGTCCACGCCGCGTTGCTGCGCCGTTAGAGTGGCAATATCGGTTTCTACCTGGGTCATCTCATCGGCCACAAAGTTAGCCTGTCCGCTTTCCTGCCAGCGCTGACGCTCGGCTTCGAAGGATTTTTGCTGCGTCTCTTTAAAAGCAATAATAGATTCTTGATCGTCGATCAGCTGCTGCTGATATTCAGCCAGACTGAAAGTAGTTGGTTCGATTTTAAGCGGATAATCACCGCGCGGGAAATCGTGACGAATTTGGGTTAATTCTTCACTGCTGACCGGATAAAAACGGATTTGGTCAAAAAATCGCAATAACCAGGGTTTACTAAATTCAGCGGTTTTACGATAACGGTTCCACATCTGCAGTGTGCGGCCAACAAACTGATAGCCCCCCGGGCCTTCCATGCCGTACACACACAAATAAGCGCCGCCAATACCCACCGCATTTTCAGGCGTCCAGGTTCTTGCCGGGTTATATTTAGTGGTCACTAAACGATGGCGCGGATCGAGCGGTGTGGAAACGGGCGCGCCTAAATAGACATCGCCTAATCCCATCACCAAATAACTGGCACTGAACACTATCTTTTTAACTTCCTCAACCGAGTCAAGGCCATTAATCCGGCGAATAAATTCAATATTATCGGGACACCATGGGGCATCTTTACGCACCAGTTCATCGTATTTTTTAATCGCCAAACGCGTCGCATAATCATCCCAGGATAAGGGAATATGAACGATCCGTGAAGGGACGGTTAACTGGCTGATGTCACCCAGTTCTGCTTCGGCCTGTGCAAGTAATGCCAATAATTTATCTAAGGGCAACTGCAGATTATCATAATGCACCTGCAGGGAGCGGATGCCCGGCGTAAGCTCTTCAATCCCCTCTATTTTCATGTCTTGTAAGCGCAGCATCAATGCATGAACACGGAAACGCAGCGCAACATCTAATACCTGCTGGCCATATTCCACCAGCAGATAATCTTCACCCGAGGCGCGGTACACCACCTGCTCGCTATGCTCGGTTTTATCAATTTTCTTGATAATTGCGCTGACCGGCAACTCGGTCGGCAGTTGCTGATCTGTAAATACCCCCGCAGCTAAGGATTTAATCTGCTGCAGTTCAAGCTGCTGTGCATCATGGATGGAAACCGCCTGAAAACGGATGGTTGCCCCCGCTTTAAGCTGCCCGACTTTCCATAAATCCGCTTTAATAATGGTCACCGGACAGACAAATCCGCCCAGACTCGGTCCGTCGGGTCCCAGAATAACCGGCATATCGCCGGTGAAATCGATAGTACCAACAGCGTAGGCATTATCGTGAATATTGGACGGATGCAATCCCGCTTCACCGCCATCAACACGCGCCCATTTGGGTTTAGGGCCCATTAAACGCACTCCGGTGCGGCTAGAGTTAAAATGTACTTTCCAGGTTGCGGCAAAGAACTCATCAATATCTTCCGGGCAAAAGAAGTCTGGCGCGCCGTGCGGGCCGTAGATAACCCGAATGCTCCAATCATCTGTAATGTCAGGTAATTGCACAGGAAAATCAGTGCTGCTGTCCCTGTGTAACTGTTTTTCAGTGAGCGCATTAACAGGTAATACATCTCCGGTGCGGATTGCGCGTCCGGCATGACCGCCGAATTGTCCCAGGGTAAAGGTCGATTTACTGCCTAGATAATCAGGGCATTGAATGCCGCCCTGCACCGCTAAATAACAGCGTGCGCCGGCACCTTGAATATTGCCTAAGGTTAAGGTTTGCCCTGCATTAACATTAATAACCAGGCCATTTTTAACGCTTAGATCATCGAGTGTTGCCTCAATCTGTGCACCGGTTATAACAATCTGCGTTGCGCTATTAAATTTTAGCGTCGGGCCGCTGACGGTAATTTCCAAGCCGGCAGCTTTATCACTATTACCTAATAAGGTGTTGGCCAAACGAAAACCGACACTGTCCATCGGGCCTGAAGGCGGCACACCAACATCCCAGTAACCTTTACGGCCGGGATAATCTTGAATGGTTGTTTGTGTTCCGCCGCTAAGTACATCAATAGAGCAAGGCTTATAAACAAACTGGTTAAGACTTTGGGTTAACAGTAAACCCGCTTCGACAACTTCGCTGCTAAGCAACTGCAGCAGATAATCTTTATTGGTCTCTATGCCATAAATTTCACTGCTCGCCAGAGACTGCTTTAAGCCGCTGAGCGCTTGCTCGCGGGTTTGACTGTGACAGATTATTTTGGCGAGCATAGGATCAAAAAAGGGCGAGACTTCACAGCCGCTTTCCAGCCAGTGATCGATGCGCAAGGTACCGTGATCCACGCTGGTCGGCCAGCTAACATGACTGATAAGTCCGGCGCTGGGTTGAAAATCTTTATTGGCGTCTTCGGCGTATAAACGCACTTGGATGGCATGGCCATTGGCGACGATATTTTTACTCAGTTCATTTAATGCAGGCAGTTGATTGGCCGCTAAATTTATCATCCACTCAACCAGATCAACGTTATACACCAGCTCGGTAACGCCATGCTCAACCTGCAGGCGGGTATTCACTTCCAGAAAGTAAAATTGCTGCGTCTGCTGATCAAACACAAATTCAACCGTGCCCGCACTACGATAATTAACCGCTGCGGCTAATCGGGTTGCTGTTGTATATAATTTTTCTCTTAATTTTGCGTCTAAATTGGGTGCGGGGCTTTCTTCAATTACTTTCTGGTTACGACGCTGCGCCGAGCAGTCGCGCTCACCTAATGCAATCGCCTGGCCTTTGCCATCACCGAAAATTTGCACTTCTATGTGGCGCGCTCGCACAATAAATTTCTCTAAAAACAATGCGCTGTTGCTAAAATTATTTTCACTTAATCTTTTTACCGAATCATAAGCCTGACTAAGCTCAATGGCGCTATTACAACGCTGCATACCAATACCGCCACCACCGGCAGTACTTTTTAACATAACGGGATAGCCGATTTTTTCTGCGCAGTGTAGCGCATCGTCTAAATCGTCCAATAAACCGCTGCCGGGCAATAAAGGCACATTAGCCTGCTCGGCTAATTCTCGAGCGCGATGTTTTAAACCAAACTGCAGCATCTGCTCCGTGGTCGGCCCTAAAAAAACCAACCCGTTTTTTTCACAGGCAGCCACAAAATCGACATTTTCACTTAAAAATCCGTAACCGGGATGAATAGCTTGGGCGCCGCATTTTTTCGCGATGCTTATGACTTTTTCTATATCAAGGTAGGTTTGTTTTGCGCCGCCTTCACCCAATGAATAAGCTTCATCAGCCTGGGTTACATGTAAACTATCCGCATCGGCAAGGCTGTAAACCGATACGCTTTGAATGCCCATGGCCGATAGAGTACGGATAATGCGGCAGGCAATTGCGCCCCGATTGGCAATTAATATTTTAGTAAACATAAGATTGACCTTATTAAGGTCGGGTCGTCCCGAAATAGTGCTGAGAGTGGTTAACAGGGTCGTCCCCGTTATCTCATTGAAGATATGATTTACGGCTCAAACAGAGATAGTATTAAGCTTTATCCCAAACGATCATTTCCACGGGCGTTGGGTTATAGGCATTACAAGGGTTGTTAAGCTGAGGACAGTTGGACAGTAAAACAACCACATCCATCGCCGCGGTTAATTCCACATATTTACCCGCGCCGCTGATACCATCGGCAAAACTTAGACCGCCTTCAGCACTGACAGGAACGTTCATAAAGAAGTTGATATTATGGGTGATATCGCCCTTGTTTAAGCCAAATTGCGGATTTTCTGCCACCGCCAGTAACCAGCTGTCACGGCAGGCATGCATGCATTTTTTTTCAATGGCATAGCGTACCGTATTACTTTCGGTAGAGCATGCACCGCCTAAAGTATCGTGGCGACCACAGGTATCAGCTGTTATTTCGAGCATCAGATTGCCATCATTGGATAATAATTTTGTACCCGCAGTTAAATAAACATTACCCTGTTCACGAATGGTATCAATGGCACTGTAACGTTCACTGGGATCATGGGCATTGTAAAACAAAGTATCGGCTGCTTGATTGCCTTCGATATCGAGGATGCGCAGTGTCTGTCCTGCTTTCACTATCTGCATATAATAATCACCCGCGAGTACGGTATCGCGGCGCATGGCTTGCTCTGCTTGTAGGGGACTTTCAATAATCATAATTGCGCTCCTGCTGTCTGGTGCTGGTGCTGACATAAATAACGGCGGTTATTTTCAAATCCGCGACCATTTTCTGCACTGGAATTTAAACATTGATCGCCTGCCGTGATGGCGGCGGCTTTATTGATCTCAAGCTCCACCCCAAGGTTGGGATACTTGGCTGCATCATTCATTGGATGCGGGCAAGTCGTAAGCACCACCAGCGTCTCCATTTCAAAACGCAGTTCAACCTTGTCTCCTGCTTTGCTGTGATCGGGAGCAAAACTTAAGTTGCCTAAATCATCACTTTTAACTTTACTGAAAATATTAATGTTGGCCGCCAAATCACGCTTACCTAAACCGTATTTCGCCACTTCAACCAGCAAACTGTCATGACCATTTTGCAGCCAGTTATTACGATCCTTCTGATAATTTCTGGTCCCCCACTTCTTCTCTACTTTGTGTTTGTTGGTTAGACCGCCTACTGTGTCTATCCAGTGAGTATCGTCGCGAATAATTGAACAAAAAATCCGCCCCATATCCGAATATAAACAATGTCCCTCGGTTAACTTAAAAGTATGCTGACATTTTAAAGTATCGGGTGCGTTATAACGCTCTAATAAATTTTTCGGATTATAAAATAACATTGACACATTGGCCCCACCCTGGGGATCGGTGATCGACAAGACTTGTCCGGCTGGTATTACCATTGACCAATGACTGGCTCCGGCAATGGTTTCTTCATAAATACTTTCTTGATCAATGTCTTGTGGCTGATTCGTTGTTTGCATAATATTCTCCTAAACAGTTTTTTCTTGAGCTGTTTTATCTAATAAGTTCTGTATTGATTCAGGTGTTTTTTTCTCTGAATTTAAGGTGATGTCTTAAACGTCTTGGGCTGTTTTATCCAATAGATTCTGTATTGATTCAGGTGTTTTTTTCTCTGAATTTAAGGTGATGTCTTAAACGTCTTGAACTGTTTTATCCAATAGATTCTGTATTGATTCAGGTAGTTTTTGCCCGGTATTTAAGCCGATATCATATACAATTTGCGCGCCATAGCGTTCCGGCTGCTGCGGATCGATACGCGGTTTATCTAATACCCAAACTCGTGAGCCGAGACTAAAACCTTCGGATAAATCATGGGTTATCATAAATACCGTTAAGCCGCGTTTTTTCCATAACTCACGAATCAAGCTGTGCATATCCTTGCGAATGCCGGGATCCAGCGCTCCGAAGGGTTCATCGAGCAGTAAAATACGGGGTTGTTTGATCAACGCCTGTGCAATAGCAAGACGTTGCTGCATTCCACCGGATAGCTCACTGGGGTAACGCTGAGCTGCATCACTCAAGCCGACCGCCTGTAGCATCTCCAGCGCTTTTTCTTTAAGATTTTTACGTTGCTTACCAAAGGCTCGCCCGAACAACACAGAGGCAGCAAACTCGCCCCCGAGCATGACGTTCTCCAATGCATTCAGATGCGGGAAAACAGAGTATTTTTGAAACACAATACCGCGTGATGCACTGGGCTCAGCGGGCATCGGCTCGCCGTCGAGTAACAATGCGCCGCGACTTGGCGATTCGGTCCCCAAGAGCATACTTAACAAGGTTGTTTTACCGCAACCAGACGCACCGACAATACTGACAAATTCGCCCGCTTGAACGCTTAGGTTTAATTTTTCGAGCACCACTTGATCGCCATATTCTTTCCACACCTGTTTCATTTCAATAATAGGATTATCCATCACTCTTGCTCCCTTTTACCGTGATACCAAGGGAAAGCCTTAGCTGAAAGCAAACGTAATAAGGTATCCATCACAAAGGCTAAAAGCGCTATCCACAACACATAAGGTAAAATCACATCCATCGCCAAATAACGACGGATTAAAAAGATCCGATAACCTAAGCCTTCGGTTGCTGCAATCGCTTCACCGGCAATTAAGAAAAGCCATGCGCTGCCGAGCGTTAAGCGTACCGCACTGATCAGTGGCGGTAATATTTGCGGAAGGACAACACGGATCATTATCTGCCAGCTATTGGCGCCCAGAGTTTGTGCTTTAAGCAGTTGTTCAACGGGCAGTGATTGCGTTCGTTGTTGTAAATCACGTATTAATATCGGACAGATACCGATAATAATAAGCATCACCTTAGATAACTCT
The DNA here is from genome assembly GCF_047632955.1 of Psychromonas sp. Taxonomy (GTDB): domain Bacteria; phylum Pseudomonadota; class Gammaproteobacteria; order Enterobacterales; family Psychromonadaceae; genus Psychromonas. The sequence goes on along the minus strand of NZ_JBLIED010000001.1, from coordinate 73,974 downwards.
CCCAATCCAAAAACAATAAACAGGACAGGCAATATGGCCATTGGCGGTATCAAAGAAATGGCGGTTACTAAGGGTGAAAAGGTAGCGCGCATAACCGGTAACATGCCATTGACCACACCGAGTATTAAACCTATCAGTGCACTGATTCCAACGGCTAACAGCAAACGCTGTAAGCTTGCCAGAGTGTCAACCCATAACAAATATTCGCCGGTCCGTTTACTGGGCGTAAATGCCATACGCTCGATGGCATCGGCAAAACTGGACCAGGCGGGTAATAGTTTGTCACTTGGGTTTTCAAGTAAGCGAGCATCCGATGCAAGCGTATAAATCACCAGCAAAATGGCAAAGGGTAATAAGTTTAAAGTGAGCCGCATAGCGCGGCTCGGCTTACTGTTCATCAGGCGCATAGTGTGGACCTTATAATTTACCGTCTGTGGCCATCTGCATATAACTAGGGTCAAAACGTAATTTTATATTAGCCTTATCACCGTAAATACCACTGGGGGTTTGAATACCGATAAATTTTGCATCCGGGGCACCTTGACCCAACAGGCCGTGGGCGAAGGAGAACTCTGCGACTTTACCCATAATACTTATCAGTGCAGCGCTATTATTGAAGGCAACGGCATCTTTAGCCTCAAAGAACATTTTTGTAGAAGCTAATTGCGCATCGTATCCGGCCAGATCAGTACCCGATGCTTCGGCCATCAAAGTACGTGCTTTAATCGCTTCTTTTTCATTGCCCTGCATGGTCGCCATAATTTCATACCAGGCCCCGGTTAATGCTTTACCCAACTTAGGGTTATCTTGCAGGGTCTCAGTATTAACCACTAAGAGATCGATGATTTCACCGGGGATCATAGAGGAATCAAATACTTTTTTGGTATTTGGCATTGCCGTGATCTCACTCAACAGGGGATTCCAGGTGGTTACTGCGGTGACATCTTCAGTGGTAAAAGCCGCGACCAGGTCGGCATCGGAGGTATTAACCACGCGCACATCACGCTCACTTAATGAAACCGTGTCTAAGGCACGCGCGAGCAGGTAATGCGACACACTCAATTCAACTAAATTAACATTTTGACCTTCAATATCGGCCAATTTATCAGTCCCTTTGAGCACTATTCCATCATTACCATTGGAGAAATCCCCGATGATTAATGCGGTAGAATCAACGCCACTGGCGGCAGGAATGGTTAAAGCATCCATATTAGTCATTGCGGCGGCATCAAAACCACCCGCTGTATATTGATTGATAGACTCGACATAATCGTTAATTTGAACAATATCAATGTCGATATCGTATTTGTCTGCCCATTTTTTGACAATACCGGAAGCGGCACCATAGTCCCATGGCATCCAACCTACATAAATTGTCCAGGCTAAACGAAATTCTGATTTTGTTTCTGCAACGGCTGTTGCGGGAGTAATAAGGAAGGCGCTGCACAATGTGCTGATAGCAAGTAATTTGGTGATTGACTTACTGAGTTGGGTAGTTAGTTTCATAATATTCTCCTTGGTCACAGATTAAAAGTACGAGAGATTTGGTATAATCTTCTCCCGGGCTTTTATCCCTCCGTGTAACCTTAGAAAAGGTCGACAACTCTCGGACCAGTCACTGCAAGCAGCCGGAACCCTAGATGTCTATTACCGAATTGTGATATTAATAATATCTACCAATATCTCTCATACGAGAACTTTAAATAAAGCAATATGCATGCCAGAATTTACAACCCCTCTATTTCCTTGGGCTAAGTAATAAAATCAGATGTTATCCATGCTGATTTTGCACCACTATGGATCTTAAAAAGAAATAAACGCACCACAAAAAAGCGCTGTGCAAGGTTATTTTATTATTTAAGGGGAAATTAATGATAAATTTTCAGAGGATAAATTCGCACGGTTTGAACTGGCTTGGAAGCTGTGAATAACCGCAATGGTATTCTTAAAATAAGGCAGATTAAATTGACTTGTTTTATAATGGCTGTTTTTTAATGTGTCTCTTTCTGAAGAAAAACAATTAGCATCTATATCGCCGCTGAATTTTTTATTCATTGATGAAGAGTAAAAGTCCTGAGGAAGAGTTAAACAGCGGAGAAATCAGCGATACAAAAATAATGTCAGATCAAACGAAGGAAGATAAGCTCTGTACCCAAACGACTTGCAGAGGCATCTTCAAATAATTTGGATACAGACATCACCATCATTTTATTCTGACAGGTATACGCCGCCGACCAAAACTCTCCTTGGGTCCGGCGAACCGCCCTGCCAATAGCTGCCCGCAATTCAAACAGTGTCCGGACTCGTCGAGGTTATATTCGCCCAGCTGATACCAGTCCCTTGCAATCAGCAGATGCTGACAATTTGGACAATAGGTGCTGTCTGACTCGGGATCATGCACATTGCCGCAATACACATGATGCAAACCATAGCTCAAGGCTATTTTTCTGGCGCGCAATAAGGTCGCCAGTGGTGTGGGCTGTTTATCGATCATTTTAAAATCAGGATGAAAGGCGCTGAAGTGCAACGGTATGTCGAGGCCGAGATTTTCAGCTATCCAGTGACACATGTCATTTAACTCCTGATCGCTGTCATTTTCATCGGGAATCAATAAAGTGGTGATTTCAAACCAGACCGAGGTGTGATGTTTAAGGTATAACAGAGTCTCTAATACGGGTTGTAACTGCCCGTGACAGATTTTATGATAGAACGCTTCGGTAAAGCCTTTTAAATCAATATTAGCGGCATCCATATGGTCGTAAAAATCAACTCGAGGCTGAGCACACATATAACCTGCACTTACCGCGACACTTTTCAGTCCTAAGGCTTTGGCCGCTATGGCAACGTCAATGGCATATTCCATAAAGATCACCGGGTCGTTATAAGTAAAGGCGATACTTTTACATCCCTGCTCTTTGGCAGCCAGTGCAAGTTGTTCGGGCATGGCGGTATCACAAAGGGTATCTATCTCACGCGATTTACTGATCTCCCAATTTTGGCAAAATTGACAGGAGAGGTTACAACCTGCGGTGACAAATGACATCACCTTTGAACCGGGATAAAAATGGTTGAGCGGTTTTTTCTCAATAGGATCGACACAAAAACCCGAAGAACGGCCGTAACTGCTCAGCACTATTGCACCATGATGATTCATACGCACGTAACAGATGCCGCGTTTTCCTTCGCGCAGGTGACAATGATGAGGACATAGGTCGCAGGTGACTAAATCCCCCTCTTTATGCCAGTACCGGGTAGGGAAAAATGCGATAGGTTGCTTAGTCATAATAATCACCCTGTTTATTGTTATATCCAATAAAAGCTAACTACAATAAAAACTATCTATAATAAAGGTTACTTATAACAACAGACATTTTCATTGACACTCTTCCTGATGAGTCAACTGATGGCAAGTCATCAATAACCTTGATAAAAATACAGTCTTTATTTATCCTGACTACCGATTTCAATGTTCAATAACTTAGTCAATAACTCAGCTTCATCCTGACTGATATCGATATTTGGCATTTTGCCAGATGCTAACCAGAAACAGTCACCATCGTTCTGCACAGTGACTTGATGCGGCCTGCACATTACCTCAACTCTGCCGGTCTTAATATTAACTGCTTCAGCCCCCAACTTATCACCTAAGCTATTGGTTACCATCACCATTAAACCCGGTGCGATAAATTGAGCTTGATCCCATAAATGTTCCATTATGATCCCCCTACTTAACAGATGCTTTTCCATTCGGATATTGGTTACCATCTCCATTAAGGTAAATTGAGCTTGATTCCATTAATCAATATTCCATTTTACCACCTGAGTCTTATAAACTACTTTTACATTATAGTGTTGACTCGAGTAGGTTACTTGATGCTGCTTGCACACTACCTGAACTCACCTGAATAATTGGTTACCATCACCATTAAGTCTGACGCGATAAATTGAGCTTGATTCCGTCAACCAATGCTCCATTGTACGGCCTCCTTCCTTTACCATCGTGATCTGGCAGCAAACACGCGCTTTTTAGTTTTTTTTAGCACTGCTCTCTTTTTGCAGTGCAGCCTTACGTGACCATTTGATGGCTTCATTACTATTTTTAGGGACACTCAAACCAAGCTCATAGATAGTAGCAAGACTGATTTGTGCATTGACATGCCCTTGCTGTGCCGCTTTATGCCACCACTCAATGGCCTCGGTTGGATTATGCTTCACACCAAGACCGAGCATATACATAAGTGCAAGATTATTTTGTCCAGAAGCATGCCCCTGCCGCGCGGCTTTTTGATACCAACTAAAGGCTGTTTTATTATTTTGCTGGACACCGAGGCCACTCTGATAGAGACTGCCAAGATTGACTTGAGCACTGGCAAGCCCCTGTTCGGCGGCTTTCTTAAACCACTTGAAGGCCTGCTTATAGCTTTGCGGCACACCATCACCGGTCATGTACATGACCCCAAGATTGTGTTGTGCGGCGGCATCGCCCCGTTCTGCAGAGAGGGTATAGCTTTTTACCTGCTCTTGAAGTGTTGTTCCGCATTCAGCAGAGGAAATGCAGATACAAAGCAGCACAAAAAAAATATGCTTATGCATTACTTGTCCCCTTAGCCTCTTCCTAATAAAAAATAAAACTGCCCGAGCAATCTGCTCAAGCATTTATATTAATTTTAGTACAGATTTGTGGCTTGATCGGGACAGGATTATTGTTACTGCAACAACAAGATAGTCGTCATTCCGAAGTGATTAGACAAGTTTTGCGGTTAATGATTTCCAACTGCGTTGTTGCTCCGCTAAAGAGTGCTTTAATTCCAGATAGTTTTGCATTAGCTCTGAATTCTCAACATCATTAACAAGCTGCTTTTTGGTATCTGAAACTAATTTTTTATGGACGGCATAATAGGCATTTATTTTAATAATAAGCAGGTCATATTCAGATTGTAAACGTTCACGCATTTTATCCGTATCGGGGTAAGCGGCTAATTTTTGCTGACTGCGTTTTAAGGTCATAGCTAATTTAGCTTTTGCCATGCGATCTTCAGGACTGACACGTAATTTGCTGGTCAGTTTTAAATATTCGCAACTTTTTATCAGCCACTTGGTCGGATCAAACTGCCACCAGCGAATACCATTACGATAATCATTTTCAAAAAGATGATGGAAGTTATGGTAGCCCTCACCAAAGGTAAGAAAAGCCAAATAACCATTGTCCCTTGCGGTATTTTTATCGGTATAGGTTTGGGTGCCCCAGACATGGGCTAATGAATTGATAAAGAAAGTGGTATGGTGGCTTAATACTAAACGTAAAAAACCCACTAATAAGAAGCTGTTAATGATATCACCATTCCAAAAACCAAAAACTAACGGGATGCCGATATTTAGCAGCAGCGTTAACAGCAAATAATATTTATGCTGCCACATTATAATGGGGTCTTTTTGCAAATCTCGAACGTTATTATAATTGTCGTAACTAGTTGGATGATATTCACGCAGCATCCAGCCAAGATGCGAATACCAAAATCCCCTTTTAGCGGAATAGGGATCTTTGTCATTATTATCAACATGTTTGTGATGAATACGGTGATCCGATGACCAATGCAATATGCTGTTTTGTAAAGCAAATGCTCCCCCTAAGGAAAAAATAAAACGTAAACTCCAATGTGCCTGGTAGGTTTTGTGTGACCATAATCTATGATAACCCGCCGTAATTGACATGCCGCAGAAAATAAAACATAACAGTGCAAAAATAATTTCGGGGGCATCAAAACCATGTGTGATAGCACGATAAGGTACGGCAACTGCGGCGACTAAGAATGTACTTAAAAAGAACAAAACATTAAGCCAAAGAATACGGGGTTTATTCATTTCGCCTCCCACTCGGCAAATATAGGTAAAAGAAAATATTCAGCGTACACTTGTACACTTTAAAGCTATAATAACATATTGCTCATATATACAGCATATTTTTTACATCTCTTTAACATTAACCTCTGCATCTTGCCCTAAACTTGAAATGCCCATGGGTTTTGGAATGCGCTAAGGATAGATAAGGTCTGGTCATGAGCAGTATTAGAGCACAGCAAAAACAAAAAACCCGACGTCTGTTAATTGCTGCAGCTTTAGCGCAATTGAGCGCTGAACGTAGTTTTTCAAATTTAAGTTTACGGGAAGTGACAAAAGCGGCTGGACTCTCAGCAAACTCCTTTTATCGGCATTTTTCGGACATGGATGAGCTTGGTTTAATCCTAGTCAGCGAAGCCGGTTTAATGCTTGACCACTTACGGAGCCAAGCCAGGCTGCGCATTAAAAAAGGCGGTTCACCCATAAAAATATCAGTGTTGACTTTTATGGAGTTCGTTGAACAAAACGCCAACATTTTTCGATTGTTATTACAGGAAAGATCCGGTTCATCCGCGGCCTTTAGATCCGCCGTGAGCCGTGAAATAGATTCTTTTACGATGATACTTTGTGGTTATTTACAGCAAGCTAACAAGTTAAATGCCGAAATTGCTTACCTGCAGGCAAGTGCAACGGTGATCATTGTTTTTAGTGCGGGTGCAGAAGCCTTAGATATTGACAAAAACAAACGAAATGATTTAACCAAACGTACCATTTTGCAGTTGCAGATAATTGCTCGAGGATCACTAGAGATGAACTCATAATCCAAGTTTTTAGACATAGAGTTTTTAGGCAAGAGCTATTGAGAAAAAAATTGTAATTAAAAAATTAATTACAATTTTTTCCGTACTTTAATCAATCAATAAAATGAAGAACGTCTGCTTTCATAAGCCATTGAAAAAGCACTAATAAGTTCATGATCATAGGGTTTTAAACCGGCAACAATAAGCTTTTTGATGCCTTTTCCAATCACTTGCTGTCCGTCAAAAATATCAAAATTAAGGAAACTATCTGCGCGTTTTGGTGATACTTCAAAGTAAGAATCTGATAACTCTACATGGAGTGGGTTATTCAGTGATAAAGATTCAAACTCAAAGCTCATACTGTTGTACATAACCAGCGGGCGAGCAGGGTTGAACATGACATTATGCTTTTTCATTAGCGGCATCAACAGCGTAGGAAAATTTTCTCCTGAAAAAACCACATAGTTTTTGATTAAAGATTCGATTAACGCGGGGTCATGGCTGGTATTGCCCTGTTTTTTAATTTCTAATACACTTTTTCCCTGCTCGTTGGTGATAATAATATGCTCACCCGTTGCTTCGGGAAAAACGATACCGACGTTCGCACCAACCATATTGGTAAAAGTAAAACTCATCGACTCACTGATCCCATATTCAGATAAAGCCAAAGCAAATAATAAATCACCCGGTACGCAGAAACGTTTATTATCAGGATCATGAAGCGGGTTAAAATCATGGCATTGCTGTTTTGCGAAGTCACTTGCTTGCTCAGCAGAAATACGCATTATATTGTCATGTTTTGTGTAATAAGATTCTAATAACATTACGGTTCTCTTAGATAAAGGTTGGTTAAAATACAAAATGGAGCAATAATTTCAGTCGAAGCACTTATATCTGCCGGTTTCACCTTTCAAGCAGATATGACCTTAAATCACTGCCTATTTATTTGCCCAATAGGTACTTTATTCTTGTTTTGAGAAGATCCTTTGCGATTCGGTTTTTGCCTCCACGCGGCACAATAATATCAGCGTGTTGTTTAGAGGGATCGATAAACTGCAAAAACATCGGCCGGACTGTTTTAGTATATTGTAATAAAACCGACTCCATGGTTCTTTCCCGCTCGGCCATATCCCGGACTAAACGGCGCATAAGACAGACATCAAGGGGCGTATCAATAAAAATGCTGACATCGATCTGCTCACGTAAAGCTGGATCGGTGAGTAATAATATACCTTCGACAATGATCACTTTTTTAGAGGTCATGGCCACTGATTCTAGCGTCCGGGTATGCTCCGTATAACTGTAAACGGGGATATTTACGGAACATTTATCTTTTAGCATTTTTAGATGAGAGCACAACAATTCATGCTCAAATGCTTTAGGATGATCATAATTAGTTAACTTGCGTACATCTAATGCGAGATGGCTTTGATCCCGATAATAGGAATCCTCGGAAATAATACCTATTTGATCGGTGCCCATCTCTTCACACAACTCTCGATAAATAGTATTTGCTATTAAACTTTTACCCGATGCAGAAGCGCCTGCGATTGCAATTACAACACAATGTTTTGAATTCAACTTCATAAACCTCAAATCAATAAATAAAAATAACAAACAGGGGCGACATTTTATACCTGAGGGACAACAACACCAGATAAGAATAAATTATATTGAAACTCAGCATTATTTTTCCGCTTTCAGTGTGTTTATTGTACCAACAACACAAAGAATATGATGATTGCTTAGCCGACAAGCTAAAAGCTAAAGGTGCGGCTGTATTTTTTCAACCAGATAGGCTAATCCATCTTGATCGGTTTGTGTGAATCTGTTTTTAATCGGGCTATCTATGTCTAATAACAGTGAAGGTATGCCCTGAATACTGATTGGCAGCACAATTTCAGATTGGCTGTTTACATCACAGGCAATATGCCCGGAAAATTGATCAACATCAGCCACTCTTTGAATTGTATTGGTAGAAAATGCAGTACCGCACACGCCTGTATTTAAAGGAATGCGAATGCAGGCAGGCTGTCCCTGGAAAGGACCCAATACTAATTGATTATCCTTGAGTAAGTAAAATCCGACCCAATTAATATTATCTAAGTTCATATTGAGTAATGCACTGAGATTAGCAAGATTTGCCGTTAAATCCGTTTCATCTGCAATTAAGGAAACGGCTTGTTCGCTTAATAATTTATAATCTTTAAATGTCATATTTGCTCTTTATGGATTCGCGATTGAATGATTATTTCCAGAAAAAAACTGGAAATAAGTTTTTTATAGGGTTCGTTTAAAAAATAAGATTGCTACTATGGTATTGATACAATCTGCATAACTATATGCATAACTATCTGATTAATCGTTGCGGGTTAAAAAAATGAAAACCGCATTATTTTCAGGTGCAACAGCAGAGCATTTAGCGATGATTATTGCGATAATACACGAGCGACTTGCTGTTGCAAATAGTTGCCCTTTGAGATGAATATTAACAAGATTAATATTGAAGGTTAAAATCTGCAAAAAAAAATCCTCCGGTAGTAAACGGAGGATTTAACTGCAGAAGAGATTAAGCATCTTTTTTTACAGTCTCAAGTTCATCTATCTCCTCATCTGACAACCAAAGTTCGTGGTTGGGATCAACTTTTTCTGAAATGGTAAGCTCAATACCCATATTGTATAGTTCTTTTAATGTTAAATTATCAGCAAGCCTCATCACCTGACCGGCAGCATTGTGAAAGTGCATAACGTCCTCCTTTTCCTATTATCTGATACCTGCTTATAATTCTAGTTCAGAATTGTCAAACAATAAGCTAAATACGATTTCTTTATGATAATTACTTTACGGAAAGGTGACATCAAAAACCTTAAAACGGTGCTTTTTACCGGCAGATATATTTATATACAATGACTTTTTATGCAGGCAATGATAACTGCTGCCATGCCCGCCATCGGTCATATATAACAGATGTAATCGCTACTTTGTTCCCTCTTTCGGCTCCGCGGTGAAAACAAAGGTTCCGTCGGATTTTTTCTTCTGCTGAAAAAAACTCTGATAGGGAAATAGTCTTAATTTGGTTTTAATAGTGAGAACAATCAATATTGAGCAATAGACAGTTACAAATGACAAAAACAAGTTATTATCGGTATTTGTATTAAAAGCCTCGTAGATGGGTTTGGCACTGAGATAGATAAAGAAATAGTAACTGACAGCACTCTTCCTTAATAAAAAATAGGTCACTATCATCGGCACCAATAAGTGCCCCAAATAGAAGTTTCCCTGCATAAACGCGCCGGCGGCATATAAAGAACCGATCGGCAGCCAATACATAAGCAAAATTAATATATTCATCCAGCCATATTGCTCAACGGTCGCTTTATCGGGAATCATTGCTAATGCCATTGAGCCGGGCTCAGGCTGTCCACCAGCAGACAGATATCGGGAAAATGCTTGGTGTTTACTGCCACCGGTTCTGACATCTTTTTGCATCTGTTTGGTTGGGGTGAGAACTTTATCTTTTTTCATCACTTTCACTTTCGGTTATTTTTACATGGCTGAAGCTGTTTATTAGTTGCGACGACGTCGCATTTTTATCCATCTTATTCACAGCTCAGGCTCACGTCAAGCACTGCTCTATAGCGTCATCACCCCCACTGCCTTTTAGGCATTTATTAAGCGAAATAAGAGGGACGATAACCTATTAAACAACGCATTAAACTATGTACTAAACACAGCAATAAACTACGTATAAACACGTATTAAACTACGTACTAAACACAGCACTTACGTATAATGCGTTTAGTTTTTATAGCGGTAAAGTATCCAACTCCAGACTGGTCAGGGTATGCTTTCTCACCTCGGCCAGCAAATCAGCATTCTCAAGTAGGGATTGACCATAGGATGGGATCATTTTTTTCATTCGTTGTTGCCATGCAGCGGTTTTTATCTCCTCGGGAAAGCACTCTTCAATAATGTTCAACATCGTATGCACTGCCGTTGATGCACCGGGTGATGCACCTAATAAAGCCACCAGCGAGCCATCATCGGCATGAATAACTTCAGTGCCAAATTCGAGTTTCCCTGCGCGCTCAGTGCCTCTTTTAATTATCTGCACACGCTGACCCGCCATCGACAAAAACCAATCGGCGGGTTTTGCATCGGGATAAAATTGTTGTAACGCTTTTACTCTGGATTTGTGTGTTTGTAAGACTTCAGAAATAAGATAACGGAGTAAATCAAAACCGTGTAAACCTACCGACAGCATAGGGAACAGATTTGATAGATTGACAGAAGTCGGCAGATCCCAGAAAGATCCCTTTTTAAGAAACTTGGTAGTAAATCCGGCAAAGGGGCCAAATAACAAGGCCTTCTTACCATCGATAATACGCGTATCCAAATGAGGTACTGACATGGGTGGCGCACCGACCGGTGATTTTCCATAAACCTTGGCATGATGCTTTTCAACCACTTCAGGCACAGTACAGACCAACCACTGGCCACTGATAGGGAAACCACCATAACCGTTGCCCTCAGGAATGCCGGATGCCTGTAGCAGCGGTAAAGAACCACCTCCGGCACCAAGAAAAACAAATCGTGCATTAAAGTAACGATGCGCCCCACCGGTTTTATTTTTAGCCCGCACTTTCCAGCGATTATCATCTTGTTTATCAATATGGGTAACACAGTGCTGTACAAGCAGTTCAAAATCACCCATATCCTGCAGTCCGGTCAGTATATCCCGAGTTAACGCACCAAAATTGACATCGGAGCCGTAACGTACTCTCGTACCGGCAACCTTTTTATCAGGCGCTCTGTCCTGCATCATTAATGGCATCCATTTTTTCAAAACGTCCGGATCTTCACTGTATTGCATCGCAGAAAATAGCGGGTGCGCACTTAATGTTTGGTAACGTTTACGCAGGAACTCAACGTCCTTATCACCGCTCACAAAACTATGATGAGGAGCTTGATTAATAAAATGTGTCGGGCTGGGTAAGATTTTTTTATCGACTAAATAAGACCAAAACTGTAGCGATTCTTCAAAAGCGGTATTGATAAAAAATGCTTTTTTGGTATCAATGCTGCCATCTTTCATTTCCGGTGTATAATTCAGTTCACAGTAAGCCGCGTGCCCTGTCCCTGCATTATTCCAACCATCACTACTTTCGGTTGCCACATCAGGCAGACGCTCGATCATGGCTATTTTCAGTGCAGGGTCTAACTGTTTTAATAAAATGCCTAAGGTCGCGCTCATAATACCCGACCCTACCAACAGTATATCTACATCTTTTTCATTTTCTGTATTTTCATTATTTTCATTATTTTCATTATTTTCATTAATCATAATTTTTTAGTTTCAAATATTGCTGATATGTTAACCACATGTTATGGAAATAATACCTATGTGTCCATAACATGTTGAGGAATCTTAAAAGATTGTATTGTCTTGGTTAAGTAATATTGTACGGCGCGTTGACCACAAAACAGCTTAGGGAGTTAAAACAACAAAAATGGTCTCTGCTATTACTCCCCCAGCAGCATGCTCAAGATACTTTCCGGCAAAGGTTGTAAGCGTTTATGCTTATCCAGACAAACCATTTCAATATCACCAATAACCGCCGCTTTTGTCGCGCCAGGTCGCCATACCTCTTGTCGCCATAAGGTTTTATACTTGCCGTCAAGTTGGCAGGTGGTGCGAATGTCGCAAATTTCAGCAAACTCAACCCCATCTTGAAAGATCATATTCGCTTTATACACCGCAAAACCAAGCCCATTTTCACGCCACAATTTATCCAGCAGATTGCTACCAATCACGTGCTCCCGCGCCCGTTCAAAATACTTAAGAAAATTAGGATGATAAACGACCCCGGAATGGTCGGTATCTTCGTAATAAATCTGCACTGGATGATGGTAAGTTTTATTCATTAAGAGCTTCCAAAACGTTTATATCTGCAGGACCAAGGGCAGACATCTCCTGATAATCAAATAATTGAGGTGATAATACCGGGCGGTGATAGAAATCCCGACAGGCATTAATAAGCAACAGAGTCCGCTCGGAAAATCCATTTTGTAAATAATGCATCACCTTTTCGTGCACTTTATGTTTAAAACCCAATCGGTCAATGCTGATACCACTGAGATTATCCACACTGACGTCAAATTTAAAACCACAACTTGCAGCCAATGCCCATTCTATTGCCTGCGGTGTTATCTCAACTTTTTCAAATTCGGCTTGCTGTAACGCATCACGGCCATCGGGTTCATACCAGTAACCAAAATCAATCAATAACCTGCGCTGTTCACCTGCCACTAACCAGTGCGCCAGCTCATGTAATGCACTGGCGTAAAAACCATGTGCAAAGATTATTCGATGCTGACTATTTTGAGAGTCTGCGGGTAAATAAACAGGCTCATCTTCACCTGCTATTAAAACGGTATTATAGGGTTCACTAAAAGTGTGATTAAAGACAGTGATTAGGTCTTGATAATTAAATGAAACTGGCACAGAAGTTCTCAATGATATGGGTTGAATTATTCGACAAAATTTGCAACAAATTATACACTCAGGAGGCAGCTCGGGTATACCCTTTAAATTCCAATTTAATTAAGAAGATATTATGTCACTTATCAGTAAAATTCGTTGTGCTTTCACTCTGGGTCAAGGTGTATTAATCGAAAATGAAGCATTAAAAACAACGAAGGATCCCATCTCATTTTTTAATAGCTGGTTAAAACAAGCGCAAGATACGGGTATTGTTCTGCCTGAATCTATGTCTATCTCAACTTGCACTGCAGAAGGACGCCCCTCTTCGCGCATGGTCTTACTCAAAGAGGTCGATTCCAAAGGTTTTGTCTTTTTCACCAATTATGACAGCCGTAAAGCCCATGAGTTAGAGACTAATCCCTTTGCCGCACTGTTGTTTCACTGGAATATACTGCAGCGTCAAGTCCGTATTGAGGGAAGAATTGAGCGCATCAGCTTTGAGCAATCAAATGCTTATTTCCAAAGTCGTGGCCGCGGCAGTCGTATTGGTGCCTGGGCTTCACATCAAAGTCAGGAACTAGATGATCGAGAAAGCTTAGTGCAAAGAGTAAAGTATTTTGAGGAAAAATTTGCCGGAAAAGAGATCCCGTTACCGGAATTTTGGGGGGGTTATCGGGTTATCCCTGACAACATCGAGTTTTGGCAGGGCAAGGCGGATCGTTTACACGACAGATTTGTTTATCAACCACTGGATAAAAATTGGACTGTGAAACGTTTAAACCCCTAAACCCCGAAGGCTGACGGCCGAAAACCGAAAGCCTTTTCCCATATCTGCCATATTATTTTAAAATAAGGCGCGCATTGGTCGCTTGAACAGGACGGTTGTTGGGTCCGGTTAAGGCACTTGAAAATGCCTTAACTTGCTTGGCAGACACCGCAACACTCTCTTTTAAAACTAACCAGCGCACACCTTCAGAGCATGGTGGTGTGGTTAAGGATCCATTAAAACGGTAATAATCCCGGTTGGTAGGTAAAATACCATCAATGTTAAAGGGTTTGTTTAGTGAATACTTATCCCCGGCATGCTCGGGCATCTGCTGCCATGCGTCAGCCAAGGTTGCGTTTTCAGCTTTTTCTTCAAACATGACCGCGACAACAACCAGGTTTCCGGCTTTATCTGCATGCACCAAATGCGCTTCTAGAGGGTAGGATTTTCCATCAATCTGGTTTTCACTCGGCGCATGAAAATGCACCTGTAATAAGTCAAACTCGCGACCATCAATATTGATGCTACTGCCCGATTGATAATTAATTTGCACGGTATGACCATTATTTACAATTTCGTTCCCCCCTGCCTTATAATTAAATTTGATCGGCGTAAGGTCCGCTTCAATAAACCCCGTTAGGTTAACCGGTGATTGATTTGATGCGCTACAGGAAAAATTGTCAGGACTGAGTTTAGCCCAATGATCTGGACCGTGCTCACCGGAATATCCCCAGTGGGCATCAGTAGAGGCAAAGGCTGAGGCAGAACTAATAAGTAAACAAGAAAATAAAATTGATTTTTTCATAAAATATCTCATGAGGTTAAAAATATGAGGCGGTCCTAGTGACCGTAAAAGAAAAGATTTAATCAGCTTTTATCATTGAGTGCGCTGAAGCAGATCAATAAAGTTTTGATTCAAAACCCTTTTTACAAAAAAAATTATAACCATCCGTGTTCGGCAAACATTTCCGCTAATTTATCCAGTTCATTATCAAGATGATCTGCCCATTCAAAACCATTTTCGAGTCCGCCAAGGTGTTTCATAAACCAGTTATAAAAAACTTTATTCTCAAACAAACCATGAACATAAGTAGTATAAACGTTACCTTGCTGCCAGCCGCTATCAGCCGCTATAAAATGCTCAAGTGCTGCATCGCGGATGGTTTTACCGTGGTGTATTTCATAACCTTTAATGCTATTTCCGAGCCAATTAATAGTTGTTTGTCGGGTCGATTTATCGTCGCAAATCTCAGTGTGCAAATCGATTAAAGCCAAACCTTGCTTGTCACCATCTTCAATATGGAAAGGATCTAAAATAGTTTTTCCAAGAATCTGCAGGCCGCCACAAATTCCCAGAATCAATTTTCCGGTTCTCTGAAACTGCTGAATTTGTTTATCGAGCCCGGTGCTGCTTAAAAAGCTTAAACTGACACCACTGTTTTTGCTGCCCGGTAAAATCAATGCATCAAACCGGGTTAAGTCGATATTTTGATGAACGGGAACCAGATTAACGTCATCCTGGTATAAGAGCGGATCAAACTCATCCAGATTAGAAGCGTAAGGGTAATAAATAAGCGCAACATTGATTTTACCGCGTTGCCATTGGCTGCCTAGCCTGAAACTATCCTCTTCGGGCAGTTGGTGACGGTAATAGGGTAAATTTGCCACCGTAGGGATGCCGGTTTTTTCTTCTAACCAGTCCATTGCATTACCCAGTAAAAGCGGATCTCCCCGAAACTTGTTAAGCACAAACCCTTTAATTAACTTCTGTTCCTCGGGCGCTAAACATGCCCAGGTCCCCAGCAGATGCGCAAAGGATCCGCCACGGTCAATATCCGAGACCAAATAAACATCTGCCTGGCATTCAAGGGCAACGGACATATTGACAATATCTCCCGCGCGAAGATTAATTTCAGCGGGACTGCCTGCCCCTTCAATAATTACCTGTTCATAGTCATCCTGTAATCTCTGCAGTGCATATTGGACCTCTTTCCAGAGCAGAGATTTACGATCCATCCAGGGTAACCGGCTGACTTCATTATTCACCACTCCGTTAACAATGACCTGACTGAAGGTTTCTGCACTGGGTTTTAATAAAACCGGATTCATTAATACGCTGGGGGTCGCCTTCGCCGCCAGTGCCTGCAGATATTGCGCACGGCCTATCTCTAAGCCGTCTTCCGTAATGGCCGCATTGTTACTCATATTCTGCGCTTTAAAAGGCGCAACCTTTACCCCGCGATTAGCAAGCAATCGGCAAATTGCGGTAACTATTAAGGATTTTCCGGCATCACTGGTACAACCCAAAATCATAATAGGTCTTTTTTTATTAAGGACTTGTTGCTTTTTAGTCGTCATATCGGGCTAATAAATAAATTTTGAATAAAAAAAAGCACTGCTTAAACAGTGCTTAATGAAGTCTAACGCCAGATGCTGTTAACCACGACGAATGATCACAGCCTCGGCAAGCTCTGCTAATAGTGTTTCTGTGTCTGCCCAACCGATACAAGCATCGGTGATACTTTGACCGTATGTTCCACAGACACCCTCGATTAAGTCTTGACGACCTTCTACAAGATGACTTTCAACCATCACACCGGCAATGGCTTTATCGCCCGCTGCAATCTGTTCACAAACGTTAGTGCAAACGTTCATTTGATTTTCGAACTTTTTCTCTGAATTTGCGTGGCTGAAATCGATCATTATTTTTTGTGCTAAACCTGATTTTTGCAGATTTGATTTAATCGCAGCAACATCCTGTGCACTGTAATTTGGCTTTTTACCACCACGTAAAATAAGATGGCAATCAGGATTACCTTTAGTTTGTACTATCGCACTGTGACCAAACTTGTTGACCGACAGGAAATGATGCGAGGCATTAGCCGCACCGATAGCGTCAACGGCGACTTTGATTGTACCGTCTGTGCCATTTTTGAATCCCACCGGACAAGAAAGGCCAGATGCTAATTCCCGGTGAACTTGTGATTCAGTAGTACGTGCTCCAATTGCGCCCCAAGTCATTAAATCGGCAACATATTGTGGGGTTATCATATCTAAAAATTCAGTCGCAGCAGGCACGCCCAATTTGTTAATATTCAATAACAATTTACGTGCTGTGCGTAATCCTTTATTAATATTGAAGGTGCCGTTTAATTCCGGATCATTAATCAGCCCTTTCCAGCCGACCGTAGTACGCGGTTTCTCAAAATAAACACGCATCACAATTTCTAATGAGTCTTTATATTTTTCACGCAGTGGCGCCAATTTATTAGCGTATTCAAGGGCAGCTTTAGTATCATGAATTGAACATGGACCGATAATCACTAAAACGCGATCATCATGATCAGTTAAAATGTTATGAATTGCGTGGCGTGAATCAGCAACGGTTTTGCTGATGGTTGCTGTTATCGGAAATTTTTCTAATAATGCAATAGGTGGTAATAGCTCTTTTATAGCCTTAATATTTATATCATCGGTATTAATCATCAAAGTTCCCATATCGCACTTTCTGTGCTTAAAGTTAATTGTATTTTTCTATCTGTCTCATTATGTTCTTAGCAATCTGGTGAGGTTTAGTCCATCAAAGCGCTGTACGGCTCAATAATAACGCTTTCACCCTCCGCCACATTACCGCGATCCTGCTCCAGTACAATAAAACAATTTGATTGACTCATTGAACTAAATACGCCCGAACCTTGGTGGCCGGTTGATTGTACAACTAACTGTCCATTGTTATTAACAGAGTAGACTGCACGTTGAAAATCGGTTCGACCGGGGGATTTTTTAAGTTTTTCTTGCGTAATAGCATTAAAACGAATTGCAGGCTGAGGATTTAAACCACTTAGGGTCGCCATCGCAGGTACAGCAAGCTGGTAAAGAGTTACCATAGCGGAAACAGGATTACCTGGCAAGCCGAAAAAGACACTCGATGGTAATTTTCCAAAAGCAAAAGGTTTACCCGGTTTGATGGCTAATTTCCAAAAATTTATCGATCCTAATTCAGCTAAAATATCTTTGATAAAATCGGCTTCACCTACTGATACCCCGCCGCTGCTAATGACCACATCGGCTTGCTGGTCGGCTTTAATAAATGTCTCACGGAGCAGATTTATATCATCTTTGATAATACCAAAATCAATAATTTCAACATTCAAACGGGATAACAGCGCGATTATGCTGTAACGATTACTGTCATAAATATCACCTTCAAAAAGTGTTTCACCTAAGTTTTTCAGTTCGTCACCTGAAGAGATAACCGCTACTTTAAGTTGTCTAAAAACAGCAATATCAGCGAGGCCCAGCGAGGCAATTAAGGGGATATCACGCGGCGTTAATTTATGACCTTTATTAAGCACCCGTTGACCGAGTTTAATATCTTCGCCCGCTAAACGCACATTGTCGGCCAATGTCGGGCACTGAGTAAAACTAATCAAGTCGTCTTTGACCGTGGTGCGCTCCTGCATGACGACGCTGTCGGCGCAACCCGGCATAACAGCACCGGTCATAATGCGGATGCACTCTCCTGATGCGAGCTGACCGTGATAAGGGATACCTGCAAAAGATCGGCCAACCAGCTTTAATGTCACCGGCTGATCCGCTGAGCAGTTAATTAAATCGACGCGATTAACGGCATATCCGTCCATTGCTGAATTATTAAAAGAGGGGACATTTAAGGGTGATTTTATCTCCTCTGCTAATGCGTAACCCAATGCTTGGGCTAACGGCAGAGAAATTGCCTGGCAGACATTGTCTAATGCGGTCTGCATTTTATCCAGTGCCTGCTCAAAAGGCATTAATCCTTGTACATCACAACATCCCATCTTTTTTTACTCCATTATATTGATAACAATTGCACTTTTAACCGTATTTAAGAAAACTTTAAGCTTTTTATTTTGTAAACGCAGGCTGCTCGGTTCTGGCAACCTTGATCCCTTGTAAATCTTTAAAACAACAGGTTATTGCTGTTTTAATAAAATCCTGTAAATAGGCCATTCCTTGCTGCTCTTCACGTACCGCAGCATACAGGGTATTCCAGATTCCTTCTTTACCTAAGGGCCGCGCAACCACATAATCTTTTTGCAGATATTCAAATAAAGCCCAGTTAGGCAACCCCGCCACTCCTCTGCCGCTGGCAACCAACTGCAGCATCATCAGGGTCAAGTCAGCATGACGAATTTTTGCCGGGGAGACGCCTTCAGGAATTAAAAACTGCTTAAAAATATCTAAACGTTCCTTCTCAACGGGGTAAGTGATTAAGGTTTCCTCTCGCAGATCTTCAGCTTCAATATAACTTTTATGCGCCAGTCTATGATGGCGACTGAGGGCAAGCATCGGCTGATAACGAAACAGAGGAATGTAACTGATCCCCTCAATGGGTTGCGGATCCGAGGTTACTACAAGATCCAGATTCCCGCGCTTTAAGGCCGGTAAGGGTAAAAAACTGAAACTACTGGAGAAATCTAATTCCACCTCCGGCCAACTATCACGAAATTTATCAATCGCCGGCATCAACCACTGAAAACAGGAATGGCACTCAATGGCCATGTGTAAACGGCCGGCATCGCCTGAATAAAAACGCGCAAGATCTCTTTCCGCATTATTAATTTGCGGCAAAACCTCCTCGGCTAAGGTTAATAAACGCAAACCGGAAATCGTAAAACGAATCGGCCTGGATTTACGAATAAATAAAGAGCAGTTAAGCCGCCCTTCTAACTCTTTTAGCTGATGTGATATTGCCGATTGGGTCAAGTGCAATTGCCGCGCGGCTTCAATTAAACTGCCCGTCGATTTTAATGTTGCCAGGGTTTTTAAGTGTTTGATTTCAATCACAGCGAAAGCCCATTCCAAAGAAAATTACAATTATCACAACAATACTTGAAAAAAATTCATAATAAAAGCGTGAATTATGCTTTGTCTCTGTTATTTGCTTCACAGTGTCTTCAATATCAGGTACTTTTAACAGTTAAAAATAACTTGCCTTCACTTACCAAAAATTATGCATTCAGAGGTGCCCATGTATACCATTCAAAAGTCCACTAAATTAGATAATGTCTGTTATGACATTCGCGGACCCGTTCTTAAACAAGCGCATAAATTGGAGGAAGAAGGACAGCGTATTTTAAAACTGAATATCGGTAATCCTGCCCAGTTTGGCTTTGATGCACCTGAAGAAGTGATGATGGATGTGATAAAAAACCTGCCGCAAAGTCAGGGTTATTGTGATAGCAAAGGCCTTTTTTCTGCTCGAAAATCGGTAATGCAGCATTATCAGGCCAAAGGTTTGCTGTCACTGGATACCCATGATATTTATATCGGCAACGGAGTCAGTGAATTAATTGTAATGGCGATGCAGGGTTTATTAAATAATGGTGATGAGCTATTGGTGCCTGCGCCGGATTACCCGCTATGGACCGCTGCAACAAATTTATCCGGCGGCAAAGCAGTTCATTACATTTGTGATGAGCAGTCAGATTGGTATCCCGATATTGAGGATATTAAATCGAAAATCACCGTTAAAACCAAAGGGATTGTTATTATCAATCCGAATAATCCCACCGGCGCGGTTTACAGCAAGGAATTATTAGAGCAGATTATTGAACTTGCCCGTATCCATAATTTAATTGTTTTCTCCGATGAAATCTATTCAAAAATTGTTTACGATGATGCGGTCCACATTCCGCTGGCCACCCTGGCCGACGATATTTTAATCGTGACCTTTGACGGGTTGTCTAAGGCCTATCGGGTGTGCGGTTTTCGCGTCGGTTGGATGATGATAAGCGGCGCAAAAAAACAAGCACGTGATTATATTAATGGCTTAGAGATACTTGCGAGTATGCGTTTATGCGCCAACGTGCCGATGCAGCACGCTATCCAAACCTCCCTAGGCGGATATCAAAGTATTAATGAGCTGACCGTACCGGGCGGACGTTTATATGAACAAACTCAAAGTGCATGGAAGTTAATTAATGAGATTCCCGGGTTAAGCTGTACCAAACCTAAGGGCGCTTTATACCTTTTTCCTAAACTGGATCAAAAGAAATTTAATATTAAAGACGACCAGCGTTTTGCCATGGACTTGTTGATGGAAGAAAAAATATTAATTGTTCAGGGGACCGGCTTTAACTGGCACTCACCGGATCATTTCCGGATTGTTTGTTTGCCGCGAGTGGACGAGCTCAGTACTGCTATCTCTAAAATAGGTCGATTTCTGCAACACTATCGCCAGTAATTATCGCCAGTAAGGTAAATAAAATCTACAATGGAGACCGTCGGTTTCCATTTTTAAAATACTATTCGAGTTAATTATTCCCCTTCGAAGATGGTCTTAATTTAGGGAATGAATAGGAAGTTGCTAACGATGTTTGCCGCACTCGTTAGCAACTTTTTATTTTTTATTAACTGTGAAATTCATTGCAGGCAAACAGTGTATTTTCTATCAGCGTTGCAACCGTCATCGGTCCGACTCCGCCGGGTACCGGAGAAATCCATGCGGCACGCTCTTTAGCACCTGCAAAGTCAACATCACCTGCAATGCGGCCATCTTCCAAACGGTTGATGCCAACATCTAATACAATGGCGCCCTTTTTAATCCACTCTCCCGGAATAAAGTTAGCTTTACCGCGAGCCACAACCAATATATCTGCTTGTTTTACATGATGCGCGAGATCCGTCGTAAAGCGATGACAAGTGGTGGTTGTACAACCGGCTAATAACAGCTCCAGCGTCATCGGCCGTCCCACTATGTTAGAGGCGCCCACCACCACAGCATGTTTACCGTGAAACTCAGTGCCGATATATTCGAGCATACTGATAATACCGCGCGGTGTGCAAGAGCGCAGCAACGGGATACGTTGTGCTAACCGACCGACATTATAAGGATGGAAACCATCAACATCTTTATCGGGTTTAATACGTTCAATGACGGTTGTTTCATCAAGGCCCTCGGGCAAAGGAAACTGCACCAGTATTCCGTCAATGCTGGGATCATCATTAAGCTTATCAATTAACACTAATAATTCATTCTGAGTTGTCGTTTCAGGAAGATCAAAGGCCTTTGAGTGAATGCCCACCGCTTCACAGGTACGACGTTTGCTACCAACATATATTTGTGATGCCGGGTCGCCTCCCACCAAAATAACGGCTAACCCCGGAACACGTAATCCTTCGGCTACTCGAAGCGCAACACCCTTTGCTACTCTGTCTGTAATCGTGGTTGCAATTGCCTTACCATCTATGATTTGTGCAGTCATTGAACAACTCTCTATTTATAATGTTTAATATCTCTGTATTGTCGCAAAACAATCGAATGATGTCACATAAATCATCATCAGTTTCGTTATATATCCAAACTGCTTGAAGATGCGCAGTCCTGCATTTTTAAGTAATTTTGGGTTATTTTTTTTATTTACGATAATATCTTTTCTATTTTGGATCTTATCGGTAAGATCCTTTATCAATGCCTCTTAACCGCTTTATTTATCAGATAGAGATCTATGCAACCGTCAAATTCAATATTCAATTATAATGGCTTATTGCGTAAGCTAATTTCAGACTCCAATGTGCACTCCGGGTTACGTTCATTAATAGCCATGTCGATGGCATTTATCCCGGTGCTTATGTTCGATTCAATCCCCTTTTTTACACAAGATAGTCTGCATATTTCAATTTCGTTGTGTTTAGGGGTAATGGCCAGTGGTGTTGTTGAAACCGATGATAACAGTAGAAACAGACGTAAATTTGTTTTTACCATCGCAATATGCTTCATTTTTGCATCGGCCTGCGTTGAATTATTAATGCCCTATCCGTTTGCTTTTGCGCTGGGTTTATTTACCTCAAGTTTTGCTTTTATGATGCTTGCGGTATTAAACAACCATTACAATCGGGTTGGATTCGGTGCCATTTTAATTGCAATTTATACCATGATAGGTTACCAGGCACAGATCAGCTGGTATGAGCAACCCATTCTATTAAGCCTGGGTGCATTATGGTACGGCCTGTTTTCGCTGTTTTGGAATTTTTATAGTCCTTATCGCTCGTTAAGGGAACAGCTGGCACAACTGTTCTTCGCATTGAGCCGTTATCAGGAACAAAAATCAGCTTTATTTAACGAAAAAGAAGGCACCAGCAAAGCCGGAATATTTGCCGTACGTCAACAATTAGCGATTCGCAACATTGCCATTATGGGCCGTCTGGATCAATGCAAACGCATTATTCAATCTCGTTTTCAGTTTAACCAGCAACAACCTGAGCTTGATAAACTTAATTATCACTATTTTGTCGCAGAACAAATTCATGAACGTATTAGCGCAAGCCAGTATTTATACAGCCAGCTGGAAAAAAGCTTTCGAGACAGTCAAATATTAGAAGGTTACCATCAGCTTTTATTACAATTAGGTGATGAGTATTATCAAATTGGGATGGCTATCTCCGATAAAAAAAGCTATCAGCACAGTCGACGCTTAAAATGGACCCTCAAGGCTCTGGCGGATCAATTATATTTGCTCAAACAGAAACCAGAAGTGATTGACAATAAAAAAGCTCTGCAGGCGCTGCAGGGAATTTATGAGAATTTAGAAGGCATAAATACGTTATTGTTAACAACTCAGCAAACCGACCAAAATGAGCCAGTAATGGTGCCTGTCGAAGCCGAGTCGGTGCCGACACAGCCCGCTTACAAGCAACTGCTTGCGGCAATGACAGCAACCAACCCGACCTTTAAACATTCGCTTAGAATCAGCATTGCTTTATTAGTCGCGTTTTTTCTGCAGAATATTTTACAGCTTAATCATGGTTTCTGGATTTTACTGACGGTGCTCTTTGTTTGCCAACCCAGTTTCAGTGAAACACGTAAGCGATTGGTATTACGCAGTATAGGCACACTATTTGGGGTTCTCTTAGGTTACCCGATAATAATGTTAGTGGGAGGCATAATCCCGCAAATTGCGTTGCTGGTAGTGATGGCTTTTTTCTTTTTTACCTATGTACGCACCAATTATGGTTTATCGATCATATTTATGACCCTGTTTGTGATGTTTGTGTTCAATCTGTTAAACGGCACGGGCATGGAAGTGTTACCTTATCGAATCGGCGAGACCCTATTAGGTTGTTTATTAAGCGTTCTGGCAACCAGTTTTATTTTTCCCGATTGGCAGTTTCAGCGCTTTCCGACACTGGTTAACCAACTTTTAACCTTAAGTGGCCGTTACTTCAAACAGGTGACCGATCAATATCAGCATGGTCGCAGCGAAAACTTAAATTATCGGATCACCCGATTTAACACCTTTCAAAGTGATGCACAATTGGCCAGTGCCTGGCAGAGTATGTTGTTTGAACCCGATGCTAAACAGCAGTTAAAACAGGAAGTTTATGCCTTGGTCAATCGTTGTGATGCATTAGTTTCTTATATCGCGGCATTGGCTTCTCACCGCCATAAGATTGATGACTTTGAAAAAAACATTGAAGTACAAAACTTAATCAACCACACAGGCAAACAGTTGTTTCTCGCTTGTCGTCCCGAACAGATTGATACCAAAAAAATTGTTGAAACGATTCAAGAATTAGAAGACTATGATGCTCATTTTTACGGCGAAACCTTGTTAATTGTTGAGCAATTGCGCTTAATTGCCTTTACCGCGATGGATATTCAATTAATTCTGCAGCAGATTGATTTTGACAGTTCAAAATAACGCTAAAAATATTTTAATTATATTTAGCCGCGGAGGATATCAACAGGTAAACTTCATTTCCCAGTACATTTGAGCAATAAAGGATAAATATTTTGTTATTTAACGGGCAACAATACCCAACAGATGCGCAAGGTTACTTATTGGATTCAACCTTATGGACCCGTGAACTAGCCGCATTTATTGCCCAGTCAGAAGCACTGCAAATGACCGACCAGCACTGGCAGGTGATTTTTTTTGTTCGTCAATTTTATCTCGAGTATAATACCTCACCAGCGATGCGCACCCTGGTTAAAGCGATGGAAAAAGAATACGGAAAAGAAAAGATAAGTAGTCGTTATTTATACCGGCTTTTTCCTAAGGGGCCAGCTAAGCAAGCGACTAAAATCGCCGGATTACCAAAACCCGCTCGCTGCATTTAATGGGTAGTAAAGAATAATTTTTTTAGATTTAATCAAACTTAACAAACAACCGTCATTATTAATAAGGATTAACCTATGCCAAAGGCAAGCGACATTAAAAAAAATACCGCAGTCGAATACAACAACAATGTTTATATTGTAAGAGATATTGAACGTTCTGTGCCGCAGGGGCGTGCCGGCGGAAGTTTATATCGCTTCCGTATGTACGACGTTGTTTCCGGCTCAAAAATTGATCAAACATTCAAAGATAATGAGATGCTGCCATTAGCCGATTTAGTTCGCCGTAATGTTATGTTTTCTTATATTGACGGTGATGAATATGTGTTTATGGATAGCGAAGATTATACGCCATACAATCTTAATACAGACAGCATCGCAGACGAGCGACTCTTTATTAATGAAGATACTCAAGGTCTTCAGATAGTTTTAGTTGACGGTGCGCCTGTTGCGTTGGAACTACCTTCCAGTGTAGAGCTGGAAATAGCAGAAACCTCTCCCTCTATTAAAGGTGGTTCGGCAACAGCCCGTACCAAACCTGCCATACTCTCTACCGGCCTAACAGTACAGGTACCAGAGCATATCTCTACGGGCGATAAAATCAAAGTGAACACGGCTGAAAGTAAATTTATGGGCCGTGCTGATAAATAACAATTTAAGCAATAAACATTAAAAAAAGGGAGGAGCCAGTAAATTGGCTCCCCCTTTTTTTTAACAAGCTCTGCAGTTATTTTTGGCATAAAAAAAGGCGACTAAATATAGTCGCCTTTTAATCTTCTAACAAATAATCAAATCATACCCATTTCACTCATTAAGAGTTCTATTCAGCAGCATATTTAATATCAGCATTGGCCATTAACGCCATTGATAAGGCTTGATAGGTTGATTCAGAAAATAAGCGCTCTAATCTCTGTTCAATTTGTTGTATATCATCACCATTGCTCAACTCCGGATCAAGTTCCTGAACGCTGTTCAGTTCAATCAGAGCATAATCACCCGTGGTCGTTGTCACCCAGTCGTAGGTCGCTTGCTGCGCGGTTGGTTTAGCTAATTTAAAGACCGATTGCATCACTCGATAATCAAGTTCACTGTCATTACGCGTAAAGGTTAACGGTGAGCTGAATGCCAATTTTTTCTCAGTCAATAACTTTTCAATTGACTCTTGAGCATTCAACTTGCCCATTAAGGATTTAACAAACTGTTCGGTATTTTCCTGCGCTTTCTCTGCCTGTAGCAGTTCGATGATCTGCTCAGAAACGTCAGCAAGAGGTTTCAACGCAACCGCTTGGTAATCATTAATATGCACAACAATGGCTTTATTTTCGGCAAGCTCAATAGGCTCGGAGTTCATCCTATCTTCACGAAATGCGCTATCAAATACGACTTTTAATACCGCATCATCGGCAAGCAATTCGGGCGCCTCTGCAGCTGAAAACAGTTCTGAATGCTCAATATCTACACCAAGCACTTTAGCAGCTTCATCTAAATTGTCAGGCATTTCAAAGGCAACTTCACTTAACCTTTGATACAAGTCATAGTAAAGTTCATTCATTTTGTCCTGTTTAGCAGCGTCTTCAACTTGCGCTTTCACCTCAGACAAGGGTAATGTTTTACTTTCTTGAATATCGACCAGTTTGATGATGTGATAACCAAATTGTGATTTAACAACTCCCGACAAAGGCTCTTCTTTGGTGAGCTCAAATGCAGCCTCATCAAAGGCAGGATCCATTACACCACGTTCAAACCAGTCCAATTCGCCATTATTTTCAGCAGAATAGCTGTCCTCAGATTTTTCAGCGGCAAGTTGCGCAAAATCAGCACCCTTTTCAAGCTCAGCTAAAATAACCTGGGCTTTTTCTTTGGCTGCGTTGTTGTCTCCAAGCACTAAAATATGCGCAACTTTACGTTTTTCACTGCGCTGATAATCAGAGGCGTGAAGATCGTAATATTTTTCCAGATCAGCATCGCTCACCATCACCTGGTCAGCTAACAAAGAGCCATCCAGGACAACATAATCGACACTGACCTGCTCAGCAGTTTGAAACAACTGGCTGTTATTATTGTAATAAGTAGATATTTCTTGTTCACTTAGCGGATCTGTTTCAGCAAAATCACTAGCTTTAACCGTTAGCACTCGCGCCACACGTTTTTGAGCTTGTAAGCGGTTAGCCTGCGCCACTTCCATGGGTAAACTAAACTCACTGCCAAGGACCATGGTAAGTAACTGACGACGAGCTAAATCTTGTTTTACACTTTCACTAAATTGCGCCGGTGTATAACTTGCTCTTCTTAATAGTGATAAGTATTGCTCGTTATTAAATTTGCCATCAACCTGAAACTCCGGCATTTTACGCATTTCTTGTTTAACTTGCTCATCACCGATACGTAATCCCATATCATTAATAGCTTGCGTAAGAAGACGTTCAGAAATGACCGTTTGCGTCGCTTGCTGTCTGATTTTCTGGTTAAAATCAGGCGTAGCTGCAAGTAGTGCAAACTGTTCACCATATTGTTGCTCTAAACGACTACGCTCATTTTGATAAGCTTGATCAACGCTCGCTTTACTGATTTCTTCACCATTGACGACAACGGCAACGGCTACATTGCTGCCGCCTAAATAACTACTCACTCCCGCCAGGGTGAAGGAGAGAATGATAACAACTATTATAATTTTAGCCGTGGCACCTTGTGCGCCTTCGCGCATTTTATCTAACATAACTTTTCTTCTCTTGAAAACTTATACCAATTTTTAATGGCACTTAATTGATAACATTCTGCCGTTAATCGCCCTATGAGCAACTAAAGCACAGCAAATTTTAACACTAAAAAAATACTTTTTAATCGGATTGTTATTAAATAAAAAAGCGCATCATTGGATGCGCTTAATGTATAACTATTGTATTTGCATCGCTGCAAATAAACCGGCTATAGTATTTATCAAACAAGCGATTAAGCGTTGATTGCATCTTTTAATGATTTACCGGCTTTAAATGCAGGTACTTTAGCGGCAGCAATTTGAATTGGTTCATTGGTTTGTGGATTACGGCCCGTACGTGCGGCACGCTCTTTAACTGAGAAAGCACCAAAACCAATAAGTGAAACATTATCACCTTCAACTAATGCACCCGTTACACTTTCGATAAAAGCATCTAGAGCACGGCCCGCTGCGGCTTTAGAAATATCTGCACTTTCCGCGATATTATCGATCAGTTGTCCTTTGTTCATTTTACATCTCCATCTTTATTATTATAATGTCCACAATTAAATACATAATTAACACGCGTTTAATTCTATTTTTGTAAGGCTACGTTGCTATTTAAGCGGGTGCAAGTAAATTTATAGAAAACTCACCCGCAGCCCTCTATTTTCTGCGGTTTATCACCTATTTCGGTGATTTTTCCAAAGAAAAACCTTTTATACTATCCTGCAGCGCAATTTCCAGCACTTCATCAATCCAACGAACCGGTTTGATTTCCAGTTCATCCTTGATGTTATCAGGAATTTCTTCCAAATCACGGGTGTTTTCAAATGGTATTAATACGGTTTTAATACCGCCTCTTCGTGCAGCCAATAATTTTTCTTTCAAGCCACCAATCGGTAATACTTCTCCACGCAGGGTAATTTCCCCGGTCATGGCAACGTCCGCTCTTACAGGAATCCCGGTTAAGCTGGAAATCAGTACAGTACACATAGCAGCACCTGCACTTGGACCATCTTTAGGCGTTGCACCTTCAGGTACATGCACATGAATATCGCGTTTCTCATGAAAATCGGCATTGATCCGCCATTCTTCAGATTTGGCACGCACTACGGTCATCGCAGCCTGGATAGACTCTTTCATAACATCACCCAAGGATCCGGTATAGGTTAATTTACCTTTTCCCGGAACCGAGGTTGCTTCAATGGTTAACAGTTCGCCACCTACCTCGGTCCAGGCAAGTCCAGTCACTTGACCGACTTGGTTGGTCGAATCCGCTTTACCAAAATCAAAGTGGCGCACCCCGAGATAATTTTTTAAATTATCAATATTCACGTCGACTTTTTTGATCTTTTTATCAAGCAGTATCTGTTTAACCACCTTACGACAAATTTTTGAAATTTCACGCTCTAATGAACGTACACCGGCTTCACGCGTGTAATAACGAACAATGCCGATAATCGCACTGTCATCGATACTGATTTCACTCTCTTTCAAACCGTTACGTTTGATTTGTTTACCGGTTAAATGCTGCTGAGCAATATTTAATTTCTCGTCTTCGGTATAACCCGACAAACGAATAACTTCCATTCGGTCAAGCAGTGGCCCGGGAATGTTCATTGAATTTGAAGTCGCCACAAACATCACATCTGACAAGTCATAATCCACTTCTAAATAATGGTCGTTAAAAGTATTATTTTGCTCGGGATCTAACACCTCCAATAAAGCAGAAGCAGGATCACCGCGCAGGTCAGAGGCCATTTTATCTATTTCATCTAATAAAAACAGTGGATTTTTCACCCCCACTTTAGTCATTTTTTGAATTATTTTACCCGGTAGCGAGCCTATATAGGTGCGACGATGCCCGCGAATCTCCGCTTCATCTCGAACCCCACCTAATGCCATACGCACATATTTACGGCCGGTAGAGCGCGCAATTGACTGCCCTAAGGAAGTTTTACCAACACCGGGAGGACCGACTAAACATAAAATGGGTCCTTTTAATTTATTAATACGGGTTTGCACTGCGAGGTATTCTAAAATACGCTCTTTTACTTTTTCTAAACCATAATGATCCGCATCTAATGTTTCCTGTGCTTTGGCCAGATTCTTTTTCATCGGCGTGCGTTTTTTCCAGGGTACATTCACTAAGCTTTCAATGTAAGTTCGAATAACGCTTGCTTCAGATGACATTGGCGACATCATTTTTAATTTTTTAAGCTCTGAAGTTGCCTTTTCATAAGCTTCTTCAGACATACCGGCTTGTTCTATTTTGTCAGCAAGCTGGTCATGGTCATTGGCACCCTCTTCTGACTCACCCAATTCTTTTTGAATGGCTTTCATCTGTTCATTAAGATAATACTCACGTTGACTTCGCTCCATCTGCTTTTTAACACGGCTACGAATACGTTTTTCAACTTTGAGAATATCTTCTTCATTTTCCATCATCGCCATCAGATATTCCAAACGCTCAGTGATAGAGTTTAACTCCAAAGCAGTTTGTTTATCTTCCAGACTTAAGGGCATATGTGCGGCGATGGTATCAGCCAAACGTTCAGGATCATCAATACCATTTACTGAAGCTAACACCTCGGGCGGAATTTTTTTATTAAGCTTGATATAAGATTCAAATTGCCCCATTACACTGCGTAATAAAGCCTCTTCCTCTTTTTCATCTATTGCTTCACTTTCAAGTAACTCAACTTCAGCAAAAAAGTAATCTTTATTTTCAATGTTATTGATCAATCGTGCACGCTGCACACCTTCAACTAATACCTTAACGGTACCATCGGGTAATTTTAATAATTGCAGAATATTTGCAACTGTTCCTACTGTATACAGATCTTCTAATTTTGGATCATCTAATGAAGCTTCCGTTTGTGCCACTAATAATACTTTTTTACCCTGATCCATCGCAGCTTCTAAACAGCTGATAGATTTTTTTCTACCAACAAAAAGTGGAACAACCATATGCGGGTAAACCACTACATCACGTAAGGGCAATACCGGCAGGGTTAATTGCAGCTCTGATTCATTTTTCATAATATCCCCAGAAAATATTCATTTATTTATTCTTATTATCGACAACAAATAAATTTTAGAAAGCGTAATAAACTATACTGGGGATTGGAAATTTTTTTTTCAAGGTAAAAAATGAAAAAAGAGAGCACAAGGCTCTCTTTCTTAACAATTATTGCTTCAATTGCTTATTTATCAGACGATGCCAATTGCTCTAGCTGCTGCTCTTCCGAATAAATCAACAGCGGTTTTGCCTGACCGTCAATAACATTTTCATCAATGACCACTTTGCTAACATTTTTTACCGATGGTAAGTCATACATAGTATCTAATAATACCGCTTCAACAATTGAACGCAGTCCGCGGGCACCGGTTTTTCGGCCCATCGCTTTTTGCGCCATTGCGATTAATGCGTTTTCCCTAAACTCAAGTTCGACATTTTCTAATGCAAATAATGCCGCGTATTGTTTAGTGATTGCATTTTTAGGTGCAGTTAAGATTTCAACTAATGCCTGCTCATCTAATTCAGCTAATGTTGCAACAACGGGTAAGCGCCCGATAAACTCGGGAATAAGACCGTATTTGATGAGATCCTGAGGTTCCACTTTTTGAAAGGTTTCACTGAGTGTCGCTTTAGAATCTTTATCCCTTACGGTTGCACCAAAACCAATACCCGTACCCGTCTCAACGCGTTGTTCAATGATACTGTCTAAACCCGAGAATGCTCCACCACAAATGAACAGTATCTTGGAGGTATCCACTTGGATAAACTCTTGGTTTGGATGTTTACGTCCACCCTGCGGGGGAATAGAAGCAACCGTACCTTCAATCAGTTTTAATAACGCTTGCTGTACACCTTCACCCGAAACATCTCGTGTGATAGACGGATTTTCTGATTTACGGGTTATCTTATCAATTTCGTCGATGTAGATAATACCGTGTTGCGCTTTTTCAGGATCGTAATCACATTTTTGTAACAGTTTTTGAATAATGTTTTCAACATCTTCACCCACATAACCCGCTTCAGTAAGCGTGGTTGCATCGGCCATCGCAAAAGGTACGTCTAATAATCGTGCCATTGTTTCTGCCAGTAAAGTTTTACCACTCCCGGTTGGACCAATCAGGAGAATATTACTTTTGCTGAGCTCAACACCATCGGAAATAGCGCCGTGCTTTAAACGCTTATAATGGTTATATACCGCAACTGCCAACACTTTTTTGGCAGTGTCTTGGCCAATGACATAATCGTCTAGGTTGGCACGAATTTCGTGCGGTGTTGGTAATTTTTTATCACTTGTTGTCGATTCGCTTGCACTGCTTATTTCTGCAATCTCTTCTTTGATAATATCATCACAAAGATCAACACATTCATTACAAATATAAACAGAAGGACCGGCAATCAGTTTTTTTACTTCGTGCTGGCTTTTTCCACAAAAAGAACAATAAAGTAAGCTGTTGCTATCGTTTTTATTTGGCATTTTTTTTCCTTCACCTATTTTCTTTGCGTTAACACTGAATCAACAATGCCGTATTCTACTGCTTCATTTGCGCGCATAAAATTATCACGGTCGGTATCTTGCGCGATTATTTCAATATCTTTACCCGTATGGAAAGATAATAATTCATTCATGCGGTGCTTGGTCGCAAGAATCTCTTTAGCATGAATTTCAAAATCAGAAGCTTGACCCTGGAATCCGCCTAATGGTTGATGAATCATCACCTTTGCATTAGGTAGACAATGACGCTTACCCGGTGCACCGCTGGCTAACAAAAAAGCACCCATGCTGGCAGCCATACCCATACAAACAGTACTCACATCGGGTTTTATAAACTGCATGGTATCGTATATTGCCATGCCGGCACTGATCGATCCGCCCGGTGAATTGATATAAATAAAGATATCTTTTTCCGGACTTTCTGATTCTAAAAATAATAATTGTGCAGCAATGACGTTCGCCACGTGATCTTCAACGGGACCGGTCAAAAAGATGACACGCTCTTTTAATAAACGTGAATAAATATCATAAGAACGCTCTCCTTTTGCTGTTTGTTCCACAACCATAGGAATAAGCGCGTTACTAATTGGATCGGTATTTCCAGCAAATGGATTTGACATGTTCAACTTCTACCCTAATAAATTAAATTAAATTGCTAATACGCTGAATGTAAAATGGCCCGAGTGAAATCACTAGAGCCATTGAAAGTTAATACCCGAACGCCTGAAAAATTAAAATAGTTTCATCTCTGCGCTGTATAGTGGGTATAAAAATTGACTAATAGGTATCTATTAAGCAACCACTTTGTTCATAACTTCATCGAACGATTTGTTCACTGCAGTTACTTTAGCTTTTTCAATGATAAAATCAACTGCTTGCTCTTCTAATGCAACATTTTCCATGTTTTGCATCATTTCTTTGTTATTTTTGTAGTACTCAATAACTTCTGTTGGATTATCATAAGCTGATGCCGCAGATTCAATTAATGCAGTCACTTTTTCTTGATTAACTTTCAATTCATTAACATTAATCACTTCACCTAACAAGAAACCTACTTTAACGCGTTTTTCAGCTTGTTCTTTAAACAATTCAGCTGGTAACTCAGGTAAGTTTTCAGGATCCATTTCTTTAGCATAACGATCCATCGCCTGCTTACGTAAAAGAGTAATTTCTTCTTCAACTAACGCTTTAGGTATTTCAATTTCATTGTTTTCAACAAGTGCATTTAATACTTTATCTTTAACGCTGTTTTTAAGTGCCTGGTTAAGTTCGCGCACCATATTTTGTTTGATATCATGTTTCAATGTCTCTAACTGACCATCTTCCACACCAAATTTTTGTACAAATTCAGGCGTAATTTCAGGCAGAATTTGTTCTTCAACTTTAGTCAGTTTAATTGCAAACTGAGCAGCTTTACCTTTAAGTTGTTCTGCATGATATTCTTCTGGAAAGTTTACATCGATAGTAAACTCACTGCCAGCGGCATGGCCAACAATACCCGCTTCAAAACCCGGGATCATTCTATCGCTACCTAATACAATTTCGAATCCTTCAGCTTTTCCGCCTTCAAATACTTGACCGTCAATAGATCCTTCAAAATCTAGTGTAACTTGGTCATCATTTGCAGATTCGCGTTCAACGGCATTCCATTCTGCATGTTGTTTGCGCAGTGTCTCAATCATTTTATCCAGATCGGCGTCAGTGACTTCTGCAGAGTCTTTGTCAACGGATAGCTCTTCTAATGCGTTCAGTGTTACTTCCGGGTAAACTTCAAATGTTGCAGTAAAAGTAAAGTCTTGACCTTTTTCACGCGTATGAGGTTCAAAAGTAGGACGGGCTGCCAGGTTAAGTTTTTCAGTCACAACAGCTTCAGAAAAGTTGCGCTGCATTAATTCACCAGCAACTTCTTGGAAAATACTCGCGCCAAAACGTTTAGTAACAACTGAAGTTGGCACTTTACCTGGGCGGAAACCATCAACACGCTGTGTTTTAGCTAAATGATGAACGCGGCTATCAAACTCTTTATCAAATGCTGCAGCAGCAATAGTGACAGTAAGCTTGCGCTCTAGACCTTGTGTTGATTCAACAGAAACTTGCATTTTATTTCCTTTATCTTTTTGACGTTAATAAATTAAGTTAGCCAGTTCAGCTCATCTTCGATGATGAGTTAAACCTCTAAGGAATTATCGTTTTTAAACAACAACATATATTAAAATAACACCTCAGTAAATTATTGAGTTTAATTTCGATGATGAAATTTAAGACCCACCATTATAGACATTGTTTATGCTTTAGTCGAGTCTTACAAAAAATGAAAAATGCTAAGCAGATCATAATTTATAAAAAGACCAATCAGCGCTACAGAAAAACAGATATTTTACAATTGCTTCAATTAAATCGCGGCGCTCAAATAGACGACAATTTTTTTGTTCAGTTAGCATCAATAATGCGCGTAAAATATAAATCTAATCCAAAGTAATGACATCTAATAGAGGATGTATGGGTGTGAACATGAAAAATCAACCCATCATACCAAATTCACTCATTTTCTCTGTAAATATGCGGGTTAGCATAACCCAGTGATAATAGATTATGTCTGCAGCAAGAACCCCTGAATCCCTGAAAAAATAATTTGAGCGCCAATGGCAGAAACAAATAAGCCGGTAATTTTTGGTATAATTTCCAACCCTTGCTCGCCGATTAAATGCTGCAGTTTATTGGAAAGCAATAAAATGCCAGCGAGTGAAATAACGGCGGCAAGTAATGACAAAATAACCAGTGTGATCCCCAGAAAACCGGACATCTCCGCACCAATAACCATCAAAATACCAATCAACCCCGGCCCGATGGTGCTTGGGATAGCGAGCGGCACAATGGAAAAATCACTGCCTTTTTTAATGCTCGTTTCAGGTATTTCGCCCCCGCCCTTAATCATCTCTAAGGCGCTTAAAAAAAGAACCGTTCCTGCGCCAATTTTAAAAGCATCTAAGGTAATGCCAAAGAGGCTAAAAATATATTTACCAAATAATAAAAACGTTAAACTCGCAACTGTGACTGCGATTGATGACCTGAAAATGACGGTTGTTTTCTCAGGTTTGCTGAGTTTTTTACTTAAACTCAAGAAAACCGATAACACAAAAAAGGGTGTCATCATAAAAAATATCTTTAAATAAAGGGTAAAAAACGTTTCCAACATCTCAAGCTCTCTATAGTCTTAAAAAAACGCGATGCTAACATACCTATTAATAAATTCATGTAAAAAAAACGCCTGAATCAATCAACTTTTTTAAAAAAATAATAACTGAAAAGTTGTAATAAAAATGACTGAGATCCCGCTTCGAATAACAGGCCCCTAGACGCTAAAATTTTTAATCTTCCTATGACCTTCCAAGTCTCAATTAGGATCTACTTAGGTATCGATAAGGGCATGAATTTAATGGATTTGGTACAATATAAAGCAGGTTACCATAGTAAATACAACTGGCTTCGGTCTGCTCACAAATAAAAATACGGATTGCTGTCACACTGAAAAATAAAACCCAGCACGGTATTTACCCCCATTTACTTGATTTTATGATTTGCTGTATTTTACAAAGAAAGATGAAATATAATCCAAGATTTATCACAAATAAGCGTTTCAATTCAAAAAACTGGTATTTTTATTGATGGATCCAATTACCCTTCATTTTACAGCTAAGCGAAACATCATCTATCAACAGTAAAAAATTTCAATCTACGTTCATTAAGTCAGATTAATATGATTCTGTAATCATATCTATCGGTTTAATTAATAGATTAAACTTTTACAATAAATGATAATCACTTTTGCATCGCATTGATTTTAATATGATTTTTTATTGCGCCTGTAATGATATTTACAAAATAAAGCTTGCATAAATGTCATGATTTTAGCAAACAGAACAACATCTCAGTGCTATACTTGGTTCACAAAATACTGCCGATCGGCTGCAAATCTGCAGTGCCCTTCAGGATTGTAGTAAAAATATTATTTATGAGAGAGAAATCATAATGCATGTTTTTTGAAAAGGGGGATACATACGCCCTTCCTTTTATCACAACTACTGATTCTTTTCTTGAAAATGGAAGATTAATGTGAATAACCAGAGACAAGTCGTCATTATTATTGATGATCAATCAACCGGAAGAATGATCCTTGGAAAGATTATTCAGCAAATATCGAATAATATTACGGTTATTGATTTTGAAGATCCAAAAGATGCGCTTGAATGGATGACGGGCAATCAGGCTGATCTCATTGTGACTGATTATAAAATGCCCGGTTTAGATGGGGTCGAGTTTATAAAAGAAGTTCGCAAGACCGGTAGCGGTTCGCATATTCCAATCATGATGATTACTGTCGTCAGCGATAAGGCGGTACGTTATGAGGCACTAGAGGCGGGAGCAACCGCTTTTTTAACCAAACCTATAGATCAAATTGAATGCCGCACCAGTTGCAGAAACTTACTAAAGCTGCATAAACAGCATATGATAATTCAGGATAGAGCCAACTGGTTAGCCGAGCAAGTTAGCAGCACCACAAAGCAGATTCTTCAGCGCGAGCAGGAAACTATTTTACGTCTTGCTAAAGCCGGGGAATATCGTGATCAGGAAACCGGTAATCATGTCATCAGGATGGCTAAATACTCCCGAAAAATTGCAGAACAGCTGGGGTTAACGGATCAGGAGTGTGAAGATATTGAGCACGCGGCGCAGATGCATGATATTGGAAAAATTGGCATTCCAGATAGTATATTATTAAAACCGGGCAAATTCGATGCGAGAGAATGGAAGATAATGCAAACCCATACCACTATCGGTTATGAAATCCTCTCGGATAGCCAGTCTAAATATATACAGATGGGGGCTATCATCGCACTTAATCATCACGAACGTTTTGATGGGCATGGCTACCCTAATAGGCTAAAGGGAGCCGAAATCCCTCTGATCGCCAGAATCGTATCCGTTGCCGATGTATTTGATGCACTCCGGTCTGTAAGACCCTATAAAACAGCCTGGTCAATTGAACGTACAATTGATTTTTTAACAAAACAATCAGGTACCCAGTTTGACCCCAAATGTGTTGATGCATTTTGTAACCGCATCACAGATATGACACAAATACAGGCTGATTATCCTGATCTTGTAAGGCCAAAAAACCAACCGGATTGATTGTCTTAATGCAAAAAATTTCACAAAAAATAAGCGCTTTCAAAAAGCACATAAAACAGACTGGTGACTCGGAACCTGAACAGGCGCTGGTGCGTGTATTTATAAGTTTGTTGTTGATTATCTTTTTTTGTCTTCCATGGAGTCCAAAAGAACAATTTGTTGAAATTATAATATCAACAGTTAATCTCATCATATTGGCTGGTTTCATCATTGCAGTAGCGATTGTTAACGCAATAATAAAAAATCCCAAACCCAGCCCAAAACGCAGAGTAGTTGGCATTTTTTTAGATCTTGTTTCCCTCTCGGTTTTGATGGCGATCGCCGCAGATGAAACAGTTTCTCTATTTGTATTCTACCTCTGGGTTATTTTAGGAAACGGTTTTCGATACGGTGTTAATTATTTATATATTTCTCTGGCCGTGGGTTTTAGTGGTTTTTTAGGCGCGATTCTTTGGGGAGACTATTGGCAGCTGAACCTGCCAATTGCGATAAGCCTGCTGATCATAATTACGCTAATTCCGCTGTATTCAATTTTTTTAATTAATAAGCTCTATGCCGCAATTGCAATGGCTGAAAATGCAAATCAGGCTAAAAGTCGCTTTTTAGCGAATATGTCACATGAACTCAGAACCCCTTTAAATGGCGTATTAGGCTTAGGTGATTTACTCAACGAAACTAAACTCGACCATGAGCAACGTAATCTTGTCAGCACCATGCACAGCTCAGCTAAAACCTTGCTTGAGCTTATTGAAAAGGTGCTTGATATTTCTAAAATCGAAGCTGGAAAAATAGTTATTTCTAAAAAGTCCTTTGATTTACACGCCTTAATCAACTCTGTTACATCAATAAAAAAGGTAATGGCCGAGGCAAAAGGACTGACAATGGTATCCCGAATAGACTCTGATGTGCCCTTCCTACTGGAGGGTGATCAGAAATATATTCGTCAGATTCTGGTAAATTTAATCGGTAACGCAATAAAATTTACCGATGCAGGAGTAATTAATCTGCATCTTTCTAACGTCGGAGGCAATGAGAGTTCGACTATGATCCATTTTGATATCAAAGACACGGGCATAGGCATTGATAAGCAGTCATTGCACTGCGTATTTGATGACTTCAGCCAGGTAGGGGATGCCGCAGCTGAACACTATACAGGGGGGACTGGCCTCGGTACCACTATTTCAAAAGAATTAGTGGAGTTGATGGGCGGTAATATAGGGGTTGAAAGTGAATTAAATCACGGGTCAAATTTCTGGTTTGAAATACCTTTTACCCTGCTGCCTGTCGTCCCTTTAGATAGCAGTGACAGTCATTTGTTAGTTATCTCAACAGATCACACCAAAGCGGTTATACAACCTTATTTAGCAGCATGGAGCCTATTAGCGGATTTTGTGCAATCACCTATGCACGCTGTCACTATGCTGAAAAACACGCAAAAACATAACCCGGCTTATAAAATTATCCTTATTGATAGATTAAGCCTGCTGGATACCACAGCGGTTGAATTTGCTGCTCAATTAAAATCAGAACAATTACTGGATGGCATTTCATTAGTATTGCTCAATTGTGCAGAAGGTTATTCATACAATAATAAAATAGATCAATACTATA
Source organism: Psychromonas sp. (assembly GCF_047632955.1). GTDB lineage: Bacteria > Pseudomonadota > Gammaproteobacteria > Enterobacterales > Psychromonadaceae > Psychromonas. Next base: position 34,971 of record NZ_JBLIED010000001.1, on the reverse strand, counting down.
TTTCAGTCATTGAGGATTTAAGCGATAAACGTGCCCTCTTCAACGCTCTCCATGCGGCACAAAGTAATTACAGCAATAATACTAATATAATTTCTATTGCTGAATATTACGCTAGTCAAAACGGGGCTAACACATTGAACATCTTGGTTGCAGAAGATAACAAGGTCAACCAGCAGGTTCTTTCCGGTATTTTGCGACGAGCTGGTCACTCAGTTATTCTCACTGACGATGGCGAACAAGCGCTGGACGTACTGGCAAAAGATTTTGAGCAGATAGATTTATTAATTGTTGACAAAAACATGCCGGGCCGTTCAGGTGATGAAGTGGTGAAAGCGTTACGCTTTATGGATACTGGCAATGATTTTCCGATTATTATGCTAACAGCAGACGCGACTCCCGAAGCGAAAAAGTTAGCGCTTAGCCTCGGTGTTAATGAATTTTTAACCAAGCCGGTAGACTCCCGTGGCTTATTAGAAAAAATTGCGGCTATCTCTAAAAATACCAACCTTAAAGTAGTTAAACAGCCGTCTATTGTAGCGCTGCCGACAGCAACAGATGTCTCGTGGTGCAATACAGCAGTGCTTCAAGCGTTATTTTTGCTAGACAGCGATCTCGGATTTATGAAGCGTTTAATAAAAGGATTTACTGAAGATGGTGACAAGCATATTGCATATATTAAAAAAGCGATAACCGATGACTACCTGCAACTTCGTGAATCATTACATGCCTTAAAAGGAGCTTCTGCAGAACTTGGCGCGGATAAACTTTCTGAAATATGCGCACAGGGAGAGACTTGCAGACCTTATGATCTTGGAACAGAAAAATTAGTTTTATTAATCAAGGACATTGAATATGCCTATGATAAAACGGTAGAAGCCTTAAACGATGCCTTATCTAAGGCTGCTACCGGGTAAAACTAAAGTAAATGACTGAAGTTTATGTTACAGATTATTTTTTGCTGTTTGACGCATAACCAGTCTTTCCATCATTCTAAGGTCTTTGACGGTTAACTTTAATGCAGATTCAACCCATATTTTGGTTATATCTAACAGTTCCTTGTACGGAATGGGATTACTAATATCTCGAACCTGTCGCATAGCCTGATAACTGTTTGCTTTACGGTTCGCAGTTTCAATATACCGGTAAACAGCGGTTTCACCTTCACCTTTATCGGCCAAAATATCAACGATCCCAAGTTCATATAACTCTTCTGCTAGATATAATTTCCCACTTAAAATAATTTCCTGCGCTTTCGCTGGGCTTACCTTTCGGCTAAGCAGTGAGTAAGCCCCCATTCCTGGAAATAGATTAAATAAAACCTCCGGCAGTCCGAGCTTAGTACCACGTTCAGCAATTAACAGATTACTTGCTAAAGCCCCTTCAAAACCGCCACCCAATGCATCCCCCTGCACCAGCGCTATGGTCGTAAGTTCACTTTCAAGGTGTGTTATATTATGATATAAAACATTAATGCATTTTATCGCATAAGCGAGCAAGCCATCTCTATCCTGTTTTTTTATCAGCTCAAAGAAGACGGCTAGATCCCCCCCTAAGTTAAAAACGTCCTTAACATCGGAAGCGAGTATCAAATAATCGTATTTTTTTTGCTGACTGCTTTTCATCTCATGCTTAATATTTTTCGCATAGTCATTTAATTCATCTAATAAAACGGACGTGAAGCAGGGACGAGGCTGTGCGTTCATAAAATACCAGCCGGCTTTATACTTTGTATCATAATAGGTTTTAAGTTGAGTGTACTGATTGTTAAGGCCACTTTGTTGCTCAACATCATCTGAATTTATCATTCGTGCTAGATTATCAATCATTTTTTTCCCTTCAAATATTTAATGGTGCTCAGTAATTTATGCTCACGAGCAATTTTTTTGACACCTGCCGCTATTGGCAAATGCGCACAAAGTGTACCAATAAATATAATTATTCTTTGTCTAGAACAGTGTCTTTCTTTAAACAACTACTTGTTATTTAAAGAGAAAATGATAAAGATCAAAGCTTGAGAACAAACGGGATAACAGGATGAAGATAAATTTTGAGAGGTTTGCGTTGATAGCCGCTTAATCGCAACCGTTGCACTTATAACTTTTTTAAGTGTTATTAAGATAAATAAAGACCCTAAGCGCAGCGTAATGTATTAAAGAAATATAATGAAACTGGTTTTAGCGCAAATAAATTATACCGTGGGTGATATTGAAGGTAATTTACAAAGAAAGTATATTAATACCAAAAGAACCAAAAAGGTGATCACCCTTGCTGGTTAAAATTACCTCTAACAGCGTTGTGAGTTTTATTCAGAACATCCAGTTCTTCACCACTACGTGGTCAGCTAAGGCTGTTCAAAATCGTTCCATACGATTTTGTGAAGTGAGAACAACTATCTCCTGCAACTCTCTCGCCTTGTTAGTACTAACTTTTCCTTCGCAATACTTGATCACTTAATTAATTCCTTTGGTATTACAAGGCAACAGCAAGCCCCTTCAACTATAATAGTGCAAAAGAAGATTTGGTATGGGCCGGTGGCAGCAAAATATTAAAAATAAAACTCTATAACTGCATTAAATTCAATTTTTACGGATGGATAAGTTTTGGATGAAAAAAAACCGCTACAGGAGCGGTTTTTTTAGAGGTGGTCGGTGATAGAGGATTTGAACCTCTGACCCCTACTCCCCCAGAGTAGTGCGCTACCAAACTGCGCTAATCACCGATAATTTTTTTTATAGCAAAAAGCCTGTAACAGATTAATATCACAGGCTATTTTAATCTATTTGGTGAAACTATTAGACAATATTTTATAAATCGGGGGAGATTTACTAAGATTGTTATAATCACCGTATCATCTTATTTGAATATGTTTAAGTGGTGCGGAATGAGAGACTTGAACTCTCACACCCTTCGATACTAGAACCTAAATCTAGCGCGTCTACCAATTCCGCCAATTCCGCAACTATTTAAACATTTTAATAAAGTAAAGATGGGGCGAATGACGGGGATTGAACCCGCGACAACCGGAATCACAATCCGGGGCTCTACCAACTGAGCTACATCCGCCACTAAACTTTTCTAAATGGTGCGCCCTACAGGATTTGAACCTGTGGCCTACGGCTTAGAAGGCCGTTGCTCTATCCAGCTGAGCTAAGGGCGCATCGCTGGTTGTTAAAACATCAACACGTTCAAAACATGCTGTTAAATGTGGTCGGTGATAAAGGATTCGAACCTTTGACCCCCTGGTCCCAAACCAGGTGCGCTACCAAGCTGCGCTAATCACCGAAAATCTTGCTTTTAGTGTTTATAAATTAAGGTCCAAACTTTCTGGTCCAACTTTCTATAAACCCAAGGAGGTACGCTACTAAACTTCACTAACCACCGAAAATCTTGCTTTTAGTGTTTATAAATTAAGGTCCAAACTTTCTGGTCCAACTTTCTATAAACCTAAGGAGGTGTGCTACTAAACTTCACTAACCACCGAAAATCTTGCTTTTAGTGTTTAAAGATTAAGGTCCAAACTTTCTGGTCCAACTTTCTATAAACTCAAGGAGGTGTGCTACTAAACTTCACTAACCACCGAAAACCTTGCTTTTGTTGTTAGCCGTTGAGCCTTGACAACGAGGCAGATATTACTGAGTTGTTTTTAGATCGTCAATTGTTATTTTAACAATTAGGTGTTGAGTGATGATAAATTAATCGCATTGCCTGATTTTAGAGCTGAAGTATAGATTGAACAGTCCGACAAGCGCTAATAGTAACAACAGACGGGCCGATTAGCTCACGATAGTAGCAGGCTTAAAAGAGCAAAATGCCCCGGCTTAATCTGAATCGAAAAACATTTTTTGAGTTTATTTGCATATCCAAATTTAAAAATATTTTTTACCGATATGAATCTAACTGTAAATTCCAAATTCAACGCACTCTTAATATCACGATACAATTTTATCGCGACTTGATGAATTTTAAGCGAATAAATACAAGCATGCTACAGTTAAAAGTATATCAACAATGGGGGGTGTTTTATGGCTTTTATCCAATCATTTGGGGCTGCTGAGACAGTAACCGGTTCCTGCCATTTTTTACAGCTTAAAAACGGGCCTAAAATTTTAATTGATTGTGGCTATTTTCAGGGCCATGGTGAAGAACAAACATTTGAACCTTTTGGTTTTGATCCTAAACAAGTGGATATTTTATTGATTACCCATGCGCATTTGGATCATGTCGGCCGTATTCCTAAACTGGTCAAGGAAGGCTTTGACGGCAAACTTATCGCCTCAAGAGCAACCATGGATTTGGCCGAAGTGATCTTAATGGATAGCGCTAAAATTGCTGAGGAGGATTATAAAACTGCATTGAAAAAAGCCAAACGTTCCGGTAATGAAAAACAGCTTCGTCTGCCAATTTACAGCACTGATGATGCAAAAGCTGTCTTTGATTTAACCATTCAATATGCGCAGTACAACAAAAGTATACAACTTGCACCGGGGGTAAAAGTGACCTTTCGTAACGCCGGACATATCCTTGGCTCGGCAACCGTGCAAATCGAGTTTAATGAAGCAGGCGTATCCAAATCGATTGTCTTTAGTGGAGACTTAGGCGGCCAGACTGACTTAATTATGCCCGCCCCTACAGTGGTTAAACAAGCCGATGCGCTTTATATTGAATCCACCTATGGGGATCGGGATCATCGCGGTTTAAAAGAGACTGTTCATGAATTTAAAGAGATTATTATTAAAACCTTAAATAATCAGGGTAATGTATTGATCCCCTCCTTTGCGATTGAACGTACACAAGAAATCCTGCTGCTGCTCAAGCAAATGTATTACGATAAAGAGCTTCCCAAATGCCAAGTGTTTTTAGACTCGCCAATGGCCATGCGTGCCACGCAAATTTATACTCGTTATCATGCTGAACTAAATGCACCAGCCAAAAAACTGCTTGAGCGTGACGGCACTATTTTTGACTTTCCTTATCTGCAATATTCACTTAAAAATCAAGATTCAATGCTGATTAACAACGTAGAAAACCGCTGTATTATCATTGCCGGGAGTGGAATGTGTACCGGTGGACGCATTTTACATCACTTTAAACATCGGCTCTGGAATGCACATAACAGCGTCATATTTGTCGGCTATCAGGTGCAGGGCACCCTAGGGCGAAAAATGATTGATGGGACAGAGTCCATTCAGCTTTATCACGAAAATATTAAAGTAAATGCGCAGATACACATGATCAACGGATTTTCGGCTCATGCCGATCAAAGCGACCTTTTAGCTTGGATAAACGAATTTGAAAAACTCGATAGAGTCTTTTTAATACATGGAGAGCCCGACAAACAGGCTATTTTTAAACAAGTTATTGAAGAGCAGTTACACAAACCCACACATATCGTTAAATATGCAGAACAAATTTATATTTAAAGACACTAGAAAACTGCGCTAATTAGCCTAAGATTCGTAAAAAGCAAAAAGCCCGTAACACTTTGACATATTACGGGCTTTTCTAAATGTGGTCGGTGATAAAGGATTCGAACCTTTGACCCCCTGGTCCCAAACCAGGTGCGCTACCAAGCTGCGCTAATCACCGAAATCTTACTTTTATTCTTAAGCTCTAAGCCTTTGTGCCTTTGTGCCTTTGTGCCTTAACGCCTTAACGCCTTAACGCCTTAACGCCTTAACAACTGAGCGAAAGGTTACGGAGTTGTTCAGCTGTCGTCAAATATTATTTACAGTAAAGAGTCTGAATGATTGTTTATTAAACGCTTTGTCTATTTTAACTTCTTCTTTATGGGATAAAAGACAAATTCCTTATAACTAACCAGCTTATAAAGGTGCAGATTCAGCTTTGTATCATTTACCGATAACAATGCGCTTGTCTTTTTATTGTGCTGGAGCGGCTCCCCAATACAGTTATTAGCACACCTTTGACTTTTTAAGTTTTAATGTTCCATCACAATATTTAATTGTCACAATATTTTCTTGTAAAATTTAGTTAAATTACGATAGAAATCTCGAAAACTCAAAAAAAATGTTTTTTTATGCAGCCAACACTCTATATTATCCAGAAGAATGATCTAAGTAGCACTAAATAGTCGCATTTTTATAAAAATGAATTAAAACTTATACTTTAAAAACATTTAAAAACAAACAGATATAAAATTAATCATGTTTTATTACAGTACTGTAATGAAACTGTCACATTCACATGTTTCAATACAGACGCTTCCACAGAAGTAGTCACTGATTAAATTATATTTACGCAACGTGCAATTTTTATTTACATAGAATGGAATTCATTATGAAAAAAGTTTTTGGTTTAGTAGCAGCAATTGGTTTGATGGCATCACCACTTACCTATGCAAACACAACGATTACGGTATCAGGTTCAACTTCTGTTACTAATGTAATGGAAGTGCTGGCTGAAACATACAGTAAAGAAACCGGTATCAATGTAGAAGTACAAGGTACGGGATCATCAGCAGGTGTTCGTGCTGCGAAAGACGGCACCAGCATGATAGGTATGGCATCTCGTGAAGTTAAAAGCAGTGAAGTAACCGCAGACACAGAAATAATTGTGATGGCGCGTGATGGTATTGCTGTAACGGTAAATAATTCAAATCCAGTTAAGAACTTAACTAAAGATCAAATCGCTAAGATTTACCGCGGTGAAACCAAAAATTGGAAAGAAGTTGGCGGCGAAAACAAACCTATCGTAGTAGTAACACGTGATACGGCATCAGGCACACGTGGCGCATTTGAGGACATCTTAAACCTTAAACGTAAAATTAAAGACATGAAAGTATCTACTATCACACCGACTGCCCAAGTAGGTAATGGTAACGGTATGGTTAAAACTATTGTCGCTAATAATACTTTCGCAATCGGCTACATCTCTCTTGGCTCTGTAGATGCTTCATTAAGCGCAGTAGCAGTTGAAGGTGTTGCAGCAACAGATGCAAACATTGTTGCCGGTAAGTATCAGATTGCCCGTCCGTTCGTATTATTAGTTAAAAAGGACGTTGCTAAAGAAGCGCGTGATTTTATTGCTTACCTATTATCAGAACCCGCTCAAAAAATCGTTGTCGCAGAAGGTTACATCCCGGTTAAATAATTTCCAAAGAACTTAATCAAAGAGGAGCTTATGCTCCTCTTTTTGCATTTAAAATTTTGTAAGATTAACTGCTTATAGTGCATAATCAGATGAATATTCTTACCGCTATGATTCAAATGGAATTTATTATGAAAATAGTTATTGGTTTATTGGCTGCAATGGTTTTGTCACCCGCGTCATTTGCATCGGAAAAGACAACCGTTACTATGGCGGGTTCGACTTCTGCTTCTAATGTTATAGAGGTATTAGCCGAGATTTATCAGAAACAAACAGGTGTTAATGTAGAGGTGCAAGGTATTGGTTCTTCAGCTGGTATTGTTGCAGTAAAAAATGGTACCACTATGCTCGGCATGTCTTCTCGCGAATTGGAAAATGACGAATTAACGGATGATATACAAACAGTTATCATTGCCCATGATGGCATTGCTATGGTCATCAACAAGTCAAACCCCGTTGAAAATTTAAGCCGCGAAGAAATAAAAAAAATATATCGTCGGGAAATTACTAATTGGAAAGAGGTAGGTGGCGAAGATAAACCCATTATTGTGGTAACGCGTGACGTGTCATCAGGTACACGGGAAGAGTTCGAAAAAATATTGGACCTAAAGCGCAGGGTCAATAATATAGAAGTATCAGATATTTCTCCGCGTATACTGGTTGGTAATGGTAACGGCATGGTTAAAACACTGGTTGCTAACAATATTTATGCACTTGCCTATATTTCTTTAGGCTCTGTTGATAATGGATTATCGGTAAAAGCGCTTAGTATAGATGGAGTTAAAGCCACCAATGCACATGTTTTTTCCGGTGAATATAAACTTTCGAGACCCTTTATAGTATTATATAAAAAGAATATTGCTCAACCGGCATTCGATTTTATTAACTATATCATGTCCGACGAGGGTCAAAAAATCATTCAAGAGCAAGGTTATATCAGCATTAAATAATCTCATAATTAAAATAAGGGAGGCGCAAACGCGCCTTCTGTTGTAATAATTAACATTAAATAAGTAGTATTACCCTGAGGCAGTATAATGAATATTGGAAATAAAAGTATTCCACGGACAGCGCATGGCATTTCAACAAAAAAACAGGATTGGGTAGGAATATTTTTCCACTTCTTGTTTATTTGCTCAGCATTGGTCGGTGTGATCTCTTTAGCCACTATTGCTTGGTTTCTCTTCTCTGAAGGTCTCCCTGCATTTCGTCAAGCAGGCGTTATAGATTTAGTATTTGGTAATGAATGGTTACCACCCGCGCTATTTGGCATTTTCCCGATGATAGTGGCATCGTTAGCTTCTACTATCGGCGCTGTTGTTATTGGTGTACCGATTGCGCTGTTAACGGCAGTTTTTCTGGCAGAGCTTGCGCCACAATGGTTAGCAAATATTGTCAGGCCAGCCGTTGAACTGCTGGCGGGTATCCCCTCCGTTGTTTACGGTTTTTTCGGCCTGGTGATTATTGTCCCCGCTATTGAAGTAATTTTTAATATTCCGGCAGGTAATACCATTTTAGCGGGGATTATCGTTCTGGCGATTATGATTTTACCGACCGTCATTACCATTTCAGAAACCTCTCTGCGCGCATTGCCCCCGGTCTACAAAGAAGGTGCACTGGCATTAGGTGCTTCACATATCTACAGCATATTTAAAGTACTTGTCCCCGCCGCTAAAAGTGGCATTTTAACGGCGATTGCACTGGGTATTGCACGTGCCCTTGGTGAAACAATGGCCATTATTATGGTGATGGGTAACGCCCCTGCCATGCCCGGTTCATTACTGGAGCCGGCAAGAACGCTGACCGCCAATATTGCCATGGAAATGTCCTATGCAACGGGCATACATGCCAGCGCTCTTTATGCAACAGGTATTGTTTTATTGGTATTTATCATAGTGTTAAATGCAGCTATTTTATACATTAACAAAAAGAGAGCCTACTAATGTTAAAACGACAAACTAAAGATAGGTTGTTATTAGCAGCAACCTGGTGTGCCGCTACCATTACTATCCTGTTTCTGTTATGGGTTGTTTGGCACGTTTTAAGTAACGGTTTAAGCTATGTCACCTGGGAATTTATCACTAGTTCTTACACGCGAATTGGCGAAGCATCAGGAATTTGGCCAATGATAGTATCAACGGTTTACATGGTTGTGCTGACTCTGTCGATTGCGGCCCCTATTGGTATCATGACGGCTATTTATTTAACCGAATATGCCAAACCGGGCAGTAAGGTCGTACAGGTAATACGTTTTTGTATCGAATCGCTAGCCGGGATTCCTTCAATCGTTTACGGTCTGTTTGGTATGACCTTTTTTGTCACCACATTAGGGCTGGGATTCTCCATTTTAGCCGGTGCTTTGACTCTGTCGGTGCTTATATTACCGGTTATCATCCGTACCACCGAAGAAGCGCTGATGGCTGTGCCGCTGAGTTACCGTGAAGGCGGTTATGCCCTGGGCAGTTCTAAAATATATACTATTTGGCGTTTAATTTTACCCAGTGCTATGCCGGGTATTGTCACGGCGGTTATCCTGAGTATCGGCCGGGTTATTGGAGAATCTGCACCGGTATTCTTAACCGCAGGTATGGTCACTAAAATTCCCGAATCGGTACTGGACTCGGGCAGGACATTAACAGTGCACCTGTATAAATTAACCCAGGAGCTCTTTACTCAGCATGAATGGGATCAGGCTTATGCAACTGCAACTGTTCTGATTGTGTTGGTGCTGGTCTTAAATTTAATCACCAAACTCATTGCTACCCGTTACAATAAAGCATCTCAATAAAGCATCTCAATAAAGCATCTCAATAAAGGTCATAAAAATGAACAAGCTTGAAATCAACAACCTGAATCTTTTCTATGGCAAAAACCATGCATTAAAAGATATTTCATTAATTATTCCCGAGCGCAAGGTGACCGCATTGATTGGCCCTTCCGGATGCGGTAAATCAACTTTACTGCGTACCTTAAATCGCATGAATGATCTCATCGCCGGTGTCACAATCACCGGTGAAGTAAAGTTTGAAAACGAAGATATTTATGCAGATATTGATGTTAGAGACTTGAGAATGCGTGTCGGCATGGTTTTTCAAAAAGCCAATCCATTCCCAATGAGCATTTATGAAAATGTTGCCTTTGGTCTTAAAGCGCAGGGGATGAAAGATAAAAAGCAACTCTCTAAAATTGTAGAAGAGTCTCTGCGCAGTGCCGCATTATGGGATGAAGTGTCGGATCGACTGAATATGCTGGCGACAGGTCTGTCGGGTGGGCAGCAGCAGCGTTTATGTATCGCTCGCGCAATCGCCATGGAGCCGGAAGTTATCCTGATGGATGAACCAACCAGCGCGCTGGATCCAATTGCAACTCATAAAATTGAAGAGTTAATGGATGAGTTGCGTAAAAAGTTCACCATCGTCATCGTGACACATTCGATGAACCAGGCTAAACGAATCTCTGATAAAACTGCTTTTTTCTGGATGGGTGAGTTAGTTGAACACGGAGATACCGCAGAGCTGTTTAGTAACCCAATTGATAAAAGAACTCAGGGTTATGTCAGTGGTGAGTTTGGTTAATAATCAATTATTAACCAAGCCATTTTTTACTATTATAAAATCAACCTCGCAGCAAGTTGACTTGCTAGAGGTTATTTTTTTAGCTTATAGCAAAAGAATTAATGAAGTTATCAATGATTGCGAAGGAAAAATCAGCACTAATAAGACGTGAGTTGCAGGAGAGAGTTGTTCTCACTTCACAAAATCGTATGGAACGATTTTGAACAGCTTTAACTGACCACGTAGTGGTGAAGAACAGGATGTTCTGAATAAAACTCACAACGCAGTTAGGGATGATTTTAACCAGTAAGGGTGCTCACCTTTTTAGTTCTTTTGGTATTATATTAACCACTACACTCTTCTTCCCTGAATGTTTCATAAATAATCAATTTCCAATCAATTAAACTAACTTTTCCCATAGTGTAATATGTTGATTTGTGACCGTAAATTTACGGGCACAATGATATGACAACTTGGTTATGTTGTTGCTGGCAACGAACAAAAACTGTTCTGATAAACGTTGTTGAACTGCGTCAAATCCAGTCAGATTTTCACCATTTACTTTCTTACCCGAAAATCTTTTTTCGTGATTAATTTGCGGGTTAACCTCATAGGCGGATACCAGTATCAAAATCCCCCCTTTCTTTAAACAGCTTGAGATATTATCTAAAAACCCCTGTGGATCATAATGCAGCTCAAGCACCTGCTGTGCAATGATCACATCATAATCGCCAAATGTAGTTTTTAAGTTGCTCGCGTCCCCCTGTTTAAAATGAATATTCCGGTAGCTTTCATTCAACCCGGCAGAATTTAAATTAATTGATTTAAAATCAACCAGCTCGCCTTCTTTTTCAAGCGCATAACGGACCGTTTTCCCCTGCTGTAATTGCACTGGGTAGGGAATTGACTGAGCAGAAAAATCGACACTGTCGATCTCTTTAAAATAAGGAGATAACTCAAAACTGCAGCGTCCCACACTGCAACCCAAATCAAGCAGCTTGCCTTTTGGTATTGAAAAACGATTTAACTGCTCAAGTATATAACCCGCCAGGGTGACGGAATAGTTACCCAATCCTAGATAATCTTCACCAAAATGTGCCTCCAACTCAGCACAGATAGTTTTATCTGAGACATATTCGTTAACAGGAATAGTCGGGAGGGTGGGTGAAGTCGATTCAATATAACGAAATCCTGCATGCTGAAAAAAATGACGACGAAAGGCATAACGGGAATGTTTCAGTGCTTCGTTACCCGTGGAGATCCATGATCCTCCCTTAATCAGGTTATGTTGGCCGTCAAAGGTCGGAGTTGAAAAATCATCATAAAGAGGGTCAACCTGAAATCCTTCAAAACCGTCTATCGCCGATTCAGTCCACTGCCAGACATTGCCAAACAGATCAAAAAAATTGTTTCCCGAAAATTGCTCAACAGGTGATGAAGACGCCCAATAAGCTAAATTAATATTACCCGGCGCTTGCTGGCCGTTAATAAGGTCGCTGTCGGCCCTTTCTTGTAAACAGTACCATTCTGCTTCAGTCGGCAAACGAATATAATGTTCAGTGCAGCTGTTTTTCCAGTTGCAAAAGGCTTTGGCTTCTAAATAATTGACTTCAACGGGCCAATTTAAGGGTAGTGGAATTTCATTTAATAAATTACGCTGCCAATATTGATCATTTTTTTTCAGCCAGAATCTTGGCATTTTGGCCCCTTTAAATGCTAGCCACTGTTGGCCCTCCTCACTCCAACAGGCTGAATTTTGATAACCACCCGCTTCCATAAATTCAATAAATTCGCCATTCGATACTAAAAATTGTGAGGCTTTAAATGGTTCAACGGCCACTTTCAACTGTCCGTATTCGTTATCCCAACCATAGGTTTGATCCTCACCGGGTTTGCCCAAGGTGATTGTTTTACCATCAACAGTCAATAATTTATTTTCAGGAGCTGTACCAACTAAATCACAAGCAGGCCAATCTTGATGGGCTGTCAAATCATTAAGCGGCAACATTCTCATGATCACCGAAGAAGTTTCTAAATGAATACGCTCATGCTCGCAGCCCATCAAAATAATCCAGGCTAGAGAGCCTTTACAAATGGGTAAACTAATCTCCATAGTATCGATTAGGTTATTAACCAGAGTAAAAACTTGGCGCCGATACTCAACAACCTCATCAACCTTAGGCCAATCGTAATGCCTACTGTCAAGATCATCCCAGCTCATTTCATCAACACCCACTGCGCAGATAGCCTCAAGCTTTGGATTGATGCGTTTATTTATAAATTTACCTAACATTAACTTATTGATGTAGAAAGTCGCCGTGTGCCCAAAGTAAAAAATTAGCGGATGGCGTAACGGTTCCGGTCTTAAATAATAGGCATTATCATTATCGATTAAGCTAAACAGTGACTGATAGGTGTGCACGGTATTAGCATAATAGTGCTTTAATTCAGCCCGTTTCTGTTGAGCGCATGTGCCGCTCAGTAAGGGGGTTTTTAATTGCTTTATGGTCATCGGCTAATCACTTAATATCGATAGAGAATTACCAAAAAATAGACCCTGCTGATAGTTTGTAATAATTTCAGCCTGTAATGCTTTGCCAGAACTATCATGCAGGATATCGGGTAGCGTAATATTATTAAAGTTTGAAAATTTATAAACGCTATCGATTGAATCGCCAAACCAGGTGTCCTGGCGAAATAAACATAATGCTCCCGGCTTATTATCGTAGGGGAAAATGCTCCGAGGTAATTTTTTGTTATTACTCAGCGGTTTTAATAACTTAATACAGGATTGACTTTTATATACGTGCAAAGCATCAATTAAGTTCAATAATGCAAAAATAACATTGTAAAAGGGGTTATAAAAAACACTTGAGGCGCCCAATCTATGCTCAATTCTGGCACTCATTCGCCAATTTTTTTGGGTCACTAAGACTTCATTATTTGCGCTGTATATCAGAGGCGTTACCCCCATCTCCTGATTATGTTTGCCGAACTGCTTGTACAGAGCAATGCTGCCCTGGTGCCCTCCGGAAATATCACAGGGTGAACACAATTCCTGCGCCAAACCAAAATGCGTTTTTAATAACAATCTTTGATAGGCCTCGGGCTCCGGTAAATATAATAGCGCACAGTTTAAACTGCTCTCTAAAAAACACTGCTGCAGGTATTCGCCAAAACCGGCATCCGCGATTATATTCTCACCCTGAGTATTCAATGCGCTAATATTTATCTGTATTGCATTGGGAATATGCACAGCGGCCGTTTGTGCGCTGAATATTTTTTCACTGCCGGCAACTAATCTGCCCCGATCACCTGCCCACACCACGGGTTTTATATAAGTTTGAACAACCCCCTGCTCGGCAAACCAGAATGGTAAATATTTGATGACATAGCTTAAATTTTGCGCTTCCTTTAAGGGGGTTTGCTGTGAAAAATTCGACACATACTCCCACTGATTGAGCCAAAATTCAGACACTAATACCCCTTCGATATGATGCGTCTTAAGGCGTGCGTTGATTCTCTGGTAGTCAATAGAAAAGCCGGGTTGAGGTGCTCTTATACAGCCCTCCAGCTCAAAATGAACAGCAGGTTTGAAGCCCAGAAAATCTATATATTCCTGTAACATTAGAATAATGTTTTGAGCCACTAGATCCTGATCTGATGATTTTTTCGGTATTTTTGCTTCCACGTTAATAATACCTATAGCCGGGTTGGATTAAGTCTGTTGATAAATATAATGCCTATTATTTTGGTTATCGAACAAAAAATCAGAATGGACTGGCTAGGTTGCTGATTTTGCGACATAGCTCGCCTAATGTCGCAGGTTAAATAACGGGTTCAATGCTAAAGTGAGATTCGCAACAAATCCTTAGCAAGTTATTAACATCTATAATGGAGTAATGATAATGCAAAATGTAATCAAAAAGGGAATACTGGGAATAAGCTTAGCTTGTCTATTTTCATTCAATGCCGTGGCTGAGAATTACACTATAGGAACAGGTAGCCAAAGCGGCACTTATTACCCATTAGGTGGAATGCTTGCTAAAATTTGGAGTGAAAATATTGATGATTTTGATATGCGCGCAGAAGTAACAGCGGCATCGGTGGAAAATACCATTAAAGTATCTGCCAATAAACAACTTGCCGGCATTGCCATGGGTAATGTTGTACTGCAGGCATATCAGGGAGTGAAACCTTTTCCCCGTAAAATGGATGTTTCGGTCTTATTTGCACTGTATCCAAACGTTGTACAGTTTATTGTTGCAGCTGACTCTGATATAAAATCCATTCAGGATCTCAAAGGCAAGCGAATTTCCTTAGGTGCGCCGGGTTCGGGTACCCGTGTCAGCTCAACCAATATTCTTGCCGCCTTAGGTATTGATGAGTCAGATATCGACGCTCAATCTTTAAATTATACCGCCACAACAACGGCAATCTCAGCGGGTCAAATCGATGCAGGCGTGATTGTCGGCAGCATTGGCGTTGGTGCAATTACTGAATTGGCTTTCACCCATGACATTCGCATCTTATCCTTCACAGCTGAAGAGCTAAAAATAGTTTCCGACAGCAACCCTTCTTATCAGGCTATCAATGTCCCGGTTAATAGTTATCAAAATGTTAACGCCTTTGATGCACCGGCTGTTTGGAATATTTTAGTCGTCAACAAAAATCTTGATACCGAGCTTGCCTATAAAATGACTAAAATTGCTTTTGAGCATATGAAAGAGATCAATCAAGTTATCAGTGTGACCAAATTTACAACCCTTGAGAATATGGACAGATTAAAAGGAATAGAATTGCATCCCGGTGCATTGAAATATTTAAGAGAAAACATGTAAAGCGTTTTACGTGGAGAATATCATGAACACAACGACTAAAATGTGCAAATTGATATCGGATAAAGTGTTATTAATAGCCGCATTTGCGGCTATTTCGTTATCTGTATTTCAAATTTGGCAGGGCATTACCGCGGATTTATCCGCGCCGGTATTCAGGCCCATCCATTTAAGCTGGGTCCTGATTTTAGTGTTTTTTACCTTACCCCTTATAAAATCCCAGCACTCTTCATTTCAATACCTGTTTGGACGCAGCATCGATCTGCTTTGTATTATTGCGATCACCTGGGCTTCGTACCATATTGTTTCATTCGATTATGACGATATCAGTTTCTTACTGGATGGTTTGACAACACTTGACCAATTATCCGGTCTGATTATTGTGCTGCTATTGCTTGAAGCAACACGCCGGACCGTTGGCATGGTGATGGTGTTGATTGCCGTTACCTTTTTACTGTATGCACTATTCGGCGATATTTTACCTTCTAATGTCGCCAGTAAAGGATTCTCTATTGAGGAAATCGTCAGGTTCCATATTTATTCAACCAATGGCATATACGGTGCGCCTTTAGCGATAGCAGCTGGCGTGGTCTTTATATTTGTATTGTTTGGTGCGTTCTTACAGGTAAGCGGTGCGGGAAAATTCTTTATCGATGCCTCGTTTTCAATTGCAGGGAAATATCGGGGAGGACCTGCCAAAGCCAGCGTGATTGCTTCCGCAGCACTGGGATCTATTTCCGGTTCAGCCATAGCCAATACGGTGACAACCGGCGCTTTAACCATTCCAATGATGAAAAAGCTCGGTTATAAACCGGAACAAGCAGCCGGTATTGAAGCAGCAGCATCAACCGGCGGACAAATCATGCCTCCGGTTATGGGGGCTGGTGCATTTGTTATGGCACAATTCACCGGTATTCCATACAGTGAAATACTATTAGTCTCTATTGCTCCGGCTATCTTGTATTTTGCCTGTACCCTGCTCTATGTGCATTTAATGGCCTGCAAATTAGGGCTAAAAGGAATGGAAATAACTGAAAAAATATCAATGGTATTGAAAAATGGTTGGCATTTTTTACTGCCGTTGCTGTTTATTACCACCCTGCTGTTAATGAGTTATTCACCTATCTTGGTAGGCATTGCAGGTTGTGTTGCAATTTTGGTCGCAGCCATGTGCAGAAAACACAGTCGCATTAGTATTCCATTGTTCTTCCAAGGCATGAAAGAAGGTGCATTACTTGCTCTGCCTATTTCAGTGGCTTGCGGCACTGCGGGTATTGTGGTGGGCGTTGTCGGCCAAACGGGTATAGGGTTACAATTCACCCAATTTTTAATGGCCCTGTCCGGTGGTTATTTATGGTCCGTATTAGGCCTCATTGCGATTGCTGCAATGGTGTTAGGGATGGGCTTACCGGTGACTGCCGCTTATATCGTTTTATCGATTATGGCGGTACCGAGTTTGACTGAACTCGGGGTAGGTTTATTAGCGGCGCATATGATTGTATTTTGGTTATCACAAACATCCAATGTCACACCTCCAATCGCATTAGCAGCTTTTGCGGCGGCCGGTATAGCAAATTGTTCTCCAATGAAGGCCGCTGTACAAGCCTTTAAATTAGCTCAGGGATTTTTGATTATTCCCATCATGATGGCATTTTCCGGTCTTATTTGGGTGGAGGGTAAAAACACTGAATTTGTAATCTCCATCGTTTTAACCATAGGTTTAATTGTTGCAGTTGCGGGCAGTCTAGAAGGACGATTGGTGACAAAATTGGCTTTTCATAACCGGGCTTTACTACTGTTATCTGCCTTTGCTTTATTAATGCCGGATCATTTTGTGAATATTGCAGGCGTAATAATAATTATCATGATTGTTTTACTGAATTATAAACTCTCTAAGGCAAGTGATTACGAGCAATATCAACAGAGCTGATGCTCTGCCGCATATATTAAAAAGCACATTAAGAGATTTAAATATCAATCACTTAATGTGCTTTTTTGTTCTCTTGCGCGTAAAGCTAATTTTTAAATTAACAATTAAACTGCAGTAGTAACGTCTATCTCAACTTTCTCTATCCAACCAAAACGGTCTTCACGTGTGCCGTATTGAATACCTGTCAGCTCATCGTATAATTGTTTGGAAATCTCGCCTGATTGATTATTGTTAATCACATAATCTGTGCCTTTCCAGCACAGTTTACCAACCGGAGAGATAACCGCAGCTGTACCACAACCAAATGCTTCGGTTATTTTACCGCTTTTTATATCGTCTAATATCTGCTCAATATCCAAGCGTTCTTCGCTGACTTCAAATCCCAACGCAGGAGCCAGTTTAAGAATAGAATCACGGGTAATACCGGGTAATATACTGCCACTTAAAGCCGGTGTAACAATGCGTTTGTTTTCATAAATAAAACAGATATTCATGGCGCCAACTTCTTCAACATATTTACCGTGCACGGCATCTAACCAAAGTACTTGCGAGTAACCCAGTTTTGCAACGTCTTCTGAAACATACAGACTAGCAGCATAATTCCCACCGGTCTTAGCTTCACCAACACCGCCTACGACCGCACGTCGATACTGGTCCGCAATGTAAACCGATACTGGCTGAAACCCACCCTTAAAGTAAGCTCCGGCAGGTCCGGTGATAATAAAGTGAAGATATGAATCACTTGCGCCTAAACCCAGTTTTTTACCCGTCGCAATCATTGTCGGGCGAATATATAAAGAGGATCCCACTTGATCCGGAATCCAATTTTGATCAAGCGCGATAAGTGTTTTAAGTGCTTTTAAGTGGAATTGTTCATCAACTTCGGGCATCACCATTCTTTTAGCTGAACGGTTAAAACGTTTAAAATTTTCACTAGGACGGAATAAATTAACCGTTCCATCGGGGGTGCGGTAAGCCTTTAAACCTTCAAATATTTCCTGTCCGTAATGAAAAACAGCCGCGGAAGGATCAAGTGTTAATGCATGATAAGGGGTAATTTCAGCTTTCTCCCAACCGCCACCTTGAACAAAATTTTGACTAAACATATGGTCAGAAAAATCAGTTCCAAAACTGTAGGTTTCTGGACAAGCCCCCCGCTCGGAAAGGCCAAGCGGTTTAATATCAATAATCATATCAATTTCCTGTATTTTTATTATTTTCTTAATCTAACATTTAGAGCATAACTATCAGCAACTATTACACATAATAAGTTATCGTTAGGCACGATCAAATACAAATCATTAATTATTTTCAGAACGCTAATTTTTAGCCATCAATTAGGAAAAAAAATTTTACCGGGAAAGGTGAATATTTTGTTAAGATTAATACGCTATGATAAAATTTAATCCTAAATAATATTGCTAGAAACTGAGTTTTAAAAAGTGATATTACACATAGTGCCAAAATGGATTTCAAGGAAAAATTTATATGGAAAGCACCTTCCCAATACTGTCTACAGCGATATTACTGTTTTTTATTTTAGATCCCTTGGGCAATATCCCGTTGCTATTAAGTATTCTGAAAAACGTAGATAAACAAAGACATACCAAAATAATTATCAGAGAAATGCTGATTGGTTTATTTATTTTAGTGGTTTTTCTATTTTTCGGTAAGCAATTTTTAAGCCTGTTTCATTTAGAACCACAATCGATCACTATTTCAGGCGGCATTATATTTTTTATTATCTCATTGAAGATGATTTTCCCATCGCCTAACGGGGAAAATCTATTTACCACAAAAGATTCCAACGAACCGTTAATTGTGCCCATTGCCATGCCGATGATTGCCGGCCCTGCGGCACTTGCCACCCTGTTAGTATTAGCCAAAACGAATACTGAGCATACGGGAGAATTATTCCTGTCACTGCTTATTGCCTGGTTATTAACCGCAGTGGTATTATTGTGTTCGCCCTATTTATACAAGCTATTAAGGACAAAAGGGTTAAGCGCATTAGAAAAACTGATGGGGATGTTATTACTTATTATGTCAGTGCAGATGTTTATTGACGGTATTCGCGGTCTTATTCCGACGTTTTATTAAATTAGCTTAGTCGGGCAGTTGGGTAAAACGGTTGTTTTTTTCAACTTTGCCAGTCATGGCAACAAACCTTACCGGCTCCAGTAATTGCTGCTCTCTTTTATTGTCTGATTTTCGAATAATGTGATATAAATTCTGAGAGTCTGCTCTGCCCAGTCCGTCAAACCATCACCACATTTAAGATGAATATTCTGATAGTTCAGTTGCTCTAATATTTTCCGAAAGCGCTCAGCTAATTCAGGGACTATTTCAATGCTGTAGACTTGAGCCGCTATTTCAACTAATAATGCCGTTTGATAACCGCTACCAATTTCCAGAACCTTATGATGGTTTTCCAATTCCAGCGTTTCTATCATTAGCGCGACAATCTAGATAATCTGATTTAATCCAATCGGCAAAGGATAGTCAGCGTAGGCTTCATGTAAACGTTGTTACGGCACAAACAGAGCCGGGGAACAGTCCTCATCGCATTTAAGACGTTACTGCTGGTAATGCCCCGCTTTTCAATTTGTTCGCTGACCATTAATTTTCTGAGTTTTAAAAATTCCGAATCTTCCGTCGGCACGTTTGAATGGACCTCATAGCGAATAAAGAATATTAAAATAATAGCCTATTTATTCAAAAACCGGCTTATCTCTCGAATAAGCCGGTTTTTATGAGGCGACTGCCAGTCAAACATCCATATCAAGATTACTTATCCACAACGTTTGATAAGGCAGTAAGCTAATGGTTGATTGCGAAGGTGCGATTTTAGCGCCGGTGATCAATTCATACCAATTTTCAGTAATAATCAAGTTCAATTCACTAAGAGACAGATCTAAGGTGTTTGTACTGACATTGCTGATACAAAAAATACTTTGTGCCCGGTCCTGGCTTTGTCGCCAAAAACCAAATAACTGCTCTTTTAAATGCAGTGTAAATTGCGTTGCGTTAGGATGAAATGCCTTTTGTTTTATACGTATATTAATTAAATGCTTCATCTCGGATAAAACATTTTTATGGTGATCGGGATGCCCGGATAATTTTTCTTCTAAGGCATTGTAGTCCCAACGATGACGATTAATGGCTCTATTATGCTGGGTGTTTTGTAATTTTTCATAGTCATTTCTGGTACCTAACAGACTGTGTATGTATATTCCAGGTATCCCCTCCAGACCAAGCATGATCGCGTGAGCACAAATAAACCGGTAGAATCCCAGTTTGTCTTCCCCCTCAACGGTACCTTGCAGGGCATCGTATAAGGCGATATTAATTTCATAGGGTTTTTGCTGGCCTTGATCCGTGGTGCGCCAGGAGGTTTTCCCGCCAAAACTCTCCAGCGTCACCGCCAGTGTATTTAATTCCTGGTCACTTAATAATCCCTCCACGGGACGTAAACCGATGCCGTCATGGGAAGCGATAAAATTGAAATAACAGGTGCCATTTTGTGCGGGAGGCATACTCATCAACCAGCGCTTAAGATGTTTGCAATCCTCACTGACCAGGGTATGAACCAATAAAGGCGGTAATGCAAAATTATAAATGGCATGCGCTTCATTGGCGTTACCGAAATAGGTTAAATTTTGGACATTAGGGATATTGGTTTCAGTAATAATAATCGCATCAGGCTGTGCATGTTCAATCAAGGTTCTAAGCAGGCGAATAACGGTGTGAGTTTCAGGCAAATTAATACACTCACTATTTGCTTTTTTCCACAAAAAAGCGACCGCATCCAGACGGAAAATCCTGACCCCCATATCCAGATACTGACGAATAATAGTCACGAAGCTTTCCAATACCGCTGGATTACTGAAATCAAAATCAACCTGATCATGACTAAAAGTACACCAAACATGCTGCACACCTTTGCCCGTTTGAACTTCATTTAAAAGATCTGAGGTCCTCGGACGTACCACCTTAGAAAGATCATCATCGGGGTTTGCGGTGTAGAAGAAGTCATGCCCTACCCCCTCCCCTTTAATAAAATTTTGAAACCAGGCACTGCGGCTGGAACAATGGTTAATCACCAGATCTGACATCAGGCGCCTGTCCTTGGCAATCGCTTGAATATCACTCCAGTCACCAAAGGATTCATTAACGCTTGAATAATCAATGACGGAAAAACCGTCGTCCGAGCTATAGGGGAAAAAAGGTAAGATATGCACGCTGTTAATGCTTTTACCTAAGTATTTATCAATAAAGTGCTGCAGTGTGGCTAACGGTTTTTTATCCGCTTCCAGCAGACTGTCTGCATAAGTGATCAAAATAACATCCCGTTCTGACCACTTATTTTGAGCCGCAACGGGTAAATAGCATGTCTGATCCAGACCCATCAAATGCATTAATTTATCACTTAATTCCTCAAAAGTATCTGCTAATTCAATATCCTTATAGATACTGCTCAGCTGTTGATTTAATTTCTTTTGTAAATTTTTTAATGATTTTGATTTGCGCTTAAAATCAGACATACATATCCTTTTAATGTTAATTAATAATTACTGAATTCAATTTGATCTAATTCTACCGCCTCTTTAAGTTGCTCTAAGACATCGGGTATTGCACTGACCACCCGATTCCATGAAGGGATAAAAGGGGTTTCCATCGGGTTATCTAAAAATTGTTGACCTGCCGTCATAATATTTTCAGAAAACATTTCCACCGCTTTTTCTTCACTATGAATATCCAGCTTCAAACCGTTCATTACTGCATCATTGTGGTACATCTCCACGTAATCCAGGGCGATTCGATAATAGGCGGCTTTAAGCGTTCGAATATTCTCAGTACTAAAAATTTCCCCTTGGGTTGCTAGTTTGCGAAAGAATGCTTTAGTGATATCAACGGACATTTTTGATAATCCAGCGTTACTGTTTTCAAGAGACAGCGCTTGATGTTTATGATCATAATTGGTCGCTATATCCACCTGACAAATCCTGTTGCTGGCGTAATTACGATGCATTTCAGAGAGTACACCGATTTCTAATCCCCAATCACTTGGAATACGCAAATCATTTAATACATCGCGGCGAAATGAAAACTCACCGGCAAGCGGATAAAGAAAACTATCAATGAACGTCAAATAATCGTGATGCCCAACGGTTTTTTGCAGGGCTTTAACCAAAGGAGTAACCAATAACCGGGAAACGCGTCCGTTAATTTTCCCGTCTGCTACTCGCGCATAAAAACCTTTACAGAATTCATAATTGAATTGCGGATTGGCAACCGGATAAAGTAATCGCGCCAGAAGTTTTCTGTCGTAGGTTAAAATATCACAATCATGTAATGCCACTGACTCACTTCTGCCCGTCGCTAAGGTATAACCCATGCAATACCAGACATTACGCCCTTTGCCTAACTCTTTGGGCGCAAGACCCAATTTCTGCAGCTTGGCATCTATTGCCTGTAATCGTGGGCCGTCATTCCATAATACGCTGTGCTGCTGGGGTAATTTGCTGAAAAACTTCAAGGCCTGACGATATTGTGCCTCATCAGCTCTGTCCAGGCCGATCACAATTTCTGATAAATATTTTGTTTTGCTTAAATGTCCAACGATCGCGGGCAGCGCCTTACCCTCTAACTCAGAATACAAAGAGGGTAGTATCAGCCCCATCGGCCTTATTGCTGAAAATGCCAACAATTCTTTCTCCAGATCCTCGTTACTTCGTTGAGACAAGCTATGCAGGGTTGTAACAATACCGTTTTGATAAAAATCAGCCATAATAAGCATTCCTTTAATTACAGTTTAAAAAATTATTTTTTGCAAACATTCTGCCCATCCGGCAGGTCCATATTCACGGCTAAAATAAACATCGGTTACTCTTTGTAAGGTTGGGAAATCGTGCGCGGGAGAGCGCACTAAAACAGCAACATCAGCGGCTTCTAACATTGCCGTATCATTGTGGCTATCGCCAAGTGCGATAGTCGTAAATACCTGTTCAGCTTGATTAATTTTATATTGCTGAGCCAACCAGGATTGCGCCTGCCCCTTGTCACAATTTCCGCTGATATGTAAAAACCGTCCTCCGGCAAGTACATTGGCACCCGACAGCTTCATCTGTTTAATAAAGTTTGCTTGAGATTGTTGATCACCTAACCATTCAAGCGGCTCTCCGTATTGGCGCCGTTTAGCTAATCCGGCATCCGTTAGACTGAGCCCGGTCAAATCGGCCAGTTGCTGTGCACTCATTTGTGAAAAGCCGCGAAAATGAGCACTAAATTGTGGTGCATTCAAGTTTAATAAAGATAGCCAAAAATCTCTTTTTTGACAAAATGATTTAACCCAAAATCCATTTTCCAAGCGGCTGCCAAGGGGTTGTTCGCTAAAATAGTTAACCGGTATATAAACCGCGGCACCATTTTCAATAATAAAAGGGCTATCAAGTTTTAAATCTTCTCGAATTAATAACACTTCATCGAGAGTTTTACTGGTATTGGGAATAATGGGGATATTTTTTTCTTTAAGCTGCGCAATAGTCTTATCTGCAGAGTCAGTCTGATAAGTGTAATGGTCAAGTAAGGTGCCATCTAAATCTGTGAATATGAGTGTTTTTTTATTCATTTATCCCCACTTTTTTAACCGCCTATTCTGTGCATCTAATCCCATCCCTAGAGTATAAACATTCAACTGATTATTTTTTGTACAAATAAAATATAAACAGGATCATGATAATTAATATCTAGCAATAATTAAGCCAAATATAAAGCACTTAAAAGCAGGACATAAAAAAAACACTAAGCTATTGAATAAAAATAACTTTATATTCAATAGCTTAGTGTTTAATGGAAACTTCAAAGGGGAATATAGCTGTTTCATTATGAAAAAGCACTATTTTGGTGCAGATAAAATGGCTTAATTCCATTCCGGTGGGAAATAAAAAATTTATTAAAGTGATAATTTAAAATTATTCAGTATAAAAAACTCAAAACACAGTACCCGTTTTGAGTTTTCACTTAGGCTGTAATAAAGCTAATTAATCATCTGTCCAGATAATGCCTTTTTCCAACCACTTCAAATCACCTTTTAAAACACTTTTTGCTAATTTATTCCTTTTTTTATCATCATTATCGGTTAAATCATCAAATAAACGGGCTATTTTCCTTTTGGCATTTAAGCAAAAAACATCGGCTAAATACTTGGGTGTGGTATCTTCGGGATCGTCATCCATTTTATGTTTGGCATAGGAGCAGGTGGTTGCCATCGCAAACAGCTCAGTGCCAATTTCCATTAAAATGCCGAGAATATTTTGCTTACGCTCTAACCTGTCCTGATAAAGCCCCATATAATGAAAAATCGTGCGCGCCAGTTTGTGCGAAGTCGTTTCCACGTAGGAGAAATGTTTGGACAATTCACCGAGATCCGTATGGCTGGCCCAAAGCGAAGAGTTTAGCCACTGAGTGGGGTACCACTTGCCATAAAAGGCCGCGAGTTTAACACCGGCATGGAGTTTATTTTCCATGGAAAGATTGTTTTTTAATATTTCAGCGGCGACTTTTAAATGCGGATCCATGGCTTCGCGCGCTAAGAACAGCTTCATAATATCCGTTGTGCCTTCGATAATTCGGTTGATACGCGTATCACGCATCATTCTTTCGATAGGGTAAGCCTTTTCTCCCCTCGCCTTCAGTGATGAGGCTTTTTCGTAACCTCGCCCGCCTCTGAACTGCATCGTTTCATCGATCACTTTCCAGGCAAGTTCCGAGCAAAACAATTTCGCCATGGCGGCTTCAATTCTAATGTCTAATTTAGGATCATCGGCCATGTGCGAGGTTAAATAAGTAACCGCCTCCATCGCAAAAGTGCTGGCGGCAATAAAGGCTATTTTTTTAGAGCCCGCTTCATGTTTGCCGATCGGCAGTCCCCACTGCACGCGTTCGTTTCCCCACTCCCGAGCGACCGCTAAACAATATTTAGACATCCCGGTAGCGGCAGCCGGCAGGGTTAAACGCCCGGTGTTAAGCGTCGCCAACGCAAGTTTTAATCCTTTGCCTTTACCTAAAATAATATTTTCTATCGGTACTTTTACATTGCTAAATTTTATGACGCCGTTTTGAATCCCGCGGATTCCCATAAAGTCGCAGCGATGTTTTATTTCAATGCCGGGCATCTCCTTTTCAACAATAAAAGCGGTAATTTGTTTTATCGGCTCTCCATGCTTAGCTATTTTATCCTCGGTACGGGCCATCACCACCAATACGTCGGCGATCAAGCCGTTGGTACACCACAGTTTTACTCCATTTATAAGATAATGTTCACCGTCATCACTCAAGGTTGCAGTGGTTTCCATTTTACCGGGATCGGACCCCACTTCGGGTTCCGTAAGGGCAAAAGCAGATATTTTCCCTTCTCTGAATAAAGGCAGGTATTTTTCTTTTTGCGCTTTAGTACCAAACATTTTTAACGGTTGCGGCACGCCAATAGATTGATGAGCACTGAGCAATACGGCGGTGCTGCCGCAATAGGAGGAGATGGCTATCATGACCCGGTTATAATTCACTTGAGAAAGCCCTAGGCCGTTATATTCTTTAGGTACTTTCATGGCAAAAAGCCCCAGTTCCGCCATTCCTTTAATCACTTCTTCAGGAATAGTTTGGGTCGCATCGACCAACTCCGGATCTAAGTTTTGCTTAAGATAACGGCAAACTTTATCAAGCAAATGATCGCCTATTATTTTTTCTTCAAGACTCTGCACAGGAAAAGGAAATAACAGATGCGGTTGGAAAGAACCCATAAATAGCTGTCCGGCGAAGCTTGGCTGCTCATTGTTTGCTTCTCGAGCAGCTTCGGTTATCCTCATGGTCGAGGCCTTCTCGGCATTCATTTTAGATGTATCTATAACAGACTCTTGTTTAGGTTCATTATTTTCATCACGCATTATTAACCCCCTCTATCAATACCCTGCCGGCCTGCAATCTGTTGCTGCCTACCTTTACTATCCGGCTCTAATTATAAAATTTCTCATTATTTTTTGCTTTCTCAATTAACTGCTCGGCAGGTAAGAAACGCTCGCCGTATAAAGCCGCTAATTGATTTAATTTATCGCAAACATTGCCGATGCCGCGATTATCGGCATATTTTAAAAGCCCGCCGGTAAATGCCGGAAAACCGGTTCCGAGGATCATAGCCATGTCCAGATAAGCTGGATTGTTAACAATATTTTCCTGTAAACATTTGGCCGCTTCATTGACCATCACCAGAATACATCTGTCGACAATTTCGTCCGGCTGAAAAGCTTTGGCTGTTATCCCGTTTTTAAAACGGTAGGTATAAATAATCTTATCCAGTGCCTCATTGTAGGATTTCTCTTTGCCTTTGTGCAGGTAAAAACCAACACCCGCTTTTTTACCTAATAACTTCTCATCTTTAAAAAGTTGGGTATATAAAGCAGAAACTTTCATTCTATCGCCGTAGGCCTGCTCAAGTATTGAAGCTACATGAAAGCCAATATCTATACCAACCTCATCGGCTAAAACAAAAGGCCCCATGGGCAAGCCGAACGTTTCAAGGGCATCGTCCATTTCGCTGACAACACCTCCCTCTTCAAGCATTAAAGCGGCTTCATTCAAAAACGGAATTAAAATCCGATTGACTAAGAAACCGGCACAGTTAGCAACAACTATCGGCGTTTTACCGGCCTGTTTAGCGAGTTTAACCAGAGTGATTATGGTCTGCTGGCTGGTTTTTTCTCCCGGTATAATCTCCACCAGCGGCATTCTGTTAACCGGATTAAAAAAGTGCATGCCGATAAAGTTCTCCGGCCTTTGCAGATTTACCGCCATTTCGGTGATCGATAAACTTGAGGTGTTAGAAGCGAGTATCGCCTCTTCCGGCAGCTGCGCTTCAACCTCCGCCAGAACTTTTTGCTTAACCTCCATATTTTCAACCACCGCTTCAACCGCCAGATTGATTCTTTTAAAACCGTTATAATTAACTGTCCCTGCAATATGATTCATTTTTACGCGGATTTGATTATCAGTAATTTTATGGACTTTCTTTAATTGTCCGTAATAATGGGCGGCGGTTTCATAACCTTTACTGACCGCATCCCATTCAATATCCTTAAGCCTGACCGGGATATCATTTTTCGAAAACAACCAGGCGATACCACCGCCCATCACGCCTGCGCCAAGCACCGCGACCTGATTAATGATTTTCGGCTCTATGTTAGTTTCAGTAATACCCGTTTCTTTTTTTAATGCCTCGAAGGTGAAAAACAGCTGAATTAAATTTTTACTGATTTCACTTACAGCAAGCTCGGAGACAACTCGTGCTTCCACCTCTAAGGCTTCTACTGTTTTTAAATTTAATGTTTTTTCTATGGTTTCAAGGGCCTTAAGCGGCGCGGGATATTGCCCTTTGGTTTTTTTCAGCAAATTGTCTTTGGCTTTTTTAAAGATCAGTTTTTGCCCTAAAATATTATCTTCTAAAATTCTCTGGCTCAGTTTCTTCACGGATTTTGAACGTCGTGTTATCAACCCTTTGGCAAAACTTTCATCATTTACTAAACCTACGATAAAATCAGCCACTGAACTTTCTTCAAGCTCATTATTGTAAAGATGATCCACTAATTTGAGTCGTAGTGCTTTTTTAGGCGGTACAGGTTTAGCGGACAGTATTAACTGCAGAGCAGCTTGCAGGCCAATCAGTTTTGGTAAACGCACACAACCGCCAAAACCGGGAATAATACCCAAACTGACTTCGGGTAAGCCTATAATAGCGTTAATATTATCGGTAGCAATGCGATACGTACAGGCTAAGGCTAACTCACAACCACCACCCAGACAGACCCCGTTTATCACCGCTAATGTTGGAAAAGGTAATTTAGAAATACCATCAATGATTAACTGTCCGGTTCTTATTGCTTTATAGGCTTGCTCTTCGTTAACAAGATCTTTAATTTCATTGATATCAGCGCCGACAATAAATATATCCTTTTTGGCACTGCGAAATACCAGCAGTTTGACGGCATTATTTTTTGCCAAATCATCAATTTTTTCCCGAAGCTCTAATAATGCCTCCGAATCTAACTTATTAATGCGTTCGCCCGGAAAATCAAAGGTAAGGATTGCAACACCCGCCATTGGGCCTGCTTGTGAAATATCCAGTGTAAAATTCATTATTCTACCTCCAAGACTAATGCCGCACCCTGACCACCACCTATGCACAAAGTAACCAGCCCACAGTTTTTATTACTGCGGCGCAGGGCATTTAACATGGTAATTATCAATCTGGTACCGGTAGCTCCTACGGGGTGTCCTAATGCAATCGCGCCGCCATTAACATTTAACAGATCATCATCAAGCACACCCAGCGCTTTATCTTTGTGTAAATATTTTTGTGCAAAAATAGCCGATGCGAAGGCTTTTTGATTGGCAATCACTTGTGCTGCAAAGGCTTCGTTTAGCTCCACCAGATCAAAATCTGCCATGGACATACCGGTTTTATTCAAAAGTTTAGAGGTTGCGTAGACCGGACCCAATCCCATTCTTTCCGGTTGCAAGCCCGCATAACTGTACTCTTTTAAATAACCTAAGGGCGAATACCCCAACTCCTTGGCTTTACTTTCCAGCATAATTAATACCGCACCGGCACCATCGGTAATGGGACAGGCGTTAGCAGCCGTGACAGTGCCGGCAACCCGATCAAAGAAGGGTTTTAATTTAGCGAGTTTTGCTAAACTTTGATCCGGCCGAATAGAATTATCATCAAATTGCACGTTATCGTAATTTGGCGGTAGCATGATGGGATGAATTTCCTGAGCAAAATAACCGGCTGTATTTGCTTTGGCAGCCTTCAAGTGAGACTGCAGAGCAAACTTGTCCTGCTGCTCCCGAGTGATCGCAAATTCACGGGCTAATACCTCAGCTGTTTGTCCCATGCTTAAGCCGCAAACCGGATCGGTTAACCCTTCTATAATAGCGATAACGGGTTTTAAATCGGCGGGCCTCAATGCTGAAATAGCCGATAATTTTTGTCCGATGGATTTAGCCTTCATGACATTTTCAAAAATCCGGGTCATTTTCTTGCTAAAGTTGATGGGTAAATTACTCATGCTTTCGGTCCCGCCTGCGATCAGTATATTGGCGTTTCCCGCTAATAATTTATCAAAGCCGGTGGTGACAGACTCCATCCCTGAAGCACAGTTTCTATGCACGGTATGCGCAATAACCTCTAACGGCAGCCCTGCTTTTAAGGCGATAACGCGAGCAATATTGGGTGCGTTTGCAGGTTGACCGACATTGCCAAATATTAGTTCATCAATTAAGGTGAAATCGATGTCTGTTCTGGCAATCAATTCTTTGACAATAACGGCCCCTAAATCGTCAGCCAGGATATTCGCCATACTGCTACCGGATTTACAAAATGGACTGCGAATACCATCTACAATTGCTAATCTCTCTTTCATATTATTCCCCTGCTTAATTGCCATTACTGCAAGCTCTTATTCATAATGGATAATAGATAACCCATTACTCACCGTCCTGATCCACATAAAATTGATTAATAATGTCACTGAATTTCTGTTCAATAACCTGACGTCTAATCTTCATGGTTGGAGTAAGCTCATCGGTTTCTATACTGATTGGCTGTTTTATAAATTTAAATTTACGAATTTTTTCCCACTCATCTAGCTGCCTGTTAACACCTTCAACAACAGCCGCAATTTCCTGCCTGACTTCATTTGAATTAAGAAAATCACCGTTGCTCATATCACCATAACCACGGTTTTTTCTAATGGCAGCCAAGTTTTCAAAATCCGGAAAAAGTAAGCAGGAAACAAAATTTTTATTTTCTCCAATGATAACCACCATATCGATAAGCTCTGAAGCAGATAACATTTGTTCAATAGGAACGGGACTGACATACTTGCCGTTTGATGTTTTAAAAATTTCTTTTTTTCGCCCGTTAACAAATAAATATCCATTTTCATCAATGTAGCCCAAGTCCCCCGTGTGTAACCAACCTGCTGAATCGATCGTTTCCCGGGTAGCTTGTGGGTTATTGTGATAACCCTTCATAAGATTAGGGCCTTTAGCTAAGATCTCCTGCTCATCGGAAATTTTTATTTCAACCTCCGGCCAAATCTTACCGACACTTCGGTAACACACATTACCCGGGTAGTTAGCCGCTAAAACCGGTGACGTTTCGGTTAATCCATACCCTTGATAAAGATTAAGTCCGATATTTTTGAAAAAATTTTCCATGCTTTCACTGAGCGCCGCCCCGCCACTGATCACTATCTCTAAGTTGCCCCCTAAAGCCTCGCGTAATTTTGCATAGATCAGTTTGTCATAAATCTTATCAAGCAGACTATGAGCACCAGGCTGCTTGGAGATCGCACGTTTAAATGCACTCGACATAAGATTTTTTTTGATTCCGGATTGCTCCTCTATTCGCGCATGCATTTTCGCATAAACCTTTTCTAACAGGCGTGGAACCAGGGTAATAACACTGGGATGCACTTGTCTGAGCAGTTCACCGACGTTTTTAATATCATCGGCAAAAAAGATCGGCGTGCCGGTGGAGATATAAAAGTAAATAACCAT
This sequence comes from Psychromonas sp., assembly GCF_047632955.1. Lineage (GTDB taxonomy): Bacteria > Pseudomonadota > Gammaproteobacteria > Enterobacterales > Psychromonadaceae > Psychromonas. Next base: position 3,925 of record NZ_JBLIED010000001.1, on the reverse strand, counting down.
TCGTTCAAAAACATGGGCCAAGGGTAAACAGGTCAGCGCCTTGTCTTTTTCAGAGCGTAGCGGGAACAGTTGTGTTGTTGCTCTTATTTGTGAAATCAGATTTGCATGCGTGATTTCAACGCCTTTGGGCATGCCGGTTGAACCACTGGTATAAATAACCGTGGCGATATCCTTTGGGCCAACAGCCTGCCTCATGCGCGCATAAAGATTTGGCTGCTTTGCCGATAACAGATCGCCCAAGGTTAATAATTCCTCATAACTGATGGCATTTCTAGCGCTGCGTTGAGGCTGGTAGGAGATGATTTTTGTGAATGAGTGCAGCAGGGGTTTTAGCGCATCGGCTAATAATTCCTGGTCATCTATGAAAAGATATTTAACATGACTGTCCTTGCTCTGAAACTGAAAATGAGCTGAAGATATATTTGCAAACATCGGCACTGAAATTGCTTTATTGACCATGATAGCAATATCAATCATCACCCATTGTGGAGAAGGGTTAGCAATTAAACCAACACCATCGCCCGGCTTAATACCGAGTGAGTGCAAACCTAAAGCAAGACGGCGAATAGTTTCAGAAAACTTTTCCGTGGAAATGGTTTCCCAATAGCTTTTATTTTTAAAGTTCAGGGCAGAATAATTACTGTATGTATTTACAACATATTGAATCATCTGTGGGATAGTTGTGTACTTTTCCATATCTATTTCCCTGTTGATCGCGTTGCTGTCATCCCAATAACCGCTATAAACCGCGTGGAGCAATTTAATTTTCCTAGCAGCTATAGGTAAAACCCCTAAACACCGACTATTCTCATGCTTAACTTTGCAGTCTTGATTAATGGATGTTTTCCTTTGCACCTCCAAAAAATATAGACTATTTTGTACAATAAACAATTCCCTTAATTGCCATTAGCATTTGAAAAATAGAGTTAAATTTTTAATCCCCGGTGGTGCTTCGTTTAATTATTGATTGGGTGTGGTAAAATCGAGTACGCTAAAATGAACCCACTTTAAGGACTGGATATGCAAGATGTTATGCATTTATTACAATCTCACCGTTCGATTCGTACTTTTAAAGACATTACGATAGATCAATCCCTTGTCGAAGAATTAATCCGTTCCGGTCAAGCAGCGGCGACCTCCAGTTTCATTCAGGCCTGCACCGTGATTCAGGTATCATCAGGGGAAAAACGCGAGAAAATAGCACAGTTTGCAGGTAATCAGCGCTACGTTGCCAAGGCCCCCGTGTTTCTAGTTTTTTGCGCCGATATGCACCGCCATCAACTTGCTTGTGAACTTCATAAAGTACCCATGCAAAGCGGTTATACCGAACAATTATTAACCGCATCAATCGATTGTGCTTTGTTCGCTCAAAATGTTGTGATTGGCGCAGAAGCATTAGGATTAGGGGCTTGTTATATTGGCGGACTGAGAAACGAGATTGCAGCCGTATCATCTCTGTTGGCATTACCTGACCTGGTTTTCCCAGTGTTTGGTTTATGTCTGGGTTACCCGGATCAGAATCCTGAAGTAAAACCTCGCCTGCCATTATCATTAACGCTAAAACAAGATAGTTACACACAAGATAAAACAACAGATGAAGCAGATAAGCTCGACATAGCAGCACTTGAAGCCTATGACCAGCAGATTAGAGAATATTATATAAGCAGAACGGGTAATCAAAAAGAAACGGGTTGGACTGAGCAAATTTCAGGCATGCTGCAAAAAGAAGCGCGACCGCACATGATGAAATTTCTTCAAGATAAGGGATTTATGAACAAATAAAGACGAAAAAAAGTCACTGTCAGAAGAGTTATCTGACAGTGACTACTGACGCTTTTAACCAATCAATAGTTTTACCCATAAATATTGCTCCGGCAGACTGGAAACAAAAACCAGGGTTATGCTGCACGCTTAGCTGATACTCGATAAAATTAGGTTCGAAGTAAAAAAACACCTAAAGATAAACAGCCCCTAAGTACCAAAAAGTATTTTTATGGTAATAACCTTGTTATATTATCAATCCTTTCTTTTAAAGAATAAACTTTATGACTTATTTACCTTGTGTAGAAGTACAACCCAAATTAACAGCCAATGCCGCGGTTATCTGGTTACATGGTTTGGGCGCAGACGGACATGATTTTGAAACCATTGTTCCGCAGTTATCTTTACCGGAAGCATTAGCTGTTCGTTTTATATTTCCTCACGCACCATCAATACCCGTTACCATTAATGGTGGTTTAAAGATGCCTGCCTGGTACGATATTTTGCAGATGAGCATCGAACGTCAGGTTGACTTAAGCGGTTTAAACAGTTCTGCCAAAAAAATTCAAGCATTAATAGACAGAGAAGTTGAACGTGGGATCCCTGCCGACAGGATAGTCATCGCCGGCTTTTCTCAAGGCGGCGCAGTGGCTTATCAGACTGCATTAAGCTATGCAAAACCCTTAGCCGGGCTACTGGCAATGTCTACCTATTTTGCAACTAAAGAAAGCATTCAAATAAGCGATGCAAATAAACACATTAATATTATGATCATGCATGGCAGTCAGGATCCTGTTGTGGATCCGAGCTTAGGTAAGCAGGCATTAAGCTCGCTAACCGAAATGGGATTTCAACCAAGTTATAAAAGTTATACAATGGAGCACTGCGTTTGCGGCGCGCAAATTACAGATATTTCCGCTTGGTTAGTTAAGTTATTAGCGCTCAAATAAAAACCACACCAACATAAAACATTAAGGTTTAACAATGGCAAGACAAGTAACATATGTATTTAAAGGTAAGCTTAAGACGATTCAATTCACCTACAATCAATTTCATGATATGTATGAAGCAGTTGCAGATGCTGAAGGCGTCGATTTAAAAAGCTTTTTCGCAATGGAAAAACAGCTGGCAATGAGTTGTCGCGGTCAGGGAATTGCAAAAAATTTCCGTCTGACTGAATTTGCCAGAATGGGCTTTGATAAAATAAAATTTGTCCGTGACGAAGAACCGGAAAAATAATCGCACTGCGCAAAAGATGATGATAAATATTCAGCTCTTTTGTCAGGCAGAATAGCAGCGTTCTTTGAATGAGTCCGTTGCTATTCTCAATGATGGTGGCCAGATTGGGCCGCCTTTTTATGATAATTTTCCCTGCACAGATTAAAATAAGTTAAGATTTTTTATTTTACCTACTGCTTATAAACAAACAATATTGTGAATATTGAGCAGAAAACTAACTTCCGGTGAGTTATTTCAACTAATCATCACTATATTAATCATCTTGAATCAATTATTACTCGTATAAGTGTTTCATATTTGCTATATTATTGCGCCCATGTCCACTAGTTACACTTTTACTTTTTTATTTAAAAAAACAAAGTCAGTAATTTAGTTTTGTGGTTATTTTAATAATTTGTGTTTGTGACGATTTAATAAAATCACAGACACTTTAATTTCGATTTCGGAGTGTTGCAATGAAAGTTCGTGCATCCGTTAAAAAGATCTGTCGTAACTGTAAAGTTATCAAGCGTCACGGTGTGGTGCGAGTTATCTGTGTAGAGCCAAAGCATAAACAACGCCAAGGCTAAGATCGATTTTGGATTCCAATAGTTTAGCCAATAATAGTTAAACTAATTTTTCTCATTTTCATTTGTCGAGTATCCTACCGGGCTTTTCGCAAATGAATTATTAACTTTTAAGGAGTGCATAGTGGCCCGTATCGCTGGCATTAACGTTCCTGATCATAAGCATGCTGTGATTGCATTAACTGCAATTTTTGGTATCGGTAAAACTCGCTCACAGAAAATCTGTGCTGCGTCAGGTATTGCTGAATCAACAAAGCTTAAAGATCTGGATGAAACACAAATCGAAGCTCTTCGTACAGAAGTAGCTACGTTCACCATTGAAGGTGATTTACGTCGTGAAGTTTCTATGAACATCAAAC